>CBDCQR010000001.1:0-183538 GCA_965220685.1 Alphaproteobacteria bacterium
CATCGCGTGAATCGGATAACCCATTGACGTTATTCGATTCTCTTGAAATACCGGTCCGTCTGTCTCGCGGGGTTTCGGTCTCTCCGGCGCCGAGTCTGTTTGCCAGATGTTTGCCGCCTGCTTAGGATCGGCGCGCTCGCAAGGGGTTGAAGACTATGGCAAACCGCATGTCCAAGCTCACCGACCGCGCGGTCGGCGCCATTGCGGCAAACGATTCCGACGCCGTTTACTGGGACGGGGAGCTGACCGGATTCGGCGTCCGGGTCCGCGCGTCGGGCCGGAAGACCTGGGTGCTCCAGACCCGCGTGCGAGGCCGGCTGCGCTGGTTCACCCTCGGCCATTACGGCGCGCCCGGTATCGAGAATCTGGGCGCCGAGGCGGCGCGGGCGCAGGCGCGGCAGCTCCTGGCGCTGGCGAAGCGGGGCATCGATCCGCGCGAAGACCCGGACGGGGACAGGGCGCCGTCGCCGTCGGTGGCGGCGCTCGGGCGCCGGTTCCTGGAGGATTACGTCCCGGCGCATTGCAAGCCGGGCACCCAGGCGCATTACCGCCGGATGGTGGAGAAGTTCATCGTTCCCGCGCTCGGCGACATGCCGGCCGGCGACGTCCAGCGCAAGGATGCTGCCGAACTGCACCACAGCATGCGCGCCACGCCCTACCAGGCCAACCGGATGCTCGGCGTCCTGTCCAAGATGTTCGTCCAGGCCGAGATCTGGGGCTGGCGGCCGGACGGCTCGAACCCCTGCCGGCACATCAGGCAATACAAGGAGCACAAGCGGGAACGGTTCCTGTCGCCGGAGGAGATGGCGCGCCTGGGCGCGGTTCTGCGCGCGGCCGAGGACGAGATGCCGGCGGCCGTCGCCGCCTTCCGCCTGCTGCTGCTGACGGGCTGCCGGAAATCGGAAATCCGCGATCTGCGCTGGGAGCATGTCACGGCCGACGCGGTCGAACTGCCCGACGCCAAGACCGGCGGGCGCGCCGTGCCGCTGGGGCCGGGCGCGCGGGCGGTGCTGGATTCGATTCCCCGGACGCCGGGCAGCCCGTGGGTGTTTCCGGGCCGGTTTCCCGGCACGCACCGGGTCGATCTGCAGGGGCCCTGGAAGATCATCCGCAAGCGCGCCGGGCTCGAGGACGTGCGCATCCACGACCTGCGGCACACCTTCGCCTCGCAGGCGCTGGCGCTCGGCGAGAGCCTGACCATGATCGGCAGGCTGCTCGGCCACACCCAGGTCCAGACCACCGCCCGCTACGCCCACCTCGCCCGGAACTCGATCCAGAGCGCCGCCGCGCGCATCACCGACAGCATCGGCGACAGCATCGGCGGCAGTCTGGACGGCCCCCCCGCGCCGGATGGCGACCCGCCCGGCGCCGCCTGACGCGCGCCTCGATACGGCGCTGGCGCGCCTACTCGGGATGAGGGTATTGGGTTATCTTAATCCCGATTCCCTTTACCCTCACCCTGAGTAGCCCCGGATTTAATCCGGGGCGTATCGAAGGGCCCCGATACGGCACTGACGCGCCCTGCGCCGCCCGTCCTGTCGGAACCCCTACCGGAACCCCGTCTCATGCTGCGCCTGTTCGTCGGCCTCGCTCTTCCCGAAGCCCTGCGCGACACGCTCTCGATGCTGGAGCGCGGCATCCCCGGCGCGCGCTGGATCGAGTCCGACAACTACCACGTCACGCTGCGCTTCATCGGCGCGGTGCCGGAAGACCGCGCCGAGGATATCGATTCCGCGCTCGCCGGGGTGCAGGCGCCGTCGTTCGCCCTGTCGCTCGCCGGCGTCGGCCATTTCGGCAAGCTGCGCAAGGCGCGCTCGGTCTGGGCCGGGGTCGAGGCGAACGATGCGCTCAACCGGCTCCAGGCCGGCGTCGGCTCCGCCGTCGTGCGCGCGGGCTTCCCGGCGGAGGCGCGCAGGTTCCGGCCCCATGTGACGCTGGCCCGCATCAAGGGCGAGACCGGGCATCACGTGGCGAATTTCCTCTCCGAGCACGGCGATTTCCGTGCCCCGCCCTTCGAGGTCCGCGCCTTTATTCTCTACGAAAGCCAACTGACCCGCCACGGCGCGCAATACCGGGCTTTGCAGAGCTACCCCCTGGGCTGAATCCCCCTCCCCCAAGGGGAGGGGGACCGCCTTGCGCGTCCGCCCTCTCTGCCGTAGGCAAGGCCGGACGCGGGAATTCGAGACAGGGGAACCAGGATCATGGGCGATTGCCGGATTGCCGTTCTCGGATGCCGGGGCCGGATGGGCCAGATGCTGGTCCGGGAATTTGCCGCCGCGGCGGGCTGCACGGTTGCGGCGGCGACGGAACGGACGGGCGATGAAGCGGTCGGCCGGGACGCCGGCGCTCTCGCCGGGCTCGATCCCCTCGGCGTGACGGTGGGCGACGATACGAGCGCAGCAGCGGCGGCGAGCGACGTGCTGGTCGATTTCACGGTGCCGGCCGCGGCGGCCGGACATGCGGCGGCCGCGGCGGAAACCGGCACGGCGCTGGTGATCGGCACGACCGGGCTGGAACCCGAACAGACCGCCGCGCTCGAAGCCGCCGCCGCCACGGTGCCGGTGGTCTACGCGCCCAACATGAGCCTCGGCGTCAATCTCCTCTTCGCCGTCACCGAGCGGGTCGCGGCTGCGCTGGGCGACGACTGGGATATCGAGGTCGTCGAGATGCACCACAGGCACAAGGCGGATGCGCCGTCGGGCACGGCGCTCGGCTTCGGCCGCGCCGCCGCCCGGGGCCGGGGCGTCGATCTGGACGCCGTGGCCGACCGCGGCCGGGACGGGCTCACCGGCGCGCGCCGGGCGGGCGATATCGGCTTCGCCGTGCTGCGCGGCGGCGACGTCGCCGGCGAGCATACGGTGGTGTTCGCGACGGAGGCCGAGCGCATCGAACTGACTCACAAGGCCGGCAGCCGCGCCATCTTCGCCCGCGGCGCGGTGCGGGCGGCGCGCTGGGCGGCCGGCCGGGAACCCGGCCTCTACGACATGGCGGACGTGCTCGGCTTGCGCTGAGACTGTGCGAAAGGTTTCTTGCCCCTGGCGTCAGGCCGGCGCCCTGCGCATCCGGTGGAGGGCGTTCTCCAGCGCGTCGGCGACTTCACCGCGCTCCCGCGGGCTGAGAAAAGCGCCGACGACCAGCCGCCGGCCGTGAGACGAGAGCGAGAGCTGGCTTTCGTGCCGGACCGGGCGGGGCAGCGACATCCGGACCCACCAGGGCTGGAACGACCAGCGCTGCTCGCGGCCGGAGGGATGGATGCGCTTCACTTCCAGCGCATCGCGGGTGAGTTTGAGATATTCGAACATCGCACCGCTGCGGTAGCTGGCGCGGAAGGCGAGCCAGATCAGCAGCACGTCCAGCCCGAAAAAGCCGAAGACCGGCCAGGCGCCGATCGAGACGAAGACGATCCCGGCGACGAAGGAAAGCGCCAGCAGCCCGCCCATCAGCCAGCGGAAGCCGCGCGGGCTGAGGCTGCGGTTGGGCCGGAGTTCGGCGTCGAGAAAGACCGGCGACGCGTTCATGGCCCGACCATAACCGATTCGCCGTTTCGTGGTAAGGTCCGCGCCATGAGCGCCATGAAGAAAGCCGATATCGTCGAGATGTACCGCCGCCTCGAGGCGCAGCGGCCGGCGCCGAAGGGCGAGCTGGACCATGTCAACGAATATACGCTGCTGGTCGCCGTCGTCCTGTCGGCCCAGGCGACCGATGTCGGCGTCAACAAGGCGACGAAGGCCCTGTTCGAAGGAGTGACGACGCCGGAGCAGATGGTGGCGCTCGGCGAGGCGGGGCTGAAAGAGCATATCCGCACCATCGGGCTCTACAACGCCAAGGCGAAGAACGTCATCGCGCTCAGCCATATCCTGATCGGGAAGCATAGCAGCCGGGTGCCCCAGGACCGCGCCGCGCTGGAGGCCCTGCCCGGCGTCGGCCGCAAGACGGCCAACGTGGTCCTGAACATCGCCTTCGGCCAGCCGACCATCGCGGTCGATACCCATATCTTCCGGGTCGGCAACCGGACCGGCCTTGCGCCCGGCAAGACGCCGCTCGCCGTCGAGCAGAAGCTGGAGAAGGCGACGCCGCCGCAATTCCGGCAGCACGCCCACCACTGGCTCATCCTGCACGGCCGCTATGTCTGCAAGGCGCGCAAGCCGGACTGCCCGGCCTGCATCGTCAACGACCTGTGCCGCTTCAAGGGCAAGACGGTGTGAGGCGAAGACTGCCGGAGCGCCACACCGCGCCAATTGAAATGTCAAGATAAAATTATATGTAATACGCAATATTGATTGCTACAACTTGGCTATGCCAAGGGGAAGCGAACGATGGCGAGTGCGAAGGCGGCGGTCGTGAGTAACGCGGTCGCCCGAAAACTGGAGTCGATCCGCACCAAGGGTGCGATGCGGCATGTCGAAGTTGCGAATCTGCTCGGCACGCGGCCGGAAACGGTATCGCGCTGGAACCAGGGGCGTGCCTATCCCCACGCCAGGACCGAAAAAACCCTTCTCGAGTTCGAATTCATCGTGGACGAACTGTCCGACTTCTACGAGCCGAACGAGGCGCGGCAATGGATTTTTTCTCCGCAGAAGCACCTTGAAGGTTCGTCCCCGGCCGAACTCATCCGGGAAGGCCGGATCGATGAAGTACGGCGCTTGGTCAATCAGCTTCGCGACGCGGTTTACATTTGAGCGGCACAGGTCGGCGGGACGTGATCCACGATCAGACCCTTGTCGACCGCCTGAGCGAACGTCGACAAGAGCGCTTTGAAGGCGAGGTTTTCCGCGCCACCCGGGTCGGCGCAGATCCTGCGGCGCCTTCGATCAGCGGTGGGCGGTGGGCATCGCCCCCGCAAGGCGACCCCGGCGTGTATGTGCTCTATACGAGCCTGGAGCGGGACGGGGCGCTTGCGGAAGTCGCCTCTTTCCTCGCCGGATTGACCCCCATCCCCGGTCCGCGCCCGATCAAGGTAACGCGCCTCGCCGTTTCGACGTCTCGGACCCTGCGCCTCGCTCGCGCGGACCTGCCGGGCTTCGGAGTCGATATGAACCGCTACGGAGAGCGGGACTACGTCCAAACACAGAAAATCGGCGCGGCGCTGGCTTTTCTGGGCTTCGACGGGCTGATTCCCTGACGGCCGGCTTCAGCGACCGCGACCCAACCGCCCCGCCACCAGCGCCTCGCGCAGTTCGAACTTGCGGACCTTGCCAAGGGGAGTGCGCGGCAGGGGGCCATCGGTCAGCACGACCGCGCGCGGGCGCTTGTAGCGGGCGAGCCGGCCGTCGAACAGCTCCAGGACCGAGGTCTCGCTGACCGCGGCGCCCGGTTTCGGCACGGCGATGCAGACCGGGGTCTCGCCCCATTTTTCGTCCGGCCGGCCGACCACGGCGAACTCCGCCAGATCCTCCGACCCGGCGAGGATCCGCTCCAGTTCCGCCGGGTAGATGTTCTCGCCGCCGGAGACGATCATGTCCGTCTTGCGGTCTTCGACGAAAAAATAGCCGTCCCGGTCGACGCGGCCGAGATCGCCGGTCCTGAACCAGCCGTCTTCGGTAAAGGCTGCGGCGGTCGCCTCGGGATTGCACCAGTATTCCGTCATCAGGTTGGGCCCGCGCAGCCAGATCTCGCCGATTTTGCCGGGCGCCGCGTTCCGGCCGCCGTCGCCGGCGACAACCTTCGCTTCGCAATGCTGCACCGGCTTGCCGGCCGAGGCGCTGCGCGCGAAGCCGTCGGCGATCGGGAGCGCCACGGCGGTCGGGCCGCTCTCGGTCAGGCCGTAGACCTGGTTCACCGGCAGGCCGCGGGCGTGCCACGGCGCGAACAGGGCGGGCGGCACCGAGGACGATCCCATGCACACGCAGCGCAGGCCCGAAAGGTCGGCATCGGCGAAATCCGGCAGGGCGAACAGGGCGCGGGCCATGGTGGGTACGATCGCGAGCAGGGTCGTGCGGTCCTCGACCAGCGTTGTCAGAACCGCCGCCGGATCGAAGCGCCGGTGGAGCGTGACCGTCGCCCCGGCGCGCAGGGCCGGCAGGGTCTGGATGTTCATGCCGCCGACATGGAACAGCGGGATCGCCGTCAGGATACGGTCGGCCCGGGCGAACTCGAAAACCGACTGGCCGTTGAGCGCCGTGTAGAACAGCGCTTCCTGGGACAGCACCGCGCCCTTGGGCCGGCCGGTCGTGCCGGAGGTGTAGACGATCTTCGCCGGGCGGTGCAGGTCGGCCCGCAATGCGGGCGGGCGATGGTCCGCCGCCTCGCGCAGCCGCTCCAGGCCGGGCCAGCGGGGATCGGCGCCGGCGTAAGTCGCGAGGCGCAAGGCCGGCAGCGCCGCGGCCAGTTCGGCGGCGTGGTCGAAATAGTCCGGCTCGACGAACAGCAGGCCGGCGCCGCAATCCTGCAACTGCCACAGATGCTCCTCGACGGTCAGGCGGCCGTTCAGCGGCACGAAAATCGCGCCGAGCCGGGCGCAGGCGAACAGCAGCTCGATCATCTCCGGCGCGTTGACGCCGAGATGCGCCACCCGGTCGCCGTCGCCGATTCCGAACGCACCGGCGAGCGCCCCGGCGGTCCGGCCGATCCGGTCTTCGAGCGCCGCGTAGGAGATCTCGGACCCTTCGAAGCGGATCGCCGTGTCGTCCGGCGCCCAGCCGGCGCGCTGGGCGATCCAGCCGGAAATGTCGGTCTGGCTGCGTCCGGCTGCCCGTCCGGCCGTCATTTTTCGCCGCGTTCGAACAGGCTTTCCCGGCCCAGACGCTCCAGGCAGATTTCCGCCGTCCAGGGCAGCATCAGCGAGCCGCAGCGGCTGTCGCGATACCAGCGCTCGATGTCGAAGTTCCGGAAGATCGCCCGGCCGCCGCAGGTGCGCAGGCCGAGGCGCGCGATGTCGTTGGCGTATTCCATGACCGTGAACTGGGCAGCGTAGGCGCGCAGCCGGTCTTCCTTGGCCGGGCGCAGCCGGGCCTCACTTATCGCACGCCGGAACAGGGCCGTCGCCTGCTCCAGCTTGATGCGCATCTCCGCCACCGCGAGCTGTTTGGCCGGGCTGTGCCGGGCCGGGCCGGCCGGCGGCGCACCGGCGACGTCGCCGCGCAGATAGTCCACGGTGAACTGGAAGGCCGCATGGGCGAGGCCGAGATAGGTCGGCGTCAATGTCATGAACATGTGCGGCCAGTTGAGCGCGGCCTGGTAGTAGAGGCCGTGGGGCAGCATGGTCAGCGCGTCGGGCACGAAGACGTTCTCGAACCTGATCGAGCGGCTGTCGGTCGGCCGCATGCCCATGACGTCCCATTCGCCGAAGATCGTCACGCCCTCGGCGTCCGCCGGCACGGCGAGGAACATGGTGTTCTGCGGGACCGGCTCGACGCCTTCCTGTTGCAGCGTGCAGACCAGGCCGTAATGGCTCGCCGCGCCGGAGAGCGACGCGAAATGCTTGATGCCGTCGACCCGGTAGCCGCCCTTGACCGGCCGGGCCGTGGTGCCGAAGGCGGCCTTGCCGGCAGCGGCCGCGCTGTCCGGCTCGGAGAAGGGCTGGGCGAACAGCATGCCGTCCTCGACGACGCGGCGGAAAATGTCCGCGCGGCGGATGTTGTGCTGCGCGCGCACATCGTCCGGCATGTCCAGTTCGTCCGCCATCTGCGACGCCCATAGCAGGGTGCAGGCATGCATGTTGAAGGTGAGCGCGGTCGCCGGGCACCAGCGGCCCAGCTCCGCCGAGACCAGGGCGTAGGTTTGGTAGTCGGCGCCCATGCCGCCGTGATCTTCGGGAATCGTCAGGGCATAGAAGCCGGCCTCGCGCAGATCGGTATAATTCTCGAACGGAAAGACGTTGCGCGCGTCGAAATCGGCGGCGCGCGGGCGGAACCGGTCGCGGCCCAGTTCGCGGGTCCGGCCGATCAGTTCCTTCTGCCGGGCGGTCGCATCCGCCCCGTGGATGTCCATGAGCGCGCGCGTCATGCAGCCTCTCTAGGTCCGGTCCGGGTCCTGCCGGGGAATGTCCTGCAGGAAACCGCCGATTTCGGCGTTGAATGCCGCCGGGTCTTCCATGTTCGCCAGATGGCCCGCCCCGGCGATGCAACGGTAGCGCGCGCCCGGAATCGCCCCGGCCATCCGTTCCATCGTCCGGGGCGGTGCCAGCTTGTCGAGTTCGGCGGCCAGCACCAGGGTCGGGCAGGCGATTCGCGCCAGATCGTCCATGCGGTCGAAGTCCACGATACAGTGGAGCGCCTGCCGGCTGGTCGCGACGGAAATCCGCCCCATGATATCGACCGCCCGCTGCACCGTCTCCGGCGAGGCCCGGCCGTCGAACAGGGCGGCCATCAGGTCAGGGGCGAGATCCGCCGGCGTCAACCCGCGGTTCAGCGGCGCCAGCCGGTCGGCCAGAAATGCGATCTTGAACGTCGGATCTCGCCCGCCGAAGGCGGGGGTAGTGGCGAACAGTACGAGCCCCTGCACCCTGTCCGGATAGCGGGCGGCGATCTCCTGGGCGATCATGCCGCCCATGGAATGGCCGACGATGACGGCGCGCCGGACGCGCTGTGCATCGAGCAAGCGGACCGCTGCGGCGGCCAGGGTTTCGAAGGTCATCTCCGCCAGCGGCGCCGAAGCGCCGTAGCCCGGCGCGTCCCAGGCGAGGCCGCGCCAGCCTTCGGGCAAGGCGGGCAGATTGTCGGCGAAGCTGCCGGAGTCGCCGCCGATGCCGTGCAGGAACAGCGCGGTGTCCGGCCCCGCCCCGGCCTCGATGCAGGCCGGGGCGTCCGTCCGCGGCGGCGCGTTCATGCGGCGAGGTCGCCCTGCAACACGCCCCGGTCGACGACGGTGCGGCCGTCCAGCGATACCGTGCAATGGCGCAGCGGCAGGTCGAAATGGCCGAGAGTGTGTCGGCCGGCGACCTCGTTCGCCCCGGTCGAATAGAGGAAATTGCCGGCGAAAGCGCGCAGCTCCGTTCCGTTGAAATCCGTCTTGTCGTAGAGCGCCATCGATTCCCAGCGCGCCGCCGGGTTCATGCCCCAGCCGACATGGCTGACGGCATAGGCCTCGCGGTCGCCCCAGGCGGCGATGTAGGCGCGGAACAGGTCGGCATCGAGATTGTCGCCGGCGATGTCGGTGACGTAATCCTCCTCGATCGTCAGCGTCACCGGCGCCTCCATGTAGCGTTTGAGCGTGAGGTTGACGTCGCCGCGGTCGAGCACCAGCCGTCCGTTGACGCTGCCGGACGCCGGGAAGCACAGGCACAGGCCGCCGGGCCAGTGGGTCATGGTGCCGGGCCGCTTCGTGAAGCCCCAGCCGCCGCCCGCCGCCGCGCCCGCCACCCGGATCGTGAGGTCGGTCCCGGCGTCGGAAGCAATGTGCATCTCCGAGGCCGCGCGCAGCATCTTTATGCCGGTCTTGACCCGGCCTTCCAGGTCCGCATCCGGCGCCAGCCGCTCCAGGGCTTCGGGATGTTCGTTGGAGATCATCAGGCCGCGCGTGCCCTTCTTGAGGATTTCCGGCAGCTCCGGCGCGTGCAGCATGCCCTCGACGGTGCAGTCGACGAACAGGGCGGACGCGCCGAGCGCCTCGATCACAGGCGCCAACCCCTGGACCGCATCGCTCGCCCCGGTCGAGCGCACCGGCACGGGCGCCGATTGCGGCGGCGTCGGCAGCACGACGTGGAACGGCCGCGCGCCCATCGCGCTCAGCGCCAGTTCGGCGAGTTGCACGTTGATGCCGCGCGACTGGCTCTCCGACAGGATGGCGACCGCATCGCCGGGCTCGACCGCGCACAGGCCGAACACCGTCTCGAACGCCCGGATCCACTTGGCCTCGATCCGCTCCTGCATCATGGCATCCCTCCCCCTCGACTTCCGGCGCCGCGGTCCGGCCCGGCCCCAAGCAATACGCCAACCGGCGGACGGAGCCAACGGGGGAAGGGGCGCGGCGCGATCTTCAAGGAGGCGGGCGGCCAAGGACCGCAGAGCTGCTACGCCGTAATGCGAAGTTGCATCCCCAGGGCGCGCGTAATCTTCATCACCGTGGAGAAGGTGGGGTTGCCGTCTGCCGACAGGGCCTTGTAAAGCCCTTCGCGACTCATGCCCGCCTCGCGCGCCAGCCGGCTCATATTTTCCGCCCGCGCAATGTCGTTCAGCGCCGCCCGGATCAGGCTGCCGTCACCCGGGTCCTCCTCGGCGCAGGCTTCCAGGTAGAGCTGAACATCCTCCCGCGTGCGCAGATGTTCCGCAGCGTCCCATGTCGCGAAGGTTTCGGTCATGTCCGTCTCCAGTCCTGCGCCAACCGGCGGGCGCGCTCGATGTCGCGCCGTTGGCTGCCCTTGTCGCCGCCGCAAAGCATCACGACCGTCGCGCCCTCGCGGAGGAAGTAGAGGCGATAACCGGGACCGGCATGCACGCGCATTTCGAAAAGACCCCCCTGGACCGGTTTCACATCGCCGAAGTTGCCCAGCGAGACATTACGCAACCGGGCGTTGATCCGGGCTACTGCGCCCCGGTCGCGCAGATCTCGGAGCCAACGCCCGAACGAAGCGCTTTCGATGACTTCGATAGCCAGCATACTGTGAACCTTGGTTGACACTCGGTCAAGTGCGCGGTGGTCCGCCCGGATTACGGGCGCAGGGGTATGGCGGCGTCTAGCCGTCGCCGGTATCGAATATCACCGGCACATGATCGCTCAGACCGGCGCCGGTCCACGGCTCGAACGGTTCAACCTGAAAGCTGAATTCGCGCCCGGTCCAAACGCGGGGCGCAAAGATGTAGTCGAGATGATAGGTCGGACCGTCCTTCCTGCGGTCGCGCCAATAGTGGGTCGGGGCGGTTTCAGCCCCCGCCGCCTCGCCTGTTACGGCGTGATAAGCGCTCACTAGGCCGAAGTCGTCCAGAATATCGACAGCGTCCCGGTGGTTCATCGCCCAGTCGGGTTTGTCCCAGATTACATTGTTGTTGAGATCGCCGGCGACAACGGCGTCTTCATCCGTCAGGAATTGGCGATAGGAATCCAGCGCCTTTCGCAGCGGTCCGGGCGCCGATTTGCGCCACGGGCCGTTTTGGGCCCAAACGGCGAGAAGGTTGAAACGGCGCGGCAGCGTAACCTCAATCGGCAGCAGCCATTCCAGGTCGCGATCGATCCGGCCGTGGGCGTGTGCTGCCGCACCATTGAAAAAGAAAACCGCCAGTCCCTTGTTCCGGTTGCGTCCGGTCCAGACCGGCGGAGCGGAGAAGGCCGGCAGATCGCATTTGCTCGCCAACACGTCCGGCTCGGCACATTCGGAAACGACGGCGATGTCCGGCTCAAGCGCCAGCAGCGGTTCGAATTTCCGGTGAAGCGCGCCGGCGCAATTCCAGGCGACGATGCGCATGGAGGGTCGCGCGACCCGCTCGCGGCGCAGGCGTCAAGTATCCAGGAAACTCCGCAATTTCCGCGACCGGCTCGGGTGCTTGAGCTTGCGCAGCGCTTTCGCTTCGATCTGGCGGATGCGCTCGCGGGTGACGGAGAATTGCTGGCCGACCTCTTCGAGGGTGTGGTCGGTGTTCATGCCGATGCCGAAGCGCATGCGCAGCACGCGCTCCTCGCGCGCGGTCAGCGTCGCCAGCACCCGGGTCGTCGTCTCGCGCAGGTTGGACTGGATCGCCGCGTCGAGCGGCACGATGGCGTTCTTGTCCTCGATGAAATCGCCGAGATGGCTGTCTTCCTCGTCGCCGATCGGGGTTTCGAGCGAGATCGGCTCCTTGGCGATCTTGAGGACCTTGCGCACCTTCTCGAGCGGGACGTGCAGCCGCTCGGCCAGCTCCTCCGGCGTCGGTTCGCGGCCGATCTCGTGCAGCATCTGGCGCGAGGTGCGGACCAGCTTGTTGATCGTCTCGATCATGTGTACCGGAATCCGGATGGTGCGCGCCTGGTCGGCGATCGAGCGGGTGATGGCCTGGCGGATCCACCAGGTGGCGTAAGTCGAGAATTTGTAGCCGCGGCGGTATTCGAATTTATCGACCGCCTTCATCAGGCCGATGTTGCCTTCCTGGATCAGGTCGAGGAACTGCAGGCCGCGGTTGGTGTATTTCTTGGCGATTGAGATGACGAGGCGGAGATTGGCCTCGACCATCTCCTTCTTGGCCTGGCCGGCCTCGCGCTCGCCCTGCTGGACGGTCTGGGAGATGCGGCGGAACTCGTTGACCGGCAGCTCGGCGGCGCGCGAGACCTCGGCGATGCCGGCGCGCAGATCCTCGATTTCCAGCCGGTGTTTTTCGTTCAGTTCCCGCCAGCCCGGCGTGTTGCGCTGCGCCATCCGGTCGAGCCAGCCCGGGTCGAGTTCCGCGCCGCGATACTGTTCGAGAAATTCCTTCCGGTCGACGCCGCAATCGAGCGCCAGGCGCATCAGCTTGCCTTCCAGGCCGAGCAGCAGCTTGTTCAGCTCCTTGAACTGCTCCACCAACTCCTCGATGCGCTGGTTGTTCATGTGGATGCATTCGACCAGGCCGACCAGCTCGGTGCGCACCGCCCGGTATCGCCGCTCCGCCCGCGCGACCGGATCGTTGCCCTCGCGCATCGTCTCCAGCCGGGTCTCCTGGATCCTGCGCAGCTTTTCGTAGGTCTTTGCGATGGCATCGAAATTCGCCAGCACCTCCGGCATCAGGGAGGCTTCCTTGGCGGCCAGCGACATGTTCGCGGCGGTGTCCTCGTCGTCCTCGTCGTCCTCGGGCGCGTCGCCGGCAGTCTCGCCGTCCTCTTCGCTGCCTTCTTCTCCGCCCTCTTCTCCGGGCGCCGCAACGAGGATCCCGTCTTCGTCCTCCGGGCCGTCCGGGCCTGACGCTTCGTCCGCGCCGTTTGCGGCCAGAACGGCGTCCGCCCCGGCGACGACCTCTCCGACCGCCGTCCCGTTCGCTCTCGCCACCGGTTCCGTGCCCGGCGGGCTATCCGGCGCCCTGTCCGGTGCGGTATCCGGCTCGTTGTCGTTGCCGGGCGCCGGGCCCGTGCCGGCATCGCCGCCGCCTGGATCCGCACCGGCCTGCTGCACCGCCGACCCGTTCTGCGGATCGGACGCGGCCTTGACGGCGCCCGCGCCGCCATCGCTTCCGGCCCCGTCGCCCTGTTCCGCGGCGCCGTTCGCTTCATCGCCGTCGGCGCGGTTTTCCGACGGGCCGCTAAACGTCGCTTCGAGATCGATGATGTCGCGCAGCAGGACCGCGCCGTCCTGCAGCGCATCGCGCCAGGCGACGACGGCGCGCATGGTGAGCGGGCTTTCGCACAGGCCGCCGATCATCTTCTCCCGGCCGGCCTCGATGCGCTTGGCGATTTCGATTTCGCCTTCGCGGGACAGCAGCTCGACCGTCCCCATCTCGCGCAGATACATGCGCACCGGATCGTCGGTCCGGCCGACGTCGTCCGCGACGTTACCCTTGCGCTCGGCCGGTTCGCCGGCGCCGTCCGGCTCCTTCTCGTCCGGGCTTTCGGCATCGACCACGTTGATGCCCATCACCGAAAGGCGGGCCAGAATGTCTTCGCGCTGTTCGTGGGTGACCCGGTCGGGCGGAATGGCGGCGTCGATCTCCTCTTCGGAGAGATAGCCCTGCTCCTTGCCTTTCGCGACCAGCTTCTTTTCCGCCGCCGCCAGCGCATCGATCAGCGCATCGTCGGTATCGTTTTGCGTTTCGGTGGAAACCGCCTGTGCCGCCGTGGCCTTGCTTGCCATGTAGCTCCGTCCCCAGCTTCGCGCGGCGCAGGCGCTCCGGCGCGCACGATATGATTATCCGCTCCGTTTTCGCGGGCTCCTCGCCGCGCCGCCGAACCGTCGCGCGCACCCCGCGAATGCCGCCCTTTCCCCCGACGCGCCCCGGCCTGAAGGACCGGCCGCCGGTCCCGGACGCGTGCAGGCGACTCGCCGAGATATAGCCCCCTCATGCCGGACAACAAGTCCGCGGCCCGAGTCAGTCGGGCTCGGCCTCTTCCGGGGCCGCCGCCTGGCGCGCGATGTCGGACGCAAACTCGGTGAGCCGGGCAAATTCGGCATCGTCCTCGCGGTACAGGCCGCGTTTCAGTCGTTGCTGTAGCTCCTCTGCCGCGGAAATCAGGTTCTGGCGCCGCAGTGCATCCTTCCAGGCAATTCCCAGCATATCCGGATCGCAGGCCGGATCCGCGAAAGGTGCGACTGCATAGACCTTACGGCTGCAAATATTGGTGATGGTTTTTTCGTGGTCCCTGGCGCGCAGAAGGTCTTTCAGTACATCGGGTTCGATATCTTCGGCGTGGCTGTGCAGCAGGATCGCATCCATCAACAGCCTTTCCAGTTCGCTTGATACGAAATTGACCTCGACCAGCCGCTCGCCGTATTCGCGGATCAACCTGGGATGGTTGAGCAGCGCCGCAACCAGCGCCTTCTGGGCATTCGAGACATTCTCTTCCGGAACAGCATCGGATTTCATCTCGATGATTTTCGCCTTGCCGGTTCTGTCCCGCTTGTTCCAGAGTACCGAGAACAACCGCTTCTTGAGGAACACGCGATAGTAGAATTGCGTACTCCGTTCGGCCATTTGCGCAACGATGTCCTCGATTTTCTTCTCCACGATCAGCGCGAATTCGGGCGAGTCGATCGTCTGCGTCCCGGCCACGCGCCGCCACAGTGCCTCGGAGACGGACGTCGCGCGTTCGACGAGGCGGCCGAAGGCCTCGGGGCCCGACAGGCTGACGAAGGAATCCGGGTCCTCGCCCTCCGGCAGGAAGACGAAACGCGCGGTCTTGCCGGGCACCAGCCGGGGCAGCAGCCGGTCGAGCGCCCGGCCGGCGGCGCGGCGGCCGGCCTCGTCGCCGTCGAAACACAGCACCGGCCCGGGCGCGAGGCGCCACAGTTCCTCGATCTGGCTCTCGGTGAGCGCCGTGCCGAGCGGCGCGACCGCACCGCCGAACCCGGCTTGATGGAGCGCGATCACGTCCGTGTAGCCTTCGGTGACGATAACCTCGGCGCCGTCGCGCACGGCCTGGCGCGCCTTGTCGAGCGCATAGAGCAGCCGGCCCTTGTTGAACAGCGGGGTCTCCGGGGAATTGAGGTATTTCGGCTGGATATCGCCCAGCGCGCGGCCGCCGAAGGCGATCACCCGGCCGCGCCGGTCGGCGATCGGGAAGATCACCCGGCCGCGGAAGCGGTCATAGCTGTCGCCGCCGTCCTCCGGCTTTATCAGCAGGCCGGCCTCGACCAGCATGGGCTCCGGGAAGCCTTCGCCGGTCAGCGCCTGTTTCAGCGCAGCGCGCCCGTCCGGCGCCCAGCCGAGCCGGAACGACTCGATGGTTTCGGCCTTCAGGCCGCGCCGCTGCAGATAGGCCAGCGCGTCGGCGCCTGCCGGTTCGTTCAGGCGCCGGCGGAAGAAGCGCAGCGCGGCTTCGCAGGCGTCCTGCAGGCTTTTCGCCCGCTCCGCGCGCTGGCGTTCCTCCGGCGTCGCCTGCGGCACCGAAAGCCCGGCCATGCCGGCCAGCTTGGCGACCGCCTCGGGAAAGGTCAGCCCCTCAGTCTCGGTGACGAAGCGGATGACGTCGCCATGCGCGCCGCAGCCGAAGCAATGGTAGAAGGCCTTGTCGTCGTTGACGGTGAAGGACGGCGTCTTTTCGCTGTGGAACGGGCACAGGCCGCTGAATTCGCGCCCCTTCTTCGCCAGCTTCACCCGCTTCCCGACGACATCGGAGACCGGCACCCGGCTGCGCAGTTCGTCGAGAAATTGGGGGGTGATCGCCATACCGGCAGTCTAGCACGAAACGGCCGTGGCCGCCGCCCTTCGATACGCCGCTGCGCGGCTACTCAGGGTGAGGGAGAAGGGGGTGCTTCGAGCGGGTAACAATAACAAAGACCCTCATCCCGAGTAGCCCCGGATTCGATCCGGGGCGTATCGAGGGGCCGGCGGCGGCTACAGCGCGAGGCGCGATTTCACCACCGCGCTCGCCTTGCCGAAATCCATCTGGCCGGCAAAGCGTTCGCGCAGGGCCGCCATGGTGCGCCCCATATCCTTGATCGAATCCGCGCCGAGTTCGGCCATGACCGAGCCGATAACGTCTTCCATCGCCGCCTCGTCGAGCCGCGGCGGCAGGAAGTCGGTGATGATCGCGATTTCCTCGCGTTCCTGGTCGGCCAGTTCGACCCGCCCGCCCTGCTCATACTGGCCGATGCTTTCCTCGCGCTGCTTGACCATGGTCTGCAGCATGCCGAGAATCTGGGTCTCGTCGATGCCGTCGCGAACGCCCTTGCTGCGGGCGGCGATGTCCCGGTCCTTCAGGGCAGCCGAAATCAAGCGCAGGGTCGCGGTCTTCCGCTGCTCCCGTGCCTTCATCGCTGCTTTCAATTCGGCCTTGATGCGGTCGCGCAGCATGGCGTCAGCCATCTGTCCGTCTCCAGTCCCGGCCCGTACCTCAGGGCCCGTCCCAAACCCGATGCCGGGCGCGCCGGCAGTCTCCGGCCACGCGTCAAGTGGCCGTAGAAATGCCATCGACAGGCCGCCGGAGTCAATGGAGCGGTCGCCGGCTGCGGCCCGAATGTGGATATGTCGCCGGCTGGCGGCCCCGCACTTCGCCCCCTCCGCGGCGGCCCGCTGTGACGAAATGCGGCCCGTTCGAAGGCGGGGATGTAGGCGCCTGCGCTTGACCGGCAAGGGGAGCCTTTCCTACCTAACGCGGGCCGGTCCGGCTCTCCGATACGGCGATTTCCGACGAATACGGCCAAAGACTGCGGGCTGCCGATGCAGACGTCCCCTTCGCCCGACACGACCGCGGGCCCCGGCGGCGGGCCTTCGGCAGGGATTGCCCCCGACCGGCCGGCCCCGGACCGGCCGGCCCCGGACCAACCGGAGTGGGCGACGGCCGGCCTGTTCCTGGACGACGGCACGGTATTCTGGGGCCGGGGCGCCGGCGCGGCGAAGACCGTGCTGGGCGAGCTGTGTTTCAACACGTCGCTCACCGGCTATCAGGAGATCCTCACCGATCCGTCTTACGCCGCCCAGATCATCGCCTTCACCTTTCCGCATATCGGCAATGTCGGCACCAACGCCGAGGATATCGAGACCACGACCCCGGCGGCGCTGGGCGGCGTATTCCGCGCCGACATCACCGACCCGTCGAACTACCGCAGCGCGCAGCATCTCGACGGCTGGCTGAAGAGCCACGGCCTGCCGGCGATCGCCGGCGTCGACACAAGGCGGCTGACCCGGCGGCTGCGCGACGGCGGCGCGGCCAACGCCGTGCTGCGCCACGATCCCGGCGGCGACTTCCCGGTCGGCGACCTGATCGACAACGCAAGGGCCTGGCCCGGTCTGGAAGGCATGGACCTGGCGAAAGACGTCTCCTGCACCCAGACCTACCGCTGGGACGAGACCGGCTGGACCTGGGGCGAGGGCTACGGCCGGCAGGGCGAGCCGCGCTTTCACGTCGTCGCCATGGATTTCGGCGCCAAGCGCAACATCCTGCGCAGCCTGGCCGCGCTCGGCTGCCGGGTCACGGTCGTGCCCGCCACGGCGAGCGCCGAAGAGATCCTGCGCCATGCGCCCGACGGCGTGTTCCTGTCCAACGGGCCGGGCGATCCGGCGGCGACCGGCGCCTATGCCGTGCCGGTCATCCGGCAAGTGCTGAAATTCGATCTGCCGGTCTTCGGCATCTGCCTCGGCCACCAGATGCTCGCGCTCGCCCTCGGCGCGCAGACCCGCAAGATGCATCACGGCCATCGCGGCGCCAACCATCCGGTCAAGGACCTGGAAACCGGCAAGGTCGAGATCACCAGCCAGAACCACGGCTTCGAGGTCGATCCCGACAGCCTGCCCGCCGGCGTGACCATGACCCATCAGTCCCTGTTCGACGGCGGCTGCGAGGGCCTGAAGGTCGAGGGCAGGCCGGTCTTCAGCGTGCAGTACCATCCCGAGGCCAGCCCCGGCCCCCAGGACAGTCAGTATCTGTTCGAGCGGTTCGTCGCGCATATGACGGCGGTAAAATAATATGCCTCGGCAGAAAATTTCTCTTGAATTTCACAAGAACAAAGTCTTGTGGATACTGTACAATGCTATTGTGGAAGAAATAGACGACGAATATGAAATAGGAGATTTGAACACCAAGTTCAAAATTCCAAAATCTATTATAGACCTTTCTGTGGAAGAATTGCACGAAGAGGGGCTGTGCGAACTCCGGGAAGAAGAAGTATGGGAAGAACATCCATTTACACAGCAAGAAACACCGAGCAAAGTCAAAATAGTTTCAATAACGAGACTCGGAATTGAAATAGTTAATAAATGGGAAGATGAATTGAATGATTCTGTAGTAAAGAGTGTACTGGATGACACATCAAATTACCATTATATTAGATATTTTTCAACAGCTTCTAGTGTTGTCGAGCCTTTATCATCGGAAATTCCCGCTTCTGATCGCTATGTGACCATACAGCACAATCAACAATATCAAGAAACGTTGAGCTCGCTCGATGACGCTATCCTCCAGTTCAAGGAAGATCATCATTTTGACAATGAACTGGGTCAAGAGAAAGCCGCTCTTATTTTCGCGCTTGAGGGTGGCCGCAAGTTGCTAAATGATACCAAAATTTGGTATCCCACAGCAATTTCGTCATTGATCCAACCGCTTACACGCATCGCCTCGAAATATAAAGAAGCTGGGATCCAAGGTGGAGTTGGTGCTGTCATTAACTTGGCGCTAGAGCAAATTCTTTCACTATTTGGTCTTTCCTAGATGCCCCGCCGCACCGACATCTCCTCGATCCTCATCATCGGCGCCGGCCCGATCATCATCGGGCAGGCCTGCGAGTTCGACTATTCGGGAACGCAAGCGGTCAAGGCGCTGAAGGACGAGGGCTACCGGGTCATCCTGGTCAACTCCAACCCGGCGACCATCATGACCGATCCGGGCCTGGCCGATGCCACCTATGTCGAGCCGATTACGCCGGAGATCGTCGAGCGCATCCTGGAAAAGGAAAAGCCGGACGCATTGCTGCCGACCATGGGCGGCCAGACCGCGCTCAACACCGCGCTGGCGCTCGCCGAGGGCGGCGCGCTGGAGCGCCACGGCGTCGAGCTGATCGGCGCGAACCGGGAGGCCATCGCCAAGGCGGAGGACCGGCTCCAGTTCCGCGAGGCGATGGCGCGCATCGGCCTGGAGAGCCCGAAAAGCGCTCTGGTCGGCAGCCAGAAGGAAGCGCGCGACGCCCTCGACCGGATCGGCCTGCCGGTCATCATCCGGCCGTCCTACACGCTGGGCGGCACGGGCGGCGGCGTCGCCTACAATCGCAGCGAGTTTCGCGACATCGTCGGCCGCGGCCTGCGCGCCTCGCCGGTCGGCCAGGTGCTGATCGAGGAATCGGTGCTCGGCTGGAAGGAGTTCGAGATGGAGGTGGTCCGCGACCGGGCGGACAACTGCATCATCGTCTGCTCGATCGAGAATCTCGACCCGATGGGCATCCACACCGGCGACAGCATCACCATCGCGCCGGCGCTCACGCTGACCGACAAGGAATACCAGATGATGCGCAACGCCTCGATTGCGGTGCTGCGCGAGATCGGAGTCGATACCGGCGGCTCGAACGTCCAGTTCGCCGTCGATCCGGCGACCGGACGCCAGGTCATCATCGAGATGAACCCGCGGGTCAGCCGCTCCTCGGCGCTCGCCTCGAAAGCGACCGGCTTCCCGATCGCCAAGGTCGCGGCCCGTCTCGCCGTCGGCTACACGCTGGACGAGATCCGCAACGACATCACCGGCGTCACCCCGGCCTCCTTCGAGCCGACCATCGACTATGTCGTCACCAAGATGCCGCGCTTCACCTTCGAGAAGTTCGCGGGCGCCGAGCCGATCCTGACCACGGCGATGAAATCGGTCGGCGAGGCCATGGCGATCGGCCGGACCTTCGCCGAATCCCTGCAGAAGGCCTGCCGCTCGATGGAGACCGGTCTCACCGGCCTCGATCCCGTCGAGATTCCCGGCGGCCGCGACGCCATGATCGCCCGGCTGGCCGAGCCGACGCCGGACCGGCTGCTGGTCGTCGCCCAGGCGATGCGCGAAGGCTTCGGCGACGACGCGATCCACGCCGCCTGCCGGATCGATCCCTGGTTCCTCGCCCGCATCCGCGAGATCGTCGAGGCGGAGCAGCAGGTCGAGGCTGATGGCCTGCCCGGTGATTGGGACGCCCTCGGCCGCCTCAAGGGGCTCGGTTTCTCGGACGCCCGGCTGGCCGCGCTGACCGGCGCCCGCGAGGCCGACGTCGCCGCCGCGCGCCGGGCCGCCGGGGTCCGGCCGGTCTACAAGCGCATCGATACCTGCGCTGCCGAGTTCGCCTCGATCACGCCCTACATGTATTCCTGCTACGAGGCCGGCCCGGACCCGGAATGCGAGGCCGAGCCCTCGGACCGCGAGAAGGTCATCATCCTGGGCGGCGGGCCGAACCGGATCGGCCAGGGCATCGAGTTCGACTATTGCTGCGTCCACGCGGTCTACGCGCTCGCCGAAGCGGGCTACGAGACGATCATGGTCAACTGCAACCCGGAGACCGTCTCGACCGACTACGACACCTCCGACCGGCTCTATTTCGAGCCGCTGACCGCCGAGGACGCGATCGAGATCTGCCGGAAGGAGCAATCCGCCGGCCGGCTCAAGGGCGTGATCGTGCAGTATGGCGGCCAGACGCCGCTCAAGCTCGCCCACGCACTGGCCGATGCCGGCGTGCCGATCCTCGGCACCTCGCCCGACGCCATCGACCTGGCCGAGGACCGCGACCGTTTCCAGCGCCTGCTGCACGAGATCGGCCTGCGCCAGCCCAACAACGGCACGGCAACCTCGATGGAGCAGGCCGTCGGCGTCGCCCGGGAAATCGGCTATCCGGTGCTGCTGCGCCCGTCCTACGTCCTGGGCGGCCGGGCGATGGAAATCGTCCACGACGAGGCCGGCCTGCGCCGCTATGTGACCGAGGCCGTGCGCGTCTCCGGCGACAACCCGGTGCTGATCGACGGCTATCTCCAGGACGCCATCGAGGTCGATATCGATGCGGTCTCGGACGGCGAGAGCGTGCGCATCGCCGGCATCATGGAGCATATCGAGGAGGCCGGCATCCATTCCGGCGACTCGGCCTGCGCCCTGCCGCCCCATTCCCTGTCGGCGGCGATGCTGGCGGAAATCGAACGCCAGGCCGAGAGCCTGGCCGGCGCGCTCGGCGTGGTCGGCCTGATGAACATCCAGGTCGCGGTCAAGGACGAGACGGTCTACATCCTGGAGGTCAACCCGCGCGCCAGCCGCACGGTGCCTTTCGTCGCCAAGGCGACGGGCGCGCCGGTCGCCAAGATCGCGGCGCGGGTCATGGCGGGCGAGACGCTGGAAGGCTTCGAGATCGGCATGACGCCGGCGAACGGCCCGGGAAACGGTCCGGGGAAAGGTCATGTCGCGGTCAAGGAGGCGGTCTTCCCCTTCAACCGCTTCCCCGGCGTCGACGTGATCCTGGGCCCGGAGATGAAATCGACCGGGGAGGTCATGGGCCTGGACCGGGATTTCGGCCGCGCCTTCGCCAAGTCCCAGGTGGCGAGCGGCATCCACCTGCCCCAGGCCGGCACCGTGTTCGTCTCGGTGCGCGACCGCGACAAGGCGGCCCTCGCCCCGATCGCCGAACGGCTGGTCGCGCTCGGCTTCGACCTGCTGGCGACCCGGGGCACCGCGCGCGACCTCAACGCAAGGGGCATCCCGGCGCGCCAGGTCAACAAGGTGCTGGAGGGCCGGCCGCACATCGTCGACGCGATGACCGACGGCGGCGTGCAGCTCGTCTTCAACACCACCGAGGGGGCGCAGGCGATCCGGGACAGCTTCTCGCTCCGGCAGACGGCGCTGCTGCGGGAAATCCCCTATTACACGACGATGGCCGGCGCCCGGGCCGCGGTGCAGGCGATTGCGGCACTTCGCACCGGCGCTCTTGAAGTCGCCCCGCTGCAGTCATACTTCGGATCGTCTTTCTGAGAACCCGACGGCGCGAGCGCGCGCACCATCCCCCGGCGTCCCCCGATCGAGGCGCCGATGAAGCAATCTGTTGCCGCAGGCGCCGGGACAGCACTTTGACGACGAACGGACCGCCCGATGGATAAGGTTCCGATGACAGAGCGTGGCTACGGCATGCTCCAGGAGGAAATGAAACGGCTCAGGACGGTGGAACGCCCGGCCGTGATCAACGCGCTGGAAGAAGCGCGCACCCACGGCGATCTCTCGGAGAACGCCGAATATCACGCCGCCAAGGAGCGCCAGGCGTTCATCGAGGGCCGGCTGATGGAGCTGGAAGACAAGGTCAGCCGCGCCCAGGTGATCGACCCGCGGAGCCTGTCCGGCGATATCGTGCGCTTCGGCGCCACCGTCACGCTGGCCGACGAGGACACGGACGAGGAAAGCACCTACCAGATCGTCGGCGAGGACGAGGGCGATATCGGCAACGGCCTGCTGTCGCTGACCTCGCCGCTCGCCCGGGCCATGATCGGCCGGGAAACCGGCGATTCCATCGAGGTCACCGCCCCGGGCGGCTCCCGGGCCTACGAGATCATGAAGGTGAAATACGGCTGAGGGCGGCCCCCTTCGATACGCCCCGCCCTTCGATACGCCCCGGATTAAATCCGGGGCTACTCAGGGTGAGGGTGAAGAGGGGTGAATTCATTACATCCCCTCATCCCGAGTAGGCGCGCCAGCGCCGTATCGAGGGACGCATTTCGATACGACCGCCGCAGCGCCGCCGGCAGGGCGTTCAGAGGGATCGGGGCCGATCGACGGCATACAGATACCAGTCCGTCACCGTTCCCCGGATACTCTTGTAGCCGTCCATCCGCTTCTCCCGGCGGAAGCCGGCCCGCTCGAGCAGCGCGCAGGATTGCGTGTTGCGGGTATCGACCTCGGCCCAAATCCGCGCGACGCCGGACTGCGCAAATCCGATCCGCACGACTTCGCGGAGCGCTTCGGTCGCGTAGCCGCGGCCCTGGAAATCGCTGTCGAGGTGGAAACCGACGCTCGCGGCCTTTTCGTCGTTTTCGTCGATCCTGATCCGGATGAGTCCGACGATCCGGCCGACATCGCCCGGCTCGATCGCGAAGACGAGTTCGGCCGGCCGCTTCCGCCGCCAGGTCGCCATGGCCGATTCGAGGTACCTCCCGATTCCCTCCGGGGTCGGCCTTTCCATATCCATGTAGCGGTAGAAGGCCTCCCGTACGGCGTAGCGCCGGATGTGCAGCAGGTCGGCCTTTGCCGGCGGGCGCAGCCGCAGACGCGGCGTCGAAACCCCGTCTCTTCCGGCCCGCTGAACGTCACGCAGGCTGTGGCTGCGCGGCTGTACCGGCCGCAGGAATCCGAACAGGCCCCGGTTCATTGCGCCGTCCGCGGCACGATCAGCGCGTCGGCCGCCACGCCGCCTTCGGGCAGGGCGACGAAGGGGTTGATGTCGATGCTTTCGACCCGCCCGTCGTTGGCGGCGGCAAAGACCGACAGGCGGGCGAGCGCGTCGGCCAGCGCGTCGAGGTCGGCCGGCGGTGCGCCGCGCACGCCGTCGAGCAGCGCCCGGCCGCGGATCTCGTCGATCATGCGATGGGCCTCGTCGGCGCCGAAGGGCGCGAGGCGGAAGCTGACATCCTCCAGCACCTCGACGAACACGCCGCCCAGGCCGAACATGACCGCCGGCCCGAACACCGGATCGTGCACCGCGCCGAGCACGGTCTCGACGCCGCCGGCAACCATCTCGCTCACCAGCACGCCGTCGATCCGGGCCTCCGGCGCCTGTTCGGCGGCGCGGCGCAGCAGGGTCCGCGCGCCCTCGGCCACCGCGTCGTCGCCGTCGACATTCAGCAGCACGCCGCCGATCTCCGTCTTGTGCACGATATCGGGCGAGACGATCTTGAGCGCGCACGGCCCGCCGAGTGCCGCGGCCGCGGCGACCGCTTCGTCCGGCGTCGCCGCCAGGCTTTCCCGCACCGCCGGAATCCCGGCGCTTGCCAGGATCGCCTTGGCCTCGTGCTCGCCCACGGCTTCGGGGGGCGCCGGCAGCATGCCGGGCGGGGCCGCGGGCGGCGCGCTGTCGCCCCCGCGGCCGAAGACGTCACCGAACCGGGTCAGCGCCGCCATCGCCCGGACCGCGAGCGACGGATCCTCGAAGACCGGATAGCCCAGCTGCTCGTAGGCTTCGACGACATCGCGCCCGCCGACCAGGCTCATGATCATCGGCACGTCGGGCCAGCGTTGGCGCACCGTGCGGAACAGGTCGGCGCAGGGCTTCTTCATGAAGGGCGTGGCCGGCACCGAGGTCATGAAGACGATGTGGCTGTCGTAATCCGCCTCGTCGATCGTCAGGCCGATATTCTTCAGCATCAGATCCGGCTCGTTCAGGGCCTGGGCGGTGAAATCGACCGGGTTGTTGGTGCCGGCGAAGGGGATCAGCGCCTTCAGCCTGTCCTGGACCGGCTGCGGCAGGGGCGCGACGTCCAGCCCGTAACGCACCGCATCGTCCGCCATCTGCACGCCGCCGCCGCCGGAGATGGTCTGCAGGCTGATCCGCCGGCCCTTCGGATAGCTGCCGTACTGGCAGGCATAGGCGACATCGACCAGCTCTTCCGTAGTGCCGGCCCGGTAGGCCCCGGTTTGCCGGAACAGGGCATCGTAGATCGCGTCGCTGCCGGCCAGGCTGGCGGTGTGGCTGGCTGCCGCCCGGGCGCCGGCGTCGGTCTTGCCGACCTTCATGACGATCACCGGCTTGCGCGCATCCCGCGCCTTGCCCAGCGCCTGCCGCAGCCGGCCCGCGTTGCGCACCCCTTCGGCATAGACGGCGATGATCCCGACCTCCGGCGATTCGGCGTAGAAGTCGATGACCTCGCCGAGATCGACGTCGCATTCGTTGCCGGTCGTCACCCAGAAGTTGGAACCGACGCCGCGTTTCTGGGCGACCAGCAGGACATGGGAGCCGTAGGCGCCGCTCTGGCTGACGATGCCGACCGGCCCCGGCGGCAGGTCGAGCATGTCCGGCGCATTGGTGAAGGTGCCGTACCAGCCCCGGTCCATGGCGAAGACGCCGAGGCAGTTGGGCCCGACGATGCGCATGCCGCTGTCCCGGGCGATCCGGGCAATGTCCGCCTGCGCCCGCGCCCCGTCCTCGCCCTGCTCGGCGAAGCCGGAGGTGAAGACGACGGCGGATTTCACGCCCCGGTCGGCGCAGTCGCGGATGGCGTCGACGGCAATCGCGGCCGGCACGGCGATCAGCGCGCAGTCCACCGGTTCCGGCACGTCGCGGATCGTCGGGTATGCGGCCAGGCCCTGCACGGTGTCGCGGCGCGGGTTCACCGGATAGATCCGGCCGCCATAGCCCATCGTCTTCATGGAATGGATCGGCCGGCCGCCGATGCGCGACGGCGTGTCCGACGCCCCGACCACCGCGACGGAGTCCGGGCGCAGGATCGGCAGCAGGGAGCGGTTCGGCGTTTCCGACATGACGCCCGTGATGGCGGCAAACGGCGGCGCGAGAAAGGGAAAACCTGCCGCGCGGGCAACACCCGCGGCCGGCTCCGATCGACTCTTTGCCCCCTCCCCCTTGGGATTCCTCTGCGAAAGGGTGTGCCGGACGGGTCCGACGCCGGAAGCGGCCGGATTTTGATTGAATGTTCAATTTTTTTCTTTTCTCTTTCTTTTGCGACCGGCAGCCCTAACCCTTTGGAATCGTTGGAAACACGCTGCTCCGGGAGTAAGAAAATATTCCCTTGTAGGAAATTTTCCGGATTTTCCGGCCGGACGGGAGCGCCGCTCGACACTCGACACCCGGAGGCGGCGGGCCGGAATGCGGGACGGGCGGAACGGCCCCGCTCGGTCCTCCGCCGGTTTCTTCATTCGCTTCTTTTCGGGGGGCGTCGGCCGGCCGCGGCAGGCGCACTTCGGGCGCTGACGGGGCCGATATAGGGCGCGGGATCTACCGTGTCAAGGAATATTATCGAAAAAAAGGAAATATTGTTGAAAGACCGCTCGTCCGCCACCCGCCTCCTATTGCCACCCCGGACGGAGCGCAGCGGAGATCCGGGGTCCAGGAGCCACGGGCGAACGCCTTTCGGGGCGACTCTGGGCCCCGGATCAGGTCCGGGGCGGCACATCTGGTTGGGGATTACCGCGATTTCAGGCTTTGGCGCGGCATTTGCGGAACGAATCCCTCTCCCCTCCGGGGGAGAAAGGGGGCACAGGACCGCACTGTCCTCGTTGCCGGACGGCGTTAAGCTGGCCGCCCCGCAATTCCGAACGAGGCCCGCCGCCATGACCGTCCTGCTTTCCGACGCCGATTTCCGCGACACCCATGTTTTCATCGCCGGCGGATCGAGCGGCATCAATCTGGGCATCGCCCACCGCTTCGCCGAGTTCGGCGCGAATCTATCGATCTGCAGCCGGTCGGCGGAGCGTGTGGAAGGCGCCGTCGGCGAGCTGAAGGCCCATGGCGGCGACGTGTTCGGCGCCTCGGCCGATGTCCGCGACTACGCCCGGATCGCCAGCGCGCTGAAAGAGGCCGCCGCCCGGCACGGGCCGATCCACACGCTGATCGCCGGGCAGGCCGGCAACTTCGTCGCCCCGGCGCTCGGCATGTCGGCCAACGGCTTCAAGACCGTGGTCGATATCGATCTCAACGGCAGCTACAACGTGTTCCGCGCCGGCTTCGACCACCTGGTGAAGCCCGGCGCCTCCTGCATCGCCATCTCGGCGCCCCAGGCGATCCACGCCTATACCTTCCAGACCCATGTCTGCGCCGCCAAGGCCGGCCTCGACATGCTGTGCCGCGGCCTCGCCCTGGAATGGGCGCCGATGGGCGTGCGGGTCAACACCATCATCCCCGGCCCGATCGAGGGCACCGAGGGCATGGAACGCCTCGCGCCGACCGACGCGGCCAAGCGGGCGGCCGCCGAGATGACGCCGATGAAACGCTTCGGCCTGAAGTCCGAGGTCGGCGACGCCGCCCTGTTCCTCGCCTCGCCGATGGCCGCCTACATCACCGGCGGCAACATCCCGGTCGACGGCGGCACCGTGCTGACCGGCTCGAGCAGCATGAGCCGGGGCATGGAAACGGCCTTCGAAGGCGCTGCCCTCCAGGCAAAATCGGGGGCTGCGCGGGCCCGCGCCTGAGCGCGAAGGACGAAAATTCAGAAGTGTTATTGTTTGGCGGAAACGGCGCAGTCTCGCTGGCGGCGAAGCGTCCCTCGATACGGCGCTGGCGCGCCTACTCGGGATGAGGGGATGTAATGAATTTACTCCCTCCACCCTCACCCTGAGTAGCCCCGGCCCTCGGCCGGGGCGTATCGAAGGGCGGGGCGTATCGAAGGGCGTGCATGTCCTGAGGCCGTCCAGTCAAATCAGCGGTTCCGTAAAGACTGAGCGTGCCCTACAGCCCCCGCCCCATCCAGCGGGCGGCGAGCATAAGCGCGAGCATGTGGGCCGGCGCCAGGCGGTCCGGGACGGCGAAGGGGTCGAAGCCGGCACGGTCCAGGCATTTCAGCCAGGTCAGGGCCACCGGTTTCAGGACCAGCAGGCGATCCGCCGGGCTGCCGGTCTTCCCCGCTTCGGCCAGCCGGTCCCGCGCCATCGCCGCCACGGTTTCGGCCGCAGCCCTTACCCCGGGCGTCGCTCGGCGCTCCGCCAGGTCGCGCGTGCCCGCTCCACCCGCCGCGAGCGCGGATTGCGGCAGCAATTGCCGGCCCCCGATAGCGTGGAAATGGGCGGCGTGAAAGCCGGCGGCGCGCAGGATGCCGGTCAGCGCCCAACCCGTTCCCAATGCCTGCGCCGATCGCCGGGTCGCCGCGTCCGCCGGTCCGGCCCCTGCGGCGCGCGCCATCGCTTCGGCCAGTGCGCCGCCGGTCCGGGCGGCATAGTCGAGCAGCGCCGCCTCGTCGGCCATCGGCGCGTCGTCCAGATCGCGCATCCGGGCATCGATCAGGCCGTGCAACAGGTCCGGGTCGAGTGCGCCGGCGCGCAGGGCGTCGGCCAGCGGCGCGGCCACTTCGTGCTGGCGCACGGGCCCCTCCGCCGCGGCAGCCTCCAGCGCTTCGCGCCACCATTGCAGCCGGATTTCGCCGAGCGCCGCCTCGCTGACGATTTCCCGGGTCCGGGCGATTTCCGCATTGAAGGCGAGCAGGATCCACAGGGCCGGCCGCCGCGGGCGGGGCGCGAACAGGGTCGCGAGATAGCGCTCGAAATCGTGCCGCCGCGCCAGCCGGCGGCAGGATTCGACCGCACTATCGGGGGCGATTCTGTTGCCTTTTTTCGCCATAGATGCAGATTAGGCGAAGCGAAGGGGCGCGGCACGCGGCCGGGCTCTGCTGGGATGTAACTTTTCCGGGGCAGACATCATGGCAGCCATTCTGACAAAGCTCAGCAACACGGTGATCGCCGGCATCGTGGCGCTGGTCGTCATGTTTATCATCGTTGGCGCCACGGCCGGCGGCGGCGCATTCGACCACAGCTGGTGGAGCTTCCTGTTCCGCTATCTGCACGTCCTGTCGGGCGTCATGTGGATCGGCCTGTTGTATTATTTCAACTTCGTCCAGATCCCCAACATGCCGAACATCCCGGACGAGCAGAAGCCGGCAATCGGCAAGGTGATCGCGCCGGCGGCCCTGTTCTGGTTCCGCTGGGGCGCCATGTCGACGATCGTCACCGGCCTGATCCTGGCCCTGATGAACGGCTATCTCGTCGAAGCCATCGCGATCGGCTTCATGGACGAGGGCAACAGCACCGCGATCGGCATCGGCATGTGGCTGGGCACGATCATGTGGTTCAACGTCTGGTTCGTCATCTGGCCGAACCAGAAGCGCGCCCTCGGCATCGTCGAGGCGGACGCCGATTCGAAGGCCAGGTCGGCGCGCACGGCGATGCTGTTCTCGCGCACCAACACGCTGCTCTCGATCCCCATGCTGTTCTGCATGGTGGCCCACCAGAACGCCGGCTTCGTCAGTTTCGGCGGATAACGGCACGATCAATCGGGCATCGGAACGGGCCCCGGCATGCCGGGGCCCTTTTTTTTGCGCCGCGCGCGGCGTCTTCGTCCCTCGTCCCGAAGGACGGTTCGATCCTCAAGGAATTACTCTGCGAAAGATGCACTGACCGAATCCCCCTCCCCTTGGGGGAGGGGCCAGGGGAGGGGTCGTCCGACACCGCACTGACGTCCGATCCCGGCAAGGCTCCAGCCGCCGCATACCCCTCCCCCTGACCCCCTCTCCTTGGGGATTCCTCTGCGAAAGGGCCTGCCGGACGGGCCGGACGCCGGAAAGCGGCCGGGTTTTTGAACGAATGTTCAATGTCGGGTTGCCCAAGTCTTTGAAATCGCTCTGGTTTTTGGAATTAGACAGAGCGGTCTTTCAAATATGTTTTTTTGCGCCCGACAGCCCTAACCCTTTGAAATCGTTGGAAAGACGCCTCTCGGAAGTGCGCAAAAACACTTTCGGTAGGAATTTTTCCAGCCTCCCGGCCGAACGGGAGCGCCCGTCGACACCGGGGGCGGCACCGCCGGACACGATCGGGGTAGGATCGGGGGCAGCATGGCCCGGCGGAATCGGAGGGTCGAACCGGAGCGTCGAATCGGACGGGGTCCGGCCGTCAAGCCCAATGGCGCATGGGATGTCCGACTGGCGGCGGCGGGCCGGAGAGCGGGAAAGACGGAACGGTCCCGCACGGTCCCCCGCCTGGTTCTTCGTTTGCTTCTTTTTTCGGGGAGGCGTCGGCCGGCCGCGGCAGGCGCACTTCGGGCGTTGACGGGGCCGATATAAGGCGCGGGACCTGCCGTGTCAAGGAAAATTATCGAAAAAAAGGAAATATTGTTGAAAGACCGGCCCGGCGGAGCCCGCCGTGCGGTTTTTCGCAGAGGAATCCCAAGGGGGGACGTGCGGGGCGCCTGTCGTATCCTGCTTACCGCACTTTGCAGAGGAATCCTGCTGCCGGGGTAGAAGCCGGCGCAGCAATGCCGCCCGTTCAGCCGGCCGGCAGGGCGATGAGGGCGGCGCCGACAGCCCGGCCCTCACCGGCCAGCAGATTGTAGGTCCGGCAGGCGGCGCCGGTATCCATCGCTTCGAGCGCGAGGCCCGCATCCCTCAGGGCGTCGCGCACCGCCGCCGGCACCGTCGCCGAAACAGCCGCAGGGCCGGCGCCGAGACCGAGGATGAGCAATTCCATCGACTCGCCGGCAAATGCGGCGGCGAGCGCCGCGGCATCCAGGGGCGTGCCGTCGCTCTGTTCCCAGGCGACGACCCGGTCCGCCAGGATCAGGACCGGCCCGGTCCACCGCCGGCCGCCGATGCGGAAGCCGCCGGGGCCGTAGCTTTCGATAAAGGGCCGCTCGCCGCGCGGCGCTTCCGTGAGTTCCACCGGGGCGCTCCCGCCGGGGCGGCCTGGGCAGTCCCGGCTGCCGCTTCGGCCTAGCCCGCGGCCGCCTCGGCGGCGTCGCTCGAGCCGTCGCTCGACCGGCCGAGCCGCTTGATGCGCAGGACCAGCAGCAGCGGCACCGCCAGGCAGATCGAGGAATAGGTGCCGATGACCACGCCCCAGATGAGGGCGATGGAGAAGCCGCGGATGACCTCGCCGCCCAGGAAGAACAGGGCGAGCAGCGCCAGCAGGGTCGTAACGCTGGTCAGCACCGTGCGCGACAGGGTGTCGTTGAGCGACAGGTTCATCAGGTCGGGCATCGCCAGTTTCTTGTATTTGCGCATGTTTTCGCGCACCCGGTCGAACACGACCACCGTGTCGTTGATCGAGTAGCCGGCGATGGTCAGCACGGCGGCAACGGTCGAGAGGTTGAATTCGAACTGGAAAAGGCTGAACAGGCCGATCGTCAGCAGCACGTCGTGGGTCAGCGCCGCCACGGCCGCGATGGCGAACTGCCATTCGAAGCGGAACCACACATAGGCCATGATCGCGAGCAGCGCGAGCACCGTCGCGATGATGCCGGCCTGGATCAGTTCGGCGCCGACCTTGGGGCCGACGAATTCCTCGCGGCCGACGCGGTAGCCCTTGCCCAGCGCCGCGGTGACCGTTTCGATCGCCTGCATCTGGCGCTTGTTGTCGCCGGGCTGCTTTTCGACCCGGATCAGGACTTCGGATTCCTTGCCGAAGTTCTGGATCGAGACCTCGCCAAGCCCGAGCGCGTTCAGCTGCCTCCGCAGGCCGGCGACGTCGGCCGGCTTCTCGTTGCCGTTCTCGTCCAGCGCCGTGACCTGGAGCAGGATGCCGCCCTTGAAATCGATGCCGAAGTTAAGGCCCTGCCCGAAGAACATGGCACCGCTCAGGATCAGCAGGGCGACCGAAAGGGCGAGATAGATCCTGCGGAAACGGACAAACGGGATGGTCGTGCCGGCCGGCACCAGGCGGAGCAGCATGAAACGAATTCTCCTTCAGGCCAATGGCCGCCTAATGCACCATGTTCCGGACGAAGGGGCTGTCCAGCGAGAACATCGGGATGCGGACTTGGAACCGGCTGCCGTCTTCGCGCGTCATTTCATAGGCGCCGACCATGAAGCCGGACGGCGTCGTGAGCGGGCAGCCGCTGGTGTATTCGAAACTCTGGCCCGGCTCCAGCACCGGCTGCTCGCCGACCACGCCGGGGCCGCGCACCTCCTGCTGCTGGCCGGCCGCATCGGTGATCCGCCAGTGCCGGTTGAGCAGCTGGACCCGGTCCCCGCCCTCGTTGCTGATCGTCACGGTATAGGCCCAGACATAGCGGTTGTCGTCGGGCTCCGACTGCTCTTCCAGATAGAACGGCTTGACCGAGACGAGGATGTCGGCCGTCTTTTCCGAATACATGGTCCGAACGTGGCTGCACAGGTTGACGCCGGATATGTAGGCAGGTTCCGGCCGCTGTCGAGGCGGCATCTTCGTGCGTCCGGTTCGTGTGTGGGGGCGGCGCGGATTCCGCACGAGCGGAAAATGCATTAGCTTCCACGGCACAGGATTACCTCCGGCACGACCATGTCCGATCCTCCGTCAGAGTCCGTGTCCCCGCTCCCGCTCGTCATCGCCGTGGACGGCCCGGCCGCGGCCGGCAAGGGCACGCTGGCCCGGCGCCTCGCCGCAGCGCTCGATCTCGCCCACCTCGATTCCGGCGCGCTCTACCGCGCCGTCGGGCTGGCCGTCCTGCGCGCGGGCGGCGACCCGGCGGATGAGGCGGTGGCGGCCGCCGCCGCTGCAAGCCTTGACACCGGCCGCCTTTCCGACCCGGCGTTGCGCGCACCGGAAACGGGCGACGCCGCCTCCAGGGTCGCCGCGTTCCCCTCGGTTCGCGCGGCCCTGCTGGACTTCCAGCGCCGCTTCGCCCGCAATCCGCCGGCCGGCCGGCGCGGCGCCGCGATCGACGGCCGGGATATCGGCACCGTCGTCGTCCCGGACGCGCCGGTTAAAATCTTCGTCACGGCAAGCCCGGACGAAAGGGCGCGGCGCCGGTTTGCGGAGTTGCAGGCCGCCGGGGCGGACGTTATATACCCGGCTGTCCTGAGCGAGCTGGAGGCGCGCGACGGCCGCGACAGCAGCCGCGCCGTAGCGCCGCTGAAGCCCGCCGACGACGCGGCGATTCTCGATACCAGTACCCTCGACGCCGAGGCCGCATTCCGTGCGGCGCTGGATATCGTGGCGCAGCGTGCGCCGGGGTGGCGACGGCTCGTGCAGGATGTCCGGTAACGGCAACGCATCGGCGCTGCTTTCCGACCCGGCCCGACGATGGACCGAATAGGGGGTCCGCTCCGTCGGGAAGCGCTCCGTCGGGATTGCAGCCAGAAGGCCGGCCGGAAGACGAGAGGATATCCGGAACCCCCATGACGACTGCGACAGAAACCGCGGCGGCGTCCGGCGAGGACTTCGCCGCGCTGCTCGATGCATCCCTGAAAGACCACGACCAGTTCGAAGGCAAGGTGGTGGCCGGCCGGATCGTGGCGATCGAAAACGACTTCGCCGTGATCGACGTCGGCCTCAAGGCCGAAGGCCGCGTGCCGATCAAGGAATTCGCGCCGCCGGGCGCAACGCCGGAAATCAAGCCCGGCGACGAGGTGGAGGTCTATGTCGAGCGGCTGGAAAACGCCAACGGCGAGGCCGTGCTGTCGCGCGACAAGGCCCGCCGCGAGGAAGCCTGGGTCCAGCTCGAAAGCGCCTTCAACGACGGTCAGCGCGTCACCGGCCACATCTTCGGCCGGGTCAAGGGCGGCTTCACGGTCGATCTCAACGGCGCCGTCGCCTTCCTGCCGGGCAGCCAGGTCGATATCCGGCCGGTGCGCGACGTGACGCCGATCATGAACACGCCGCAGCCGTTCCAGATCCTCAAGATGGACCGGCAGCGCGGCAACATCGTCGTCTCGCGCCGCGCCGTGCTGGAAGAGACCCGCGCCGAAGCCCGCGCCGAGCTGATCGCCAACCTGAAGGAAGGCCAGGTGCTCAAGGGCGTGGTGAAGAACATCACCGACTACGGCGCCTTCGTCGACCTGGGCGGCATCGACGGCCTGCTTCACGTCACCGACATTTCCTGGAAACGCGTCAACCATCCCTCGGAAGCGCTGAACATCGGCGAGACGGTCGACGTACAGGTGATCCGGTTCAATCCGGACACCCAGCGCATCAGCCTCGGCATGAAGCAGCTCGAGGCCGATCCCTGGGACGGCGTCGAAGCGAAGTATCCCGAGGGCGCGCGCTTCACCGGCCGGGTCACCAACATCACCGATTACGGCGCATTCGTGGAGCTGGAGGCGGGCATCGAGGGCCTGGTCCACGTCTCGGAAATGTCGTGGACCAAGAAGAACGTGCATCCGGGCAAGATCGTCTCGACAAGCCAGGAGGTCGAGGTGATGGTACTGGACGTCGATTCCCAGCGCCGCCGGATCAGCCTGGGCCTGAAACAGACACGGGACAATCCCTGGACGACCTTCGCCGAACAGTATCCGGCCGGCACGGAGCTCGAGGGCGAAATCCGCAACATCACCGAATTCGGCCTGTTCGTCGGCCTGCCGGGCGATATCGACGGCATGGTGCACCTGTCCGACATTTCCTGGAATACGCCGGGCGAACAAGCCGTCGCCGAGTACAAGAAAGGCGACATGGTGAAGGTGAAGCTCCTCGAGGTCGATACCACGAAGGAGCGGATCAGCCTGGGCATCAAGCAGCTGTCGGAAGACCCGCTGGCCGGTGCGGCCGGATCGATCCGCAAGGGCGCCCTCGTGACCTCGACGATCACCGCCGTGACGACCGGCGGCCTCGAGGTCGAGGTCCACGGCATCCAGGGCTTCATCCGCAAGGCCGACCTGTCGCGCGAGCGCGCCGAGCAGCGGCCGGACCGCTTCGCCGTGGGCGAGAAGATCGACGCCAAGGTCACCAACTTCGACAAGAGCGCCCGCAAGCTCTCCCTGTCGGTCAAGGCGCGGGAAATCGCCGAGGACAAGGAAGCGATGGAACAGTTCGGCTCGTCCGATTCCGGCGCGTCGCTGGGCGATATCCTCGGCGCCGCGCTCAACAAGGCGAAGAAGGACGAATAAGGCGCCGGGTTTCGCCGGCTCCTGCGGCGCGGCGCCCGCCGGCGGCTGCCGGCCGGGCCGCGGCGGAACGGCGCCTTTGTGGATTGCGTGAATCAGGTGTGCAACGCGGGCAAACGTTTGCCCACACGGGGTTTTTCGCGTCCGCGGCCAGCGGAAAAGACGCGGAAAACGCCGGGTGAAATATCAATAACTTATTGAATTAACATGATTTTTCGGCTATGGCATGGTGCGCGGAGCCGAAGACCGGATCCCGCGCCATGGAAACCCGACTGACCCCTGTGGGCGACAACGATCTTTTCGCTTCCGAAACCCCCGACGCGCCGGCGGACGGGGACAAGTCGCGCCAGAACACCGGGATCTATCCGTCCCAGGAAATCGAGGGATTGATCCGGAGCCGGAAGATACTGGCGTCCGAGACGATCGCCGACCCGCAGATCCAGCCGGCAAGCCTCGACCTCCGGCTCGGCAGGACCGCCTACCGGGTGAATGCCAGCTTCCTGCCCGGGCCGGACCACAGCGTCCGGGACCGGATCGACGCCTTTGCGCAATACGAGATCGATCTCGCCGACGGCGGGGTCCTGGAACAGGGGCATGTCTATATCGTGCCGTTGCTGGAGCAGCTCGACCTGCCCAAGCCCCTGAACGCCTATGCCAACCCCAAGAGCTCGGCGGGGCGGCTGGACATCTTCACCCGCGTCATCACCGACTATTCGACCGCGTTCGACCGCATCGCCGCGGGCTATTGCGGCGCGCTGTACGCCGAGATCTCGCCGCGCACCTTCAGCGTGCGGGTGCGGACCGGCACCAGGCTCAACCAGCTCCGGCTGCGCCGCGGCGCGCCGACGCTCAGCAAGACGGCGATGCGCGCGCTGCAGACCGAGCGCAAGCTCTCGACCGACGGTCCGGAAATCACGCTGGAGGGCGACAAGCTCAACATTTCGCTGGACCTTAGCGGCAGCGGGCCGGACGCCATCGTCGGCTACAAGGCGAAAAAGAACTGCGACGTCATCGATGTCGACAGGGTCGGCCATTATCCGGCGGCGGATTTCTGGGAGCCGATCCGCGCGCCGGCGGACGGCGGCTTCGTGCTCAATGTCGACGATTTCTACATCCTGGCATCCAGGGAAGCGGTCTCCGTGCCGCCGGACCATGCCGCCGAGATGATCCCCTACGACACGCTGGTCGGCGAATTCCGGGTGCACTATGCCGGCTTCTTCGACCCCGGTTTCGGCAGCCCGGAGGCCGGCGGAACCGGCAGCAAGGCCGTCCTCGAAGTCCGGCCCCACGAGGTGCCGTTTTTCGTCGAGGACGGGCAGGTCGTCGGCCGGCTGGTCTACGAGAAGCTGCGTGCGGTCCCCGACCGGCTCTACGGCAAGGATCTGGGCTCCAACTACCAGGCCCAGGGGCTGCGCCTGAGCAAGCATTTCCGCATGTAGCGGCCGCTCGGCAGCCCGAACGGCCTGTGCCGGGCCGCAACCCCGGCGCGCCGGCCGCGCTTTCCCCCTACCACGAACGGACCGATGACGATGACCCCTGCCGATAACGCCGCTCTGAACGCCGGCTCCAGCGAAACCGCCGCCCCCGAAATTCCGGCCAGCCCCGGCCGGGCCGGCGGCGTCGCGGGCGATATCCTGCGCGCCTATGTCGAGCGGATCGAGCGTCTCGAGGAGGAGAAGAAGGCGCTCGCCGCCGATATCCGCGAGGTCTATGCCGAGGCCAAGGGCAACGGCTACGACCCCAAGGTCATGCGCAAGCTGGTCGTGCTGCGCCGCATGGACCAGGCCGACCGCCGGGAAGAGGAGGAACTGCTCGACATCTACCGCCGCGCCATCGGCATGATCTGAGGGTGGCAGATCGAAGACAGGCCGCATTCCGCTGCCCGTTGCGCCCCGCGACACGGCTCCCCCGATACGGCCCCCTCGATACGGCGCTGGCGCGCCTACTCGCGATGAGGGAGTGGTCGGGGGTCCAAGGGCCTCAACCCCTTCGTCTTCATCCTGAGTAGCGCCGGCCCCCGGCCGGGGCGTATCGAAGGACGGGCCGTATCGAAGGGCCCTGTCCCCTTTCGCCCGGTTCGGTTACGGGAGTAATCTGGCGCCCCAGCGGATGAACGGAATTTCGGAACCGGACCATGGCGGGAACCTCCACGGCTGCGACGGTATGGGCGCCGTCGCCGGAGCAGGCGGCGGTGTGGCCGGAGGTCTCCGGCAACGCCATCAACGGGCTGGGCGAAGCGGCGTTCGGCCCGCCGCGGCCGGTGTTCTGGCGCGACGACGGCCATTCGATCGAGCATACCGGCGTCCTGCGCTTCTTCTACGACCGTTACCGCGACAACGCGAATATCCGCGAGGCGCGCAAATACCGCCAGCGCGCCGCCGCATACGGCGACAGCCCGGTCGCGCCGGCGCCGGCGCCCGAACCGGCCGGCGGCTGGAGCGAAGCCGTCAAGCGGGCGGCGCGGGATGCCGGGGCCGACGACGCCGGCATCTGCGAATACGAAGAATCCTGGACTTTTACCGACCGGCCGCGCCCGGCCGGGCGCTGGGTCGTCGTCATGGCCTTCGCCCACGAATACGACCGGCTCAACAGCGCGCCGCACGAGGACGCCTATATCGAGGTCATGGCGCAATACGGCCGCGCCGGCATCGCCGCCAAGCGGCTCGCCAACTGGATCCGCGAACGCGGGTTTCCCGCCGAGGCCAAGACCGGCCCGATGACCGAGGACGTGCTGATGATCCCGGCGGCGATCGAGGCCGGGCTGGGCGAACTCGGCAAGCACGGCTCGATGATCCACCGCCGCTTCGGCGCCAATTTCCGCCTGTCCATGGTCACGACGGATCTGCCGGTTGCGCCCGATGCGCCGGACGTTTTCGGCGCCGACCTGTTCTGCCAGAGCTGCCAGGTCTGCACCCGGGCCTGCCCGCCGGACGCCATCGCGCCCGATAAGCAGACGGTGCGCGGCACGAAGAAATGGTATGTCGATTTCGACAAGTGCCTGCCCTATTTCGTCGAGAACGAAACCTGCGGCATCTGCCTCGCCGTCTGCCCGTGGAGCCGGCCGGGCGTCGCCGACAACCTGGTCGGCAAGATGGCGCGGCGCTTGCCGCAAACCGGGGAAAACCGCTAGGCTCGGTCCGGTCCGCGCAACCGACCGTCAATCGGTTCACGGGAGGTATCATGTGCCCGGCCGGGCAACCGGCCGGCAACCTGCAAGGAGGAAATTCCATGACAAACCGCACCCGCAGCATCGCGGTCGGCACGGCGCCGGTCTTGGCGTTCGGGCTGGCGTTCGGCCTGGCGTCGGTCTGGGCGCCGGCGCAGGCCGCCGAGGTCAACGGCCCGAAACTGACCTGGAACTATTCGGTCTGGGGCAAGAAGCGCGCCTTCACCGCCGGAATCGAGAAGCTGTCCGCCATTCTCGCCGCAAAGACCGGCGGCAACTGGACCCTGAAGATCTACTACGGCGCGGCGCTCTCGAAATCGCGCGAGAACCTGGACGGGCTCAAGATCGGCGCCTTCGAAGGGGCGATGTTCTGCAACTTCTACCATCCGAAGAAGAACCCGGCGCTGATGGCGCTGGCCCTGCCCTTCCTGCCGATGGCGACCTGGGAGAACAACCGCAAGGTGCGCGAGGCGGTCTACGCCCATCCGTCGGTCGGCAAGCAACTCGCGCGCTGGAACGCCATGATCTACACCTCGTCCTTCCTGCCGCAGTATGAGCTGCTCGGCAAAGGCAAGCCCCCTGTGGCGCTGGCCGACTGGAAGGGCATGACGGTGCGCGCCGGCGGCGGGCTCGGCCGGGCGATGAAGGTGCTGGGCGCGACCCCGACGACGCCGACGGCGACCGAGGTCTATACCGGCATGCAGCAGGGCACGATGCAGGCGGCTTCCTTCCCCTTCACCTACGCCCATGTCGCCTACAAGATCCACGAACTGGCCGACTGGTACACCATCAACCTGTCGCCCGGCACGGCCGACTGCCCGCTGACTTTCTCGATCAGCGCCTACAACAAGCTGCCGGCGCAATACAAAAAGCTGCTGGAGGATTCGAAGGAAGCGGTCATCGCGGCCCAGATCGACGCCTACAAGAAAGCGGACGCGAAAAACCTGCCGATGCTGAAGAAGAAGCTGAAGGAAGTCCGCTATACGGACGCGCAGATTGCGGCCTTCCGCAAGGCGGGCGGGCGGCCGATCATCGAAGCCTGGATCAAGGAGAACCAGGACAAATTCGATGCCCGCGGCCTCGTGAAGTCCATGTTCGCCGCCGTCGGCCAGACCTACGAATAGTCTCCGACGCAGGCTTGCAGCCCGCCGTCCGCATCCATAGCGGGCGGCGGGCTGCGCCGTCTTTCCCTCTTCGGTAAATCCATGATCGGGGACGCGCCGGAATACGGCCCCGCGCCGCCGGACGACCTGCTCGGCCGCGCGGTCTGGCGGGCCGACCGGCTGCTGGCGCCGATTGAGCTGGTCTGCACGCTGATCGGCGGCGCGCTGGTCTTCGGCCTGATGATCCTGGGCATGATCCAGATCGTCCTGCGCAGCGTCTTCAACGCGCCGATCTTCGGCTACATCGACATCGTCGAGTTCGGCATGATCGGCTTTGCCATTTTCGGCATCGCCTGGCTCCAGCGCATGGGCGGCCACGTCCGGATGGAGTTGATCCTCGGCCGGCTGCGCGGGCGCGCCATGTGGCTGGCCGAGGCGGTCGGCGTGATCGCGGGCATGATCATCGTCGCGATCCTGATTCCCTATTCCTACCAGCATTTCGGCCGGGCCTGGGAACTGGGCGACAGCACGATCGACATCGAACTCGTGACCTGGCCGGGCAAACTGGCGGTGCCGATCTTCCTCGCCCTGCTGTTTCTGCGCTTGGCGGTCCAGCTCTTCGCCTATCTGCGACTGTTCATAAACCCGGCGCTGGCGCCGGTCGGCGCGCCGCACATCAAGTCGGTCGAGGAGCAGGCGAGGGACGAGATCGAGGGCACCGCCTGATGCTCGGCCTCGACCCGTTCGATACCGGCATCGTCGCGGTCGGTTTCCTGATCGTCCTGGTCGTGCTCGGCGTCCGGGTCTTCGTCGCCGCGGCGCTCACCGGCTTTCTCGGCCTGCTGGAGCTGCGCGGCTGGAACGTGGCGGCGGCGATTTCGGGCACGATCCCCCATTCCAAGACCATCACCTATCCGCTCTCGGTCCTGCCGCTGTTCATCCTGATCGGCTTTCTCGCCTTCTACGCCGGCCTGACCGGCAAGCTGTTCGAGGCGGCGCGCCGCTGGGCCGGCTGGGTGCCCGGCGGCCTCGCCGTCGCCACGGTGTTCGCAACCGCCGGCTTCGCCGCGGTCTCAGGCGCGTCGACCGCGACCGCGGCCGTATTCTCCCGGGTCGCGATTCCCGACATGCTGAAGAACGGCTACGACCGCAAGCTGGCGGCCGGCGTGGTCGCGGCGGGCGGCACGCTGGCCTCGCTGATCCCGCCCTCGGCGATCCTGGTCATCTACGCGATCATCGTCGAGGAATCGGTCGGCAAGCTGCTGCTCGGCGGCTTCCTGCCGGGCCTGGTCTCGGCGCTGATCTACGCCGCGCTGATTATCGGCATGTGCCTGTGGAAGCCGCAGCTCGGCCGGCCGATCTCCGGATTCACCCTGCGCGAGAAGCTCGCGACCGTCCCCGGCGTCCTGCCCATCTTCGCCGTCGTCCTGGTGATTTTCGGCGCGATCTACACCGGCACGGCGACGCCCACAGAAGCGGCGGCGCTCGGCGCGGCCATCGTGTTCGCGATCTACGTCTTCGAGGCGTTCCGGCAGAAGGCGGTCGGCGAAATGGGCGGCCGGCTGAAGGAAGCGCTGCTGGAGACCGCCAAGCTGACGGCGATGATCTTCACCCTGATCTGGGGCGTGTTCCTGTTCGTGCGCTTCCTCGGCTTCGCCGGCCTGCCGGCCTCCTTCGCCGAATGGGTCACGACGCTGGACATGCCGCCCATCGTCATCATGATCTGCATCCTGCTCGCCTACGCGATCCTCGGCATGTTCATGGATGCGATCGGCATGCTGATCCTGACCCTGCCGGTGGTGTTCCCGGCGGTCGAGGCGCTGGGCTACCATCCGGTCTGGTTCGGCATCATCGTGGTCAAGATGGCCGAGATCTGCCTGATCACCCCGCCCATCGGCCTCAACTGTTTCGTGGTCGCCGGGGTCAGCCGCGATTTGCGCGACGCGGAAGGCCGCTCGCTCGAAGTGCCGCTGCAGGACGTGTTCCGCGGCATCGGCCCCTTCTTCGTCGCCGACGTCGCGACCGTCGGTGTGCTGCTGGCGTTTCCGGGAATCGTGCTTTGGCTGCCGGGCCTGATGGGGTAAGACCTGTCCTGCGCGCTCAACGTTCGGGCCGGGGAGCGTTTCCGCCGGTCGTGTCGAGCGAACCGAACGGAACCGAAGGGGGGAGAAGATGGCCAAGGGATATTGGGTTTCCTGCTATCGCGAAGTAAAGGATCCGGACGCGCTGGCCTCCTATGCCGCGCTTGCCGGGCCGGCCGTCCTGCAACATGGCGGCCGTTTCCTCGTCCGGGGCGGCAAGGTCACGCCCTATGAGGCCGGCCTCGCCAACCGCACGGTGGTCATCGAGTTCGACAGCTACGAACAGGCGGTCGCGGCCCGCGAGAGCGACGCCTACGCCGCCGCGCTCGACCGGCTCGAAGGCGCCGTGGTGCGGGACTTCCGGATCATCGAAGGGGTGTGACAGCCGCAGGCTCGCGCGCGCCGGAGTTGCCCTGCAAGAGTGCGATGCACCAGCCCGAATCCCCCTCCCCTTGGGGGAGGGGCTAGGGGAGGGGTGCAAACCGGCTACATGGGTAACAGTCTAGACCGGAGACATGGGTGACAGGTTCGCCGATGGGCGAGGCGACGCTTGCCGATAGCGCGGACGGAAACCTGTGCCGCGGATGAACGGATGCCCTCAGGCTGCCGCCCGCAAGCCGCCCCGTTCGATCATCGCCTCGGCAATCTGGATGGTGTTGAGCGCCGCGCCCTTGCGCAGATTGTCGGAAACGACCCAGAGCGCAAGACCGTGCGGCACGGTCGGATCCCGGCGAAGCCGGCTGACATAGACCTTGTCCTCGCCAGCGCATTCGACCGGCGTGACGTAGCCCTCGTCGGCGCGGTAGTCGATTACCGAAACGCCGGGCGCGGCCGCCAGCGTTTCGCGGGCTTCGTCCTCGCCCAATGCGCTCTCGAATTCCAGGTGCACCGCCTCGGCATGGCCGATGAAGACCGGCACGCGCACGCAGGTCGCGATCATGTCGATGGCCGGGTCGAGAATCTTCTTTGTCTCGTTGACCATCTTCCATTCCTCCTTGGTCGAGCCGTCCTCCATGAAGACGTCGATATGGGGAATGACGTTGAAGGCGATCTGCTTGGTGAATGTCTCCTTGTCCGTGCCCCCGCCGGCATAGATGTTGCGCGTCTGCTCGAACAGCTCGTCCATGCCCGCCTTGCCGGCGCCAGAGACCGACTGGTAGGTCGCGACCGAAACCCGCCTGATCCGCGCCGCATCGTGCAGCGGCTTGAGCGCCACGACGAGCTGGATGGTCGAACAGTTCGGATTGGCGACGATGTTGCGCCGGCCGTTGCGCGCCATGTAGCCGGCGAGCGCGTCGCCGTTCACCTCCGGCACCACCAGCGGCACGTCCGCGTCCATGCGGAACTGGCTGGTGTTGTCGATCACCAGGCAGCCGGCGGCCCCGGCTTTCGGCGCGTATTCCTTCGAGATCTTCGCGCCGGGCGACGAAAAGGCGATGTCGACGCCGGCGAAATCGAAGGCTGCGAGGTTCTTCACCTCCAGCGTCCGGCCGTCGAAATCGATCGGATCGCCCTCCGAGCGCGGCGAGGCGAGCGGGATCACTTCGTCGGCCGGGAACTTCCGTTCGGCCAGCAGGTCAAGCATTTCCCGGCCGACATTGCCGGTCGCGCCGACCACGGCTACGCGATAGCCCATACTCTTTACTCCGTTGAGGGCGGTCCGGCGCTTGAATTGGCGAACCGTCCGCCGCACTTCAAGATATCCTCATGCCGCGTGCGGCGGGACGGATCGTCCCCGGGACTGCACGGGGCGCGCCGGGAGGCGAAAACGATGCCCGATACGACAGCGTCAGGCGAGAAGATCGCCACCTACGGAGAATTCTGGCCCTTCTACCTGGGCGAACACCGCAAGCCGCAGACCCGCCATCTGCACTATTTCGGCACCTCGCTCGCCATCGCCGCGTTGATCCTCGCGCTGGTCACGCAGACCTGGTGGCTGCTCGCCGCCGCGGTGTTCTGCGGCTATTTCTTCGCCTGGATCGGCCATTTCTTCGTCGAGAAGAACCGGCCGGCGACCTTCACCTACCCGGTCTGGTCGCTCGCCAGCGACTTCCGGATGCTGTGGCGCTGGGCGACCGGCCGCCTCGCCGGCGACTACGAGCGCTTCGGCATTCCGCAATAGGCCGCCCGGCTGCTTTCCTGCCGCCCGAAACGCAAAGCGGCTCCCCGCGATCCGCGCCGCGGGAAGCCGTCTGTCGAACCTGGGCGCTCCTCCCGCGGCGCCTGTCCGCGGGTCGGGCGCAGACCGGGCCTATTCCTCTTCGGCGGTCGTCGTGTTGGTCACGACCGTCTGCTCGACCTTCGGTTTGTCGCTCTGGGCCATGCCGGCCATCGGGCAGGCGAAGGCCGCGCCGGCCATGCCGAGCACGAATCCGGCGACACAAAGGCCGAGGGCGGTTTTCCTGATAACGGGCATGGGATTCCTCCCCACAGGCGTTTCACAGAATATGTTATTCTGAGCCTATACCTACAGCCGTTTCCGGTCAACGCGGATCACCTGCACGCGACGCCGGGACGAGACCGGGGAGCACGCCATGATCTGCGCCGTCGTCCGCTACCGGCTGCCGCCGTCCATCGACCGGGCGGCCTGCCGCGACCATTTCGAGAAGATCGCGCCCGGCTTCCGCGACGTGCCGGGCCTCATCAGCAAGCATTTCATCCGCGCCGACAACGGGATCGCGGGCGGCGTCTACCAGTGGGAGAGCCGCGAGGCTGCCGAGGCCTTCTATTCGGGCCCCTGGCGCGACGGCATCGTCGAGCGCTACGGCATGGAACCGGAGATCGAGTTCTTCTCCGTGTTCTGCATTACCGACAACGCAGCGGGCGAGGTCAGGGTGCTCGAACCGGCCCCGGCCATCGCGGCGGAGTAGCTTGCCGCGCGTCCCTCGATACGGCGCGCAAGCGCGCCTACTCGGGATGAGGGTGTAATAAGTTTCACGCCCCCCTCACCCTCACCCTGAGTAGCCCCGGATGCAATTCGGGGCGTATCGAAGGGCGGATACGGCGCGTGAAGTTCGACGTTCCCGAAGCGTTGACGGCAACGAATGCCGCTATTCCCCGTCCGTCTTCTCCCGCTTGAGGTCGCCGAACGGGCCGCCGTCCGTGGAATGGCGCTGGATCAGCGGCAGCTGCGAGAGCGCGAAGACGATGGTGATCGGCATGTTGCCGAACACCTTGAAGGAGACCCAGAACGCCTCGGTCTGGGTGCGCCAGACGATCTCGTTCAGCACCGCCATGAAAACGAAGAAGCAGGCCCAGCGGAAGGACAGCTTGAACCAGCCTTCGTCGGTCAGCTGAAAGACCGGGCCGAACAGGTATTTCAGGAAAGCGCGGCCGAACAGCAGCCCGGCGAACAGGGCGAAGGCGAACAGGCCGTTCACGATGGTCGGCTTCATCTTGATGAAGGTGTCGTCCTGCAGGATCAGCGTCAGGCCGCCGAAAATCACCACGACCACCGTGGTGACCAGCGGCATCAGCGGCACCCGCCGTTCGAGCTTGATCGAGAACGCCAACGAGACCAGCATCGCCGGGATGAAGGCGGCGGTCGCGACCATCAGGTCCCAGACGAAATAGCAGACGAAGAAGGCGCCGAGCGGCCCGAACTCGATGAACGTCCGGGCCAGGGGGGTGACCTGCGATTTCTCCGACGGGTCGGCGGCGAAGCGCAGCTTCATGCCGCCGCCTCCCGGCCGCCGCCTGCCGCCGGCTCGCCCGCGGGGTCGAGCCCCATCAGGCCGCGCGCATAGTCCTGCGCTGCGAAGGGGCGCATGTCCTCGGCGCTTTCGCCGACGCCGACGGCATGGACCGGCAGGCCGAACTTCTCGGCCAGCGAAACCACCACGCCGCCGCGCGCCGTGCCGTCGAGCTTGGTGACGATCAGGCCGGTCACTTCGGCCATGTCGCGGAAGGCCTCGACCTGGCTGTGGGCGTTCTGGCCCACCGTGGCGTCGAGCACGAGCAGCACGTCGTGGGGCGCACCGTCGTCGATCTTGCGCAGCACGCGCACGATCTTGGCGAGTTCGTCCATCAGCTCCTTCTTGTTCTGCAGGCGCCCGGCGGTGTCGATCAGCAGCAGGTCGAGCCCGCTGTCCCGCGCCTGCTTCAACGCGTCGAAGGCGAGGCCCGCGGCGTCGGCGCCGGGGTCGCGCGCCAGGATCGCGCTATCGGTGCGCTCGGCCCAGATCCTGAGCTGGTCGATCGCCGCCGCGCGGAAGGTGTCGCCGGCCGCCATCATCACGCTCAGGCCGGCGTCGCGATGGTTGCGGGCGAGCTTGCCGATGGTCGTCGTCTTGCCGCTGCCATTGACGCCGACGACCAGCACGACATGGGGCCGGTGCGCCGGATCGACCGCCAGCGGCCGGGCGACCGGTTCGAGAATCGCGCCGATGTCGGCGGCGAACTCGGCGCGGATGTCCGCTTCCGACAGTTCCTGGTCGAAGCGCCTGTTGCCCAGTTCGGCGACCAGGCGGGCCGCCGTCGAGGGGCCGAGGTCGGCAGTAATCAGGATATCTTCGAGCGCTTCCAGCGTGGCGTCGTCGAGCCGCCGCCTGCCGCCGCCGACCAGGCCGCCGATGCCCTCCGCCAACCGCGATGACGACTTGCCGAGCCCGTCGCGCAGCCGGCTGAGCCAGCCGCGCCGTTGCGCCGGTCCGGGTTCGCCGGCCGCCGGCTCAGGCGCGTCTTTCCGGCGGCGGAACAAGGCCATTACGCGGGCAATCCTTGCACCGGCCCGGCGAGCAGCGTGTCGTCGGCCGCGCCGGTGACGCGCATCGGGACGATGCTGCCGGCCGGCCAGCCGCTGCCGTTTGCATCCCTGGCAAAGGCGTCGCCGTCGAAGCGCACGGCGGCATAGTGTTCGCTCCGGCCCCTGCCTTCGCCTTCGATCAGCACGGCAATGTCGCGGCCGGTCTGGCCGGCCAGCCAGCGCCGGAGCGCTTCGGCGCCCCGCGCGCGCAGGCGGCCGGCGCGTTCCCTGCGGACCGGCTTCGGCACCGCCGGCATCCGCGCCGCCGGCGTGCCGGGCCGCTCCGAATAGGGAAAGACGTGCAGGAAGACGAGGCCGCAGTCTTCGACCAGATCGAGTGTCCGGCCGAACATTTCCTCGGTCTCGGTCGGGAACCCGGCGATCAGGTCCGCGCCGAGCGCGATATCGGGGCGCAGATCGCGGACCCGCCGGCAGAAGTCGATCGCCTGCCGCCGGCTGTGCCGCCGCTTCATGCGCTTGAGGACCAGGTCATCGCCGGCCTGCAGGCTGAGATGCAGATGCGGCATCAGCCGCTCTTCCTCGGCGATCAGGCGCAGCAGCGTCCCGTCGACTTCGGCGCAATCCAGCGAGGTCAGGCGCAGGCGCGGCAGGTCCGGCACGGCGGCGAGCAGCCGCTGCACCATCTGTCCGAGCGAAGGCGTTCCCGGCAGGTCGTCGCCCCAGGCCGTGATATCGACTCCGGTCAGCACGATCTCGCGATAGCCGGTTTCGACCAGCGAGCGCGCCTGTTCGACGATCGGGCCGAGCGCGGCCGAGCGGCTGTTGCCGCGGCCGTAGGGGATGATGCAGAAAGTGCAGCGGTGGTCGCAGCCGTTCTGGACCTGGACATAGGCCCGGGCCCGGCCGTCGAAGCCGCCGGCCAGGTGGCTCGCGGTCTCGCGCACCGCCATGATGTCGTTGACCTGCACCGGCGCGTCGTTCGCCGCCAGGAAAGTCGCCGGGTCCATCTTCTCGACATTGCCGACGACGCGGTCGACCTCCGGCATCGCCGCCCAGGCGCCGGGATCGATCTGCGCCGCGCAGCCGGTCACGACGATCCGGGCGCCCGGCCGCTGCCGCCGCGCCCGCCGCACGGCCTGGCGCGCCTGGCGCTCGGCCTCGGCGGTCACGGCGCAGGTATTCACGATCACTGCATCGCCCAGCCCGGCGGCGTGCGCTGCAATCACGCTCGATTCCGCCGCATTCAGCCGGCAGCCGAAGGTCACGATTTGCGGTTCGGGCTGCGCCGTCATGCCAGGACGCCGCGGAAGCTGGTGGCGGTGGGGCCGGACATCAGGACGTGATCGTCCTCCGCCCAGTCGATGAACAGTTCGCCGCCGTCGACCTCGACCGTGACCTTGCGATCTGTCAGGCCGCGGCGGACCGCGGCGACGACGGCGGCACAGGCGCCGGAGCCACAGGCCTGGGTGAGGCCCGCGCCGCGCTCCCACACCCGCAGGCGGATTCGGTCAGGCGTCTTCACCTGGGCGACGCCGATATTGGCGCGCTCCGGGAACAGCCGGTGATGTTCGAGGACCGGGCCGATCCGTTCGATCGGCACACTCCCGGCGTCCTCGACGAAGAAGACGGCGTGCGGATTGCCCATGCCGACGCCGACCGGATCGCTGAGCGGGCCTTCCGCGATGCCGAGATGCAGCGTGTCCCGGTCTTCCGAGAGCGGGATTTCGCGCCAGCCCGTCGCCGGCCGGCCCATGTCCACCGCCACGCTGCCGTCGGTGTTGCGCAGGCAGTCGAGAACGCCGGCTTCGCTTTCGAAGGAGATTTCGGTGCTGCCGGTCTCGTCCATCAGCAGCGCGGCGGCGCAGCGGGTGCCGTTGCCGCAGGCGCCGGATGCCGATCCGTCGCTGTTCAGGAACAGCAGTCCGTAATCCGCCAGCCCGGTCGGCGCCGGCACGATCACGACGAGCTGGTCGCAGCCGACGCCCCGGCGGCGGTCGGCGATCTCCGCCGCGGTCCGGGCGCAGGGCGGCGGCGCGCCGTCCCGCAGGTCGAGCATCACGAAATCGTTGCCCGCGCCGTGCATCTTGACGAAGGGGACGCCGGCGGGCCGGAAGGCGGGCGGGTTCTGGTCGGTCTCGCTCATGGCCGGGGAGATATGGTGTTTCCGCCGCCTCTGTCCACGCGGCAGAGTGTTTGCCGCGCTACGACGGGTTTCTAGCCTTTAGTACTGCCAGACCTCGGGGGTGCAGCCTTACCGTCCACGTGAATTTCGAGCGGCACAATAGTTTACTATGACCACGATTGATAATGCCGGAAATTGAATGCTGCCTCACTTTCTTTGGATATAGCCGCTAGGTACAAATCAAGGTCGACGGTAATTAACGGGTTAGATCTCGATACGACTTCGAGAAGAGCGGCGTCGGTAAGACCAAGGCGAACGAATTGATCGCTTTCGGCAGCCTTTCTGCTGGCGACAATAACTTCTTCTGTATCTCCGATGAGCATACCGAGCGTTTGGAAAAAACGTGACCGCTCCGGTTCCCCGTGCTGCGACAGAAGATTTGATGCCTCCGTCAGTATGTTCGGCGTTACCAGAACGACGCCGGTTTGGTTTACCACCCTCACCAATCGCTCATAGTCTGCGATCTCAAAGGTTGTCAATCGGCGATGCTTAGCAATAAAGTTTTTCCCGGTCGTTCCAACAACAAGAAGTACAAGCAAGTTTGCGTCGACATAAATTTTCTTTCGGAGCATTCGACTACATAGTTTTTTCGAGTTTACGATCTGTAACAGATAAGATACGATTGTCTTTGTTTCTAATCTTAACAATTTTATATGAGCGGTCGTTATCAGCTCCAAGAATAGAATCAATACGCGAATCCCAAGTTCTTACAAATCCTATGGTTATCTTCCAACAATTTTCCTGATCCATTTCGACTTCTTCGAGCCCAACATTTGTAATTCCTTCATCTCCAAACAATTCGACAATATAGGATTTTGCTCGTTGAACTGCTTCTCTTACTTCCATTTTCCATCCAAACCTTAATCCACCTAGACTCCATAACGTGAGGTAGGCAATCTAAATCACACTAAGTTGCCGATAGGCTGGGCAAGTGCCTGTGGTCCTTAGGCAACTACGAGATTTCCCAGATTTTACGGTTTTTTGGCTCGGTGTCAAACATAGCCGGCCTAGCGTTACGGATTTGCCTTTAGAGCCGCCTCCACGGCTATCGTCGCGTCGCCGCGCTCAGTCGGTTGCGGGATCAACGCGCGCCTCGTGTGTAGAGTTCGCACTTAAGGTCGCTGAGCATACGACTGATATTGCGCTTCGGTACAGACGTGCAGCTCGCTTGTTGAGTGTCTGCGGCGTTTGCCGGCTTGACCGGCCGCCGGCGCCCGCCTACATCGCGCCCGGAATTCAGCGCCGAATTGCCCATGGCGCTCCCGAGGGGGCCCGTCCGTCTGCGAAGGTTCGCACACGGGCGCGTTTTGCATTGGGCGGCTTTTGTTGGGCGGCGCAAGGGGCGAAAGGGACGCCGGACGCGCATGTTCGACAGCCTGACGAGCAGACTGGGCGACGTTTTCGACACGCTGACCCGCCGCGGTTCGCTGAGCGAGTCGGACGTCACGGCCGCGCTGCGCGAGGTCCGCGTCGCGCTGCTGGAGGCCGATGTCGCGCTGCCGGTCGTCCGGGACTTCGTCGAGCGGGTCAGGGACCGCGCGGTCGGCGCCGAGGTGCTGCGCAGCGTCACGCCGGGCCAGCAGGTCGTCAAGATCGTCAACGACGAACTGGTCGAAACCCTGGGCCGCGAGGTCGAGGAGATCGACCTGCGGGCGCAGCCGCCGGCCGTCCTGCTGCTGGTCGGCCTGCAGGGCTCCGGCAAGACGACCACGGCCGCCAAGATCGGCAAATATCTCACCGAGAAAGAGCGCAAGCGCGTGCTGATGGCCTCGCTCGATACGCGGCGGCCGGCGGCGCAGGAGCAGTTGCGCGTGCTCGGCGAGCAGGCACAGGTGGCGACCCTGCCGGTCGTCATGGGCGAGCCGCCGGCCGCGATTGCCCGGCGCGCGCTCCAGACCGGCAAGCTGGAGGCCTGGGACGTCGTCATCCTCGACACCGCCGGCCGGCTGCATATCGACGACGAACTGATGACCGAGGTCGCCGAGGTCGGCAGGGCGACGAGCCCGGTCGAGACCCTGCTGGTCGCCGACGCGATGACCGGCCAGGACGCCGTGACCATCGCGCAGGCCTTCGACGAGCGGGTCGGCATTACCGGCATCGTGCTGACCCGCATCGACGGCGACGCCCGCGGCGGCGCGGCGCTCTCCATGCGCGCCGTCACCGGCAAGCCGATCAAGCTGATGGGCACCGGCGAGAAGCTGGACGGGCTCGAACCCTTCCACCCCGACCGGATCGCGAGCCGCATCCTCGGCATGGGCGATGTCGTCAGCCTGGTCGAGAAAGCGGCGGAGACCATCGAGCAGGAGGAGGCCGAACGGCTTGCCCGGAAGATCCAGAAGGGCAGCCTCGACCTGGAGGATATGCTCGGCCAGCTCCGCCAGCTCAAAAACATGGGCGGGCTCGGCTCGCTGATGAACCTGCTGCCCGGCGTCGCCCGGGCGAAGAAGCAGATGGCCGCCGCCAACGTCGACGAGAAGACGATCGGCCGGCAGGAGGCGATCATCCTGTCGATGACGGTGAAGGAGCGGCGCAGCCCGCAGATCGTCCACGCCTCGCGCAAGAAGCGCATCGCCGCCGGCTCGGGTGTGAGCGTGCAGGACGTCAACAAGGTGCTGAAACAGTGGCAGGAAATGAACAAGGTCATGAAGCGCATGAAGAAGATGGGAAAAAAGGGCCAACTGCCCGATCTTTCCCAGCTTGAGGACGGCGCCCTGCCCGGCGACATGCAGTTGCCCGGGCTCGGGGGTGGCCCTCTGGGCGGCGGTCCCCTCGGCGGCGGCACCGGCCTGCCGGGCGGCCTCGCCAACCTGCCGCCCGGTTTCGGCAAACGGCGCATGAAATAGCCAGAACCCAAGAGAATCCCTGAACGGAACGCGAGAGAAACTCACATGTCCCTACGCATCAGACTGGCCCGGGGCGGGGCAAAGAAGCGCCCCTTCTACCGGATCGTCGTGGCCGATTCGCGCATGCCGCGCGACGGCCGTTTCATCGAGCGCATCGGCTCCTACAACCCGATGCTGCCGAAAGACCATCCGGACCGGGTCGTCCTGAAGGAGGAGCGGGTGCGGCACTGGCTCGGCGTCGGCGCCCTGCCGTCGGACCGCGTGTCGCGTTTCCTCGGCACAGCCGGCCTCGCCGGCCGGCGCGAGGCGCCGGTTCAGACGAAGAAACACCTGCCGGGCGAGAAGACGCTGGAGCGCCGCCGCGAGCGCGAAGAGAAACAAAAGGCGGCTGCGGCGGCCAAGCCCGAGGCCGAAGCCGAAGTTGAGGCTGAAGCCGAAGTTGGGGCCGAAGCCGAAGTCGAGGCTGAAGCCGAAGTCGAGGCTGAAGCCGAGGTTGAGGCTGAAACCGGAGCCGAGGCCGAAACCAGGGATGAAGGCTGACCCGGCGGCGTCGCTGCCGGTCCGGCCGGTCATGTCGGAGCGCAAGATGGTCTGTATCGGGGCGGTTGCCGGGGCGCACGGGGTGCGCGGCAACGTCAGGATCAAGCCGTTTACGGACGCGCCGGAGGACGTCGCCGCCTACGGGCCGGTGACCGATGCCGAGGGCGCGCGCGCCTTCGATTTGACGCTGGTCGGCGAATCCGGCGGAACCGTGATCGCGCGCCTGAGCGGAATCGCGGACCGCGACGCGGCCGAAGCGCTCAAGGGCCTCCGCCTCCACGTCCCGCGCGAACGCCTGCCGGCGCCCGGGGAGGACGAATTCTACCACGCAGATCTGATCGGCCTGCGCGTCGTCGATTCGGAGGGCCGCGCCGCCGGAACCGTCCATGCGCTACACGATTTCGGCGCCGGCGACCTCCTCGAGATCCGCCGGCCGTCGCGCCGGCTGGTCCTGCTGCCGTTTACGCGGACCGCCGTTCCGCGCATCGATCTGGCCGCTGGCGAAGTGACCGTCGATGCCGCGCGCCTGGCGGAAGCCGAAGCGCCGCCAACCGCGGAGGGCGACCGGTGAGCGCCGGCGCAACCGCCTGGTCGGCCACGGTGCTGACCCTGTTCCCGGAGATGTTTCCGGGCTGCCTGGGCCATTCGCTGGCGGGCAGGGCATTGGACGGGGGCGTGTGGTCTCTGGAATCCGTCGATATCCGCGATTTCGCGCCGGACCGGCATGCCACGGTGGACGATACGCCCTTCGGCGGCGGGCCGGGCATGGTGATGCGGGCCGACATCGTCGATGCGGCGTTGCGTTCGCTGGATACCGGGCCGGCGGACAGCCGGCCGCGCATTTTCCTGTCGCCGCGCGGCGCGCCGCTGACCCAGCGGCGCGCACGCGAACTGGCGGCGGGGCCCGGCGCGGTCATCCTGTGCGGCCGCTACGAAGGGGTCGACCAGCGCGCGATCGAGGCGCACGGCCTGGAGGAAGTGAGCATCGGCGACTATGTCCTGTCCGGCGGCGAGCCGGCGGCGGCGGTGCTGATCGACGCCTGCGTGCGGCTGCTGCCCGGCGTGGTCGGCGACGCGCGTTCGCTGGCCGAGGAAAGTTTCGAGCGGGGACTGCTGGAGCATCCCCATTACACACGGCCGCAGACCTGGAACGGCATGACCGTGCCGGAAGTGCTGCTGTCGGGACATCACGCGCGGGTTGCCGAATGGCGGCTGGCGCAGGCAGAGGACATCACCCGGATGCGCCGGCCCGACCTGTGGGCCCGATACGCCGGGCAGCAACCGGGGAAAGGCGTGTAGGCCGATGAACATCATCCAGGAAATCGAGCAGGAACATCTCGCCGAGATTGCCGGCGACAAGGCGATCCCGGATTTCAGCCCCGGCGACACCGTGCGGGTCAACGTCCGGGTCGTCGAAGGCAACCGCGAGCGGGTCCAGGCGTTCGAGGGTGTGTGCATCGCGCGGCGCAATGCCGGCCTCAACTCGTCCTTCACCGTGCGCAAGCTGTCCTACGGCGAGGGCGTCGAGCGCGTCTTTCCGCTCTACAGCCCGCGCGTCGAATCGATCGAGATTATCCGCCGCGGCAAGGTCCGCCGGGCGAAGCTCTATTATCTGCGCGGCCGGACCGGCAAGCGGGCCCGTATCGTCGAGCGGACGACCGGCCGCGGCATGAAGAAGGCCGAGGCAGCCGACGCGGTCGAAGAAAGCGCGGCAGCGCCCGTACCTGCTGATGCTCCGGCCGAAGCCGCGGCCGAAATCCCCGCCGAGACCGCTGCGGAACCCGACGGTGCGGCGGCTGCTGCAACGGAAGGCGATTCGCCGGTAGCGGAAGCCGCAACGGCGCCTGCGGAATCCGGGGCTGCCGAGGCGGCAGAGGCGGAGGCCGGATCGGCCGGGGCGGAGGACGAAACGGCGTCGGCCGACGGCGCCGACACGGCGGAGAAGAAAGACTGATCGAGTCCGGCGCCGTCCCGCGGCGCGCCACAGCCGCGATCCCGCGGACGGCGGCACGGAACCCGGACAGGGAGGCCAAGCGATGACCCAACCCCGAACGCTCTTCGACAAGATCTGGCAGAGCCATCTGGTGCACGAGCAGGACGACGGCACCTGCCTGATCTATATCGACCGGCATCTGGTGCACGAAATCACCAGCGCCCAGGCCTTCGAAGGCCTGCGCGAGAACGGCCGGACGGTGCGCCGGCCGGACCTGACGCTCACCGTCGCCGATCACAACGTCCCGACCACGCCGGGCCGGGGTATGCAGGTCGACGACGAAGAGGCGCAGATCCAGATCGACCTGCTGCGCTCCAACGCCGAGGAATTCGGCATCGAATTCTTCGACATGGACGACATCCGCCAGGGCATCGTGCATATCATCGGCCCGGAGCAGGGCCTCACCCTGCCGGGCTCGACCATCGTGTGCGGCGATAGCCACACGGCGACACACGGCGCCTTCGGCGCGCTCGCCTTCGGCATCGGCACCTCGGAGGTCGAGCATGTGCTGGCGACCCAGACGCTGATCCAGCGCCCGCTCAAGAATATGCGCATCACGGTGGATGGCGCCCTGCCCCTCGGCGTGACGGCGAAGGACCTGATCCTGGCCATCATCGGCAGGATCGGCACGGCCGGCGGCACGGGCCACGTCATCGAATATGCCGGCGAGGCGGTCCGCAACCTCTCCATGGAAGGCCGCATGACGGTCTGCAACATGTCGATCGAGGCGGGCGCACGCGCCGGCCTGGTCGCGCCGGACGAGACGACCTTCGACTATCTGAAGGGGCGGCCCAAGACGCCCAAGGGCGCCCAATGGGAGGCCGCGCTCAACTACTGGAAGACCCTGCCCTCGGACGCGGGCGCGCGCTACGAGACCGAGGTGTCGCTCAACGCGTCGGACATCCCGCCCATCGTCACCTGGGGCACCAGCCCGCAGGAGGTTTCGCCGATCACCGGCAATGTGCCGACCCTCGACCAGGCGGAGAACGACGCCCAGCGCGCCGCCTGGACCCGCATGTACGACTATATGGGCCTGGAGGGCGGCGAGCGGATGACCGATCTCGCGGTCGACTATGTCTTCATCGGCTCCTGCACCAACGGGCGGATCGAGGACATGCGCGCGGTCGCCGAGGTCGCGAAGGGCCGGCAGGTCGCCGAAGGCGTGCGCGCGCTGGTCGTGCCCGGCTCCGGCCTCGTCAAGGAGCAGGCGGAGCAGGAAGGGCTGGACCGGGTGCTGTCCGAGGCCGGCTTCGAATGGCGCGAGCCGGGCTGCTCGATGTGCCTGGCGATGAACGCCGACAAGGTGCCGATGGGCGCGCGCTGCGCCTCGACCTCGAACCGCAATTTCGAGGGCCGCCAGGGCCGCGGCGCGCGGACCCATCTGGTCAGCCCGGCGATGGCGGCGGCGGCGGCGGTCAGCGGCCGGCTCGCCGACGTGCGCACCCTCTAGACCGGTTCAGGCAGGAGAAGACCGATGGAAAAATTCACCACGCTGACCGGCGTCGCGGCGCCGCTGCCGATGGTCAACGTCGATACCGACGCGATCATTCCGAAACAGTATCTCAAGACGATCAAGCGGACCGGCCTGTCGGCCGGCCTGTTCCACGAGATGCGCACCGACAGGAACGGCGTCGTCACCGGGGATTTCGTGCTCGACAAGCCGGCCTACAAGGACGCGAAAATCCTCGTCGCCGGCGACAATTTCGGCTGCGGCTCGTCGCGCGAGCACGCACCCTGGGCCCTGCTCGACGCCGGCATCCGCTGCGTGATCTCGACCAGCTTCGCCGACATCTTCTTCAACAACTGTTTCAAGAACGGCATCCTGCCGGTCACCCTGCCGCAGGCGGACGTCGACGCGCTGATGGCGGACGCGCAGATGGGCGCCAACGCGACCGTGACGGTCGACCTGGAGGCCCAGACGATCACAAGGCCGAACGGCGAGACGGTCGCCTTCGAGGTCGAGCCCTTCCGCAAGCACTGCCTGCTCAACGGCCTCGACGATATCGGCCTCAGCCTGCAGAAGGCCGCGAGCATCGACAGCTTCGAAACCCGCCACGCCCAGGACCGCCCCTGGATGACGCCGGCGGCGACGTAGGGGCGACTGCGAACCGCATTGAAATCGTTTCACGCGGAAAAAGCGGGAAAATAATTTGGTTGTCAATTGACAACCAAATTTAGCGGGCCTATCTGTGCCAAGGAAGAGGCATCCGAACAAAGAGATCGAAGCTGCGTTGAAGGATCTCGAGACGGCAGGCTGGACGGTTGAGAAAGCCAAGGGACGCAGCGCCCATTCGTGGGGCTATGTCCTTTGCCCGGCGAATGCAGGGAATGCCTGCCGTTCCGGGATGTTCTGCCGGATGCGTGTGTGGAGCACGCCGCGCAATCCGCAAGCCCATGCAGCTGAGTTGCTTAGAAAAGCCAACGGCTGCGTCATGTTGGGATGACAGCGATCATGCCGGAAACGAAATTCGAGTTCGATCTGGTCTTTGCGCTTCCGGGAAAGACTGCGGATGAGGACGCCATCCTCGACGCCCTCTACGAAGCCGGATGCGACGACGCAGCGGTCGGTCTCGGCGCGCCGGGCTTGATCGGGCTGGGGTTCACGCGCGCCGGCCGGGAAGCCGAAGCAGTAATCTCCGATGCTGTGAAACAAGTGCTGAGTGCGCTTCCGAAAGGTGCATCGCTCCGCGAGGTAAGGCCCGACCTGGTCAGCCTCGCCGAAGTCGCTGCACGGCTGAAGGTAACCCGGCAGGCGTTGCAAAAGCGCCGAATGCCGCCGCCGTCCCTGGGCGGGCTGTACCGGGCGTCGGAAATGCCGCCATACCTGAACGCAGTCAAAGGCAAGCTGCGCGATGGCGTTCGGGACGCAAGCGCCTGGTTCGCCGCTGCGCCGGGCGCCCAGCGGTTGAACGCCAGGATCAGCCTTGAGGGAACTCGGCGATCGACGCCTTAGATGCGACTAACGTGATGGTCGGCTGCCCTCACCCCAGCACCGCCGCCAGTTTCATGGCAACGCCCATGTCGCCGGTGACCTTGAGCTTGCCCATCATGAACGCGGTCGTCGGGTCGAGCTCGCCGGTCGCCATCTCCTTGAAATCGTCGAGCGACATGGCGACGATGCAATCGGCGTCGGCATCGTCGTTGGAGACGGCGTAGGGCTCGGTCGTGCCGTCGAGGTAGAGGCAGCCGTCGCCGCCGAAATCGAATTTCACCGTGGCGTCGAGACCGGAGGCGTCGCCGATGCGCTCCCGCATCGCTGACGTGACGTCGGCAAGGCTCATGGAAGGGTTCCTCGAAGGGTAAAAGCAGGAATCAGTGCAGCCGCTCCACGATCGTCGCCGCGCCCATGCCGGCGCCGACGCAGAGCGTGGCAAGGCCGGTCTCGGCGCCGCGCCGCTCCATCTCGTCGAGCAGGGTACTCAGGATCATCGCGCCGGTTGCGCCGAGCGGGTGGCCCATGGCGATCGCGCCGCCGTTGACGTTGATCCGGTCGTGGTCGATGCCGAGCTGCTTCATGTAGTAGAGCACGACCGAGGCGAAGGCCTCGTTGAGCTCGTACAGGTCGATGTCGCCGGTCTCCATGCCGGCCCGTATCAGCGCCTTGCGGGTCACGTCGACCGGGCCGGTCAGCATGATAGTCGGCTCGGAGCCGTTGGAGGCGAAGGCGCGGATGCGCGCGCGCGGCTTGAGGCCCAGCTCCTCGCCCATCTCCTTCGTGCCGATCAGCATGGCGGCGGCGCCGTCCACGATGCCGGACGAGTTGCCCGGCGTATGGACATGGACGAGGCGCTCGACCTCCGGATAGCGCTGGATGGCGACGGCGTCGAAGCCGAACTGGGCGCCGATGCCCTCGAAAGAGGCGTTGAGCGCGCCGAGCGACTGCATGTCGGTCTCCGGGCGCATATGCTCGTCCTTCGCCAGGACGACCCGGTCGTTGACATCCTTCACCGGTACGACGGTTTTCTCGAAATGCCCGTTCTCCCACGCCGCCGCGGCGCGCTTCTGGGATTCGACCGCGTAGGAATCGACATCGTCGCGCGAGAAGCCTTCGCGCGTCGCGATCAGGTCGGCGCCGATGCCCTGGGGCACGAAATAGATCGGCATGGCGACCGCCGGGTCCATGGCGTAGGCGCCGCCGTCCGAGCCCATCGGCACCCGGCTCATGCTCTCGACACCGCCGCCGACCGTGAGATCGGCCTGGCCGGACATGACCTGCGCCGCCGCCAGGTTGCAGGCGTCGAGGCCGGAGGAGCAGAAGCGGTTGATCTGGATGCCGGTCGCCGTTTCGTCGTAGCCCGCCTTGAGCGCGGCGAGCCGGGCGATATCGGCGCCCTGTTCGCCGACCGGCATGACGCAGCCCAGCACGATGTCGTCGACTTTCGACGTATCCAGGTCGCTGCGGTCGCGCAGCGCTCCGAGGGTCTGCGCGGCCAGATCGACCGGCGTGATCTCGTGCAGGGCGCCATCGGCCTTGCCGCGGCCGCGCGGCGTCCGGACGGCGTCGAAGATATAGGCGTCGGTCATGGGGCGGGGTCCGGAAATGGGGAAGCTGGGATGACGGAAGATATAGCGGGCGAGGCTACGCGGGGGAAGCGCGGCATGAGGCGGCGGTTCCAGCGGCCTTTACCGCTTTGCTCCGAAGTGATATCAAAATGATACCAAATGACAATGGAGCCAGACAATGGCAGCGATCAATGTGCGCCAACTCGACGACGCGGTGGTTCAACGTCTGAAGCGGCGCGCGGTGGGCAACAACCGTTCGCTGGAAGGCGAGGTCCGACAAATCCTCGAAGATGCGGTGCGGGACGATACGCCGGAGCGGCGTCAGTCCTTCCTCGCCCTTGCCGAAAAGCTGCGGAACGAAACCGAGGGACGCAAGCAGACGCCGTCGGAAGTCCTGATCCGCGAAGACCGCGATACCGGGCATCGCGAATTCGGTTGAGCCCATGAGCTGGGTCGTCGATGCCAGCGTCGCGATCAAAGTGGTGGTCGCGGAGGAAGATTCGGATGCCGCGCACCGGCTGGCGGCAAGCGGCGATACGCTTCACGCCCCTCGCCTCATGGTTTCCGAGATTGCTAACGCATTGTGGCGCAAGGCGAGAGTTGGCGACATCGAACCCAGTCGGGCCGGTGCGTTGATGATGGCAGTCACGGCAATGCCGGACCGCTGGCATGCCGACGAAACCGTTGGCGCTGACGCGGTGCGCCTGGCGATTGCGCTCGATCGGCCGGTCTACGATTGCGTCTATCTCGCACTGGCTTATCGGCTCGATGCCCAATTGGTCACGGCGGACCGTCGCTTTGCGAATGCGCTGGCGCCGACCGAGCACGGTTACATCGTGACGACGCTTGCGGACTATGCGGAGACGCACGGCTGATTCGCCGGGCGGCGGTTGGCGATACGGCAGACCGGAATCCGGTAGCGAGGCGCGTTGCCGCCGGTGCGGGCCGTCGCTATGGTCGCGGCCATGAGCGATTCGGGGAACGGCTTTGCGAAACGGCTGATCGTGGGCCTCAGCGGCGCGTCGGGCATCGTCTACGGCGTGCGGGTGCTGGAGGCGCTGCGCGGCACCGATGTCGAAACCCATCTGGTGATGACGAAATCGGCCGAAGTCACGCTGGCCTACGAGATGACGGCCAAGGTGGCGGACATCCACGCGCTCGCCGATGTCGTCCATCCGGTTCACGATATCGGCGCGGCGATCTCCTCCGGCTCGTTCCGCACCGAGGGCATGATCATCGCGCCCTGTTCGGTGCGCACCATGTCCGAGATCGCCGCCGGCACCACGGCCAGCCTGATGACCCGGGCCGCCGATGTCGTGCTCAAGGAACGGCGGCGGCTCGTTTTGCTGGTGCGCGAGACGCCGCTCCATACCGGGCATCTGCGCACCATGACGCGGCTGTCGGAGATGGGCGCGATCGTCGCCCCGCCGGTGCCGGCCTTCTACCAGCGGCCGGAGACCGTCGACGATATCGTCAACCAGACGGTCGGCCGGGCGCTCGACCTGTTCGGCTTCGAGCTCGGCATGGTCCGGCGCTGGGGCGAGGCGGCCGCAGACGGCGGCGTCGGCAAACCGGCCCGGAAATCCGGCAGCTCCTGACCGCCGGCACCGCGGCTGCGCCGTTTCCCGCCTTGACCGGTGCGGCAATTCGTCGGAAGAGGAACCGCTGATCGAGGGATGCGCGGCACGGCGTCTGACAGAGTCGCCCGGAAACCAGTCTGAAGAATAACGGGCGGCGAGCGAAACGACGAGGCGATGGCGGCAACCCATATTCACGACCTCGCGCTGATAATCGAGGATCTGGAGCGCAGCGGCCGGCTCGCCCGCGTCACCGGCAGCGTCGATCTCAAGCACGATCTGGCCGGCCTCGCCGCCGAGATGGAAAGCGGCCCGCGCGCCGTCCTGTTCGAGAAGGTCGCCGGCCACGAATGGCCGGTGCTGACCGGCCTCTACTGGTCGCGCGAGCTGCTGGCCGACCTGCTGCGGCGCGAGGAGCGGACGCTGCCGCAATATGTTTCCGACTGTATCCGGCAGTGGCAGCAGTCGCCGGTCGATCCCGTGGTCGTGCCGTCCGGCCCGGTCCTCGACGTGACGGAGCCGGATGTCGACCTCGCGAAGATGCCGATCCCGATCCATGCCGAGAAGGACGGCGGCCCCTACTTCGACGCCGCCGTGGTGATCGCGAAGGATCCCGAAACCGGCGTGCGCAACGCCTCGATCCAGCGCTTCCAGGTCGTCGCCAAGGACCGGATGCATGTCAACATCGATGCCGGCCGGCATCTGGAACTCTACCTGGAGAAGGCGGAGGCGCGCGGCGAGACGCTGACCTTCACGCTCAACTGCGGCGTCGGCCCCGGCCTGCATTTCGCCGCCGCCGCGCCGGCCGAGGCCGCGCCGGCGGATTCCGACGAGCTCGGCATCGCCAGCGCCTTCCACGGCGTGCCGCTCGAACTGGTCAAGGCCTCGAACGGCCACGACGACATGGTCGCTCATGCCATGTGGGCGCTGGAGTGCGAGATGGCGCCCGGCGAGGTCGCCGACGAAGGGCCGTTCGCCGAGGTCACCGGCTACTACGCCACCGTGGCGCCGCGGCCCGTGGTCCATGTCCGCAAGATCCACCGGCGGTCCAGCCCGGTGTTCCAGACCATCCTGTCGGGTGTCGAGGTGTGGAATTCCGTCGGCCTGCTCGGCGAAGCCAACATCCTGCAACTGCTCCAGAAGCAGGTGCCCGGCGTCACCGACGTCTATATGAGCCACGGCGGCGGCGGCTTCTATCACTGCGTCGTGCAGCTCGCACAGAAGCGCCAGGGCTGGTCGAAGCAGGCGATCCTCGCCGCCTTCTCCGCCTTTCCGCCGCTCAAGATGGTCACGATCGTCGACGACGATGTCGACCTGCGCAGCGCCCAGGACGTCGAATGGGCGATGGCGACGCGGCTCGACCCGACCAAGGGCATCGTCACGATCGACGAATCCTTCGGCCACGGGCTGAACCCGTCCTTCCCGGACTATCTCGGCCCGAAGGTCGGTTTCGACGCCACCAAGCCCTATCCGCCCACCTGGGCCTATGAGCGGGCGACCTACAAACCCATGTCTCTGGAGGCCGTGGAAATGGTGCAACCGGATATCGTTCGCCGGGCCGTCCGGCCCGAACGGGAAGCGCCGCAGGCCGGCGCGTCGCGCGCCGAGGCCGAAGCCTTCGAATCCTCCCTCGCCCGGCCGCAGCCGATCGACCTGACGCCGGTTCGCGCCGGCGGCGCCCGTCATGCAGCGGCCGCGGACGACCCGGACGGCTGGATTGCCCGGCCCGCGCCGGTCGACCTGACTCCGGTCCGCTCCGATGCCGCCCGCCATGCAGCGGCTGCGGCCGATCCGGATGCCTGGATCGCCCGCCCGGCGCCGATCGACCTTGCGGCTGCGGGCGCTTCCGGTACCGCCGGCGCAGGCCGGTCCGCGGCCCCGGTTCACGATCCCGACGCCTGGATCGTCCGGCCGCCGCCGATCGACCTCGGGCCGGCCCGCGCCCGCGAAACGCGGCAGCAGACAGAAACCGCGGCCGACCCGGACGGCTGGATTTCCCGCCCGGCGCCGATCGACCCCGCGTCGCTCGGCAGAGCCGAAGGGACCGCGCCGCGCGCCGCGCCGGCCCGGGCCGCCGCGCCGCCGGCGGAACCGGCCGATCCCGACGCCTGGATCGCCCGCCCGGCGCCCGTCGATCTCGGCCCCGGCCGTGCGGAGCGGGAAAAGCCGGCTGTCGCCGAAAAGCCGGCCCGGAGAACCGCAAAGTCGGCAAAGAAGAAGAAAAAGAAGGCGGCGGGCGCGGCGCGCGAAAGGGCCGACAACGGATCGAAGAAACCGGCAGCGGCACCCGCCAAGTCCGAACGGGCCAAATCCGAACAGGCCGATTCCAAACAAGCCGAACGCAAACGGGCCGCCCGGAAACAGCCTGAACATAAACAGGAGGAGCACAAACAAACCGCGCGGAAACAGCCTGACCGCAAGCAGGGAGAGCGCAAACAGGCCGCCCGGAAACCGGCGGCGCCCGCCCGCCCGGACAAGGATGCCGGAGACGCGGTGCGCCCGGGCGCTTTCTTCGACGGCCCGGTCCGGCCGGCGACGCCGCGCCCGGCCGTGCGCCGCACCGCGAAGAAGGATCGCGTTTCGCCGGCCCCGCGTGCCGCCCCGACTCGGAAAGCGCCGCCGAAAGCCGGCAGTTTCTTCGGCGACGACTGAGGCGGCCCGGCCTTCCGTCCCGGTTCCCGGCGGCGGTCTTCCGCGGCTTGCCGCCCGGCTTTTATCGTCTGGCTCTTATCGTCCGGCGCTGGGCCGGCCCGACACCTCGGCGTACCAGCGCCGGGCGTTGGCGGCGTCCTCCGGCAGGCTCACCTTGATCCACCTGGCGAAATCGACCGTTACCAGGGCGGTGATGTCGGCGATGGTGTAGTCGTCGCCGGCCAGGAAGCGCCTGTCGCCGACCAGATCGTCGAAGTCCTCGAAGAAGCGCTCGATGCGCTGCCGCCCCCGGGCGCCCAGTTCCGGGATCTGCTCGTAACCGTGCCTGCCGGTCAGCGCGCGCCCGGCCATCCCTTTCGCCGTGTTGCGCAGGCATTCGCCGATCGCCATGAAGCCGTCCATCTCGATGCGCCATTCGAGGTCGCCGACCAGGCCCTTCTCGGCCGGGGTCCGGCCCATCAGCGGCGGTTCGGGCGCGGCGGCCTCGAGATAGTGGAAGATGCCGGTCGAGGAGGCGATGCGCCGGCCGTCGTTCAGCTCCAGGACCGGCACGGTAAGATACGGATTGATGGCGGCGAATTCCGGCTTGCGCTGTTCGCCTTCGCGCAGGTTGACCTCAACGACCTCGATTTCGTCCAGCAGGCCCTTCTCGGCCAGGGCGATGCGGGCGCGGCGCGGCGAGGGCGCGGTGGAGCAATCGTAGAATTTCATGTCGGCAATCTCCGGACCGGACAGGCAGCCCGGTTATACGAACGCGGCCCGCCGCCGTGAAGCCCTTGGGGGCGGAACTGGATCGGAGGAGTGGGTCGGCCGGTAGCGGGTACTTCGGCTGCCGCCGACCCGGCCGGAATGCTCACAGCACCCATCCGATCAGCACGATACCGCCGACGAAAAACGCCAGGAAGACCGCAAAGGCGAGCTTGAGGTTGCGGCGCACCAGCTTTTCCGCCATCGGACCCAGCATGTATACGGCCCCGGCCACGGCGAAGAAGCGGACCCCGCGGCCGATCAGCGACACGGCGGTGAAGGCGAACGGATCCATCTGGAAAAACCCGCTGGACACGGTCACCACCTTGTAGGGCACCGGAGTGAGCGCGCCGATGGCGACGAACAGTTCGTCGTATTTCTCGTACTCCGCCTTGACGACGGCCATCTTGTCCATCGCGCCGTAGAGTTCGAGCAGGGGCCGGCCGACTTCCTCGAACGCAAAAAAGCCGATCGCCCAGCCCAGGCAGCCGCCGACGACCGACGCCGCCGTGCAGGCTGCAGCCAGGATCCAGGCCCGGCTGCGCACCGCCAGAATCATCGGGATCAGCAGTATGTCGGCGGGCAGCGGAAAGAAGGTCGCCTCGGCGAAGGCGAAGGCGACGAGCCACGCGAAGGCGTGCGGGTGCGCCGCCTTCGCCATTGCCCAGCCGTACAGCCCCTTGAGCACCGCCGCCCTCCCTCATTGCGCAGATTTGCCTGCGCCGTCGCATCCACGCCCGCCGCCGGTGTGGCAAGCCGGCCGGTCCCTGTCATGGCGCGGAACACCGCACGGCCAATCCGGCAGGCGGTGTCGGCAGCACGCGCCGGATTGCCGCTCGTCCATACAGACCGCGGCGGCACCGGTTTCGAAGATCCCGCTGGAACGGGCCCCGCCGCGGAAGTATGGCGCTCACCGTTTCTGACGGAGCGTTGAATTGTCGTGAAACCGAACCGTTCCTAGGTGTAGGCTCAACGAAACCGCGGCGTTTGCGCCGCGCGAATTTCCGAGGATACACGACCCATGTTCGTTCATCGCCGCCGCGGATGGGAAATTCCCGAACACCGCGCAACGCCCGAGAGCTTCTTCCTGCAGCGCCGCGCCCTGGCGAAGACCCTGGCCGCCGGGCCGATCCTGGCCGCCTCGGCGCCGCTGATCGGCGCCGGCAGCGCTTTCGCGGCCGCCGACCCGAGCGCCGGCCTCTATCCGGTCAAGCGCAACCCGAAATACACGGTCGACCGGGCGCTGACGGCGGAGCGGATCGCGACGACCTACAACAATTTCTACGAGTTCGGTTCGCACAAGCAGATCTCGCCGGTGGCGCAGCGGCTGGAAACGCGGCCCTGGACGGTCGCGATCGACGGCGCGGTCGAGAAGCCGATGAAGATCGATATCGACGACCTGCTGAAGAAAATGCCGCTGGAGGAGCGGGTCTACGCCCACCGCTGCGTCGAGGCCTGGTCCATGGTGGTGCCGTGGTCCGGCTTTCCGCTCAAGGCGCTGGTCGATCTTGCCCGGCCGCTGGGCAGCGCGAAATATCTCGTCATGCAGACCTTCAAGAACCCGAAGGTCGCGCCGGGCCAGCGCCAGATCTGGTATCCCTGGCCCTATACCGAGGGGCTGACGATGTTCGAGGCGGTCAACGAACTGTCCTTCATCGTGACCGGCCTCTACGGCAAGCCGGTGCCGAAGCAGAACGGCGCGCCGCTGCGCCTCGCCGTGCCGTGGAAATACGGTTTCAAGCACGTCAAGTCGATCGTGCGCTTCCACTTTACGGACAAGCGCCCGGTCAGCTTCTGGGAAAAGCTCCAGGGCCGCGAATACGGCTTCTGGGCCAACGTCAATCCCAAGGTCCCGCATCCGCGCTGGAGCCAGGCGAGCGAGCGCGACATCGGCACCGGCGAACGCATCCCCACCAAGCCCTGGAACGGCTACGGCGACTATGTCGCCGCGATGTACGCCAACCTGAAGGGCGAGGTGCTGTTCCGGTAGCGATGGGGCGCGCCGCCCGCTGCCTGGCCGTCCTTGCCGGCCTGCTGCCGGCAACGGCCCTGTCAACGCCGACTTTCGCCGAAGAGGTCGATCTCGAACTCGTCCTCGCCGTCGATATCTCCGGCAGCGTCGACCATGTCGAGGCCCGGCTCCAGCGGCAGGGTTACCTGCAGGCGCTGGTCGACCCGCGGGTCGTCGCGGCGATCACGAGCGGCGAGCGGCGCAGGATCGCCGTCACCTACATGGAATGGGCCGGGGCGCATTATCAGAATGTCGTCGCCGGCTGGACGGTCGTGCGCGACATGGCCTCGGCCAGGGCCTTCGCCGCGGCGGTCGCCGCGCACCCGGTCACGACCGAACGCTGGACCTCGATCAGCGCCGCCATCGATTTCGCCCTCGGCCTGTTCCGGACCAACCCCCATCGCGGGGTGCGCAAGGTTCTCGACATCTCGGGCGACGGCAAGAACAACAATGGCGGCCTGCTGGAGCCGGCGCGGGCCCGGGCGCTCAAGGCCGGGGTGACGATCAACGGCCTGCCGATCGTGAACGACCGGCCCAACCCCTGGGGCCTGCCGCCGCCCAAGGACATGGATCGGTACTATTTCGAGCGGGTGATCGGCGGGCCCGGCTCTTTTATCGTCGTGGCGCGCGGCTTCCGCAGCTTCGGCGATGCCGTGAAGGCGAAACTGGCGCTGGAGATTGCCGCCCCGCCCCGCCCACCGCTACACTTCGCTCTGCGGCCGCGCTGAAACGGTCCCCGGGATACCGAACCGGCGACGGAACCGCCGGCCCGCTGCGTTTCGGAATTCGAGGGTTGTCGACATCCCGGTCCACGAAACCAGTGCCAAACCGGAGAAATTCTCGCCATGCGATCCCTTTCCCTTCTTCTCGCTGCCGCCGCGGTCGGCCTGACCGCCGTTGCCGGCCCCGCCAACGCCCATCGCGGCCTGCGCATGTTCGACCGCGCCGATGCCAACAAGGACGGCAAGGTCACCCAGGCCGAATTTGCCGCCGCGCGCACCGCCCGGTTCGCCGGGATCGACACCAACAAGGACGGCGCGCTCGAAGTCTCGGAACTGCGCGCCTGGAAGCGCACCTGGCCGTCGCGCGTCCGCGACGCCCGCTTCAAGGCACTCGACGGAGACGGCGACGGCAAGATCGGCGTCGAGGAATTCGTTGCGCAACGCCGGGAAGCCTTCGCCGGAATCGATGCCGACAAGGACGGTGCGGTCGACAAGGCGGAATTCGATGCGGCTTTCGAGAAATTCCGCGGTCGCATGGGCGCGTTCCATGGCGACGGCCGCGGCAAGTACGGCAAGCATCCCCGCCGCTGGCGCGACCGGCGCGGCCGCCGGCCGGAAGAGCGTATGGACCTGAACGGCGACGGCAAGGTGACCCGCGCCGAATTCGATACGCTGGGCCGGATGATATTCCTGCGCCTGGACGGCGACGGCGACGGCGCCGTCAGCCGCAAGGAGATGCGGATGGCGCGCTGGCGCTTCTACCGGCGCGGCCACAACCGCGATTCCGGGCGCTAGCGGCAACGGCCGGACGGGAACCGGCGTGCGTGCCTCCGCACTCTGCGCAGCGCCCGTCGCCCGGGCGCAGGCCCTACCGTCCCGGATGACGCTGTCCGGGACACCTGCGCCGGCGGCCGACCGGGCGGCCATCGCCGCCGACGCGGCGCTGATGGGCCGGGTCGCCGCCGGCGATCCGGCCGCCGCGCGCGCTGTCGTCGACCGGCATCTGCCGGGCCTGGTCGCCTTCGCCTGGCGCATGGTCGGCGACGGCTCGGCCGCCGAGGACGTCGCGCAGGACGCGATGCTGAAACTGTGGCGCCAGGCGCCGCGCTGGAAGCCGAAAGCCCAGATCGGCACCTGGCTGCGGCGGGTCGCCTACAACCGGTGCATCGATCTGCATCGGCGCGCGCGCCCCGGCGACGATATCGCCGCCCTGGCGCTCGAAGATCCGGCCCCCGGCCCGGCCCGCAACCTGCTGGCGGCCGAAGTGTCCGCGATCGTCCGCTCGGCGATGGCCGACCTGCCCGAACGGCAGCGCGCGGCCATCGCCATGGTGCATTTCGACGGGATGAACAACGGCGAGACCGCCGCGGCGCTCGAAGTGAGCGTGGAAGCCGTCGAATCGCTGCTCGCGCGGGGCCGCCGGGGTCTGCGCCAGCGCCTGAGCGACCTGAAACCGGACCTCCTCGGGGAGTTCACGTCATGAAGGCCGCGACATGACGGCAAACGGGACCGGACCGGGCACGGAAGCGGCCGTCGCGGCGCTCGGCGAACTGCTCGACGCCTACGGCGCCGACCCGGCGCGCTGGCCGGCCGAAGACCCGCGCCGCGCCGCCGCGTGGGCGCTCATCGATGCCGACGACCCGGCTGCGCTGCAGTCGCTCGCCGCCGCCAGGGCGCTGGACCGCGCGCTGGACAGCGCGGCGCCCCCGGTTCCCTCGGCCGCGCTTGCCGGCAGCGTTCTGCAGGCGGCGCAGCGGCCGGGCCCGGTCGCGGGCGCCTGGGCCGGCCTGCTCCTGAAACCGATCTTCCTGAAACCGGCCGGCGCGCTGGCCTGCGCCATGCTTCTCGGGCTCGCGGTGGGAAGCTGGTCGCCGGTGCCGATTGCCGGTATCGGCGAAAGCCGGGCGGCCGGGCTGGAATACGAAATGGCGTCCCTCGGCACGCTCGACGGCAACGGGGACGACAACGGCTTCGAGGACTTCGCCGAGTGACGCGCCGCACGCTCATCATTCTGCTGATCGTCTCCGGCGGGCTGAACCTGTTCCTCGCCGGGATCATCGCGGCCAGCGTCTTCGCTTACTGGAACCGGCCGGACATCGGCTCCGGCCCGCGCACGGCGTTCCGCCTCTACCGCGCCGTCGACGACCTGGCCGAGCCGCAGCGCTCGCGCGCCCGCGCACTGCTGAAGGAAAAGCGCCCGGAAATCCGCGCACGGATCGAAGCCATCCGCGCGGCGCGGCGCGATCTTCGCAGACGGATTCGCGACGGCGCGGTGGCGCCGGATGCGGTCGAGTCCGGCTTCCGCAGGCTGCAACAGGCCCGCGGCGAAGCCCAGACGGCGCTGCACGCGCTGGTCCGCCGGATCGCCGAGACCCTGACGCCGGACCAGCGCCAGCGCTTCTACCGGGAGGCCTACCGGCCCCGCGGCAAGAAACGCAAATGGCGCCGGGACGATGCGGGAAAACGCCGGGAGTGACGGCAGCCGCGCGGGCACGGCCCCGCCGCAGTCCGCCTAGCGCTCAGCCTCCGCAGTCAGCTGCGCTTCCTCCGCCAGGGCCCTGATGATGGTGTCCTTCGGCAGGATGCCCCGCAGTTCGCCCGCCTCGTTCAGCACCGCGACCGGGATATCCTCGCCCACCGTCATCGGCAGGACTTCTTCCAGGACCATGTCTTCGGTCGCGGTCGGCACGTCTTCCACCAGGCTGTCGACGGTCCCGACATTGTCGCGCTGCCCCCGGCGCAGCGACGCCGCGGTGACGGCGCCGACCAGCCGGCCGTCGGCGTCGACGACATAGGTCACGCGCAGGCCGCCCTCGCCGAGCTGCCTGAGCGCTTCGCCGGGCGTCGCGTCTACTTTGGCGATCGCGCATTCGAGCTTCACCGTGCCGGCGGTCAGCACGCGGCCCCGGTTCACGTCCTCGACGAAGCGGCGGACATATTCGGTCTGCGGCCTCTGGAGAATTTCCTCGCCCGTGCCGATCTGTTCGATCGCGCCGTCCTTCATGATCGCGATCGTATCGCCGAGGCGCAGGGCCTCGTCCAGGTCGTGGGTGATGAACATGATTGTCTTGTGCAGGGTATCCTGCAACTCGATCAGCTGGTCCTGCATCTCGCGGCGGATGAGCGGGTCGAGGGCGCTGAAGGCTTCGTCCATCAGCAGGATGTCGGCATCGGTCGCCAGCGCCCGGGCGAGGCCGACGCGCTGCTGCATCCCGCCCGACAACTGGCTGGGAAACTGGTCCTCGTAGCCGGTCAGGCCGACCTGGCCGATCCAGTGGCGCGCCGTCTCGCGGTTGGCGCGCTTCTCGGCCCTGCTGCCGCCCTTGATGTCCAGGCCGTAGGCGACGTTGTCGATCACCGTCTTGTGCGGAAACAGGCCGAAACGCTGGAACACCATGCTCATCATCCGGCGCCGGAAATCCTCCAGCTCCCTGCCTTTGAGCGCGAGGATGTCCTGGCCCTCGACGATGATCTCGCCGGCCGTCGGCTCGATCAGCCGGTTGATGTGCCGGATCAGGGTCGACTTGCCGGAGCCGGACAGGCCCATCACGACCGTGCATTGCCCCGGCTCGACGGTGAGGGTCACGTCCTGCACGCCGATCGTGTGGCCGGTTTCGTTCAGCAGGTCGTCCTTCGACACGCCGCGGCGCACCAGCTCGATCGCGTTGTACGGCTTGGGACCGAAGATCTTGAAGACGTTGCTGATCTGGATTTGACCCATGGGGCGGGACGGTCCGGTTGTTGTCGTATGCGGTGAGCGTTTGTCGGCGGTGCCGGATCGCGGGCCTAGTGGGCCACGGTCCGGTGGGTCTCCATGCGCCGGCCGTAGGACTGGGTGATGCGGTCCAGCACGATGGCCAGCAACACGATCGACAGGCCGGCGATGAAGCCGGTGCCCGGCTCCTGCCGCTGCAGGCCGAACAGCACCTCCTGGCCGAGGCCGCGCACGCCGATCATCGAGGCGATCACGACCATGGCGAGCGCCATCATGATCGACTGGTTGAGGCCGGCCATGATGTTGGGCAGCGCGAGCGGTATCTGCACGTTGAACAGTTTCTGCTGCCGGCTCGCGCCGAACGACGTCGCCGCCTCCATGACCTCCTTGTCGACCAGCCGGATGCCGAGGTCGGTCAGCCGGATCAGCGGCGGCGCAGCGTAGATCATGGTCGCGATCACGCCGGCGAAGTTGCCGAGGCCGAGCAGCATCACGACCGGGATCAGATAGACGAAGGACGGCATGGTCTGCATCATGTCGAGGATCGGCAGCATGACCGAGCGGGCCCGGTCGCTCTGGGACATCAGGATGCCGAGGGGCAGGCCGAACACCACCGTCACCAGGATCGAGACGCTCATCAGCGACAGAGTCTGCATGGTCGGCTTCCACAGCGCCATCGACCAGATCAGCAGGAAGGCCAGCGCAACGCCGACGGTGACGACGAGATTGCGGCTGGCATGCCACGCGATGCCCGTAAACAGCAGGGTGAGCAGCGGCCAGGCGATCGACTGGTGCAGGAAGCGCTCGAAAAACCCGATCTTGTGCACCACCCAACGGTTCAGCTGGTCCAGCGGGTCGCCGATCTTGAGCAGCAGCCAGTCGACAGATTCGTCGACCCAGACGTCGAGCGGGATGATGGAGGTGTCGAATTTCAGGCCGGTCAGATAGCTCCAGAGGCCGGACAGCCCCAGCACCAGCACGACCGAAAACGCACCGGCGCCGATGGTGTGCCTCCGGTAGCCGCGTTCGAGGGCCTCATGGCGCCCGGCGGCGGCATACGCGATCCAGCCGACGATCGCGGCGCACAAGACGAGCGAAAATATGCTGCCCGCATCCATGGCTGCCTCTCCCTAGGGCCGCGTTCGCGTTGCGCGCGAAGACCGGAAATTTTCAAAAGAAAAAGCCTGCCGGGCCAACGCCGCCCGGCAGGCACGATTTAGCACAGGTTCTGACGGTCGGACGACCCGAGGCCTAAAGCGCTGCCTTGACCTTGGCCGCGATGTCGGCCGGAACCCACTTCGACCAGATCGCCGTGTTGTTCTTGAGGAAATTGGCGGCCGCCTTCGCGCCCGTCTTGTCCTTTTTCTCGCGCATGAAGACGAGGGCCTTGTTCACCGTATTGCTGTCCAGAACGTATTTGGACAGCATTTCCGTGATCGGCCCGGCCGCTGCGGCGAACTTCTTGTTCATGCCGATGATCACCTTGATCGTCGGATAGGCGGTCGCCTTCATGCCCTTGCCGGACTTGGCCTTGTCGAGCTTCTTCCAGATTTCCTCGTTATATTCCGGCTCCTTCAGCATCACCATGTCGTACTTGCCGAGCAGCCAGGTCGGAGTCCAGTAGTAGGCGACGATCGGCTTGCCGCGCTTGTAGGCCGACGCGATGGCCGCGGCCAGCGCTTCGCCGGTGCCCGGGCGGAAGTTGGTGAACTTGCCGTCCAGACCGTAGGACTGCATCTTCTTCGTGTTCACCCGCTCGCAGTTCCAGCCGATCTTGCAGTTGTAGAAGCGGCCCTTGGACGGCTCCTCCGGATCCTGGAACAGGCTGGCGTATTTGCCCAGATCGGCAACGCTTTTCAGGTCGGGCGCCGCCGCCTTGATGCCGCGCTTCTTGTCGCCTTCGATCAGATAGCGGGGGACGTAGAAGCCCTGGTCAGCGCCGGTGATCGAGACGCCGCCGGGCTCCATGACCTTGCCCGTGGCCTTCATCTTGTCCCAGATTTCCCGGTTGTTGGCGTACCAGATCTCCATGGAGATGTGCAGATCACCCTTGGCCAGCGCGTTCAGGCTCGGCGCCGTGGTCGTCGGGATGGATTCGCTCGTGCAGCCCCAGCCCTTTTCGACCAGGACTCGCGCCACGGCGACGTGGAAATGGTTGGAACCCCAGTCCAGCCCCGAGAATTTTATGGTGTCCTTGACCGGGCAGCCGGCCGCGGCGGCCGGCGGTGCGGCAAAGGCAAGTCCCGCAGCGGCGACGAGCGCGGCTGCCGATATTTGTCTCAACATGATCTCCTCCCTGGAGTGATAGTGCGATAGGTCCGAAGGCTTGCCGCAGCGGGGTCGTCCGGAATTCGCCGGGGAACCCGTCTATCGGCTTGTTCATTGGGGCCGGTTATACACCAAATCGCCCGTGTATTCGCGCCTTTGCGAAACGCCCGGCAGGACGCGCCGGAATTACCGGCAAGTCCAACGCCAGCGCGCAAAACAGCATAACCGGCGTCCATTCATTGTCAAATTTCGGCTCGGAATTGAGGAAAGGAGTCGTTTTGCAGGAAGTCTTCGGTCTGACGGCACTTGCACGGCCGATTTCTGCGCGGCTTCCCCGAAAAATCGGGCTAAGGTCGATCAAAAGCGCGTTACGCGCGCCGCAAGCCGCCGGTATGTCGTTCATTCGCGCCATGAGCGTCTTTAGGACGGCGCGTGAGGGCCTCTTTCCGCAGGAAATCCCGCCATGGCGAAACGCCCGAATTTTCTCTTCATCATGGCCGATCAACTCGCGCCCCAGATACTGCCGGCATACCGGCCATCGCCGGTAAGGACGCCGCATCTCGACCGCCTCGCGGAAGAAGGCGTCGTCTTCGAGAACGCCTACTGCACCTTTCCGCTCTGCGCGCCGGCGCGGTTTTCCCTGTTGAGCGGGCGGCTGCCGTCGCGGATCGGCGCGTTCGACAACGCGGCCGAATTTCCCGCGTCGGTGCCGACGTTCCACCATTACCTGCGCGCCGCCGGCTACCGGACCTGCCTGTCCGGAAAGATGCATTTCGTCGGCCCCGATCAGCTTCATGGCTACGAGGAACGGGTCACGACCGACGTGTATCCGGCCGACTTCGGCTGGGTGCCGGACCTCCGGCTCGACGGCGAGACCTGGCTGGAGTGGTACCACAGCATGCGCGCGGTGCTCGACGCCGGCCCGCATCCGCGCAGCGTCAACGTCGCCTATGACGATGAGGCGGAGTTCGAGGCCGTGCGCTGGCTGCACGACCACGCCGACAGCGGCGACGATCGGCCCTTCGCGCTCACCGTTTCGTTCATGTCGCCGCACGATCCCTATCTCGCACCGCCCCGCTGGTGGGACGAATACCGCGACGTCGACATCGACCCGCCCCGCGTCGGCGACATACCGCTCCGGGACCGGGACCCGCACAGCCGGCGGCACTGGTTCCTGACCGGCCGCCATATCGACCCGGTCGGCGAGGCCGACATACGCCGCATGCGCCGGGCCTATTACGCGCTGACCAGCTACATCGATGCCAAGGTCGGCCGGCTGCTCGAGGCGGTCGCGGCGACCGGCGCCGCCGGCGATACCGTCATCGTCTTCACGTCCGATCACGGGGATTCGCTGGGCGAACGCGGCCTGTTCTTCAAGATGTCCTTTTTCGAATGGTCGGTGCGGGTGCCGTTGATCCTGCACGCGCCCTTCGCCTTCGCGCCGCGCCGGGTGGCGCAGAACGTGTCCCATCTCGATCTCTTCCCCACCTTTCTCGAACTGGCGGGGAACGGCGCCCTGCCCGAGCTTGCCGCGCCGGCCGACGGCCGGTCTCTGGTCGCGCTCGCCGCCGGCGATGCAACCGGATGGCCCGATCTCGCCTGCGCCGAATACACCGCCGAAGGCGCGCGCGAACCGATGCTGATGGTCCGCAAGGGCCCGCACAAGCTGATCTGCGGCCGGACCGATCCGCCGCTGCTGTTCGATCTCGAAGCCGATCCGGACGAATGCGAGAATCTCGCCGGCCGGCCGGACTGTGCCGCCCTGCGCGGCGAGCTGGAATCGATCGTTGCCGATACCTGGGATATCGAAGGCGTGGAACGGCAGGTGCTGGAGAGCCAGGCGGCGCGGCGCCTGCTGACCCGGGCGCTCGGCGCCGGGCGCCGCACGAGCTGGGATTACCAGCCGCTGCGCGACGCGTCGCGCCTCTACTATCGCGATCCGGCCGACGTCCAGGCGGCCTACAGCGGCTCGGTTTCCGGCCCGTCTTCGAACTGACGGGAACGGATGGAAAAATCCGGCAGGCTCAGGCCATGCCCTGCATCTTCAGGGCGTTCTGGACGCCCGGATCTTCCCTCATGCGCTTGTTGAAGGCCTTGAGGTTCGGAAAGGCATTCAGCCGGTCGGGCATGAAGCCGGCCCACACGGTGAAGACGAACAGGTAGGGATCGAGGATCGAGCGGGTCTCGCCGAGCATCCAGTCCCGCCCGGCCATGTGGCTCTCGATCACCCCCAGCTGGAAGGCGACCTCTTCGGCGGCATGGGCCTTGACCTCCGCCCTGGCGCCGTCGCTGTTGGCGAAGCGGTGGGTCATGAAATAGGGCGTGAAGCTGGTGTGCACATCGCCGTTGAAATGCGACAGCCAGCGCTGCACGGCATGCCGGGTTTCCGCGCTGCCGTCCCCGTCCGATCCGGGGCCCAGACCGGCATCGGGCCAGGTCTCGGCGATGTATTGCAGCACCGCGTTGACCTGCGAAACGCAGGTGCCGTCGTCGAGCTCCAGCACCGGCACCTTGCCCGCCGGGTTCTTCTTCAGGAAGTCCGGCGCGCGGGTTTCGCTGCGCTTCATTTCCGACAGGTCGTAGTCGGCGCCGGCCCATTCCAGCGCGATATGAGCCGCCAGCGCGCAGGAGGCCTGGAAATAATAAAGCTTCATTCGCCTTTCCCGGCGTTTGTCATCTGGTGACGGTTGGGGCCGAGTGACCGCTCCCTCGATACGGCGCTGGCGCGCCTACTCGGGATGAGGGGTTTTGGAATTTCCTTACACTGACACCACGCACCCTCATCCCGAGTAGCCCTGGATGCAATCCGGGGCGTATCGAGGGACGGGCGTATCGAGGGGCGGCTGAACCCGGTTGCGCTACGCCACCTTCGGCAGGGCGGCGAGCGCCATCGCCAGTTCCTGGTCGTTGTAGTCGTCGTCGGTCAGCTGGCCGGAGGCGTAGCTCTGGTAGGCCGCCATGTCGAAATTGCCGTGGCCGCACAGATTGAACAGGATCGCCTTCGACCGGCCGTCGCGCTTGCATTTCAGCGCCTCGTCGATCGCGCCCTTGACCGCATGGTTGGCTTCCGGCGCCGGCAGAATGCCTTCGGCCTTGCCGAACGCCACGCCGGCGGCGAAGCACTCGGTCTGGTGCCAGGCGGTCGGGCGGACATGGCCCTCGTGGACCATCTGGCTGACCAGCGGCGACATGCCGTGGTAGCGCAGCCCGCCGGCATGGTTGGCCGGCGGCACGAAGCCCGAGCCCAGCGTGTGCATCTTGACCAGCGGCGTCATCTTCACGGTGTCGCCGAAATCGTAGGCGTACTGGCCCTTGGTGAGCGACGGGCAGTTCGCCGGCTCGACGGCGACGATCTCGACGTCCCGGCCGCCGCGCAGCTTCTCGCCCAGGAAGGGGAAGGCAATGCCGGCGAAGTTGGAGCCGCCGCCGGTGCAGCCGACGACGATGTCCGGATAGTCGTCGGCCATTTCCATCTGCTTGATGGCTTCCTGGCCGATCACCGTCTGGTGCATCAGGACATGGTTGAGCACGCTGCCGAGCGCGTATTTGGTGTCGTCGCGCTGAACCGCCCGCTCGACGGCCTCGGAAATCGCGATGCCGAGCGAGCCGCTGCTGTCCGGACTGTCCTTCAGGATCGCCTTGCCGCCCTCGGTCAGGGTCGACGGGCTGGCGTAGCATTTGGCGCCGAAGCTCTCCATGAAGGCCTTGCGGTAGGGCTTCTGCTCGAAGCTGATCCTGACCATGAAGACCTCGACCTCGAGGCCGAAGAAGGCGCCGGCGAGGGCGAGCGACGAGCCCCACTGGCCGGCGCCGGTTTCCGTGGTCAGCCGGGCCACGCCCTCTTTCTTGTTGAAGAAGGCCTGAGCGAGCGCCGTATTCGGCTTGTGGCTGCCGGCCGGGCTCACGCCTTCGTACTTGTAGTAGATGCGCGCCGGGGTATCGAGCGCCTGCTCGAGCCGGCGGGCGCGGTGCAGCGGGCTGGGCCGCCATTGCCGGTAGACGTCGCGCAGCGCGTTCGGGATCTCGATATACCGCTCGGTCGAGACCTCCTGCATGATCAGTTCCATCGGGAACAGCGGCGCCAGATCGTCCGGCCCGCAGGGCTGCAGCGTGCCCGGATGGAGCGGCGGCGAGGGCGGATTCTTGAAATCCGCCATGATGTTGTACCAGTCCTTCGGAATGTCGTTTTCGTCGAGCAGGTATTTGACCTGGTTGGACATGAACCCTTCTCCCTGAAGCCTGAACCGCCGGCGCGGACCGGCGCGAATTCGTACCCGGCGGCGTTTGTATCGGATATGGTGGCGCCGAGAAACCGGCAATCTTGGCGCGGCCCCCGATGCGATTCGGGCGCGATTCGGACGCCCGGCGGTGGCGGGGATCGCGGGAGGGAGAGACCATGACGGACGGTGACGGCGACACGGCGCGGCCCGGCCCCTCCCGGACCGGGGCCCAGACCCGCGGCACGACCGCGCTGGGCGAGGATTTCGCCGGCGAATCCTACCATGCCGACCTCGGCGGCCAGCGCAGCTATCACGACATGCTCGAGCTGGACAAACTCCTCAGCGCGCAACCGGTCATCACCGGCGAGCACGACGAGGCGCTGTTCTTCATCCTGCACCAGGTCAAGGAACTGTGGATGAAGCTCATGCTGCACGAGCTGGAGGCGGTGTTCCCGCACATCCGCAACGACGATCTCCGGCCCGCCTTCAAGATTTTCGCCCGGGTCAAGCGCATCCAGGAAAACCTGATCCAGGCCTGGCATATCCTGACCACCATGACGCCGGCCGACTATCTCGCCTTCCGCGACGGGCTCGGCCAGTCCTCCGGCTTCCAGTCGTTCCAGAACCGCTCGATCGAGTTCATCTTCGGCAACAAGAACCGGGCGATGATCCGCACCTTCGAGCATCGGCCGGAAATCGCCAAACGCCTCACGGAACTGCTCGAACGGCCGAGCCTGTATGACGAGGTGGTCATGCTGCTCGCCCGGCGCGGCTATGCCATCGACGCCGGCGTGCTGGACCGGGACTGGTCGCAGAAACGGGAAAACGACGAGTCGGTGATGGCGGCCTGGCGCGACATCTACTTCAACAGCGACAAGCACTGGGGTCTCTACGAACTGGCCGAAGACCTGATCGACATCGACGACCTGTTCCAGACCTGGCGCTTCCGCCACCGCAACGCGGTCGAGCGGGTGATCGGCCACAAGATCGGCACCGGCGGCACCAGCGGCGTCGGCTACCTCACCAAGGCGACGACGATCCGCCTGTTCCCGGAATTGTGGGCGGTGCGGACGGAGCTTTAGGGGGGCGTCCTTCGATACGCCGCCTGCGGCGGCACCTCAGGATGAGGGAGAGGAGAGTCGGGCGCCCCACCACCCTCATCCCGAGTAGCCCCGGATCTAATCCGGGGCGTATCGAGGCGCGCGCATTGGAACGGTCCCTGATGGCGGACGATTTCTTCGACCTTGGCTGGGCCCGCTTCGGCGCCGATCCGCAGGTGCTCGGCTGGCTCAACGCGAGCGAGGCCGCTGCCCGGCGCAGCGTGACCGACCCCGCGTTCAGCCAATGGCACCGCTGCGGCGGGACATGGTTCGCCGGGGTCAACGCGCTGGCCAACGACGCAACCGGCGCCGTCGCCGGCGGACCGCCGCTCGGCGGCGAGGCGGTCCGGTTCGCCGCGGCAATGGCCGGCGCGCCGTTCGACTGGGACCGGGCCCAGGTCTCGGTCTGCTATCCGGGTTATCCGAAGCAGGGCGAGGGCGAAAGCAACGACGCCTTCGCCTACCGCCGCAAGCGCGACGCCGCCCATGTCGACGGGCTGCTGCCGGTCGGGCCGGAGCGCCGCCGCTTCCTGCGCGAACATCACCGTTTCATCCTCGGGCTGCCGGTCGGCCCGGCGGATCCGGCGGCCTCCCCTTTCGTTCTCTGGGAGGGTTCGCACCGCATGGTGCGCGAGACCCTGGCCGGGACCTTCGGCGACAGGCCGCCGGCAAGCTGGCGCGATATCGACGTAACCGAGGTGTACCACGCGCTCAGGCGGCGCATCTTCTCGGAGTGCCGGCGCGTCGTCGTCACCGCCGGCCGCGGCGAGGCCTTTCTGGTGCACCGCCTCGCCCTGCACGGCATCGCGCCGTGGCGCGAAGGCGCGGCGGCCGGCGAACGGATGGTCATCTATTTCCGCCCTGAATCCGGCGATCCGGCCGCCTGGCTCCACGCACCCTAGCGCGCCGCGCCCCGGGGACTCGTACCGCTTGCAGTTTTCCCCTGCTGCGTTACGGATGGGGCATGAATGGCGGCGCCACCTACGGTTTCATCGGCCTCGGCAACATGGGCGGGCCGATGGCGGCCAACCTTGCGGCCTTTCTGGCGGCGGGCGGCCATCCGCCGCCGGTCGTCTTCGATGCGGCAGGCACGGCGGACCGGGCGCCGGACGGGGCCGCGTGCGCGCCCGACGCCGCCACGGTCGCGCAGCAGGCCGACCTCGTTTTCCTCAGCCTGCCCGACGGACCCGTTGTGAAGGCCGTTGCCGAAGCGATTGCGCAGACGCCGGCGCGCCGCGCCGCCGCCCTGGTCGATCTTTCGACCGTCGGCATCGACGCGGCCCGGGACATCGACGGGATGCTGCGGGCACAGGGTATGGCCTTTGCCGATTGCCCGGTCTCCGGCGGCCGGATCGGCGCCCAGAACGCCACCATCTCGCTCATGTGGGCCGGGCCGGCGGATCTGCTGGAGGCGCACCGTCCGGCGCTCGAGTCCTTCGCCGGCAACGTCTTCCATGTCGGCGACCGGCCGGGCCAGGGCCAGGCGCTCAAGCTGCTCAACAATTTCCTGTCGGCGACCATTACGGCGGCGACCGCCGAGGCCCTGCTGTTCGGGCTGACCCAGGGTCTCGACCTCAAGACCATGCTGGACGTCGTCAACGTCTCGACCGGCGGCAGCGCGGCCAGCCGGGAAAAGTTCGTCCGCCGGGTGTTGCCCGGCACCTTCGATTCCGGCTTCGACACCGCGCTCATGGCCAAGGACCTGGCGCTGTTCGCCGACAGCCTGCGCCGCGCCGGCTCGCCGGAGGCGCTCACCGGCGCCACCGAGGCCCTGTGGCGCGAGTTCCGCGACGCGATGCCGGCCAGCGACCATATGGAAGTCTATTGCTATATTCGCGACCGCGGTGCCGGGCAGGGGCGGCGCCCGGCAGAGGATGACACATCATGACAGGCCCGATCGACCGGCGATTGGAAGAACTCGGCATCGAAATTCCGCAGGCCCATCCGCCGATCGCGGCGCGGATCGAGGGCTGGGCGCTGCACAACGACCTGCTGTTCATCTCCGGCGCCGTGCCCAAGCTGAACGGCGAGCCGCAATATATCGGCAAGGCCGGCCGGGAATTCGATCTCGGCGAGGCCCAGGAGGCGGCACGGCTCTCGGCCCTGTGCATGCTGGCCCAGGCGAAGCTGGCGCTCGGCGGGGACCTGAACCGGATCAGGCGCATCCTGAAGCTCAACGGCTTCGTCAACGCCACGCCGGACTTCACCGAGATCCCGCAGGTCGTGAACGGCGCCTCGGATCTGTTCGTCGAGATTTTCGGAGAGGCCGGGCGCCACGCCCGCACGGCCGTCGGCGTCGCCGTCATGCCCTTCGACGTCGTGATCGAGGTCGAGGGCACGTTCGTCGTGGACTGATCGGAAAGGCCGGCCGTTCTTTCGATTGGCTGGGGCGCCAGGACTCGAACCTGGGATCGCGGGATCAAAACCCGCTGCCTTACCGCTTGGCTACGCCCCACCGGAATGCCGGAAAGAATGCCCGGACGCGGCGCGGTTAGATAGGCACGACGCTGCGGGCCAGCAAGGCGCGCGATGGCGCGTTCCTCGATACCGCGCTGACGCGTCTACTCGGGATGAGGCCCCTCGATACGGCGCTGGCGCGCCTACTCGGGATGAGGGGTTCTGGAATATTGCCTGACGCTCAAACAATCTCCTCACCCTGAGTAGCCCCGGCCCCTCGGCCGGGGCGTATCGAAGGGCGGGACGAGGGCGTTGCGTGCGCCGCCGGACCGGTACCCATCAGCGGCGCTTCCGCTCAGAAAATCTTCCCCGGGTTCATAATGTCCTTCGGGTCGAGCTGCGCTTTCAGGGCGCGCATCAGTTCCAGTTCCAGCGGCGGGTGATAGTGGGCCAGTTCGGCCTTCTTGATCCGGCCGATGCCGTGTTCGGCGCTGATCGAGCCCTTCATGTCGGTGACGATGTCGTGGACGATCCGGTTGAAGTGCGGCTGCTCGGCCATGAAGCCGGCGCGGCTCCAGCCCTCGGCCGGCTGGTTCATGTTGAAATGGATGTTGCCGTCGCCGACATGGCCGAAGGCGACGACCCGGATGCCGGGCAGCGCGGCCTCGCAGGCCGCCGTTGCGACGCGCATGAAGTCGGCGACCCGGCTGACCGGCACCGCGACATCGTGCTTGATCGAGGCGCCCTCGAACTTCTGGGCCTCGCTGATCGCTTCGCGCAGCCGCCACAGTGCGCGGTCCTGGCCGCCGCTCTCCGAAATCACCGCGTCGCGCACGTCGCCGTCCGCCATCGCCGCGGCCAGCACCTCCTCCAGCCCGGCGCGCAACGAACCGTCGGCGCGCGGGCCGGTCAGTTCGATCAGCTGGTAGCAGGGATGGACCTGCCCGAACGGGTCGCGGACGCCGGCGATATGGTCGAGCGCCATCTGCAGCGCCTGCCGGGTCATGATCTCGTAGCCGGAGACGCCGCCGCCGGTCTCGCGCTGCAGGGCGGACAGCAGGCGCAGCGCCGCGTCAGGTCCGGGGATCGCGGCCACGGCCGTCACCGTCTCGCGCGGTTTCGGGAACAGCTTCAGCACAGCGCCGGTGATGACGCCGAGCGTGCCCTCTGCGCCGATGAACCACTGCTTCAGGTCGTAGCCGGTATTGTCCTTGCGCAGGCCGCGCAGCCCGTCCCAGATGCGCCCGTCGGGCAGCGCGACCTCGAGGCCGAGCACCAGTTCGCGCATGGTGCCGTAGCGCAGCACGCCGACGCCGCCAGCGTTGGTCGAGATGTTGCCGCCGATCTGGCAGCTGCCCTCGGCGCCGAGCGAGAGCGGGAACAGCCGGTCGGCGTCGCTCGCCGCCTGCTGGATCGTCTGGAGAATGCAGCCGGCGTCGGCCGTGACGGTGTTGTTAACCGGGTCGAGTTCGCGGATGCGGTTGAGCCGGCCGGTCGAGAGCACGATGCCGGTAAAGTCCTCATACGGGATCGAGGCCCCGACCAGGCTGGTGTTGCCGCCCTGGGGCACCACCGGCAGGCCGGCGTCGTGGCACAGGCGCAGCACCGCCGCGACCTCTTCGGGAGAGCCCGGCTTGACCACCGCTGCCGCCGCGCCGGTGAAGTTGCCCCGCTCCTCCCTCAGGTGCGGTGCCATGCCGTCCGCCGAATCGATCCAGCCCCGCGCGCCGACAAGATCGCGGATCGTCGCCAGCGCCGTGGCCCGCTCACGAATCGCGGCAGGATCAGGCAATTCGGTCATGTATTCCGCCTCGCATGGGGAAGCCGCGCAATGGTAGCAGGTGCGGACATCGGAAAACAAACGGTGGCGCGCCGCCTCGATACGCCGCAACGCTGCTGTTCCTACCCCTCTTCAGAAGATTCCTCCGCGAAACGGACACTGACCGAATCCCCCTCCCCTTGGGGGAGGGGCTAGGGGAGGGGTCGTCTGCCGCTGCGCCGATGTCCGATCCCGGCAAGGCTCCGGTCGCCGCGTACCCCTCCCCCTGACCCCCTCCCCCAAGGGGAGGGGGGACAGCTTGCTTTGCCTGTCGGACCCGGCTCGCGGACTTGCGCAGGAAATCCTTCAAAGGGGGAGGTCAGGTGGCGGAACCGGGCGTTCGGCCGGATGCATGAATTTCAGTAGCCTGGCGATCCATATCGCGGCACTCTCGGCGGGTATCGGCTCGGCGCGACGGGAGCGGGAAGGCTCATGAGATTGCTTGCGGCAGCTTTGGTTCTGGCCCTCTTCGCAGCGACGCCGGCGCGCGCGGCGGAGACGCTGCGCATCGCCACGACCGCCGGTTATCCGCCGTTCAGCTATGTCGACGATGCCGGCAAATTGGCGGGCTTCGATGTCGACATCGCGCTGGCGCTCTGCGCCGAGCTCGGCGCAGAGTGCAAAATGGTGCGGGAGGAATGGGAGCGGCTGATCCCGGAACTGCGCGTCGGCAGCTTCGATGCCATCGCCGCCAGCATGTCGATCACCGAAAAGCGGCGCAAACTGGTGAGCTTCACCGACCGGTACTACAGCAACGTGGTCCGCTTCGTGGCGCGCAAGGGCTCCGGCTTCGACCCGGCCAAGGCGGCGGGCAAGACCATCGGCGCGGCCCGCGCCACGATCGCCTCCGACTGGCTCGAGGCGAACCTGGCGGGCACGGCGACGATCAGGCTCTACACCGGCCAGCAGGAACTCCAGACGGACCTCGCCGCCGGTCGTCTGGATGCGATGTTCGGCGACAGCCTGGGCTCATACGCCTGGCTTCAGGGTGCGGAAGGCGGCGGCTTCGCGTTCGTCGGCAAGGCGTATCGGCTGGACGAAGGGATCGGTATCGCGGTGCGCCATGAGGATACCGCCTTTCTGTCGCGGCTGAACGCTGCGCTCAAGGCCATCCTCGCCAACGGCACCTACGAGCGGATCAACGCCCGCTACTTTCCGTTCAGCATCCATTAGGTTGCGGCCCGGCCGGCGCGCCATCGTGCCTGACGGCATCGCCCGCAGCCACGATCTCGGCCAGGAACCGGTCTCCGTAGCGCTCCAGCTTGCGGGCGCCGACGCCGTGGCAGGCGGCGAGGGCATGGAGGCTCTGCGGCTTGCGGGCGGCCATGTCCTGCAGGCTGCGGTCGTGGAACACGACATAGGGCGGCACGCCGTCCGCCCGGGCGACCTCCAGCCGCAGTTCCCTGAGCCGGTCGAACAGCGCCGGATCGGCGTCCACCGGCAGCGCCGGGGCGGCGGTGCGTTTGCGGCCTGTGGCGCGGCCGGCGGCCTCCCCGTGCAGCGCGACGCTCTCGGCGCCCTTGAGCACCGCGCGGCCCCGGCCGCCCAGTTGCAGCCCGCCGTAGCCGCCGATGTCGATCTTCAGCACGTCCGCGGCCACCAGCTGGCGCAGGTAGGAGCGCCAGAGCGTTTGCCCGATATCGGCGCCGACGCCGAAGGTCGGCAATTCGTCGTGGCGGTGCTGCCGCACCTTCTCCGTCGCCTCGCCGCGCAGCACGGCGACCAGATGCTCGGCGCCGAAGCGCTGGCCGGTGCGCAGCGCCGCCGACAGCGCCTTCTGGGCGATCACCGTGCCGTCGACGGTTTCGACCGGATCGAGGCAGCGGTCGCAGTTGCCGCAGGGTTCGCATTCCTCGCCGAAATAGCCGAGCAGCGCCCGGCGGCGGCAGCCGGCGGTCTCGCACAGGCTGAGCAGCGCGTTCAGCCGCTGGTGCTCGACGCGCTTGGCCTCCTCCGGCCGGTCGGAATCGTCGATCATCAGGCGGCGCAACCGGATATCGTCCATGCCGTAGAGCATCAGGGTTTCCGCCGGCAGCCCGTCGCGCCCGGCGCGGCCGATCTCCTGGTAATACGCCTCGACGGTCGACGGGATGTTGACGTGGGCGACGAAGCGGACGTCCGGCTTGTCGATGCCCATGCCGAAGGCGATGGTCGCGACCATGACGACGCCGTCTTCGGTCAGGAAGCGGTCCTGGTTCCGGTCCCGGTCGGCCTGGTCCATGCCGGCATGGTAGGGCAGCGCCGTGCGCCCGGCCGCCGCGAGCCGCGCCGCCGTCTGCTCCGCGGCCTTGCGCGACAGGGTGTAGACGATCCCCGATGCGCCGGCGTGGCGGTCGAGCAGGCTGTCGAGCTGCCGGGGCGCCGACTTCCGGGGCGCGATGCCGATCTGCAGGTTCGGCCGGTCGAAGCCGGCGACGAACACCTTCGCCGTGCCGCCGAACAGCCGCTCGACGATGTCCTGCCGCGTGATCGCGTCCGCCGTCGCCGTGAAGGCGCCGATCCGGGCGTCCGGGAAATGGTCCGGCAGTTCGGCGAGGCGGCGGTAGTCCGGCCGGAAATCGTGGCCCCATTGCGAGATGCAGTGGGCCTCGTCGATGGCGAAGCGCGCCGGCGCGAGGCGGGCGAGGTCGGCCAGCACCTCTCTGCGCATCAGCCGCTCCGGCGAGATGTAGAGCAGGCGCAGGCGGCCACCGCGCAGCCGTCGGCGTGTTTGGGCGGCCTCATCCGGTGGGACCGCCGAGTTGAGCGCGCCCGCCGCCACGCCGTTCAGACGCAGCGCCGCCACCTGGTCGCGCATGAGCGCGATCAGCGGCGAGACGACGACGGTCAGGCTCTCGCCCGCCAGCGCCGGGAGCTGGTAGCACAGCGACTTGCCGGAGCCGGTCGGCATCACCGCCAGCACATTCTCGCCCGCCATCAGCGCCGCGACGATCTCCGCCTGGCCGGGCCGGAAGCCGTCATAGCCGAAGGTGTCTTTCAGGATGGCGCGGGCGGCGTCGAGGTCGGGCATGGCGCTTTGAGGCTGCGGCCGGGAAACGGCGGGAGGCGCGCGACCGTAGCGCCGGACGGGGGATGTGGAAACAGCGGAGACGGACGGGCTCGTGAAACTGACGCAGTTTGGGCCTTGTCCGGACAAAAATGAACAATACATGAACAAATTAGCCGGCCGTCCTGGCCGGCACTTTCCGCTCCCGGCCATGGCCCCCCGACAAAACATGACATTTCATGACACATCCCGGACTCACCGCCACTCCCTTTTGCCACCCCGGACGGAGCGCAGCGACGATCCGGGGTCCAGGGGCCGCAAGCCGAGGCCGTGCCGGGCGACTCTGGGCCCCGGATCGGGTCCGGGGCGGCAAGGAGAATGGAGATGCAGGATCATGACGAATCAGGACATTCCCTGACACATCCGATCGCCCTCGATCGTCATCCCGACCGACCGGAGGGAGTGGAGGGATCTCGGCTCGAACCGGGATACAGGTGGCGGATGCCGGCGACGGGATTCCTCCGCTCCGCGCCCCGGATTAAATCCGGGGCGCTCCGGTCGGAATGACGGATGGGGGTGAACAGGAAGGCTCAAATGTCGAACATGACGAATCCTGACATTTCCTGACATCTTCCGACACGCGCACAAGGCGCCGCGCGGGCCGTGACAGCGGCGCGAAATCCGGGCTACCCTCGCCGCGCCATGGATCGTTCCCTGACCGAGGACCAGCAGCGGATCGAGGATGCGGTCGGCGCGATCTGCGACCGCTTCGACGACAGTTTCTGGCTGGAGCGCGACCGCGACGGCGGCTTCCCGTTCGAGTTCCACGCCGCGATGGCCGAGGGCGGCTGGCTCGGCATCGCCATGCCCGAGGCCCAGGGCGGCGCGGCGCTCGGCATTGCGGAAGCGGCGGTCATGATGCGCCGGGTGGCGCAGTCGGCGGGCGCGATGGCGGCCTGCTCGTCGATCCACATGAACATTTTCGGGCCGCATCCGATCGTCGTGTTCGGCACCGAAGAACAGAAGCAGCGCTGGCTGCCCGACCTGATCGCCGGCCGGACCCGGGCCTGCTTCGCCGTCACCGAGCCGAACGCCGGGCTGGACACGACCAACATCCGGACGCGGGCGGCGCGCACCGGGCCTGAGAGCAACGCCGGCTACACGATCAGCGGCGAGAAGATCTGGACGTCGACGGCCCAGGTCGCCGACCGCATCCTGCTGCTCACCCGCACGACGCCGCGCGAGGACTGCCGCCGGCCGACCGACGGGCTGACCCTGTTCTTTACCGAGTTGGACCGCGAACGGATCGAGGTGCGGGAGATCGACAAGATGGGGCGCAAGGCGGTCGATTCGAACATGCTGTTCATCGAGGGGTTGCAGGTTCCGGCGGAAGACCGGATCGGCGCCGAAGGCCAGGGCTTCGAATGCCTGCTCCACGGCCTCAACCCCGAGCGTTGCCTGGTCGCCGCCGAGGCGATCGGCATCGGCCGGCAGGCGCTGCACCGCGCGGCGGACTATGCGAAGGAACGCATCGTGTTCGGCCGGCCGATCGGGCAGAACCAGGCGGTCCAGCATCCGCTCGCCGAAAGCTGGGCGGAGCTGGAAGCCGCCTGGCTCACCGTGCTCCATGCCGCCCGGATGTACGACGCCGGCGAGCCCTGCGGCCCGCAATGCAACGCCGCGAAATATCTCGGCGCCGAAGCCGGCTTCCGGGCCTGCGAGCGCGCCGTGCTGGCCCATGGCGGCATGGGCTACGCCAAGGAGTTCCATGTCGAACGGCTGCTGCGCGAGGTCATGATCTGCCGGATCGCGCCGGTCTCGCGCGAACTGATCCTCAGCCATATCGCCGAAAAGGCGCTCGGCCTGCCCAAGAGCTATTGAGTCTTCCGGCTCTCGGCCCGGACGTTGAGATAGTTGCCGGCGAAGATGACGACCGCGCCGAGCGCGACCCAGATGTCGATGATCTCCGCGTAAGCCAGCCAGCCGACGAGCACGGCGAGCGGCAGCCGGAAGAAATCCATCGGCACGACGACATTGGCATCGACCAGGCTGAGGGCGCGGGCCATGCAGTAATGGGCGGTCAGGCTGCCGACGCCGACCACCGCGATCCAGCCCCAGCTCCAGCCGGCGGGCCAGACCCAGGCGTCGAGGCCGGCGAACAGCGCCAGCGGCGTCTGGATCGCCACCATCCAGAACAGCATCGTCAGCGGCGTGTCGGTGCGCATCAGCCGCCGGGTCATGACATAGGTCGAGAAAGCGAAGCCAAGCGCCGACAGCAGGGCCGCGATCTGGGGCAGGCCGACCGGCGACAGGCCGGGCCGCAGGATGATCAGCACCCCGGCGAAGCCGAGGATGACCGCCGCGACCCGCACGACCGTGATCCTCTCGCCCAGGATCAGCGCCGCCAGGATCAGGGTCCAGATCGGCGTCGTGAATTCCAGCGCAAACACCTCGGCGAGCGGGATAAAGGCGATGGCGTAGAACCAGGCGTATTGCGCACCGAGATGCACCACGCTCCGCGCGCCGTGGGTGGCAAATTTCTGCGTGCGCAGATGCCGCCAGCCGCCAGTGACCTGAAACAGCAGCAGGATGACGGCCAGCCCGACCACGCCGCGCCAGAACAGCAATTGGAAGATCGTGATCTCGGCGGCGAGTTCCCGCCCCGCCACCGCCATCGAGAGCAGCGAGGTGAAGGTGCCGACCATCCAGAGGGCGACCCGAAAGATCGGCGCAAGGCGTGGGGCGGCAGTCATGCGGCGGGAAATCCGGCTCGGCATCGGCAGGGGCGCCGGACGGCGCAGGCCGGGGGCCCGCAGGTGCGCCACGCCGGCTGCGGCGGCGGATCATCCGATACAAGAGGCCGGCCGGCAAACGATAACCGCGACCGGGCAATGCGGCGTGTTACCTTGCCCGGCATCGGCGAACGGCCTACTGAGCGTCGGGCGGACATCGAGGCTGTATCCGGGAGGCGAGGCGACGTGGCCAGGATCCTGATCGCGGGGGCCGGGATCGGCGGGCTGGCGGCGGCCGGCTGTCTGCTGCTCGCCGGGCACGACGTGGAGATCTACGAACAGGCCCCGGCATTGGGCGAGATCGGCGCCGGCATCCAGCAGAGCGCCAATGCGACCCATGTGATGCGCCATCTCGGCGTCCTCGACGCGCTGGAGAACATGGCCTTCCTGCCGCCGGTCACGGAGTTCCGCCTGTTCGACAGCGGCGAGGTCCTGCAGGCGCTGGCGCTGGCCGCGACCCATCGCGAGCGCCACGGCGCGCCCTATCTCCAGTTGCACCGGGCCGACTACCACGCCGTTCTCGCCGCGCGGATCGAGGCGCTGAAGCCCGGCTGCATCCGCCTGAACGCGACTGTAACGGGTTTTCGCGAAGAGGCCGGCGGCGTTGTGCTGGTCCTGGCCGGCGGCACGGAAATTTCCGGCGACCTGCTGATCGGGGCCGACGGCATCAAGTCCGCCGTCCGCCGCCGGATCGCCGGGGAGAACCGGCCGGAATATACCGGCGACTCGGCCTGGCGCCTGACCGTGCCGGTCGAACGGCTGCCGCCGGATTTCCTGGACGGCAAGTCCTCCATCTGGGTCGGGCCGGACAAGCATGCCGTGGTTTATTTTCTGCGCGGCGGCAGCCTGCTCAACTTCGTCGGCGCGGTGGAGCTTGAGGAACGGATCGAGGAATCCTGGACCCAGAAGCGGCCCTGGACCGAATTGCGGGCCGATTTCGAAGGCTGGCACCCGGATATCCTGACGATCGTCGACGCCGCCGACCGCGACGCCTGCTACCGCTGGCCGCTCAACGTCCACCCGCACCTGGAGTCCTGGAGCGCCGGCCGCGCCACGCTGCTCGGCGACGCCGCCCATCCCATGCTGCCCTACATGGCCCAGGGCGCGGCCGTCGCCGTGGAAGACGGCGCCATCCTCGCCCGGGCGCTGGCCGAAGCCGGTTCGATCCCCGACGCGCTGGCCCTGTACGAGCGCCACCGCAAGCCGCGCGCGCGGCGCGTCGTCGACGAATCCCGCGCCAACCGGAAACTGTTCCACCTGCCGGGCGAGGCCGCCCTGCGCGCCGCCTTCGCCGAACGGAACATGGACCGGGAACGCTCCGACTGGCTCTACAACTACAACCCGCTGACGGTGGCGCTGTAGCCGGGGCTGGCGACCGCGTACGGCAACGCGTCCCTCGATACGGCGCTTGCGCGCCTACTCGGGATGAGGCCCCTCGATACGGCCCTCCGGGCCTACTCGGGATGAGGGTTATTTCTCACAACCTCTCTCACCCTCACCCTGAGTAGCCCCGGATGAAATCCGGGGCGTATCGAAGGGCGGGGCGTATCGAAGGCCGCGCCATCGCGCCGACTCGCCTTTTTTGCCGCTTCGCCTTATATCCCGCGGCGTTGAATCGCCTGCCGGGGCGAGCGGACGGCGTTTTTCCGATAACGGGGAGGCGTCGTCGTTTGCTTTTGCGGCAGGGCCTGCCCGCCCGGCGCCCGGCAGAAACCGGCCGCCGGCCCAACCGAAGGAGACAGGATCGTGATCCCGGCCCTCATGCCGACCTATCGGCGGACGGACATCGCTTTCGAGCGCGGTGAAGGCCCCTACCTTTACAGCACCGACGGCCGACGATTCCTGGACTTCGCCAGCGGCATCGCAGTGACCTGCCTGGGCCACAGCCATCCGGTGCTGGTCGAGGCGCTGGTCGAGCAGGGGCGGAAGCTCTGGCACTGCTCGAATATCTTCTCCATCCCCGGCCAGCAGGAGATGGGCGAGAAGTTCGTGCGCGACACCTTTGCCGACACCGTCTTCTTCGGCAATTCGGGCTCGGAAGCCGTCGAGCTCGGCATCAAGATGATCCGCAAGTACCATCATGCGAGCGGCAACCCGCACAAGACCGGAATCGTCTGCATGAGGGGCGCATTCCACGGCCGGACCCTGGCGACCATCTTCGCCGGCGGCCAGGAGAGCCATATCGACGGGTTCGGCCCGGCGGTCCAGGGATTCCGGCACGTCGCCTTCGGCAACATGAACGAACTGCGCGACGCGATCGACGACGAGACCGGCGGCATCCTGTTCGAGCCGATCCAGGGCGAGGGCGGCTACCGCCCGGCGCCGGACGGCTTCCTCGAGGCTGTCCGCGAGACCGCAGACGAGTTCGGCCTCCTGGTCATGCTCGACGAGGTCCAGTGCGGCAACGGTCGGACCGGCAGGCTCTTCGCCCACGAATGGTCGGACATGACGCCCGACATCATGGCGACCGCCAAGGGCATGGGCGGCGGCTTCCCGGTCGGCGCCTGCCTGGCGACCGAAGAGGCGGCGAAGGGCATGACCGCCGGCACCCACGGTTCGACCTATGGCGGCAACCCGCTCGCCATGGCGGTGGCCAACGCGGTCTGGGACGTGCTCACCGCGCCCGGCTTCCTCGAAAATGTCCGCGCCCAGGGCGCGGCGCTGCACGCCGAATTGCGGGCGCTGGTCGCCGATTATCCCGAGGTCTACGTCGAGGCACGCGGCCGCGGCCTGATGGCGGGGCTGAAGCTGGCCGACAGCCTGGAAACGCGCCAGGTGGTCGATTTCGTCCGCGAGCGCGGCCTGTTGACGGTCGCGGCGGGCGAGAATGTCGTGCGCATGGCGCCGCCGCTGATCATCGGGCGCGAGGAGATCGACGAGGCCACCGCCCTGCTGCGCGCCGCGGCGGAGGAACTGATGGCCGAAGAGCGGGATGTTGCCTGACACAGGGATCGCCCCGGGGCTGGACCGCACCGCGATTGCGGCCGCCGGCGCCCGGCATTTCCTCGATCTCGACCTGGTCGGGCAGGCCGACCTGCGCCGCATCGTCGAGGCCGGCAAGCGGCTGAAGGCGGCCGGGCAGGCGGGTGACGGTCCGGCGCGCCCGCTGGCCGGCAAGACGCTCGCGATGATCTTCGAGAAGCCGTCCACGCGAACCCGCGTCTCGTTCGAGCAGGCCGTCAGGCAGCTCGGCGGCGACGCCATCGTGCTGGAGCGGGAAAGCAGCCAGCTCGGCCGCGGCGAGACGGTCGCCGATACGGCGCGCGTGCTCTCGCGCTATGTCGACGCCATCATGCTGCGCTGCACCAGGGAAGAGAAGCTGCTGGAGCTGGCGGCCAACGCCGGGGTGCCGGTCATCAACGGACTGACCGACCGCACCCATCCGTGCCAGATCATGGCCGACGTCATGACCTTCGAGGAGCATCGCGGCCCGATCGCGGGCCGGGCGATCGCCTGGAGCGGCGACGGCAACAATATGGCGACATCCTGGATCCACGCCGCGGTCCAGTTCGGATTCGAGTTGCGGCTGGCGACGCCGGCGGAACTGCCGCCGCCGTCCGATGTCATGGCATGGGCCAGGGCCCGCGGCGCGCGGGTGCATGTCACCGCCGATCCCGTCGAGGCGGTCACCGGCGCGGACTGCGTCGTGACCGACGTCTGGGTCTCGATGGGCGATACCGATGCCGCCGACCATCATAATCTGCTGGCGCCCTATCGGGTCGACAGCGCGATGATGGCCCACGCCGGGGACGACGCCATCTTCATGCACTGCCTGCCGGCCCATCGCGGCGAAGAGGTCGCCGCCGCGGTGATCGACGGGCCGCAATCGGTCGTGTGGGACGAAGCGGAAAACCGGCTCCATGCGCAGAAGGGCATCCTGCTCTGGGCGCTGGCGCCCGACCTGCTGGAACCGGCGCCATGACGGAGGGCGGCCCGGCCGGCTCCGCCGGCCGGGAGCTGCAGGGAGGGCCGCAGACCGATATCCTGATTCCGTTCCGGCTGGAGCGCGCCAACCTGCGCGGCCGGGCGGTCCGGCTCGGCCCGGCAATCGACGCCATCCTGTCGCGCCACGACTATCCGCCGCCGGTCGCCGACCTGCTGGGCGAGGCGCTCGCGCTCGCCGCCGTGCTGGCCGGCACGCTGAAATACGACGGCGTCTTCACCCTGCAGGCCAAGGGCGACGGGCCGGTCGGCATGATGGTCTGCGACGTCACGTCGGACGGCGATCTGCGCGGCTATGCCGACGTCGATCGCGCCGCCTACGCCGCGCTGGGATCGACGGCGCCCGACGGCCCGGTGCCGCGCTTGCTGGGCGCCGGCCACCTCGCCTTCACGGTCGACCAGGGCCCGGACATGGAGCGCTATCAGGGGATCGTGGACCTGGCGGGGGCGACGCTGACCGCGTGCGCCCAGCATTATTTCCGGCAGTCCGAGCAGATCGAGACCCTGCTGCGCCTCGGGGTGGGCCGCCCCGGCGGCGCCGGCTGGCAGGCCTCCGCCCTGATGATCCAGCGCGTGCCGCTGACCGGCGGCTTCGGCGCGGAACCGAAAGCGGACGACAGCGGCCATGCGGACGAGGAACGGCGGGACGACGACTGGCGGCGCATCGCCATCCTGCTCGGCACCGTCCGCAACGCCGAGGCGCTGGCCCCCGACGTCGCTCCGGAGAACCTCCTGTTCCGCCTGTTCCACGAAGACGGCATCCGGGTTTTCGCGCCGCAGCCGTTGCGCGACCGCTGCCGCTGCTCCGACGACCGGGCGGCGAATGCGTTGCGCATGCTGGAGGCGGACGACCTCGATTCGATGATCGTCGACGGCGCCGTGACCGTCTCCTGCCAGTTCTGCAGCCGGGTGCGGCGCTACGACGAGGCGGCGCTGGCCGCGCTGCGGGCCGGCCGGGCCGCGGCCTGACGCAGGGCCGGACAACGGGACGGGAGTCCGCGGATACCCGGATATGTCATGACCCGGATATGTCATGAAATGTCATGATTCGTCATGGCGCGCTCCTCCGCCCCAACCGTCATTCCGACCGGAGCGAACGCCAGTCCGCGGAGTGGAGGAATCCCGTCGCCGGCTTCCGGGTTTTGTATATCCGTGATCGAGCCGGGATCCCTCCACTCGCTCCGCTCGGTCGGGATGACGGGTGGAGATGTGTCATGAAATGTCATGATTCGTCATGTTCCGCTGCGCCGTCTTTTTAGACAGACCATTCTACCCATCGTGTTTTTTTTGCATACCGGCCCTTCCGTCTGAAACGCCCCGCCGGCCCAAAAGCCGCTGAAAACCGCCAAAAACCGCCGGCCGGACGCCTGCCCCGGTTCCGGCTCCCGGGCGCAAAAGTCGGAGACAAAGGAATACATTCTCCTTCTGTCCATGCGATACCGGATTTTCCTCCGGCGGCGGGCGGAAGCCGGCGGAAACCGCCAACGCCGCCGGTTCGTCCGCAAACCCGGTAATGGCGTCCGGACGCCGATCCGGCCCGCACCAAAGCCCTCATTGCGCCCCGGACGGATCATACAATGTTCATATAATGTTCTATAAACAGATGTCAAGCCCTGTTGTGCACAGCGCCAGCGGCTTGTGGCACGCTGCGCTTCCCGCACACTCCGGCCTTGCACCGGGGCCCGGAGTTACACAGGCGGGCCCTTCCGGCCGGCAGAGCGGGTTTCGCCGCCGGACGCCTGCCCCGCGCCTCCGCCCCCGACCGTCATTCCGACCGGACATCAAGGCCGCAAACCCCACACGTCATTCCGACCAGCGCGCCAAAAAACACAGGCCTCCCGTCACCGTGATGACAGGAGCTATCGCGCCGCAGAGCGCATTATTCCGCCGGATCGTCCGGGAGCCGGCGCCTACGGCGCTCCGGGATCGGCCATGCGATAGGCGCCGCCGGGATGGGAGGTGTCGCCGCCGGCGCCGCGGCGCGTCATTTCGGCGATCCAGATTTCGTCCCACTCGAGATTGGCGAGATTGACCTCCGTCCCGAGTTCCCTGACCAGCCACGCGGTCACCCTGTGCTTGAATTCCCGGCTGACGCCCGGAAGGATGACGACCGGCAGTTCGAAAATGACCCTTTCGAGGCCGAACCGCTGCGCGATCGACTGGATCAGGTCTGCCCGGATGCGCTCGCCGGAAAAGAACTCGTAGGCTTCGAGGAACACCAGCGCGGCGCCGGCCTCGAAACAGGCGTCGAGATCGGCCATGACCTCGCTGTCGGTGAGCGTCCCTTCCTTCTTGCCGACCTCGCCGAGAACGCGAAAGCCGAATTCCTCGCGCGCCGAGACGATGACCTGCCTTTTCTCTTCAAGGCTCCAGTCGAGCAGATTGTCGGAAACCTCGACGGCGTCGAAGCCGAGGCGGGCCAGGTTTTCGAACAGGGCCTGCACGCGGCCCTGCATGACCGCCAGTTCCACGAAGAGCCCGCCCTGCGATGTGCTGATATCCGCCTCGCGGTAGAGGCGCAGCTTTTCGCACAGGACCGCCTCGTTCATCAGGCCCGCGATGCTTCCCGCGATCTTCGCCATGTCGATGAACGGACCCGCCGTCTTCACGACATCCGCCTGGTGCAGGGGCGGCAGGCCCCAGTCGATCATCATGGTCAGGCCGCGGTTGCGCGGTTTCGGCTGGCGCGCCGGCATCCGGACACCGAGAACCGTCTCGGTCGCCTGCGGCGCCGCCGAAGCTCCGGTGCCGGGAGAATTTTCCGCCGAGGGCATGGCGCCGGATTCTGCCGGGTCAGCCGCGCAGCCGCCGCGCGCTCAACCGGCCAGGGCGGCGATGTTCCCGTCCGCCGCCGCCCATTCGACCAGCCGCTCGATATAGCGGGCGCCGGCTTCGAGCTGGGCGATTTCGATGAACTCGTCGGGCTTGTGGGCCTGGGCGATGTCGCCGGGGCCGCACACGACGGCCGGGATGTCGGCATCCTCGAACAGGCCGGCCTCGGTGCCGTAGGCGACCTTCTCGGTGTGGTTCGCGCCGGTCAGCGTGCGCGCCAGCGCCACCGCCGGCGAGCCGGCGCCGGCCTGCATCGCCGGCGCCTGGGCCGTGACCGCGGTTTCGACTGTCGCGCCCGGCGAGACCGCCTGCATTTCCGGCAGCAGCTCGCCCCGGACATAGTCGTTCAGCGGCTCCAGCACCTCCTCCGCCCGCACGCCGGGAATCGGGCGGAACTCCCAGGCGAACCGGCAATGGCGGGGCACGATATTGACCGCGCTGCCGCCTTCGATGATGCCGATGTTGAAGGTCGTCCAGGGCGGCGTGAAGCCGTCGTCGGTCCGTCCGGCGCGGCGCAGCCCGTCGATGATCTCCTCGATCCTGCGGATGATCCGCATGGCGCAGACGACGGCGCTGACGGCCTCGTGCGGGCGGCTGGAATGGGCCTCCAGGCCCGTGACCGTCGTCTGCATCCCGACGATGCCCTTGTGGCCGTCCACCACACGCATGCTCGTCGGCTCGCCGACCAGGACGAGCGCGGGTTTCGGCAGGTCGCGGCCCAGCCGCTCGATCAGATGCGGCACGCCCTTGCAGCCGACCTCCTCGTCGAAGGAGAAGGCGAAATGGACCGGCACCTTGAGGTCCGCGGCTTTCAGGGCCGGCGCCATGGCGAGCGCGATGGCGATGAAGCCCTTCATGTCCGCCGTGCCGCGGCCGTAGAGCCTGCCGTCCCGTTCCGTCAACTCGAACGGATCCGACGACCAGTCCTGGCCGGCGACGGGGACCACGTCGGTATGGCCGGAAAGGGCCACGCCGCCGCCCGCGGCTCCACCGTCCGCTCCGCCGGCGCCGTTTCCGCCAATCGTCGCGTACAGGTTCGCCTTGGTTTCGTCGGCGCCCGGCGCCAGTTGGCTCTCGATGCCGAGGCCGTCCAGATAATCCCGGATCCAGTCGAGCATCGGCATGTTGGACTTCGACGACGTCGTATCGAAGCCGACGATGGTCTCGAGGATCGACCGGATTTCGGCCAGGTTCGCAGTCAGCGGACTATTCCTTCCAGAAGGACGGGAGGAACAGCACCAATACCGCAAAAATCTCCAGCCGGCCAATCAGCATGCCCGCCGAGAGCAGCCATTTCGCCGTGTCGTTCAGGCCGGTGTAGCTGCTTTCCGGCCCGATGATCGGCCCCAGGCCGGGGCCGACGTTGGCGATGGCGCTGGCCGCGCCCGACAGGGCGGTGATCGGGTCCAGTCCGGTCATCCCGAGCAGCAGGGCCAGGACCCCGTAGGACAACACGAAAAACAGCAGGAAACCCATGACGGACTGGGAAATTTCATCGGTGATCGGCCGGCGGTTGTAATAGGGGATGAACACGCCGCGCGGCTGCATGAGGCGCGAAATCTGGACCCGGCCGACCGCATAGGCCACCTGGAAGCGGAAGATCTTGATGCCGCAGGTCGTCGATCCGGCGCAGCCGCCGATGAACATCAGCAGAAAGAACATGGCGAAGGGGAACGGCCCCCATTTGTCGAAGCCTTCGGTGGAATAGCCGGTGCCGGTCATGACGGAGGTCACGTTGAACGCCGCCTTGGTGATGGCCGCGCCCATGCCCTCGCCGCGATCGAAGACCAGCCACAGGAAGACCAGCAGGATCGCCACGGCCAGAACGCCCAGAAACACGCGAACCTGGCTGTCCTTCGCCAGCGGACTGACGCGGCCGCGCACGGCGTCGATATAGAAGACGAACGGCAGGCTGCCGATGATCATCGCGACGAACAGGATCCACTGGATCGACGGCGGATAGGCGCCGATCGAGGCGTCGCGGGTCGAGAAGCCGCCGGTGGCGATGCTCGTCATGGCGTGGTTGACGGCGTCGAACGGCGCCATCTGCGCGCCCCACAGCACGACCGCCGTTAGCAGCGTAAGGGCGATATAGACGCCGCCGATCCCGGCGGCGAGTTGCGCGGCGCGCGGCAGCACCTTCTCCGGCGTCTCGAAGGCTTCGGTCCGGAACAGCTGCATGCCGCCGACGCGCAGCACCGGCAGGAAGGCCAGCGCGAAAACGATGATGCCGATGCCGCCGAGCCATTGCAGGATCGAGCGCCACAGCAGAATGCCGGGCGGCGCATTGTCCAGGCCGATGATGACCGTGGCTCCGGTCGTCGTGATGCCCGACATCGATTCGAAGAAGGCGTCGGTATAGGACAGCTCAAGCCTGGAGAAGGCGAAAGGCAGGGCCGAAAAGGCGGCGATGATCAGCCAGCTCAGCCCGGTGAAGGCGAAGGCCTGGCGCAGGTTGAGCCGGAAGCCCTCGGCCCGGTTCGCCAGGATCAGCGAAATGCCGACGAACAGCGTGACCCCGGAGGCCTTGACGAAGGCGCTCCAGTCCCCGTCACGCGTGGAGAGATCCGCCGCGACGGGCACGAGCATGATGACCGCGAGTATCGCCAGCAGCACGCCGCAAATGAAGAAGACCGGTCGAAGATCCAGCAAGTGGAGCCCGTTTTCGATAGAGGTCGAAGTCGGCCCGGCCGCTTCGCCCCGCCGGAGCCGCCTGCGCGGCCCGGACTATACGCCGCCCGACGCGGCGGGCAAAGCGCGTCCGGCCGGCCGTCGCGCTGTCGGCGCCGTTGCCTAGCCGCCGTTTCCGATCATGGTCAGGAACTCGCGCCGGGTCGCCGGATCGTCCCGGAACGCGCCGAGCATCCGGCTCGTCACCATGGCCGCGCCCGACTTGTGCACGCCGCGGGTCGTCATGCATTGGTGCGACGCCTCGATGACGACGGCGACGCCGCGCGGGTCGAGCACTTCCTGCATCGTGTTGGCGATCTGGGCCGTCAGCTTTTCCTGGATCTGCAGCCGTCTGGCATAGGCTTCGACCAGCCGTGCGATCTTGCTGATCCCGACCACCCGGTTCTTCGGCAGATAGCCGACATGGGCCCGGCCGACGATCGGCACCATATGGTGCTCGCAATGGGATTCGACGCGGATATCGCGCAGCACGACGATCTCGTCGTAGCCTTCGGTCTCGGAAAAGGTCCGGTTCAGGAAATCCACCGGATCGACGGCATAGCCGGAGAAGAACTCCTCATAGGAGCGGACGACCCGCGCCGGCGTCTCCTGCAGGCCTTCGCGGTCCGGGTCGTCGCCGGCCCAGCGCAGCAGGGTGCGGACCGCCGCTTCGGCTTCCCGGCGTGAAGGGCGTGACGGGCGACGGACGGCGGGTGAGCTGTCGTTCATGGCAATGTCCCGGATGGGCGGTCGTGCCGGCCGCCGCGGTCCGGCAACCGGCCGGCGCCGTCGACGGGGGCGGGTGGAGCGGTCGGGGGATCGAACACGGCTAGATCGGAAGGGCCCGGGGCCGGGAGCGCCGCCACCAGCCGACAACGAGCAGCCGGGTCACCATGATGGCCGTGAACATGGACGTCGCCAGCCCGATCGACAGGGTGACGCCGAAGCCCTGCACCGGGCCCGAGCCGAACAGGAACAGCAGCAGCGCGGCGATGAAGGTTGTCAGGTTGGAGTCGATGATGGTGGTGAGCGCGCGCCGGTAGCCCGTGTCGATCGCCGACAGCGGCGTGCGCCCGGCGCGGACTTCCTCGCGGATGCGCTCGAAAATCAGCACGTTGGCGTCGACCGCCATGCCGATCGTGAGCACGATGCCGGCAATGCCGGGCAGGGTGAGGGTCGCCTGCAGCAGCGAGAGCGCGGCCGCGATCAGCACCAGGTTGGTCAGCAGCGCGACATTGGCGAACAGGCCGAACCGGCCGTAGGCCATCACCACGAAGGCGACGACGAGGATCAGCCCGATGATGCAGGCAATCTTGCCGGCATCGATGGAATCCTGGCCCAGTTCGGCGCCGACCTGGCGCTGTTCCTCGATGCTGAGCGGTGCGGGCAGGGCGCCGGCGCGAAGCAGCAGGGCGAGTTCGTTCGCCGACTGGATGGTGAACCGCCCGGTGATGATGCCCGAGCCGCCGCAGATCGCCGACTGGATGACCGGGGCGGAGATCACCTTGTTGTCGAGGACGATCGCGAACGGCTTGTCGACATTGGCCTGGGTGATCTTGCAGAACTGGCGGGCGCCCGAGGTATCGAAGCGGAACGCCACGACGGGCCGTCCGTCCTGGAACGACTGGCTGGCGTCCACGATATGCTGGCCGTCCAGCGCCACCTCGTCCACCAGCAGGTAGCGCTGCCGATACCCGTCCTCGCTGTCGACAAGAAAGTAGCCGGGCGGCGCTTCGGCGGTCTGCGTTCCGTCCAGCGACGGATGCAGCAGGTGGAAGGTCATTTTTGCCGTCGTGCCGATTTTCCGGCGCAGCGATTCCGGGTCCTTCTCGCCCGGCACCTGGATCAGGATGCGGTCGTCGCCCTGGGCCTGGATGATCGGGTCGATAGCGCCGGTCGGGTCGATCCGCTGGCGCAGGATTTCGATCGCCTGATCCACCGTCCGCCTGGCCAGCGCCGTGCGGCCGGTCTCGGTCAGGTGCATCGTGCCGCGCCCGTCGTCGAACTCGAACTCGTAATGGGCGCTGGCGCCGGTCAGCGCATTGGCGCTGCCGCCGAGATCGGCGATCACGTCGCGCAGCGCCTGCCGCGCGAGGTCCTGCTGGGACGGATCGACCAGCCGGAAGGTGACCTGCCGGTCCGTCGCCCTGAGGCGCTGGTATTTCACCCGGTATTCCGCGCTGCGGAACATCGCGCGCACCTGCTTGCGCACATCCTGCATGCGGTCCTTGATCACGTCGCTGAGATCGACGGAATAGAGCAGGTGAATTCCACCCTGCAGGTCGAGGCCGAGATTGAAGGTCTGGCTCGGCAGCCAGCCCGGAACCTTTTCCAGAAACTTCCTGTCCAGCGCGTTGGGTATGGCAAACGCCAGGCCCGTCAGGCAGATGAACGCCACGGCGATCATCTGCCCGCGCGAAATGTTAATCATGGAAACAGGCCCGTCGCTGGAGCAATGCGATCATGCGCACTTCGGGTCCGGCCCGCCGCGGCTCAGTTCCTCCGGCCGCCGAAGCCGCCGAACAGGCCGCCCAGCAGACTCCGGCGCTCGCCGGAATCGTTGGCGGCCGACGGTTTTTGCCCCGGCCCCCCCGGTTTCTTGTTCAGCACGCCCTGGATCGAATTCCGGTCGATCGAAACCTTCACCTCGGGGGCAATCTCCATTTCGATCTCCGGGCCTTCGCCGGCCTTGGTGATCTTCCCGATCAGGCCGCCGCTCGTCACGATCCGGTCGTTGCGTTTCACGGCGGCGACCATTTCGCGATGTTCGCGCGCGCGTCTCTGCTGGGGCCGGATCATGAAGAAATACATGACCACGAACAGCAGGACGATCATGAGGAGAAATGAAAAATCCGGCGAACCGCCGCCTCCGGATTGGGCCCAGGCTTCCGAAACCAGCATGACCGACTCCCAGATGTCTCGTTATCGCGTTGGCGCGCCCGAAAAGATACCGTTCGGCGTATGCTCGGCGAGAGGCCCGGCAGCAATAGGCCCGGCATCTGCCGGTTTGACGGAGAGGGCCGGCGCCCGATAGTGTCGCCGGAACCGAACCCGCCGCGGCGCTGTGTTTGCGGCGGCTTATATAATGTGGCGCCGGACTGAATTCACACCCGACGATGACCGACCCTTCCCAACGCGCGCATCTGTCGCGGATCGCCGACGCCCTGGAAAGGCTGGTGCCGGCGCAGCCGCCCGCCGCCGCGCTCGATGACGGCGACGCCTTTATCTGGCACGCCGACGGCCGGCGGCTCGAACTGGTCGCCGATGTCAACCGGGTCGATCTCGATCTGCTTCGGGGCATCGACCGGCAGCGCGACCAGCTGCTGGAAAACACCCGCCGCTTCGCCCGCGGCCTGCCGGCCAACAACGCGCTGCTGTGGGGCGCGCGGGGCACCGGCAAGAGCTCGATCGTCAAGGCGGTTCACGCCGCGGTGAACGGCGAGACCGGCGGCCGGCTGGCGCTTGTCGAGATCCACCGCGAGGACATCCCGACTCTCCCGGCGCTGCTGGGCAATCTGCGCCAGAGCGGCCGGCCCTGCATCCTGTTCTGCGACGACCTTTCCTTCGACGGCCAGGATACCTCCTACAAGTCGCTCAAGGCGGTGCTGGAAGGCGGCATCGAGGGCCGGCCGGCCAACGTGATCTTCTACGCCACGTCCAACCGGCGCCATCTCATGCCGCGCGATATGATCGAGAACGAACGCTCGACGGCGATCTCTCCTTCGGAAGCGGTGGAGGAAAAGGTCTCGCTGTCGGACCGGTTCGGTCTCTGGCTCGGCTTCCACGCCTGCGACCAGGAAACCTATTTCGAGATCATCGAAGGCTATGCCGGCCGTTACGGGCTCGATGTCGGGCGCGAAGCCCTGCGCGCCGAAGCGCGGGAATGGGCCGTCACCCGCGGTTCGCGCTCGGGCCGCGTGGCCTGGCAGTTCGTCCAGGACCTCGCCGGGCGCCTCGGCAAGCGGCTCGATTAGCGCATATCCGCCTTAGGTCGAAGCACGGCGGCAGGGCGTCCCTCGATACGGCGCGCAAGCGCGCCTACTCGGGATGAGGGGAATTTTGGCTACCTTAATTTCACCCTCACCCTGAGTAGCCCCGGCCTCTGGTCGGGGCGTATCGAAGGGGCGTTCCCGGTTGTGCCGGTGGTTTCGAATAAAACGGACAGGCTCTAGGCGACAGTCCCGCTTACCAGCGGGACGAAGCGGACGCTGGTGAGCGGCTCTTCCTCGAACCCTTCGGCAGTGCGCGTAATGCGCCAGAGGGTCTGCGTGCCGCCTTCGGCGCCGACCGGGATGACCAGGCAGCCGCCGACGCGCAGCTGCTCGAGCAGGGCCTCGGGCACCATGTCCGCCGCGGCCGTCACGAGGATGCGGTCGAAAGGCGCCTGCTCGGGCCAGCCGAGGCCGCCGTCGCCGATCTGCGCCGTGACGTTGGCGATGCCCAGCCTGTCGATTCGCTGCGCTGCGGCCACATACAGCTCGCGGATGCGCTCGACGGAATAGACCCGCCGCGCAAGGCGGGCCAGGATCGCCGTCTGGTAGCCCGACCCGGTGCCGATCTCCAGCACCTTGCAGCGTTTGTTCAGCGCCAGCGCCTGGGTCATCAGGCCAACGATGAGCGGCTGGCTGATCGTCTGGTCGCTGCCGATCGGCAGGGGCCGGTTGTCGTAGGCGCTTTCGCGGAACAGCTCGGGGACGAACTCTTCCCGGGGCGTCGTCTCGATCGCCGTCAGCACGTCGGTCTGCGTCACCCCGCCCTGGCGGAGTTCCATGATCAGTCGGATCTTGCGGGTTTCGGCGATCATTCGGGCGTGGATGGCGGAATGCGGCGGGGCGGCGGCCGCTCAGTCGAACACCGCCTTCAAGGTGCGAACCGTCGGGCGGTCGGTCAAATCCAGATGCACCGGCGTGATCGCGATATAGCCGTTCATGACGGCGGCCAGGTCGGTCTGCGGGCGGTTCGGCTCCTCGTTGCGCAGCGAACCGATCCAGTAATAGGGCACGCCGCGCGGATCCCGGCGCTCCACCAGGTGATCGCCGACCTTGCGCCGGCCGAGACCGACCACCTGCGATCCCCTGACTGCCGCCGGCCCGCCGGCCGGGAAATTGACGTTGATGAGCACGCCGTCCGGCCAGCCGGCCTCGACGAGCCGGCGGACGATGTCGGGCGCGAAGCGGCGCGCGGTCTCCCAGTCCGGCCGCGCGCCGTCTTCGTAAACCTGGCTGAGCGCGATGGAGGGTACGCCCGTCAGCGTGCCTTCCATGGCGGCGGCGACCGTGCCGGAATAGGTCAGGTCCTCGCCCAGGTTGCCGCCCCGATTGATGCCGGAAAGCGCCAGATCGGGCTTGCGGTCCTTGAGCAGGTGCCCCACGGCCATCAAAACGCAGTCGGTCGGCGTTCCGTCGACCGAATAGCGGCGTTCTCCGCGCTGGGTCATGCGCAGCGGCCGCCGCAGGGTCAGCGAGTGGCCGGCGCCGCTCTGCTCGGCTTCCGGAGCCACGATCCAGACATCGTCCGAAAAGGCGCGCGCGATGTCGGCCAGGATGTCGAGGCCCCTGGCGTTCACCCCGTCGTCATTGGTAACGAGGATACGCGCCTTGGAAAGGTCGGGGATCCGCCGGGTCAAGCGGCGATCCTGTCGATCCCGCCCATATAGGGCCGCAGCGCTTCGGGAACGGCGATCGACCCGTCGGCCTGCTGAAAATTCTCCATCACCGCGATCAGGGTCCGGCCCACGGCAAGGCCCGACCCGTTCAGCGTGTGGACGAAGCGGGTGCCCTTGCCGCCGGCCGGCCTGAACCGGGCGTTCATGCGCCGGGCCTGGAAGTCGCCGCAGTTCGAGCAGCTCGAGATTTCGCGATAGGCGCCCTGACCGGGCAGCCAGACTTCGAGATCGTAGGTCTTGCGCGCGCCGAAACCCATGTCGCCGGTCGACAGCACCACGACCCGGTAGGGGATGCCGAGGCGCTTGAGGATTTCCTCGGCGCAGCCCGTCATGCGTTCGAGCTCGGCTTCCGAGCCGTCCGGGTGCGCGATGCTGACCATTTCGACCTTGGAAAACTGGTGCTGGCGCAGCATGCCCCGGGTGTCGCGGCCCGCCGCCCCGGCCTCGGAGCGGAAGCAGAGGGTGTAGGCCGTGTAGCGCCGCGGCAGGGAATTTTCCTCGACGACCTGCCCGGCCGCGAGGTTGGTCAGCGGCACCTCGGCGGTCGGGATCAGCCACATGCCCTCTTCGGTCCGGTACTGGTCCTCGGCGAATTTCGGCAGCTGGCCGGTGCCGTACAGCACCTGGTCGCGCACCAGGACGGGCGGCGAGATTTCGGTATAGCCGAACTCGCCGGTGTGGGTGTCCAGCATGAACTGGGCGAGCGCCCGTTCCAGCCGGGCCAGCCGGCCGGACAGCAAGACGAAACGCGCGCCGCTCAGGCTGGCGGCGGTATCGAAATCCATTTCGCCCAGCGCCTCGCCGAGATCGAAATGCTGTTTCGGCTCGAACGCGAACGCCGGCCGGTCGCCGACCCGGCGGAGCTCGATATTCGCCGCTTCGTCCTCGCCCACCGGCACATCCTCGAACGGCAGGTTGGGGATCACCTCCAGCGCCGCCGTCAGCGCATCCTCGGCGCCTTTCTGCTCGCCCTCCAGTTCGCCGAGCCGGTCCTTCATCGCGGCGACCCTGGCGATGACGTCCGCAACGTCCCGGCCCTCGGCTTTCGCCCTGCCGATGTCCTTCGACAGCGCGTTGCGTTCCGATTGCAGCGTCTGGGCTTCCGTCTGCGCTTCGCGCCGGCGCGCGTCGAGGGCGATCAGGGAAGCGCTCTCCGGCGCCAGGCCGCGGCGCGCCAGGGCGGCGTCGAAGGCTTCGGGGTTGTCGCGAATCCAGCGGATATCGTGCATGGCTCGAAACGTCTCGGGCTCTCGGTTGGGTGCAATTCGCCAACGCATATAGCCGCGCCCGCGCCCGACATCCACCGTCGCCCGCCGGCCCGGCGAATGGGTCGCGCGCCGCCCGCCGCGATCCGGCGGCCTAGTCCGCCAGTTCCGCCTGCAGCGCCGCGTCTTCCTCGGCGCGCTTCTTCTCGATCATCCGGGCGAGGAAGATGGACACCTCGTAGAGCAGCAGGATCGGGATCGCGAGGCCGACCTGGCTGATCACATCCGGCGGCGTCAGGATCGCGGCAAAGACAAAGACCAGGACGACGGCGTATTTCCGGAACCTGGCCAGCCCTTTGGAAGTCACGAGATCGACCTTGGCCAGCAGCGTCAGCACCACCGGCAGCTGGAACGCGATGCCGAAGGCGAAGATCAGCTTGATGACCAGGGAGAGATATTCCTCGACCTTGGGCAGCAGTTCGATCCGGGAACCGGTCTCGCCGGTGTTCTGGAACGCCGCGAAGAACTCCCAGGCCAGCGGCATGATCGCATAGTAGACCATGGCGCCGCCGGCGAAGAACAGGACTGGCGTGGCGATCAGGAACGGCCGGAACGCGGACTTCTCCTTGGTGTACAGGCCCGGCGCCACGAATTTCCACAGCTGGACGGCGAAGATCGGGAAGGCCAGGAAGGCCGCCGCGTAGAAGCCGATCTTGATCTCGGTGAAGAACACCTCGTACAGCTTGGTGTAGATCAGCGTGGCGTCCTCGTTGCGGGCGCGCAGGATGTCCATCAGTGGTTTGGACAGAAAGTCGAAGATTTCCGAGGCGAAGAAAACGCAGACGCCGAAGGCGACCAGCAGGGCCACGACGCACCACATCAGGCGCCGCCGCAGCTCCACCAGATGCTCCATCATCGTCATGCGGTTCTGGTCGGGGTCGTTTTCCGCCGGGGCGTCGCCGGTCAGCGAATCCACATGGTCCTGCGTCGGCCCGTCTGCCGCGCCTTCGGCGGTCTCGTCGGGCGCGTCCGGTTCGGTTTCCTTCTTCCCGGCTTCCGGGTCGCTGTCGGCCATCAGCTGCGGACCTTGCGCTTGCCCGGCGTGTCGCGGCCCGTCCGGCGACCGCTGTAGCGCGGCCGCGCCTTGCGCGGCGCCTTGCGGTGCCTGGGCCATTTGTCCGCGGCATCGCCCGGGGAGACGTTGCGCCAGGCCGGTATCGGCTTCCAGTAGGAACTGTAGTCGGTGCTGTCGGAATTATCGTCCACGCCGGCGTAGTCGAAATCGCCCGCCATATCCTCGATGGCGTTCATTTCCTCGCTCGCCGCGTTCGCGACCTTGTCGATATCCTGCTGGAGCTTGTCCAGATCGGCCTCGCGGGCGAGATCGTCCAGTCCGGAGCGGAATTCGCCGGACAGCGCCTTGAGCCGGCCGATGCCCTCGGTGACGCCCTTGACGACCTTCGGCATGTCTTTCGGGCCGACGATCATCAACGTGATGACGGCGATCATCGCCATTTCCATCCAGCCGAGATCGAACATCGCCCTACAATCGCGGTCCGCGCTTCCCGGCCTCCAGCCCCGATACCATCGCCGATATCATCCCCGATACCATCCCGGGCACGATGTCCGGCGCGGTGTCGGATCAGGCTTTCTCGACCTCGTCGACCTTGGCGCCGGCGGTCTGGCCGCTCTTGCCGTCGATGACCTTGGCATCGTCGCCACCGGCGGCGGCGGATTCGGAATCGGCTTTCAGGCCCTTGCGGAACTGGGTGATGCCGCTGCCCAGGTCGCGCATCAGTCCGGGAATTTTCCGGCCGCCGAACAGCAGCAGGATGACCGCGACGATGATCAGGATTTGCCAGATGCTCAGGCCCATTCCACTTCTCCCCTGTCCGGTCTTCTTCCGGCGATCCGGCCGCGCTCCAATGGCTTTGCGCAGCCGGCCGACGCGCCTTTCCGGCGCGGTTCGTTGCCCGGTCTATTTAGCGTTCCTATTTAGCGTTTGCCGAAGGAAAAACAAACACATGCGCCGGGTCTAGCGTCACCGCGACGCAATCGCCCTCCCAGGGCGCGCGCCCGGCCGGCGCACGGGCATACAGCGTTTCGCCCGGCCGGTCCGCCATTTCCAGAGTGACGAGCGTGTCGCCGCCGATCGGCCGGCTGCGCAGGACCCGGGCGCGTACCGCGCCGCTGTTGGCGGCGTCGAAGCCGATGCCGACGCCCTGGTAGCGGATAAGCACCTGTGCCGATCTGCCGGGCGGCAGCTTCCCGGCATCGACCGTTCCCCAGCCCGTATCGATTGTGCCCGAATCCCCGACGATACCGGTTAACCGGTTGGAGTCGCTCATAAAATTCGCTACGAAAGGACTTGCCGGGCGATCGTGGACCGCGGTGGGCGCGCCGAACTGCATCAGCCTGCCGTCGCGCAGGACGCCGATCCGGTCGGCGACATACATGGCCTCTTCCGGATCGTGGGTCACCACGACCGCCGTCGTCCCGGTCTCGCGCAGGATGGCGAGCAACGTATCGGCCAGGCCGTGCCGCAGGCGCGCGTCGAGGCCCGAAAGCGGCTCGTCTAGCAACAGCATGCCCGGTGACGGCGCCAGCGCCCGGGCGAGGGCGATCCGCTGTTGCTGGCCGCCCGACAGGGTGTGGGGAAAGGCATCAGCGAGGGCCGACACGCCGACGCGCTCCAGCACCTCGCCAACCCGTTTGCGCCGTTCGGCGTCGCCCAGATGCTTCAGGCCGAAGGCGACATTGTCGGCCGCGCTCAGATGCGGGAACAGCGCGTAGTCCTGGAACAGGAACCCGACATCGCGCCGTTCGGGCGGCAGGTTGAGGCCGGGCGCGGCGCTGACCGTCCGGCCGCCGATGGCGATCGTGCCGTGCTGGATGGCTTCGAGCCCGGCGACCAGCCGCAGCAGGGTGGACTTGCCGCAGCCCGACGGCCCGAGCAGGGCGAGGATCTCTCCACCGCCGATTTCGAGCGAAACTGCCTCAAGCGCCGTCACCCGGTCGAACCGGTGGCTCAGCGCGTCGATCGACAAGCCGGGTCCGGACGGCGCCGACGTCATAACGGCGCCCCTGCCGCGATCGGCGCGACGCCTTCGGCCTCCCGCGGCTCGCTGCTGCGCCGCATGGCGCGGGACAGCAGGATCACGGGAAGGATTCCGGCGAGGACGATCGCCAGCGCCGACGGCGCCGCCTCGACCAGTTGTTCATCGGTGGCATATTCGTAGGTTCGCAGCGCCAGCGTATCGATGCCGAACGGCCGCAGCAGCAGCGTGGCCGGCAGCTCTTTCAGGACGTCGACGAAGATCAACAGGCCGGCGGCGGCGATGCTGGGCCGGAGCATCGGCGCGTGGATGCGCCGGACGACGCCCGTCGCGCCGGCGCCCAGCGTCCGCGCGGCATCGTCCATGTGACCGGTGATGCGGGTAAGGCCGCCATCGACGGCGCCGTAGGAGATCGCGAGAAAGCGCACGGCATAGGCGAACAGGAGGGCGAATACCGTGCCGCTGAAAATCAGGCCGGGCGACAGGCCGAAGACGTCCGCGCCGAAGGCGTTGATCCGTTCGTCCAGCGCCGCGAAGGGAATGACGATGCCGACGGCAAGAACCGCGCCCGGCACGGCATAGCCGATCGCCGCCAGCCGCGTCAGCCCGCGGAACAGGCGGCTGGCGGAGCGCCGGGCGGCGTAGGCGAGGAACAGGGCGACGGCGACCGTGATGAGCGCCGCCGAACCGGCGAGGGCGACGCTGGTGAGCAGGAGGCGGACGAAGTCCGTATTGACGACCTCGGCGGCGGACAGCCAGGTCCACCAGAGCAGCGCCGCCGCCGGCGCCGCGAAACCGAAGACGACCGGCGTCGCGCAGAAGATGACGGCGAAGGCGGCGCGCCAGCCTGCAAGCCGCCAGCCCGGCAGGGGCCGGTAGCGGATGGACAGGTTGTGGAAGGCGGCACGCCCGCGCGACCGGCGTTCCAGCACCAGGATCGCAAATACGAAGATCAGGAAGACCGACGCCAGCTTGGCCGCCGCGGCAGGACTGCCATCCGCGAGCCAGACGCGGAAGATGCCGGTCGTGAAGGTATCGACGCCGAAATGCTGCATGGCGCCGAATTCGTTCAACGCCTCCAGCAGCGCCAGCGCCATGCCGGCGACGATGGACGGCCGGGCCAGCGGCAGCGCGACCCGCCACATCGCCTGTGCCGGCGTGCAGCCCAGCGTGCGGCTGACCTCGAGCGAACAGATGGATTGCTCGAGAAAGGCCGACCGGCTGAGCAGGTAGACATAGGGATACAGGACCAGGCTCAGCATGACGATCGCGCCGGTCAGCGACCGGATGTTCGGCGCCGGATAGTCGCCGGCCGACCAGCCGAACAGGTCGCGCAGCCCGCTCTGGACCGGACCGGCAAAGTCGAGCAACCCGGTATAGGTGTAGGCGATGACGTAGGCCGGCATGGCGAAGGGCAGCAGGAGCGCCCAGGAAAAGAAGCGCCGGCCCGGAAAGCGGCACAGGCTGACCAGCCAGGCCGTGCCGACGCCGCCGATCAGCGTCAGCGCGCCGACGCCGGCGATCAGCCACAGCGTATTGGCCACATATCGCGGCAGGACGGTCGACGACAGATGGGCCCACAGATCGCCGGTCGGGGCGAACAGGTGTGCCAGCACCACGGCGATCGGCAGAAGCACGGCGCCGAGAACCGCCGCCAGCCCGAGCGCCCAGACGGCGCGCGCCGGCCGGAGCGGCGGCGCGCTCACGGCTGCGGGGGAGGCGTTCAGCATGGCAACGGGCGAATCGGCGGGCACGAGGCGATTTCGGCAGTCAGGCGATACCGTCCGCCCTTAGCACTGTTGCAAATGATTTGCAGTCGCAATGTGCCGCAGGTTCGCGGGCCGGTCAGTCGGTATCGGCGGCGGCCTCTGCCGGATCGGCGTCTTCCGCCGCTTCCGCCGCGTTCTCTGCGTCCTCCGGCGTATCGTCGCCCGCCACGTTGCGGAACGCCTCGATGGCCGGCCGCTTGTCGAGCAGGCCGGACGCCTTGAGATCCGCGACGCCCGGGAGGTCGCCGACATTCTCCAGGCCGAAATGGTCGAGAAAGGCCTGGGTGGTGATCCAGGTCAGCGGCCGGCCCGGCGTCTGGCGGCGGCGGCCCGGCTTGATCCAGCCGGCCTCCAGCAGCAGGTCGAGGGTGCCGCGGCTCTGGCCGACACCCCGGATTTCCTCGATCTCGGCGCGGGTGACCGGCTGATGATAGGCGATGACCGCCAGCGTCTCGACCGCCGCGCGCGACAGTTTTCGCACGGTCGACCGCTCGATCCTGAGGGCGTCGCCCAGGTCGGGCGCGGTCCGGAACGCCCAGGCGTCGCCCGCCCTGTACAGCTCGACGCCCCGGTTTTCGTACAGGCTGCGCAGGATTTTCAACGCCGGGTCGAGCTGGCCGGGATCCGGCAGCCGCTGCGCCAGGTCCGACTCGCGGAGCGGTTCGGCGGCGGAAAACAGCAGCGCCTCGATCAGCCGGACTGTTCTGCTGTCGGGTCTGCTGTCGGGCCTGCTGTCGGCCCCGCTGTCGGCTGCCACGGGATCGTTGCCGGCCGTGCTGCGGGATTCCGGCGCGGCAGCCGGGTCTTCCGGCGAACCGGCGCCGCTCATCGCTTGCGGCCGTCGCGCAGCAGGATCGGCCCGAAGGCGCTGTCCTGCCGGATCTGCACGTCGCCCGCCCGCGCCATTTCCAGGCTGGCGACGAGCGTCGAGGCGACGGCGGACCGCATGGTGAGGCCCTCGCGCAGATCCTCCGGCAGGAACGCCGCCAGCTCCGTCCAGTCCGGAAAGTCGCCCAGCAGGGCCTTCAACCGTTCGCGCGCCTCCTCGATGGACAGCAGGTCGGCCGGTTCCACGATGCGCAGCACCGAATGCCCGAGGCGCTGGCGATTCCTGGCATAGGCGCTGAGCAGGTCGAACAGCGATACCTCGAAGACAGTGCTGGAAACGACGGCCGTGTTTTCCGGCGCGCCGCGCACGAACCGTTCCCGGCCCAGTTGCGGCCGCGCCATCAGCCGGCCGGCGGCCTCGCGCAGGGACTCGAGCCGCTTGAGCTGGAAGGTGAGGGCCGCGGCCATTTCGGCGCCGCTCGGCTCGTCGGCGGACTCGTCCCGCGGCAGCAGCAGGCGCGATTTCAGATAGGCGAGCCAGGCCGCCATGACGAGATAATCGGCCGCCAGTTCCAGCCGCAGCGTCCGGGCGCGCGCGATGAACGCCAGATACTGCTCCGAGAGCTGCAGGATCGAGATTTTGGTGATATCGACCTTCTGGTCCCGGGCGAGCGCCAGCAGCAGGTCGAGCGGGCCTTCGAAGCCCTGCAGATCGAGGAAAAGCCGGTCGTCGGCGGAAGCCGGCCGCGCGTCTTCCATCTCGAATTCGTCGTCCATGGCGGTTCAGCCTACCACAATCGGATGACGCTTGCGCCGGTTACGGTCTCGAAATGCCGGATCAGGCCTTCGGCGAGCGGCCGGATCACCGCGTCGAACGGATCGATCGCGCCGCCCAGCCAGCCGGACACCAGCGGCAACAGGAAAAAGATGCCCAGAATGACGGCAAATCCATAGGGCTCCAGCCGCTTGTAACGCCAGGCAAGATTCTCCGGCAGCAGGTGGAGGACCACCTGCCCGCCATCCAGCGGCAGCAGCGGAATGAGGTTGAACAGCGCGATCAGCACATTCACGAAGATCATCGCGGAGCAGACGCCGGCAACGATGCCCTCCGCCAGGCCGACCGGTTGCAGGAGACCCTGGATCAGCGCGAAACCCACCGCCAGCACAATATTCGTCAGGGGCCCGACGGCGGCGACCAGAAGCATGTCGCGCCGGGGCCGGCCCATCTTGAGCGGATCGATCGGCACCGGCTTCGCCCAGCCGAAAATGAACCGGCTCGGCGTCGGCAGAAACAGGATTGCGGCCGGCACGATGAGCGTGCCGACCAGATCGAGATGGCGCAGCGGGTTGATCGACAGCCGTCCGTGCTCAGCCGGCGTCGGATCGCCCAGGCGGGCGGCCACGAAGCCGTGCGCCGCTTCGTGCATCGTGATCGCCACGATGGCGGCGCCCGCAAACAGCAGGATGACGACAGCCTGGGAAAATTCGCCGCTCAAGAACCGGCGCTCCGCCCGAAATCCGCGCGGCCCTCAAGCAGCGCCGCCACCCGGGCGCGCGCTGCCTCCCGGTCGAAGTCCGCCAGCGTTCCCAGCATGGCGCGGCCCGCTTCCACCCGATTCAGGCCGGCATCGTCCATATGCCCGGCTCCTTCAACGACCTGTATCATCTGATCCATGTCGCCATTGCAATGAAGCGCGATATCGCATCCGGCGATCCGGCATTGCCGCGCCCGGCGGTCGAACGGCCCTTCCAGCGCCTGCATTGACAGGTCATCGCTCAGGAGCAGCCCCTGAAATCCGATCTGGGTGCGTATGATGGTGCTGACCATCAGTTCGGACAAGGTCGCCGGCGCGGTCGCGTCCAGCGCTTCGTAAACCACATGGGCGGTCATGGCCCAGGGCAGATCGGCCAGCGCCGAGAACGGCGCGAAATCCGTCCTGCGCAACAGGTCGACCGGCGCGTCGACCACGGGCAGCTCGCGGTGGCTGTCGGCAAGGGCTCGGCCGTGGCCGGGGATATGCTTGACGACCGGGATCACGCCGGCTTCGAGCAGCGTCCGGGCGACGATCCGGCCGAGCGACGCAACCCGTTCCGGCGCCGGTCCATAGGCGCGGTCGCCGATCACGTCATGGGCGCCGGCGACTGCCAGGTCGGCCACCGGCGCGCAGTCGACATCGATTCCCAGGTCGAGCAGGTCGGCGGCGATGAGTTGCGTGCTGAGCTTCAGGGCTTCGGCGCCGCGGTCCGGATCTTCGGCATGGATGCCGGCGAGCACAGCCGCGGCCGGCGCCCGGTACCAGAACGGCGGCCCCAGCCGGGCGACCCGGCCGCCCTCCTGGTCGATCAGCACCGGTGCATCGCCGCGCCCGACGGTCTCGCGCAGCTCGTTGACCAGCGCCCGAACCTGGCCCGGCGATTCGATATTGCGGGCGAACAGGATGAAGCCGAAAGGATCGGCGGTCGCAAAGAACCGCCGTTCGTCCTCCGACAGCCGGGCCGACGCGCAGCCGAGAATCGTCGCGCCGACCGTCAACGAAAGACTAGCCGCTCACGAGAAAACAGTCGATCCGCCGCTTGCCCAGCGACCGGCACAGCTCGCGCGCCGATTGCCGGTTTGCGAACGGCCCGGCCCGAAGCCGGTAGAAAATTCCTTTCGAGCCCAGGTCGACCCGCACGACGACCATGTTCAGGCGGCCGAGCAGGCCATGGTGTTTGCGCTGCAGGCCCTGCCCGTGGCGCGCGGCCTTGGCCCGCGTCCGGAAGGCGCCGAGCTGGATACGGAACTTTCCGGCTTTTGCGGTCCGGCGGTCCTTGACGGCCGGTCTCCGGTTGCCGGCGCCCGCTTTCTCCGTACTGGCCCCCGTACTGGCCTTGCGTACGGCCGCCTTGCCCGCGCCCGCTTTGCCTGTATCGGATTCACGGGCGGCCCTGGCGGTCCGCACGGATTTCGGTACCGATTTCAGCACGGTTTTCGTCGCGGCTTTCGGCGCGCTCTTCGGCACCGGCCGCTTCGCCCGCGGCACGGCAGCTTTCGCGACAGCCGTCGGCTTCGAGGCGGCGGGTTTCGACGATGCGAGGTTCAGCGCGGCAAGCCGGTAGCGGCCGGTATCGGCGAGCAGGGTCGGCACCGGATGGCAGACCGGCCCCTTCGGAACGGGATCCCGCTTTGCCGCCGGGCGCGGCTTGCCGGGCGCGAGCAGGTCCTCGGACGGCTTGCCGGGCAGTCGCTTGAGCTGCGCCGCATCGATTTCCTTGTAGACGTCGAGATCCTTGTTCGGCACCGTCCGGCCGCCCGGGTCTGCCGGCCGGACCTTGACCGGCCCCTCGGCCGCGCGGATCAGCGGGACGTCGCCCTGTTCCGGCCCGGCCCCGCCGCCGAAACTGTAGTGCAGATAGACGCCGCCGAAGACCAAGGCCGCGACACCCCCGATGCCGAGCAGCCAGCGATAGACGACGGAAATCCAGCTGGCCCCGCGGGCGGCGTCTTCATAATCGTCATAGTCGTCGTCGGTCACCGCATTTCCTCTGCCGGCTCGACGCCGAACAGAATCAGGCCCGAGGCAATGACGGTTGCGACGGCTTTGACCAGCGCCAGCCGGGCCAGGGTGAGCGGAAGATCATCCGGCCGGACAAACCGTAAATCGGGATCGTCCCGCCCCCGGTTCCAGTGCGCATGAAAGTCCGCCGCAACATCGTACAAGTAATAGGCGATTCTGTGCGGCTCGTGTGTTTCGGCTGCGCTCTCGATTACTCTGGGCCACATGGTAAGCTTCTTGATTAGACTTAATTCTCCTTCATTCGTCAAGATTGTGCAGTCGGCATTTACCAGGGAAGCGTGGCCGGTATCGAGGTCCGGCAGGATTTCCTTCACCTGGCGAAACACCGAACAGCTGCGCGCGTGGGCGTATTGGACATAGAAGACCGGGTTGTCCTTCGACTGCTCGGTGACCTTGACGAAGTCGAAATCGAGCGGCGCATCGTTCCGGCGCGTCAGCATGACGAAGCGGACGACATCCTTGCCGACTTCGTCGACGACGTCGCGGACGGTCACGACGTCGCCGGCGCGCTTGGACATTTTCACCACCGCGCCGTCGCGGATCAGGCGGACAAGCTGGACCACCTTCACGTCGAGCGTGGCCCCGCCCCGGGTGATGGCGTCGACGGCCGCCTTCATCCGCGGGATGTAGCCCTGATGGTCGGCGCCCCACACGTCGATCAGCTGCCCGGCGCCGCGCTTCCACTTGTCCCGGTGATAGGCGATGTCCGTGGCGAAATAGGTCCAGTCGCCGTTCGATTTCTTCAGCGGCCGGTCGATATCGTCGCCGAATCCCGTGGAACGGAACAGCGATTGCGGCCGCTCCTCCCAGTCCTCGGGCCGCTTGCCCTTGGGCGGCTCCAGCACGCCGGTATAGATCAGCCCGCGCGCTTCCAGATCGGCGAAGGCGGCCTCGACGGCGCCGGCCTCGACGAGCGACCGTTCGGACGCAAACACGTCGTGGCGGACGCCGAGCGCGGCCAGGTCGCTTCTGATCCGGTCCATCATGTATGCAACGGCAAAGTCGCGGGCGCGGATGCGGTCTTCCGCGCTGCCGGACGCCGGATCGGGCTGCTCGCTGGGCGGGAGGTCCAGCGCCGCTTCCGCCGCTTCGATCACCTCCCGGCCGGGATAGAGGCCGTCGAATTCGGCCTCCGTCACGGTATCGCCCTGTAGCTGGCGCATCCGTTTCAACAGGGATTCGGAGAGGATATCGACCTGCCCGCCCCAGTCGTTGATGTAATATTCCCTTGTGACGGCATAGCCGGCCTTTTCCAGCAGTGCGGCCAGCGCATCGCCGAAAACGGCGCCCCTGGCGTGGGCGACATGGAGCAGGCCGGTCGGATTCGCGCTGGTGAACTCGACGTTGACCGCCGCACCCCGGCCGATATCCGTGTCGCCGTATGCCTCGCCGGCCGTGAGAATATCGGCCACGCGGCGGTGCCAGAAACCGTCGGCGATCCGGATGTTGATGAAGCCGGGCCCGGCGATCTCGACCGCCGCCACACTGTCCAGCCTGCGCAGGCCTTCGGCAATCTTCCCGGCCAGGTCGCGCGGCTTCGTTCCGGCGGCTTTGGCGAGGACGAGGGCGGCGTTGGTCGCCATGTCGCCGTGGCCCGCATCGCGCGGCGGTTCGCAGGCGACACGGTCAAAGCCGGCATCGGCAGGCAGTTCCCCGGCCTCGGCCAGCGCGGCCAGCACCGCCGCGATCTCGTCGCGAAAATGGCGGAAGACGTTCATGCGAAGCGGGTCCGTCAGCGTTCGGCGGCGATCAGCCGGTCATGTTCGTTTAGGGCAAACCGGTCGGTCATCCCGGCGATATAGTCGGCGATGACGCGGGCGCGGCGGGCCTCGCCGCCGGCTTCCGCGCGGCGGCGCCACGGCAGGGGCAGCCGGTCGGGCCGGTCGAAGAACAGGCCGAACAGGTTGCGCACCACGTCGCGCGCCTCGTCGGTTTCGCGCGTGACCTTCGGATGGGCGTACATATTCTCGTACAGGAAGTCCTTCAGCGCGCGGTCGTTGGCCGCCATGGTTTCGGAAAAGGCGGCTGTCGCCGCGCCGCGCCGGCGCACGGCGTCCGGGTCGCCCGGCCGGTCGGCAGACAGGCGCCGCCCCGTCTCGGCCAGCAGGTCGTCGACCATCAGGCTGATCAGCCGGCGGTTCGCCTCATGGTTGAGGCGCGGCTCCTCCAGATCGGGATAGCGGTCGAGCACCTCGCGGAACGCCTCGTCCACGAAACCGACCCGGCGCACCTCGGCGACGGTGAACAGGCCGGCGCGCAGGCCGTCGTCCAGATCGTGATTGTTGTAGGCGATATCGTCGGCCAGCGCCGCAACTTGCGCCTCCAGCCCCGGCCAGGTGTCAAGCTCCAGATCGTGCTGCGCGACATAGTCGGCGATCGGCTCGGGAACCGGCTGCATGGCCGGGCCCGCCGCCGCCCCGACGAGCGGGCCATTGTGCTTGACCACGCCTTCGAGCGTCTCCCAAGTCAGGTTCAGGCCGTCGAATTCGGCGTATTTGCGCTCCAGCCGTGTCAGGATCCGCAGCGTCTGGGCGTTGTGGTCGAAGCCGCCATACGCCGCCATGCAGTCGTTGAGCGCGTTCTCGCCGGCATGGCCGAACGGCGTGTGGCCCAGGTCGTGCGCCAGCGCCAGGGTTTCGGCCAGTTCCTCGTTCAGGCCCAGGCAGCGGCCGACCGAGCGGGCGATGTTCGAGACTTCCAGCGAATGGGTCAGGCGCGTCCGGTAGTGGTCGCCTTCGTGGGAGACGAAGACCTGGGTCTTGTGCTTCATCCGGCGGAACGCCGTCGAGTGGACGATCCGGTCGCGGTCGCGCTGGAAGACCGTGCGCGTCGCACATTCAGGCTCGGTGTGCAGGCGACCGCGGCTGTGCGCCGGATCGCATGCATAGGGCGCATGGCGGATACCGAAAATCCGGTCGGGCGCATCGGCTCGGTTCATGGTCGGGAAACCTAGGGCCGGGGTGCGTTCCGGGCAATCGGCCAGCAGGTAGCAGCGGGCCGGCGCCGGCGCCCGGGCAGTCGTTCAGGCCGCCGTTCCGAAATTGACTATCGCCGCCGTTTCCCTAACTCTGGGGCAGGTTCGAGACAGATCCGGCGATCGCCCATGCCCGATTCCGCCACGCCCCCCTTCGGCATCACGGAAAGCGCCGCGCGGCGCGTTGCCGAACTGCGCGCCGCGGAAGGCAACGAGCGGCTGATGCTGCGGGTCGCGGTGGACGGCGGCGGCTGCAACGGCTTCCAGTACCGCTTCGATTTCGACGACGCGGTGAACGACGACGACACGGTCTTCGAGCGCGACGGGGTGAAGGTCGTCGTCGACGAAATCTCGCTGGATTTTCTGGGCAACGCCCAGGTCGATTTCAAGCAGGAGCTGATCGGCAGCTACTTTGCCGTCGAAAATCCCAACGCCACGTCGAACTGCGGCTGCGGCACCAGTTTTTCGGTCGATTGAGCCGCGGGTGAGCACGGCCCATCTGCAGCAGCGGCCGGCCCGATGACCCGGATCGCGACCTTCAACGTCAATTCGATCAAGGCACGCATGGCGAATGTGCTGGCCTGGCTGGACGAGTTCGGCCCGGACATCGCGCTCTTCCAGGAGATCAAGTCGACCGAGGAGAGCTTCCCGCGCATGGAGCTGGAAGCGGCCGGCTACAACATCGCGATCAGCGGCCAGAAATCCTACAACGGCGTCGCCATCTTCTCGAAGACGCCGCTGGAGGTCGTCCATACCCGGCTGCCCGGCGGCGACGGCGACGACCAGGCGCGCTATATCGAGGCGGTCGCCGAGACCGATGCCGGCGTCCTGCGGGTCGCGAGCATCTACCTGCCCAACGGCAATCCGGTCGATACGGACAAGTTCGCCTACAAGCTGGCCTGGATGGAGCGGCTGATCGCCCACGCGCGCGACCTCCTGGCGCTGGAGGAGCCGGTCGTCCTGGGCGGCGACTACAACGTGATCCCGCAGGGCGAGGACTGCCACGATCCGGCGGCCTGGCAGGGCGATGCCCTGTTCCGGCCGGAGAGCCGCGCCGCTTTCCGCCGGCTGCTGGCGCTCGGCTACACCGAGGCTTTCCGGACCCTGAACCCGCATGTTCGGGCCTACACCTTCTGGGATTACCAGGGCGGCGCCTGGCAGAACGACCGCGGCATCCGCATCGATCATCTGCTGCTGTCGCCCCAGGCGGCCGACCTGCTGACCGACTGCAGGATCGACCAGAAACCGCGCGGCCGGCCGAAAGCGTCGGACCACACGCCGATCTGGTGCGAACTGGCGGCTGCCTGAGGCGCACGCCGGGCGGCCCGGCACACCGAATTCGGGCGGTGATGCGCCGCGGCCGGATCGCTGGGCGGCCGGCGCAAGACCGTCTACAGGGAGACCCATGTTCAAGATCACCTTCTGCCTGCGCCGGCGGCCGGACCTGACCCCGAAGCAGTTCGACGCCTACTGGCGCGACACCCACGCGCCGCTGGTCCGCCGGCACGCGGCGGCGCTCGGCATCCGGCGCTACGTCCAGAGCACGCGCTTCGACAGCGACCTCGCCGAAGCGGCCGCCAGGGTCCGGGGCGCGCCGGCGCCGTTCGACGGCGTGGCCGAGCTGTGGTTTGACAGCCCGGAAGCCGTGCAGGCGGGGTTTTCGACCGAGGCCGGCCGGGCCGCCGGGCGCGAGTTGCTGGAAGACGAGGCCCGCTTCATCGACCTGGCAAACTCGCCGATCTGGTTCGCCGCCGAACGCGAAATCGTCGGAGGCGACGGGTGAGCGGCGGCGAAATTGCGCCCTCACCCTTCGGCAGCCTGCTCGGCTCCGAACTGAAATACTGGCGCGACGGCAAGGCGGAGGTCCATCTGCCGTTCCGCGACGACCTGGTGCAGCGCGGCGGCTTCCTCCACGGCGCCGTGGTGAGCTATCTGGCCGATACCGCCTGCGCCCGGGCGGCGGCCTCGCTGGTCGGCGAATGCCGGACCGCCGAATACAAGATCAACTTCCTCGCGCCGGGCGCCGGAGAGCTGTTCGTCGGGCGCGGCCATGTCGTCAAGGCAACCCGCCGCACAGCGATCGCCCGGGCCGACGTGTTCGCCATGAAAGACGGTGCGGAAAAGCTGATCGCCATCGCGACGGCGACGCTGATGCGCGTCTGACGCGGCACGAAACCCGCACCGCCCGAACGGATTCCGGCCATTTCCAGCCAAGCGACCGACAGCGCTGCGCCGCCCCGGATCGGCGTCGAGTTCATCCTGCTGATCGCCCTGATGATGGGCATCACGGCGCTGTCCATCGACATCATGCTGCCGGCCCTGCCGGCCATCGAGGCGCATTACGACCTCACCGACATGAACGACCAGCAGCTGGTGATCGTCAGCTACATGGTCGGCTTCGGCATCGGGCAGCTCCTCTTCGGCCCCTTCTCCGACCGCTACGGCCGCAAGCCGATCCTCTATTTCGGCATGGCGGTCTACATGGCCGCGACCGTCGCGGCGGTGGCGGCGCTCGATTTCGACACCCACCTGGCCGGGCGGCTGTTCCAGGGCGTGGCGGCTGGCGCGGCGCGGGTGATCGCGGTCGCCGTCGTGCGCGACCGCTTCGCCGGGCGGGCGATGGCGCGGGCGATGTCCTTCATCATGGCGATCTTCATCCTCGTGCCCGTGGTCGCGCCGGGCATCGGCGCCGGCATCCTGCTGATCGGCCCGTGGCAGGACATTTTCTGGTTCCTGCTCGGCATCGCTGCGATCCTGACGCTCTGGACCGCGCTGCGCCTCAAGGAAACCCGGCCGAAGGAGGCGCGCCGGCCGCTCACCGTGCGCAGCTTCGCCGGCGCGGCAGGCGCCGTGCTCGGCAACCGCCAGACCCTCTGCTACATGGCGACCGTCAGCCTGACCTTCGGACCGCTGCTCGCCTATATCGCGTCGTCGCACCAGATTTTCGTTGGCATCTACCGGATCGACGCCTGGTTCCCGGTTGCATTCGGCGGCATCGCGCTGTTCAGCATCGCGTCGGCCTTCGTCAACGCCCGGCTGGTGCCGAGGCTGGGCATGCGCCGCATGTCCCACAGCGCGCTGCTGGTCCAGCTCGCCCTGGCGCTCGTCTTCGCCGCGTTCGCCCTGGCCGGCGAGCCGTCGCTCATCCTGCTGCTCGTCTTTCTCGGCCTGTCCATGTTCATGGTCGGCCTGTGCTTCCCGAACTTCAACGCGCTGGCGATGGAGCCCCACGGCGCGATCGCCGGCACCGCCTCGTCGATCACCGGCTTCGTTTCGACCGCCGTCGGCTCGGCGCTGGGCTGGTGGATCGGCGACGCCTTCGACGGCACCGTCCTGCCGCTCACCCTCGGCTTCGCCGCCTGCGCCGGCCTCAGCATCCTGATCGTCCTGATCGCCGAGCCGCGCCGATTCATGCGGACGTCGGGGTAGCGGCAGCCGGCCCTTCGATACGCGGCTTCGCCGCTACTCAGGGTGAGGTGCGGTGGAGGAGACATATTGCAAATCCCCTCATCCCGAGTAGCCCCGGATTAAATCCGGGGCGTATCGAGGGACGCACCGGGGCCGGTTCAAACCGCCCTACAAGTCCGCATAGACATGCCCCTCGTCGCGGGCGCCGGGGTGGCAGACGGCGCCGTGGCGCGCCGGGCCGACGGTCTGGGCGTAGCGCCAGATTGCGCCGGACCGGTAGATGTTTTCCCGCGGCTGCCAAGCCTTGCGGCGTTCTTCCAGTTCGGCGTCGCTGAGGTCGACCGAGATCGTGCCGCCCGGCGCGTCGATGGTGACGGTATCGCCGTCGCGCAGCAGGCCGATGGGGCCGCCGACCGCGGCTTCCGGGCCGATATGGCCGACGCACAGGCCGCGGGTGCCGCCGGAGAAGCGGCCGTCGGTGATCAGCGCGACATTCTCGATGCCCAGCCCGTAGAGCGCCGCCGTGGTCGCCAGCATCTCGCGCATGCCGGGGCCGCCCTTCGGCCCCTCGTAGCGGATGACCAGGCAGTCGCCCTCCTGCACGCCGCCCTTGGTGACATAGTCGAAACAGTCTTCCTCGCATTCGAAGACCCGGGCCGGGCCGGTGAATGTCTGGCCTTCTGGCGCGATGCCGGCGACCTTCACGATGGCGCCCTCCGGCGCCAGGTTGCCCTTGAGGCCGACGACGCCGCCGGTCGGCGCCAGCGCCTCCTTGACCCGGTAGACGACGTCCTGGCCTTCGGGGAACGTCACGCCGGCGCAGTTCTCCGCCAGCGTCCTGCCCGTGACGGTCATGCAGTCGCCGTGCAGAAGGCCGGCGTCCAGCAGTTCCTTGATGACCACCTGCACGCCGCCGACCTCGTACATGTCCTTGGCGACATATTTACCGCCCGGCTTGAGGTCGGCGATGTAGGGCGTCTTGCGGAAAATCTCGGCGACGTCGTAGAGGTCGAAGTCGATGCCGCACTCGTTGGCGATCGCCGGCAGGTGCAGGCCGGCGTTGGTCGAGCCGCCGGTCGCCGCGACCACCGCCGCGGCGTTCTCCAGCGCCGCGCGGGTCACGATATCGCGCGGCCGCAGGTTGAGGCGCAGCAGCTCCATCACCGCTTCGCCGGACTTCTCGCACAGCTGGTCGCGGGATTCGAAAGCCGCCGGCGCGCCGGCCGAGCCGGGCAGCGCCAGGCCGATCGCTTCGGACACGCAGGCCATTGTATTCGCCGTAAACTGGCCGCCGCACGAGCCGGCCGACGGGCAGGCGACCAGCTCCAGCTCGCGCAGATCCTCGTCTTCACAGTGGCCGGCGGCGTGCTGGCCGACGCCCTCGAAAACGTCGACGATGGTCACGTCCTTGCCGCGGTAGCGGCCGGGCAGGATCGAGCCGCCGTAGATGAACACCGCCGGCACGTTGAGCCGGCACATCGCCATCATCATGCCCGGCAGGCTCTTGTCGCAGCCGGCCAGCGTGACCAGCGCGTCATAGCCGTGGCCGCGCATGGTCAGTTCGACTGAATCGGCGATGATCTCGCGGCTGACCAGCGAGGCCTTCATGCCCTCGTGGCCCATGGCGATGCCGTCGGTCACGGTGATGGTCGCGAATTCCCGCGGCGTGCCCCGGGCCGCGGCGACGCCGTGCTTCACCGCCTGGGCCTGGCGGTGCAGGGAAATGTTGCAGGGCGCGGCCTCGTTCCACGCCGCCGCCACGCCGACCAGCGGCTGCGCGACTTCCTCCTCGGTCACGCCCATGGCGTAGAGGAACGCCCGGTGGGGCGCGCGCTCCGGCCCCACGGTGGTGTGGCGGGAGGGCATCCTGGACTTGTCGAAGGCGCCGTTGCCGGTCATGGAAAGCTCCGCGATATCGATGAAGGCCTGTCGGTCGGCGAGATTACCGGCGCGCGCCGGGAGCGGACAAGCGGCACGGGTGGCGCAGGGGGGATGTCATGGACCGGCGGGCGGGCATGACCTATCGTCCGGGCGGTTCGGCCGATTGCAAAACTTCCAGGACGCGGCGTCATGGCCCGGAAAACCCTGTATCTCGCCAATCCCTACGGCTTTTCCGGCCAGCAGCGCGCCGGCCCGCTGCCCGAGCTCGTTGCCGCGCTCGACGCCCTGGGCGCCGAGGTCTGGGAGCCGTTCGCGCGCAACAACCAGGTCGACAAGGCGGCGCCCGGCTGGGCCTGGCGCATCGGCCAGGCCGACCTGCGCGACGTGCGCGACAGCGACGGCATTTTCGCCGTGGTCAACGGGTGCCCGCCCGACGAGGGGGTGATGGTCGAGCTTGGCATGGCGATCGCCTGGCAGAAGCCGGTCTTCCTGTTCCGCGACGATTTCCGCCGCTGCACCGACAGCGAGGCCTATCCGCTCAACCTGATGGTGTTCACCGGCCTGCCCGAACAGGGCTGGGAGGACCACTGGTACGATTCGGTCGCCGGCCTCGCCGACCCGGACAAGGCGCTCGCCCGCTGGCTGGCCGCTTGATATTCTGAAGCGTCCGGCCGATATCGCCGACACTCCGGAACCGCCCCGGGGAACGCACCGTGCCGCAATAGCTCAGCCGGTAGAGCATCTGATTTGTAATCAGGAGGTCGGGGGTTCGAGTCCCTCTTGCGGCACCAGATTGTCAAAAAAAACAATGGCTTAAGGGAATATCGGAATTCGTTAGCGACACGATTCCCCGTGTCGGCCGGCCTTTAACTCCCACGCCTCGCCCCGGATGTTGTTCGGCACGGCCCCTGCCGGAAATCCTATGCCGTCACATACACGAGAGCGCCCGGAATGCCGAAAAATACCGAGAGGATGTACGCCATGGCCGCCCATTTCCGCTCGCTGCCGAGCCGTGCGATCCACTCCGCGCCCGCAATCGGGATCTCGCGCAGCCAGGGGATGGAGTAGATCACGGCGACGCCCAGCAGATTGTAGAGAAAATGCGCAATCGCGATCTGGTGCGCGACGGCATGGGTCGGGCCGGCGATCGCCGTCGCGGCGAGCAGCGCGGTCACGGTCGTCCCGATGTTGGCGCCGAGGGTGAACGGGTAGGCGTGGCGCAGCCCGATCACGCCGCTGCCCGCCAGCGGCACGATGATGCTCGTGGTGGTGGACGACGACTGCACCAGCACCGTGACCAGAGTGCCGGAGCAGATCCCGGTCACCGGGCCCCTGGCGACCGCCGCCTGCAGGATCTTCCTGGCTCTGCCCACGAATACGGTCTTGAGCGCATTGCCGAGATACAGGATCGACACCAGGATCAGCAGGATACCGCCGACGATCAGGACCGAACCGGCCCAGACGTCGGGCAGCGGCGCCGTCAGCGACTCGACGAATTCGGTCCCGGCGCCGATGACGGTCTTGAAGACGCCCTTTCCGCCGGCGTCGACCGTCCCGATGCTTTCGACGACATGGCCCAATTCGCCGCTCAGCTTCTCGAGCAGGCCGAAGGCGAGCTCCAGCGGCAGGAAGATCGCAATGCTGAGGAGATTGAAGAAGTCGTGAATCGTGGCGGCGGCGAACGCCTTTCTGAATTCCGCCGGCCGCTTGATGTGGCCGAAGCTGACAAGCGTGTTGGTCACCGTCGTTCCGACATTGGCGCCCATCACCATCGGGATCGCCATGGCGATCGGCATGCCGCCCGCCACGAGGCCGACGATGATCGACGTGACGGTGCTGGACGACTGGATCAGGGCGGTCGCAAGGATGCCGAGGACCAGCCCGATGAAGGGATTGGTCGCGAATTCGAACAGCGCCCCAACCCCCTCCGCACCGCCGAACGCCAGGCGGAAGCCCTTGCCGACGACGCCGACCGCGACGAGCAGAACGTAGAGCGCCGCCACAAGGACGAGCCAGGAAAGGATCCGGTACCTGCCGGATGTCCGGGCCTCGGGAGCCATCCGGGAATTCTCTCCGTTCGGGATCGGGCCTGCCCAATCTAGAGGAGCGCCGCGGAAAAATCAGTACGCATCGCCCGGCCGGCGGAACGAAGGACGGCGGCGGAGAAGTCAGGGCCTGCCGAGACATTCCGCAACGGCGTCGCCCAGGCCGCGCATGATCGCGAACCAGGCGCCTGGCCCCGGCTCGACGCCGAAGCCCAGCGGATCGAGCGTTCCTGTCCCGATTCGGGTCCCCGCGACGACGCTCCGAACGAGGTCCGGCTCGAACTGCGGTTCGGAAAACACGCAACCGATATCGTATTCGGCAAGGGCGGCGCGCAACTCCGCGAGCCGCCTGGCGCCGGGCGGCCGTGCCGGATCGACGGCGATGGCCCCCTTGCTGTTGAGGCCGAACGCGAACTCGAAATACTGGAAGGCGTCGTGGAATACGATGAACGCACGCCGACGGACCGGCGCCAGCTGCGTTCGCAGCGATTCCTCGAGCGCAGCGATCCGCTCTCGCGTGGCCGCGGCATTCTTTCGATAGGTGCCGGCGCGGCCGGGATCGATGCGAACGAGCGCTTCGGCGACGACCTCGACAATGCGGCGGGCGTTGGCGGGGTCGAGCCAGATATGCATGTCGAACCCGCTGTGATCGTGGCCGGGTACCGCGCGCTCGTCGATATGGGGCTCGCCGTGACCCTCGCCCCATATGCCGCCGTCGCGGCTGGGCAGCAGCCGCATTCCCCCAGTATCGCGCAAGGTCTGAACCCGCGCGCCGGAGCCGAGACCGCCGATCGGGCGAGCGAGGAATTTCTCGAAATCCCTGCCGACCCAGACGATGAGATCGGCCCCGGTCAACGCCCGGGCGTCGGACGGGCCCATCCGGTATGTGTGCGGCGACGCGCCGCCGCCCAGCAGCAGGCGCGGCGTGCCGGTCCTGCCCATCACAGCGGCGACGAGGGAATGGATCGGCTTGATGCTGACGACGACTTCGGCTGCGCGCGCGTGCGGCGCATGCAGGGTCGCTGCGGCGAAGAGTGCGGCGAGAACGAGTCCCTTGTTCGTATTCATGGCTGCCCGTGCCTTTCGGCCGGACGACTCGCATCGGTTCCGGCCGGTTTCGATCAGAACTTCCGCCGGTTCGCTAATCACTCCGACCGGCAGGACCGGGGCCGAATGCTCCGCCATTCCCGCCGTGAGGCGGACCTAATCGGCGCCCGTACATCGGAATATTCCGGATTCGATGGTTGGCTCCCTGTGCAACCCAATATCATCAGTCTCCGATAATGAAAAATGCCGAACAAGAAAATTGTTTCATTACAAGATAACATAACTTTTTTCTGCCGGCAGCCCCGATTTTTCCACCGGAAACATGCAGATCGAGACACGCAGATCGAAACACTGCGGCTTCGCCCGATCTCATGCGCATACAGCCGGGTGGAATGCCGGATGCAATCCCGGTATCGGCAAACGGAAAGCGCCGTGCAGCGCAGAAGCACCGGATGCGTTGCAGGAAAGCGGCCTTAGCCGGATTTCGCCGACCATTTCCGGATCAGCGCAGGGTGTCGGAAAGTCGGCCGCGGGACGCCGCCGGAACGGTCTCCCGACATGCTGGTTCGGGCGAACAGGCTATTCTCCGCAAGTGTCTACCGTCTGTGATTTTTCAAAATAGATATTTATAATATAACGTAATTATTGATCCAATAATGCGAAATGCGATTTGCAATACCGCAGCCCATATCCAAAAAAATATCGAATAATTTACGGTTTTCGAACAGAAACTCACCTTGCGCAGCAATAGTTGACATCGCTCCCGCCGTCGCGACATAGTGCATTTTTGCGGGCGCAAGCTGCGCGGGAAAGCGTGGTGGAAAACTTAATCATTTTTCTTGATTTTCTCTGGTCTTCATTTCTGCTGCTCGGGCCGATGCTCCTGCTCGGCCTGTTCCTGGCAGGGCTGATTCACGTCTTCATTTCGCGGGACGCCGTCCTGAAATGGCTGCGCCATGACAGCCTGAAATCCGTCGCCTCCAGCGCCGCCATCGGCGTGCCGATGCCGCTCTGCAGCTGTTCCGTGGTCCCGGTGGTCGCCGAAATGCGGCGCAAGGGGGCTTCGCGTTCGTCCTGCATGTCGTTCCTGATCACCGCGCCGGAGACGGGGGCGGATTCGATTCTGGTCACCAACGCGTTCTTCGGCCCCGTGGCCGCGGTGGTCCGCCCGTTCATCAGCTTCATTACCGGCGTCGTGGCGGGCATTTTCTGCATCGGGATGATCCGCGGCGCCGACTCCGATGAGCCAGCCGCCGGCGACGACGCACACGATCACGACCACCACGGCCACGACCATGACCATTCCCACGACCACGACGGGCACGATCATAGCCACAAGACGCTGATTCCGGGCGACGACGACTGCTACATCAGCCCGGCCGCCTTCAAGGCCTTTTTCGTGACCTGGCTGGCGCGTTTGAACCAGGGCGTCGGGCGCGCCCGGTCCATGACCTGGATCAAACCCGAATTCTACCGGGAGTTTCTGTCGCTTCCCGAAGTCCGCACTGCGCCGCAAACGGTCGGCGGGCGCGATCTCAGCGGTCTCTCCTTCAGCACCGTCTGCAAACACATCCTGCGCTACGGCTTCATCGAGGTCGCGGACGACATTCTCTTCGCCCTGCTCGTCGGCGTGCTGCTGGGCGGCGTCATCTATCTCGCCATTCCCAGCGACCTCATGGCCTATGAATATGCCCGCTGGCTCTCCTATCCGGTCATGGTCCTCGTCGGGATCCCGCTGTACATCTGCGCCTCGGCCAGCACCCCGATTGCCGCAGCCCTGGTCGCCAAGGGCTTCAGCCCGGGCGCTGCGCTCATCTTCCTGATGACCGGCCCGGCAACCAACACCGGCACCATCGCCATCGTCGCGAGCCAGTTCGGCGCGCGCTTCGCCTCGGTCTATGTCGGTTCCGTGATCGCCGTAACGCTGGCGCTGGGTATCGCCGTCGACCTCCTGATGATCGCCTTCGGCCTGTCGCTTGCGGTCAATCTCGATGCGTCCGATTCGCCGGCGCTCCTGACCCTTCAATGGGCCGGCGCGCTCGGCCTCTTCGCCCTCATGCTCTGGCGTTTCCGGGCCGGCGCGTTCAAGACCGGCTATCAGGACCTGTTTTCCAACCTGCGCCCGGTAACGACGCCGCTGGCGGGCTGGTGGGCCAGGTTCACGGGCAACGAACCCGTCAGGGGCCTGTTCCGCCCCCGCACGCCGGCCGGCGCCGGCATCCTGGCCGCGCTGGCCGTCGCCTTCCTGGCGAGCGGCCTTGTGGTCGTGCGGCACGGCGAGGTCGGCTACGGGCGGCTGTTCGGCGCGGTGGTGTGGCGCGACCTGCAGCCCGGCCTCCACTATCTCGCGCCCTGGCCCTTTGCGCAGGCGGATCGCTGGCCGGTGCGCGTGGTGAAGTCCGTCACCAGCGGCACGGCGAACGAATATCTCACCGGCGACGTCAACCTCATGTCGATGTCGCTGAACGTGCAGTACCGGGTCAGGGACCCCTACACCTACTACTATCGGGTCGCGAATCCGGAGCAGGTGATCGGCGACAATGTCCGCAAGGAATTGCGCAAGTTCGTGGCCGGGCGGACGCTCGACAGGCTGCTGAACGTCGAGCGGGCACAATTGCAGTCCCATATCGAGCGGGTGTTCAAGAACCTGATGGCCGGCGGGGACAGCGCCCTGCTCGACGCGATCGAGCTGGTGAAGGTCAACCTGCTGTCCGTCAACCCGGTCAACGATTCGATGAGCGCCTTCCGCGAAGTCTCGAGTTCCCAGGACGACCGGGAGCGGATCATCGTCAACGCCCAGCGCCTGACGGTCTCGCTGATTCCCCGGGCCCACGGCAACGCGGCCTACGAGGTCCAGCAGGCGAAGGGCGAAGCGGCGCGGAGATCGGTGACGTCGGCGGCGGAGAGCAAGGCGATCCGCGACGTTGCCGGCGCCGTCAAGGAAGCGCCCGACGTGCTCCACTACATGTTGTGGCGCGAGAAGCTGGAGACGTCGCTCGCCGGCCGGAGCAAGATCATCGTGCCCAACGAAGAAACGCTGAAAAAGGTCGCCGTGTGGAAATCCTCGAACGGCGCAGCCGGCTCCGGGCACCGGCGCCTGAAGCGTCCGGTGCACGCAGGCAAGGCCGGACACAAGACCCATACTTCCGGAGGCCGGCCATGAGCAGGCGCAAGACCATCGCTGCCGCTGCCGCGGTCCTGTTCGCGGGCGTCGTCGCCTGGGACATACACTATGTGATCGACGAATCGGAGCAGGGCGTCCTGACCAATTTCGGCAGGATCGTTCCGCCGGTCAAAGGCCCGGGCCTCCACTTCAAGCTGCCGACGCCGATTTCGATGGTCTACAAGATCGACCGGCGCGTGCGCCCGTTGACGGGCCTCAAGCAGGAGTTCATCACCGAAGATCAGAAGAACGTCCTGGTGGACGGCTATCTGTTGTGGCGCGTCTCCAATCCCGTTCGCTTCGTCGAGGCCATCCGCACCGAAGCCAATGCCGTGAAGCGTCTGAGCGACCTGTACAGGTCGAGCGTCGGCATCGTCGTCAGCAACAAGTCGCGGGACGCTTTCGTCAGCCTCGGCCTGGCGCATGAGGACATGGCGAAGATCGCCGGGGAAATTCTCGATCAGATCAAATCCGTCGCCGCATCGGATTACGGTATCGACGTGCTGCGCGCCGGACTGGTCGAATACACCCTGCCGGCGGAAAACCGCCCCAGTGTCATCAAGCGGATGATTTCCGAACGCGCCCGCATCGCCGCGCGCTACCGCAGCGAAGGCGAGGAACGGGCCATCGGTATCGAGGCGTTCGCCATCAACGAACATCAGAAGATCATGGCGGCCGCTCATGCCGAAGCGACAGCCATCCTCGGCCGCGCCGAGGCCGATGCCCTGAAAACGCTGTCCGCGGCCTACCGCAAGGATCCGGCCTTCTACAAATTCATCCGGGCGCTCGACAGCTACGATTCGATCATCGACAAGAACACGACCCTGATCCTGCCCGCAGACAACGAGCTGTTCAAATATCTCGACGGCAGGACAGTTCCGACGCCGGGCCAGCCGCCGGGTTCGGCGAAGGCGCAGGAATAGCGGGCCGAAGCCATGCCGGAAATTTCCGAAGATCTGGCGCCGAGTACACGCGCCATCTACGCAGTTTTCGATTTTCTGGGCGCGCGGAGGAAGATCATCTCCGCGTCGCTGTCGGCCCTTGCGGTGCTGGCGGTCCTGGCGAGCGGATTCTACGTCGTAAAGAAAGAAGAAGAAGCGGTGCTCACCCGTTTCGGCAAGGTGGTGAACTCGAAAATTCCGCCTGGGCTGCACTACGCCCTGCCGTTCGTCGAACGGGCCCATGTCCGCAAGGTCATGCGCATAACCCGAAGCAATGTGGCGACGCAGGGCGAAAAGGGCGCCGTCTCCTTTTCGATGCTCTCGGGCGACGCGAACCTTTTCGAAGCCGATGTGGCGCTGCAGTTCAAAATCGGAGACCTGAGAAATTACCTCTACGCAACGGTCGATCCCGAAACCGTCCTGACGCTGATCGTGCGCGAACGCCTGATCGACATTATGGGCAGGAACTATATCGACCTGATTTTTACCAATAACCGCGACATCATCCAGGCGCACCTGTTCAAGAGCACCACAGATTATCTGAAGGCCAACGATATCGGCATCGAACTGCTGGCGCTCAATATCGTCGATTTGCGGCCCATCGAGGAAACCGTCGCGGCGTTCCGGGACGTCAGCGACGCGATCGCGGAGAGCATCCAGTCGGTCAGCGACGCCAGACGGAGAACGGAGCAGCTTCTGGCCCGCAGCAGGGGCCAGGCCGAGGCCGTGGTGACGAACGCCAGGGCCAGGGCGAAGGAGCGTCTGATGCAGGCGGCAAGCAGCGCCAGGATCTTTTCGGAGCTGCTGGCCGTTTATCACAAGCAGTCCGCTTCGGTGACGGTGACGCGCTATTGGCAGCGGATGCGCAGCATTTTCCGCGACGCGACGCTTTCGGCGGTAAATCCCGGCGATGCGTCGGCGATCGACATCAATATGGTCGACGGTTTCGTGCCGGGTGTCGGCCGCATACCGGCCGCGGTCGCCTCGGCCGGCGCTTCCGGGCGGCCTGCCACCGTAAGAGACCAGCTGGTGGGCGGGCGCCGCTCCCTGACCACTGCCAGCGAGAAACGCCGCCACGGTTTCGAGAATACCGGGGCGGACCGTTTCCTGATCAGCGGGCGCCTTCACGCAGCGGGCAGCGAACGCCACCATCTGAGCAGCGCCCGGCCGCGGTCCCTGATCTTCGACGATCTCTCCATCTTCAGCCATCGCCATGTTGCGTCGACCGGCGTCGCGGCATCGGCGGAGAAAAACGAACAGCCGCTGGTGACTCGAACGACCGTCCGGACCGACGAAGAAGACGATGAGGCACCCGCCCGAGCAGGGAAAGACAAGCCCAAGCCGGCAAAGACGGCGGGTTCAAAGCCGGGGAAATCGGCGAAGGCAAAGCCGGAAAAAGAAAAGCGGGCAAAAACCGCAACTGCGAAGTCAGAGAAATGAGATGGCCGTAGCCGCTGGGCCGCTTTCAGTTTTAATGCTTGTGTTGTTTTTCCTAGTCGGCGGTTCGGGCGCCTCCGGGGCCAAGACGCCGGGCGTGACGGCCGATTCGATCACGTTCGGTCAAAGCAGTTGTTTCTCCGGCCCTTGCCGGCGCGCCGGTTTGCAGGTCAGCGCCGGCATTCTTGCCGCGTTCCACGAACGCAACCTGCAGGGGGGCGTCAACGGCCGGAGACTCGAGCTGGTGTCGCGGGACCACGAATATCAGGCGGAAAAAGCCGCCGCCGATGCGATGAAGTTCGTCTCCGACAACAACGTGTTTGCGATCGTCGGCGGCATCGGCTCCCCGACCGCGCGGCGCATGGCTCCGATATTGCGCCGCGCGAAAATGCCCTTCGTCGGCACAGTGTCGGGCGCGGATTTCCTGCGCGACCGCAAGCGATTTCCGAACGTCGTCAACCTGCGGTCCTCCTATGGCGAGGAAACGCGCCGGCTGGTGTCCCACATGTTCAACAAGTTGGGCGCCCGCCGGTTCGGCATCATCTACCAGGACGATGCGTTCGGCCGGTCGGTCCTGAACAGCTACCACGACGCGCTGAAGGCCCTGGGTCTGCCTATTCTGGCCAAGGCGTCCTATTCCTGGCACTCGCATTCGGTTCACAGCAGCGTATTTCTGCTGCAGAAGGCCGACCTGGACGTCGTCATGCTCGCGACAACCACGACGAACGCCGTGGATGCGATCAACATGGCGCGGACCCTCGGCGACACCTATGCCGTGGGGCTGCTGTCCATCGTGAATACCGATCTGCTCAGGAGATCGCTGGACCGCTCCTTCGAACCGGCGGTCGTCGCCAGGATAACGCCGGACGTCCGCAACGGGAGCATCGCACTGGTAAGGCGGTTCCGGTCGGCGTTTGCACGGTACAGGCAGGCCGGCCCGGAGGCTGCCGCCCGCGTCGCCGGGCCGTACAGCCTGGAGGGCTATATCGTCGGCCGGTTCGTCATCGCGGTCCTGGAACGGATGCCGGATGAACCGACCCGCGAGAAATTTCTGGCGTCCGCGCTGGCGACGAAGCCCGTCGGCATCGATGACTGGGTCATTTCCTTCGCCGCTGGCAGCAACGCGGGTTCCGACTATGTGCGGCTTATCGAATATTCGAACGACAATCCTGACAAGGTGACGGCCGAGTGAAGAAAATCGACGAATTCGAACGGGAGGAAACCGCCGAGGAGTGGCTCCGCGAGGGCTACAAGGTTGTCTCCATGCGGCGGAACATCATGTTCCGGAATCTGCTCGAGTCGACGCGTTTCCTGCTGTTCGGCAACGGTGCCGGCACGGCGCTGATCATCGGCTTCATGAGCGGTGCCACGACCGGCGAGGTTGAGGGCGTGTTCCACTGGTTCGCGCTGGCGACCGTGTTGATATTCGGCATCGGCACACTGACGTCCGCCCTGACGATGTTTCTCGTGACCGTGGTTTCCATCAAGGAAGCGCATGGCAGCGAGACCGCGCTGAAGCGCTTTGTCGACGGCGACGGCGACCGGTCCGAAGTCATGTTCAACATCGAAGGACAGACCTGGCGCGCCGCCGACTGGGCCACGCTGACCGGCATCGTCAGCGCCATCGCCTTCATTCTGGGCGGCGTGGCCGGCATCGTGCTGCTGATGGTGTTCTTCTAGAACCTGTCCGCCTCAGGTCGAGCCACGGCGGCAAGGCGTCCCCCTCGACTTCGCTCAGGGCAGGCTCTCGATACGGCGCTGACGCGCCTGCTCGGGATGAGGGAAATTCTGGCTACCTCTATTCCCCCTCACCCTGAGTAGCCCCGGATGCAATCCGGGACGTATCGAAGGGCCTGCCCTGAGCGAAGCCGAAGAGGCCTGCCCCTGAGCCTGTCGAAAGGGCGATCCGCTCCGGGGCAATTTCGGCCTCGAGACACTCCCGGCCCCCGATCCGATCATTGAGTATATACGCCCTGGCGCCCGCCGGGGTTATACGAAGGCCGAGGCTCTTCATCTGCCGGTCCCGGACCATCTCCGATTTCGGGCCGGGCGCCGTGCCGCCGGACAACACATCGCAAATCTTTGGATATGCCGATCTGCAATCAGGAGGTCGGGGGTTGGAGTCCCTCTTGCGGCACCAAAATAACAAAAAATCAATAGTTTGTAGGCCGCCGCCGCAAGGCGGTTTTCGTTTTCGTCGCCGTGTCGGCACTGTGTCGCCAAATCGGCCCGGAATCAGGCGGGTGCCTGCTGCCGTGTTTCCGTAATGCACGCTGGCAGCCATACGCGCCGGAAGTTAATTTGCAGCAACGGCCCGGCATCGGATAGGGGCTACGTCATGTGAGGAAGCCAGATGACAAACATTCAATTCAGGCAGCGTATTTTTGCGGCCGCCGGTGCCGCGGTCCTCGCAATCGGCGCCGCGGGAAGCGCGCTTGCAGTGTCGGTCTGGAGCGGGGCCGCCGCCGCCGAAACCTGCCCCAACCCCGACAACGAGACATTCGTCCAGGGCAAGGATCACTGCCTGGCGATCACGACGTTCCGCCCGTCGACTCCGACCGGCAGCCTCGTTGTCTTCCTGCATGGCGACTTTTCGCGCGGCGGTCCGGTCCGCTCGACGAGAATCGCTCGCGCATTTGCCGGTCTCGGGGCCGTTGGGGTCGCAATGATGCGGCCCGGCTATACGGGAGACGGCCGGACCTCGACCGGTGTGGCGGCGCGGGATCAACGGCCCCATGAGAGACGCACCGCTGAGAAAATAGACAGCGTTGGCGCGGCGATCTCGCGCCTGAAGGCGCATTACCGGGCGAAGCGGCTCGTTCTCGTCGGCCATTCCGGCGGCGCGCTTATCTCGGGTGTGCTGCTCGGGATGCGGCCGAATCTGGCTGACGCCGCTCTGCTGATTTCGTGTCCTTGCGACTACCATGGATGGCGGAGCAGCCGCGGGCGCTCTCATGTAGCCACAGCGCAATCGCCCCTGGACTGGCTCGAAAGGGTGCGCCCCGGCGTGCGAATCGTGGCGATTACAGGCAGTGCAGACACAAATACACTGCCCGCCAATGCCGAGAAGTACATCGCCGCGGCCGAGGCCAAGGGACTCAATGCCGAGTTCATAGTCGTTCCCAATGCCGGGCACGGATTGCGTCGACAGAGCTTCTGGCCGTTGATGGAATTTGTGCTCAAAGAGATGCTGGCCCGGTAGTCCTCCCGATGGAAGAGTTCCCTCGGCCCTACCGGCAACACGGCCGTAAGGGTTGGTTGACGGATTAACCGCCGGGCGCTATTTGTACTGCAAGCGTTTCAATTCGGGCATCGAATCGGCACCGGGAGCGCGCGCCGCATGGAATATCCGACCATTCTCACCGTGATTGCGACGGCGCTGGCCATTCTCGGCTTCATGTGGCGCGTGGATGCGCGCTGGCAGGACCGCTTCAACGATTTGCAGAATGACCTGCAGAAGGAACTGAGCGCCATCATGGAACGCGTCGCCCATGTCGAGGGCATGCTCTCCGGCGCGCCGGGCCGGGACAAGCGGTCGTAGCGCCGGTCTCGAACGAGGCTTGCGCTGCGTTGTCGGCGCAGTCCGGGAATCCGGAGTACGACTTGCATGGAATATCCGACGATCCTGACAGTAATCGCGACGGCGCTGGCCATTCTCGGCTTCATGTGGCGGGTGGACGCGCGCTGGCAGGATCGCTTCAACGACATGCAGAAAGAACTGAGCGCCATCAAGGAACGCGTCGCCCATGTCGAGGGCATGCTTTCCGGCGCGCCGGGCCGGGACAAGCGGTCGTAGCGCTCTTCGGGAATCGGCGCGTCAGGCGCCCGCAGCGGCGCGTTTGAGCGCCCGGCCGATCCAGGCCATCAGCGCGATCGACAGGGCCGCGGCGGCGGCGAAAACGTAGATGCCGCTGTGGACGCCGACGTCGGCGACCAGCGAGACCTTTACCGCGACGACGATCAGGGCGACGACGAAGACGTCGATCATCGACCAGCGGCCGAGCGCTTCCATGAGGCGCACGGCCCGGTGGCCGCCGCCGCTTGCCGCATCGACCCGCGCCCAGACCCAGCCGGCAGCGAGCAGCTTGGTTGCCGGGAAGACCATCGAGAAGCCGGCGACGATCAGGAACAGCAGGAATTCGCCCTGTTCCATCAGGCCCGCCGCCGTTTCCCAGAGCGAGACCCGGTCGCTCCAGAACCAGAACCGGGTCAGCGTCATGATCGGCAGGAACCAGGCCGCGACCAGCAGCGCGAGATTGGCCGCGGCCAGCGGCCCGATCCAGAAGGTGCCGGGCCGGCCGGCCAGCGCGTTCGGGTGGCGCCAGCGCCGTACGGCCCCAAGGGGTTCGTTCTCGGGCATATGGCTGATTAGGCGCGCCCGGCCGCGGTTTGCAAGGGCGTGGCGTCCGTGTCACTGGCGCGCCGTTCGTCCGTGGCTATATTGCCGCGATTCCGCCTTTTCAGCCTGGAGACCTTCATGTCCGCACCCGACCGCCACGCCGCCAATTCGCCGGCGGCCCGCGATATCGCCGCCGTCGTCCACCCCTACACCAACCTGAAGCTGCACCAGGAAGAGGGCCCGCTGATGATCCGGCGCGGCCGGGGCATCCATGTCTGGGACGATGACGGCAAGCAGTATATCGAGGGGATGGCCGGCCTGTGGTGCGCCGCGCTCGGCTTCGACAACAGCCGCCTCGTCGAGGCGGCGGCCGAGGCCCTGCGGACCCTGCCCTTCTACCACCAGTTCACCCACAAGTCGCACATGCCGGGCGTCGAGCTGGCGGAGATCCTGCTGGAGATGGCGCCGGTGCCGATGTCCAAGGCCCTGTTTTCCAACTCGGGCTCCGAGGCCAACGACACGGCCATGAAGCTCATCTGGTACTACTGGAACGCGATGGGCAAGCCGGAGAAGAAGAAGATCGTTTCCCGGCGCCGCGCCTATCACGGCGTCACCATCGCCTCGGCCAGCCTGACCGGCCTGCCGCCCAACCACATGGACTTCGACCTGCCGATCGACCGGATCGTTCACACGACCTGCCCGCACCATTATTTCGAGGCGCAGGACGGCGAGGACGAGGACGCCTTCGCCGCCAGATGCGCGGAAGACCTGGAAAAACTGATTTTGAATGAGGGCCCGGAAACGATCGGCGGCATGTTCGCCGAGCCGATCATGGGCGCCGGCGGCGTGGTCGTGCCGCCGCGCGGCTATTTCCCGAAAATCCAGGCGGTGCTGAAGAAATACGACATCCTGTTCGTCGCAGACGAGGTGATCTGCGGCTTCCACCGCACCGGCAACCCCTGGGGCTGCCAGACCTTCGACATCGAGCCGGACATGATCTCCATGGCGAAGGCGCTGTCGGCCTCCTACCTGCCGATCTCGGCCCTTCTGGTGAACGAACGGATCTGGGCCGCCATGGTCGAGGCGAGCGCGCGCATCGGCACCTTCGGCCACGGCTACACCTATTCCGGCCATCCGGTCGCCGCGTCGGTCGCGGTCGAGGCCCAGAAGATCTATCGCGAGACCGAGATCGGCGCCCATGTCCGCAGCGTGCAGGACCGTTTCCAGGCCCGGCTGCGCCAGTTCGGGAGCAGCGACCTGGTCGGCGAGGTCCGCGGCGTCGGCCTGATCGCCGGAATCGAGCTGGTCCGGGACAAGGCCGCCCACAAGGGCTTCGCCAGGCCGGGCGTCGTCGGCACCGTGTTCCGCAAGAACGCCGAGAAGCACGGGCTGATCCTGCGCAATATCGTCGATACGCTCGCCCTGTGCCCGCCGCTCGTGATCGACGAAGCGGGCATCGACGATCTGGCCGACCGGTTCGGCGCCGCGCTGGAAGATACCGAAGACTGGGTGAAGGAGAACGGGCCGGAGTGATCCGGATTTTTTACGAATGACCGGACCATGCGGAAACCGCCGCCCTTCGATACGCTCCGCCCCTTCGGCTTCGCTCAGGGCAGGCCTTCGATACGCCCCGGCCGGAGGCCGGGGCTACTCGGGGTGAGGGGGAGGAGGAGTGAACTTATTACACACCCTCATCCCGAGTAGGCGCGTCAGCGCCGTATCGAGGGACGCGCAACGGGCCCGGCGGGACACTTTCGCAAGAGAACATCCGGTTTCAACGAAAGGCGATTTGCGGCGCCGGCACGTCGTGATTGGCGGATTTCGGCAAACGCCATGACCGCGCCGGTCTCCGATCCGCCGGCGCTGTTGCGCCGCCTGCTCGACGAAGCCGTCGCGGCGGCGCGCCCGGAGCGCTGCCTGCCGCCGGCCCTGGCTGAATTGGACAACTTCGGGCCGGCAGGCCGGATTCTCGTCCTCGGCGCGGGCAAGGCCGCCGCCGCCATGGCGCAGACGGTCGAACGGGCATGGCCGGCGCGCGAACTCGAAGGCCTGGTCGTCACCCGCTACGGCCACGCCGTTCCCTGCCGCCGGATCTGCGTCCTCGAAGCCGCCCACCCGGTGCCGGACCGGGCCGGCGCGGACGCAGCCGCGCAAATCCTGGAACTGGCGCGCGGCGCCGGGGCAGAGGACGCGGTGCTGTTCCTGCTGTCGGGCGGCGCCTCGGCCCTGCTCAGCCGGCCCGCACCCGGCCTGACGCTGGCCGCCAAGCAGGCCGTCACCCGGGCCCTGCTGGCGGCAGGCGCCAACATCCACGAGATCAACGCGGTGCGCAAGCACCTGTCGGCGATCAAGGGCGGGCGTCTCGCCGCCGGGGCCGCGCCGGCGCGGCTGACCACGCTCGCCATATCGGACGTGGCGGGCGACGATCCGGCGACGATAGGCTCGGGCCCGACCGTCGCCGACCCGACCACGCTGGCCGACGCCCGCCGGGTGCTCGAAAATTACGGCATCGGGCCCGGCCAGGAGGTGACCGCGGCGCTCGCAGAACCGGCGAATGAGACGGTGAAGCCCGGCGATCCCCGGCTTGCCGGCGCGCACTACCGGCTGATCGCAAGGCCGGCGCAGTCGCTCGCGGCGGCTGCCCGGCTGGCGGAGGCCGAAGGCTTCGCCGTCGAGATGCTGGGCGACGGCCTGACCGGCGAGGCCCGCGACCTGGGCCGCGCCCACGCCGCACTGGCGCGGGAGCGGGCCGCGAAACGGCAGGGCGACCAGCCCTTGCTGCTGCTTTCAGGCGGCGAAACCACGGTCACGCTTACGGGCGGCGGCGGGCCCGAAACGGGAAAGGGCGGGCCGAACACGGAATACCTGCTCGGTCTTGCCGGGGCGCTGGACGGCATGCCGGGCGTGTGGGCGCTGGCGGCCGATACCGACGGCGCCGACGGCAGTGAGGACAATGCCGGCGCCGTCGTCCGGCCCGACACGGCGGACAGGGCCAGGCAACGGGGCTTGCGTCCGGCCGCATTTCTGGCCGACAACGACGCCTGGAGCTTCTTCGATGCCCTGGACGACCTCGTCGTCACGGGGCCGACGCACACCAATGTCAACGATTTCCGGGCGATTCTGATCGCCTGACCGGCCGCCGGCCCGATCGTGGCCCGATCGTGGGACGAACCGGCCGCCAGGGCGGGCCGGGAGCGCAGAACGCAATGCCGAGATTACGCGCCAACGCCAAGATCGTCGCGACGCTGGGCCCGGCGAGCAGCGAACCCCAGACCGTACGCGCGCTGTACGATGCGGGCGTCGCGGTGTTCCGGATCAATTTCAGCCATGGCGGCCGCGAGGACCACCGGGCGCGCATCCGCGCCGTCCGGGCGGTCGAACGGGAGGTCCAGCGGCCGATCGGCATCATGGCCGACCTGCAGGGGCCGAAAATCCGCATCGGCGAATTCGCCGCCGGCCCGGTCGATCTGTCCGAGGGCGCGGCCTTCCGTTTCGATACCGACCCGGCGCCCGGCGACGCCGGCCGGGTCTGCCTGCCCCATCCGGAGGTCTACCGCGCCGTGGCGCCGGGCCAGCAGATGCTGGTCGACGACGGGCGGCTGCGGCTCGAGATCGCCGACTGTTCGGATAGCCATATCGCGGCGACGGTCCTCGCCGGCGGCCCGATCGGCGACCGCAAGGGCGTCAACCTGCCGGGCGCGATGCTGCCCCTGTCGGCGATGACGGAGAAGGACCGCATGGATCTGTCCTTCGCGCTCGACCAGGGGGTGGACTGGATCGCGCTCTCCTTCGTGCAGCGGCCGGATGACGTCGCCGAGCTGCGCACGCTGGCCGGCAACCGGGCGAGCGTGCTGGCCAAGATTGAGAAACCGTCGGCGCTCGAAAACCTGGCCCAGATCGTCGACCTGTCGGACGCCGTCATGGTGGCGCGCGGCGATCTCGGCGTCGAACTGCCGCCGGAGGAGGTGCCGAGCGTCCAGAAACGGATCGTGCGGGCCTGCCGGGCGGCCGGCAAGCCGGTCATCGTCGCCACCCAGATGCTGGAGTCGATGGTCGCCGCGCCGACGCCGACCCGCGCCGAGGCCTCCGATGTCGCCAATGCCGTGTACGAAGGCGCGGACGCGGTGATGCTCTCGGCGGAAACTGCGGTCGGCCGCCATGCCGTCCGCTCGGTCGATGTCATGAGCCGGATCGTGCGCCGGACCGAGGCCGACCCGACCTGGCGCAGCGTGATCGACGCCGGCGCCGCGATCCCGGATCCGACGGCGTCGGACGCGATCACGGCGGCGGCCCGGCAGGTCGCCGATACCGTGGGCGCCGCGGCGATCGTCACCTACACCATGTCCGGCTCGACGGCGCTGCGCGCCTCGCGCGCCCGGCCGGCGGCGCCGATCCTGTGCCTGACCGGCAGCGACCGGACGGCGCGCAAGCTGGTGCTCGCCTGGGGCGTGTCCTGCTTCTTCTCCCACGACGCCAACAGCGTCGAGGAGATGGTCGATTACGCGGTCGACATGGCGAAGACGCACGGGTTTGCCGAGGCCGGCCAGGCGATCGTCATCACCGCCGGCATGCCCTTCGGCACCCCCGGCGCCACCAACATGCTGCGCATCGCCTGGGTCGGGGGCTAGGCCGGCGGGCCTCTTGCGCTCTGCCAGCCGTTGGCGACATTAATGATCGTTCCTTAAACAACATTCGAAACGAGGCCGTACCCATGACCGCGCCGACGAAAGCAAGACGCAACCCGCCGTTCCGCGCCGAGCATATCGGCAGCCTGCTGCGCCCGCGGGCGCTCAAGGACGCCTTCAAGGCCCACAGCGCCGGCGAGATCGGCGACGACGCTTTCGAGGCCGCCAAGCGGGCGGCGATCCGCGATGTCGTCGCGATGCAGGAGGGCCTGGGCCTCGAAATGGTGACCGACGGCGAGTATCGCCGCAAATCCTATTGGGGCCACTGGGTCGATGCGATCGACGGATTCGATGTCGCGCCGTCCCTGTTCACCTTCCACGACGACGCCGGCGCGGAGCAGGAGTTCATCGCCGCCGATTGCGTCGGCCCGTTGCGCAAGGCGGCGCCGATTTCGACGGAAGAGTTCGCCTTTCTCAAGACCGCGGCGAAAACCGCCGAGCCGAAGATCACCATGCCGTCGCCGTCGACCCTGCATTTCTGGCGCCTGTCGAAAACGATCGAAGGTTCGGGCTACGCCACGGACGAGTCGTTTTTTGATGATCTGTGCGCGATTTTCCGGCAGGAAATCGCCGATCTTGCCGCTTTGGGCTGCCGCTATGTCCAGCTTGACGAGGTGCCGCTCATCATGCTCGGCAGCCCGGCGGTGTGCGCGCGGGTGCGCGCCCTGGGCGGCGATCCCGACCGGCTGCTGAGCCTGTATATCGAGGCGATGAACGCCGCCGTGCGCGGGCGGGGCGATACGGTTGCCGGCATGCATATGTGCCGGGGCAATTTCCGCGGAAAATGGCTCTCCGAAGGCGGTTACGACCTGATTTCCGAACGAGTGTTCCAAAACGTTGAGGTCGATGTTTTCATGCTGGAATACGATACGGAGCGGTCCGGCGGATTCGAGCCCCTGCGCCATGTTCCGGACGACAAGAGCGTCGTTCTCGGCATTGTCAGCTCGAAAGTCCCGGACCTCGAGGCGGCGGGCGACCTGAAACGCCGGATCGACGAGGCGGCGCGCTATATCGACCGCGAGCGCCTGTCACTGAGCCCGCAATGCGGTTTCGCCTCGACGGTCGCCGGCAACCCGGTGCGCGAAGCGGACGAGCGGGCCAAGCTGGAAGCCATCGTAACGGTCGCAAAGGACGTCTGGACCTGACGCGGCGCCGGGCCGGCGGGATGTACACAAAGGACCATCCGTCCTTTCGGAATTCAGTATACAGTATTTTGATGAAACAGGCGCGATGTATGCCGGAATTCGGCGCCGATTCCGGTCGGCGGCGCCCCTGAAATTCCGCGTGATGTATACAGGAATGTGCGCCGCGCTGCGAAAGCGGCCGGCGGGCGGCGCCAGGGCCAGGCTCAGGCGTCCGCGGTCCGGCCCGCGAGGAACGGGCGCAGCGCCGCGATCAGGCCGGCCGGGTTGTCGCCGGGGACGTTGTGGCCGCCCTCGACCTCGACCAGCGTGACGTTGGCGTTCGTGGCCCTGACCTTTTCCGCCGTCTCCGGCGCGAACATGTCGGACTGCCGGCCGCGCACCGCGAGGATCGGGCAGGAAACCCGGCCCAGGCATTCCCACAGGTCGGCGCCGTGGTCGGGCTTGATGCCCTCGTCGCGGGTCTTGCGGAAAACCTCCCGGAAATAGGGGTCGCGCGACACGGTGTAGTTGCCGCCGAAGGTGCCGAGATAGGCCGCGAACCGCGCGCGTTTGCCGGCATCCACCGTCGCCGGATCCAGGCCGAAATAGCGCAGCGCCTCGTCCAATCCCGAAAACGATTCGGGCATGTCGACCGACTGGTTCATCACCCGCATCGACCCCACCTTCGCGTTGGTTGGTGAGTAATCAATCAAAATCAGCGTCTCGACCCGGTCCGGATGGGCCGAGGCGGTGTAGGTGGCGTTGCGCCCGCCCATCGAATGGCCGGCGAGGACGAAGCGGTCCCAGCCCAGGCTGTCGGCCACCGCCAGCACGTCGGCGGCGAAGTCCTGCACCTTGTAGGCCTGGCTCGGGCTCCAGCCGGAGCTGCCGAAGCCGCGCATGTCCATGGCGACGATCTCGCGGCCGCCATCCGGCCCGCCTTCCGGATCGCGGGCCAGCTCGTCGGCGATGCCGATCCAGTCGTAGGAGAAGTAGGACTGGCCGTGCAGAACGATCATCGGCGTGCCGGCCCCTGCATCAGAACAGGGCGCGCCGAAATGCCGGTAGAAGATCGTGACGTCGCCGGACTCGACGGCGCCGGTCCGGTGGTCGGGCAGGGTGACGGGTGCGTTCACGGGCTCGTCTCCTGAACTATTGCGGTGCATGGCTATCCGGCCGCGCCGAAATCGACCAGCCGGCTCTTGTATTCGCTGCGCGGCAGCGACAGGTGCGGCACGAGTTCGATCTCGGTCGCGACGATCAGTTCGCTGCGGATCGCCGCCCGGATGCGCTCGGCAAGGTCCGGCGGCGGCTCCGCGCCGGCGGCCAGTTCGATCGCCACCGGCAACGGCGGTTCCTGCATCACGCCGCGGGTCCTGGGGCGGATCATCACGACCTCGCCGACATGGGGCGCAAACCGGTTCACGACCGCCCGCAACGCCGACGGGAACAGGTTGACGCCGCGCACGATCAGCATGTCGTCCGTCCGCCCGATGCAGCGCACGCGCACGCTCGTCCGGCCGCAGGCGCAGGGCTTCGCATTGACCGTGACATGGTCGCGGCTCCGGAAGCGCAGCAGCGGCATCGCCTCGCGCTGCAGCGCCGTGTAGACCAGTTCGCCCTCGGCGCCGTCCTCGAAGGGCAACGCCGCGCCGCTCTCCGGATCGATCAGCTCGACATGGACGAAATCCCGGCCGCTGAAATGCATGCCGCCCTGGTCTTCGCATTCGCCCCACAGGGTGATCGAAATGTCGCCGATGCCCATCGCCTCGCTGGCCGTGCAGCCGAACGCCGTCTCGATCCGGCTGCGGATGACCGGATCGCCGCCGCCGGGTTCGCCGGCGACCGCCATGCGCGCGATGCCCAGCGACCGGGGCGCGATGCCGCGTTCCTCGAGCCAGTCGATCAGGTACAGGGCGAAGGAGGGCGTCGCCATGATCGCGGTCGCGCCCATTTTCCGGATGCCGGCGACGTAGCGCTCGGTATTGCCCGTGCCGACCGGGATGTGGGCGATGCGGTTGCGGGTCAGCATGTCCGTGGCGGCAGCGGCCACGAAGGGGCCGGCGCCGTAATTGTGCACCACCCGGCGGCCGCGGTGGATGCCGCAGGCGGCGTAGCTGCGCGCCGAGATTTCGGTCCAGACGTCGAGGTCGGCCGGCGTGATCGCGATGTAGCAGGAGTCGCCGCTGGTCCCGCTGGTGGAATAGACCCGGATAATGTCGTCCCACGAGGCGGCGACATGGCTGCCGAGCGGCGGATGGTCCGCCTGGCTCCGGCGCAGCTCGTCCTTTTCCGTGAACGGCAGGTTGGCGATATTGTCGAGGCCGCCGGCGTCCGCAACGCTGGAAATGCCGGCGTCGGCCAGCTTGGCCCGGTAAAAGTCCGACCTTTCAAGCAGATAGGCGATCTGCTCGGGATAGCGGGCGGCATCTTGTAACGCCTGTTCCGCCGGATCCCGGGTTTCGACCGCGGGATTGTGCAGGAAGCCTGTCACGGGCCGGTCATTCCCGCTTCGCCGTTTTATCCGGCGGCGGCGCGCCGTCATACTCGACCGCCGCCTCGGCATGGTGGGCGAGGAGGAAGCCCATCGGCCGCTGGCTCTCCTCGTACAGATGGCCGAGCAGGCCGGCGGTTCGCGCCAGGATCGGCACGCCGCGCAGGGCCTCCATCGGAAATTCCAGATCCAGCATGATGGCGGCGATCGCGCCGTTGATGTTGACCGGCAGGGTGCGCTGCCAGACCTCGTTCACGACCGGCGCCAGGATTTCGAGAAAGCGGGTGTGATGGCCGGCCGCGCCGCGGTCGTGAGCCAGCGCGAGCAGGCGCGTCGCCCGCGGATCGTCGGGCCTGTGCAGCGGATGGCCGAAGCCGGGAATCGGCCGGCGCGCGGCGCGGATTTCCTCTGCAATGCGCCGTGCGGCGGTTTCGAAGGCGTCCACATCCGCCTCCTCGCCCGCCTCGGCAACGCCCCGCACCAGCAGCCGGCCCGCCTCTTCCGCCGCGCCGAGGACCACCGAGCCGGCGCCGGCGATCCCGGCCGCCACCGCGCCCTGCAGCGATTCCGGGGCGGCGGCCAGTGTCATGCGCGCCGCCTGGACGCTCGGCGTCACGCCGTGTTCGGCGAGGCCGACCAGCATGGCGTCGAGGAAAAAGGCCTGGTCCGCGCTCGGCGCCTTGCCGGTCAGATGAAGCAGGAAAAACTCCGTGAAGGACAGGCCGCCCATCAGGTCGCCGCACAGGTCGCGCCCGCGCACCGCGATGCTGGTCTCGTCCGCCGTGCAGATTGCGCTTCTGAGCGGACGCGCCTTGCCGATCAACATGGCTTCCCCTTTCGCTGGCCTTTCGCTGGCCATTTTTCCGGCTCATCGCCCTGCGGACGCCCGGTATCGACGGTCCGCCCGGTTGCGAAGGGCGAGCCATGAACCGGAACGGCCATTTGACTGAAATCGCCGGGACTCCTAGGCTTTCCCCGGTCTACCGTAAGCGCAAGCCGGATTGCCGGCCATAGCACAGGTGAAGAAAATGGACGGAACGCCACAATCGGTCCGCGATACCGCGGACGCAAGCGCGCCGGCCGGCATGCCGCTGCGCGGCATCGACCATCTGGCGATCGTCACCGACGACCTCGAAGGGACGCTGGATTTCTATACGCGGGTGCTGCGCATGCAGCTGGTGCACGTCCGCCGCGTGCCCTACGCCGCCGACCGCGGCCAGCCGCCCTACGACCAGCTGCGCCATTATTTTTTCGACATGGGCAACGATTCGCTGTTCGCCGTGTTCGAGTATCCGGAAGGCGTGCCGCAGGCCAACCGCGACCATATCGGCGGCATGCAGCATGTCGCGTTCCACACGCCGCACCGGCGCTTCGACGAAATCCGCGCCCATGTCCGGGCCTGCAGCGTTGAGATCACCGAGCCGATCGACCTCGGCGACGGGTTCCTCTCCGTCTACTTCTACGACAACAACGGCATCCGGCTGGAAATCAGCACGAGGGTGGAAGGCTACGATCCGTCTGTTGTACAGTCGGCAAGACAGACCCGGTCCACGGCGAAGGCGGAACTGGAAACCCTGTTCGACGATCCGGCGGACGTGGAGAAATGGCTGGATCGCATGCCGTTGCTGGACGGTTGAGCGCACGCCGCCTGCCGGTGTCCGGACCGTTGCCGGCGTCCGGCTGAAATCTGCAAAGCGCCTGTACGGGCAACGGTGCCCGGGCGCGACGGGAGGAAAAACATGCATCATCTGAAAACAGCGGCCGCCGTTGCGGCCCTCGCCGGCGCGGTCCTCTGGTCCGCATCGGCCAGCGCCAAGATCGAGATGAAGCTGGCGCATTTCGTGACGCCGAAACACTCGTTCTCCCAGTGGCTCGCCCGCTGGTCCAAGGAAGTCGAGCAGAAATCCGGCGGCGAGATCGCCTTCAAGCTCTTTCCCGGCGCCCAGATGGGCCCGCCGCCGAAATATTACGACATCGCCCGCACCGGCCGGGCCGACGTGACCTGGTCGGTCCACGGCTTCACGCCCGGCCGCTTCCCGCTGACCGAGATGTCCAACATGCCGTTCCTGATCGGCAGCGCGGAAATCGGCACCAAGGTGCTGAACGATGCGGGATTGCGCGCCAAGTATCTCGACAGGGAGCACAAGGGCGTGAAGGTGCTGGTGCTGCTGACCCACCAGCCGGGCAACATCCACACGGCCAAGAAGCCGGTGCGCACGACCGCGGACATGAAAGGGCTGCGCCTGCGCTTCGCCTCCCAGACGATCCGCGACTTCATCCGCGCGCTCGGCGCCACGCCGCGCGGCCTGCCGCCGACCCAGATCGTCGAGCAGATGCAGAAGGGCACGCTGGACGGCGCGTTCATCGACTATGGCGGCGCCGGCATCGCCTTCCGCATGGGGCCGGTGACCAAATACACCACCGAGATGTACAGCTATGTCGCCAGCTTCTCGGTCAACATGAACGCCAAGCGGTACGATTCCCTTTCGGCCAAGCTGAAGAAGGTCATCGACGACACGGTGACCGGCCGCGAGAAGGAAATCGGCCATGAGTGGGACAAGCTGGACGCGATCGGCAAGAAGATCATGATGAAGGCCGGTATGACACCGATCCAGTTGTCCGATGCGGAGGCGAAGAAGTTCCGCGACGTCGGCGCGAAGGTGACCGAGGCCCGGATCGCCGCCCTGGAGAAGAAGGGCCTGCCGGCGCGCGCGGTCTACACCATGATGAAGTCGCTGGCCGCGAAGCACGAAAAGACCTCGCGCAACTTCCTGCGGAACTAGCGCCGGCCGCCGTTCAGGCGCAAAGCGGTCGGACTCCGGCTCTTGTCCCAAAATCAAGCCGGGCCGCCGACCGGGCTAAACCGGGCGGCGGGGGTGTTTTCCCTCGCCGCCGCCCTGTTCCTTGTGTTCATGATGCTGTTCACCACGGTTTCGGTGACATTGCGCTACGTCGCGAACTGGACCGGGGAGAACGATGTCGACATCATGGTGTGGGCGTTCGCGACCTGCATCTTCATCGCCCTGCCCGCGGTCACCCTGCGCGACGAGCATGTCGCGGTCGACCTGATCGACCAGATCGCACCGGCCCGGCCGATCCGGGCGATGCGCTGGATCGGCCTGCTCTTGATCATCGTTTTCCTGGCGGTCTCCTTCTTCGAGGCGCTGCCGGTCGCGCTGGAAAAGCTCGAATTCGGCGAAAACACGATGTCGCTGGACATCAACCGCTTCTGGTTCTGGCTGCCCATGCTGATCGGCCTCGGCTGCGCCGCGCTCGCCGGCGTGGCGGTCGCTGTCCACTGGCTGCGCCGCGGGCCGCCGGACCAAGGCGGCGGCGCCGCACTCTGACCGCGTATTGACGATGAATCGTTCAAAAACCGGAAACCGACGGATTCGGGCGATTCCCGATGCCGGATGAGGTCTACGGCGTCCTTGGTCTGCTGGCGGTTTTCGGGCTGATCCTGATCCGGATTCCGGTCGGCGCCGCCCTCGGCATCACCGGCCTGCTCGGCTACACGGTCATGGACGGCTGGCGCAACGCCGGGCTGGCGGCGGGCGAAACCTCCTCCTACCTGGTCGGCGAGGACGCCTACGGGCTCACCGTCGTGCCGCTGTTCATCCTGATGGGCGTCGTCGCGACCCGCTCCGGCATGTCGGGCGACCTGTACCGGGCGGCCAACGCCCTGTTCAGCGGCCTGCGCGGCGCGCTCGCCATGGGCACGATCGGCGCCTGCGCCGGCTTCGGCGCGATCTGCGGCTCGTCGCTGGCCACCGCCGCCACCATGTCGCGCGTCTCGATCCCGGAAATGCGCAAGTTCGGCTACGACGAGAAGCTGGCGACCGGCACCGTGGCCTCCGGCGGCACCCTGGGCATCCTGATCCCGCCCTCGGTCATCCTGATCTTCTACGCCATCATTGCCGAGGCCGGCGTGCCGGAGTTGTTCGCCGCCGCCCTGCTGCCCGGCCTCGCGCTCGCGGCCCTGCACGTCCTCGTGATCGCGATCATCGGCTGGGTCGCGCCCGGCCGGGTGCCGAAAATGCCCGGCCTGGCGCTCGCCGAGCGGCTGCTGCCCCTGTTCGGCCTGTGGAAGATCGTCCTGCTGTTCGGCATCGCGGTCGGCGGCATCTATCTCGGCGTGTTCAGCCCGACCGAGGCGGCCGCGGTGAGCGCGCTGACCGCCATCGCCATCGCCGCCGCGACCCGGACCCTCGACTGGGCGGGATTCCGGGCCAGCCTGGCCGAGACGGTCTCGACCACCGCCATGCTGTTCTTCATCGTGCTCGGCGCCTTCCTGTTCAAGGAATTCATCGTCCTGACCCAGCTGCCGAAGGCGGTCACAGACCTGTTCGGCGCCGGCTCGCTGCATCCCTGGCTGGTCATCCTGCTCATGCTGGCGGTCTATCTCGTGCTCGGCTGCTTCCTCGATTCGCTCAGCATGATCCTGATCACGGTGCCGGTCTTCCTGCCGCTCGCCGAGGGCATCGGCTACGACAAGGTCTGGTTCGGCATTTTCGTGGTCGTCGTGGCGGAGGCCGGCCTGATCACGCCGCCGGTCGGGATGAACATCTTCGTCATCCGGGCCCAGCTGCCGGATATCGACCTCGGCGCCGTCTATCGCGGCATCGTGCCCTTCCTGTTCGCCGATACGGCGCTCGTCGTCCTGCTCGTCCTCCTCCCCGGCCTCGCCCTGTGGCTGCCGGGGCTGCTGTATTGACGCCGCCGGCGCGGCCGCACTGACCAAATTTAAGAATGATTATATAAAAACTGCCTGCTTGAAACGCACACACACGAATTCCACGACCGGAGCCGAATACCGGCTCAAACGCCGGCCCCGCTTCGGTTCGGCGGCATTTTTTACAATTTAATCAAAAATCGCCGCCCCCGACTTGATCCGGGGCCCGGGAGCGACTTGAAAGACCTTTGCGTGTGGCTCTGGACCCTGGATTTCCGCTGCGCTCCATCCGGGGTGGCATAGAGGGAGGGCGAAGAACACGACGACCGCCATCCGCTTTACTTTGAAACGCCGTTCCCCCGGCACGCCCCTTCTCACCCGCGGCGGCATTGTCTATAGGCTGTGCCCCTGAACCGGCACGAACGAGCGGGCGCCCGATGGAACAGGTTTACGCCACCGACTATGTCACCGTTTCCCGGCAGGAGCGGATCGCCGTTCTGACCCTGGACCGGGAGGAGAAGCGCAACGCGGTCTGCGACGGGCTGATCCGAGATATCCGCGCCTTCGTCGACGCCCTCGATCCGCAGGAGACCAGCGCTATCGTAGTGCGCGGCGCCGGCAACCATTTCTGCGCCGGCCTCGACCTTGCCGAGCACAAGGACCGGCCGCCCTTCGACAGCGTGCTCCATTCGCGCTTCTGGCACGAGACCCTGGACCTGCTGGAATTCGGCCCGGTGCCGGTCGTCGCGGCGATGCAGGGCGGCGTGATCGGCGGCGGGCTGGAGATCGCGACGGCCTGCCATGTCCGGGTCTCGGAACCGTCGGCCTTCTACCAGCTGCCCGAGGGCCGGCGCGGCATCTATGTCGGCGGCGGCGCCAGCGTCCGGGTCCAGCGCATCATCGGCGCCGACCGGATGCGCGAGATGATGCTGACCGGGCGGCGCTACGACGCCGAGGAGGGCCTGCGCCTCGGCCTCGGCCACTATATCGAGCCGGCCGGGACGGCCTTCGACAAGGCGATGGCATTGGCCGACGACATCGCCGGCAACGCGAAGATCAGCAACTACATGATGATCAACGCTCTGCCGCGCATCGCCGACATGGACCGCATGGCCGGCAGTTTCACCGAAAATGTCGCCAGCGCCCTGTCCCAGACCAGCGAGGAGGCAAGGCGCGGCATCGAAGCCTTCCTGAAAAAGCAGGACATCCGCTTCGACAGGAAATAGCCGGCGCAGGGCCGCCCGGAACCCTGTCTTATCCGGATTGTTCCCGGAGGAATTCGGCTTCGGGAAGCAGGCGCGCGATCGCCGCCCCGGCGGCGATGAGCTTTTCCAGCAGCGTTTCCCGCTTGCTCCGGAAGCGCTGGGACGGCGCGGGGATCGAGACGGCGTACACGGCGCCGCGAATCCTGAAGGCGATGCCGGCGGCGGAGATCCCCGCCGTATGTTCGTCGAGGTCGAGGGCATACCCGCAGGCGCGGATCGCCCGGATTTCCGACCGCAGGGCCTCGACCGTCACGCCGTCCCCCGGCGCCCGGCGCTCGGCATCGGCGATGCGCGTCACGGCGCCGTCGTCGAGCCAGGCCAGGGCGGCCTTGCCGTTGGCCGTGACCGTCATCGGAAAGGTCTCGCCGATGGCGGAGACGGCGCGCAGCCGCTGGGCGCCGACGACCTGATCGATGAAGACCATGCCGTCGTCCCTGAACAGCGCCAGATCGACGGTTTCGCCGGTATCGCGCGAGAGCGCCTCGACGACCGGCCGGAGTGCGCCGGAAATGTCCTTCCGGCCGGCCTGAGCCAGCGCGAGGATCTCCGGGCCGAGCTGATAGCCGCCGGAGACGGTGTTCCGCGCGACGAGCTGTTCCGCAACCAGCGCGTTGACGATGCGCTGGACGGTGGACCGCGGGAGGCCGACCCGCCCGGCGATCCGGCCCAGGCTCAGCCCCCGGTTGTCCGCCTTGAGCGCGCGCAGAATGTCGGCAGCGCGCGCAATAACCTGGATGCTCCGGGTTTCCGCCATGATCCGGCCCGCCGCGCCATCGCTGTTGCGTACAATTCTCTTGACGGCCCGAGGATACAGCGATATTGCATCATAATACAATACAATTGTATCGTTATTCGGTACATCGAACCGGCGGGCAGGGAGGCCGCACCATGACGATCACCATAAGAGGCGCCGACTACCAGGAGAATCTCGACAACGACATGGGTCTGGAGTTCTACGACCTGAGCCACCGCTGGGGGCTCGGCCAGCCCTGCTGGCCCTATTTCGAGGACGTGAAGATCGAACGCCTGCACAGCATGGCGAAATCCGGGGTGCTGACCCAGCGCATCACGACGGTGATGCATTCGGGCACCCATATCGACGCCCCCGGCCATGTCGTCGAAGGCACGGCCTTCATGGACGAGGTGCCCCTGCCGCACTTTTTCGGCACCGGTGTCGTGGTGTCGATCCCCAAGGAGCGCTGGGAGGTGGTTACCGCGGACGATCTGGAGAAGGCGCGACCGGCGATCCGCGAGGGCGACATCGTCATCGTCAACACCGGCTGGCACAAGCATTACGGCGACAACCAGACCTACTATGCCTACTCGCCCGGCTTCTACAAGGAGGCCGGCGAATGGTTCGCCGCCAGGAAGGTCAAGATGGTCGGCACGGATACGCAGGCGCTCGACCATCCGCTCGGAACGGCAATCGCGCCGCACGGCCCGGGCTGGCCGAACGGGCTGATGCCGCACATCGTCCGCGAATACGAGGAGGAGACCGGCCGCAAGGTGCTCGACGATTTTCCGCACTGGGAACCGTGCCACCGGGCGATTCTCTCCCAGGGCATCTGCGGCATCGAGAATGTCGGCGGCGAGATCGACAAGGTAACCGGCATGCGGGTGACCTTCGCCGCCTTCCCGTGGCGCTGGAAAAAGGGCGACGGCTGCATCGTCCGGCTGGTCGCCATCGTCGACCGCTCGGGCAATTACCGGATCGAAACGGGGGAGGCGGCGTGATGCACGTCAAGCGTTTCGAGGATGCCCTACCCTATGAGGCGCCCAATCATTGGGGTGTCGTCGGTCTGCGGCTCCAGGGGTTCGAGGACGGCGGACCGGAAAACCAGTGGGTCGGCCTGTCCCAGTTCCTGCCCGGCGGCGGCGCTGGCCCCGACGCCACGCCCTTCGAAAAGGTCTATGTCGTACTGGACGGCGAGATGACCGTGATCGTCGACGGCGAAGAGACAGTCCTGGGCCGCTACGATTCCTGCACGGTTGCGCCGGGCGAAGTGCGCAAGATCGAGAACCGATCCAATCACACCTGCAGGATGCTGGTGGTGATCCCCTATCCGGACGGCGCGCGATGAAGCCGTCGGACATCTTCGATGTCGCCGGAAAGTCGGCGCTGATAACCGGCGCGTCCGGCGCATTCGGCGCGGTCGCCGCGCAGACCCTGGCCGCATCCGGCTGCCGGCTGACGCTGGTCGCGGGCAACGCACCGGCGCTGGAAGCGGTCGCCGGCGAATGCCGCGATCTCGGCGCCGATGTCGCGACCGTGAACGCCCGCCCGGAGTCCGAAGCCGCCGTCGACGCAATCGTCGCGCAGGCCGTCGAGGCGCATGGCCGTCTCGATATCCTGGTCGTCGCCTCGGGCATGAACAAGGTGGCGAAGATCGAGGAGATGGAACCCGGCACCTTCGCCGGCGTCATGGACGCCAACGTCACCCAGTCCTGGCTGCTGGCCCGCGCCGCGACGCGGCAGATGAAGGCGCAGGGCGGCGGCGGAAAGATCGTTCTCGTCTCGTCGGCGCGCGGCCTGCTCGGCCACCCGGCCGGCTATACCGCCTATTGCGCCTCCAAGGCGGCGGTCGACGGGATCACCAGGGCGCTGGGCTGCGAGCTGGGCCCGACCGGCATCACCGTCAACGCCATCGCGCCGACGGTCTTTCGCTCGCCGCTGACCGCCTGGATGTTCGAGGACACGCCGGAGGCGGCAAAGGTGCGGGACGGGTTCCTCACCCGGGTCCCGAAAGGGCGGCTGGGCGAACCGGAGGATCTGGCCGGCCCGCTGCTGTTCCTCGCGTCGCGGGCGTCGGACTTCTATACCGGGCACATTCTTTACGCCGACGGCGGCTACACCGCGGGATAGGCCCGCACGACCGCCGGCCCCGCCACGCGGTCCGAAGGCCGCGCGGCTCAGATAATCAGGGTATTCGGCTCCTGGCCGAACAGGACCCGGCCATAGATCTCGGCGCTCGGGTCGTGGGCCAGCAGGCCGTGCATGTTGACGGCGTGCAGATTGCGCCAGGCGCGCTGCAACGAGCCCTTGAGCGACAGGCCCGAGCCGCCCGAAGAGTGGAACAGCTTGTCCACGGCCTCCATGCAGAAACGCACGCCCTGGGCGCAATCCATGCGGATGCGGCCGCGCATTTCCATCGGCATCCGCTCGCCCGCCTTTGCATAGCGGTCGATATCGTCGGCGACGCGGTAGAGCAGGAAATGGGCACAGTCGATCTGGGTCGCCGCTTCGGCGAGGTTGATCTGGGTGCCGACGAAGGATTCGGCCGTATACTCGGTGTAGGCCAGCGCCTTGCCGGGCACGACGCGGAGATATTCCGGCAGGGCCGCGCGGGCGATCCCGAGCGCGCTGCCGGTGATGCAGAGCGCCAGCACCGGTACGGCCTCTCCCCGGTAGAGCCAGCCGTCATAGCCTTCCAGGCCCGGCGTATCGAGGTCGATCAGCTTCAGCAGCGAGAGGAACCGGTGCGCCGGAATCTTCAGGCCCTTGCAGGTCAGGGAATTGCTGCCGGTGCCCTGGAGGCCGGCGACATACCAGTCGTCGCGGATCTCGACATCGCCGGCCGGAACGACGAAATCGCCGGGTTCGATCAGCGCGCCGGCCTCGTCGAAGACCTCGGCGCCGAGGATCAGCCAGTCGGCATGGTGGCAGCCGGAGCCGAAGGGCCAGAACCCCTCGAGCGTGTGGCTGCCGTCGGCGTGGCGCACCGCCCGGCCGCGCGGCCCGATCACGGCGGCGACCAGGTTTGTCGGGTTCGCGCCATAGACGTCCTGCAACGCTTGCTCCGGGAAGTGCCCGAGCATCCAGCTGTGCGCGTGGGCGACGCCGGCGACCCAGGCGGCCGAGCCGCAGCCCTCGGCCAGCGCGCCGATGACGTCGAGATGGGCGCGCATCGACATTTCCCAGCCGCCGGCCCGGCGCGGCTGGATAACCCTGAGCAGGCCCTGTTCCTTCATCAGCCGGACCGAGTCGTCGGGCACCCGGCGCAGATCGTCGGCCTCGGCCGCGTTGTCGCGGAGCGCAATCGCGACCCGCTCGGCGCGCGCCACGATTTCGTCGTGGGACGGAATCTCCGTTGCAGCCTCTTTGTCGAGCGTGCCGACTGCCATGTCGCCCTCCCCGGATCCGTTCGATTTGCGCCGGCAGAATAGGGCCAGTCCGCCGGCAGGTCCAATCTCCCGGTCCGGTTCCCGGGCCCGGTCCCCGCACCGCGGCGGACCGATCCGGCGCGTTGACCGGCCGTTGCCGCCGCCGCTAACGTGCGCCCGCCATGCGCCGCTAATCCAGGCGGTGCGAAAAAATCCGAGCGAGCCTGCCGCGTCCTGTGTTTGAACCGCCCGAACCCGATCGCCCGAACGTCGCCGAGACGCTGCTGGCCGTCCGCCCGCACCATCTGGCGAACGCCGTCGTCGCGTTTCTCTTCGCCTCGACCGGCCCGGTCGCGCTGATCCTGACGATCGGGATTGCCGGCGGGCTCTCGACCGAAACCCTCTCGTCGTGGATCTTCATCGGCTTTGCCGCCGGCGGCGCCATCACCTTCGCGATGAGCTGGCTCTACAAGCAGCCGCTCGCCTTCGCCTGGACGATCTCCGGCACGGCCATCGCCGGCCAGGCCCTGCTCAAATACCCCTTCGCGGAAATCGTCGGCGCCTACATGGTGACCGGCGCCGTGATGGTCGTGCTCGGCCTCAGCGGCGGCTTCAAGGCGATCATGCGCTTCGTGCCCCAGCCGATCGTCATGGCCATGGTCGCCGGCGTATTCCTGAAATTCGGCCTCCTGGCGGTCGACGCATTCGACAAGGAGCTGAAGATCGCGCTGGCCGCGCTGATCGCCTGGGTCGTGTTTTCCTTCTGGAAGCCGGTGGCGCGCGTGTTACCGCCGGTGCTGATGGCGCTGCTCGCCGCCGGCTACATGGCGGCCGAGGGCGGCCAGTTCGCGCTCCAGGGAGAACTGACGCTGCAGACCGCCCGGCCCGAGGCCATCCACCCGGTGTTCTCGAAGGCCGCGCTGCTCGATCTGGTCCTGCCGCTGCTCGTTTCCGTCCTGGCGTTGCAGAACGCCCAGGGCATCGCCATCCTGCGCGTCGCCGGCCACGACCCGCCGACCAACACCAGCACCTTCATGTGCGGCGCCGGCTCGCTGCTGTTCGGCGCCTATGGCAGCGTCAACACCTGCATGACCGGGCCGGTCAACGCGATCCTGTCCTCGTCCGGCCCGGTGCGCTTCCATTTCGTCGGCGCCTATCTGTGGGCGGCGCTGGCGGTCGCCTTCGGCCTGCTGTCGCCGGTCGTGACAAAGCTCGCGCTCTCGGTGCCGGAATCCTTCATCTACATCATCGGCGGGCTGGCCATGCTGCCGGTGCTGCAGCAGGCCTTCACCGCCGGTTTCGGCGGCCGCTTCGCCATCGGCGCGACGGTTAGCCTGATCGTGACGGTGACCGACCTGATCCCCGGCGTCGACGTCAACCTGCTCGGCATCGGCGCGCCCTTCTGGGGGCTGGTCTTCGGCGCGGCGACCTCGCTCCTGCTCGAACGCCGGGACTATGCCGAACTGATTGCCGCCGGCAACGGGGTGCCCGCGCCGCGCCGGCAGGACGAGGAAGAACCGGCAGTTGCGGAAGCGGCGGCGCCCAAGGCGTTGAGCGGGCCGGGGCCGGGGCGCACGCCGGCCGACGCCGGGCAGCTGCCCGGCGGCCCGATCGCCGTGATCTCGCCCGCGCCGGGACCGGACACCAGCCGGGTGCTGATCGCGCTGCGCGAAAAGGGGCTGGCCTACCGGCTGGTCGAGGACATGACCTGGCGCCCCGGCGAGGGCGTTTCGGAGAACCCGCTGAACCGGAATCCGCTGGTCCGCTTCGGGGGCGGATTCGCGCTCTACGATCCGCGGACCATCCTGGACTATCTGGAAACCGTCCGTCCGGTGCCCGCCCTGATGCCGTCGGACCCGGCCGAGGTCTTCCAGGTCAAGACCTGGGAAGCGCTCACCGAGGGCGTGAACGCCGCCGCGGTCGATCTCTACATCGCCGGCGCCCGCGGCGAACCGGCCGATAACCCTGGAGGGGACGGGGACTGGATCGCGCGCCGGCGCACCCGGGTGCGGGACGGCCTGGCGACCGCCGCCGCCATGCTGGGCGACCGGCCCTTCACCGTGGGCGCGCAATTCTCGCGCAGCGACATCGCGCTCGCGGCCATGCTGGCGCATCTCGACCGGCAGCTGCCCGGCGAGGACTGGCGGACGGCCTGGCCGGCGCTCGCCGCCTGGTTCGACGACATCGCCGGCCGGCCGGCGGTCGGCGCGGTGCTGACGGGTTGACCGGGTCTCCGCCTGCGCGGCGCCCCGGGAATCCTCTGCGAAAAGGGCACTGAGCGTGAGCAACCGGGCACATAGGTAACAGTTCTGACCGGAGACATGGGTGACAGGTTTCAATTTTTGTTCATGTTGAGTTAAGAGGGTGTTTTGGTTGTTGGGCCGGTGGGTTTGTGGGTAACCCCTTGGGGTTATCCACAAGTCCACGGGCCTTTTTGGGTCGGTGCAGGCGGTCGCCGCGATGATCGACGAGGCCGAGATCGATGGGGCCGTAGCGGACCTGCCAGAGCCCTTCGTCGTTCTGGATGAGCGCGACGGCCTCGCCGGCGAGCGCCTGGTTGACGTAGAGGAGGTTGCCCTTCCACTTGATCTCGCCGCTGCGGCGCACGCGGCGTCGCTCGGCGTCGTCCGGACAGGGCGGTTCGCGCAGCACGCCGTCCCAGCGCCGTGCGGCGGGACGGTAGTGCTCGGCCGGGGTGTCGTGATCGAGCGCGGCATGGGGGCGCTCGAAATTGTAGAGCCGCTGGAAATCGCGAAACCGCCCGGCCTGCCGGCGCAGGTCCGGCGCCGGCGGGCTCGCCGTCTCCTGTTTGAGCGTCAGATGCAGACGCTCGTGGCGGCCGTTCTGCTGCGGCTTTGCCGGCGCGATGCGCTCGGGCCGCACGCCGGCCTTGATCGCCAGAACCGAAAGCCGCGACAGGCCGCCGGCGCCGGTCGAGGCGAACGGCGGCCCGTTGTCCGAGCGCAGCGCCACGGGCAGGCCATACTCGCGCAAGGCGGCGTCCAGGATCGGCCAGACATGGTCGGTATCGGCGCGCGCCACCGCCTGGCAGCGCAGAAGATAGCGGCTGTGCGCATCCGACAGGGTCAACGGCTCGCACCGCGCCCCGTCGCCGGTCCGGAACCAGCCCTTGAAATCGATGCACCACACGTCATTGGCCTGCGCGCACGCCGCAAACGGCGCCGAGCGGGGCGGCGCGCGACGGCGCAGGCGGCGCTTCACCGTCAGACCCTCGCGGTCGAGCAGGGCCCCGATCGTGCTCGCCGCCGGCCAGGCGACGCCCGGATCGTGACGCTGCAGCCACGCCCGCACCTTCACCGGACCCCAGCTCGGATGCCGCCGCCGGACCGCCAGGCACGACTGAGCAATCTCCCCGGACAACGACTGCGGACGGCGCAGCGGCGCGCGCGAGCGGTCCGAAAGCCCCGGGACGCCTTCCCGCCGATAGCGCCCAAGCCACTTGTACCCGACGCCACGGCTCACCCCGAACCGCCGGCAAATCGCGGCCATCGATTCCTCGCCCGCCTCAACCGCCATCACAAAACGCATCCGTTCATCCACAGCACAGGTCTCCTTCCAAACCATCGGCAAGGCCCTCCTCGCCGATCATCTGACCTGTCACCCATGTCCCCGGTCTAGACTGTTACCCATGTAGCCGGTTTGCACCAGCGAATCCCCCTCCCCCTGGGGGAGGGGGGACAGGCTTGCCTTTTCGGCCGCATCCCCCGCTTGTGCGTCCGGATTCCGCCGGGCGGAGCTTCGCGCTATATTCGGAATACGAACCCGCTGCTCGGCAAAGATTCGGCCGGCCGGACAGCCCGGCAGCACAATGTGAAGCAGGATATCGGCAGAGGTGACGATGACGGCAGACCGGAATGCGGCCAACGCGGCGCTGGCCGGGAAGATCCGCAGGCGCGAATGGATATCGCTGCCCGGCGTGTTCGAGATGATCTCGGCGCGCGTCGCCGACGCGATGGGCTTCGACGCGCTCTATATGACCGGCTACGGCACCGTCGCCAGCCATCTCGGCATTCCCGACGCCGGGCTCGCGACCTACACCGACATGGTCGGCCGGGTCGGCCAGTTCGTCGGCGTGACCGGGACGCCGCTGATCGCCGACGGCGACACCGGCTATGGCGGCCTGCTCAACGTGGAGCGCACGGTGCGCGGCTACGAGGCGGCCGGCGCCGCGGCGATCCAGCTCGAGGACCAGGAGTTTCCCAAGAAATGCGGCCACACGCCGGGCCGCCGGGTGATTCCGCTCGAGGATGCGGTCGCCAAGCTTAAGGTCGCCGCGGCCTCGCGGGAGTCGCGGGATTTCCTGATCGTCGCCCGCACCGACGCGCGCGGCCTCTACGGGCTGGACGAGGCGCTGCGCCGCGGCGCGGCCTTTGCGGAAGCGGGCGCCGACATCCTGTTCATCGAATCGCCCGAGAACGAACAGGAGATGCAGCGGATCGGCGAGGCCTTCCGGGGCAAGCCTCTGCTGGTCAACGTCGTCGAGGGCGGCAGCACGCCGGTCCTGCCGGTCGCCGATTACCGGGCGATCGGCTACACGATGGCGATCTATCCGGCAGCCGGCTTCCTGGCGGCGGGCGAGGCGCTGCGCCAGGTCTACGCGCAGATCCGTGAGACCGGATCGAGCATCGGCACGGGCGCGTCGCTTTACGACTTTCAGGATTTCAGCCGGCTGATGGGTTTCGAGGATGTCTGGGAATTCGAGAAGAAATGGGCCGAAGCGGTATGACGCCCGGTGCGTCCGGGCGGGCCGCCGCGCAAGTTCGATGCTGACGGCGGCTCGGTAGAACGAATTCGCGTCGGTCGGAATCGCCCACGCAAACAAGGACGCCCCTTCGTCAGGCTCAGGGCAGGCCCTTCGATACGCCCCGGACTTAATCCGGGGCTACTCAGGGTGAGGGGAAGGGAGTAACTCGAACACCATTCCCCTCATCCCGAGTAGGCGCGCCAGCGCCGTATCGAGGGACGGGTCGACGCCGGGGTCGCAGCCCTGAACCGCACAATTTGCGCGGTTGCGGGGCCTCTTACTCCGCCGCCTCCGCCCGGACGCCCATGAGCCCGGCGAGCGCCGCCAGGGTTTCCTCGCAGGTCAGCAGGTCGGCGTATTTCTGGCCCATGTCGAACAGGTTGGCTTCGTGCGGGCCGATCGCCCGGTCGCCGACGCAGTCGGTCACGACGATGTTGCGGTAGTTGTAGCTGAGCGCATCGATAACCGAGGCGCGGACGCAGCCCGAGGTCGTGCAGCCGGTCTGGATGATGGTGTCGACGCCGCGCATGGTGAGCCACGAATGCAGGTTGGTGCCGAAGAAGGCCGAGGGCTGCTGCTTGCGCGCGATCAGTTCGCCGTCGCGCGGTTTCAGGGCATCGACGACATGGCTCTCCGGATTGTCCTCGGTCAGCGTCACGAGGCTCGGCGCCTTGAGGCAGAACACGCCGGCGTCCGCGCCGTCGTCCGCGTAGATGACCCGGGTGAACACGATGGGCAGGCCATAGCTGCGGCAGGCGTCGAGCAGCACCGCGGTGTTCGCGATGGCCTCCTGGATGTTGCCGCCGCCGAAGCGCGCCGGATCGGTGAAGCCGTTGACGAAATCGACGATCAGCAGCGCCGGCGCCCGGCCCCAGCCGCTGCTGTTGCCGAAATTCTGGGTCTTGTAAATGTCGATATCGCTCATCGGACCGTTTCCTTCCCGTCGTTGCTGCATGGCGTCGCCGCCCGGCTTCCCTCCTTCATACAGCGGGAACGGTCTTTCGTCAGCCTCGCCGTGCTTTGGCCGGCGGCCTCCCGCCTCAACTCACCGGCCGCAGACGCGCCAGGGCGGCGTCGCGGATCTCGCTGATCGAGCGGGTCGTCGAGCCGGCGTCCGGGCTGAACTGGAGGTCGATCAGCGAGGACCGTCCGGCCGCGATGCAGCGCTCGAAGGCCGGCGCGAAGTCGCCGGTCGTGCGCACGGTCTCGCCGTGCAGGCCGTAAGCCTCGGCGAGGGCGGCGAAATCCGGGTTGCGCAGGGCGGTCGCCGAAACGCGGGTCGGATAATCCCGTTCCTGGTGGATCCGGATGCTGCCCAGCATGCCGTTGTTGACGACGATGTTGACGACCTTCGCGCCGTACTGCATCGCCGTCGCGAGTTCCTGGCCGTGCATCAGGAAGCAGCCGTCGCCGGTCCAGTTGACGACGACCCGGTCCGGTTCGGCGAGGGCGATTGCGACGGCCGCCGGCGTGCCGTAGCCCATGGAGCCTGAAGTCGCGCCGATCTGCGTCCGGTAGCCCTTGAAGACGAAATTCCTGTGCAGCCAGCTGTTGTAGTTGCCGGCGCCGTTGCAGACGATGGCGTCTTCGGGCAGACGGTCGCTCAGCCAGGCGACGACCTCGCCGATCTGCACGTCGCCGGGCACCGGAAGGGGCCTGAGAAAGGCGAGATACTCGTCGCGGGCGGCCTGGCGCCACGCGCCCCAGGGCACCGATTCCGGCGCGTCCAGCGCCGCGGCTGCCGACGCAAAATGTTTCATCCCGGAATTGATGCCCAGAGAAGGCCGAAAGACCCGGCCGAGTTCCTCCGCACCGGGATGAACGTGAATGAGCGTCTGCTCCGGCACCGGCGGGCGCACGATGGTATAGCCGCCCGTCGTCGCCTCGCCGAGGCGGGCGCCGGCGACGAGCAGCAGGTCCGCCGCTGCGATCCGGTCGTTGAGCGCCGGGTCGGTGGCGACCCCGGCATGGCCGGCATACTGGCCCAGCCGGTTGTCGAAATAGGCCTGGCAGCGGAACGACACCGCAACCGGCAGATCGAACGCCCTTGCGAATTCTTCGAAACCGGCGACCGCCCGACGATCCCAGCCGCCGCCGCCGAGCAGCGCCATCGGCCGTTCGGCCCTGAGCAGAAGGCCGCGCAGCCGTTCCATGTCTTCCGGGGGCGGCGCCGGCTGCATCTCCCGGTAGCGGCGCGCGTCGCCGACCCCGGCGCGCTGCACCAGCATGTCCTCCGGCAGGGCGAGGACGACCGGGCCGGGCCGGCCGTTGACCGCCGTGTGGAAGGCGCGCGAGACCATCTCCGGGATGCGCTCCGGCTCCTCGACCTGGCCGACCCATTTCGCGAGCTGGCCGTACATGCGCCGGTAGTCGATTTCCTGGAAGGCCTCCCGGTCCGCCGTGGCGCGGGCGACCTGGCCGACGAACAGGACCATCGGCGTCGAATCCTGGAAGGCGATATGCATGCCGGCGCTGGCGTTGGTCGCGCCCGGCCCGCGGGTGACGAAGCAGACGCCCGGCGCGCCGGTCAGCTTGCCGTGGGCTTCCGCCATGATCGCCGCGCCGCCCTCCTGGCGCGCCGTGACGACGTGGATTTCCGGAGCGTCGACAAAGGCGTCGAGAACGGCGAGGTAGCTCTCGCCGGGCACGCAGAACACGCGCTCGACGCCGTGGATGCGCAGCTGGTCGACGAGGATTTGTCCGCCGGTCCTGAGATTGTCGGAAGGAGCGGTTGCTGCGCCGGTCATGATCTCTCCGCTGTCGGTTGGCGCCCTCCGTTAGCACCCTTCGCAGTCCCGGCGGAAGCGTCAGTCCGTCCCGCCCTGCCGCCCTTGGGGTCGCCCTTGGGGGCGGCGGCGGAAATCGCTCCGGTTGCGAAATCCGCAACCGGCCCATGCCTTCCGGCGATGGCCGGCAATCTTGCCGGGCTGCCGGAAGCCGGATAGGTCACGGCGGACGAATTCCCGATCCCGGAGCGAATGCATGAACCTTCTCGGCATCGCCGGCAGCCTGCGCGCCGGCTCCTTCAACGCCAGCCTGATCCGGGCGGCGGGTACCGTGGCGCCGGACGGCGTTGCCGTTGCCGCGTTCGGCCGGCTGGGCGAAATCCCGCCCTACAACGACGACGAGAAGCAGAAGGCGATCCCGGCGGTGGTGACCGCGCTGGCAGAGGAGATCCGCGCCGCGGACGGGCTGCTGATCGCGACGCCGGAATACAACTACGGCGTATCGGGCGTGCTGAAGAACGCCATCGACTGGATTTCCCGCGTGCCGGACCAGCCCTTCAGGAACAAGCCGATCGGCGTCATGGGCGCGGCGATGGGCAATCTCGGCACCGCCCGGGCGCAATACGACCTGCGCCGGTCGTTCATTTTCCTGGAGGGCCTGGTGATGAACCGGCCGGAAATCTTCGTCGGCGCCGCGCACACGAAATTCGACGAAGCCGGCGCGCTGACCGACGAGGCGACCCGGGAAATCCTGACGGACTACATGAAGGCGCTGGCGACCTGGATCGAGCGGGTGGGGTAACCCCGGCAAGAAGGGCTGCCCCGGCATTTGCCGGTAGTGAGTCAGTTTGACATTGTCGAGCACGCAGCGGCCTGAAAGCGGCCTGCCGTCCAACGCCCACCCCTTGCCGCCCCGGATTTAATCCGGGGCCCAGGGCCACAGGGCAAGGCCGTGCCGGGCGACCCCTTCGACAGGCTCAGGGCAGGCTCTGGTCCCCGGATTTCCGCTGCGCTCCATCCGGGGTAACAAGGGAGGGAGTCGAAGAGAATTCCGGGTTAGTCCTGCGCGGAAAGTCAAACCGCCTCACGACCCTTTTCCCCGTGCATTTGCCCGCATGCGTCTTCGCGGGCTATACCGACCGCAGTTCGTTCCATGCCGGCGCAAGGGCCGGGGCAGAGGATTCGCGATGACGATAGACATCGAATGGCTGGATTATGACGTGGTCGTGGTCGGCTCCGGCGGCTCCGGCGGCCAGGCCGCCCGGGCGGCGGCGGACGCGGGTGCGCGGGTGCTGTCGGTCTCGAAGGATCCGGTCGGCGCGTCCGACACGAAGATTTCGGAAGGCATCGCGACGGTGCGCGGCTCGGGCGCCGCGGACGATTCGGAAGAGGTGCTCTCGGAAAACCTCAAGATGGCCGGCGGCGACCTGCCCGTGCGGGCGATCACCGACGCGTTCGCCAGCGACAGCACATCGGCCTACGACCGCTACCGCACCCAGGGACTGCGCCCCCCGATCAAGGAAGACCGGTCCGGCCCGCAGCCCCTGCCCCTGCCCTTCGGCGGGCACACGCGGCGGCGCTCGGTCGGCCACAAGAACAGCGGCATCGCGTTCGGCCACGCCAACTGGAACGCGATCGTCCAGGGCAACCGCGTCGACTATGTCGAAGACGCCTGGTTCCTCGACCTTGTCACCGAAGACGTGTCCAACGGGTCGGGCCGCAAGAAGAAGGTTGCCGGGGGCCTGATCTACCACGCGGCGCGCGGCGTTCTGCTCGCCGTGCGCGCGCCCTCGGTGGTGATCGCCGCCGGCGGCGTCTCCAGCCTGTATTTCCCCAACACCGACACCATGCGCGGCAATACCGGCGACGGTTACGCCATCGCGTTGCGCGCCGGCGCCGACCTTGTCGATATGGAGCAGATCCAGTTCCTGCCCTTCTGCCTCGCCTCTCCGCCGGCCTACGAGGGCCTGTGCGCCGGCGAACCGGTGATGGCCAGCTATCTGGGCGTTCTGCGCGACAAGAACGGCAAGATCATCCTCGACAGCGTTTTCATCCGGACCCGCGCCGAGTGCGCGTCGGCGATCCTGCGCGCGGTCGAGGACGGCCGCGGCAGCCCGAACGGCGGCGCCTATCTGGACATGACCGCCAACAAGGAACTGCCGCTCTCCGGCCCCTATTTTCAGCGTTTCGGGGAAACCTGCCTGCCGAGTTCCTACAACAACGCCCGCCAGGCGCTGGGCAAGAAGGCGGCGAAATTCGAGGAACCGTGGGAAGTGCGCCCGGGTGCCCACTATCACATGGGCGGCATCCGGGCCGACGCGAACGGCGCCTCGGCCGGCGGTGCGGGCGACGGCGACGCGGAACACGGCATCGCCGGCCTGTTTACCGCCGGGGGCGCCATGGGCGGCGTCTTCGGCGCGAACCGCCTCGGCTCGACCTCCCTGACGGAAGGCGCGGTCTTCGGCGGGCGTTCCGGCGATGCCGCGGCAAGCCATGCGCGCCAGGCAAAGAGCCGGATCGGGGGCCGGACCGGGGATGACGCCTTCCAGCCCCTGATCGACCGGGTCAACCGGCGGCTCGGCCAGAAGGGCACGCTGGCCGCGGCAACCCTCAAGCTCGAATTGCAGAAGGAGGCCTGGAAGTATATCGGGCCCGTTCGGACGGCGGAAAAGCTGGACCGGATGGACACGGTGATCGCCGAATCGACGGCCCGGCTCGACGAGGTGGCGATCCCGGACTACGGCATGTGGAACCAGGCGTTCATCGAATTCGAGGAACTGCGCAACCTGCTGGATTGCGCCAGGGCCGTCGCCGCCGCGGCGCGGGAGCGCGACGGCAGCCTGGGCGGGCATGTGCGCTTCGACAGGAAGACCATTTCCGCCTTCTCGAAACCCTACTCCACGGTGGTCCGCCTCAACGACGACGGCTGGCAGGTCGCCCGGCTCGAACGGGAGCGCACGCCGGCAAAACGCCTGATCTCCTACAAGCTCCAGGAGACCAAGCGGAAAGTTCAGCTGAGATGGCTGCGCATGCTGCCCAGGGGCGTGAAGGACAGGAAGCTGCTCGCGCGCTATCAGGCGATCATGGGCAAGGGCGCGGTCGAAGAGGTCAAGGCGCCCGAGATGGCGATCGGCGGCACGGAAGCCGCGATCGGCGAAAGTACGCGGGCGTAGGGGCGGGCCATGAAGGTGGAAATCGTCACCGTCCGGGACGGCGAGGAGGCCGTCGTCGAGTTCGACTATGCCCGCCGTTCGGAGGACGAGAAGCCGATGGTGCTCGACGTCCTCCTCCAGGCCCAGGCAACGACCATGCCGGACCTCGCCTTCCGCTACGGCTGCCGGGCGCGCAACTGCGGGGTCTGCACCATCGACATCAACGGCCGGCCGCGCATCGCCTGCCGCGCCCGCGCGCGCGAGGGCGACCGGCTCAGCCCGGTGGCGACCCTGCCTGCGGTCGCGGACCTGGTGGTGCGCCGCGACGGCATCGCCCGGCAGATGCGCGGGCGCTTGCAGACCTCCCAGGGCAACGACCTGAACGTCGAGGCGCCGGAGGACTATCACGAGCTGACGTCGTGCATCGAATGCTATGCCTGCCTCAACAACTGCCCGATGCACAGGCGCAACTTCGGGGGCGGCCTGCCCGGCGACATGGACCCGGCCGATCTGCCGGACCCGGCGGACGGCTATCGCTGGGGCAATCCGTTCTCGCTGCTGAAGCTGCAGATGATCCGCATCGATCCCTTGACGACTGCGGCCGGCCGCGAGGCGGCGCTGGAAAACGCCATCGACCTCGGCCTCGACGAATGCGTCGGCTGCCCCGGCTGCAAGTGCGGCGTCGGCATCGACCTGAAGGGCCTGGTGGTCAAGGCGCTGGTCGACGACGCCGGCGACCGGCTGCCGTCCGCTGCCGAAAAGGCGCGCCGGCGCGCCTCCTAGGCGGTCCTCCCCGACGGCCGCCGCGATGACCGCCCAGGACAACCCGGTCCGCGGCATCGCGATCATGTGCCTGTCGATGTTCTTCTTCGTCGCGGTCGATACGCTCGCCCGGGAACTGACGCAGCGCCTGGCGGTCAGCCAGATCCTGTGGGTGCGCTTCATGATCTTTGCCGCGATCGTCGTCGCGATCGCCGGGCCACGCACCGTCCCCGCCAAGCTGAAGAGCCGGAAACCCTGGCTGCAGTTCGTCCGGAGTATGGTGCTGGTGGCGGAGATCGCGGTTTTCGTGCTGAGCTTCCGCTACCTGCCCGTCGCCGACGTTCATGCCGTCGCCGCCGCGGTGCCGCTGATCGTCACGGCGCTGGCGGTCCCGGTGCTGGGCGAGCGGGTCGGCTGGCGGCGCTGGATCGCCGTCGGGATCGGGTTCTTTGCGGTGCTGGCGATTCTCCGTCCCGGTTTCCTGGACCTCGACTGGTATCACCTGCTGCCCGTCGCCGGGGCGCTGATCTGGGCGATCTACCAGGTGCTGATCCGCCTGACCGCATACTATGACGGGCAGGATACGACGCTGCTGTGGACCGTGCTCGCCGGCGTTGCGTTCACGACCCTCATCGGCTGGATCGACTGGGTCTGGCCGGACCCGGAGACCTGGCTGCTGCTGATTGCGGCCGGCATCCTGGGCACCGTCGCGCACTACACGCTGATCCTGGCGCTGAACGCAGCGCCGGCCTCGCTGTTGCAGCCCTTCGTCTACACGACCTTTCCCTGGGCCGTTTTGCTGGGCCTGGTCTTCTTCGGCGAATTCCCCGATGCGGTCACAATCGCCGGCGCCGCCGTGCTCATCGTCGTCGGCATCTACGTCATGCGCCGGGAGGCAAAGGACAAAGCCGGCTGACCGGAATTTTGCGGGAAACGGGAATCTCCGCCGCTTCGGGAATCCGCCGTTCAAGTCCCCTCCCTTTGGAGTCCTCTGCGATAGGGGCGCCGCTCGAATCCCCCTCCCCCAAGGGGAGGGGGGACGCGCTGCGTTGCCTCTCGGATCTGACTCGCGGCGTTTCGCAGGACAATCCCGAGGGGAGGGGGAATCGACGGGTTGCTTACGCCGCGTCGGCGGAAATCCGCTGATAGGCGGGCAGGGTCAGGAACTCCTGGAACTCGTCGGACGCCGTCATGTCCCAGAACAGGGCGCGGGCCTCGTCGAGGACGGCGGTGTCCCCGCCGCGCGCCGCGCCGATCCTCTCGGCCTCCTCCGCGAACAGGGCGGACAGCAGGTCGTCGTCGATCGGCGGCCCGCCGGTGATCGACGCGCCGTGCTTGCGCCATTGCCAGAGCTGGGAGCGGCAGATTTCCGCCGTTGCGGCGTCTTCCATCAGGTTGTTGATCGGCACGCAGCCGTTGCCGCGCAGCCACGCCTCCGTGTACTGGATGCCGACCGAAATGTTGTTGCGCACGCCCTGCTCGGTGATCGTGCCGTCGGGCACGGCGAGCAGGTCGGCGGCCCTTGTGTGCACGTCCTGCCGCTGGCGGGCGAGCTGGTTGCGGCCGGGCATCAGCCGGTCGAACACCTCCAGGGCGACCGGCACCAGGCCGGGATGGGCGACCCAGGTGCCGTCATGGCCGTCGCCGGCCTCGCGCTCCTTGTCGGCCCGCACCATGCCGATGGCGGCCTCGCTGGCCTCGGGATCGTTCCGGATCGGGATCTGCGCCGCCATGCCGCCCATGGCGAAGGCGCCGCGCCGGTGGCAGGTGCGGATCAGTTCCAGCGAGTAGCTGCGCAGGAAGCCGACGGTCATGGTGACCTGGGCGCGGTCCGGCAGGGTGAAATCCGCCCGGTTCCGGAAGCGCTTGATGTAGCTGAAGATATAGTCCCATCGGCCGCAGTTCAGCCCGGCGATGTGGTCCTTCAGCTCGTAGAGGATCTCGTCCATCTCGAAGACGGCCATGATCGTCTCGATCAGCACGGTCGCCTTGATCGTGCCGGCCGGCAGGCCGAGCCGGCCCTGCGCATGGAGGAACACGTCGTTCCACAGCCGCGCCTCGAGATGGTTTTCCAGCTTGGGCAGGTAGAAATACGGGCCGAGGCCGCGGGCGATCTGCGCCTTCGCATTGTGGAAAAACACCAGGCCGAAATCGGCGAGGCTGCCGGAAATCGGCGCGCCGTCCACCCGGATATAGTTGTCGGGCAGGTGCCAGCCGCGCGGCCGGATAATGAGGACGGCGGTCTTCTCGCCCAGTTCGTAATGCTTGCCGCTGACCGGATCGTCATACTCGATCGTTCCGCGCACGGCGTCGCGCACGTTGAGGTGGCCCTGGATGTTGTTGTCCCAGGTCGGCGCGTTGGAATCCTCGAAATCCGCCATGAAGACCCGGGCGCCGGAATTCAGCGCGTTGATCGTCATCTTGCGGTCGACCGGGCCGGTGATCTCCACCCGCCGGTCGAGCAGCGGCTCGGGGATCGGCGCGACCGTCCAGTCGCCGTCGCGGACATGCTTGGTCTCCGGCAGGAAATCCGGCAGCCAGCCGCCGTCCAGCCTGCCCTGGACTTCTTCCCGGCGCGCCAGCAACTCCGCTCGGCGCGCGCCGAACGTCCGCTGGAGGCCGGCGATGAAGTCCAGTGCCTCCGGCGTCAGGATTTCGTTGTAGCCCGGCTTCATCTCGCCGTGCAGGGTAACGCCCGCGGCTGTCGTCATGATCGGCGACTCCCGAATCTGTCGGTGTTCCGGACCTTTTGCGGTTCAACGGCAAATGCCTTGCCGGGTCAAGGGCGGCTTCGGCGCACCGCGCGGCCCCGCCCTTCTGCAACCGGTCTGCAACGGGGCCGCCGTAACAATTCTGACGCAAAACTGTAGTATTTCGGAAGCGAGCGGTCGTTAGCGTCCGGGGCACCGGCTCCGATTTGACCCTGATCGCGCTGCGTATTCCGGCCGGTTCCTGTGCGCAGCCCTCAAGACTGGAGAAATTTCCGTGAAACACACCGTCACGTTCGCAACCGTCGGGGCGCTGGCCCTGATCGGCGCGGCCGGCCAGGCCGTGGCGCGCGACCAGGTCCGCATCGTCGGCTCGTCCACGGTCTATCCGTTCGCGACCGTCGTCGCGGAGCGGTTCGGCAAGAGCAGCAAGTTCAAGACGCCGGTCGTCGAAGCGACCGGTTCGGGCGGCGGCCTCAAGCTGTTCTGCGCCGGCCTGGGCGTCAAAACCCCGGACATCACCAATGCGTCGCGGCGCATCAAGAAGAGCGAGTACGAGCGCTGCACGAAGAACGGCATCAAGATCGCCGAATTCAAGATCGGCTACGACGGCATCGTCCTGGCCAACTCGAAGAAGTCCGGGCGGGTCGCGCTGAGCCGCCGAGACATCTTCCTGGCGCTCGCCAAGCTGGTCCCCGAGGGCCACAAGGACGGCGGCAAGCTGGTGCCGAACCCGAACAAGACCTGGAAGGACGTCAATCCGGCCCTGCCGAACGTCGCCATCAAGGTGCTCGGTCCGCCGCCGACCTCCGGTACCCGCGACGCCTTCAACGAGCTCGCCATGGAAGGCGGCTGCAAGACCTTCAAGAGCCTGAAGGCGATGAAAAAGGTGGACAAGAAGCGCTACAAGGGGGTCTGCCGCGGCATCCGCGAGGACGGCGCCTGGGTCGAAGCCGGCGAGAACGACAACCTGATCGTCCAGAAGCTGGAGGCCGATGCGAACGCGCTGGGCGTTTTCGGCTTCTCCTTCCTCGACCAGAACCGCGACAAGGTTCAGGGTTCGATCGTCGACGGCGTTCCGCCGACCTTCGAGAACATCTCCGCGCAGAAATACCCGGTCAGCCGCTCGCTGTTCTTCTATGTCAAGAAGAACCATGTCGGCCAGATTCCGGGGATATCGGAATATGTCCGCGCCTTCATGAACCGGAAGGCGATCGGCAAGCGGGGATACCTGATCGGCAAGGGCCTGATTCCGCTGCCGCCGGCCGAAATGAAGGACCTTATCTCGGCCGGTAAATCCCTGCCCGACCTGACCATGTAGAAGGGTTTCCGGGCCGGAGCGCCGGCGGGCGCCCCGGCCCGGTCCGTTTTTTTTTGACGATTTGACGATCGAAACGGCACGCGCAGCCGCCGGGGGACCGGACCCGGCAGATTTGCAGCGGTTGCCGTATTCGTGCGGCGGAGAAGGATGAACTACGGCGCGATCCTGGCGGCCTTGCTGGTGCTGACGGTGCTCGGCTTCTATCTGGGCCGGGGCCGCGCCCGGGCCGCCGCCGGCCGCGGACAGGCCCGGCTGCATTCGCTGCCCGGATATTACGGCGCCCATGTCGCCATCTGGATGGCTCTGCCCGCCTTCGCGCTGTTCGTGTTCTGGATTTCGTTCCAGGGCGCGATCGTCGAGGGAATCGTCTGGAACGGCCTGCCCGACAGGGTGACCGTGCTGGGCGAGACGAAGCCCAGGGATGCGCTGCCGGCCGAACAGAGGCAGTTCCTGATCAACAATATCCGCAACTACGCCACCGGAGACGTGGTGAGCGGGGACGTTACCGCCCTGATGAAACAGGGCGCGGCGCACTATCTGCGGCTGGAAGCCCTGTCCTCGTGGATCCTGGCGGCCGCCATGGCGATCCTGGCGGCAGTCGGGCTGCTGCTGACCTACCGGAGCATCGCCCCGGCGATGCGCGCCCGCGTCCGGGTGGAACGGGTTGCGCTGCTGCTGTTGATGGTCGCGTCCACCATCGCCATCCTGACGACCGTCGGCATCGTTCTTTCCCTGCTGTTCGAGGCGCTGGCCTTCTTCACCAAGGTCTCGCCGGTCGATTTCCTGTTCGGGCTGGAATGGAGCCCGCAGACCGCGATCCGCGAGGACCAGGTCGGCGCGTCCGGCGCCTTCGGCGCGATCCCGGTATTCGCCGGCACGATGCTGATCACGGTCATCGCGATGATCGTCGCGGTGCCGGTCGGCCTGTTCGCCGCCATCTATCTCTCGGAATACGCCTCGCGCCGCCTCCGGGCGACCGTCAAGCCCGTGCTGGAGGTGCTGGCCGGCATTCCGACCGTGGTCTACGGCTTCTTCGCCGCGCTGACCGTGGCGCCGATGATCCGCGATGCCGGCGCGGCGGTCGGCCTGTCGGTCGCCTCGGAGAGCGCGCTCGCCGCTGGCCTGATCATGGGCATCATGATCATCCCGTTCGTCAGTTCGCTGTCGGACGACATCATCAACGCGGTGCCGCAGGCCCTGCGCGACGGCTCCTACGGGCTGGGCGCGACCCGGTCGGAAACGATCCGCCAGGTCGTGCTGCCGGCGGCCCTGCCGGGAATCGTCGGCGCCGTGCTGCTCGCCGTATCCCGCGCCATCGGCGAGACGATGATCGTCGTGATGGCGGCCGGCCTGTCTGCCAGGCTGACGGTCAATCCCTTCGACGCGGTGACCACGGTGACCGTGCAGATCGTCACCAACCTGACCGGCGACCCGGAATTCGACAGCCCCAAGACCCTGTCGGCCTTCGCCCTCGGACTGGTGCTGTTCCTGGTCACCCTGTGCCTCAACGTCATCGCCCTCAAGGTGGTCCAGAAATACCGCGAGAAATATGACTGACGCGGCCGACAGCGTGCTGATCGAGGGCCAGAAGGAGAAAGTCCGGCTCGGCCTGAACCGGCGTCTGCGCGCCGAGCGGCGCTTCCGGGCCTATGGCGTCGTCGCGATCGTGCTCGCCATCCTGATGCTCCTGTTCCTGGCCGGCACCATCGCGGCGAAGGGCTATTCGGCCTTTTTCCAGACCTGGATCAAGGTCGACGTCTTCCTCGACGAGGAGCTGATTGCGCCCGACGGCAAGACCGATCCGCAGACGCTGCGCGAAGACGGCGACTTCCGCGGTGCGCTGATCGAATCGCTGGTTGCGCGCTACCGGGTGCGCGGGCGCGAGAAGGAAAACCGGCTCATCGCCATGTTCAGCACCGACGCCGAGCGGACCCTGCAACGCCATGTGATCGCGAACCCGCAGCTGATCGGCGGGACCGTCTCGACCTGGGTGAAGGCGTCTTCCGACATCGACCAGTTGACCAAGGGCGCGATCCGCCGCGACCTGCCCGAATCGGGGCGGAAGGTGAAGGACGTGCAGCTCGGCTGGTACGACCGGATGGCCGCGGAGAACCGGATCGAGACGCGCTTCAATACCGGTTTCTTTTCCACCGGCGATTCGCGCGAACCGGAACAGGCCGGCATCTGGGGCGCGATCGTCGGCTCCTTCCTGACCATGCTCGTGACGCTGGTCCTGGCCTTCCCGGTCGGGCTCGCCGCGGCGGTCTACCTGGAAGAGTTCGCGCCGAAAAACCGGCTGACCGACCTGATCGAGGTCAACATCAACAATCTGGCGGCGGTGCCGTCGATCGTGTTCGGCCTGCTCGGCCTGGCCGTGTTCCTGAACTTTTTCGAACTGCCGCGCTCGGCGCCGCTGGTCGGCGGCATGGTGCTGGCGCTGATGACGCTGCCGACGATCATCATCGCGGCCCGCGCCTCGCTCCTGGCCGTGCCGCCGTCGGTGCGCGAAGCCGCGCTCGGCCTCGGCGCATCGCGGGTGCAGGTCGTTTCGCATCATGTCCTGCCGCTGGCGATGCCGGGCATCCTGACCGGGACGATCATCGGCATGGCGCGGGCGCTGGGCGAAACCGCGCCGCTGCTGATGATCGGCATGGTGGCCTTCATCGTCGACATTCCCGGCGGGCCGACCGACGCGTCGACGGTGATGCCGGTGCAGATCTACCTGTGGGCCGACAGCCCCGAACGCGGCTTCGTCGAAAAGACCTCCGGCGCGGTCATCGTGCTGCTGGCCTTCCTGGTCGTGATGAATGCGTCGGCCGTGTATCTTCGCAAGAAATTCGAGCGCCGCTGGTAAGGAAACCGTTATGAACGAGAAAACGGTGGAGGATATCGTGACAGCGCCGCCGCCCGAGGCTGCGGGAACCGAACCCGCCGGCGCCGACCGCAATCCTGTCAAGATGCGGACGCGCGACGTCAACGTGCATTACGCCGAGAAACACGCCCTGCGCGACGTGTCGCTCGATATCGGCGAGCGGGAGGTCACCGCGCTGATCGGGCCGTCGGGCTGTGGCAAGTCGACTTTCCTGCGCTGCCTGAACCGGATGAACGACACCATCGACATCTGCCGGGTCACCGGCCGGCTGGAGCTGGACGGCCAGGATATCTACGCCGACAGCGTGGATGTGGTGCTGCTGCGCGCCAGCATCGGCATGGTGTTCCAGAAACCGAACCCGTTTCCCAAGTCGATCTTCGACAACGTCGCCTACGGCCCGCGGGTCCACGGCCTGGTCGCGGACCGGGCCGATCTCGAACAGCTTGTCGAGCAGAGCCTGCGCAAGGCCGGCCTGTTCGACGAGGTGAAGGACCGGCTCGGCGACCCCGGCACCAGCCTGTCCGGCGGCCAGCAGCAGCGCCTGTGCATCGCCCGGGCGATCGCCGTGGGGCCGGAAGTGATCCTGATGGACGAGCCCTGCTCCTCGCTCGACCCGATCGCGACGGCCCGGATCGAGGAGCTAATCGACGAATTGCGCCAGAACTACACCATCGTCATCGTCACCCATTCGATGCAGCAGGCGGCGCGGGTTTCCCAGAAAACCGCCTTCTTCCATCTGGGCGACCTGATCGAACAGGGCGAGACCCCGCAGATATTCACCAATCCCCGGGACGAGAAGACCCAGGGATACATCACCGGCCGGTTCGGCTAGGAAAGCGCGCCGGCGCGGCAGCGACAGGCAGACGGCAGGGCGGCGGGAAGGAAACCGCAATGGCATCGGAACATATCGTCAGCGCGTTCGACCAGGAGTTGAACGAACTGAAGAACAAGGTCTCCGAGATGGGCGGCCTTGCCGAGGCGCAACTCGCCAATGCGCTCGAGGCGATGCAGCGCCGCGATACCGACCTGGCGGCGCGCACCGTCGAGAGCGACCGGCGGGTCGACGAGATGGAGCGCGAGATCGACGCCTTCGTCGTCCAGCTTCTGGCGCTGCGCCAGCCCATGGCGACCGACCTGCGCGAAATCATCGTCGCGCTCAAGATCGCCAGCGACCTCGAGCGGATCGCCGACTACGCGACCAACGTCGCGAAACGGACGATCACCCTGGCGCAGCATCCGCAGGTCCGCCCCGCCCACGCGATCCCGCGCATGGTCCGGCTCGCCCTGTCGATGATCAACGAGGTTCTCGATTCCTATTCGGACCGGGATACGAGGAAGGCCATCGCGGTGTGGCGCCGCGACGAGGAGCTGGACGAAATGTATGTCAGCCTGTTCCGCGAACTGCTGACCTACATGATGGAGGATGCGCGCAGGATTTCCTCCTGCACCCATCTCCTGTTCATCGCCAAGAATATCGAACGGGTCGGCGATCACGCGACGAACATCGCCGAATCGATCTATTATCTGGTCGAGGGCCGCCCGCTGCTGCAATCGCGCCCGAAGGGCGGCGACGAGGAATACGACCAGGTCGAAGCGCCGACGGGCGAATAGCGCGGCAGCGCCCCGGGGAATGCCGATGAAGCCCTACATCCTTGTCGTCGAAGACGAAGCGCCGCTGGTCACGCTGCTGCGCTACAATCTTGAAGAGGCGGGCTTCGAGGTCGAGGAAGCGCGGGATGGCGAGGATGCCCTGATCTCGGTCCGCGAACGCCGCCCGGACCTGATCGTCCTGGACTGGATGCTGCCGGCGGTGTCGGGCATCGAGGTGTGCCGCCAGCTGCACCGGCGCCGCGAAACCCGCGACGTTCCGGTGATCATGCTGACCGCCAAATCGGAGGAAACCGACCGCATCAGGGGCCTGGACAGCGGCGCCGACGACTATCTCACCAAACCCTTCTCGCCGAAGGAGCTGATTGCCCGGATTCGCGCCGTCATGCGCCGGACCCGGCCGGCCGTTTCGGCCGAGAACCTGACCTTCGCCGATATCGAGATGGACCTCGCCGCCCACAAGGTGACGCGTGCCGGCAAGGCGACCCATCTGGGGCCGACCGAATTCCGCCTGCTGCGCCATTTCATGGAGCATCCCGGCCGGGTCTTCTCGCGCGAACAGCTGCTCGATTCGGTCTGGGGCCACGATGTCTATGTCGAGCCGCGCACCGTGGACGTGCATATCAGGCGGTTGCGCAAGGCGCTTGACGTCGGCCGGGCGCCCGACGTCATCCGCACGGTCCGCTCCGCCGGCTACGCGATGGAGCTGCAGTAGCGCTCCAGGGCGGCTAACGGAACACGGCGGCCTCGCCCCGGAGAGCGCGGCATGTCCCCGGTCCGACGATTGGCGTTGCAATTCGATGCGTTCTTGTTATATCCATTAAACGCAACGATGGAGCTATTACGGACAGCGGCACGGTGGAAGGCCTGCTCACCCCGGACACGATCAACATGGTGATCGGCATCGCCATCATCGCGTTCCTGTGGCGGCTGAGCCGCGAGATCGCCGATCTGCGCGAGCGTATGGCGAAGCTCGAAGGGCTTTTTGAAGGCTTTACCGGACGCACCGGCCGTCAAGCCGAGGATGCGTAACCTTACCTTCGCGGGCCGATATTTCGGCGCACCGGCGGCAACCGGCCGCTTCCTGATTTCATCGACAGGTGAAGTGGCGATTATCGCCTAAGCCGGATCGGTAACCGCCGCTTCCCGGCCGTCTTCGCGTTTGCGGCGGATGACGCCGCGGCGCTCCAGGCGCGCCAGCACCAGGATCAGGATGACCGCCGGCGCGCCCAGCGCCGAGGCGTAGGCGAAGAACAGCACATAGCCTGCGGCGTCGACGACGACGCCGGAAAAGCCGGCGACCAACTTGCCCGGCAGCAGCATGATCGAGGTCAGCAGGGCATATTGCGTCGCCGTGTACTGGACGTTGGTGAGCGACGACAGGTAGGCGATGAAGGCCGATCCGGCCATGCCGGCGGCGATGCTGTCGGCGCTGACGATCGCCGTGAGCAGCCAGAAGCTGTCGGTCTGGATCAGCGCCATGAAGCCGAACAGCAGATTGGTCGCGATCACGGCGAGCGCCGCGGTCATGAGCGCCGGCAGGACGCCGATCCTTGCCACGACGAAACCGCCGAACAGGGCGCCGCCGATCGCCGCGAACAGACCGAACAGCTTGGTGGCGTTGGCGATGTCGGTCTTGGAAAAGCCGAGGTCGATATAGAAGGGCCCCGCCATGACGCCGAGCGTGATGTCGGACAGGCGGTAGACCGCGATCAGCAGCAGGATCAGCAGGGTCCAGCTGCCGTTGCGGGTGAAGAATTCCGTGAACGGCCCGATCACGGCGGTGCTGAACCAGGTCGCGATCCGGGTGAAGGCGGTCTGCCGGCCGCCGCGCAGGCCGGCGGCCGCCTGGAGTCTTGCGAGCAACTCGTCGGTCGCCCCGGTGCGCGCCGTCACGGGTTCCGGCCGGATCAGGATGGTGACGACGCCGATGAGCATGAAGGCGGCCATGGCGGCGTAGGCCGTGCCCCAGTCGATATATTCCGCCAGATAGAGCGCGAGCGCGCCGCCGACGATCTTGACTGCCAGCATGTAGCCGGCCTGGTAGGCGCCGGCGGTCGCGCCCTGCATGTGGTCGGGCGCGCTTTCGATCCGGAAGGCGTCGAGCGCGATATCCTGGGTCGCGCTGCTGAACGCCACGATGAAGGCGAACAGCGCCATCTGCCACAGGTCGCTCTTCGGGTCGGTCAGCGCCATGCCGATCAGGCCGGCGATCACGCCGGCTATGGCCAGCAGGACCCAGCTCCGGCGCCGGCCGAGCCGGGAGAGCGGCCCGGGAAGCTGCAACCGGTCGACCAGCGGCGACCACAGGAACTTGAAGCCGTAGGTCAGCGCGACCCAGCTGAAGAAACCGATGGCGGTACGGCTGACGCCGACATCGCGCAGCCAGACCGACAGCGTGGTAAACACCAGGATGAGCGGCAGCCCGGCCGAGATGCCCATGAAGAACATGGTGACGACCCGCGGGTCGCGATAGGCGGCCAGCGCCTGCCGCCATGTCGGCGCGGTTTTTTCCGCGGCGTTTGTCATGTCCCGTTCCCCGACGGCCCGTTCGTCCCGGTGCGGGCCTGCTTCCGGCAGCAGCCCGAAAGCGTCAACCCAACTTTTGCGTTACCAGTTCCCTGAGCGCCACGGCCGGCCGGGCGCCGATATGGCTGATGATCTCGGCGGCGCACAGGCCGCCGGTCCAGGCGCACTCGGCAAGGCCGGCGCCGCGGCAAAGGCCGTGCAGGAAGCCGGCGGCGTACAGGTCGCCCGCGCCGGTGGTGTCGACCACGGCCGCGACCGGCTCGGCGGCAACCTCGAAGGCGTCGGCGCCTGAGACGACGACCGAGCCTTTCTCGCTCCGGGTCAGCGCCGCGATTGCGCACTTGCCGCGCACCGCGTCCAGCGCGCCGGCGAAATCGCGCGTCTGGTAGAGCGAAACGATCTCCTCTTCGTTGGCGAACAGGATATCGATATGGCCGTCGACAAGGTCGCGGATTTCCGCCCGGTGCCGCTCGACGCAGAAGGCGTCGGAAAGCGACAGCGCGACCTTGCGCCCTGCGGCGTGGGCCGCCTCGGCCGCCTTGTAGAAGGCCGCTCGGGCCGGCGCCGGATCGAACAGGTAGCCTTCCAGATAGGCGATCCCGGAGTTGCGGACGACGGCGTCGTCGATATCCTCCGGTTCGAACTGTGCCGACGCGCCGAGACAGGTCTGCATGGTGCGCTCGGCGTCCGGCGTCACCAGGATCAGGCAGCGCCCGGTGGCGTCGCCGCTGCGCGCCGGCGGGGTTTCGTAACCGACGCCGACGGCCCGGATGTCGCGGGTGAAAACCGCGCCGAGCCGGTCGTCGCGCACCCGGCCGAAAAAGGCCGGCCGGCCGCCGAGCGAAGCGATCCCCGCCATGGTGTTGGCCGCCGAGCCGCCGGACATTTCCGTGGCCGGACCCATGGCGGCATAAAGCGCTTCGGACGCTTCCGTGTCCGCCAGCGTCATGCCGCCCTTGCGCAGCCCGTGCCGCGCGATGAAGGCATCGTCGGCCGGGGCGATCACGTCGACGATGGCGTTGCCGAGGCCGACAACGTCGAAAGCGGCGTCGCTCATGGGGAATATGTCCGTTGCGGTGGAAATGTGCGGGCCCGTTCCCAAATGTAGCCCCAACTATAGGCAGTATGCGGCGGCGGCAAGAGCGCCGGGCCCTGCGGCCGGCGGGCTATGCAGAAATTCACGCGGGGCCGCATTTCACGCAGGGAAGATTGCGGGAAGGGAAATGCCCATGGCGTCCAACGAAGCCGTCCAGACTGCCGGGTCGCTCGCCCGGGCCTTCGGCGCCCTGCTCAACCCGCGCATAAGCTGGGTCGTGCTGGTCAGCCTCCTGCTGACCGTGGCGTCGCTTGCCGTCCTGTGGGTCGTCGTGGCCTGGCTGCTGACCGGCTTCGAGATTTTCCGCTGGGGCTGGGCCAACTGGATCGTCGACACCTTTACCGGGCTGGCGATCTTCTTCGCCGTGCTGCTGGTCGCGCCGGCGGTCCTGCTGATGATCACCGGCTTCTTCCTGTCCTGGGTCGTCGCGGCGGTCGAGCGCCGGCACTATCCGCACCTGCCGGCGGCGCGGGACATTCCCCTGCGCGAGGATATCGCCGGCGTGCTGCGCTTCACCGGGCTGCTGCTCCTGCTCAACCTGCTTGTGCTGCCGCTCTACCTGCTGCTGCCCGGCCTGAATTTCCTGATTTCCTGGACCCTGAACGGCTACCTGGCCGGCCGGGAATATTACGACGTCGTGGCCATGCGCCGGCTGGAGAAGACCGACCGCACGGCGCTGCGCCGCGCCAACGGCGGGCGCGTCTTCCGTACCGGCTTCGTCATCGCCATGCTGATGACGGTGCCGGTGCTCAACCTGGTCATGCCGGTCGTCGCCGCCGCCTACATGACCCACACATTCCACGCCATCCGCGAACGGACGCCTTAAAGGGAATTGGCTCCGGACGGGACCATTGCGGCGCGGCGTCCCTCGATACGCCCCGGATAATATCCGGGGCTACTCGGGATGAGGGAAAATAGAGGCATACCAATAACCTCCCTCACCCTGAGTAGCCGCGAAGCGGCGTATCGAAGGGCCTGTCCGGAGCCTGTCGAGGGGGCGGCCTCCGATGCGCCGGCGGTTCCTGTGGAATTCGGAAGCGCCCCAGGCCCGCCTATCCCCGGGGCAACTCCTGCTCGACCAGAGCGGCCCAGTAACTGGCGCCGACCGGCAGGATCTCGTCGCTGAAATCGTAGTGCGGATTGTGGACCATGCAGCCGCCTTCCTCGCCGACGCCGTTGCCGATCCAGACATAGCTGCCCGGCCGGGCCTGGAGCATGAAGGCGAAATCCTCCGAACCCATGACCGGCGGATCGTCGACCGCGACATTGGTCTCGCCCACCACCTTCGCGGCGGCGCGGGCGGCCCGCTGCGTCTCTTCGGCGGTGTTGACCAGCACCGGATAGTTGCGCCGGTAGTCCAGGTCGGCGGCGATGCCGTGGGAAGCGGCGATGCCCGCGACCGTCTCCCTCATGCGCCGCTCGATCATGTCGCGTCCCTCGGGCGAGAGCGCCCGGCAGGTGCCGGAGAGTACGGCCTCGTCGGGGATCACGTTGTCCGCCGTGCCGGCGTGGAACTGGGTGACGCTGACCACGACGCTGTCGAGCGGATCGTTGGTGCGGCTGGCGATGGTCTGGAGGGCGCCGACCATCTGCGCGCCGACCACCACCGGATCGACGGCATGGTGCGGCATCGCGGCATGGCCGCCCCGGCCGCGGATGCGGATCCTGAACATGTCGGCCGAGGCCATCATCGCGCCGGTGCGCACGCCGATCCGGCCGCGCGCCATGCCCGGCCAGTTGTGCATGCCGTAGACCGCGGTGCAGGGGAATTTCTCGAACAGCCCCTCGTCGACCATGACCCTGCCGCCGCCGCCGCCTTCCTCGGCCGGCTGGAAGATGAAATGCACGGTGCCGTCGAAGTTCCGCGTCTCGGCCAGGTAGCGCGCCGCGCCGAGCAGCATGGTGATATGGCCGTCATGGCCGCAGGCGTGCATCTTGCCCTCGTGCCGCGACCGGTAGTCGAAGTCGTTCTTTTCGAGGAGATTGAGGGCGTCGAGATCGGCGCGCAGGCCGATGGTCCGGTCCGACGCGCCGGCCTTCAGCCGGCCGACCACGCCGGTCTTCGCCAGCCCGCGATGCACCTCGATGCCGAAGCTCTCCAGCCTGTCGGCGACGATATCGGCCGTCCGGTTCTCCTCGAAGGCGGTTTCCGGATGGGCATGGATGTCCCGGCGCCAGGCGGTCATGTCGTCGTGGAAATCGGCGATGCGGTTGTTGACGGGCATGGGGCGTCGCTCCTCGGTCGTGCGGGGCGCTCTGTTTAGCGCGGAATGCCGCCCGGCGAAATTTGCAAACGCTGCTCGGTCTTCTATGCCCAAGAAACAATTGTGCCGCCCCGGACTTGTTCCGGGGCCCAGAGCTTGCCCTGAGCTTGTCGAAGGGGCCGATCCGAACGACGTCAGCCCGTGGCCCCTGGTCCCCGGATCTCCGCTGCGCTCCGTCCGGGGCGGCAATGGAGGGATGGGTAACAATGCCGGCCGTCGCAAGGGCCGCTCCGGTCGATATGACGATTGAGGGGCATGACATAATTTCCCCACACACCGCCCGGCCGAGCCGCTAATATCGTGCCCATACGACTGGAACCATCGGGGCTGTCATGCGCCATTATCTCGATATCGATCTTGCGACCCGCACCGTCACATCCCGCGAGCTGAAAGGGCGGGAGTTTGCCGAGGCCGGGCGCTATTTCATCGCCAAGACCCTGCTGAAGGACGGCGTCGCCACCGTCGATCCGATGTCGCCGGACAACCCGCTGATCTTCTCCGCCGGCCCGTTCGCCGGCACAAACTTCTCGAACGCCAACCGGCTGTCGATCGGCTGCAAGAGCCCGCTGACCGGCGGGATCAAGGAATCCAACGCCGGCGGCACCTTCGCGCTCGCCATGGGCCATCTGCAGATCGCCGGCTTCACGCTGCACGGCGCGGCGGACGACTGGGTCGTCATCCATATCGACAAGGACGGTAATTTCAGCTGGGACACCGCCGCGCCCTACATGGGCAAGGGCAATATCGAGGCCGCCGCCCTGCTCCACGAGAAATACGGCCGGAAGACCAGCGTCGCCCTGTGCAGCCCGGTCGGCGAATATTGCGGCCTGCTCGCCGGTATCGCGGTAAGCGACGCCGAGAACCGCCCGGTGCGCATCGCGGCGCGCGGCGGCGTCGGCGCGGTCATGGGCCTCAAGAAGGTCAAGGCGGTCGTCGTCGACAAGACGAAGATGCCGCCGCTGCACGACCGCCCGAAGGTGATGGGCGCAATCAAGCAATACGGCGCGATGCTGCGCGAGCAGCCGGCGGTCCAGAACATGTCGACCTACGGCACCGCCATGATGGCGGACTACACCAACGCCACCGGCGCCCTGCCGGTGCGCAATTTCAGCGCCGGCCAGATCGTCGATCCCAAGGAGGAGACCTTCGAAGCGGGCGGCGACTTCATCTACAACCAGAATGTCGAGCGCGGCGGCGATCCCTCCCACGCCTGCATGCCCGGCTGCCTGATCAAATGCTCCAACATCTATAACGACGAAGAGGGCAACGAGGTCGTCTCGCCGCTGGAATACGAGACCATCGGCCTGCTCGGCACCAATTGCGGCATCAAGGATCCGGACGATATCGCCCGGCTCAACTTCATCGCCAACGATCTCGGCATCGACACCATCGAGGTCGGCGCCATGCTGGCGACCCTGATGGATCACGGCGAGGCCGAATTCGGCGACGTCGCCTTCATGGAGCGGGCGCTGGAGGATATCCGCACCGGCAACGAGCGCGGCCGCATCCTGGCCCAGGGCACGGCCCGGGTCGGCGCGCATTACGGCATCGAGCGGGTGCCGGTGATCAAGAAGCAGGCGATCAGCGCCTACGATCCGCGGGTCATCGAGGTGACCGGCGTCTCCATGATGCTGACCGCCCAGGGCGCCGACCACACGGCCGGCAACCTGCCGCACTACGACAGCGCCGGCAAGCCGATGAAGGACCTGGCCGAGCGCAGCTACCAGGTGCAGATCAACAGCGCGGTCGCCGATTCCCTCGGCCTGTGCGTGTTCGGCCGCACGGTGACGGACGTCAACCGCAAGCTGATCGCCGACGCGATCAACGATTCCTACAATATCGACATTCCGCCGGACTTCATCGACGAGATCGGCATCGAGACCCTGAAGCTGGAAAAGGAATTCAACCGCCAGGCCGGCTTCACCGTGGAAGACGACGAGCTGCCCGAATTCTTCCTCCACGAACCGCTCGCGCCGACCAACAAGAAGGGCCGGCTGCACGCCGCCGAGGTCAACGCGGCGATGGACGAGGTCGTGGCCGCCTGGTAGCCGCCGGCGCGAATTTCCTCGATCCTTGCCGCGGCTCTTCTCCCGCTTCAGCGATTTCCTCTGCGAAGGGGGCACCGACTGAATTCCCCTCCCCCAGGGGAGGGGGGACAGGTTGCGCATGTATTCGATATTGAATAACATGACGACAACCCTGATCGGGAGTTCGATCCGTGCGGCACACGACAACGATGACGGTCCGTCTCAGCGGCGCGCTCAGCGACTTCGTTGCAGCCAATGTCGGCGAGGCTGGATCCTATGAGAATGTCAGCGAGTATATCCGCGACCTGATACGGCGCGACAAGGAACGGTCCGAGCGCGAAGCCTTCGACCGCCTCAAGGCCGAACTCGGCCGCGCCTTTGCCGCACCGGACGAGACCTATCGCCCGCTGTCGGCCGCCGACGTGATCGCGAAAAACCGGGCGCAGCCGGGCGCATGACGCCGGTGCGCGTCCAGGACGCCGCCGCGGTCCGCATCGACGAAATCTACCGCTACACAAGCGACCGTTGGGGCGAGGCCCGGGCGGACGCCTATATTGCCGGGCTGTTCGAAGCGTTCGAGGGCATCGCGGCCGGCACGGTGGCGTCACGGCCGGTTCCGGCGGAATTCGGCGTCGACGGTTATGTCTTCCGGTACAAGAGGCACTTCGTCTACTGGAAGACACTGGGCGACGGGGCGATCGGCATCGTCACCGTTCTGCACGAACGCATGCACCAGATCGATCGGTTCCTGGAGGACCGCGAAGCCTAGAGCGTATCCAGTCCGGGCAGGATCGTGTCCGCGCGTGGAAAGACGCGCTTCGCTCCGGGACTACCCCCCCGAAGAGGCGGAGGGACAAGGGCAGGGCTTCCGGCAAGAGCCCCTTTCACTAACCGTCGATCCGCACCGCATCGCCTTTCTTCACCGTGCCGCCCCGGATGACGAAGGCGTAGACGCCGGCGCAGGGGAGCGGCTCGTTTTCGAGGGCGGGGACGGGGACCGTGTTGTGTTCGGCGATGGTGCGCAGGAGCTGCGGGTCCTGAGGGAGCCTCTCCTGTGCAAGCGTGGGGACAGAGCAGCGCGGCGCCGGGTCGGAGATGCGCAGGCGCACGTCGCTGCCGATCGCGATTTCCCGTCCGACCCAGCCGTTCTCGACGAAGCCCCGCGCGCCCTCCGGCGAGGCGATCACGACATTGGGGCGAAAGCGGCGGACGTCGAACGCCGATTCCGGGCCGAGCTCGGCAAGGCGGGCCAGCGTCGCCGTGGTCATGAGATGGAGGGCGGCGTAGTCGGAGAACCGGCCCGCCATCATCAGTCCGCCGATATCGACGACGGTTTCCTCGTCGGCGAGCGGATCGAGGCGCTCGACGCTGACGGTTTCGGGGCGCTGCGCCGTCAGGGCGACCGGCCGGCCCAGGGTTTCGGAGAGGCGCGCGTCTGCCTCTCCCCCGTCGCTCGCGACCGTCGCGCCGTCGGGCCAGGCGATGCGCACCGGCGGCAGGCGCGCGCCGGCCTGCGGCGGCGCGACGAAATCAGCGGCAAGCGCGATCAGGCCGGCCCATTTCTTCGGGTATTTGGCGCTCCCCACCCTGCCGCTGGTCCGGTCGATCACGGCATAGGCGCGGTCGCCGAGAATGCCGCCCTCGCCGACCGCCGCTTCTTCGAGCGAAGCGCCGGCCATGGATTTGACCGGATAGCGCCAGAGCGCCTTTACCGTACCGCCGTCCTCCGGTTGCTGCGAGGCCATGATCCGTTTCCCTTCCTCTCGGCGCGCCGTCCCGTGCTGCCTCATATCCGCCAACGGCCGGATGGCCCGGCTCAATAGGCGAGTTTCGGCATGAATTCGCCGCGTCCGTGCGGCAGCAGGTCGAGATAGTTCCAGACCGGGCTGAGCAGGTCCATCCCGCGAATGCTGCCGTCGCCGAGACCGGCGCTCACCGTGTAGAAATGCCGGACGCTGCCGTCTTCCGCCCGGATGAAGACGCTGACGCCCGGCCGCTGGCCGCCATCCTCTTCCTCCATGCCGAAGTCGCGGTTGAAGTTCGTGCCCGCCGAGGAGACCAGGCGCAGGCCGGTCCAGCCGCGCCGGGCCGCGAAGGCGGCCATCGAGTCGATATCCTTCTTGACCGCGACGGCGAAGGCGGTGCGCTGGCGCAGATGCGGCTGGACCCCGTCATAGCCGTCGGCCCACAGGACGCACATGGGGCAGGGCTCGTCGTCGGCCGGCGCCCACATGAAATGCATCAGGATCAACGTCGGCTGCGCACCGAACAGGTCCGACAGCGTCACCGTCCGCCTGCCGCCGCCGACCAGTTCGGTAAAGGCATAGTCCTGCGGCACGGGCGTATCGGCCGGCAGGGCGCGGCGCAGGGTGGCCACTTCCTCGGCCCGGTCGCGCAGCGCCTTCTCGGCGGCGAGCAGCTGGGCGCGAGCCTCCTTGTAGTCCGCCGACGCATGGTCGAGCGCGAAACGAGACATCGTCTGTCCCCTCATTGAACCCCTGAATGAATCGGGGCGACACTATGCTGGCCATGCCTGCCGGGTCGAGGGAAACCGGCGCGCCGGCGCATCCTGCCGCGCGCCCTTCGCAATCCCGGAGCGATGCGCTAACAGGGGCGCGCTATACCCGATCCCCATGAACGGAGCCCGCCATGCGCTGCTGCGCCATCGTCGAATTCGGCCAGCCCCTGGTCGAGATGGACCTGCCGACGCCGGAGCCCGCCGGCGACGAGGTGTTGCTCCGGGTCACCGGCTGCGGCGTGTGCCACAGCGACCTGCACATCCATGACGGCTATTTCGACCTGGGCGGGGGCCGCAAGGCGGACCTGACCGGCAACTGCGAGCTGCCCTTCTGCCTCGGGCACGAGATCGCCGGCACGGTCGTTGCGATGGGCGAGACGGCGCGCGGCGTCGAAATCGGCGACAGCGTCGTGGTCTATCCCTGGATCGGCTGCGGCGACTGCCCGGTCTGCGCCGCCGGCGACGAGCATTTCTGCCCGGACAACCGCTCGCTCGGCGTCACGCGGAACGGCGGGTTTGCCGACAGCCTCATCGTGCCCCACGCGCGATACCTGTTCGACCACGGCGATGTGCCGGTCGAAATCGCCTGCACCTATGCCTGTTCGGGCCTCACCGCCTTTTCGGCGCTGCGCAAGGCCGCGAAGACCGGCGCCGGCCATATCGTGCTGATCGGCGCCGGCGGGGTCGGCCTCGCCGGGCTGGCGGTCGCCCGCAACGTCACGGACGCGACGATCACCGTCTGCGATATCGACGACGCCAAGCTGGCGGCGGCCGCCGCCCGGGGCGCCGACCATGTCGTCAACAGCGGTGCCGCGGACGCCGCGCGGCAGATCCGCAAGCTGACCGGCGCCGGCGCGCCCGCGGTCGTCGATTTCGTCGGCGCGGCGGCCTCGCTCGGCTTCGCCATGAAGGCCGTCGCGCGGCGCGGCACGGTCGTCGTCGTCGGCCTGATGGGCGGGTCGTTGCCGCTCTCGGTTCCGCTCCTGCCGCTCACGGCGATGACGCTCACCGGCAGCTATGTCGGCAGCCCGGCCGAGATGACCGAGCTGATGGAACTCGCCCGCGCCGGGAAGATTCCCGCCCTGCCGGTCGAGCGCCGCCCGCTCGGCGAAGCGCAGAAAACGCTGGACGACATGAAGGCGGGCCGGATCGTCGGACGGGTCGTCCTCGCGGCGTAGTCCCGGCCCTGGCGCGTCCTTGCTTCCCGCGCGCGCCTTCGCCTATATCCGCCCCTGAGGCGAAATCTGGGAGCGTGAAACCGGAGGAGGGGAGACCGGCATGTCCGACGCCGAGAAGGCCGCCGAACCGCAGCAGGGCTACACCCGCCATTTTCCGGTTTCGTGGCAGGAGTTGCATCGCGACGCCAAGGCGCTGGCCTGGCGCCTGAGCAGCCTGAACCATGTCAGGGGCGTCGTGGCGGTGACCCGCGGCGGCCTGGTGCCCGCCGCCATCGTCGCCCGCGAACTGGATATCCGCCTGATCGACACCTTCTGCGTCTCGACCTACGACGA
>CBDCQR010000002.1:0-158216 GCA_965220685.1 Alphaproteobacteria bacterium
GGCTGTGCGGGTGGGCCGCGCGCCGCGCTATACGCCGCCCGTGCCGGCGCTCTGCGTCGGCAACCTCACCGCCGGCGGCGCCGGCAAGACGCCGGTCGTCCTGTCGCTGGCGCGGCTGATGCGCGACCGGGGCCGGCGGCCGTTCGCCGTCAGCCGCGGCTATGGCGGCTGCCTGGCCGGGCCCGTGCGGGTCGATCCGGCGCTGCACACCGCGGGGGAAGTCGGCGACGAACCGCTGTTGCTCGCCGGGGCCCTGCCGACCGTCGTCGCCCGCGACCGGGCCGCCGGCGCGCGGGCCGCCGTCGACGCCGGCGCGGACATCCTGCTGCTCGACGACGGCCACCAGAACCCGGCCATCGCCAAGGCCCTGTCGCTGGTCGTCGTCGACGGCGGCTTCGGCTTCGGCAACGGCCGGATCATCCCGTCCGGCCCGTTGCGCGAGCCGGTCGGCCGCGGCCTGGCGCGGGCGGACGCCGCCGTCGTCGTGGGCGCGGACAGCACCGGCGCCGCCCACCGGTGCCGGCGGGAAGCCGGGGCGCTGCCGCTGCTCGAAGCCCGCTTCGTGCCCGCCGAGGAGGCCATGGCGCTGCACGGCCGCCGGGTCGTCGCCTTTGCCGGAATCGGCCGGCCCGACAAGTTCTTCGACACGGTGAAGGAGATCGGCGCAGACCTGGCCGAGGCGATGGCCTATCCGGACCATTACCCGTTCCCGGAGACCGAGATCATGTTCATCTGCGAACTGGCCCAGGAGCGCGGCGCGATCCCGGTGTGCACCGAGAAGGACTATATGCGCCTGCCGCCCGACGCCCGCCTCATGGTGACGCCCGTCCCCGTTACCCTCGAATGGCGCGACCCGGACGCGCTGGACCGGCTGCTGGCGCCGGTGCTGGAGGGCGGATCGGGAACGGAGCGGCAAGGCTCCTGACCGCTCGCCGCCGGCATCGGGCTTCCTGCGCCGCGTAGCCGGCCCGGCGGATGTCGGCTACACCCGCTTGGAAATCCAGATCGCGGTGCGGGAGATGTCCCGGATGGCGCGGGTGAGTAGCGGATAGGCCGGCGCGGCTTCGGCGTTGCGGGCGAGGGCGGTATCCTTGTGGGCCAGCTCGTCGGTGCGGAACTCCTCGACCGTCTGCTTCAGCTCCGCCTCGCTCTCGTCCAGCCTTGCGGCCTGGTCGGCGTAATGTTCGTCGATGACCTCCTCGACCGCGACGGTGCACGCCATCGCCGCCTCGCGCCCCATCAGCGCCGTCGCCGCGCCGAGCGCAAAGCCCGCGACTTGCCAGAGCGGCGTCATGACGGTCGGCCGGACCTGCCGCTCGACGATCATGCGGTTGAAGGTATCGAGATGTTTCTGTTCCTGTTCCGCCATCTCGCGCAGCACCGGCCCGTCCTCGCCGTCGCCGAGCACGGCGAGCTGGCCGGCATAGATGCGCGCCGCGCCGTATTCCCCGGCCTGGTTGACCCGGATCATGCTGTGGATCAGCGCCTCGCCGGCCGGCTCGCCGGGCATCGGCCGGCCCGGTTTCTTGGGCGGTTTTCCAGGCGGTCTTTCCGTCTTCCCGCCGCTCATCGCGCCGGCATTCCGAGGGCGCGCAGGCCGGCGGCGAGCGCGAAGAGCGCCAGCGCCGCTGAGATCAGCGCGTTCCAGCCGGCCAGGGAAATTCCGGCCAGCGCCCAGGGGATGGCGTCGCAGCGCGCCGGCGCCGCGGCGCCGATCATGTCTTTCAGGCTGCCGGCCGTCACTTTGGACGGATCGAAACCGGCGCCGCCGCTGCACGCGCCGGGCCCGGCCCACCAGGCGTATTCGATGCCGGCATGGTAGACGCCGATCCCCGCGGTGACCGCCAGCGCGGCGGCGATCGGCAGCAGGGCGAGGGCGGTGCGCCGGTCCCGCAGCGCGGCCAGCCCGATCAGGGCGAGCGCGACGACGGCGATATGCGGCCAGCGCTGGTCATGGCACAGCGGGCAGGGCGCCAGGCCGCCGAGATACTGGAAGCCGAGGGCGCCGAGCAGCAGGCCGCCGCTGCCCAGCAGCAACAGGATCAGGGGGGTCCGTCCGGCCGTCATCGTCTCGTATAGGGCGTATCTGTTTTTGTCTGAACCGCCGGTGCAGTTTGGAACGGCCCTTCGATACGCCGCTTCGCGGCTACTCAGGGTGAGGGTAGAAGAGTATCTCGAATACTCTCTCCTCATCCCGAGTAGCCCCGGATTTCAATCCGGGGCGTATCGAGGGACGCCACGCCACCATGGTTCCACCTGGGGCGATACGGGTCAGATAGGGTCCGGCGGGTCGGCCGGGCCGTAGGCCGTTCGCCGCATCCGGCGCTGCCGGTTGTGCCCTTCTATGCCGGATCGGGCGCGACGCGGATCATGCGCTTGCCGCGGTTGTCGCCGGCGAGCAGGCCGATCAGGCCGCGCGGCGCATTTTCCAGCCCGTCGAGAATGTCCTCCTCGACGACCATGTTCCCCTCGGCGAACCAGCGGCCCATGTCGCGTTCGGCCTCGGCGTCCCGGTCGGCGAAGTCCATCACGATGAAGCCCTCCATGCGCAGCCGCTTGAAGACGTGGATGCCGGGCACGCCGCGCGGGCTGGTCGTCTCCGCCGTGTCGTACTGGCTGATCGCGCCGCAGCACACGATCCGGCCGCGCAGCGCCATGTTGAACAGGGCCGCTTCCAGGACCGCGCCGCCGACATTGTCGAAATAGATGTCGACGCCGTCGGGCGCGAGTTCGGCGATGCGCTTGCGGACCGGCTCGGTCTTGTAGTCGATGCAGGCGTCGAAGCCGAGGGTCCCGGTCACCCAGGCGCATTTCTCCGGCCCGCCGGCAATCCCGATCGCCCGGCAGCCGAGATTGTTCGCGATCTGGCCGACGAACATGCCGACGGAGCCGGCCGCGGCGGACACCAGCACGGTCTCGCCCGCCTGCGGGCGGCCGACCTGGACCAGCCCGTGATAGGCCGTCTTGCCGGCGATGCCGTAGAGCGAGATCAGGTGGCTGAGCGGGCGCGCGTCCGCCGGCAGCTTCTGCAGGCGGCGCGCCTTGTGCACGGAATGATCCTGCCAGCCCAGCGCGCCGCCGACGATGTCGCCGGGCGCGAACCCGTCCGCCGCGCTCGCGCTCACGACGCCGACGCCGTAGCCGTCCATGACGTCGCCGGCGCCGATCCCCTTGCGGTAGGTGTCGCCCTGCATCCAGGCCCGGTTGGCGGCGTCGAGCGAGAGCAGCAGGGTGCGCACCTGGACCTGGCCGGCCTGCGGCGCGGGCGCCTCGCCGGTGCGCAACTCGAAATGCGCCTCTTCGAGCTTTCCGGACGGCCTTTCGACCAGGAAGATCCGGCGGTTCGTCTCGGGCATGGGCGTTTCTTCCGGTGTCGGCGCGGCTTCAGCCCGCTGCCTCGATCGGCAGTCCGGCATCCGTCGGACTATGTGAGGGCGCACACACTTTCCGATACGGTCTATGGCCGGTCGCCGCCTCCGACTTTGTAGGACTTGATGCCGTATCCGCCGGCGATGCCGGCGGCGAAGATTCCGACGCCCTTGAGGATGTCGAAGTATAACTCGGAGTGTTCCGGCAAAAGAAAATAGGTAAGGAACGCAAAGACTGCTATGCCGATAATGACATATGCGAGCCGGAACCAGCGCTCGCTGTTCTTGTGGCGAGATTCGTCCCGCTCCCGTTCGCGGACATTCTCAAGAAACTGTGTGACGTGCTCCGCTTCGAATTTCCCGAAAATCGGATGATGCATCGGCCCAAACTGGGCGATGCTGGTGATTTCCTCCAGCTTGGCGCTCACAAGTCCCCGGTGAATCGAGGGTTGCGAGGAAGAATGCTCCTGCTCGGCTTCCACACCGGAAAGAAGCTCCTGACCGGCTGCCTCTTCGCGCGACCCGCCATTCTCGCCGACGGCATCGGCGGGAGATCGCCCCCCGCTCAACGCAACACCCGGTCGAACGATCGCACGGACAGCTTGATCTGATCGAGAAATCTGGGGACCGGGCCGTGCGGAGTCGCCAAGAGGCGTGCGGCTACGGTCTCCAGTATCAGCGCGTCGACATAGGCTTCCGCTGCAACTCTTTCTTTCGCGTTGCCCTGTTCGAGCGCCAATCGAAGCGTCTCAAGAGTCTCGGCATCCGGCTTGCCGGTTCCGCGCGGCTGAACCGGCGCGCAAAGCTCGGGCGTGGTCGGGAGCGCCATCGTCATGTTCATGCGGTCGGGCCGTTTCGTTACTCTCACCGCAACATTTACTATCGCGCCGTGTTCGGCGCAACCGGAGACCTGAGTCGGCGCAGGCTCAACTCTTCGCCTCGGCACACTGCCGGCGCGAACCGGCCGGGCGCGAATTGACCTTGCGGGCGTTTTCCTCTTGATCGCCGGCGCGTCCCGCTCTTTGACACGCCCCCATGCCGGACACGTCGCCAGACTCGCCACCGGACACGCCACGGGACACGCCACCGGACACGCCGCGGGACAAGCCGCTTTTCCGCCGGCTCTGGGTGCTGTGCCTCATCGTGTTCATCGACATGGTGGGCTTCGGCGTCATCATTCCGTCCCAGCCCTTCTGGACCAAATCCTTCGGCGCGACGGCCTTCGAGATCGCGCTGATCATGTCGGTCTATTCCGGCTGCCAGTTCGTCTTCGCCTTCCCGCTCGGCTGGCTGTCCGACCGGGTCGGGCGCAAGCCGATCCTGCTGCTCAGCCTCCTCGGCTCGGTGATCAGCTTCACCCTGGTCGGACTCGCCGATTCGCTGCTCATGATCGTGCTGGCGCGCGCGCTGGGCGGTGCGATGAGCGCCAACATCGCCGTCGCTTACGCCTATGTCGCCGACGTGACGGGCGGCGAAGAGCGCGCCCGCGCCATGGGCCTGCTCGGCGCCTCCATCGGCGCGGGCTTCGTGCTCGGCCCGTTCATCGGCGGGGTCGTGGCCGGCCCGGACCCGGCCAATCCCGGCCAGCTCGCCTTCTTCGTCGGCGCCGCCATCAGCGCCTTCGCCCTGGTTGCCGCGATCCCGCTGCTCAAGGAGCCGGTGAGCCACCGTTCGAGCGCGGAGACCGGCGGGTTCCGGGCGCGGCTGCGCGGCTTCGGCCTCGCCCTGTCGATCCCGATCGTCCTGATCCCGATCGCCGTCGCCGGCATCGCCGGGCTCGCCATGGCCGGGCTGGAGGCGACCTACGCCCTGTGGGTCAACGAGGAACACGGCTGGGGCGCGCGCGAGACCGGCTTCTTTTTCGGCTATATCGGCGTGCTGCTGGTGATCGTGCAGGGCGGCCTGGTCGGGCCGGTGACCCGCGCGATCGGCGAACGCGGCATGCTCTATCTCGGCCTCGCCTTCGTGACCGCGGGTATGGCGGTGGTCGCCGTGTCGGACACCATCCCGCTGGTCTTCGTCAATGGCGCGCTGATCGCCTGCGGCTACGGCTTCATCGATCCGGCGGTGAGCAGCCTGATCTCGCGCAACACGCCCGCGGGCCGGCAGGGCGCGATCATGGGCGTGCTGCAATCGGTCGGCAGCCTCGCCCGGATCTTCGGCCCGGCGGCCGCAGGCCTGCTGTTCCACGAACTGGGCCACAACGCGCCCTACGTCGCCGGGGCCGGCGTGGTCGCCTTTGCGCTGGCCTTTGCCTGGTGGCGGCTCGCCGGCGTCGAGATGCCGCCCTCTCCGAGGGCGCGCACGGGGACGGAGGCGGGGACGGGGGCGGAAGCACGAGCCGGCGCGCGCGGCCGGCCGCGCTAGGACCTGTCTGCTGCGGACGGCCCCTCGATACGGCGCTGGCGCGCCTACTCGGGATGAGGGGTTGGTAATTCTTCAGAGTCTCCCCCCTTCCCCTTACCCTGAGTAGCCCCGGATTTAATCCGGGGCGTATCGAAGGGCGCGGCGTATCGAAGGGCGCGGCGTATCGAAGGGCGGATTTTACTGGCGGGCGAATCGCGCTATGAACCCGCCCGGAACGATTAGGGGAACAGTTGGGAGGGAACCCGATGGATCTGAACGGACATTCGGCAATCGTGACCGGCGGCGGCTCCGGTCTGGGCGAGGCGACGGCGCGCCTGTTCGCCGCCAGGGGCATGAAGGTCGCGATCTGGGACCTGAACCTGGACGGCGCAAACCGGGTCGCCGGCGAGATCGGCGGCGTGGCGATCCAGTGCGACGTGTCGGACGCCGGCGCGGCCGAAGCGGCGCTCGAGCAATCCCGCGCCGCGGTCGGCACCGCCCGCGTGCTGGTCAACTGCGCCGGCATCGGCCCGGCCCGCACCATCGTCAACCGCGACGGCGAGCCGATGCCGCTCGAAGCCTTCTCGAAGATCGTCGAGGTCAACCTGATCGGCACCTTCAACTGCCTGCGCCTCGCCGCGGCAGACATGTCGAAGGCCGAGCCGCTCGACGGCGGCGAGCGCGGCGTCATCGTCAACACCGCCTCGGTCGCCGCCTTCGAGGGCCAGATCGGCCAGGCGGCCTACGGCGCATCCAAGGGCGGCGTGGTCGGCCTGATGGTGCCGGCGATGCGCGAACTCGGCCGCCACGGCATTCGCCTGATGACCATCGCGCCGGGCTATATCCAGACGCCGCTGATGGACCTGGTGCCGCCGGATTTCCAGGACAATCTGAAATCCTCGCAGATCTTCCCGCGCGCCCGCTTCGGCCGGGCGGAGGAATACGCCCGGCTCTGCGTCGACATCTGCGAGAACCAGATGCTTAACGGCGACACCATCCGCCTCGACGCCGGCACAAGAATGCCGCCGCGGTAGAGGCCAACTTTGGCAGTTTGATAATGGGAATGTATCAAATGACAGTCGATCCAAAAAATCTTTGTATGTCTCTAATCCGCGCTGATGATGAAACGGAGGTTATCAAAATCCTAAAAGATCACGATCTATGGGATGAGCAAATCTATTGGCGCGATCTTGGGGACAACGAAAATAACTACTCTATTGCCGGAGCACAACAGGCCGATCCGATAGCGGCACTTGTTGAAAAATTGGTCAATAGCATCGATGCGCGATGGATGAATGAATGCCGGCTTGCCGGAATTCGACCAGATGGAGAGAATGCACCACCGAACATTCGCTGGGCTGTGGCACAGCTCATTGAGAAAATGCCACATCCTGAATCGGAAACCCACGGAAAAATCGAGAACTGGACACGAGATCAGCGCCGTCAAAACGCTCAGAAAATCTCGTTAGCCGCAACCGGCAGTAAGAGAAACCCTTCTATAACGATACTTGACGAAGGCGAAGGTCAAACACCAGGAGACGTGCCCAATACCTTTATGTCATTAAATAAGGCGAATAAGTTGCGGATACCATTTGTACAAGGAAAATTCAATATGGGGGGAACCGGTGCCCTTCGATTTTGTGGTAGCCGTCGAATTCAACTCATTGTAACGCGGCGCAATCCTGACCTTTTAAACAGCAACGCTAGTGCAGACGACTACAAATGGGGCATTACAGTCGTGCGTCGAGACGACCCGCAGCATGGTGAACGAAGCTCGGTTTACAGATACTTGGCGCCACGAAATTCTGATGAAAAGCGGAAAGGCGATATATTGTGTTTCGATTCGAAGGCTCTACGACTACGTCCTAAAGGCAATCGACCTTATGAAGAGGACATAACGTTCGGGTCATTTGTGAAGCTATACAACTATAAGTACAAGGGAACATCACACATTCTCCTTCCCGATGGACTAGCACGCGCCGTCGACGTTCGGCTACCTAATCCAGCCCTGCCCGTAATGTTTCACGAGTGTCGAGATTATTCTGGCGATAGTGATAGAAGTTTCGAGAATCCCAATACTGGATTGCTGGTTCGCTTGGAAGATGATAAAGCAGGCAATATCGAAGATGGCTTTCCAGATAACGCCGTACTTGTGGTTGATGAACAGCGAATGAATGTCCGATTTTACGGATTTAAGAAAACTAGGGCGAAGACGTACCTGACAAAGTCGGAAGGAGTTATTTTTACGGTTAATGGCCAAACGCAAGGTGTATTGCCCGCGAGATTTTTCACGCGAAAAAGAATCGGCTTTGATGCAATTGCCAATTCGCTACTTGCATGTGTTGATTGTTCTAGTCTAGATCGTAAATCACAGGAAGAATTATTCATGAACACGCGAGAATCTCTTGCAGAATCGGAATTTCGGTTCAAGCTGGAGGAATCTTTGGAGAAGCTCGTTCGGGATCATCCCGGCTTAAAAGCATTTAACAATCGTCGGCACGAAGAGAATATACGCGAAAAAATAGAAGAAAATACGTCTTTTGAAGATGCACTAAGGAAGATAATGAGACAATCTCCCGCTCTTGCGGCCTTGTTTCAGATTGGCCCACGAATTTCAGATCCTTTCAATACGAAGCGAACCGGCACGAAAGCAAACTATGAGGGTGAGGAGTTTCCTACGTATTTTCGATTTAAAGATTTAAAATATGGTGAGAAATTGGAACGTAGTGTTGAGTATGGACGCACAGCTCGTATTCGATTGGAAACCGATGCAGAAAATAGCTATTTTGGGCGAACAAAAGAGCCAGGTGTGTTTGCCTTGACATGTCACGACTGTTCTGGAGAACCCGTGCCGCTATCTGACTATTCTTTAAACCCTTACAATGGCATTGCGACGCTTAATGTCGAGTTGCCGAGTGTTTTCGGAGTCGGATCGGTCGCTAAACTTAGGCTGGAGGTGTCCGATAACAACAGGCTTGAGCCATTCCTGAATGAAGCGCAGTTATCGATTGTACCATTTGTCAATCGAAAGCCAGGAGAAAAAGGGGTAAGACAGAAGCCTTCGTCGGAAGAAGAAGGTGATGATCGACTGACTCCGTCCGGCCTCGCAATACCTAATACGAGGTGGGTTAACGAAAGTGAATGGGAAGAACATAATTTTACTAAGCAAAGCGCATTGCGTGCACTGCGGCGTCCAACTGAAGACAAAAACAATCAAGCCTACGATTTTATATTAAATGCAGATAACATACATCTCCTCCATGAGATGAAGCACGGTGACCCTGAGGTTGTAAAGGAGCAATTTCGCATTGGAATCACCCTCATAGCATTGGCTGTAATTCATTCTTGTAAAGATGATGAGGATGGAGAGGCTATCCAAGATAAAGTGAATTTCTCCTGCAATGCCACCGCAATGATGCTCATTCCCATAATGAATGCACTTAGCGCACTCGATGCTAAAGATCTCGTATCTGAGTAACGCTAAGTTAATCTGTGTAGTAAAACAATTTCTCGGGCACTATGTATTCGATTTTGTCGAGAGGCATGCCACTTGCGGTTTGGTACGTCACGCCAAATTCTTTCCGCCGACAAATCTGCTCGTAGGCCATACGTGTCAACATCAATTTCTTTAAACCCAACTTGTTCAATTACACTTAGGTATTGCTCGAGCTGCCAATCCGGCTCAGAGAATGCCACCATTTGAACTAGAACGGTATTTTCGCGTGAAATTGAGGCGATTGAAGAAAATGCTTTTTGAAGATTAAGAAAATATTTTTTTAGCGTTTTCTCGTGACGATTTCCGAGGGTATAGTGCTCCTCACCGCTTCCGTCCAATTTATTGGCGATCCAGTAAGGTGCAGGCGTTTCCCGTCGCCCTTTAATTTGCCACCGATGGTAGAGCACATGTACGCCAGGATATGGAGGCGAAGTGACGATCAGTTTTGGAAAACTGCCATCTCTAAATAGATCAATATCGTGGAGGGAATTTGAGTTCAATTTCAGAATCTTCGGAGTATGTGGTAAATTTCCATCAGAGAGTTCCAATCTTAAGCCATCCATATCTGATAACATATTTCGGAAATTATGCAGAATTTTTGTTCTAAATTCGGGGATGTTTAGAATCACTTTTCTTCCATCTAAAGAAATTTGCGCAGAGCGAAGCACTACGCACCGAGCGAAGTCTTCTAACTTTTTGTCACCAATTTCGGAGATTTTTTTGAGCGCCAAGCTAATAATTTTTCGATGCCGCCACGTTTCTCTATTGCCCAAATGACGAAGGTGACTTTCGTCTTTCGAGAGGTTCTTCGAGTCATCACTTAGAGACATTTTCAGCCGGCTTTCAAAATGAGGAATCCAATCTCGGAGAAACCTTACTTCATCTTCGGAAAGAACAGTCGTCTTTACGTTACTGACAAATACTGCCAGTTCGTTAATATCAGTTCCTATGAATCTTCGCTTGGTGCGCATAGCCTCTACAGCTGTTGTGCCACCGCCGATGAATGGATCTAAAACAAGATCACCTTCTTTGGCAAAAGTCTCAATAACTGTTCGCACAAACCGAGGAGAAAATCTTGCCGGATAACGGTAGAACTGATGAGTCGCGCCGCCGACCGCTGTTCTATCTCTCGCTGCGTCTTTGATGCGCTCAAAATCTTTAGCGGCTATCTGCATGATCGTCTCGGGTCCTCCCATGTGGTCAGTCGAGGATAAGTGCTGATCTATGGTGGAAGCTGTTTCAATAGCTGACGGACTTGCCCGCTACAAGAAGCTGAATTTGGGTCTGTCTGCTATTGTTCGTTTCGCCGCGTTGCCATCGGGAGGTTCGTGGTTTATGTCGCCTGCGTGCCTTTCAAGGGCCTCAGCGCGCCAGTAGCTCAGCCGGATAGAGCGTCGCCCTCCGGAGGCGAAGGTCAGGGGTTCGAATCCTCTCTGGCGCGCCACTTTCCCGCCCTTTGCCGAACGCCCGAATCCGGCGCGCCGATTGCGCCGATGGCCCCTTTCGTGGCATGGTTTTCCCGTGCAGCGACGCGCTTCGGTCCGGTGTCGGCCCGGTGTCGATCCGACTTCGGACCGCAGCGCCGCGCGACGGCCTTCGACACACGGGAAAGGAGAAGGCGCATGACTCAAGCGACAGCAGCAGCGAACGGCAACCATAAAGGCACGGCCATCGTGGTCGGCCCCGAGGAGGGCGACAGCTTCTGGCAGCCCCTGCCCTCGACCGGGCATATCACCGCCAAGATCACGCCCTATACCGCGCCCTACGACGATTTCGCCTCCGGCATCCAGGTGCTGGAGCCCGGAGCCGCGATCCGCGAGCACGGCCACCAGCGCGCCCACGAGCTGATCTTCGTCTACCAGGGCACCGGCCACGCCATCATCGACGGCGAGCGCCACGAGCTGAAGCCGGAGACGCTGATCGTCGTCGGCCGGCGCGTGCTGCACTATCTGGAGAATGAGGGCGACGACCAGATGCGCATGCTCTGGGTCATCTTCCCGCCCGGGCTGGAGGACTGGTTCCGCGCCATCGGCCGCCCGCGCACCCCCGGCGACGGCCCGCCCCCGGTGTTCGAGCGGCCGGACAATGTGCGCGAGATCCAGGACCAGCAGAAATTCCTGCGCCCGGAGGATGCGGCGGCGGGCTGAACGGCGGCTGCGGCGCGGCCCGATGGCGAAGCGAAAAAGCCGGACCGGGAAGATGGCCGGCGCGTCGGCGGCACGGCACGGCGCCGACGGCCTGCCGGTCTGAGGCCCCGCGTCGTTCCGCGATTCCCCGCAGCGCATTGCCTGCGGGTTGACAATCCTGTTCAGAACATTATATGAACATCTGGCCGGAGCAGATCGGCCCGCCGGCCCGGCCATGACAAAACATGACACTTCCTGACATCGCCGAACATCCCTCCTCAAGGACCCCGTTCGAGTCCCCCTCCCCTTGGGGGAGGGGGTCAGGGGGAGGGGTATGGGGCGGCCGGATCGGTGCCGGATCGGACGGCGGTGAGGCGGAGGGCGACCCCTCCCCCAAGGGGAGGGGGATTCCGTCGGTGGCCCTTTTCGCGGAGGAATCCAACGGGCGGACGCTGCCGGGCCTGAGACCCGGAATTTGGCCGGAAACGGAGAAACACGACGAATCATGACATTTGCTGACACGCCTCAAACATCCCGGTGCGCAGGCGCATCGGTGTGGCTGCCCGGCATGGACGGCATGAGAAATTATACACAGCGCTCGCCGTTTGTGCGCGGCGGGCGGGTGGGAACGGCGGATTTCTGCGGATTTCGCGGCGGAGGGGCAAAAAAGTGCTATGCATAGACCGGTCTGTCTAATTGCGGACCGCGGGCCGATCATGACATTTCATGACACCCGCAGGATGACACCCGCAGGCGGCTACCGCCCCCGTTGGCCCAGGTGGCGCAGCCAGTGGTCGGCGAGGACGCAGGCCATCATGGCCTCGCCGATCGGCACGGCGCGGATGCCGACGCAGGGATCGTGCCGGCCCTTCGTGACGGCGGTGGTGTCCTCGCCGTCGACCGTGACCGTGGGCCGCGGCCGGGGCAGCGACGAGGTCGGCTTGACGGCGAAGCGCACGACCAGCGGCTCGCCGTTGGTGATGCCGCCCAGCGTGCCGCCGGCCCGGTTGCTGTCGAACACCATGGCGCCGTCTTCCATATGCATGGTGTCGTGGGCGTCCTCGCCGGGCAGCGCCGCGCCGGCGAAGCCGTCGCCGATCTCGACCGCCTTGACCGCGTTGATCGACATCATCGCCCTGGCGAGGTCGGCGTCCATCTTGTCGTAGACCGGCTCGCCCAGGCCGGGCGGCACGCCCTCGCCGTGGATTTCCAGCACGGCTCCGGCCGAGGAGCCGGCCTTGCGCACGTCGGTCAGGAAGCGCTCCCACTCCGGCACGGCGGCCGCGTCCGGGCACCAGAAGGGGTTGTCGGCGACGATGTCCCAGTCCCAGCGCGCGCGGTCGATCTCCAGGGGCCCCATCTTCACCATCGCGCCGCGGATGCGGAAACCGTCGCCCCAGGCCGCGTTCAGGATCTGCCGGGCGACCGCGCCGGCGGCGACCCGCATGGCGGTCTCGCGCGCCGAGGCCCGGCCGCTGCCGCGATAGTCGCGGATGCCGTATTTCTTCCAGTAGGTGAAATCGGCGTGGCCGGGCCGGAACAGGTCCTTGACTTCGTCATAGTCCCGAGGGCGCTGGTCGACATTCTCGATGATCAGGCCGATCGGCGTGCCGGTGGTCAGTCCCTCGAAGGTGCCGGAGAGGATGCGCACCCGGTCCGGCTCCTTGCGCTGGGTGACGAATTTCGACCGGCCCGGCCGGCGCCTGTCGAGCCAGGGCTGGATATCGTCCTCGGTCAGCGGCAGGCGCGGCGGCACGCCGTCGACCACGCCGCCGATGGCGGGCCCGTGGCTCTCGCCCCAGGTGGTGAACCGGAACGCCGTGCCGAAGGCGTTGCCGGGCATGGTCAGTCCGTCCCGCGCGCTTCGGCGATCAGGTCGGGCGCGTCGATCGCCTTCATGCCGACGACGTGATAGCCGCTGTCGACATGGTGGACCTCGCCGGTCACGCCGGTCGACAGGCCGGACAGCAGGTAGAGGCCGGCGCCGCCGACCTGGTCGGTGGTCACGTTGCGGCGCAGCGGCGCGTTGTCGGCGTTCCATTTCAGGATGTAGCGGAAGTCGCCGATGCCCGAAGCGGCCAGCGTCTTGATCGGCCCGGCCGAGATGGCGTTGACCCGGATGCCCCGGTCGCCGAGGTCGACGGCGAGATATTTCACGCTCGCCTCCAGCGCCGCCTTGGCGACGCCCATGACGTTGTAGTGCGGCATGACCCGCTCGGCGCCATAGTAGGTCAGCGTGAGCAGGCTGCCGCCGTCGTTCATCATCGCCGCGGCGCGGCGGCAGACATCGGTGAAGGAATAGCAGGAGACCAGCATCGAGCGGACGAAATTGTCCTTCGAGGTCTGGAGATACTTGCCCTTCAGCTCGTCCTTGTCGGCATAGGCGATGGCGTGGACGACGAAATCGAGACGGCCCCAGGCCCGCTCGACCGCCGCGAAAGTCTGGTCGAGCGATTCATCCTCGGTGACGTCGCAGGGCAGCACGAGCCGCGCGCCGACGCTTTCCGCGAGCGGGCGTACGCGGCGTTCGAGCGCTTCGCCCTGGAAGGTGAAGGCCAGTTCCGCGCCCTGGTCCGCCACGGCCCGGGCGATGCCCCAGGCGATCGACCGGTCGTTGGCGACGCCCATGATGAGGCCGCGCCTGCCGGCCATAAGTCCCGCTTGTGCGGTCATGTAGCGAATTCGTCCATGCTGCCGAAAAGCGGGTGCATCCTACACCGCGCGCACCGCCGGTCAATCAGAGGGCGGTCAATCGGAGGGCGCTCGATTGCGCGACACGGCGGGCGAAGCGGAGTATGGTCGCCTGCCGGTCCAATCGGGGAGAACCAGCGCGCCGGGCATGACGGAAGCCGTAACCAGCAGCGAAAGCCGCAACGAAAGCCGGGAGGCCGCCGCAGGGCGGACGCTTCGGGCCGCGGGCGATTTCTGCGCCTATCTCTGCCTGCGCTTCTGGAAAGACCACAATTTCAGCGCGGCGGCGTCGCTCAGTTATACCACGCTGCTCGCCGTCGTGCCGCTGGCTGCCATCGGCTTCTCGATCCTGGCCGCCTTCCCGGTGTTCGACCGGATCCGGGCCGACCTGCTGGCCTTCATCCTCGAGATTTTCCTGCCGCAGAATGTCGAGGCGGTGCGCGGCCAGTTCGACCTGTTCCTGCGCAACACGCGGGAGCTGACGGCGGTCGGCACGGTCGCGCTGGCGGTGACGGCTGTCATTCTGCTCGATACGGTAGATACCTGGTTCAACCGCATCTGGCGCCAGCCGGAGGTCCGGCCGCTGGTCCAGCGCATGACCATGTACTGGGCGGTGCTCACGGTCACGCCGCTGCTCGCCGGCGGCAGCATCGCGATCTCCACCTACCTGTTCGCGCAGGCCAATCTGGGCATCGCCGAGGGCCGATGGATCCAGAGCACGGCCGTCAGCCTGCTGCCGCCGGTCCTGCTGTTCGTCTCTTTTGCCGTCGCCTACATGGTGATTCCCTACCGCAAGGTCCGGCTCGGCTACGCCGCACTCGGCGCGCTGGTCGCGCTGCTGCTCTACGACGGGCTGAAATGGGGCTTTTCCCTCTATTTCCGCACCTTTCCGTCCTACGAAACCCTGTATGGCGCGCTGTCCTACATCCCGCTGCTGCTGATCTGGATGTATCTGGTGTGGTGCGCGGTCCTGTTCGGGGCGCAGACCGCGGCGGCGCTGCCCGAATGGCTGGCCCTGCAGCGCCACGGGCCGCCCGGCGAGGGCCGCATGACCCGGCGGCTCGTCCAGGCGATGGTGATCCTGCACGGGCTCTACCGGGCCGGAGAGACCGGCCGGCCGGTCGATACCGAAACGCTGCTGGACCCGCTGCCCGATTCCGCCGAACTGCTGGAGCCGCTGCTCGAGCAGCTCGAGGCCCTGCACTACGTCGCCCGCTCCAACGAGGACGCTTGGATCCTCTCGCGCGATCCGGCCGCGCTGACCGTCTACGAGATCGCCCGCGACCTCGGAATCACCATCCGGCCCGGGCCGGGCGGGCTGGAGGAAGAGGCGGGCTGGACGGACCGGCTGGATCGCCTGATCGCGCGCTCGGAAACGGCGCAACGGTCGGCGCTGGACGTATCGCTGCGCGATCTGTTCGGCGCCGGCGGGACCGGCGGGTCGGGCGAATCCGCGAAACCGGAAGGACCCGGATGACCGGCGCCCGGCGGGCCGAGCGGCTATCGCGGCAATCGCGCCCGGTTCAGGTGGCGACGACCGACCAGGGGCGTCCCTTCGTCCGGCACCGGCGGCCTTCTACGGTTTCCGTCCGGCCGTCGGAAAGCTCCACCGTTTCGGTGAAATTGCGGCAGCGCCAGACCCTGCCCCGGCGGTCCCTGAACCGGTACGGCGGCGAGGTCGGGGTGACGAACCCGCGGTTGCCCGAACGCTTGTTGCGCCAGCCATGCCGCCGGCCTGTCCTGCCCCGCTCCATCGCTTCCTGGGCGTTCGAATCCGCCATCTCGCGGTCCTTGCGGTCGAGCGCGGCGCCGATCCGGCTGCCGATAAAGCCACCGACCAGTCCGCCGATCGCCGCGCCGGCCAGGCGGCCGCTCGTGTCGCCCTTGCGGGCCAGGGCCGCTCCGGCGAGTCCGCCGATCACGGCGCCGCCCGCCGCCCCGGCCATTTCCTTGTTCGCCGTGCAGCCCGCAAGCACGAGGGCTGCGCTCAAAACAACGGCCAGAAACGTGTTGCGCACCGTTCGATCTCCCGTATTCCAAGCGAATCCGGCAGGCTGCGCGAACCGCACGGTATCTGCCGTTCGCTGCCGGTTTGATTTCTGTACGCAGGAAGCGCCGATAACCGTCGCCGGAAATCATGCGGGAGGCAGACCACCGGCTACCGCAGCGTTCCCCGGGGTTTCCCGCCGGTATCCCCGGAGGTGCAGATCGGCCTATAGTATCCGCCATGAGCATCGAGCCGACCGACGAACCGATCGACCTGTTCCACGCCTGGTTTGCCGAAGCGGGCGAAACCGAGCCGAACGACGCCAACGCGATGGCGCTGGCCACCGTCGGCGCGGACGGCATGCCGTCGGTCCGGATGGTCCTGCTGAAGGGCGCCGACGCCGGCGGCTTCGTCTTCTACACCAATTTCGAGAGCCGCAAGGGCGCCGAACTGCTGGCCCATCCGCAGGCCGCGCTGTGCTTCCACTGGAAGTCGCTGCGCCGCCAGGTCCGGGTCGAAGGGACGGTCGAGACAGTGAGCGACGAGGAAGCCGACGCCTATTTCGCCAGCCGGGCCCGGGGCAGCCAGATCGGCGCCTGGGCATCACAGCAATCGCGGCCGATGGCGGGCAAGACCGAGCTGCTGAAGCGGGTCGGCGCCTTCACCGCGAAATTCGCCATCGGCAAGGTCGACCGGCCGCCCCATTGGAGCGGGTTCCGGCTGGTTCCGCGCTGTTTCGAATTCTGGAAAGACGGGCAGTTCCGCCTGCACGACCGCCTGGTCTACCGCCGCGAGGGCGCGGAATGGCGCACGGACGTGCTCTATCCCTGAGACAATCCCGGCTCAGCGCCGATCAGCCTTCCTTTTCGGGCTTCTCGACATGCTCCATGACCTCGTCGAGGTCGGATTCGTCCTCGCCCAGGTCCGACGCATCCTCGAGAACGTCATCGTCGTCGTCCCCTTCGCCGTCGACATCGACATCGTCGATATCCTCCGGCAGCGTCACTTCGTCATCGCCCGCCTCGTCGTCGCCAGCCGGCTTTTCGGCGTCCTTCTCCTTGGTGTCTTCCTGCGTCGGCGGCTTCCGGTTGCGGCCGCGTATCAGGTCGTCCGGATTGAACACCGCGCCGCAATAGGGGCACTCCGCCGGCACTTTCAAGAGATCGTAGAATTTGCCGCTGCACGAAGGGCAGGCGCGTTTCTGTCCGAGGTCGGCGTCAGCCAAGGCAGGTCTCCGGGTCGTGGCGAGAATCCTGTGCGCATTCTTTCGGCAGGAGTGCCGGGCGGCGGCAACCTGCGCCGTGCGAAATTCTGGTGAGGCGGCTATGTGGTAGAGAGGCGCCTGCCGTCAAGACCCGATTTGCCCGTCCAATACGGCCCGGCCGCTTCACCGGCCCGGCCAAAGGTCCAACCGCACTACCCACCGAGCCCCCTGCCCGATCGCCACCCGATGTCCGCTGCCCCGCCCGAATATTCCGACAGTGCGGCCCGCCCGGCGATCACCCGGCCCGCCGCGCGGCTCGACGGCGCGGCGGCGCTGCCCGGCGACAAGTCGATCTCGCACCGCGCCCTGATGCTTGGCGCACTTGCCGTCGGCCGGACGCACGTCACCGGCCTGCTCGAAGGCGCGGACGTGCTCGCCACGGCGAACGCCCTGCGCCATCTGGGCGTGACGGTGGCGCGGCAGCCGGACGGCGCCTGGACGATCGACGGCGTCGGCGTCGGCGGGCTGGTTGCGCCGGATTCGGTCCTGGACATGGGCAACGCGGGCACCGCGGCGCGGTTGCTGCTCGGACTACTGGCGAGCCACGACCTGCGCGCCGTGATGACCGGCGACGCCTCGCTGTGCCGGCGGCCGATGGCGCGGGTGACCGAACCGCTGTCGCAAATGGGCGCGCGCTTCGACTGCGCCGAAGGCGGCAGGTTGCCGCTGACCGTCTGGGGCGCGCGCGCGCCGGTTCCCATCGTGTACGCCCTGCCCGTCGCGTCGGCCCAGGTCAACTCGGCCGTGCTGTTGGCCGGCCTCAACACAATGGGCGAAACTTCGGTGATCGAAACCGCGCCGACGCGCGACCATACCTTCCGCATGATGCGCCATTTCGGCTGCAGGGTATCCTCGGCGCGCGAAAGAACCGGAACGCGCTTTACGGTCAGCGGCTGGCAGGAATATTCCGCCGCCGAACTTCGGGTGCCGGCCGATCCCTCGTCGGCGGCCTACCCGTTGGTCGCGGCCCTGCTGGCAGGCAACGGCGCCGTAACCGTTCGCGGCGTCTGCCTCAATCCGCTGCGCGCCGGCCTATACGATACCCTTGCCGAGATGGGCGCCAACCTTGTCATCGAGAACCGGCGCAAGGTTTCCGGCGAGCCGGTCGGCGACCTGGTGGCGGAGGCGGGCGCGCTGAACGCCGTCGCGGTGCCGAAGGTGCGCGCGGCCTCGATGATCGATGAATATCCGGTCCTTGCCGTGGCGGCCGCGCTGGCGAACGGCACCAGCCGGTTCGACGGCATCGGCGAGTTGCGTATCAAGGAAAGCGACCGCCTCGCCGCCACGGCGGACGGACTCGCCCGCTGCGGCGTATCTGTGCGCAGCGGCGACGACTGGATGGAGATCGACGGCTCCGGCGGACGGCCGGTCGCCGGCACCGGTCCGGACAATCCGGTCGCCACGATGCACGACCACCGCGTCGCAATGAGTTTCCTGGTTCTCGGCCTTGCCAGCAGGGATGGCGTGGCCGTGGACGATACGGCTATGATCGGCACCAGCTTTCCCGGCTTCGTCCCGCTGATGCAGTCGCTGGGCGCGCCGATCGAAGACCTTGCAGATCCGGCTGACCGCCCGACCGGAGAATGAGCATGACCACCGTTACGGCCATCCGCCCCTCCGGCAACGTCCGCAGCCGGGTATCCGACGAGGAATGGGCCGTTCGCGTCGACCTTGCCGCCGCCTATCGGCTGGTCGCCCATTACGGTTGGGACGACCTGATCTACACCCATATCTCCGCCCGGGCACCCGGTCCGGAACATCATTTCCTGATCAACCCCTACGGGATGATGTTCGAGGAAATTACCGCCTCCAGCCTGATCAAGATCGACATGAGCGGCGAGCTTGTCATGGAGAGCGACTACGACGTCAACAAGGCCGGATTCACCATCCACAGCGCGGTCCACGAGGCGCGGGAGGATGCCCGCTGCGTCATCCATCTCCACACGCTGGACGGCACGGCGGTGTCGACCGACTGCCGCGGCCTGCTGCCGCTCAACCAGACTGCGCTGCTGATCCGCGACCTGATCGCCTGGCACGAATATGAAGGCGTCGCGGTCGATCTTGACGAACGGCCGCGCTTGCAAAAGGACCTGGGCGACCGGAATTACATGCTGCTGTGGAACCACGGCACGTTGACCTGTGGCGAAACCGTCGCCGAAGCGTTCCAGCGTATGTATTTCCTCGAGCGTGCCTGTTCGATGCAGGTGCGGACGCTTTCGACCGGCGCTGAGATCCACCCGCCGAGCGACGAAATTGTCGAAAGGACCGCGCGCCAGGGGGACAATGACGAGTATTTCGCCATGCTTTCCAACACCATGGCCTGGCCGGCCCTGCTGCGCATGCTCGACCGGCGCGACCCGTCGTTCCGGGAATGACGGACGGAAGGTCCGCCGTTTCGCCGCCGTAACGGTTCCGCAGAGAGGTTCGGTCCCGAACCGGGAAGTTTGTCATGGGCTTCATCACCAATGTGATCCTGCCGCTGGCGCTGGCCCTCATCATGTTTGCGATGGGAATGGGCCTGACCGGGCGCGATTTCGCCCGGGTGTTCGCCCAGCCGAAGGATTTTGTCGTCGGCGCCGGGCTGCAGCTGATCGTCCTGCCCGTTGCCGCCTTCGCCCTGGCGACGGTCTGGCCGATGGCCGGGATCCTCGCGGTCGGTCTGATGATCCTGGCCGCCTGCCCCGGCGGAACGACCTCCAACCTGATGACCCTGATCGCCCGGGGCGACGTTGCGCTCTCGATTTCGCTCACCGCGGTGATCAGCGTGCTCGCGGTCGTCACCGTGCCGCTGATCGTCGGCACCAGCCTGACGCATTTCATGGGCCAGGCCGCCCCGCCCCTGCCGGTGCTGGAGACCGTCCTGAAAATCACCGCCATCGTCGTGGTGCCGACCGCGCTCGGGATGCTGGTGCGCCGCTTCGCGCCGGCCTTCGCAGAATGGGCCGGCGGCCACACGCGCCTGCTGTCCGTCGTCGTTTTTGTGCTGGTTGTCGCCGCCGCGCTGATCTCGTCGCGCGAGGACATCGTGCCGTTCTTCACCGTGGCCGGGCCGGTGTGCCTGGTCTTCAACCTGCTGATGCTGGCGATCGCCCATAGCGTCGCGGCCGGCCTGCGCCTCGACAGGCCGCAGCGCATTGCCGTTACCATCGAATGCGGCTTCCAGAACGCGACGCTGGGCATCGTCGTCGGGACGACCCTGCTCAACGACGTCCGCTTCGCCATCCCGAGCGCCGTCTACGGCCTCATCATGCTGTTCACCGGCCTGGGCTACAGCATTCTGGTCGCACGCCGCAGCGCGGCCGACGACGCCGGACAGGACAGGACCGGCTCTTGACCCCCGAACCGACGGGCCGCGCCCCCGGGAAACCCGCTACGGCGCCCGGCGCGGCAGTTGACACCCTGTTGCGCGACCATGCGGTGTTCCGCCTGGTCTTCAACCGGTTCCATCGGGTGTCGCCGCGCCTGTTCCGTTCCGGCCAGCCGACGCCGGCCCAGCTGCGCCGCTGGACCCGCCGCCACGGGCTCAGGACGGTGATCAACCTGCGCGGCCGGCATCCCTTTTCCACCTATGGCCAGGAAATCGCGGTGTGCCGGGATATCGGTCTCGCTCACATCGATTTCCGGCTCGACTCTCGCGGCGCGCCGCCCAGGGACCGGCTGCTGCAACTGCTCGACATGGCCGGCGGGCTGGACTACCCGGTCCTGGCTCACTGCAAGACCGGGGCCGACCGGGCCGGCCTGTTCGCCGCCGCCTTCCTGCACGGCGTCGAGGAGCGGCCGGTCGGGCTGGCGCAACGGCAGCTCAGCCTGCGCTACGGGCATTTCCGCCAGGCCAAGACCGGCATTCTGGATTTCTTCTTCGAGCGGTATGTCCGGGACACCGGCGGGCAGGGGTTCCGCCGCTGGATCGAGGAAGATTACGATCCCGCCGCCCTGAAGGCCGATTTCATGAGCCAGTGGTGGGCGACCCTCCTGGTCGACCGGATTCTGCGCCGCGAATAGAGCATCGCGCTGCCGTCGGACAGGCGTTCAGCAGGCGCCCGGAGGCAGCGCCCGTGCCGGGTGCCATCCCTTGCACGCACCCCGCCGCCGCACCACTTTCCGGCCATGCCCGACGCTTCCTCCGCCGCCGCGCTGCCGGACGACTCCGTACCCGCCGTTAGGGTCCGCGGCCTCGCCAAGACCTATCGCGGCTCGAAGAATTTCGCGCCGAGCCCGGCGCTGAAGGGAATCGACCTCGATATTCCCAAAGGCTCGGTTTTCGGCCTGCTCGGGCCGAACGGGGCCGGCAAATCGACCCTGATCAACATCCTGGCAGGCCTGGTCAACAAGACCGCCGGATCGGCTTCGATCTGGGGCATCGATATCGACCGCCATCCGCGCCGGTCGCGCGCCGCGATCGGCGTGGTGCCGCAGGAGTTGAACATCGACGCCTTTTTCACGCCGCGCGAGCTGCTGGAATTCCAGGCCGGCCTCTACGGGGTGCCGGCGCGCGAGCGGATGACCGAGGAATTGCTCGCGGCCGTCCAGTTGAGCGACAAGGCCGAAAACTACTCGCGCACCCTTTCCGGCGGTATGCGGCGGCGCCTCATGGTCGCCAAGGCGATGGTTCACAAGCCGCCGGTGCTGGTGCTGGATGAGCCGACCGCCGGCGTTGACGTCGAATTGCGCCAGCAGTTGTGGAGCCAGATCCGGGCCCTGAACCGGTCGGGCACGACCATTCTGCTGACCACCCATTATCTCGCGGAAGCGCAGGAACTGTGCGACCGGATCGCCTTTATCAATCATGGCGAGGTCATCGCCTGCGACACCACCGAGGCGCTGCTCGAGCGGGTGGACCGCAAGGAAGTCACGTTCCTGTTGGGCGAGCCGCTAAGCGAGCTGCCGGCGGGGCTGGCGCACTACAGTGCCGAACTCATCCCGCCGCGCCGGCTGATCATCCGCTACCGCCCGAGCCGGACGCGGTTTCGCGATCTTATCAACGACGTGCGCGAGAACGGCCTCACTATCGTCGATCTGTCGACCCACGAAAGCGATCTCGAAGACCTGTTCCTGCAACTGACCGCGGCGCCATCGGACGCCGGCCGGCAACCATCGGATACGACGGCGCAGCCATTGCCTCCCGCTGCCGCAGCCGGAAGGTAGAGCGGCCCGGTCCCCTCGGCCCGGGGTGGCAATCCCGAGGAAGCTACGCGCCCCAGCCGGCCCCGCACACCTTGCCGAAATGGCGACCTTCAGGGAAGGCGCGCAGGGCCTCGGCGACGTCCTCGAAGGCGAAACCGTGCGCATCGTCCACCGCCGGCCGCGTGCCGAACAGGGCGAGCGCCCGATTCATCGTCTCGAACATGGTCCGGCTGCCGACCGTCACGCCCTGAAGCCGGACATTCTGGGTGACGACCGGACCGAGATTGAGCGTGCCTGCCGCGCCCGAAAGTACGCCGATCAGGCTGATCGTGCCGCCCGGCCGCACCGCCCGCAGCGACTGCTCCAGCGTGCCGCCGCCGCCGACCTCGACGATATGGTCGACGCCGCGGCCGAGCATTCCCCGCGCGGCTTTCCCCCAGTCCGGGGTCTCGCGGTAGTTGATGAGATGGTCGGCGCCGAGTGCCTTCGCCTTGTCCAACTTGCCGTCGCTCGACGAGGTCGCGACGACCTCGGCGCCGTGCATCTTGGCGAACTGCAGGGCGAACAGCGAGACGCCGCCGGTGCCCTGAACCAGAACGGCATCGCCGGCCCTGACCTGCCCCTGTTCGACCACGGCGTTCCACGCGGTCACGGCAGCGCACGGCAGCGCCGCCGCCTCGACCGCCGTCATATGCGCCGGCGCCTTGACCACGCCGCTTTCGGGCAGGAGCATCTTCTCCTGCACGGTGCCGTCGTTGGGGCCGCCCAGCGTGCCGCCCCAGCATTCTTCCCGGAACGTGCCGTCGATCCAGTTCTGGCCGAAGATCGGGCAGACCAGATCGCCGAGCGCGACCCGGCCGACGCCCTCGCCGACCGCTTCGACCGTTCCCGCGCCGTCGGACAACGGCACCAGAGGCAGCTCGCCGGAGCGCCGGCCATAGCCGCGGTTGACCATCACCGTATCGCGGTAGTTGATGGACACCGCCTGCATCCGCACGACGATCTCGCCCAGACCGGGCACCGGATCGGGCCGTTCGGCCAGCCGGATATTGTCGAGGCCCCAGTCCCCCTCGATCTGCATGACGCGCATGGCGGTTGTCCCCCGGTTTGGAAATTGGCATTCGAGGCGGACCTTAGCGACCGCTCACGGCGGGTCAACCGGCCTGCGAACCGGACGGGATAAACGAATAAATTGCCGTTCGGGGGCCGCTCTGCTATCGCCGGTTCATGGTAGCGCGGGTTAAAACGATTGCCTTTCACGGAATCGACGTGCTGGACATCGATGTCCAGGTGCAGATTTCCAGCGGCATGGTCGCCTACAGGATCGTCGGGCTGCCGGACAAGGCCGTGGGCGAGTCGCAGGAACGGGTGCGCAGTGCGCTGAGCGCGCTGGGTCTCGCCCTTCCGGCCAAGCGGATCACCGTGAACCTGGCGCCAGCCGACGTGCTGAAGGAAGGCAGCCATTTCGACCTGCCGATCGCCGTCGGCATGCTGATGGCGATGGGCGCCCTGCCGGCCGATGCGCTGGACGGCTACACGGTGGTCGGGGAGCTGGCGCTGGACGGCCAGATTGCGGCGGTCGCCGGCGTATTGCCGGCGGCGATGGCGGCGGTCGGCGAGGGCCGGCGCGGCATCGTCTGCCCGGCGGCCTGCGGCGGCGAGGCGGCCTGGGCCGGCGATCTGGACGTGCTCGCGCCGCGTTCGCTGATCGCCCTGGTCAACCATTTCAAGGGCACCCAAGTGCTGAGCCCACCCGCGCCGGCGCTGGCCGACGACGACGGCCGCTATCCGGACCTCGCCGATATCAAGGGCCAGGAGACCGCCAAACGGGCGCTGGAAATCGCCGCGGCGGGCGGCCACAACCTTTTGATGATCGGACCGCCCGGCTCCGGCAAGTCGATGCTGGCGGCCCGCCTGCCCGGCATCCTGCCGCCGCTCGATGCCGCCGAGGCGCTCGAGGTCAGCATGATCCACTCGGTCGCCGGCATGCTGGAGAACGGCCGCATCACCCGGCGCCGGCCGTTCCGCGATCCGCATCATTCGGCCTCGCTGCCCGCGCTGGTCGGCGGCGGCCTGCGCGCCAGGCCGGGCGAAGCCTCGCTCGCCCATCTCGGCGTGCTGTTCCTCGACGAGCTGCCGGAGTTCAACCGCCAGACCCTGGAGGCGCTGCGCCAGCCGGTCGAATCGGGCCGGGCGGTGGTGGCGCGCGCCAACCATCATGTGACCTATCCGGCGCGCTTCCAGCTCATCGCCGCGATGAACCCCTGCCGCTGCGGCCATCTCGACGATCCGGCGCTTGCCTGTTCGCGCGCGCCACGCTGCGCCCGGGAATACCAGACCCGGATCTCCGGCCCGATGTTCGACCGGATCGACCTGCATGTCGACGTGCCGGCGGTGAGCGCCGCCGATCTGTCCCTGCCGCCGCCGCGCGAGAGCAGCACCGACGTGGCGCAGCGGGTGGCTGCCGCGCGCGCCGCCCAGAAGGCGCGCTTTGCCGGGCGGGGCATCCGGACCAATGCCGAGGCCGACGGCGACCTGCTGGAGGAAGCTGCCGCGCTGGATGCAAGCGGCCGGGCATTGCTCACCGACGCGGCCGGGAAACTGCGGCTCAGCGCCCGCGGCTATCACCGGGTCCTGCGGGTCGCGCGGACGCTGGCGGACATGGATGCTGCCGGCGCCGTCGGACGCCTCCACATCGCAGAGGCCCTGAGCTACCGCCGCATCGCGCCGGGCGCGGGATAGTACCCCCTGTAACCCTCCTCTACGGTCCCTCGGCCGGGCCTTCGCTCTCGCCAAACAGGGTGGTAAAGCGGCGGCGGGTCCAGCCGCTGGTCGGGCGGCGTTCGGTGCGCTCGGCGATCAGCGCCTTCGCCCGCGCGGTTCGCCCGGACCGGATGTTGGCCTCGATCTGCATCTGGACGAACAGGTCGCGCTGGGCATGGCTGCCGCCGATCCGCCGCAGGTCGTAGCGCACGGAACCCAGCAGGTCGGCCGCGCGGCCGTAATCGCCGGTGTAGTAAGCCGCCGCAGCCTCGCACACGGGAACCGCGACATCCCGGTAGACTGGCGCCTGGCTGCCGTCGGCCTGTGCCGCGTTCCTGACGCCCGCCCGATGTGCCGCCAGCGCCGCGCTGTCGCCGGTCCGGGCGATCGCAATGGCATAATGGGCATCGACGAATGCGAGCAGCAGGTCGGTGGCGTGTTCGGCGCAGTGGTCCGCCACTTCGGCCCAGCGGTCGCCGACATCGACGCCCTCCGATTCGAGGCGCCACAACAGGGCCACCGCATTGGTCAAATCGAGATAATCGGCCGATTCCTCCTCGCGCACGCCACGGTCGTAGAGGTCGAGCACCGCATCGTAATCGCCGAGTTCCAGGTGGAACAGCGCGCGGTGCCACCAGAGGTGGAAGCGGAAGTTCTGGACCTGGGTCCAGTGCGGCTCAAGACCGGACAGCCAGGCGATGCCCTCGGCCTGCCGGCCCTGCATCTCCATGACGTGGGCGACGGCATGGGTGCCCCAGGGATCGTCCGGATTGATGCCGACGGATTCCCGGCCGCGCTGTTCGGCGCGGGCATAGTCGCCGTCCTCCTCGAGCGCGAAGGCGTAGCAGCCGGCGACGAAGCCGTAGTCCGGCACCGTCGGACCCCAGGCATGCATGATCCGGGCGAGCGAATCGCGCATGGCGGTGCTGTCGCCGCTGTAGAAATGGGTGTAGTGCGCCAGCCGCATCGCGAGAAGATCGAGCGGATGATCGGTCAGGATGCCGTCCCACAGCGCGGTCGCGCCCGCCATGTCGCCGTCGGCCCAGCGCTCCAGCGCCGCGATATGCGCGGCTTCGCGCTCCGTCACCGGCCGGTCGGCCGCCGCCTTCTGCGCCGCGGCCAGGGATTTCCGGCCGGCCGCCCAGCGGCCCGCCTCGCTGAACAGCAGCATGAAATAGCCGCGCAGGCAGTGTGCCATCGCCATGTCGGCATCGGCGGCGTAGGCCTCCTTCAGCCGGTCGCCGGTGTCGCGCCGCATGCCGAGATAGCTGCGCACCGTGCGGTCCCACGCCTCGACCGCGTCGGGCGACGCCGCCGTCAGCGCAAGGCCGCGGCAATCGCGATGGATATCCGCCATTCCTGTCTCCTTGCCGGTTTTCCAGCCGGGCCGACGGACCCGCGCTCAGGAGAGCGGCAGCATGATGTGTTTCTGAAAGGCCGGGCGTTTCTCGAGCCGGTCCATCCAGTCGGCGATATGGAGCAGTTCGGGCCGCTCGATATGCAGGTTGAGATAGCGCCAGGTCGCCGCCCCGACCGGAATGTCGCCCATTGTGAATCGGTCGCCGGCGACGTAGTCCCGGTGCGTCAGGGCGGCATCGAGAATCTGGAAGACGTGGCCGGACTCGATCGCCTTCTCGGCGATCAGCCCCATGTCGCGCTGGTCCGGCGGCGTGCGCACCAGCCCGACGAACACCGGAATCAACGCCCCGATGACGGTGGTCTGCATCCAGTCCATCCACATATCCGCCATCGCCCGCTCGGCGAGGTCGGTCGGCCACAGGTCGCCCTCGCTCCATTTGGCGGCGACATAGCGCACGACGGCATTCGATTCCCAGACGACGGTATCGCCGTCGATCAGGGTCGGAACGCGGCGGTTGGGATTGAGCCGGCCGTAACTCTCCGTATCGAGCTGGCCGAATTCGAGGCCGGCGTCGATCCGGTCGAACGGCACGCCCGCTTCGTCGAGCGCCCAGATCGCCTTTTGCACATTGAGCGAATTCTTGCGGCCCCACACCGTGACCATGCCGCGGTCTCCTCCCTGAAACGACGTTGTCCCACGACGATAGCGCCGCTGCGTCCGCCGCCCAAGGGAAATACTGACTCGGCAAACGGGCCTGCATTACGGGTTTGACCTGCCGCACCGGCACCGGGCATGGTCGGCTGCAATTGCGGACCGCCGACAGTGCCTTTCCGGGAGAGCCGGACCCTTGGACTTCTGCCTTTTTCACCTGCCGACCTGGCGCAGCGCCTATCCGGTGACGCTGAACCGGTTCTACGAGGAGTTGATCGGCTCGGTGAAGCTGGCGGACGATCTCGGCTGGCGCAGCTACCGGACGACCGAACACCACTTCCACTATTACGGCGGCGCCGTGCCCAATCCGGCGCTCTATCTGACGGCGCTGGCGCGCGAGACGAAGCAGATCCGGCTGGGCACGGCGGTTTCGCTGCTGCCGCTGCGCCACCCGCTCCAGGTCGCGGAGGACCTGGCGTCCCTCGACCAGTTTTCCGGCGGCCGGGCTGAGATCGGCCTGTCCCGCGGCTTCGTGCCCCACGAGTTCGCCGCCTTCGGCGTGACCCGGGAGGAAAGCGCCGCGCGCATGTATGAGGGGCTGGAGGTCATCGAGAAATTCTGGGCCGGCAAGCCGTTCGCCCATAGCGGCCGATTCTGGTCGTTCGACACGGTCGAGCCCTGGCCGGCGCCGGTCCAGCCCGAGCCTTCGGTATGGATCGCGGCCTCGAACGACCGCAACAGTTTCGAGGCAGCGGGTCGGCGCGGCTACAACCTGATGATGAACCAGTATCCGATGAGCCTGGAGAGCCTGACGCAGAAATTGCGCTGGTACCGCGACGCGCTCGCCGGCGCCGGCCATCCCGGCGTGAGCCCGGGACCGGGCGGGCGCAAGGCCATGGTCGCCCTGCTGACCGTGATCGCCGATACCGAGGAGGAAGCCGTCGCCATCGGCCGGCCGGCGGTGCAGGAGCATGTCGCCGCCTTCGGCAAGGTGCTGGCCGGCGACACCTGGAACCGGGATTTCGCCGCCAGCGAGGCGGCGCTGACCGGCAGCACCGGGATCGACGACCTGACGACCCTGTTCCGCGAACGCTGCCTGATGACGACGGCGGACCGGGCGGCGGAGAAGATCGCGGCCTATCGCGAGCTGGGCTTCACCGAAGCCGCCTTCATCGCGCGCTTCACGAGCATATCCGCCGAACGGGAGCGGGAAACCGTCGAGCGGCTGACCCGGGATGTGCTGCCGATGCTCGGCGTGCAGTCCGCGGCGGCCTGACGGCAGCCGCGCATCGGCACGCCTTCTATTGACCGCCCGGCGCCCGGTTCCTACGCTCGCCGTTACCCAGCCTTCGAGGGGGCGAGAGGAAGGGAAATCCATGCCGCTCGATAGCGCACATCCTGCCGCCGGAGCCGCAACGGCGCCGGCCGCCGGCACGGTCGCGACCGTCCGCTCGGCCTGTCCGCACGATTGCCCGAGCGCTTGCGCCCTGGAAGTCGAGCGCCTGTCGCCGACGCGGATCGGCCGCATCCGCGGCAACAAGGAATTGCCCTACACGGCCGGGGTCGTCTGCGAGAAGGTCTCCCGCTACGCCGAGCGCGTCCACCACCCGGACCGGCTGGGCCGGCCGCTGCGCCGCACAGGCGCGAAGGGAGAAGGCGAATTCGCCCCGATCGGCTGGGACGACGCCCTGGACGAGATCGCCGAGGCCTTCCTGCGCGCCGAGGCCTGCCACGGCAGCGAGACGGTCTGGCCCTATCACTCCGGCGGTACGCTGGGCATCGTCAGCCGCTGGGGCCTCGACCGGCTGCGCAACGCCAAGCGCTATTCGAAGCAGCGCTCGACCATCTGCGTCGGCCCGTCCTCCTCCGGCTGGCAGGCCGGCGTCGGCATGCTGACCGGCCCCGACCCGGCGGAAGCGGCAAAATCCGACCTGGTCGTCGTGTGGGGCGGCAACCCGGTCGCCACCCATGTCAACCTGATGAGCCACATCCAACGCGCCCGCAAGGACCGGGGCGCCGAGCTCGTCGTCGTCGACGTCTACGACACGCCGACGGTGCAGGCGGCGGACCGGGCCCTGATCCTGCGCCCCGGCACCGACGGTGCGCTGGCGCTGGCCATGATGCAGGTGATCCTGGCCGAAGGGCTGGCGGACCGGGATTATCTCGCCCGGCTGACGGATTTCGGCCCTGACGTCGAGCGCCACATCCTCAGCCGCACGCCGGCCTGGGCGGCGGAAATCACCGGCCTGGACGAGCAGGACATTATCGATTTCGCCCGGCTGTACGGCCGGACGAAGCGCAGCTTCCTGCGCCTCGGCCTCGGCTTCACCCGGGCGCGCAACGGGGCCGTCGCCATGCACGCCGTGAGCTGCCTGCCGGCGCTCACCGGCGCTTGGCAGGAGGAAGGCGGCGGCGCCTTCTATGCCCGGCTGGAGGACTGGGGGCTGGACCTGAACCTCGCCCACGGCCTCGACCTTGCCGACCCTGCGATCCGGTCGCTCGACCAGTCGCGCATCGGCCCGGTACTGACCGGTGCACCCGGCGCGCTGGAGGGCGGCCCGCCGGTCACGGCGATGCTGATCCAGAACGCCAATTCCGCCGAGGTGGCGCCGGACAGCCGGGCCGTGCGCGCCGGGCTGGCGCGGGACGACCTGTTCCTGTGCGTCCACGAGCAGTTCATGACCGCAACCGCCCGCTACGCCGATATCGTGCTGCCAGCAACCACCTTCCTGGAATGCGACGACATCTATATGGGCTGGGGCCACTCGGCGCTCACCGTCGGCAGGCGGGTGCTGGAGCCCTACGCCGAGACCCGCAGCAACCACGACGTCGTCTGCGGGCTGGCGAAGCGGCTGGGCGCCGAAAGCCCGGCCTTCGACATGAGCGCCTGGGAACTGGTAGACGCCACGCTGCAGCGCTCGGACAAGGGCAGCGCAGACTCCGCGGCGGAAAAGGGCTGGATCGACTGCAACCATCCGTTCGAGGACGCGCATTTCCTGAACGGTTTCCCGACCGCGGACGGCAAGTTCCATTTCAGGCCGGACTGGGCGGCGGTCGGCCCCTACCATGCCGGCATGCCGGCGCTGCCCGACCATTGGGCGGTGACCGAGGCGGCCGACAACGCCCGGCCGTTCCGCATGGTGGCGCCGCCGGCCCGCACCTTCCTGAATTCCAGCTTCACCGAGACGGCCGGCTCGCAGCGGCGCGAGGGGTCGCCGGCCGTCCTCATCCATGCCGACGACGCTGCGGCCCACGGCATCGCAGACGGCGGCAGCGTGCGGGTCGGCAACGACCGGGGCGGGGTGACGCTGACGGCGCGCATCGCCGACGGCCTGCTGCCCGGCACCGCGATCGTCGAGGGCATCTGGCCGGGCGACAGCTACCGCGATCCGGCGGGCGAGGGCATGGGCATCAACCAGCTGGTCTCCGCCGATGCGGTCGGGCCGGTCGGCGGCGTGGCGTTTCACGATACCGCGGTGTGGATAAAGCCGGCGGGCCGGGAGGAAGCCGGGGCGGCCTGACGCGCCCGGCCCGGACCCTGCGTATCGTGCGGCAGTTCGGGGCTTGCGCCGCTCCGGGCCGCGCGACATCTGAAGAAGCCCGGCCGCCAACAGCCCTCCCGCCCGCTCGCCTGTCATGTCCGAAAACGACGCCCCGCAAACCCCGAAACCGCCGATCCAGGCGGTGATGATTCCGGTCACGCCGTTCCAGCAGAACTGCTCGCTGCTCTGGTGCACCGAGACCATGCGCGGCGCGGTGACCGATCCGGGCGGCGACCTGGAGCTGATCGAGGGCGCGATCGCCGAGCGGGCCGTCACGGTCGAGAAAATCCTCATCACCCACGGCCATCTGGACCATGCCGGCGGCACGAAGGACCTGGCCGAGCGGCTCGAAGTTCCGGTCGAGGGCCCGCACGAGGCCGACATCTTCTGGATCGGCCGGATGGAGGAGCAGAGCCGGATGTTCGGCTTTGCCGGCGCCCGGGAATTCGAGCCCGACCGCTGGCTGGAGGACGGCGATACGGTCAGCTTCGGCAACGTCACGATGGACGTGATCCATTGCCCCGGCCACACGCCCGGCCATGTCGTCTTCGTCCATCGCGCGGCCGGCTTCGCCGTGGTCGGCGACGTGCTGTTCCAGGGCTCGATCGGCCGGACCGACTTCCCGATGGGCAATCACGACGACCTGATCGCCAGCATCCGCAACAAGCTGTTCCCGCTCGGCGACGACATCGCCTTCATCCCCGGCCACGGCCCGGTCTCGACCTTCGGGCAGGAACGGCAGACCAACCCCTTCGTCTCCGACATCGCGCTCGGCCTGGCCTGACCCCCGTTCGCCGGATCGAGCCGGACCCCTCGACCCGCTCCGCCCGGCCGGGATGACGGATGGGGCGGCCGGAGAGGGGTTTGCGGATGTCATGATGTGTCATGAAATGTCATGATTCGTCATGTTTCTCCGTTTCCGGCCAGTTCCGGGCCCCAGGTCCGGCGGCCCCCTCCGCCACGGGAATCCTCTGCGAAAGGGTGTGCCGGACGGGCCGGACGCCGGAAAGCGGCCGGGTTTTTGAACGAACGTTCAATGTCCGGTTGCCCAAGTCTTTGAAATCGCTTTTTTTTTGGAATTAGACAGAGCGGTCTTTCCAATATGTTTTTTTGCACCCGGCAGCTCTAACCCTTTGGAATCATTGGAAAGACGCCTCTCGGAAGTGCGCAAAATCAATTTCGGTAGGAATTTTTCCAGCCTCCCGGCCGAACGGGAGCGCCCGTCGACACCGGGGGCGGCACCGCCGGGCAGGATCGGGGCTAGGATGGCCCGGCGGAATCGGAGGGTCGAATCGGACGGGTCCGGCCGTCAAGCCCAATGGCGCATAGGATGTCCGACTGGCGGCGGCGGGTCGGAAAGCGGGACGGGCGGAACGGTCCCGCGCGGTCCTCCGCCTGGTTCTTCATTTGCTTTATTTCGGGAGGCGTCGGCCGGCCGCGGCAGGCGCACTTCAGGCATTGACGGGGCCGATATAGGGTGCCGAAGCCGTCATGTCAAGGAAAAATATCGAAAAAAAGGAAATAATTTTGGAAGGTCGGCCCGCCACCCGCCTCCCATTGCCACCCCGGACGGAGCGCAGCGGAGATCCGGGGTCCAGGGGCCACGGGCAAAGGCCGTGCCGGGCGGCTCTGGGCCCCGGATCGGGTCCGGGGCGGCACGGATGGAGGGGTGCGCAGGATTGCGTTGCCCGCCGGGCGGCGGCGACCCGGCCCTGCAACGCGCCGCGGTACCGGGACGGGCAGTATGTTCATATAATGTTCTTTTGATGCAGATCAACCCGATAATGGCGCTCTGATTAATAGCGACTCGAAACTGTCCGAGGGCTGACTGTTTGGCCGGCGGACGATCCGTGCTATGCCCCGGCCCCATGAACGCCCCCGATTCGCTGAACGAGCCCGCCGCCGGCCGCGCCGCGCCCGACGGGCAGGCGGTCGATCTCGGCCGGCTCGCCGGCCTGCTGGGCTACCGTCTGCGCCGGGCCGAGGTCTTCGCCTTCCAGAATTTCGCCGCCCATCTCGGCGCCGACGGGATCAGCCCCGGCCAGCTCGGCGTGCTGCTGCTGGTCCAGGCGAATCCGGGCTCGAACCAGACCCGGATCGGCCGGGCGCTCGGCATCGACCGGTCCACCCTGGTCTCGATCGTCGACACGCTGGAGGCGCGCGGCCTGGTCCGGCGCGAGCCGTCGCCGACCGACCGGCGCTCCCACGCCCTGATGCTGTCGGACGAGGGCGCCGCCTTCCTGCGCGCCATCCGGCCGCGGCTCGACGCCCACGAGGCGGAGATCGCGCGCAACCTGTCGCCGGCCGAGCGGGCGCAGCTGATCGACCTGCTGCAGCGGCTGGCGGCGCCGTGACGCCGGCGGTGACGTCCGACAGGCCCGCGGACTTCCCGCAGACCTTCGGCGCCCTGCTGCGCGAGAGCGCCCGGCGCCATCCGGACAGGGCGGCGGTCGTCGGCTATCGCGGCGGCGCCCGAAGCGAAAACCGCGTGGTGCTGACCTACGCCGGGCTGGACCGGGCGGCCGACCGGCTGGCCCATGCGCTGGTGCGCGAGGGCTACGCCAAATCGGCGGACCGGCCGGGACGCTGGCTCGCCCTCCTGTCGCCCAACGACATCGACTACGCAGCGGTCCATTTCGGCGCGGCGCGGGCCGGCTGTCCGCTCGCCCACGTCTCGGTGCGCGCCAACCAGGCCGGCCGGGCCGAGATGCTGGCCGGGGTCGGGGCCGAACTGCTGTTCGTCCACGCGGGCCTGGCCGACGAAGCCCGCGCCCTGCTCGCCGCATCGCCGGCGCTCGAACGGATCGTCGTCATCGGCGGCGCGGCGGGCCCGGACTCGCTCGACGCCTTCACCGCCGATGCGCCGGACGGCGACCCGCCGGCCGCGGTGCATCCCGACGATCCGGCGGCGGTGACCTTTTCCAGCGGCTCGACCGGCGCGCCCAAGGGCGTATTGGTCTCGCACCGCAACCGGACGCTCGCCTCCTGCCTCGGCGCGCGGGCCTTCGAGCTGGCCGACGACGACGTCATGGCCTGCACCACGCCGCTGTTCCACGTCGCCGGCCTGTTCATGTGGCTCCAGATCGGCATCAGGCGCGGCCTCACCGTCGTGCTGCTGGAGAAGTGGGCGCCGGACCTGTTCGCCGACGCCGTCGAGCGCGACGGCGCGACCGCGGCCTTCCTGGTGCCGTCGCAGGTCACGGCGCTGCTCGACGATCCGGCGGCGGCTGCACGCGTGCGGCGGGACGGCGGCGGCCTGCGCCATCTCAACATCAGCGGCGCGCCGATGCCGTCGGGCCTGCTGGAGCGCGCGCTAAGCGCCTGGCCGGGCCTCGAGATCGTCGAGCATTACGGCCAGTCGGAGAGCTGCCCGCTCGCCTACCGGCCGGCCGCCTTTGCGCGCCTGAAGCCGATGAGCGCCGGGCGGCCCTGCGTCGAGATGGCGGTGCTGGACGGGGACGGGCGACCCCTGCCGCAGGGCGAGGCCGGCGAGGTCGCGAGCCGCGGCGCGCACACGCTGCTCGGCTATATCGGCGACGATACCGGCGGGGATACCGGCGAGGATATCGGCGGCGGGGCGGGGCTGGCGGCCCTGCGCGCCGGCGACGGCTGGCTGAGGACCGGCGACATCGGCCGGATCGACGAAGACGGCTTCCTGCACCTGATCGACCGCTCCAAGGACGTCATCGTCTCGGGCGGCGAGAACATCTTCCCCGCGGAGGTCGAGCGCGCGCTCTACCTGCATCCGGCGGTGCGCGAGTGCGCCGTCTTCGGCGTGCCCGACGACAAGTGGGGCGAGGTGCCGGCCGCCCATGTCGTGGCGAACGGCGCGGGCGAGGCAAGCGGCGGCGGGGGCGCCCCGGACGAAACGGGACTGCCCGACGAAGCCGCCCTGATCGACTTCGTCGCCGGCCATATCCCGCGCTACAAGCGCCCCCGCTTCGTCAAATTCGTCGACGCCCTGCCCCGCACCGCCATCGGCAAGATTCAGAAGAACCGGATTCGGGCGGAATACTGGAAGGGACGGGAGCGGGCGATTTGAACAGGCGGGGGTAGCGGTTTAGTGACCCTCCACCACCCCCTCCGGCGCCGGCAGCATCGGCACATGGCCCGGCTCGGCCGCCACGCGGGCGAGCCAGGCGGTGACGTTGGGGTAGCCGGACAGGTCGAAGCCGCCCTCGTCGGCGACGTGGGTGTAGGCGTAGAGGGCGATGTCGGCGACCGTCATGGCTGCGCCGCCGAACCAGGCCGCGCCGCCGAGATGCCCTTCCATCACCGCGAGCGCGGCATGGCCGCCGTCCTGCTTGGCCGGCAGTTGGGCGCGCTGTGCCGCCGACATCTCGACATGCTGGATCCAGTGGCGCGCGACCGCGATATACGGCTCGTGGCTGTATTGCTCGAAGAACAGCCATTGCAGGGCGAGCGCCCGCTCGACCCGCCCGGCCGGCAGGAAGCGCGAGCCCTCGGCGAGATAGCACAGGATTGCGTTGGATTCGGCGAGGCAGGTTCCGTCCCCGAGTTGCAGCAGCGGAATCCGCCCGTTCGGGTTGAGGGCGAGGAAGTCTGCCGTCCGCGTCTCGCCCGTCATGGTGTCGAGCTCGATCCGCTCGTAGGTCAGGCCGAGATGGGCCATCAGCAGGCGCGGTTTGTAGCCGTTGCCGGAGAGATGGTTGTCGTACAGGCGGAGCATGGGCGGTCTCGCGGTCGTTCGCGGCCTGTGTGCGGTCCATTTGCCGCCGGGGGCGGGGCAGGCGCAATTACCCGGTCGACAGCCCCGGCGCAACCGGACCATTGTCGCGCCCCTTTCCCTGCCGCGCCGACAGGAACGCCGCCATGACCGATGAAGACGACAGCGCGATCGGCCCGCTCGGCCGCTTCGTCCGCGCCTTCTACGACGCCCGCCGCGCCGCGTCGCGCAGCGGCGACCTTGCCCCGCTGGAAGCCTTCATCGCGCCGGACGTGCGCTGGGCCGAGCCCGACGTCGGCGACCATATGGGCGACCTGCGCGGTCGCACGGCGGTGCTCGGCATGATCCGCCGTGCGCTCGCAACGACCGGCGGCACCTTCGACCTGCGGGTGACCGGGACGGTCGAGACCGGCAGCCATGTCGCGGCGCTGATCGCCTGGTCGGCGGAGAAGGACGGCGGGCGCATCGGGGGGCGCGAACTGGCGGTCTACGAGGTGCGGGACGGCCGCATCGCGGCGGCCTGGTTCCACCCGGAAAACATCGCCGACGACCGGGCCTTCTGGGGCGAGCGTTAGCGCATACCCGCTCTGGCTTGAACCGCAGCGGCACGGCGTCCCCTTCGACAGGCTCAGGGCAGGCTCTCGATACGCCCCGGATTAAATCCGGGGCTACTCGGGATGAGGGTGTGTAATGCGTTCGCTCCCCTTCACCCTCATCCTGAGTAGCCCCGGCCGCAAGGCCGGGGCGTATCGAAGGGGAATTACAAAGAAGGGTTGACATTCGCTCTCTCGATCCCCATATCCCCTGCATGACAAGGGAGACGAAAATGACACGCAAAGCCCCCGGCAAATCGCATCGCGAAGGGCTTACGCTGGTTGAACTTTTCGAAATATTCCCGGACGAGGCGACGGCGACCGAATGGTTCGAGGCGGTTGTCTGGCCGTCTGGCCGCCATTGCCCGAAATGCGGGAGCGTACGGACGGGCGAAGCCTCGCACGCGAAGATGCCCTATTGGTGCACGGACTGCCGGTCGTATTTCTCGGTCAAGACGGGCACGGCCATGCAGGCGTCGAAAATCCCGCTGCGCAAATGGGCCATCGCCATCTATCTGTGCCTCACGTCGCTCAAGTCGGTTTCGTCCATGAAGCTGCAACGCGACATCGGCGTTTCGCAGCCTACGGCATGGTTCATGCTGCACCGTATCCGGGAAGCCTGGGCGGAAGACGACGACGACCAGTTCGACGGCCCCGTTGAGGTGGACGAGTCCTTTTTCGGCGGCGAGCGCCGGAACATGTCGCTGACCAAGCGGAAGGAAATGAACAAGAGCCGCGGCCCGGTCGGCAAGATGGCCGTTGTCGGCGTCAAGAACCGGGACAGCGGCGAGGTCCGTGCCGAAGTCGTCAGCCGGATCGACAGAGCCACGCTGCACGGCTTCATCCGTGAGCACGCCGAGCCGGGCGCGACGGTCTACACGGACGACGCAGCGGCCTATCGGGGCATGGGCGGTTTTCGGCACGAAGCCGTCAATCACACGGTTTCCGAGTACGTCCGGGGCATGGCACACACGAACGGCATCGAGTCCTTCTGGGCCATGCTCAAGCGGGCCCATGACGGCACGTTCCACAAGATGTCGCCGAAGCATCTGCAACGCTACGTCTCCGAGTTCGCGGGCAAGCACAATATCCGGGACTCAGGAACCCTTGCGCAGATGCGCGATACCGTCGCCGGGCTGGTCGGCCGGCGGCTCCTTCACCGCGACCTTATCGCCGACAACGGGCTTTCGTCGGGGTCCGGGGCCTAGCGGCGCCGTCCGGCGGAACAGCGCCTTTGCCAGCGTCTCCGGCGTTGCGTCTTTCAAGTCTCTCTTAGGGTCTAGTACGGGGACACCGCGAGTCATTGTCACGCCCTCCTATAAGTGCCTTGTCGATCCTGTTTTCTTCCAAATGAACCATTTGATCGGGTTCCTCCAAGGCTTCGGCAGCGAAACAACGGTGACGCGTACGGAAGCAGTCGGCTCGCCCGCGGAAACAGAGCCCGGCTTGACGGCTACTCGTTGCGGCTCTTTCTTCTGAACTATCTTCTGCCAGACCCACCTGTGAGGCGCTTCCCAGAACCTAGGCCGCCGCTTGAGCGTCACGCTGGGTTCAGGAACGTTCCAATGGTGGTTCACTCCGTCAGCGTTTACAGAATATTTCTTGCCAATTTTGTGCCAAATCCATTTCAGAAAATTACTCTTGCGAGTTGGCGTCGCTCGACCGGCCCCCACCTTCCCTGATGCAGTTACTTGACCGTGTTCCCCCCGTTTTTCGACTGGTTCTTTTAAGAAATAAATGTCGGGACTTTTGCGTCGAAAAATATTCCATATTTTTGTTGGGGTAACTAGTAAAATAAAAGATAAAGATATTCCTGACCAAAACACCCAATCATCAACAGTTGGTGTCAGAATATTTTCGAAGGGCGGCAGACCCATTAATTCAAACCACTGCGACAGGTTCGATTTGGCATCGCCCGGTGAGACGCCAGCCATCAGACCCACCGCCCCAACGATAAAGACGAGTATTGTTTTTCGAATAGGCCATGCCATGCGCATGCCGCCTCATGGCACGAGAGGCCGAAGAACGTCAACCTTTCTTTGTAATTCCCTATCGAAGGGCCTGTCCTGAGCGAAGTCGAAGGGGCGTCCCTGGTCGCGGGGGCGGTTCGCCGATTGCGGACTTGCCCGACGCCGGACGGCTCCCTTACCCTTTCCTCCGGCACCGGCGTGAGCCCGGATCAGGGAGAACGGCATGGCCTATCTCGACGACAGCGCGTGGCGCTATTTCTGGCATCCGGTCTGCACCCTGCCGGAACTCGCCGCCGCCGCGGCCGGCAACCGGGCGCTCGCGGTCACGCTGCTCGGCGAGCCGATCGCCGTCGCCGAGATCGCCGGCACGGTCGCCGCCTTCCCGGACCGCTGCATCCATCGCTCGACGCGCCTGTCGATCGGCTGCGTGGAGGCGGGCGGGCTGCGCTGCGCCTATCACGGCTGGCTCTACGACGCCGGCGGCATGTGCGTCGAAATCCCGGCGATGCCGGGCTACAGGATCCCGCCCGGCTTCCGGCTCCGGAAGATCGAGGCCCGGGTCGCCTACGACCTCGTCTGGCTGCGCCTCGATCCGGAGGCCGGCACCGAAATTCCCGGCTGCCCGGCCTGGGGCGACGATGCGTTCCGCTGCGTCGCGGGCGAACCCTATACCTGGCCGACCTCGGCCGGGCGCCGGCTGGAGAACTTCGTCGACCTGTCGCATTTCCCCTTCGTCCATGACGGCTCGCTCGGCGACCGGCGGCACACGACGGTGCCGATCGCGGAGACCGCCCGCATCGGCGGCGAGCTCCGGTTCCGCTTCGAGCCGGAGCCGGAGATGGACCTGCCCGACGTCGCCCTGATGGCGCCGACCGACTACCGGCTCTGGATGCCGTTCACGGTCAATCTCGAATTCTTCTTTCCGGACGGCGAACGCGGCCAGCTCTGGATGACCGCCTCGCCGGTCGATTCCGGAACCTGCCGCAGCTTCTGGTTCACCTGCCGCACCGCCGACCGGGACGGCGACGACCGCCCCCATCTCGAATTCCAGGACCTCGTGCTCGGCGAGGACCTGCCGGTGATCGCGGCCCAGGATCCGCCGGTGATCCCCGGCCCGGCCGGCGAACAGTCCGTCCCGGCCGACGCGGTCTCGCTGGCCTATCGCCGCTGGCTGCGCGAACTCTCCGGGGCGGCGCAGAAAGGGGCCGCCGAAGTCTCCCGGAGTCTGGCCGGCGAAACGCGCGTCCGGGAACGGCGGTCAGGCGCCGCGGGAGGCGCCTGACGCCGCAGGGTTCCGCAATTCCGCAAGGGGCCGTCAGGCGCCCTCGGTCTCCTCCTCCGGCAGCACGGCGTTCAGGACCGCCGCCACGACGCCGGCGACGACGATGCCGGAAACGAAGAGCGGCAGCGACCAGGCCGGCAGGACATCGGCCGGCAGCGGGCCGAAGCCGGCGGCGCCGGCGAGCTGCTGGACCTGCCACAGCCCCATGCCGAGGCCGAGGGAGATCGCCGCGATCAGCATGTTGCGGGTCGAGAGCCCGGACCGCGCGACGAGCTTGAGGCCGGCGGAGACGATCAGGCCGAACATGATCACCGCCGCGCCGCCGAGCACCGGCTCGGGCATCGCGCCGATCACCGCGGCCAGCTTCGGGATGAAGCCGCAGAGCAGCAGGAAGACCGCGCCGACGGTGACGACGTGCCGGCTCATCACCCGGGTGAAGGAGACCAGGCCGACATTCTGGCTGTAGGAAGTGTTGGGCAGACCGCCGAACAGGGCAACGATCGCAGAGCCCAGGCCGTCGGCCATGATGCCGCCCTTGAGTTCCTTGTCGGTCGGCTCGCGGTCCGCGCCGCCGGCGGTGACGCCGGAGATGTCGCCGACCGTCTCGACCGTGGTGATGAACGCCATGATGACCATGAGGCCGATCAGGCTGAGCGCGGCCGGGGTCGAGAATTCGAGGCCGAACCACTGGCCGGGCAGGCCGATCCAGTCCGCCTTGGCGATGTTCGCGACCTTGCCCGGATTGAACATGCCGAACGGGATCGCGACCAGATAGCCGATCACGATGCCGATGAAGACCGACGCGGTCGACCAGATGCCCTTGCCGAACCGGCGGATCAGCAGGATCACCAGGATGACGAACAGGGCCATCGCCCAGTTGCCGATGTCGCCGAAACCGGCCTTCTTGCAGAAGCCGGCCGGATAGGCGCCGCAGCCGGCGGAATATTTGATGCCGACAGGCAGCAGGGTAAAGCCGATCGTCATGACCACGACGCCGGACACCAGCCCCGGGATGAACTTCCGGATCTGCGGAATGAAATAGCCGAGAAGGATCTGGAAGAGGCCGCCGACCAGGGTCGCGCCGAAAACGGCCGCCAGGCTCGCGCCGCCCTTGATCGCGCCGGTGAGAATGCCGACATAGGCGAAGCTGGTCCCCTGGACGATCGGCAGCCGCGACCCGACGGGCCCGATGCCTACGGTCTGGATCAGCGTCGCGACGCCGGCCGCGAGCAGGGCGATCTGGACGAGCACGGTGATATATTGCGGCCCCGCTGCGAGAGCGATGAGCAGGGGCACCGTGATGTTCCCCGCAAACATGGCGAGGACATGCTGAATGCCCAGGGGGATGGCATCGCGCATCGGCGGCCGGTAATCGGGATTTTTGAGATTTTCGTCCATGACCAGCGTTCCATTGATCGGGTGATCGAGGCGCCGGGACTCTTCCGAGGCGCCAGCGGCTGACACCGAACCGGGCCAAGCGTGCCATCGTCGCACGCCCGTTCCCGGCGAATCAAGTCACCGGTCCGTCAATTTCCGTTCCGACGGCAGCCGAACGAAAAATCCCGCTTGCCCAACATCGAAGCCCCGACTTACGCTGTCGGCAATCGCGCGGCAGGACAGATCGACAAGGGACGGGGGCAGGGCCGATGCCGGTCGAACAGGCGGAGAGCGGCGCACCGGCGAAAGAAGGCTACCTTTTCGCCGGCTACGAAACGGACCCCGCTTTCTACGATGAGATGTTCGACGCCTCCGGCGCGCCGCGCCCGCATTGCCGCGAATTGCTGGAGGCGCTCGGCGAGACGCCGCACGAAGAGATCGCCATCATGCAGGAGCGCGCCGAACGGTCGTTCCTGCACGAAGGCATCACCTTTTCCGTTTACGGCGAAGCGGGCGCGCTCGAGCGGATCATCCCGATCGACATCATCCCGCGGATCATCGCCGCCGAAGAATGGGCTTTTCTCGAACGCGGGCTGCGCCAGCGGCTCGAGGCGCTCAACCTGTTCCTCGCCGACATCTACGGGCCCGGGCGGGTCATCGCCGACGGCGTCATCCCCGCCGACATGGTGCGGGGCTGCCCGCAGTTCCGGATCGCGATGCGCGGCGTGGAGGTTGCGCACAGCACCTATGTCTCGGTCTGCGGCACGGACCTGGTCCGGACCCATGACGGCTTCCTGGTGCTGGAGGACAATCTGCGGGTTCCGTCCGGCGTTTCCTACATGCTGGCGAACCGGGCGGCGGTCAAAACCAGCCTGCGCAACGTGTTCCGGCAGCACAAGGTGCGCGGCATCGAGGACTACGGCCGGCTGCTCCGCCGGACGCTGGCGGAGCTGTCGCCGCGCGGCGACCGCGATCCGACCATCGTCCTCCTCACCCCCGGCGTCTACAATTCGGCCTTCTACGAGCACATGTTCCTGGCGCGCGAGATGGGCATCGAGCTGGTCCAGGGCAGCGACCTGGTGGCCCGCAACGGCTTCGTCTACATGCGCACGACCGGCGGGCTGCGCCGCGTCGACGTGATCTACCGGCGGATCGACGACGATTTCCTCGACCCCCTGGCCTTCCGGCCGGATTCGGTGCTCGGCACGCCCGGCCTGTTCAACGCCTACCGGCTGGGCAATGTCGCCATCGCCAATGCGCCCGGCACGGGCGTGGCCGACGACAAGAGCGTCTACGCCTATGTGCCGGAGATCATCCGTTATTTCCTCAACGAGGAGCCGCTGCTGGCCAACGTCGAGACCCATCTGTGCCGCAATCCCGAAGGCCTGGAATACACGCTCGACAATCTGGACAAGCTGGTGGTCAAGGAGGTCGGCGGCTCCGGCGGTCACGGCATGCTGGTCGGGCCGCACGCCACGCCGGAAGATCGCGAGACCTTCGCCGAAGCGATCCGGAGCGATCCGGCAAACTACATTTCCCAGCCTACCCTCGACCTCTCCTGCGCGCCTTGCCTGGCCGACGGCGGGGCGGCGCCGCGCCATGTCGATCTCCGCCCGTTCATCCTGCGCGGGCAGGAGACGCGCCTGGTCCCCGGGGCCTTCTGCCGGGTCGCGCTGACCCCCGGTTCGCTCGTCGTCAATTCGAGCCAGGGCGGCGGCGGCAAGGACCTCTGGGTGCTTTCCGGGTAACGCCATGCTGTCACGCAGCGCACAGGGCCTGTACTGGATCGGCCGCTATCTCGAGCGGGCGCAACATGGCTGCCGGCTGATCGCCGACCAGTTCGAAACCATGAAGGACCGGCCGGTCGACGAAATCGACAAGAGCTGGCGGCGTCTCTATCAGGGGCTCGGGCGCGTGCCGCTCGGCGGCGAGCTCCGGTCGAACCTGGACGACGAGCAGTTCATGCTGGTCGACGCCTACACGCTGGCCGACGACCTGACCTTCGAACCCGCCAATCCGGATTCGATCCGCAACTGCCTCGCCAACGCGCGCGAGAACGCCCGCCAGGTGCGCAACGTCGTCGACGAGGATCTGTGGTCCTGCCTCAACCTCGCCTTCCTCGACCTGCGGGATATCGAGATCCCGGACATCTGGAAAGACCGCCCGAACGAATTCTACCGCCGGACCGAAGATGCGGTGCGCACCTTTTTCGGCATCGCCGAGAGCAACATGTACCGCGACGACGGCTGGCAATTCCTGCAGCTCGGCCGGTTCGTCGAGCGGGCGCAGCTGCTGGCGGCGCTGATCGACGCGCAACTCACCGTCTATCCGGTCGGCGGGCCGCAGGCCGACCCTGACTGGCTGTCGCTGCTGCGCATCTGCGCGGCGCGGGATTCCTACGGACGTCTGCATTCAATGCAGTTCGACCCGGCCGCCGTGGTCGACTTTCTGGTCGCCGATCCGCTGGTTTCCCGCTCGGTCCGTTATGCCGTGGCCCGGATTTGCGAAGCGCTCGATGCGGCTTCCGCCGGGCAGCCGCTCAGCTTCGAGGCCGGGCGCCGGGCCGGCAGACTGGCGGCGCTGATCGACTATGACTGGCCGAACCGCGATCCGGCCGACGACGAAGCCATCCGGGCGACGCTGCGCGCGATCGGCGACGACTGCCGCCGCCTGCACGACGATATCGACGCCGCCTATTTCAGCTACGGGATCGAAGAGGGCGCGGACGCGTAACGGCGGAGCATATCCCTAGGCAGGCGCCGATTTCGGCAGCTCGATAATCATTTCGGTGAATTCGCCGGCCTCGGTCTCGACGCGGATGCTGCCGCCGTGCTGACGGATAATGTCGCTGGACAGCGCGAGGCCGAGCCCGGTGCCCTGGTCGGTCGGCTTGGTCGTGAAGAAGGGATGGAAGATCTTCTCGACCAGTTCGTCCGGGATGCCGTTGCCGTTGTCCCGGATGCGGACTTCCACGCTCTCGTCCAGGCTCCGGGTTGTCAGCCGCAACAGCGGCTCGTAGGCGGCGCCGCCTTCCTTCAGCTTGACGGCGTCCGGGTCGGTCTCCTTCAGCGCCATGCGCTTTTCGTGGGTCGCGTAGCAGGCGTTGGTCACCATGTTCAGGAAGACCCGGCTCAGATCCTGCGGGATCACCTCGATTTCGCCGACCGCGGAATCCAGGTCTTCCTGAATCTCGAGATTGAAGTTGGTGTCGCTGGCGCGCGCGCTGTGATAGGCGAGCCTGGCGTGTTCCGACAGCAGGGCGTTGATATCGGCCGGCCGGCGTTCGCCCGAGCCGCGGCCCATCTGGAGCATGCTCTGGACGATATTGTTCGCCCGCTGGCCGTGCTCCTGGATCGTCTTGAGGTTGCCGGTGAGGTCGCCGGCGATTTCCTCGATCAGCCCGGCCGTGTCGTCTTCGTCCTCTTCCTCGCGGTCTTTCAGAACGGCGCGGACCTCCTCGAGCATCTCGTCCATCAATTCCACCGAGACTTCGGAAAAATTCTTGATGAAATTCAGCGGATTCTTGATTTCGTGGGCGACTCCCGCGGTCAATTCGCCAAGTGCGGCAAGCTTCTCGCGCATGACGATCTGATCCTGGGCCTTTTCCAGTTCGCCCAGCGCGGTTTCGAGCTGATCGTTCTTGCCCTTGAGCTCCTCGGCCAGCTTCTCCACCAGGTTCAGGCGCTGCACCTCGAGCGCGTGGCGGCGGAAGACTTCGAGCGCCGCCGCCATTTCGCCGACCTCGTCGCGCCCGCCGATATCCACCTCGGCCTCGAGATCGCCCTCGGCCATGCGCCGCATGCGGTCGGACAGGCGCCCCAGCCGGCGCGAAAGGAAACGGCCGACATAGATCCAGGACAGCAGCGCAGCGCCGATCACGCTGGCGGCGCTGATCAGCAGCAGCAGATTGCGACCGGTCAGGATCGCCTCCGCCGAGGCCAGCGTCGCCTGCTGGACGTTGGCGCGGGCGGCCCGGACCAGGCCCTCGGCCCCGGCGACGAGCTCGACGGCCAGGCTGCGGTTGCGCTCCAGGAGATTCCGCTGGCGGCTGTCGACGGCGAGTTCCCCGGCGCGCAGCCCGAACACATTGTCCGGCCCTTCGCCCAGTGCGATCAGCCGCGCAAACGGCGCGGTCAGCCGCTCGCCCAGCGATGTGGCGCCGAGCCGCGACAGGCGCCGCTTGATTCCGCGGGAGGTGGCTTCGAAGCTTTCGCGCAACGGTTCGAGCAAAGAGGCGTCGGAAATGTTCAGCGCGGTCGCCAGAAGCTGGACGCCGGTCGTCGCGTCGGACCTGAGCTCGGCGAGACGGCGGTAGCGGGTGATCGCCGCCTCGGAGCCATGTTCGGCACGCGGCGCCGGCGGCTGGCCGATCCGGCGGTACCCGGTCACCGCGTAGAACAGCTGGTCGTCGATCAGCGGAATCAGGTTGCCGACCAGCCGGCCGCGCAATTCCGTCAGTTCCCGGAGCCGCGCCTGGCGCTGCCCGGCCAGGTCGAAGCGTCTGGCCATCGAGACCTCGATCGCCTCGATATTGGCCATCAGGGCTTCGCCGCTCCGGCGCAGGGGCCCGGACCGCGACGCCACGCCCTCGATGTCGGTCAGCGCCTTGAGCTGCGCTTCGAACGCCTTTCGGTCCCGGGCGATTCCGCCGGCGATCCGGGCCAGTTCGCCGGGCGTGGCGGCGGCGGTCAGGCGCGGCGCGGCGGCGACCAGCGTGCCGCTTTGCTGGGCAACCGCGAACGCCGCGGCCATTTCGGGTACGCTGCCTTCGTTCACCCGGTTCTGCACGTCGCCGACGCGGTCGAAGGAGATCCAGCCGACCAGGCTGGCGACGATGGTGAAGGCCACAGCGCCCCCGATACCGAGGTAGAGCTGCGTCGACAGGCTTCTGGGAAGGGGGATCACTGTGCCGCCGAATCCCGGAGTGTCTCGACCGGGCGGTAGCGGCCGTCCCTGTCGATGACCGTCAGGAAGACGCTGTCCGATCCCTGGTTGTCGCTGGCGCCGAAGCGCAGTTTGAATCCGTCCAGGTCGATCTCTTTCTTGCGCCTCAGGCGATCCAGGAAACAGGCCCTGTCCGGCTGCGGACCGCAGTCCCGGAGCGCGGCGATGGCAAGGCGCCCGGCCAGATATCCTTCGAGGGACACGAATCCGGGCTGCCCGCCCTTCGCATGCTTCGCCAGGGCCCGGCGGTAGGCCGTGAGAACGGGCGGCCGGTCCGCCGTCGGAAACGGGACGACCTGGGTCACGAAGACGCCGGCGCCGCCCGATCCCAACTCGCGACGCAGGGCGTTGCTGCCGACGAAGGAGATGGTCATGAACACCGGATCGAAGCCGATATGGCGCGCCCACGCGATGAAGGCCGCCACGGGCCGATAGGCGCCGACCAGGACGACCGCGCCGGGATTGGCGCTGCGCAGATCGAGCAGGGCGGTTTTGACCGCCGTGGTGTTGCGCGGATACACGCCGGTTCCCGCCGGTTTCAGCCCGCGGCGTTCGAGCGCGCGGAGCACGCCGCGATACCCCGCCCGGCCGAATGTATCGTCCTGGTACAGCACCGCGATCCGCTCGATGCCGAGATCGCCGATCAGGCGCGCCACCATTTCCTCGGTTTCCTGGTAGTAGGATGCCCGGAGGTTCACGACGATCCGCAACTTCGGATCGCGCAGGAATTCGGCGCCCGTAAACGGCGCCACATAGGGCACGCCGGCAGATGCGGCGACCGGCACCGCGGATCGCGAGGTCGGCGTGCCGACAGCGCCGATCAGGGCGAAGACACCCTCTTCCTTCGCCAGTTTCGCGGTATTCGCAATGGCCGCCTCGGGCTCGTAGGCGTCATCGAGCGACCGGAGTTCGAGCCGCCGGCCGTGGACGCCGCCCCTTTCGTTTATCTCGGCGAAGGCGGCTTCGATGCCCAGCCGCATGTTCCGGCCCAGCTCTCCGGCAGGGCCGCTGAAGGCGGCGGACTGGCCGAACAGCACGCGTCCGGCGGAAACGCCTTGTTCGGCTGCAGCGGCGGGGCCCGCCGCGGCGGGCGCCAGCGCGAAAAGCGCCGCAGCCAGCAGTGTCACCGACCACCGGCTCGGCGGACGCGTCATTCCTCTCTCCGCTTGACCAGCGTCAAACGGTTGAGATTGCCGTCCCGCCGATAGCTCGCCTCGTCCATCATCGTGAGGACCAGATGGACGCCGAGCCCGCCGATGGCACGGTCCTCGACGGGCGACATCGTATCGGCGTCGGGAGTATCGACCAGCGGGTCGAAGGGCCGCCCGCTGTCGGCCATTTCGATGGTCAGCCGGCCCGGTTCCGACACAAAATCGATCTGCACGGTTTCGCCGGGGCAACCGCCATAGTTGATGACGTTGGTGAACAGCTCCTCGACGACCAGCTTCACCTCGAATTCGAGCTTGGACGTCCAGCTCTGCTGCGCCGCAAACGCCTCAAGCTCCTCGTGGAGCCGCGCAATGTCGTCGAGCGTCGCCGACAACTGCAGGGACAGCTCCGCGCTCACTCAGCCCCCTCTCCGCGCCGCAGTATGAGGCAGGTGATGTCGTCGAACTGGGGCGCGCCGTCAGCGAACACGTTCACAGCCTTCAGAACATCCGCCGTGGCCGCGCGGGCGTCGCCGGGCGGCGATTCGGCGAACACATCGTAGAGACGGTCGAGCTCGAACTGCTCGCCCGCCTCGTTTTCCGCCTCGGTCACGCCATCGCTGTAGAGAATGGCCGAATCGCCCGGCGCGAGCGTGATCGCGTTCTCCTGGAAGGCGATGTCGGGGAAGATGCCCAGTGCGATGCCGTCGGTCGTCGGCAACAGGCTCGGCGTGCCGTCGGCCTGGAACATCACCGGCGGATTGTGTCCGCCGTTGGCATAGACGAATTCCCCTGTCGCCGGATCGAATACGCCGAGAAACAGCGTGACGAACATTGCCGTATCGTTGTTCTCGCACAGCAGCTGGTTGACTTCGCGCAGGATTTTCGACGGATCGGACTGGCCGATCGCGGCGCCCCTGAGCAGGGTCCGGCTCGACATCATGAACATCGCCGCCGGAATCCCCTTTCCGGATACGTCGGCGACCGCCAGGCCGATGCGGCCGCCTTCCATCGGCATCAGGTCGAAAAAATCGCCGCCGACGTCGCGCGCCGCCTCCATGCTGGCAAAGACCTGATACTCTTCGGTCTCGGGAAAACTCGTCGGCAGGATGGATTGCTGCATCCGGTTGGCGAGGCTGAGTTCGTTCTCCAGAACGACCAGCTTGTCGCGGGATTCGAGCGCCGAGCGCCAGAGTTCGATCGTTTCCAGGGTTCGCGAAATTGTGATCCGCAGGTCGTCGAAATCGATCGGCTTGGTGACGAAATCGAAAGCGCCCCGGTTCATCGCCGTGCGGATATTCTTCATGTCGCCATAGGCGGACACGACGACCGAGCGGACGTTGGGATCGACCGACGGTATCTGCTCGAGCAAGGTCAGGCCGTCCATCTCGGGCATGTTGATGTCCGAGAGGACCATGTCGATATCCTGGTGTTCCCGAAGTTCCCTGAGCGCTTCGACACCGTTGCCGGCAAAGACGAATTCGTATTCGCCGGCGCGAATCTCACGCCTCATGCGCTGACGTACGAGCCGTTCGACATCCGGCTCGTCGTCCACAACCAGGATCTTGTTGGCTCCCCGTTTGATGGCGCCCTCCTCGTCGTTTCGCCGCCCGAAGTCCCGTTCCGGAATCGGGCCGCACCGGATGTGTCAGAGGCGGTCCCGTTCGGGCGATTGCGCTGACCGCCGCGTGGGCATCCCGGCGGCAGCGGAAACGCCGATCCGCGCCTGCCGGAAGTCTGGATGTCAATTGCTTTTTCGGAACAGCCTCATCGCGCGTTGAATTCGGACGTCGGGCGCGAACGGTGCCGCCGGTGTCAGCGGTTCAGCGAGTCGAGCGCTTCTGCCTTTGACGGGTGTATCGGCAGGATCTTGTCGAATCCGCTGATCTCGAAAACCTCGCGGATCCGGTCGGAAAGGGAGCACAGCAGGAGCTTTGCGTCGCGGTTCTGGAGGGACTTGGCGGTCAACAGGATGGCGCGCAGCCCGGCGCTGCTGATGTAGACCAGCTTTTCGAAATCCATGATCACGGCGCGGTCGCTGTCTTCGATCGCGGTTCTGACCGCTTCCTCGAACTGGACGACATTGGAGCCGTCGATGCGGCCCTCCACATCGGCGGACAGAACGTCGTCAATTCGTTCGGTCGTCACATTCACCATCGTTTACCCTCCGCGATATTCCCGCCGCGCCGCACGTTTCATCCGGCACCCGCAGGCATCACCCTTATTTCCGGCAAAGGCTGCCCGGTCCTCAATCGTCGCTCTCCGGGAGGACGACGAATTCGGGATAGGCCTCGATCCCCAGCTCCGCTACATCCTGGCCCAAATCCTCGGCCAACGGCGAGGTGCGCGCGCCGACCGTCAGATTGAGCACCGTCCATATAGCCCATGAGGCGGCAAAAACGAAAGCGCCGATAGCCGCAATGCCGATGAGTTGTACAAGGAAATCGCCGCCGCCCGCAATGCAGACCGCCAGCGTGCCCCAGATGCCGGCAAAGAGATGGGCCGGCACCGCGCCGACGACATCGTCGATTTTCAGTCGTTCGAGCAGCATCATGCCGAGCACGACGATCGCGCCGCCGACGCCGCCAATGACCACGGCCCAATAGTGTTCGGCGATATCCGGCGCCGCGGTGATCGAGACCAGGCCGCCGATCGCGCCGTTCAGGCTCGCCAGCAGATCGACCCGCCCGAGCAGCGGCCGCGACAGGGCGATGGCCGCCATCACGCCTGCACCGGCGGCGAGATTGGTGTTCGCCAGGATATTGGCGAGCGCCACCGCGTCGGCAGCACCGCCGAGCGCCAGCTGCGATCCGCCGTTGAAGCCGAACCAGCCCAGCCACAGGATGAACACGCCCAATGTGACGGCAGGCACGTTCGACGGCGGCGTCGACTTGACGCTGCCATCGGTCCGGAACTTGCCCTTGCGCGCGCCGACCACAACGGCGCCGGCCAGTGCGGCCCAGCCGCCGGTCGAGTGGACGATGGTCGAACCGGCAAAATCCTTGAAGCCCATCGCCGAGAGCCATCCGCCGCCCCAGGTCCAGGCGCCGACGATCGGGTAGACGATTGCAGTCAGCACGGTGATGAAGGCGAAGAACGACCAGAGCTTGACCCGCTCGGCCAGGGCGCCGGAGACGATCGAGGCGGTCGTGGCGACGAACACCATCTGGAAGAACCAGTCGGACATCGTCGCATAGCCGTTCTTGACCACGGCGGCGCCGGCCGCCGCCTTGGCCGCCGCGTCCTCGCCGGTCAGCAGCGTCACCTCGTCGGCCGTGGTGCCGTAGAACAGCGTGAGCGTGCCGAACCAGCCGCCTTCCGGCACGCCGACATACATGACGTTGTAGCCGATGAAGTAGAACATCAGGCCGGCGATGGAGTAGAGGCCGATATTCTTCAGGCAGATGACCGATGCGTTCTTGGTGCGCACAGAGCCGGCTTCGAGCATGGTGAAGCCGGCGCACATCCACATAACCAGTGCGCCCCAGATCAGGAACGAGAAGCTGTTCAGAACGAACTGCGTTTCGTCGCCCAGCGCGGCGAAGGCGTGCGATGGCGCGAGCGTGAGTAATGCGGCAACGCTCAGCCCCGGGACAAGGACCGCCGGAATACGGCTGCGGATTCCGCAGCGGCGAAGGCTATGAAAAATCATGACGGCCCCATTTCCCGTCGGTTCCCGTCTCGAACTCAGGAAATGAACCGGACGGCCACGACGCTCGCGCCCGGTTCGGCGACTGCCGCTAAAATGACCGGCAGTTTTGGAACTATCCTGCGGCGGGTAGCAATTTGTCCCCGACCAGCCGCGCGCTGTCAAGCAGTGTTACCGGCGGAAGCGCTCAATTTCGCCGTTTGTCGCCGTGGCCGGTCGGGGACGCCGGCGCGATCGGTTCCAATCCGGCAGAGCGGCGGCGGCGATCCTGGCGCTTGAATTTCTGATCCTGACCGCTTGAACCTCGACAGGTAAGTCGACTTCAAAGATTTGAAGTCGGAGCACGAGGCCATGGATTGCCAACTTCGGTCTGGAGTTTGAATTCGATCGGTTGCGGCCCGATGACGGGCGCCCGTGCCGGTTTCCGAGGATTGAACGAAGAATCGGGGAATTCCGCTAGGTTGAGCGGGTCCCTGCCTTATCGAATCGCGGGTCCTTACATGACCTGCATTTCCAACAGGTAAATTGGCCTGAGAGGCAGCGTGCAACTTCAGAGTTGCGCTTGACGCCAGGAATTCGGTTACAGGTCCCGCACAAATACCGGGCAGCGCTCCAACCACAGGGTTACTGCAGGCACGACGGCCGGGCCGTCATGGGCCGCTAAGCTCGACGGTGAGATCGGGTCCATCGAATGCGGCAAGCGCGCCGACTTCGCCGTCCTGGAAGACGATCCGACGGAAATCGGCGCCGACAAGCTCAGAGACGTCTGCGTTTGGGGAACAGTGCAGGATGGCCGGGTGTTCCCTGCCGCTGAAATCTGAATGCGCCGTTTGCAGGCCGGCGGCGATCGCGAAGGCCAAGGCGCTTGCAGAGGGCGGCTGGCGCGACCTCGTGCCCCGCCATGTGCCTGAGCTGTCGCGGGATGCGCCGACCGCGGGGCCGGACGCCTGGCGGCGGCCGCATCCGACGATCAAGGGCAGGACGGTGTGCAGGTGTTCAAGGAAGAGCAGCCCTTCCTGATGGCGTATCGCGGTCAGATCCTGGCGCGCAAGCCAGGCGCGCTGCGCGACGGCGCGCCGTTCAAGGACCGGCATCTGCCCTTCGCCCCGTTTTGCCCTGGGACCGGCGGCCATCTGCTCTTCCACCTCATGAGCCGGTTCGACGACCGCACCTCGATCCTCGTCACCACCAATCCGGCCTTCGGCGAGTGGCCGTCGGTGCACGATTGTGGTAATGTCGGTTCGCTCCACCTTGACGATGATCAGATGACAAAAATATGCACCGTTCGATGGATCACGGACTGTGATCTGCAATCCTGCGTCATGCCAGGGGATTATCTGGTCCTTGGCGTCGGAAATAACGTTCGGCATCGCAGATCCATTGATTTCACCAGGACATAGCACTTTGCGCACAACCCCAACCAACACGACTGACGGCAATGTTGTGCAGTCGAACAGCGCCGTGCACATTGAATTTTCCGGAGTGCACAAATGGTTTGGCGATTTCTGTGTTCTACGGGACATAAATTTTCAAGTCTTTGGAGGTGAGATCGTCGTTATTTGCGGCCCTTCTGGTTCGGGTAAGAGCACATTTATCCGATGCGTTAATCAACTCGAGAAAGTGCAACAGGGCGAAATCTTCGTTCTTGGAGAGCGTGTAAGCGGCGACGGCGTCGATTTAACCCGCTTGCGGACTCAGGTCGGCATTGTGTTTCAAAGTTTCAATCTTTATCCACACAAAACAGCCCTTCAGAACATTACCCTCGCTCCAATCAAAGTGAACCGTCTATCAAAGCGAGAAGCCACAGACCTGGCGATGGCCCTCCTTGACCGAGTCGGATTGCGGAATAAGGCTAACGCATATCCTTCCCATATGTCAGGTGGGGAGCAACAGCGCGTGGCGATTGCCCGCGCGCTTGCAATGCGACCGAAGATCATGTTGTTCGACGAACCCACGTCTGCCCTGGATCCGGAAATGATTCACGAGGTCCTGGCCGTAATGGCAAAACTTGCGAACGACGGAATCACCATGCTTGTCGTCACACACGAAATGGGCTTTGCCAGCAAAGTTGCGCATAGAGTGGTTTTCATGGATGGCGGTGAGATTGTTGAAGACACAACCCCAAGTAAATTCTTCAAGAATCCGAGCACTGAACGGGGCCGAGGGTTTTTGTCGAAGATCCTGGTGCACGTCTGAGAATCTTGAATTCGGCAATTTGGAGTTTGGCATGGCATTTGGCAGTCTGGCAAAATCCCCCAAAGCCATTGTCGTGGGAGGCTCTCTGGCTGGCTTGTTTACCGCCCTCCTGCTTCGAAAAAATGGTTGGAAAGTCGATATATACGAACGGAGCGCAGGTCCTCTATCAGGTCGCGGGGCAGGCATCGTCACCCACCCCGAATTGTTCCAAACCTTGTCCATGATCGGCGTTAATTCGACGGAATCCCTTGGCGTTACGCTAGAAGAAAGGCTCGTTCTCAATCCTAACGGGACTGAATTGTGCAAGATTCCACTACGCCAGATAGTAACGTCTTGGGATCACATTTATAAGTTGCTCCGAGAGCGGTTTCCCAGCGAGAATTATCATACCAATATTTCGTTCGTTTCATTCGATCAAGATGAGAGTGGCATAACAGCTTTTTTTAGTTCAGGTGAGCAGGCAAGAGGAGACATTTTGATTGGAGCCGATGGTATCCGATCTGCCGTTCGTAAACTGTTGGTGGTGGAAGACGGTTTGGTATATGCGGGGTATGTAGCCTGGAGGGGGCTTGTCGACGAAGGTGCGATTTCCGCTACCACGCATGGCACGATCTTCGAGCGTTTCAGCTTTTGTTTTCCATCCGGCGAGCAGATCCTCGGCTATCCAGTCGCCGGTCAGGACGGAATTATCGAGAACGATCGGCGTTATAATTTCGTATGGTACCGGCCCGCCAGTGTTACACGACAACTTGGAAGACTCTTGACCGATGGCACTGGCCGCAAACATGAACTTTCCATACCACCGAATTCCATCGATGCCTCTGTAATCGAAGAAATGCGGCGAGACGCTTATGAACGACTTGCTCCGCAGTTTGCAGAGGTGATCGATCTGACGTCCCAACCGTTCCTCCAGGCGATCTACGACTTTGAGGCTCCCAGAATGGTCTTCGGGCGAGTGGCGCTGGTTGGCGATGCGGCCTTCGTTGCTCGGCCGCACGTTGGTATGGGCGTAACCAAGGCCGCGGGCGACGCCTTGTCATTGGCTCAGGCGCTCTGCCTGGATTACGATGATCTCCCGACCGCACTCGGGAATTTTGAGAAACAGCGTCTTCCCATAGGCTCCGCTGTGGTCGCAAAGGCGCGAGAGTTGGGCGGCTATCTCGCAGCGCCTGAACCGAAAGACGAAAAGACGCGAAAGCGCCCGGCCCAGCCTGATCCTCAGGAGCTTGTCAGACAAATCGCAGTGGCCGAGGCTATTCGCTCGAATGGGACAAACCTGCCCGTTTATTCATAGCACGCGGCCGCAATAAAGGAGCCACGCTCCGCAAATCTTAGGTCGCCGTGAACAACGCCCAGGGTCCTGACCGGGAATCGCATTTCAGGTTCATGTAGTGACGTTGCCCCCGCCATCTGAACCGGCTTGAAGTGGATTCTGGCCCTTGAGGGGAGGACCGAACGATGAAACCGGATCGGTTTACGGAAGAGCAGGTCATCGGGGATTTGAAGGAGCACGAGCCGGGTGCGAAGACGGCCTATCTGTGCAGCAAACACGGGAACAACGGGGCGACATTCTACGACTGGAGGAGCAAATTCGGCCGCCTGGAGGTCTCGGAAGCCAAGCGGCCGATGGCGCTTGAGACCGAGAACGCCATGCTGTAGCGGCGGCCGGTCGATCCGGAACTGCGCGACCGGCTTCTGGCGTTGGCCCGGGAGCGCCGGCGCTTTGGCTATCGGCGTCTGCTCATCTTCCTGCGTCGGGAGGGCTTTGTCTTGAACCACAAGCCACAAGCAATTTCCCGCATCTACCGCGAGGACTGGCGGCGCGACTACAACACCGTGCGGCCCCATTCGCGCATCGGCTGGCTGACGCCAGCCGCCCATGCCGCCCGGTTCTCGCCGCGACGAGACCAAGGCGCTGCGCTCGACGATGGCTCCGCGCCTTGGCCCGTTGCCGGCCCCCGTGTATGATGTCAACAGCCGCCGGACTCCAGCGCCAACCGGATGATCGCTGGGGGCAACGTCAGCAGTAATCGGAAAAGCAGGGATTTGCCGGTTTGGCGCCGGAACCATACAATTTTTTGCTTGATTACAAAGCAGACGCAACACAGTGCGGCATGACGGTGACGCACGAGGTAGTGTGTCAGTGGCGGGAAGGCGTACTCCCTGCGGTCAGCCAACAACCGCATGGAGGAGCACCCCCGTGCCGCAGCGCGCTGAGACGATCGAGAGTTTGCCGATGGCCTTCGAGGTCGTGAAGCAGATGCAGGCCGACGGTCTGGAATGGGACGAGGGCCATCGCCCGCTCGGCCGCCCGGTCTCGGCCGCCACCGTCAGCCGGGTCGCCAGGACCCTGGACGCGACGGTCGCCGCCTTCCATGCACGACCGCTGACCAACGCCATCGAACGGCGCTTCCGGAAAGTCCGGCGACGGACACGTGACGGCGGGGCACCTCGGCGAACCATAGCTCGAACGGATCGAAGCGGAAGAAATCAGCGTATTTTCTGATTGGATTTTGAATGAAGGGAACGATGGTAAACGTACCTCCAAAAGTTGTCTTGACCGATTACACCTTCCCGTCCATTGAGACAGAGCGTTCTCTCATTGAGGCCGCTGGGGCAAAATTCGAAGCTTACCAATGCAGGAATCGGGAAGAAATTTCCAGTGCCGTCGATGGTGCAAATGTAGTTCTGGTGCAATTGGCAAAAATCGACCAAGATGCGGTAAGCAAATTAGCCCCGGGTGCGACCATTGTTCGATATGGTATAGGCTACGACAATATTGATGTAGAAGCGGCGAGGAAATTTGGAATTAAGGTTGCTTATGTTCCGGATTATTGCACAGATGAAGTTGCCGATCACACGGTCGCATTAATGTTGAGCCTGGTTCGTGGACTGGACGTAATGAATGCCACGGTTCGATCCGGAGGTTGGATGAACGAGATCCTGAAGTTAACCTTCTCTCCATTAAATGAGATGACGATTGGTCTCATCGGTCTTGGTCGGATCGCAAGAGCAGTTGTTGATAGGACACGGGCGTTCAACTTTCGGCACCTGGCCTATGACCCGCTCGTATCGGTTTCGTATGCTGAACGCGTTGGAGTAGAGCTTGACGACCTTCATTCGGTGATCAGCCGATCGGACATCCTGTCTCTGCACGTGCCGCTGACGCAGGAGACTTTCCACCTTATTGACGCCGAAAGCTTGCGCTGGATGAAGCCGTCGGCTGTATTGGTGAATACTGCGCGCGGCGGATTGGTGGATCTCGAGGCGCTGAGCGAAGCGTTGCGCAACGCCAGGATCGCGGGTGCTGCACTCGACGTCTTTGAGGAAGAGCCGTTGCCCTCGAATCATCCCTTGCGCCGAGAAGCCAAGGTAATTCTGACGCCCCACGTCGCCTGGTATTCCACCGCGTCGATTGCTCGATTGCAGAGGTTAGTGGCCGAAGAGGCTGTCAGGGCCGTGAAAGGTCAGGCGTTGCGTTGCCCCATTCCGGAAATGTAAAGATGGAGGTGGTTCCACCTTTTCTGACATCTTGGCGGCAGAGCCAAGGTGTATTCCGGTTGAAGTTCAGGCCGCCAGAATCCCCGTGAATCGATCTTCCTGTTGCTGCTGCTGCGCCTGTAGGCCTCGGCCGGTGTCCGCCCGCCCAGCGCCGTGTGCGGCCTGTCTGCGTTGTAGAAGTCGATCCACTCGCCGATGATGCGCCGGGCCGTAAAGCCGCCGGCGATCTCGTGCAGGCAGGCCGCTTCGTATTTGAGCGAGCGCCACAGCCGCTCGATGAAGATGTTGTCCATGCACCGGCCGCGGCCGTCGATCGAGATGCGGATCCCGTCCGCCTGCAGGCCGCCCGCGAAGACAATGCCGGTGAACTGGCTGCCCTGGTCGGTGTTGATGATCGCCGGCGCGCCGCAGCACGTCAGGGTCTCCTCCGACGCTTCCGTACAGAAGCGCATATCCAGCGTGTTCGACAGCCGCCAAGCCAGCACGTGGCGGCTCGCCCGGTCCATGATCGCCACCGGATAGAGGAAGCCGCGGCACACCGGGATGCAAGTGAGGTCGGCGCACCGGACGAGGTCCGGCCGCTCGATCGCCAGGCCGCGCAGCAGATAATGCCAGACCCGGTGCTCGAGGTGCGGGGCGCCCGATAGACCGCCTGAAGGCCCGGAAGCCGCACAACGCCTTGATGAACCTCGTTCAGGCTTGCATGTCCATGACCTGCATGATAAGCGATTTGACGACAATTGCTAGAACTTGAAACGCACAGTCGGAGGGAGGCAACAATGCTGCTGACAAGAATGTGTTTAGGGTCGCTGTTAGGATTTGGTCTGCTCTTAGTGGCGGTGCAACCGGGCGTCGCATCCACGCTGGAGGAAGTGAAATCTCAGGGAACCATGCGCGTGGGAGTTCGATTCGATACTCCGCCCTATGGGTACATCGACAAAGAGGGTCAGAATGCAGGGTACGACATCGACATCGTCAAGAACCTTGCGAAAAAGCTGGGCGTGAAGATCAAGTTCATACAGGTGACCGGCAAGACTCGAATTCCCATGCTTGAATCCGGTAAGGTTGATGTGCTCGTGGCCGCGACCACGCACACCAGAAAGCGGGACAAACAAATAGATTTCACCATCCCATATCTGGTGACAGGATCACAGCTCGTCACTAAACGCGGCAGCAAAATTGCTGCTTTAGGGGACCTTGATGGAAAGACGGTGGCCACGGTCCAAGGAACAACCGGCGAGAAAATTGTCCGGGAGCGGGCAAAGGGCGCCAAGCTTCAAGTCTACCAAGAATGGCCGCAAGCGTTTCTCGCATTGAAGCAAGGTCTCGCGGACGCGATCTGTGTCGGTCAATTTGTCGGTGCGAAGTTTGCCGCGGAAGATAGCGACTTTCAGCTGGTGGGGCTGCTCCTCCTCGAGGAGCCGATCGCAATGGGCGTGCGAGAAAACGATTCTGCATGGCGCGACGCACTTAACTTTGCTTTGCAAGACTCGGTGAGAGACGGCGATTTTGCAGCCATATGGCACAAGTGGTTCGGCAAGAAGAGCCAGTACAATCTTCCGCTCTGGCACCCCGCATTGTGGCCGTAAACGTCCGTCGCGCTGCCGTGCCGGCGTTTGGGGACGTGAATTCGGCTGGCGGGGCACGGGCCCAACTCGCGCAATGCGCTTTGAACTTGGGCACGCCGAGCCGAGTTTGAGCTACTGAACGTCGAACGCCTCAATGGCGCTGTCAGGGCGCCATTGCGAACCAGAGATCTGGGGGATTCTGAGCGACCTGCCTTTGCAAATATACGTGCAACAACCAACCTCACATTCTTAGGCCGTCCATTTGGTCCCCATCGAGCAGATTGAGTTTCTGTTCCTGGGCGCCTTGAGAACCATGGCGAGCCGGACTCTGTGGAGGTGAACTCAGGGGTGCTAACTTGAGTTTTGAGGGCACCGCTAGGTGGCCATGGATTGGCAGTATCTACTAAGTCTTGATGTCCAAGAGGCGATACTGACGGGGCTTCTCGTAACAATTCATATTTCTTTCTACGCGGGGCTAGGATCCCTTGTTGTAGGAACAATACTTGGCATCTCGCAGACCTCGCATACCAGGTGGGTCGCGTCTGCGGCACAGGGTTACGTTACGTTTTTCCGCAACATTCCTGTACTTGTTCAACTTTTTTTCTGGTATTTCGGACTACCGATGATTTTGCCGCCAGCCGATTTCCCATTCTTATATGGAGGAAACTTTGGGACGAATATTGCCATTTGGGGGCTTACGCTTACTTGGAGCGCCTTCGTCGCTGAGGTCGTACGCGGCGGTATTCTAGCGATTCCCCGAGTTCAGTTCGAATCCGCGTTCGCCACAGGACTGACGCGATTTCAGACTTTCCGGTACGTAATTATCCGGCAGATCATACCGATCATTACCCCGGGAATGACGAACGAGATGATCAACGTGGTAAAAAGTAGCGCATTCGCGATGGTCATTGCAGTACCAGAGTTGACTTGGCAGGCTCAGCAAATGGAATCGGAAACATTCAAGGGATTTGAGGCCATTACCGCTGTGACTGTTACGTATTTGTTTCTTTCTCTATCTCTATCTTTCATTTCCCGCGTCATCGATAAAATTGCAAGAATACCGGGACATTAATGGTCATGCGATGCAAGTCATAATTGACAATTTGGATTACTTGCTGGTCGGACAGTTTCCCGATGGGCCTATCGGTGGACTGGCTCTAACGCTATACATCTTTGTTTTGGTTGGGCTTCTGTGTTTCGCAGTCGGAGTGATCTTGTCTTCATTGGCGCTCGCCCCCGTCAAGCCAGTTCGCCTTGCGGGACAGAGTATAACCGAGCTCATCCGTGCAGTTCCCTCGCTTACATTTCTGTTTTGGATTTATTTCATGATACCGCGGTTGCTTGATATCGATATTGGGCCTTTGGAAAGCGCCGTCATCGCGCTGGCACTTTATCATGGGGCCTATCTGGCAGAACATATACGGGGGGGATTCAACGCTGTCGACAAGGGACAATGGGAAGCAGGGCGCGCCACCGGGCTTCCGGCCGTGACGATACTAAAGGAGATCGTCCTGCCGCAAGCCATTCGCGCAATTATTCCAGCACTTGTCAACAGATATGTGAACTTGTTCATTTATACATCGATCGTATCCACACTGGGAATTATCGATTTTCTTCGTGCAGCAATGCTCATAAATAATCGTGAGATGGTCTATCCGGTAGAGATATTTGCTTTTGTTGGAATTGTTTATTTTATCTTTGCTTATGCACTCACCAAGCTCGGTCGATACTTTGAAAACCGGGTTAATCGACATCTGGCAAATCCTTGAAACAAGAACGCAGGAGGCGATGAATGTGGCGTGATATCGATTTTCTTTATCTGGATCATACTCAGGTCGAGACCTACATGCCGAGCTATGTTCGGATTGTTGAACTTTTGGAAATAGCACTTCGGGACAAGTTTGAAGGAAAAGCAGATTGTCCCGTCAAGATTGCGGTAAGCCCTGAGCCGGAGATGTATATTCACGCTTTGCCGGGCTTTTTGCCCTCTCTCAACGTTGCTGGCCTTAAATGGCAGAGTAACGTTGTTGACAACCCTTTGCGCGGGCTGCCTTTCAATATGGGGTTTGTGGTTCTGAATGAACCGGACATCGGGGCACCGCGCGCGTTGATGGATTGCATGTGGATCACCGCATGTCGAACGGCGGGCATATCCATGGTCGCTGTCAAACATCTTGCCCCGAGCGGAGCCAATACAGTCGGCTTGGTTGGCCTTGGCATGCAGGGCCGCATGCATTTGCGCGCTTTGAGGGAGACGGCGCCGCACCTCAGGAGGGTGAAGTGCTATGACCGGGATCCGGCCGCATTAAGCCGCTTTATCCAAGAGGCGTCCGGTCATGGACCACCTGATGCCGTTCCCTGCAAGACGCCTGAAGAAGCTGTTCGGGATTCAGACATCGTCATTACCTGCACGACCTTTCTCCGGCAATCCGATCCGGTCGTCGTGCCGGGGTGGATAAAGGAAGGCTCTCTGGCTTTACCGGTGGATATCGGCTCGTATTGGACACCCGAGGCGCGGGACGCGATGACCCGGATCCTGACCGATGATATCGACCACACCCAGGCATTCGCCGAGCGCGGTTTTTTCCAGAATCTGCCGATCAGGCTTGATGGCGAACTGGGCGCAATCATCGCGGGTGCCGAACCTGGACGGCAATCCGACGTCGAGAATCTGATGTGCATTAACGTCGGCCTTGGCCTGTTTGATATTGCAGTGGCGCAGCAGATTTATGAGACCGCAAAGGCGGAGGGCGCGGGGACATGGCTGCGCTGGTAGGATGCCGGCGTCGGGAACTGCCGGTCTCCCGGCCGAGTAGGAAATCTAACGCGGGCTGGATGGGCGGCGACCGCGCTGAGGCGCGCCGGCCGTAACGGCAGAAAAAGCCGCATCCCGAAGCAGGGTCGAGTCCCCTCCTGCACAGACGAAGCTGTATCCGGCCGCAAAGAGCTCGGACGCCTGCCGCTCAGGCGTGGCGATTCCGCCAAGCAGCGTGTTACCCGCAATCGCAGCCTCCTCGACCTTTTGGATCGCCTGCTTGACGGCAGGATGGTTCAGTTCGCCCAAGTTTCCCATGTCGGCGGACAGATCAAACGGTCCGATGAAGAGCATATCGACGCCGTCAACACCGGCGATCGACGAGGCGTTGTCCGCGCCAGCCTTTGTCTCGATCTGGCAGATCACAAGGGTTCTGGCTTCCGTATGGCGTACATAATCTTTCCAATCGGCACCATAACGGCTTGCTCGGACCACCGTGGGCGCCACGCCTCGGCAACCCCGTGGCGGGTAGCGACAGCCTGCCACCACGGCTTCGGCCTGTTCCCTGTTATCGACTGCAGGCACCACCACCCCGTCCGCCCCGGTATCCAATGCTCGCTTCAACCAAACGGGATCTCCGCTCGGAACGCGGAGCAAGGTCGCGGCGCCGCCTGCTTTTGCCGCCTGCGACAGGGTTATCGCGCCGAGAAGATCGCCCGGACCGTGCTCCAGGTCGATTATCACGAAATCGTACCCCGCTTGAGCGACAATCTCGGCGGCAATGGGCGAGCAAAGCCAAAGCCAGCAACCCAATGCCGGATCTCCGCTCAGCAGTTGCTCTTTCAGGCTGATTCCCTGCATTGCGATCACCCAATTGCCAAAATGCAGCCAACTCTGATCAAAGTGCAGCGGTCACCATGATCTCGACCAGGTAGGACGTACTCGCAAGTTTCGATTCGCCTGTCGCACGCGCTGGTGTATTCCGTGAGTCCACCCACGCATCCCACGCTTCGTTCATTTGATCGAATGTACTTATGTCGGATAGCCAAATAGTCGTGGAAAGAATCCTGGACTTGTCTGTTCCGGCTTCCGCAAGCAACCCATCGATCTTTTCCAGCGCTTCCTCGGTTTGCCCCTTCACTGAAGTTGTCGTCTCGTTCCCCACCTGTCCCGCCAGATAGACGACACCATTGTGAACGACAATCATGCTCATTCTCGAATTGGTATGGTGTCGCTGTATTGACATTTTATTCTGCCTCCGTTCGCAAAAGATGCCTAATAACCTTTGGTTCGGTCAACCGTGTTGACAAGCTGTTCACCGGCATAATAACGCCTGATGTTCTCTGCCACATGTTCGGCGCCCGACTGGGCATTCGTTCCAGTCGCCGCATGGGGCGTAAAGAAAACCTTGGGATGCTCCCAGAAGGGGTGATCGGCCGGAAGAGGCTCCGTCCGAAACACGTCCAGCGCCGCGGCGGCAATGTGACCTGTATCCAGCGCCGCCAAGAGGTCCTCGTCCACAACGTGACCGCCCCGGCCACCATTGATCAGACACGCCTGTGCGGGAAGCAGAGATAGGGTCTGCCGATTGATGATACCCGTTGTCTCAGGAGTAAGCGCCAACAGGCACACCAGAATCTCTGCCGACCGCAAGAACGATGTCAGTTCTTCGTTACCGGCATAGCAGTTGATGTTATCGATATTCTTTTGCGATCGGCTCCAGCCATAAACGTCAAACCCGTTCATTGCCAGGGTTTGGGCGCTAGCGGCACCGAGCGCGCCAAGTCCCATCACTCCTACACGCCGCTGTCTTGCCATGCGCGGCAGGTAAGGCTTCCATGTCTTGTTCCGCTGCTGCTCGCGATAGAGGTGATCCAACCGGTGAAAGCGCAATACCTGAAGGAGAACGTATTCCCGCATAGTCTCGACGAGATGATCGTCCACTATTCTGGCCAGTGCAACATCGGGAAGATCTTCCAGTCGAAGCAGGTGATCGACTCCTGCCCCAAGTGAAATGACAAGGCCCAGATTCGGAAATGAAGAGAGCATGCCAGGGGGCGCTTGAAACACCAGCGCGATATCGATGTCATCCAAGGGGCCTGCGTCTGGCCAAACCCTCATATCCAGATTGGGCAATCGCCTTCTAAGTTCGGTGCTCCATTCTTCCGGGTTGTCTTCGGGTACGGAGCTATAGAATACCAACGCCATTTCTCGCCTGCTCCAAGTTTACTCAACTACCGGAGTGTCCTCGTCGTAATCTACGCGTGTAGTAAACCGATCGCGCTCGTGTTCTGCCCAGTATTCCGTCGTCAGGCGTTCGGTGACCGAACCCGGTTTGCCAATTCCGACCGGTCGGCCATCGACCCGCGTAACGGGCATGATACCCCCTGCCGTCGACGTCAAGAAGACCTCATCTGCAGTGCGCAGTTCTTCGACCGATAAATTGCGAACGGTTGCTTCGATGGATAGATCATCGCAGAGATCGAGAACGGTTTGACGGGTGATTCCCGGGAGAACGCTTCTAGCAGGCGTAACTATGCGACCGTCTTGCACAACGAATATGTTGTACCCTGGTCCCTCCGTCACATTGCCCTCCGCGTCAGGCAGGACGCCGGTGTCGAAACCTCGATCTAGGGCATCAAACTGGGCAGCCACAAAATCTCGCCAAGCATAATTCTTTATCGTCGGATCAGCGGTCTCCGGCGGCATACGAAATACATCGCTGATCGCGATATTCATCCCAAATTTTCTCTGTTCCTCAGTAGCGATCCAGACAAACGGGATAGCATAGGCGATGAATCCGTTCTCGCATTGCCGGGGATCGCGCGTTCCCGGTGGCGGTACACCGCGCGTGCAAACCATCGCGACGTAGGCGTCGCGAAGTCCACTTCGCCGTACACATTCGAAAAGAATCTCCTCCAACCCCGCATGGGAATAGGGAATCGACATGCGCCACTTTTCTAAGCCGCGCAAGAATCGTGCCACATGATCGTCCAGACGGAAAAACCGCCCCTTCCACACATGCACGACATCGTAGGTCACGTCCGACCTGATGAAGCTGAAGTCAAGAACGGAAACTTTCGCGTCATCGATAGGGCAATAAGCACCATCAACGAACGCAACTCCGGGCCTCTTTGCTAAATGGTCCTCCAGCTCGATTGAACCGACCTTGCTCTGCAGTCCATTTCTTGCATTGCCCATTGCCACACACTCCCTTGACGGATTACTTGCCTACTGCGCTTCTCAAGACACTTGGGGCACCTTCAAGCAAGGCATTTACGCTTTGGCCGATCACCTCAACGAGATCCGCCTCCATTGGAGCTTGATAAAAGTATTTGCTTATTCCAAAATAGAATATACCCCCATGCAACGTCCAAACCAATTCTAGAACATTGTTCATTGAATTCTCCAAGTCCTGCACGAATCGACCATAGCATCCGTTGCTCGACATGCTCAATATATTGTTTATTGATGTTTGCGCCTTCTAGTCCCGAATAGAGGTAAATTCTGATCCACTCGTAGCTGAACATGCGCGACGTATAAATATCGTCGAAGCGCACCAGTCTATCGATCTTGCTGAGTATCCAGAATATAAGGTGCAGAAAAATTCGCCTCGATCCTGATGCCATTCGGGCCCTCGATAAAGATTTGCTCAAGGCCAGATTCGGGTATCTTTCGGCGTGTGAATGGAAGCCGAAGAGTGTCAAGGCGCTCGATAAAGGCGTGCATCTCTGTTCCAACAAACCGATGTGGTCGATGGGCCCAGTTCCATTGCGCTGACTGCGATTCTCGCCGAGATAAGCACTCTGCCCTTCTGTCGCCGCTGCTTCAGCAATATGGACAATTGGCATGCTTTCCAGATACATCCAGCAACCGGGAAAAGGGAACGGGGGCCGCTCTCCCACCTGAAGTCCCTACACGTCCCTGTAGAACGCCATCGTCTCTTCCAAGTCCTTCGCCAGAATCGGGAAGCGTTCAATGCTCTGTAAAGGCACGGCTCCCAATCCCGTTGATTATCAATTGAAAAATATAAAATGCGGATCGATTAGGGTCAAGGTTGCAAGTTCGAATGGTGACGTACGAGGTTATGTGAGGCTTGGTGTCAATCGGCGTTCAACTTTGACCCCCGAGCGGCGTGCAAAATTGACCCCTTCAAGGGGGCTCGATGGAGGTTGTCCCGGTAGTCAATAGGGGGGACGGGCCTGACCAACGGCACGGTGTACGGCTTCCAGGTGCGTGCGGCGGGCACGGTCGTCGACGGCGAGACCATCTTCGGCCCGGCGTCTAATATGCTCGGGATCATGCCCATGGCGGACAATCCGCTGACGTCGCGGATGATAGGCACAATGCCGCCAAAGAAGAACGACGGGGACAGCGGCTGGACGCTCTCGCTGAACGACGGCTGCCGCGTGGAGGCGGCGGTGGAGTTCCTCGACGGGGACGGCAACGCGGTGGAGGTGGAGACGCTCGCGGCGTCGGACTTCACGGTGGAGAACGGGCGCCTCGGCACGCCGGTCAAGGACGCGGACGGTCTCGGGTGGAAGGTGCCGGCGTGGGCGCCGGCAGGCTTCACGGGGCTGATGCGGATCGGGCTCGCCGCGAACGCACGCTGGGTGGCGGCGGAGCAGGCGCGCGGCTGGAGAGTCTCAGGCTGCTGAACGGGAGCTTTGTCCTCAAGGCGGAACTGGGCGACGTGGCGCTGCAGATCCTGGTCCCGTCCGGGCGGGCGTTCGGACCCGGAGACGGGATCGCGGCGAAGCTGGGGCTGCGCCTGCCGCTGGATGGCCGAGGCCATGCCGGGAACGGAAAGGGTTGCCTTGGAGTGGAGTTCTGAAAGCTGGATGCGCGCGCAGATTCGGCGCTGGATTCCGAAGGCCAGGGCGCTTGCCGGCGGCGGCTGGCGCAACCTCGTGCCCCGCCAGGTGCCGGAGCTGTGGCAGTACGCGCCGTCCGCAGGGCCGGACGCCTGACGGCCGTCCGCCAGGCCGCACGGGAAACCGCGTTGCGGCATCTGCCGCCCGGCGCTACCGTCACCGGCGCGAAGCGGAAACGTCCCCGCGATCCGGGGGCTGCGGCAGACATGCGGGATCTGGAGTTTGATTGAATCGGCTTGCGGTTTGAAGACCGGCAAGGACAACACTAATTCAACTCATTGAAAATACATCAAAAATTTACTTTCTGACAAAGCACCCTTGGGGAACCACTCCCGGCGACGTTGGCGCTCTTACAGACCGCTCCTGTAGAATCCAATCAGGTAGCATCGAACAGATCCACTACCTTGTCGCGGCCTGCTTCGCCGTTTCGATCTCTTTCGCCAGTTTGCGCGCCTTCTTGGTCAATTTCCGCTTCACCTTGCGCGCGTGCTTGTTGGGCGCCCTTTTGGCTTGGCTCTCGAACACCTTGGCGAAAACGCGCATAACAACTGGGCTGGTAGATTTGATCTGACGGTCATTCATGGGGCTTCGCCAATCGCTTGCCCCGCCGCCATTCCCACGGCAGTACGAACGCGCCCTGCCATACCCCGATCTCCGCCTGCTTCGCTGCCTCTTTGGCCTGGACATACCGCTTCGAGTATTTCCGGTAGGCCACGGCGAAGCCCTGCCGCACCATCCAGCGGTTGATGTCGGTGCCGTCGGAGGCGTAGCAGTATCCGATCCTGCGGCCGTAGCGCCCCGGCTCCGGCTCGAAGTCGCACCGGACACCGCCAGAGGCCCTCAACAGGGCGGACCGGCATCGGTGCCGCTGTGTAGGTTCGCTTGTGGGATCGAAACCCCCTGAAATTCTCTAACCTATTGAATAATCGCGATTTTAATTGATAAAGTGGCGGATGGGGTGGGATTCGAACCCACGATACGGGATCACCGTATACACACTTTCCAGGCGTGCGCCTTAGACCGCTCGGCCACCCATCCGCCTGGCTCCGATATGTAGCAACCGCCCCCCGGCGCGCCAAGCCCCGCCGGTCGGCCCGTGCTGGCGCCCGTACTGGCGCCCGTACTGGCGCAGGGCGGCCGAACCTGCTAGCAAGCCGGGCGGGCTCGCAAAGCCGGCAAATTCAACGAGGCGCAATGATTGTTTTCCGCATACTCGCCTGGCTGCTGCTCCTGGCCGGGATCGGGATCTTCGGCCATGCCGCCGTCGAACTGCTCAAGACCGGCGCCTTCGAGCCCGTGGTCTTCGCCCAGGTCTGGCTGTGGATCGACCAGTCCGCGCAGCTCGGCGCCGCCCATTTTCTCGAGCAGACCTTCGGCGCAAGTTTCAACCAGTCCATCCTCATCCCCTATTTCTGGGGCGCCGCCGCCTACGCCGTCTTTCTCGTGCCGGGCATTCTGCTATGGATGGTGTCGCGCCCGCGCTACTAGTGACGGCCCGGACAAGGCCGCGCGCACCCGGAATAGTGCAAAGAACTTTCGTAACGATCAGGCTATGGAAAAAATTGCGCTCTATCTTTTCGTTAAAGTGGGTACAAACAGAGAATACATGAGGCAGGCGGCTGCGAGCGCGATGGATCATGCGGCCTGCCGGCCCCAGAAGTTCATCTGGTCAGAAATGCCTCGCACCCTGACGAAGACCATCGGTTCGATCCGCTCCCCTTGGGCCGGCACCATTATCTTCATGTACGAAATACGCTTGGGGTCGTAGTCGAAGTGTGGAAACTCGGCGTGAAACGTGTCGCACACAAGGTGGCGCAGGCATTTTTCGGCAAACCCGCCCAGCACCTGTCCATCGTTCTCCCAGCGCGACACCGTCGCAGGGTCGATTTCCAGCGTTTCGGCAAAGGCCGATTGCGTCATCCCGAGGGCCTTGCGCATGAACCTGATTTCGCCGCCGGCCAGCTTTCCGGGTTCCAGGCACCGGTTGACCGCAATCGCGGCCATCAGGGCATCCATGTCCGGAATCGTGACGGTTTCGTCACCGGCGGCGTCGGTTTCGACCATCGCCGCGTCCTTGAGAATGACCGGAATGCCCATGAGATATTCCTCATGGAACGGCAACGTCTCGGACCTCACAATTCGGCGATTGTTTTCCATTGTCTCACCTCAGGCGTGGGACTGCCGAGGACCCTGAGCAGACGGTGAGGTTCCACCCTCAATCCTCCCCCATCCGCAGCGCTTCGATGAAGGCGCTCTGGGGGATGTCGACCTTGCCGAACTGGCGCATCTTCTTCTTGCCGGCCTTCTGCTTCTCCAGGAGCTTGCGCTTGCGGGTGACGTCGCCGCCATAGCATTTGGCGGTCACGTCCTTGCGCAGGGCGGAGATGGTCTCGCGCGCGATCACCTTGCCGCCGATCGCCGCCTGGATCGGGATCTTGAACAGCTGGCGCGGGATCAGCTCCTTGAGCCGGCCGCAGATCGCCCGGCCGCGCTGCTCGGCCGATTGGCGCGGCACGATCATCGAGAGCGCGTCGACCGGCTCGCCGTTCACCAGGATCTGCACCTTGACCAGATCGCCTTCGCGATAGCCGTCCATCCGGTAGTCGAAGCTGGCATAGCCGCGGGTGACCGATTTCAGCCGGTCGTAGAAATCGTAGACCACCTCGTTGAGCGGCAGCCGGTAGACCGCCATCGCGCGCGACCCGGCATAGGTCAGGTCGAGCTGCTCGCCGCGCCGCTCGGTGCACAGGGCGAGGACGGCGCCGAGATAATCGTCCGGCGTCAGGATGGTGGCGCGGATCCACGGCTCCTCGATCGCGGCGATCCGGGTCTCGTCCGGCATGTCGACCGGGTTGTGCAGCTCGAGCGCTGCGCCGTCGTTCATGTGGAGCCGGTAGACGACGCTCGGCGCGGTGGTGATGAGGTCGAGATCGAACTCGCGGGCCAGGCGCTCCTGCACGATCTCCAGATGCAGCAGGCCGAGGAAGCCGCAGCGGAAGCCGTAGCCCAGCGCCGCCGAGGTCTCCGGCTCGGTGTGGAAGCTCGAATCGTTGAGCGCCAGCTTTTCGAGCGATTCGCGCAGATGCTCGAACTCGCCGGTGTCGACCGGGAAGATGCCGCAGAACACGACCGGCAGGCTGGGCTGGAAGCCGGGCAGCGGCTCGGCCGTGCGGCGGCGGTCTTCGGTGATGGTGTCGCCGACCTTGCAGTCCGCCACCGTCTTGATGCCGGCGGTGATGTAGCCGATCTCGCCGGGGCCGAGCGCATCGACCGGCGCGCGCTTGGGCGTGAACACGCCGACCCGGTCGGCCTCGTAGACCCCGCCGGTCGCCATCATGCGGATGCGCTGGCCTTTGCGCAGCCGCCCCTCGCGCACCCGCACCAGGATGATGACGCCGAGATAGGGGTCGTACCAGCTGTCGACCAGCAGCGCCTTGAGCGGCGCGTCCGCGTCGCCCTCGGGCGGCGGCACCTGCGCGACCAGGGCGGCGATCAGGTCCTCGACGCCGGCGCCGGTCTTGGCCGAGACGGGCAGCGCGCCCGCGGCGTCGAGGCCGATCACGTCCTCGATCTGGCGGCGGATGCGCTCGGGCTCGGCCGCCGGCAGGTCGATCTTGTTGAGCACCGGGATGATCTCGAGGTCGGCGTCGAGCGCCAGATAGACGTTGGCCAGCGTCTGCGCCTCGACGCCCTGGGAGGCGTCGACCACCAGCAGCGCGCCCTCGCAGGCGGCGAGCGACCGGCTGACCTCGTAGGAGAAATCGACATGGCCGGGCGTGTCCATCAGGTTGAGGAACCAGGTCCGGCCGTCCGGCCCGGTCCAATTCAGGCGCACGGTCTGGGCCTTGATGGTTATGCCGCGCTCGCGCTCCAGCTCCATGCTGTCGAGGACCTGCTGCTTCATCTCGCGTTCGGTCAGCCCGCCGGTGTGCTGGATCAGCCGGTCGGCCAGCGTCGACTTGCCGTGGTCGATATGGGCGATGATCGCGAAATTGCGGATCTGCGCGATGTCGGTCGGGGAATCGGTCATCGGGGCGGGGCAGGAAGGACGGGTCCAGGCGCCGGGGCACTTCGTCGCCGCACGGCTGGCCGGGAGGTAGCACCGCGCCGCCCTGCCGCCAATGCCAGAAATCCGGTCCGCAATCCGGCGCGGCGGAGAAACCGGATCAGCCCATCCGCATGCCGCCGGAGATGGAGATGGTCTGGCCGGTCATGCCGTCGGATTCGGGCGAGGCGAGATAGACCGCGATATGGGCGATCTCCTCCGGCTGGAGCAGGCGGCCGGTCGGTATCCGGGCCGTCATCGCCGCCTTGAAGGCGTCGAAGTCCATGCCCGCCCGCTCGGCGTGGGCCTCGAACTCGCCGATCATGTCGGTCTCGACGAAGCCGGGGCAGATGGCGTTGACCCGGATGCCGGCGGCGGCATTCTCCAGCGCAGCGCAGCGCGTGAGCGCGACGACGGCGTGCTTCGAGGCGTTGTAGGCCGCCTGGTTCGGGCTTTCCCATTTGCCGGCGGTCGAGGCGATGTTGACGATCTTGCCCCGGCCCCGGTCCTGCATGTGGCGCAAGGCCTGCTGCATGACGTGGAAGGTGCCGTAGGCGTTGACCCGCATCACCCGGTCGAACTCCGCCGCGGTGTATTCGGTAAACGGCTTGCCGGTGTAGACGCCGGCATTGTTGACCACGATGTCGATCTGCCCGAAGGCATCGACCGCCGCGGCGAACAGGGCCTCGACGCTCGCCTCGTCGGCGACATCGACATCCGCAGCCGCAACACGGCGGCCGGCGGCTGCGGTATGCGCCTCGATGTCGGCAAGGTTGGCGCGCGCAGTCGCGCTGAGGAACAGGTCGGCGCCTTCCCGGGCGAAGGCTTCGGAGATCGCCCGGCCGATGCCGCGGCTGGCGCCGGTGATCAGGGCCGTCGCCCCGGTGAGGCGCCCGGCGGGAGGGGAGTCGGTTCCGGTCGTCATGGCGGCACCATACGCCGGCCCGCTGAAATGACCAGCTTCGCCCGTGACGCAGCCGCAGCGCGACGAGGTTCGCAGCCGGCCGTGCGGCGCCCCATGCGATAACAAGGCGGCTGGCGGTGCGGCGGGTGCGCGCTTACCTCTTCGCCATGACCGAGCGCACGACCGACCCCACGACCGGCCGGGCCGACAGCAGCGAGAGCGCCGATTTCGGCTTCCGCACCGTGGCGGCGGACGAGAAGCAGCACCTGGTGCGCGGCGTGTTCGACAGCGTCGCGTCGCGCTACGATCTGATGAACGACCTGATGTCCGGCGGCCTGCACCGGCTGTGGAAACGCGAGCTGGTCGCCATGCTGCGCCCCTCGGCCGGCCGCACCCTGCTCGACGTGGCCGGCGGCACCGGCGACGTCGCCTTCCTGTGGCGGCGTCGGGGCGGCGGACCGGCGATCGTCTGCGATATCAATCCCGGCATGGTCGCCCAGGGGCGGGACCGCGGGATCGACCGGGGCATCCTGGAGGGCGTCGACTGGCTGTGCGGCGACGCCGAGCGGCTGCCGCTGCCCGACCGCAGCGTCGATGCCGTGACCATCGCCTTCGGGCTGCGCAACGTGACGGACAAGCCGGCGGCGCTCGCCGACATGCGCCGGGTGCTGCGGCCGGGCGGGCGGTTCCTGTGCCTGGAATTCGGCGCCGTTTCGGTCCCCCTGCTGGGCGAACTCTACGACCGCTACTCCTTTGCCGTGCTGCCGCGCATCGGCGAGATCGTGACCGGCGACGGCGACGCCTACCGCTATCTGGTGGAAAGCATCCGCCGCTTCCCGCCGCAGCCGGAACTGGCCGCGATGATGACCGGCGCCGGGTTCGCCCGGGTGAACTGGCGCGATCTCACCGGCGGCATCGTCGCCATCCACTCGGGCTGGCGGATCTAGGATCCGGCGGCCCGGCGCGCGCCCGATGTTCCGCTCCGTCCGCAACGTTTCCCGGCTGATCGCCATCGCCTATACGCTGGCGCGCCACGATGCGCTGTTCCCGCTCGAACAGCTCCATATCGCGCCCTTCGCGCTGTGGATCGGCCGGCGCTTCCGCAAGCGGGAGATCGCGGGCCGGCCGGGCGAGCGGCTGGCGCTGGCGCTCCAGCGCCTGGGCCCGAGTTTCATCAAGCTCGGCCAGATGCTGTCGACCCGGCCCGACCTTCTGGGCGAGCAGGTCGCGGGCGACCTGGCGGCGCTGCAGGACCGGCTGCCGCCGTTCGACGGCGCTCTGGCGCGGCGCATGATCGAGGAGGAATTCGGCCGGCCGGTCGGCGAACTGTTCCGGCAGTTCGACAACCGGGCCATCGCGGCGGCGTCCATCGCCCAGGTGCATTTCGCCGTCGCGGCCGATGGCCGGGAAGTCGCCGTCAAGGTGCTGCGCCCGGATATCGAGGCCGCCTTCGCGCGCGATCTGGACCTGCTCTACTGGGTCGCCGGCCTGGTGCACCGCCTGCGGCCGGACCTGCGCCGGCTCAAGCCGGTCGAGGTGGTGAAGACCTTCGCCGATTCGACCCGGGTGGAGATGGACCTGCGCATGGAGGCCGCCGCCGCGCGCGAACTGGCGGAGAATTTCGACGACGACCCGACGTTCCGCACGCCCGACGTGGACTGGGAGCGCACCGGCCGCCGGGTGCTCACCCTGGAGCGGATCCAGGGTATTCCGGTCGACCAGCGCGATCGCCTGATCGAAGCCGGCCACGACCCGACCGGGATTCTCGGCAACGCGGCGGCGGTGTTCTTCAACCAGGTGTTCCGCGACGGCTTCTTCCATGCCGACCAGCATCCCGGCAACGCCTTCGTCGACGCCGAGGGCCGGATCGTCGCCGTCGATTTCGGCATCATGGGCCGGCTCGACCGCGAGACCCGCTACTATCTGGCCGACATGCTGATGGGCTTCCTGCGCCGCGACTACCGGGCGGTCGCCGACGTCCATTTCCGCGCCGGCTACATCCCGCCGAACCAGTCGCGCGCCGCCTTCGCGCTGGCGCTGCGGGCGATCGCCGAGCCGATCTTCGACCGGCCGTTGCACGACATCTCGATCGCCCGGCTGCTCGGCCTGCTGTTCCAGGTGACCGAGCGCTTCGAGATGGAGACGCAGCCGCAACTGCTCCTGCTGCAGAAGACGATGCTGGTGACCGAGGGCGTCGGCCGCACGCTCAACCCGGACATCAACATGTGGACGCTCGCCCGGCCGCTGATCGAAGCCTGGATGCGCGAGCACCGCGGCCCGCAGGCCCGCATCGCCGAGCAGCTGCGCGCCGTCGCGGAGGCGGCCGAGCGCCTGCCGGCCACGATGCGCAATCTCGACCGGGCGCTCGAACGGCTCGGCCGGACGGACGAAACGGACCCGCCCGCGCCGCCGGCCCGGCAATGGCCCTACTGGGCCGCCATCGCCCTGCTGGCCGCGGCGGTGCTGGCGCTGCTCTGAACCCCGGCGGAAGACCTGGCGTTTGCGTCGGAACCGAACCGGCCGAGGAGGGTTGAATTACGCTTTGAGACTGACTAGTTAAACTTGAGACAATATTGTTTCATTCGGGCGTCAGAAAATCGAGCCCCTTCCCGTGAAACCCGGTGTCGTTCAATCTCCGACCCGGCCCCGCAGGCCCTCGACCCGCGCCGCCATCGTCGATGCCGCCATCGCTACGCTTGCCGAAAATCCGGACGCCGGCATGTCGGCAATCGCCGATGCCGCAGGCGTGAGCCGCGCCACGCTTCACCGGCATTTTCCGGGCCGGCAAAGCCTGATCGATGCCATCGGCCTCCTGGCGATCCGGGAGACCGATGCGGCCGTGAGCGCGATCGACCACGCGAACATGACCAGCACCGACTATCTGCTCGCAGTCTTCGAAGCCGTCGTTCCCCTCGGGGACCGCTATCATTTCCTGGCCGTGACGGCACAGGGCGCCGCAAGCGAGGAAGTCCGGGCGGCCTACGCCCGTCAAATTCGCGGCGTCGAGGATATGGTGCGCTGGATGGCCAGCGACGGCGCGCTGGCTCCCGACGTCCCGACCGACTGGGCGGTGCTGGCCATCGATTCCCTGGTCTACACGGCCTGGACCGCGGTGCGCGACGGCGCCGTTGCGCCGCGCCAGGCTGCAGCGCTCGCCAGCCGGACCTTCCTGTCCGGCCTCTCCGGCCGCGCGAAAGACGGATGATGGCGTTCGCCGGCATGCGGCGCCGGATGCCCGGTCTGCCGGGATCGAAACCGCTGACTGCCATCGTGCTGCTGGGGCTGGCGGCGGCGACACTGCTCGATTGGTACTGGCCGTGGGGGCTGCTGTTTCTCTACTGGGTCGCCGCCGGTCTCCGGTCGGGCGATGCGTTCCTCGTCGAACCGATCTCGAGGGCGCGCAACCCGATCCTGTACTGGGCGATCACCGCGATGTGGGCCGGCTTCGGCCTCTGGACGCTGTACGCGGACCTGGTCTGGCGCTTCGCCTGATGCAGGCCGGGCCGGACGGCAGCACGATGCAGCGGGCAGGGCCGTATCAATGGACGGAGGGTGCTGCATGACTATCGGCGCCGGCGATCTTGCCAGGGCCGGGCATGCGATGCCGGAGCGGCCGGCCCAGCAATTGCCGCGCGAGGCCTACACGAGTCCGGCGTGGTTCGCGCAGGAGCGCCGCGACCTGTTCGGAAGAAGCTGGGCGTGTGCGGGGGCCGCCGCCGACCTTGCGGCGCCCGGCGCCTACGCGACGGTCGCAGCCGGGGATTTTCCGCTAGCCGTCTTGCGCGACGAACGCGGGGCGCTACGCGCCTTTCACAATCTCTGCCGCCATCGCGGAACTGAATTGCTCGAAGGCGCCGGAAGGCTGGACCGGTCGCGGATCGTGTGCCCGTACCATCGGTGGACCTACGGTCTCGACGGCGCCCTGCGCGCCGTACCGATGCAGGCCCAGTGCTTCGCCGGCCTGGATTCCGCCGAATTTTCGCTGTTCCCCGCAGCGGTCGGCGAATTGGGCGGCCTCGTCTTCGTTCACCCGGACCCCTGTGCGGACTTTGCGGAATGGCGCGGCGATCTGGACCGGGCGCTCTGGCCGCACCGGTTCGAGCGGATGAGCACCGGCCCCGAGATGACCTGGGAGATGAACTGTAACTGGAAGGTGTTCGTCGAGAACGCCATCGACGGCTATCACCTGGCCTATCTGCACCGCGGAACCCTCGGCGGCCCGCGCGCCGACCGCAACGTCTGGGATGTCCACGGGCGCCATCTCGTCTGGTATTCGACCGAAACCGGCCGCAGGACCTGCCTGCCGGAGTCGGTCGCCAAGGCTGCCGGCGGCGGGGCCGCGCGCGCGATCGACGGCGCTGAATCGGGCGAATATGGCGGCGTGTTCCTGCTGTTTCCGAACACGATCGTGACGGCGACGCCGGCCGAACTGACCGTTTCCAGGCTGGGGGGCGTGGCGGCCGACGTCACCCGCTTGTCTGCGCGCGTCTGGCGGCGCAGGAGCGCGGGCTGGCCGAAATGGTTCGACCGGGAGACTATCGAGGATGCGCCCGGTTACGATCCGTCCAGCGAAGTTTTCCGGCTCTCCCGTCTCGACCGCCATCCGCTGGAGACCGGCGACTTCCATTGGGAGGACGTATGGGTCTGCGAGAAGATGCAGCGCTCGCTTCACTCGCCGGCCTACAGCGTCGGACGGCTGGCCGCGGGCGCCGGCGCCGAAGCGCCGCTGGAAGTCTTCCAGCGCAATGTCCTGGACTGCATGGCTCCGGCGACGGGCGCGACGCAGCCCTGCCCGGACGCTCGACCGGCTCGCCTTGAAGGATCTCGGTGAAGGGCTGCGGGCGGACCTATCGCCAAAACACTTGCTTCGCGTTTGCCGTCTTGTCACTTTGCGGCCTCACCAAAAATGGGGCGGCGCGCTTCGTCCCGACAGAAAAGAACAGGCCCAGGGAGAAGCATGGCATGGCCGGAACCTCTGACCCGAGATGCGTGGCGCTTGTCGGCCCCTATCTGAGCGGCAAGACGACCCTTCTGGAAGCCATGCTGATGGCGGCCGGCCGGATCCAGCGCAAGGGCAGCGTGCCCGCCGGCAATACGGTCGGCGACGCCTCGCCGGAATCCCGCGAACGGGAAATGAGCACCGAGATCAACGTCGCGAATTTCGACTATCTCGGCGATCACTGGACGGTCCTGGACTGCCCCGGCTCGGTGGAGTTCCAGCAGGATACGCGCCATGCGCTGATGGTCGCCGATATCGCCGTGGTGGTCTGCGAACCCTCGGTCGACAAGGCGATGATGACGGCGCCGGTGCTGAAATTCCTCGACGATCACGAGATTCCGCACTGCCTGTTCCTCAACAAGATCGACCATATGGCCGGGACCACCGTTCCGGAGATGATGGAGGCCCTGCAGGGCGCCTCGGACAAGCCGCTGGTGCTGCGCCATGTGCCGATCGCCAACGGCGAGGCGATCACCGGCTATGTCGACCTGGCGAGCGAACGGGCCTACGAATACCAGCCCGGCACCGAATCGAAGCTGATCCAGATCCCGTCCGAGATGGAGGACGACGGCGCGCTGGCGCGGCAGGAAATGCTCGAATCCCTGGCCGATTTCGACGACGGCCTGCTGGAGCAACTGCTCGAAGACGCCATTCCGCCCAAGGAAGAGGTCTACGGCTACCTGACCGAGACCCTGCGGTCGGACAGCATCGTGCCGGTGTTCATCGGCTCGGCCCAGAACGACGCCGGCATCCGGCGGCTGCTCAAGGTGCTGCGCCACGAAGCGCCCGGCGTGGCGTCGGTCCGCGAGCGGCTGGAACTGGGCGATTGGAGCGGCAACGGCGCGACCGTCTTCAAGACGCTCTACATGCCCCACACCGGCAAACTCTCGATCGCCCGCGTTCTCGACGGCGAGGTCAAGGACGGCATGAGCCTGAACGGCAACCGGGTCAGCGGCATGAACCGGCTGAACGGCTACGACCAGGAGAAGGTTCCCCGGGCCGGACGGGGCGATGTCGTCGCGCTCGGCCGGATGGAGGCCGTCAGGACGGGCGAGACCCTGGTCGATGGCGGCGATGCGCCGGATACCCTGTGGCCGCCGCCGGCCATGCCGCTGTTCGCGCTCGCCGTCGAAGCGGAAAAACGCGAGGACGAGGTCAAGCTGACCGGCGCCATGGGCCGGATGGCCGAGGAAGACCCCTCGCTCATCCTCGAACACAACCAGGATACCCGCGAGCTGGTGCTGGCCGGCCAGGGCGAAATCCACCTCAAGGTCGCGATCGGCCGGCTGAAGAGCAAATACAATCTGACGGTGGCGGGCCGGCGGCCGAAGGTCGCCTACAAGGAAACCATCAAGCAGTCGGTCTCCCAGCACGCCCGGCACAAGAAGCAGTCGGGCGGGCACGGCCAGTTCGGCGACGTGCATGTCGATATCAAGCCGCTGCCGCGCGGCGCGGGCTTCGAATTCCAGAATACGATCGTCGGCGGCCGGGTGCCGCGCCAGTATATCCCGGCCGTCGAGGCCGGGGTGAAGGAGTATATGTCGTCGGGGCCGCTCGGCTTTCCGGTGGTCGACGTCTCGGTGACGCTGACCGACGGCCAGTATCATTCGGTCGACAGTTCCGACCAGGCCTTCAAGACCGCCGGATCGCTCGCCATGCGCGAGGGGATGCCGAAGGCCGGCCCGGTGTTGCTCGAGCCGATCTACGACGTGAAGATTTCCGCGCCCTCCCACTTCACGTCGAACATCCAGGGGCTGATCAGCGGCCGGCGCGGCCAGATCCTCGGTTTCGATTCGAAGACGGGCTGGAACAACTGGGACGAGATCAGCGCCAAGCTGCCCCAGGCCGAACTGCAGGACTTGATCATCGAGCTGCGCTCGCTCACCCAGGGCGTCGGCACCTTCGAATACGCCTTCGACTATCTCCAGGAACTGACCGGCCGCCTCGCCGACCAAGTCGTCCAGGCCTACAGCGAAGACGCGGGCTGACGGGCGCGGGCGCGCCGGAGCAATCGGACACGGCAACGCAGTTCCGTACCGGCTGTAGGGGAGGGTTTGAGCAACCGGTTACATGGGTGACACTATGGACCGGTTACATGGGTAACAGTGTTTTCGGTTTGTTTCGCTTTCGGGCGGCCCGGCCGGGCCGCCCGGAAGCGTCTCAGTTTGATGGACTGTCGGTCGAACAGTCCGAGGTCGATGCCGGCGAAGCGCGCGATCCAGTCGCCGGTGTCGGTTTCGGCGATGCCGATGCGCTCGCCGGCCAGGGCCTCGCTGACGAAGACCTCCGCGCCGCCCCACTTGATGCAGCCGTTGGGACGCACCCGGCGCACCGCGTGCGACGGGTCGTAGACCGGCTCTTCCGGCGCCCGCCATTCCCGCGGCGAAGGGCGGTAGAGCGTTGCCGGCGGCACCTGGCCCAACGCTTCGTGCGGCCGGATCGTGTTGAACGCCTCCCGGAAGCGGTCGAAGCGCGCCTGTTGCGCCGCAGCGCTGGCCGCCGGCGGCTTCGCCGTCTCCGTCTTGAGCGTCCGGTGCATCCGCTCGTGGCGGCCGTTCTGCTGCGGCTGGCCCGGATCGATCCGCTCCAGCTCGATGCCGGCCTTCGCCCAGCGCGCCGACAGGCGCGACAGGCCGCCCGCGCCCGTGCTGGCAAACGGCGTGCCGTTGTCCGAGCGCAGCGCCAGCGGCACGCCGTAGCGCCGGAACGCCGCCTCGACCGCCGCCATGACCGGCGCCGTGCGCGGCGGCACGATCACGACGGCAAGAAGATACCGGCTCCACGCATCGCTGATCGTCAGCGGATCGCAGCGCGCGCCGTCCCCGGTCCGGAACCAGCCCTTGAAGTCGATGCACCAGACGTCGTTCGGAGCCGCCGCCGCCCGGAACGGGCGCGCCGGCGACGCCAGACGGCGCCGCAGCCGGCGGCGCGGCACAAGACCCTCTGCGCGCAGCAGATCGCCCATCGTGCTCGCCGCAGGCCACACCGTCCCCGGATCCTCGCGCATCAGCACCGCCCGAAGCTTCCGCGGACCCCAGAACGGATGCGCCCGGCGCAGCGCCACGACCCTCTCCGCAACCTCCGGCGCCATCGAACGGCCGTGGCGCAAAGGCGCGCGCGAACGTTCCTCCAGACCGGACCTGCCGCCTTCCCGGTACCGGCCGAGCCACTTGTAGCCCGTCTTCCGGCTGATCCCGTACGCCGCGCACAGCGCCGTCATCGGCGCCTCGCCGCGATGCCACGCCAACACAAAATCCAGCTTCTCGTCCATCCGACAGGTCTCTCTCCAGGGCATATCCGGTCCTCCCGGAACTCCCTTAACCTGTCACCCATCTATCCGGTCTAAACTGTTACCTATCTATCCGGTCTGTACCGTTTGAAACCCTCCCCTACGGTCGTGCCTTCTGGATCGGCGTCCGGGAAAATCGTCCGGTGTGTCCCGGATGGCGTGCCGCGACCGCAGTTACGGTTGCGGTTGAAACGGACACCCGGCTGTAGAGTCCGAAGCGGACTAAGCCGCCCGCCAAGCCCTACGCCGTCAGCTCGACATCCCCGGCGTCGGCGCCGAGGGCGGTCAGCGCGGTATGCGCGATGTGGCGCGCGCTGAGGCCGGCGGCTTCGACCTGCTTCTCCGGCTTGTCCTGGTCGAAGAAGCGGTCGGCCTGGACCATCGGCCGGAACTTGAGCGTGCCGCGGTCGAGCAGGCCGTCGTGGCTCATGAACTGGCCGACGAAGCTGCCGAAGCCGCCGATCGAGCCTTCCTCGACGGTGACGAGCAGTTCGTGCTCACGGGCGAGGCGCCGGATCAGGTCTTCGTCGAGCGGCTTGGCGAAGCGCGCGTCGGCCACCGTCGTGCTCCAGCCGCGCGCCGCCAGCTCGTCCGCGGCCGTCAGCGAATCCTGCAGCCGCTGGCCGTAGGACAGGATGGCAACCGCATTGCCTTCGCGCACAATCCGGCCCTTGCCGATCTCGAGCGGCACGCCTTCTTCCGGCATGTCCAGGCCGACGCCTTCGCCGCGCGGATAGCGGAAGCCGCAGGGCCGGTCGTCGATCGCCACGGCGGTCGCCACCATGTGGACCAGTTCGGATTCGTCCGAACAGGCCATCAGCACGAAACCGGGCAGGCAGCCGAGATAGGCGATATCGAACGAGCCGGCGTGGGTCTGGCCGTCGGCGCCGACCTGCCCGGCCCGGTCCATGGCGAAGCGCACCGGCAGTTTCTGGATCGCCACGTCGTGGACGATCTGGTCGTAGCCGCGCTGGAGGAAGGTGGAATAGATCGCGCAGAACGGCTTCATGCCGTCGGCGGCGAGGCCGCCGGCGAAGGTCACCGCATGCTGCTCGGCGATGCCGACGTCGAAGGTGCGGTCCGGAAACGCCTTGCCGAACAGGTCGACCCCCGTGCCCGACGGCATGGCGGCGGTGACCGCCACGATCCTGTCGTCCTTCTCCGCCTCCTTGATCAGGGCGTTGGCGAAGACCTTGGTGTAGCTCGGCGCGTTGGACGGCGCCTTGTAAAGCTCGCCGGTGACGACATCGAACTTGCCGACGCCGTGATACCGGTCGGCGGAGGATTCGGCGGGTTCGTAGCCCTTGCCCTTCTTGGTGACGCAGTGAATCAGGATCGGGCCGCCCTGCGGATCGTCGCGGACGTTTTTCAGAACCGGGATCAGGTGGTCCAGATTGTGCCCGTCGATCGGGCCGACATAGTAGAGGCCCAACTCCTCGAACAGTGTGCCGCCGGTCAGGAAACCACGGGCATATTCCTCCGCCCGTTGGGCCGCGCGCTCAATCTGGCGCGGGAATTTTTCGGCCAGCATCATGGTGAGTTGCCGGACGGACCGGAAGCTGCGCGAGGAGATCAGCCGGCTGAGATAGGCCGACAGCCCGCCCACCGGCGGCGCGATCGACATGTCGTTGTCGTTCAGAATGACGATCAGGCGCGCACCCGTGACCGCCGCATTGTTCATCGCCTCATAAGCCATGCCGGCGCTCATGGCCCCGTCGCCGATCACGGCGATGACGTGGCGGCCTTCCTTTTTCTGCAGTTTGCCCGACACCGCGAAACCCAGGCCGGCGGAAATCGAGGTCGAGCTGTGCGCGGCGCCGAACGGGTCGTAGGCGCTCTCCGTTCGTTTGGTAAAGCCGTAGAGGCCGCCGCCCTGGCGGATCGTGCGGATGCGGTCGCGCCGTTCGGTGAGGATCTTGTGGGGATAGCACTGATGGCCGACATCCCAGATCAGGATGTCTTCCGGCGTATCGAACAGATAGTGGATCGCCGTCGTCAGCTCGACGACGCCGAGCCCGGCGCCGAGATGGCCTCCGGTAACGGATACGGCCTCGACCGTTTCGGTCCGCAATTCGTCGGCGAACTGGCGCAGCTGCTTGACATCGAGCTTGCGCAGGTCAGCGGGCGATTTGATCGTGTCGAGCAGTGGCGTCTTGCTTTTCTCGGACATATCGAACCGTCTCTCGTTTTCTGGAGGGTTCCGGGTCAGGTGCGCCGGCCTACGGCAAACTGCGCCGCATCCCGCAGGAGGTCTGCGCGTTCTCCGAAGCATTCCAGCGCCGTAACAGCCTGTAACGCCAGAATATTGGCCCGTTCTCGCGCGGCCTCAAGCCCCATGGTCGAAATGAAGGTCGCTTTTCCGGCGCGGGCGTCCTTGCCCACCTGCTTGCCGATTTCGACCGCGTCGCCGGTCTCGTCCAGGATGTCGTCGGCAATCTGGAAGGCGAGCCCCAGCGCCTCGGTATAGGCGGCGAGGGCTGCCCTGTCGGCCTCGTTCGCCCCGCCCAGGAGCGCGCCGGACTGGCAGGACACGTCGAACAGGCGGCCGGTTTTCATGCGTTGCAGACGGACGATCTGTTCCAGCGTGAGGCCGCCGCCGGCGGTCTCGGCGGCAATGTCGAACATCTGGCCGCCGACCATGCCCCGGGCGCCGGCCGCATCGGCCAGCGCCGCGACCAGGCCGGCCCGCACGTCGCCGTCGGGATGGGTCGCGGGATCGGCCAGCACCTCGAAGGCCAGGGTCTGCAGGGCGTCGCCGGCCAGGATCGCGGTCGCCTCGTCGAATTCGACATGGTTCGACGGCCGGCCGCGGCGCAGGTCGTCGTCGTCCATCGCCGGCAGGTCGTCATGGACCAGGGAATAGCAATGGACGAATTCGATCGCCGCCCCGGCGCGCAGGCTGCGGCTGTCCGGCACGCCGAACAGCCGGGCCGTCTCGACCGTCAGGAAGGGCCGAAGGCGCTTGCCGCCATCCAGGGTGGCGTAGGCCATGGCCTGGAACACGCGCGCTTCCGGCCCGCCGCCCCGGGGCAGCAGGGCCGCCAGGGTCTCTTCGAGCCGGTCGGCGATTTCGGTCATCGCCGCTGTCAGCCGGGGTTCGTCGGTCATGGGTGTTCTGTGGCGCGGCTGGGTATCTGCCCTGGCGGAAGGCCGGGGAGGTCAGTCCAGTTCGGCGGGTTCCAGCCGGTTCTGTCCGTCCGGCCCGGTCACGATCCTGTCGACCTTTGCCTGGGCGTCGCGGAGTTTGGCCTCGCAATGCCTCTTCAGGGCTGCGCCGCGTTCGTAGGCGGCGATCGCATCGTCCAGCTTCGCCTGCCCGGTCTCCAGATCGCGCACGATCTTCTCCAGTTCGGCAAGCGCGTCCTCAAAGCTGAGAGCGGCAATGTCCGGTGCCCGACCGTCGGACATGGAAGGCTCTGTCCCGTTCTTATCGAATTCGATATGAGTCATTATTCACATTCCGAAGTCCCACGCAATCGAAACTGCGACAATCTGTTCCGAGAGGGCTGTTCCGACAGGACAGTTCCGACAGGGCCGTTCCGAGAGTGGGTTCGGCGACGGCGTTCAGGCCAGGTCGGCGCCGGCCAGCGCCCCGACATGGGCAACCACGCTGTCGGCCAGCGCCTGCAGGTCGTAGCCGCCTTCCAGCGCCGAGACCATCCGGCCGCCGCACAGCCCTTCGGCGATCCCGGCGAGCCGCGCCGTCGCCCAGCCATAGTCTTCGGTGCGGAATTTCAGCCCGGCCAGCGGATCGTCGTTGTGGGCGTCGAAACCGGCGCTGAGCAGGATCAGGTCCGGCCGGAACGCTTCCAGCGCCGGAAGAACGGTCTCCGCCATCGCGCGCCGGAACTCGCGCGAACCGCTGCCCGGCGCCAGCGGAACGTTGCAGATGTTGCCGACCCCGGTCTCCCCGGCCGCGCCGGTGCCGGGATAGAGCGGCCATTGATGGGTCGAGGCATAGAACAGGTCGCCGTCGGATTCGAAGGCGGCCTGCGTTCCGTTACCGTGATGGACATCGAAATCGACCACCGCAATGCGCCCCAGCCCGTATGTCTCGCGGGCATAGAGGGCGCCGACGGCGACATTGTTGAACAGGCAGAAGCCCATCGCCCGGCCCGGTTCCGCATGATGGCCGGGCGGCCGCACCGCGCAAAAGGCGTTGTCGACGTCGCCGGCCATCACCGAATCGATAGCATCGCAAACCGCCCCGGCGGCCCGCAGCGCCGCCTCCGCAGAGCCGGCGCTCATCACCGTATCGCCGTCGATCCAGCGGCGCTCGTCGTGCCGCATCGGGGCCAGCACATGGTCGACCAGCGCGGACGGATGCACCAGCTCCAGCAGCGCGGGATCGATTCCCGGGGCGTCGCGCGGTTCGAGGCCGGCGATGCCCGCCTGCTCCAGGCCGTCGAGCACGGCGGCCACCCGCGACGGCCGCTCGGGATGATGCCGGCCAGGCTGGTGATCCTGGCAGGCCGGGTGGGCGTAAATGGCTGTGGTCACAGGCTCCCGGCAGGTTTGGAACAGTCCAGCGACGGCGGTTCTGCGCCCTCAGGGCGTGCAGGTCGGGCAGCCGGTCGCGGGAAGTTTCCTGTGGATCGATGGTTCTTTTGCACCATATCATGCCGCAACAGGGCGTCGCCACGGGCTTGTGGCCGGCGGCAGACGCCGGGGAAGGAGAACGGAACCGGGCCTTGAGTTCGGCGGTCGGAACGCGCAGGTCACATGCGGCGCGTCCGTTGCTCGCGGCGGCAACGGCGCTGCTTTGCGTCGCCGCCGCAGCGCCGGAAATCAGGACCGCCGGGGCCGAAGCCCGAACGGAGCCCCAGGGCCGGCAACAGGGACCGCAGCAGGATTGGCAGCGGCGCCGGCAACAGGGCCAGCCGCCAGGCGACGCACGCGGCAAGCCGGGCGCCAAACCCGGTAACCGGAATGCGCAGGAGAAACGCCGCCGGGCCGGCGGAGGCGCCGGGCCCGGCGCGGGCGGCGGCGCCCGGAAGGGCGGACGCCCGCCGATGTTCGTCGGCGTCGATCAGGTCCGCAAGGGGCCGCTGACCCGGACCGAGCCGGTGATCGGGCGCATCGTGGCCACCCGCAAGGGCGTGGTCGCCGCCCGGGTTTCCGGCGCCGTCGTTTCGATCGATGTCGCGGTCGGCCAGCATGTGAAGAAAGGCCGGATCCTCGCGCGGCAGGACATCCGAACGGCCGAGGCGCGCCTAGCCTTCGAGACCGCCGAGCTGAAGCTGGCGGAGCGGGAACTGGAACGCTTCGAGGCGCTGCGCAGCAACAAGTCCGCCGCCTTCGCCCGGTCGCGCTACGATCTGGCGGTGCACCGCCTGGCCCGCGCCCGCGCCAATGTCCGGCTCGCCCGGCTCGCGATCGAAAAGGCCGTGGTGACGGCGCCCTATGACGGCGTCGTCGTGCGCAAGGCGACCGAACTGGGCGCCTATCTCAAGGACGGGTCCGCCGTCGTCGAACTGGTCAACGATACCGAAGTGGAGATCGAGGCCGACGTTCCGGCCGATCGCCTGAGCGGCCTGCGCCCCGGCCGGGTCGTCTCCTTCTCGGCGCGCGCCGGCGGCGTGCCCCTCAGGGCGCGGGTGCGCGCCTTGCTGCCGATGCAAAACGCCCTGACCCGGACCCAGGCGGTGCGGTTCAAACCGCTCGGCAATTCTCCGGCCGTCCACTACTCCATCAATCAGGCGGTCACCGTCGACGTGCCGATCGGCGCCACGCGCACCGTGGTTTCGGTCCACAAGGACGCCATCGTGAACCGCGGCGCGACACGCCTGGTCTTCCTGGTGAAGGGCGGCCGCGCCGTGCCGCGCCCGGTCGGGCTCGGCGAGGCGATCGGGTCGCGGTTTGTCGTGCGCGCCGGTTTGGCGCCCGGCGACATCGCCGTCGTCCGCGGCAACGAACGGCTGCGGCCGGGCCAGCCGGTGCGGCACCGTCCGCTGCTCGGCGCCGCGGCGCAGCGCCGGACCGGCGACTCCGACACTCCGGAACGGAAACCGGCGCACTGAAGTGAACCTGATCCGGATAGCCCTGGATCGGCCGGTTGCGGTCATCGCCGCCGTCCTGATGGTCGTCATGTTCGGCTTCGTCGCCCTGCAGCAGATCCCGATCCAGCTCACGCCGGACGTCCGCAAACCCAACCTGACGATCACGACGCGATGGCCCGGCGCCGCGCCGGCCGAGGTCGAGCGCGAAATCCTGAACCGGCAGGAAGACGTGCTCAAGGGGGTCGAAGGGGTCGAGCGCATCGTCTCCAGCGCGGAGACCGGCCGGTCGCGGATCACGCTGGAATTCCAGATCGGCCAGAATATGGACCGCGCGATCCTGCTGGTCGCCAACCGGCTCGACCGGGTGAACGGCTATCCGGACGAAGCCCAGCGGCCGCAGATCCAGACCCGGGGCTCGGAAGACAATCCGATCGCCTGGTTCGTCATCACCCGGCGCGAAGGCAACAGCCGGCCGATCCACACCTACGGCGATTTCATCGAGGATTTCGTCGTCGAACGCATGGAGCGTCTCGAGGGCGTTTCCGGCACAAATTTCTACGGCGGCGCCGCCAAGGAATTGCGGATCGTCGTGAAGCCCGCGGAAATGGCGCAATACGGCCTGACGATCCCCGCGGTCGTCACGGCCCTGCAGCGCGCCAACATCGCGCTGTCGGCCGGCGAGGTGAACGAAGGCAAGCGGCGCTATGTGGTCCGTTTCGAAGGCGAGCTGACCGCGGCGAACGCGGCGCGGCGCGTCCTGCTGCGCACCGTCGAGGACAGCGCCTCCGGCCGGGTCGCCCGGGTGACGCTCGGCGACATCGCGGACGTCCGCTTCGGCTACAAGGATCCGACCGCGAGCATCCGGGCGAGCGGCCGGCCGGCCCTCGTCTTCAACGTGCTGCGCGATACCGGCGCCAATGTCATCGAGGTGATGGGCCGGGTTCGCGCCAGGGTGGCCGAACTCAACCGGAAAGTGTTGCATCCGGCCGGGCTGCATGCCGACCAGGTCTATGACGAGACCGACTACATCCATTCCGCCATCGCGCTGGTCACGCAGAATATCTGGGTCGGCGGCCTGCTGGCGGCGCTGATCCTGCTGCTCTTCCTGCGTTCGCCGCGGGCGACGCTGGTGATCTCGCTGGCCATTCCGGTATCGGTCATCGGCTCCTTCGTCGCCATGGCCGCGCTCGGCCGCTCGATCAACGTCATTTCGCTGGCCGGCATCGCGTTTGCCGTCGGCATGGTGGTCGATGCGGCGATCGTCGTGCTGGAGAACATCTACCGCCTGAAGGAACAGGGCAAACCGATCCGCGAGGCCGCCTACGAAGGGGCGAGCCAGGTCTGGGGCGCCGTCCTGGTGTCGGCCCTGACCACGGTGATGGTTTTCATTCCCATTCTGGTGCTGGAACTCGAGGTCGGCCAGCTGTTCCGCGACATCGCGGTCGCCATATCGGTCTCGGTTATCCTGTCGCTGCTGGTCGCGGTCACCCTGATCCCGGCGCTCGCCAACTGGCTGCTGCCGACCCGGCGTACGGCGCGCAGGCGGCGCAGCGCCGCGGCTGGGCAGGCGGCGGAGCAGACAGAGAACCGGGCGCCCTTCCGCCTTCCCCTGCCCGGCATCGATCATCTGGCCCGGCTGTTCGCCTGGCTCGTCCTCAAGTTCACCGCGCTGGTCGTTTCCTACCGCATCCTGGCATTTCTGGTGGCCGCGACGATAACCGGCGGCGCGGCCTTCGCGACCTGGAAACTGGTGCCGAAGCTGGAATATCTGCCGACCGGCAACCGCAATCTGGTGATCGCCCTCTCGCTGCCGCCGCCGGGCTACAATCTCGATACAGTCACCGGCATCGCGCGCAGCGTCGAGGCGGATCTGGAATCCTATCTCGCAACGGGCGAAGGCGTCGTCCGCGGCAAGACGATCAAACCGCCGAACCTGCCCGAGCGGGTGATGGCGACGCTCGGGCTGGGCGAGGAGACGGCGGCGCCCAGGGGGCCGCCGCAGATTTCGCGCTTCTTCTTCGTGGCGCGCAATTCGCTGACCGTCGTCGGCGCGGCGGCCGTCGATCCGACGCGAGCGGGCGAGCTGATCCCGATCATCCAGAAGACCCTGCGCAAGGAGCCCGGCACCTTCGGCCGGACTTTCCAGCCTTCGCTGTTCGGCCGCGGCATCGGCGGCGGCCGGGTGATCAATTTCGACATTTCCGGGCCGGACCTCGGCCGGAACCTGGAGGTCGCGCAGCAGGCGTTTTTCATCATCAACCGCTTCCTGCCGCGCAGCGGGGGGACTCAGATCCGGCCGCGGCCCGGCCTCAGCCTCGGCGCGCCGGAGGTCAAGGTGGTTCCCGACCGGACCCGGCTCGACGAAGCCGGGGTCAACGCGCGCGAGCTGGCGGCGACCATCGACGCCTTCAACGACGGGTTGCGCGTCGCCGAGGTGACGATCGGCGGCCGACGCACGGATCTGACGCTGACCGGGCCGAAGCGCGCCATCCGGACGACCCAGGGGATCGAGAGCATCCCGGTCGTGACGTCGTCCGGCAAGATCGTGCCGGTCCGGTCGCTGGCGCGGGTCGAGGTCACGTCCGGCGCGACCGAGATTCGCCATACCGAGCGCAACCGCACGGTCACGCTGGAGATCAGCCCGACCAAGGCGATCGCTCTCGAAGCCGCGATGGATATCCTGCAACAAAAGGTCATTCCGGAGCTCGAGAAAAGGGGGCTTCCGGAAGGCGTGAAGATCAACCTGTCGGGCGAAGCCGACCAGTTGACCCGGACGTGGAACGCCATGGTCTGGCAGCTTCTGATGGCGATCGTCATCGTCTATCTGGTGATGGCGATCCTGTTCGAGAGCTTCCTCTATCCCTTCATCATCATCTTCTCGGTGCCGCTGGCGACCGCCGGCGGCATCCTCGGTCTTGCCCTGCTGAACGAATATGTGCGCCAGCCGCTCGACATGCTGACGCTGCTCGGCTTCGTCATCCTGATCGGCACGGTGGTCAACAACGCGATCCTGCTGGTCGACGGGACGCTCCGCCTGGCCCGCGACCACGGCATGGAGCCGCGGAGCGCCATCCTCGTGGCGACCCGCCACCGGATGCGGCCGATCTTCATGTCGACCATGACCAGCGTCATCGGCATGGCGCCGCTGGTCGTGTTCCCGGGCGCCGGCTCGGAACTCTATCGTGGGCTGGGCTCGGTCGTGCTCGGCGGGCTGGCGCTGTCGGCGGTGCTGACCTTGCTGATCATCCCGCCGCTCCTGGCGCTGGTCGTGGGCACCTTCCGGCCCAAAGCGGCGGCGGCGCCCCCGCGCGCGGCGCCCGCACCGGCGGAGTAAAACCGTTCCTCTCCGTTCCCGGTGCCGGGCGCCAGCCGGGAGGATTTCGAGGTCGATCAAGCGGATTTGGACTTGCGGGACGTAACGACCGTGCCTCTGGAGCCGGACTTGTTCGTGCGGTATATTTTACCGTTTTTGCTGTATACGATGTATTCGCCCGCACGATAGTGGTCGCCAAGAGCCATTCTAACAGAACGACGCAATAGATGCAAGTTTTTACTAGAATAATTATCCAACTTACGATTAATTTTCATGAGAAGTCCTTCTCCAGTATTGCTTGATTTCCTGAAATTTATCATTTTTTTCAATTTTTATTTTATTTTTACTTCCTGATGCAATAATGGCGGGTTCTCGGCTTGAGTTGTCGAAGATTGTCCACCTGGATACTTCCTTACAATAAACAGGCAACATTTGCATCCCGCGAAAATACCGGCGTGAAATTACCTTTCCCGGAATATCGTGGCCGCCCGCCGCAACCCTGGCTGCCACTCTTTGGTGGGCCAGTTCCACCGAGTCGAGCCAAAGAAAATTGAGGTCGACCTGCCAGTCGGCGCTGACGGCGTCGATGACATATTTCAGATGGATTCGACCGGACAAAGTCGTCTCGACGGCAAAACTCCGCAGTTCGCGAAGATTCTCCTTCATTTTTTCCAGCACGATGCGCCCGGCCGGGACTGCGACGCTTGAGACGTCGCCTGGCGACAGGTCACGGGCTTCGATATCCGCATTCAGGAACTGGAGACGACCGGTCTCCCCCTCCAGCAGCGTCCGGGAAAACGTCGTCTTCCCTGCGCCGTTCGGGCCGGCGAGGATCAGCATGCGGGGCTGCGCCTCGCCGGTCACGCGGCCCTCTGCGCCACCATCGTGTAGTTGACGCCGAGGTCGCCGCTCTCGCGCCAGCTGTCGGTCAGCGGGTCGTAGGTCAGGCCAATAGCGCGCTCGACGGTCAGGCCGGCGGCGCGCAGATGCGCGGCAACCTCCGACGGCCTGAGGAACTTGCGCCAGTCATGGGTGCCGGGCGGGACCCAGCGCAGGACATATTCCGCCGCCACGACGCCGAGCGCCATCGACCGCAGCGTGCGGTTGAGCGTGGCGACGATCTGGAGGCCGCCCGGCTTCACCAGGGCGCCGGCGGCGGCCATGAAGGCGGCGACGTCCGACACATGCTCGACCACTTCCAGATTGAGCACGACGTCGAAAGCCTCGCCGGCTTCGGCCAGCGCCTCCGCCGTGCCGTGCCGGTAGTCGATCGCCAGGCCCGACTGGCCGGCGTGGGTTCGCGCGACCTCGACCGCCTCGGCCCCGGCATCGATGCCCGTCACGGTGGCGCCGAGCCGCGCCATCGGCTCGCAGATCAGGCCGCCGCCGCAGCCGAGATCGACAATGCGCAGGCCGTCGAACGGCCGTGCGCCGGCCGGGTCGCGGCCGAAACTGCGGCAGATCGCGTCGCGGATCAGGCGAAGCCGGGCCGGGTTCATGCGGTGCAGCGGCGCAAACCTGCCGCGCGGATCCCACCACTCCCCGGCCATGGCGGCGAAGCGGGCGATCTCTGCCGGATCGACCGTCGCACCGGCGGTGCCGGCCTCCGGCGCCGCAGCGCTGCGGCGATCTTGCGGTGCGTCGGTCATGCCGCCCCGGTTGCCCAAGTCCAGACGCTTCCATATGTATGGCGCGCCCGGCCGGCGGAAAACCGCCGGCGGCAAATGGCCGGCAGCCGCCCTTTCCGTCCGCCCTGTTCCAGGAAATCCGATGGCGCGCATCGTTCAGAAATTCGGCGGCACCTCCGTCGGCGACCTGGAGCGCATCCGCCATGTCGCGGCGCGGGTGCAGCGCGAGACGGCGGCCGGCAACGAAGTTGCGGTCGTCCTGTCCGCGATGGCCGGGGCCACGGACCAGCTCGTCGCCTGGGCCCGGGAGGCCTCTCCCGAAGCCGATCCCTGCGAATACGACGTGGTCGTCTCCGCCGGCGAGCAGGTCACGATCGGCCTGCTGGCGATCGTGCTTCGCGAAATGGGGATCCCCGCGCGATCCTGGACCAGCTGGCAGTTGCCGATCCGCACCGACGGCGCCTATACCAAGGCGCGCATCCGGACCATAGATACCGCTGCGCTCGAGGCCGATCTGCGCCGGGGATGCGTTGCTGTCGTGCCGGGCTTTCAGGGCATTTCGCCGGACGGCCGTATCACCACGATGGGCCGCGGCGGCTCGGATACGACGGCGGTCGCCCTGGCCGCGGCGCTGAACGCCGACCGCTGCGATATCTTTACCGATGTCGACGGCGTCTACACCTGCGATCCGCGCATCGTGGCCAGGGCGCGCAAGCTGGAGCGGATCACCTACGAGGAAATGCTGGAAAGCGCATCCCAGGGCGCCAAGGTGCTGCAGACCCGGGCCGTCGAGATGGGCATGAAGCACCATGTGCGCATACAGGTGCGGTCCTCCTTCGAGGACGTGCCCGGGACGCTGGTCGTGGACGAGGACGAGATCGTGGAACAGGAAATCATCAGCGGCATCGCCTACAGCCGCGACGAAGCCAAGATCACCGTCGCGCGGGTCGCCGACAAGCCGGGCGTCGCCGCCGCCATTTTCGGGCCTCTTGCCGACGCCATGATCAATGTCGATATGATCGTCCAGAACGTGTCGGAGGACGGCGAACAGACGGACATCACCTTCACCGTGCCGGAAGGCGACCATGAGCGCGCCATCGACGCCATCAAGCGGTCGCGCGATGCGATCGGCTACGCGAGGCTCGATCACGACGCGAATGTGGTCAAGGTGTCGGTCATCGGCGTCGGTATGCGCAGCCATGCGGGCGTGGCCCAGCGGATGTTCAGGACCCTGGCCGAAAAGGGTATCAACATTCAGGTGATCTCGACGTCCGAGATCAAGGTGAGCGTCCTGATCGCCGAGGAGTATACCGAACTGGCGCTGCGCGCCCTGCATTCGGCTTACGGCCTCGACGCAGAGTAGGCCGGCCGCCCCGCTCTTGCCGCGGGAACCGGCGCCGGAAACGGGCCGCAGGCGGAAGGAGCCGGCGAACGGAGCAGGAGAAGGGAGCGCAACCGCCATGACCGAACTGCCCGGACCGTCCGACAGCATAGGCGCGGCGCCGCGGCTGCCGGCCGGCGGGCTGTCGGATATCCGGCGGCTACTGCGGCGCATCCGCAATGTCATGGCCGGCGCCCGGACGATCTCCGGCCAGGAGCGTCTCGACCGGATCGTCTCCCTGATCGCGGCCAACATGGTCGCCGAAGTGTGTTCGCTGTATCTGCGGCGCGCCGGCAACGTGCTGGAACTCTACGCCACCGAGGGCCTGAACAAGACGGCGGTGCACAAGACCCGCCTGCGCATCGGCGAAGGGGTGATCGGCGACGTCGCCGCGCGCGCCCGGCCGATTGCGCTCTCCGACGCCCAGACCCATCCCGGATTTGCCTACCGGCCGGAAACCGGCGAGGAAATCTACCATTCGATGATGGGCGTGCCGGTGCTGCGCAACAGCCGGGTCGTCGGCGTCCTGGCCGTCCAGAACCGCACCCGGCGCCATTATACGGACGAAGAGGTCGAGACGCTCCAGACCGTGGCCATGGTCGTGGCCGAGATGGTCGGGTCGGGCGACCTGGTCAGCCTGGACGAGCTGCGCGAGGCCGACGGGATTGCGCTGCTGCCGCTGCGGCTGACCGGGCTTAAGCTGCACGGCGGGCCGGCGACCGGCGAAGCGGTCGTGCATCGCGACCGTCCGTCCATCGTCAACGTCGTGGCGGAGGATCCCGAACTCGAACTGGAGCGGCTCAAGGCCGCCCTGTCGTCGATGTACGACGCGCTCGACGTCATGCTGACCGACGACCGGCTGGAAAGCGGCTCCGAGAGCCGGGAGATCCTCGAGACCTACCGCCTGATCGCCGAGGACCGGGGCTGGCTGCATCGCATCCGCGAGGCGATCGGCGAGGGCCTGACCGCCGAAGCTGCGGTCGCCAAGGTCCAGGAGGCGACCAGCGCCCGCATGGCGTCGATCCAGGATCCCTACCTGCGCGCGCGGATGGCCGATTTCGACGATCTGGGCAATCGCCTGCTCCAGCATCTGTCGGCCTCCAGCGACACACCGGCCGCGCCCGACCTGCCGGAGGCCGGCCGGATGATCGTGTTCGCCCGGGATCTGGGCCCTGCCGAACTGCTGGACTACGATCCCGATCGCCTGTCGGGCATCGTCCTGGAGGAGGGTTCGCCGACCGCCCATGCGGCCATCATGGCCCGGGCGATGGATATTCCCGTCGTCGGCCGGGTCGCGGGCTGCCTCAGCCGGGTCGAGGCGGGCGATCCGGTGATTCTCGACGCCGACAATGCCCAGGTGTTCGTGCGGCCGACGGAGAATGTCCGCGCCCTGTTCGAAACCAGCGTCCGCGACCGGGCCAAGCGCCGGGCGCTCTACGACGCGCTGCACGATGTCGAGCCAGTGAGCCGGGACGGCGTGCGGATTTCCCTCAACCAGAATGCAGGGCTGCTGGTCGAACTGAACGATTTTTCCGCCCACGGGGTCGACGGCGTCGGCCTGTACCGCACCGAAATCCCGTTCATGGTGCGGCAGGATTTCCCCGATGTCGGCGAGCAGGCGGAAATCTACATGCGCGTCCTGGCGGCGGCAGAGGGCGCGCCGGTGGTTTTTCGCACGCTGGATATCGGCGGCGACAAGGTGCTGCCCTACCTGCGCGATCCGAAGGACGACAACCCCGCAATGGGCTGGCGCGCCATCCGGATCGGCCTGGACCGGCCGGCCATCCTGCGTCACCAGCTCCGCGCCATGATCCGGGCGGCGGCCGGACAGCCGCTGCATCTCATGTTTCCGATGGTCGCCGACCTGGCGGAATTCGAAACGGCGCGCGGCCTGGTCGATATGGAGCTGGAGCGGGCTGCGAAGGCCGGCAACCTGCTGCCGGACAGCCTGTCCGTCGGCGTGATGCTCGAAGTGCCGGCCCTGGTCTGGCAGTTGCCGGCGCTGGTCGAGCGGGCCGACTTCGTCTCGCTCGGCAGCAACGACCTGCTGCAGTTCATGTTCGCCAGCGACCGGGGCAATCCGCGCCTCTCCGGCCGGTACGATTCGCTCTCTCCGGCATTCCTTGCGATGGTGCGGCAGATTGTGGATCATTGCCGCGCGGCCCGGGGCGGCGCCGGCGTGCCGCTGACCGTGTGCGGTGAAATGGCGGGCGTGCCGCTGGAGGCGATGACGCTCGTCGGTCTGGGCGTCCGGCGGCTGTCGATGTCGGCGGCGGCGATCGGCCCGGTCAAGGCGATGGTCCGCAGCGTGGACATCGGCACGCTGGAGGATTTTGTCGACCGGCTGATCGGCGCCGGAGAACATTCGCTGCGCAACCGGCTTGCCGGCTATGCAAGGGATCACGACGTCGTCATCGACCAGCGCTGAACCTGGTCGCTGTCCTGTTGGCCGGGGGCATCGGGCAAAAGGGCCGAAATGGAAAAGCAGACGCAACCCGATGACCTTACCTTCGACGGGCCGGCGGTCGGGGCGAACGCTTATCGGGTCGGCACCGACTTGCGCGACGCGCGCGAACGCCTGGGTGTGCCCATTGAAACCGCCGCGTCCGACCTGAAAATCCGGGCCGATTATCTGAGAAGCCTGGAGCGGGACGATCATGCAGCGCTGCCGGCCTTGCCCTACACCCTGGGCTTCGTGCGCAGCTATGCCACCTATGTCGGCCTGGATCCCGGGAAGCTGGCCCGCCGCTTCCGGGAAGAAGCCGGCAAGTCTTCGGTCACGCAGGATTACACCTGGCTGAAGCCGGTCGAAAGGGGCCGCTTTTCCGGCGGCGCGCTGCTGCTCGTCTCGCTGGCCATTGCAGGCGCTGCGTATGTCGCCTGGTATTACCGCACGGCCGATGCCCGCAAGCCTGCGGCGGCGGTCGAAATCGTGCGGATACAGCCCGCGCCGCCCGGCGACGTCGCAGCGGCGGACGCCGGCGGCGGCATCGCACCGGACCCGGGCGGAGAGGCCGTCCCGCCTCAATCCGCACTGCCGGAGCCGGAAGAAGGCCCGGCGGAAGAAGGTCCGGCGGAAGAAGGTCCGGCGGAAGAAGACCGGGCGAGCGAGCAAGGCGGCGAAACCGCGGCCCTGCCGGAAGATCCGGAGGCCGGCACGGCCGACCGGACGGACGCCTCCGACGCGGATCGGAACGCGGCGCCCGAACCGGAAATCGAGGTTGCCGACCGGCCCATCGTCCTCAGGGCGCGGGGCCTCGTCTGGATCCGGGTGCGCGATCCGGAGACCGGCCGCGTGATCGTGGAAGGGATCATGAAAGAGGGCAATCAGGTGACGGTGCCCGACGAACCCGGCCTGGTGCTCGACGTCGGCCGCGCCAGCCAGCTGGAATATCTGATCGGCGGCCGGTCCGCCGGTCTGGCCGGTCCGGCGGCGACGGTTCGCCACAACCTGTCCCTCGATCCGGCCCGGCTCGCACAATCTGCCGATGCGGTCGCGGCCCGCGATGCGTCCGCGCCCGAACCGGGCGGCGAGCCGGCCGCCCCCGAAAATGCCGAAGCCGAAAATGCCGAAGCCGGGAATGCCGAGGGTGCGAATACTGAAGACGGAAGTGCCGAAGGCAGCGCCTCCGAAGAACAGACCGCGGCGGCGAGTGGAACCGTCGTTCTGCGGGCGCTGGGCCTCGTCTGGGTCCGGGTGCGCCATCCGCAGACTCGCCAGGTGCTGGTCGAAGGCATCATGAAGAAGGGCAACGTCGTCGCGGTGCCCGACGATCCGAGCCTGGTGCTCGATGTCGGCCGCGCCAACCAGCTCGAATATCTGGTCCGCGGCGAGCCGGCGGGCCTGGCCGGCGAGTCTCCAGGCCCGGCCTACAGCCTGTCCCTCGATCCGGCGAAGCTGAAACCGGACGGATGAGCCGATAATTCGTGCCGGCCCGGAACCGGCCGCGGTTGCCAGCGGCCGCGCCAGCGCTTAATTCGTTGCAGGGATTGTGCAATGCACCGCGGCGTGCGCGCCGTCCTGTTGAACCGTTCCCGTTGTCCGAATCAGTGCGGTGCCTGCCGATGAGCGTCCGGCCCTATCGCGATATCTACCGACGCAAGAGCCGCAAGATCCATGTCGGCGCCGTGCCGGTCGGCGGCGACGCGCCGATTGCCGTCCAGTCGATGACCAACACGCCGACGACGGACGTGAAGGCGACGCTGGCGCAAATCCGCGGGCTCGAAGAAGCCGGCGCGGATATCGTCCGGGTGTCCTGCCCGGACGAGGAGTCGACGGCGGCGCTGAAGGAGATCGTGCGCGGCGCCGAAGCGCCCATCGTGGCCGATATCCACTTCCACTACAAACGGGCGATCGAGGCGGCACAGTCCGGCGCCGCCTGCCTGCGCATCAATCCCGGAAATATCGGCAAGGAGGAGCGGGTCCGCGAGGTCATAAAGGCGGCGAAGGATCACGGCTGCTCGATGCGCATCGGGGTCAATGCCGGATCGCTGGAGCGCGACCTGCTCGAGAAATACGGCGAGCCCTGCCCGGAGGCGATGCTGGAATCGGCCCAGCGCCACATCGCCATCCTCGAAGACAACGATTTCTTCGAGTTCAAGATCAGCTGCAAGGCGTCCGACGTGTTTCTCGCCGTGGCGGCCTACCAGCTGCTCGCCGATGTCTGCGACTATCCCCTGCATCTCGGCATCACCGAAGCCGGTGGCCTGACCACCGGCACGGTCAAGAGCAGCATCGGCATGGGTTCGCTGCTCTGGGCCGGCATCGGCGATACGATCCGCGTGTCCCTGTCCGCCGACCCGGTCGAGGAGATCAGGATCGGTTTCGAAATCCTGAAGGCGCTCGGCCTGCGCCACCGCGGGGTGAACGTCATCTCCTGTCCGTCCTGCGCCCGGCAGAATTTTCAGGTCATTCCGACCGTGGCACGGCTGGAGGAAAGGCTGGCCCACATCGGCACGCCGATGTCGCTGTCGGTGATCGGCTGCGTCGTCAACGGCCCGGGCGAAGCGCGGGAGACCGATATCGGCCTGACCGGCGGGGCGAGCGGCCATCAGGTCTATCTGAACGGCGAGAAGCATCACGTGATGCGCGACGGCGACCTGGTCGACCACCTCGTCGAACTGGTCGAGCGCAAGGCTGCCGAGATCGAAGCCGAACAGGCGGCGCTTCAGGAGCAGGCGGCGGAATAGCGGCGTCCGCCGCAACCGGCCCGCCGCAACCAGACGGCCGCGCCGGCACGGCCGGAACGGCGCCCCGCCCGAGAGCCCCCGATGAGCAAGCTGCAACCGATTCGCGGAACCCACGATCTGCTGCCCGACGCCATGCGCCGGCACAGCCATGTCGTGGATACGGCTGCCGCGGTGGCGGGGCGCTATGGCTACGACGCGATGGCGACGCCGGTATTCGAGGCGACCGAAGTGTTCGCCCGGACCCTGGGCGAAACGTCGGATGTCGTCACGAAGGAGATGTACAGCTTCGAGACCAAGGGCGGCGACAGCGTGACCCTGAGGCCGGAAAATACGGCAGGCGTGGCCCGCGCCGTCATTTCCAACGGCCTGCATCAGAGCGTGCCGCTACGCTACTTCTACGCCGGCCCGATGTTCCGCCACGAGCGGCCGCAGAAGGGCCGGCAGCGTCAGTTCCATCAGATCGGCATCGAGCTGATCGGCGTCGCCCATCCGCTGGGCGACGTCGAGACGATCACCGCCGGCGCCGCCGTGCTCGACGCCTTGGGCGTGCGGGACCGGACGATGCTGGAGCTGAACACGCTGGGCGATGCCGAAAGCCGGGCGGCCTACCGCGACCGGCTGGTCGGTTACCTCGCCCGCTTCCGGGACGACCTGTCGGAAGACAGCCGCCGCCGGCTGGATATCAACCCGCTGCGCATCCTCGATTCCAAGAATGCCCGCGACCGCGAGATCGTGGCCGGCGCGCCGGTCTTCGGCGACTCGCTGACCGATGGCGCCCGCGCCTGGTTCGAGGCCGTCAAGGCCGGGCTGGACGCGATCGGCATCGGCTACACCCTGAACGAACGGCTGGTCCGCGGCCTCGACTATTACTGCCATTCCGCCTTCGAATTCACGACCGAAGCGCTGGGCGCGCAGGGCGCGGTGATCGCCGGCGGTCGATACGACGGACTGATCGGCCGGATGGGCGGGCCGGAGACGCCGGGGGTCGGCTGGGCCGGCGGGATCGAGCGGCTGGCGCTGTTGGCCGGGGCAGACCTGCCCGCGCCGCGTCCCGTTGCCCTGGTGCCGATCGGCGAAGCGGCCGAAACCGCCGCCCTGCCGCTCGCCGAAAGGCTGCGTGCCGCCGGCTACCGGATCGACATGGCGTTCGGCGGCAACCTGAAGAAGCGCATGAAGCGCGCCGACCGGATCGGAGCCCGGGCCGCCGTGCTGATCGGCGCCGACGAACTGGCGGAAGGCGCGGCGACGGTGCGCGATCTCGACAGCGGGGAACAGGGCCGGGCGCCCCTCGATACCCTGGCGGAGGCGCTCGCGCCCTTCCGGTAGCGGGATCGACGGACTCTTCCGCTTCCCCGCCCCGGCCACCGGAACCCGACCGATGAACCTTGCCGCCAGTCTCGATGCCGTCCTCGCCCGCCATGGCGAAATCGAAGCGCAGATGTCCGCCGGCGCGGCCGGCGACCCCGGGGAATTCGCCCGCCTGTCCAAGGAATATGCCGATATGGAGCCGGTGGTCGTCGGCATCCGCGCCCTGAAGGCGGCCCAGGCCGAAATGGCGGACCTGGCCGAACTGATCGCCGATCCGGAAACCGACGCCGAAATGCGGGAGCTGGCGGAGACCGAGTTTCTCGATCTGAAATCCGGCATCCCGGATATGGAAATGCGTCTGCAAAGGCTGCTGTTGCCGAAGGACGAGGCGGACGCGAAGAACGCCATCCTGGAAATCCGCGCCGGCACCGGCGGCGACGAGGCGGCCCTGTTCGCCGCAGACCTCTACCGCATGTATCAGCGCTACGCCGAGAAGCACGGCTGGTCGATGGAGGCCTTGCAGGCCAGCGACACCGGCATCGGCGGCATCAAGGAGGTCCAGGCCGCGGTTGCCGGCCGGAACGTGTTCGCGCGCCTGAAATACGAGAGCGGCGTCCACCGGGTGCAGCGGGTGCCGGAAACCGAATCGAGCGGCCGGATCCACACCTCCGCCGCCACCGTCGCCGTCCTGCCGGAAGCCGAAGAGGTCGATATCGCAATCGCCGACAGCGACCTGCGCATCGACATTTACCGCTCCAGCGGACCGGGCGGCCAGTCGGTCAACACGACCGACAGCGCCGTACGGATCACCCATATTCCGACCGGCATCGTCGTCGCGATCCAGGACGAGAAGTCCCAGCACAAGAACAAGGCCAAGGCGCTGAAAATCCTGCGCGCGCGCCTGTACGAGGCGGAGCGGGCCGCCCGGCATGCCGAGCGGGCGGCGGCGCGCAAGAGCCAGGTCGGCTCGGGCGACCGGTCCGAGCGGATTCGCACCTACAATTTTCCGCAGGGCCGCGTGACCGACCACCGGATCGGCCTGACGCTCTACAAGATCGACCAGGTCCTGGCCGGCGAGGCGCTCGACGAGATCGTCGACGCGCTGACCGCCCGTGACGAGGCGGAGCGGCTGGCTGCTGTCGGCGAAGAGGCCGCGCCCGACGCGCCGACCGGCTGATTGCCGGAGGAGGGCGGCACACCATGATCTCTGCGGGCCAGGCCGTGCGCGAAGCGGAGCGGCAATTTGCGGCCGCCGGTATCGGCACGGCGCGGCTCGATGCCGTCCTGCTGGTCGCCCATGCGGCCGGCCTGTCCGCGGACGCCGTGCGCGCCAACCCGGCGAAACCCATGATGCCCGATGCCGAAGGCCGGCTGATCGCTCTGATGCGCAAGCGGGCGCAACAGCGGATGCCGGTGTCGCGGCTGGTCGGCCGGCGCGAATTCTGGGGCCTGCCCTTCGCGCTGTCGGCGGCCACGCTCGACCCCCGGCCCGATTCCGAAACCCTGGTCGAGGCGGTGCTGCGCCATACCGGCGACCGCGCGGCGGCGCTCATGCTGTTCGACATCGGCGTCGGAACCGGTTGCCTGCTCCTGTCGCTCCTGACCGAATTGCCGAACGCGGCCGGCTCGGGTTCCGACATTTGCGCCGCCGCCGTCGAGACCGCCCGGGGCAATGCCCGGTCCCTGGGCCTGGCGGAGCGGGTCCGGTTTGCCGAAGGCGACGGCTTCGCCGGTTGCGGGGGGCCGTTCGACCGGATCGTCTGCAACCCGCCCTATGTGCCGTCGGCGGATATCGCAGGGCTGGAGCCGGAAGTCCGCGACCACGATCCGCGCGCCGCGCTTGACGGCGGCCCCGACGGCCTCGACGCCTTTCGCCGGCTGGCGCCCGCGATCGCCGCCCGTCTCGCGCCGGAGGGAAAGGCGGCGGTGGAGTTCGGGCAGGGGCAGGCCGCCGCCGTCCGGGAGATTCTTTCCGCCGCCGGGCTGGACTGTCTGGAGACGGTTCCGGACCTTGGCGGCCGGCCGCGGGTTCTCGTCGCACAACCGCGGCGAAATAGCGTTGGCGCGGCGGAAACCGCTCTGCTATGACGGCTTGGCATTCGCCCAACCCGATTCCCGATAACAGGGATGCGCAGATAAAGGGCGAAGCAGCTTCCGCATCGTGACGGGCACGGCCGGACGCCAAGGGGCGTCTGTTGCAGAACACGCCGACGATCCGGAATTTCACAGCTTTCGCGCGGCCATGGGGCAGATCCCGATGACGCGCTGAAATCGGATGACGCCGGAGGCGTCGGTCGGCCGGGAAAAGGGCAAACCCCTTCAGGGCAGGATGAGACAGAACAGCAATCAGCGCCGCGGTCGCAGCCGGAACAACCAGAACCGGCGGCCGGGCCGCAACCAATCGTTCGACAGCAACGGGCCCAGCGTCCGCCTGCGCGGCACCGCCGCCCAGCTGAACGAGAAATACCAGGCCCTGGCGCGCGATGCGACCTCGGCCGGCGACCGGGTGATGGCGGAGAACTACCATCAGCATGCGGACCATTATTACCGCGTGATGATCTCCCTCAACCCGCCGCAGAATCGCGACGAGGACCGCCAGCCCGATCTGGCCGACGCGGAAGACGCGCAGCCGCTCGACGGGCGCGGACGCGGCGAACGCGGCCAGAACCAGGGGCCGCAGACTCAGGATCGCCAGAGCCAGGATCGGCGGGACAACCGGAACCGCCGCAGCCGGGACCGGCAGGAAGACGGCGCAGAGCCACCGGCCGCTTCCGACGACGCGGGCGCGGCAGACCGGGCCCCCGGCGCCGAAGCCGAACGGCGCGGCCGGGAACGCCGGCAGACCGTCCGCCGACAGGATTCCGATCCGCGGCGGCGCAGCGGCGGCAGGGCGGACGAAGAAGTTCCTGGAGACGAGCCGTTGGATCAGGGCCTGCACCGCATACTGGGCGGCGGGTCCGAGAAGCCGCGCCGGGACGGCGATGCCGGCGAGCCTGCCGGGAACGAAGGGGCCGGCGACGACGCGGCCGGGCCCGCGCCTGTTGCGGACGGAGCGGCGAGCGAAGCGCCGGCCGGCGGCAACGACGCCGAAACGGCGGTCGCCCCGGCGGCGGTCGCTGCCGATACCGAGAAGCCCGTAGAAGAGGCCCCGAAACCGCGTGCGCGCCGCCGCAAGCCGGCGGCCGAGGCCGAGGACACGGCGCCCGCCGAGCCGGTCGCCGACGCGGCGGTTTAGAGCATATCCACCTTAGATTGAACCACGCCGGCAGGGCGTCCCTCGATACGCCCCGGATCAAATCCGGGGCTACTCGGGATGAGGTGTATTTTGCCACCTCAATTTCACCTCACCCTGAGTAGCCCCGGCCCCCGGCCGGGGCGTATCGAAGGGCAGGGAAGGCGAGGAGCGGCAAGCGCTTTCGTGCCGCCGCGTACCCTGTTCTTTCAAACTGACGCACGACCCTCCGGCCGGCCTAGTCCGCTGCCTTCCGGGCCTCGTACTTTTCCTGCTCTTCCTGCACGAGTTCCTTTTTCGACAGCTTGCCGATCAGGGTCTTCGGCAGTTCGGCGCGGAATTCGACTTGGCCCGGTATCTCGTGCTTGCCGAGCCGCTCCTTGAGAAATTCGATCATGCCCGCCTCGTCGACCGGCTCCGCGCCCTCTTTCAGCTTTACGAAGGCTTTCGGGCTTTCGCCGCGATAATCGTCGGGAATGCCGATGACCGTCACCTCCTCGACCGACGGGTGCTGGTAGACCGCTTCCTCGACATGGCGGGGATAGACGTTGAAGCCGCCGCACAGGATCAGGTCCTTCATGCGGTCGATGATGAAGGTGTAGCCGTCCTCGTCCATATAGCCGACGTCGCCGGTGCGCAGCCGGCCCTCAACGATGGTGTCGGCGGTCGCCTCGGGCCGGTTCCAGTAGCCCTTCATGACCTGCGGGCCCTTGATGCAGATCTCGCCGTCCTCGCCGGTGCCGAGGATTTTGTGCGGGTCCTCCCGGTCGGTGATGACGAGCTCGGTATGGGGCAGCGGCATGCCGATGGAGCCCGCCTTGTTGACGCCCTCCAGCGGGTTGCAGGCGGCGCTCGGCGCGCACTCCGTCAGGCCGTAGCCCTCCATGACCGTGCAGCCGGCCAGGCCCTCGAACTGGGCCTTGACCTCGACCGGCAGCGGGGCGCCGCCGGAGATGCAGGCCTTGATCGACCGCAGGTCGAACTGCGCGATCTTCGGATGGTTCGACATGGCGTTGTACATGGTCGGCACGCCCTGGAAGCCGGTCGGCTTCTTCTTGTCGATGTCGCGCATGACGTCGTCGAGCACGAAGCGCGGATGGACGATCATCTCCGCCCCGGAGCGGATCGACAGGTTCATGACCGAGGTCATGGCGAAGACGTGGAAGAAGGGCAGCACGGCCATGAACACGTCCTTGCCTTCCTCCATCGACGTGTTCCACAGATAGGCCTGCTGCACGTTGGCCATCAGGTTGGCGTGGGTCAGCATGGCGCCCTTGGAAACGCCGGTCGTGCCGCCGGTATATTGCAGCACGGCGACATCCTCCTGCGGATCGACCTCGGCCGGCGCAAAGTCGCCGCTGTTGGCCGTCAGGTCGGCGAAGCGGACATGGCTGTCGTCCTGCGGCACCTTCGATATCTCCTTCCGCTTGACCAGCGGATAGAGCAGGCTCTTCGGGAAGGGCAGCACCTCGGCGATGGTGCCGATCACCAGCTTCTTCAGCCGCGTTTTCGGCAGCAGGCTCGCCATCTTCGGGTAGAGCGCCTCGACATTCAGGGTGACCATGATGTCGGTGTGCGAATCCTCGATCTGGTATTCCAGCTCGGGTTCCGAATAGAGCGGCGAATAGTTCACCACCGTGCCGCCCGCCTTCAGGATGCCGTAGTAGCACACGACGAATTGCGGGCAGTTCGGCAGGAACAGGCCGACGTTGACGCCCTTGCCGACGCCGATGTCCTGAAAGCCCTTCGCCGCCCGGTTCACCAGGTCGCCGATCTGGCGGTAGGTGAACTTGCGGTCGAGGAAATCGAGCAGGTTGAGATCGGGAAAGCGGGCGACGGCGCCGTCGAGATTTTCCCACAAGGGGGTAATTTCGAGCGGCGCCTGCCAGTCGACGCCTTCGGGATATGTCTTCAGCCAGGGTTTGCCGGACGCGGCGTTGTCAGTTTCGGTAGCCATTTTCAATCCCCCCGCAGCATTGGCCGTTCGGATTGCGCCGTTTACGCTAGTGCATGTCGGAGAAATTTGAAAGCGGACACCCTCAGTTCCGGCCTATTCCGGCCCCTCGCCGAATCCGCCGGCGATCAGCGTTTCCAGGGCGTCGAGCGCATTGCCGGCGTCCGGACCTTCGGCGCGGATATCGATCGTCGTGCCCTGCGCCGCCGCCAGCATCATCAGCCCCATGATGGAATGTCCGGAAACGGTCGTCCCGCTGCGCGAAACCCGGACATCGCAGGCGAAGCGCCCCGCCGTCCTGGCAAAGGCGGCGGCGGCGCGCGCGTGCAGCCCCTTGCGGTTGACGATCTGCGCGGTCCGGAGAGGCATCGGCGCTGCCGGACCGCGCTCAGTCCTTGTCGCTCAACAGGGCCGACGCGATGTTGATATACTTGCGGCCGGCTTCCTGGGCGGCGGTCACGGCACCTTTCAGGTCGTCTTCGCCGCGCGCGGCCGTCAGCTTGATCAGCATCGGCAGGTTGATCCCGGCCAGCACCTCAACCTTCGCCGGCTCCATGATCGAGATGGCGAGGTTCGACGGCGTCCCGCCGAACATGTCGGTGAGCACCGCGACGCCGTCGCCCGAATTGACCGCCTCGACCTGCTTGAGGATATCGCTCCGGCGCTGCTCCATGTCGTCGTCCGGGCCGATGCAGACGGCGGCCGCTTGCTCCTGCGGTCCGACGATATGTTCCAGGGCGGCGAGAAACTCCTCCGCCAGCCGGCCGTGGGTCACCAGAACCAACCCGATCATGGGCGCTCCTTCGGTCTTCTCAGGCGGCGAAGACTAGTCCATGTCCGGTCGCGGTGGAAGCGAGCCGTCACGCCGGCTCCGCCGGAAATTCCCCGCGGTCCCGGCCCAGGTCGCGGTGGCGCAGGGTGTGGGGCCAGTCCCTGCCGGCCAGCCAGGCGGCCGTGCGTTGCACGACATAGACCGACCGGTGGCGTCCGCCGGTGCAGCCGACGGCAATGGTGAGATAGCTCTTCCCCTCGGCGCGATAGCGCGGCAGCAGAAGAGCCAGCATGTCGGTCAGCCGGTCGAAAAACGGCTGGAAATCCGGATCGCCGGCGATGTAGTCGCCGGTTTGCGGATCCAGTCCGGTGGTCGGCCGCAGGCGCTCGACATAGTGGGGATTGCGCAGGAACCGGACGTCGAAAACCAGGTCGGCATGGCGCGGGACGCCGTGGCCGTAGCCGAAACTCTCGACGAAGACCGACAGCTGCCGCCCGCCGCCGTCCGGGAAGCGGTCCTGCACCCGCCGGCGCAGGCTATTGACCGTCTCGTCCGTGGTGTCGATGACCGGATCGGCGAGGCTGCGCAGCGGCGCGATCATCTGCCGTTCGAGGCGGACGCCGTCCAGCACCGGCCGTTCGCGGGCCAGCGGATGACGGCGGCGGGTCTCGGAGTATCGCTGCACCAGAATGTCGTCGGCGCAGTCGAGGAAAATCAGCCGGGCATCGATATCGCTGCGTGCCAGGATGCGCCGTGCCGCGGCTTCCATGGCCGCCGTATCGAAATCCCGTGCGCGGACGTCGATTCCCACGGCGACCGGCCGGTCGCCCCGGCCTTCGCTGTCCCTGCCGCCAAGTCCGACGAACCCGTCGAGCATGGCGAGCGGCAGGTTGTCGACGACCGTGAAACCGATGTCTTCGAGCGCCGCGAGCGCGGTCGATTTTCCGGCGCCGGAAAGGCCGGTGACCAGCACCAGCAGCCGCGGCCCCGGCGCATTGCCGGCGCTCGCCTGTTCCTGGCTGTCGCGAGGCTTTGTCATGGACCGAAGCGATGCACTCTTCCGGTCCTTTCCTGTCGCAGACCCGCGGGCGCCTGGACCCCGGCCTAGATCCGGTCGGGAATATGCGGCGGGCCGTGGACGACAGCAAGCCGGATCAGCGCGGCCGAGGCGGGGTTTCCCGGATCGACGCGCAACAGCGGCACCGATACGCCCAGTTCCGTCCGGTACGCCGGCTCGGGCAGGCGCTCATCGGCGCGCGCGCCGACCTCGACGAAATAGGCGATCGGCGCCTGGTCGACGAAGGCCAGCCGCATCACGCCGTTGCCGCGCGCTTCGATCAGCCCGGCGCCGCGGTCGGGCGCCCGCGCGATCAGCCGCGGCCCTTCGCGGTACAGGACCGTGACGTCGTCCGACACCAGCATGGCGCCGCCGTCGATCAACTGAAGTCCCAGCGCCGACTTGCCGGCGCCGCTCGCGCCGGTCAGCACGACGCCGCGCCCGTCGACCGCGACGCAGGTCGCGTGCAGCGCCGCTTCCTGCGCGCCGCTTTCCTTGCCCGCCGACGGGGCGGCGGGTTCAGGCGGATTTCCGGTCGATTGTCGGAGTGCCACGATTGCGTAACCGATCGTTCGTCATGACCGAAACGCTTGCACGGCGCTCCGGGAGCGGAAAAGGGGGCAGGTTGCCGCCCTTTACCGACCTGCCGTCGTCGCGTAACAGGCTGCCATGCTGCTGCGTCTGATCGAGGTTATCCTGCCGGTGCTGATCTGCGCCGGAATCGGATACGGCTGGGCCCGCTCGGGCCGGCCGTTCGATACCCGGATGGTGACCCGGCTCGTGACCAACATCGGCACGCCCTGTCTGATCGTCGCGACGCTGACCGGCCTGCGCCTCGAGGGCGCCGCCTTCTGGACCATGACCGGGGCGGCGTTCCTTTCCATATTCGTTTTCTTTGTCATCGCCTATGCGGTCACCCGCGTGACCGGAGACGATTTCCGCACCTACGGCCCGCCGCTCGGTTTCGCCAACGCCGGCAATCTGGGCCTGCCGCTGTGCCTGTTCGCCTTCGGCGAACCCGGACTGGCCCTCGCCATCGCCTATTTCGCCGTCGGCGCCGTCGGCCAGTTCACCGTCGGACAGTTCATCGTCGCCGGCCGGTTCTCGCTGAAAACGGCGGTCCTTTCGCCGGTCATCTGGGCCATCGGGCTTGCACTGGCGCTCAATACGCTCCACTGGCCGATGCCGAAGGCGCTCGCCAATGCCTTCGAACTGCTCGGCGGCTTCGCCATTCCGCTCATGCTGATCGCGATGGGCGTGTCGCTGGCCGGCCTGCGCGTGGGCGGCCTCGGCAAGAGCCTGTTCTACGCCGTGGTGCGTATCGCGATCGGGGTCGCGATCGGCCTGGGCATGGGCGCGGCGCTCGATCTGCCGGATCTGGCGCGCGGCGTGCTTCTGATCCAGTGCGCCATGCCGGCGGCGGTGTTCAACTATCTCTGGGCGTCCTACTACGAACGCAATCCGGAGGCGGTCGCCGGGGTCGTGTTCGTCTCCACGCTGCTGGCTTTCGCCGTGCTGCCGCTCATCGTCGCCGTCGCGATCGACCCTGGCCTGCTGCCCTGGCGCTAGCGCTGTCTCAAACTGCGCTTCAGCCGCCGTTTTCCCCGGACAGCCTGTTGGCGGCGCCGGACAGGCGCGGCAGCGTGATCGTAAACCGCGCGCCGCGGACCGATCCGTCCGGGCCCAGTACATTCTCGGCCCACAGGGCGCCGCCGACCGCCTCGACGATCTGCCGGCTGATGCTGAGCCCCAGGCCGGAATGCTGGCCGAAGGCCTCGCCCGCGGGCCGTTCGGAATAGAATCGCTCGAAGATCTCTTCTTCCTTGCCCGGCGCGATGCCGGGCCCCTCATCCTCGACCGTCACGGTCACGCTGCTTTTCCCGGCCGCCGCCGCGATCCGGATGATTCCGTCCGGCGGCGAGAAGGACTCCGCGTTGGCGACCAGGTTCCGGAGTACCTGGACCAGCCGGTCCTCGACCGCCTGGGCGATGAGGCCGCCGCTTTCGGGCAGTTCGAGGCGGATTTCCGCCGCGCCGTCCTTCGCCGTCGTCCGGTAGACCGCCGCAAGCGTGTGGAGCAGCTGCCGCAGGTCGACCGGACCGGGCGCAAGACGGGCCAGTTCGGCGTCGAGGCGCGAGGCGTTGGCGATGTCGGTGATCAGCCGGTCGAGCCGGTCGACATCCTGTTCGATGACGGCCATCAGGCGCTTCTGCTTTTCAGGATCGTCGATCCGCGCCGCCGTTTCCACCGCACTGCGCAGCGACGACAGCGGATTCTTCAATTCGTGCGAAACGTCGGCGGCGAAGCGTTCGATGGCGTCCATGCGGTCGAACAGTTCGGTGGTCAGGTCGCCCAGCGCCGCCGAAAGGTCGCCGATCTCGTCGCGCCGGTCGGGAAAGGCCGGTATGGCCGCCGACCGGGTACGCAGCCGCCGCATCCGGTCTGCCGCCGCGGCGAGGCGGGCGATCGGCTGCGAGATGGCGCGCGCCAGATAGAAGGAGAGCAGCAACGACAGGATAAAGACGATGCCGAAGACCTGGACGATATCCTGGCGTACCTCCCTGACCGACCGGTCGATCCCGGCGCTGGATATCGACAGCATCAGCGCACCGTAGACATTCTTGTAGTGCTGGACCGGGATTGCGAAAGACAGGATGAGACGGTCGCGTTCCGACACCCGCACCATGCTGGCGTCGTCGCCGCCCAGCGCCCGCCGGACTTCCTCGTAGTCCGCCGCGCTCTCATACGGTTTTTCCCGGTAGACGGAGGCCCGGTCGCGCCCCTGGGAGAGCAGGAAGAAAAACCAGTCGTAGACGTCGGTCAAGAAGCCCAGGACACGGCTCGGCCCTTCGGGCGGGGGCAGGGTTTCCTGTCTGACCGCCCCGCCGCGTTCAAGCAGCGCCCGGCTGTCGGCGATAAGCACGCCGTCGCGGCTGAACAGCCGGGCGCGCACCCGGGTCGGCCGCACAAGCCGGCGCAACACCTTGCGGGCGGTTTCGATCTCGATCTCGGTGGTCTCCGGATCGCCCGGCGGCACGGCGGTTTCGCCCAGGGCCCCGGCGATCATCCGGGCTTCGGTGCCGAGCGCCAGAAGCCGGCCGTCGATCAGGCTGCGCTCGTAGACGCCGAGATACATCAGGCCGCCGAAAATCGTCGCCAGAGGAAAGATGCCGATGGCCAGGATGCGCAGGGTGAGCCGGGAAAACCGCCTGCGGCCGGGCGCGCCGGGGCCAGGGCGGCCGTCTTCCCGTTCCGGCTCCCCGGCGGAGAATGGCGATGCGGACCGGCGCGCCGCCGGCGCCGTGCCGTAGACCCCTGCCGATTTCAGTCCCGAATCGTCCGGCATTGCACCCTGCCGTGGCGCGGCGTTGCCGGCGCCCTCAGGTTTCGGCGTAACGGTAGCCGATTCCGTACAGCGTTTCGATCCTGTCGAAGCCCTCGTCGACGGTCTTGAACTTCTTGCGCAGCCGCTTGATGTGGCTGTCGATGGTGCGGTCGTCGACATAGATGTTTTCGCCATAGGCGGCGTCCATCAGCTGATCCCGGTTCTTGACATGGCCGGGGCGCTGGGCGAGCGACTGGAGAAGCAGGAATTCCGTAACGGTCAACTGGACCGGCTCGTCGTGCCAGGTGCAGCGGTGCCGGTCCGGATCCATGACCAGCGGACCGCGGACGATGACCTTGTCTGCCGCCGGGTCTGCGGCCTCCGCTTCGGCGCGGCGCAGGACGGCGCGGATCCTCTCGATCAGCAGCCGCTGGGAGAAGGGCTTGGTGATATAGTCGTCAGCGCCCATGCGCAGGCCAAGCACCTCGTCGATCTCGTCGTCTTTCGACGTCAGGAAAATGACCGGCAGGCGCGACTGGTTGCGGATGCGGTTCAGGAGTTCCATACCGTCCATGCGCGGCATCTTGATGTCCAGGATGGCAAGATCCGGCGGGCGGGCGGACATGCCCGCAAGCGCCTCGGCGCCGTCCTTGTAGGTCCGGACCTCGAAACCCTCGCTTTCGAGCGCAATCGAGACCGAGGTCAGGATATTGCGGTCGTCGTCGACCACTGCGATCGTGTGTTTCATCGGCGTTCCGCTTGGTTGATCCTCTTGACCCGCTCCGGACCGGGTTTCGGGCGTATTTCGGCCGGCGCCGCCGCAATGCGTCGCGGCACCGGCCGATCCTATGCCCAAGTCGGGCGATTTTGGGGCGGTGCGCGATTGCGGATTCGGTTACCCTATCATTCACCGGCCGGCCGGTGAATCCTCTCCGGCCCTTCCCGGGCATGATTTGGCCGAGTGCAGGCCGGGTTGACCGATGGCAGACCCCTCCCGAGAATTCGACGCAGCGTTGGCCGGACCGGCGGCGGGCACGTCCGCCGCCCTCGCCGCGATTGCGGTTTGCGTCCTCGCGGCAGGCGTATCGGGACTCGCCGCCGTCGCACCGGCGGCGCTGGCGCAAGCCCGGCAGCCTGTGGATCCGACGACGGCGGAAAAGACCGGGCAACCGGCGGTCTACCGGCTGGGCGACCTGACGATCGGCGATGTCTGGGCGCACCAGTCGACAAAGCGCAACGGCGCGGCCTATCTCAGGATCGACAACGCCGGCGAGGGTGCCGACGCCTTGATCGATGCGTCGACTCCGCTCTCCAAGCGCGTCGAACTGCGCGGCCCGGTACCCGGGGGCGGCACCTGGGATACCGGCCGGGTCGATGCCATCCCCGCGCCCGCCCGGAAGGCGACCGAACTGACGGCAGCAGCGTCTCACCTCCGGCTGGTCGGGCTGCGCGGCATCCTGAATGTCGGCGGAACCGTGCGGATTACGCTGACCTTCGAGCAGGCCGGCGCCATCACCGTGAAGGCGCGCGTCCTGTCGGCGAACGACGCCTCGGCCATCATCGAAAGGATCACACCCCTGAAAACCAGGCCGCCGTCGCAGGGCGCACCCGACGCAGCGCCGGCTGAGCGCCAATGAGCGGCGGCGATCTCGATTTCGCGCGCGCACTGGTGCGCGCCAGCGCCGTCGCCAGCCTGGCCACGCTCGATCGCGATGACGGACCGCCGCACGCGTCCCTCGTGACCGTCGCGCTGGACCGGGATTTGTCGCCCATCCTCCTGCTCTCCCGCCTCGCCCGGCACCGCGGGAACCTGGCGGAGAAGCCGGCCGCGGCGCTGCTGATGACCGGCGAGGGGCGGCGCGACGCGGCGGCGTCCGATCCGCTGGCCGACCCGCTGGCGGGCGACCGTGTCACCGTTCGCGGCACGGTCGCGCTGTCCGACGATCCCGCGCATCGGGCGCGCTTCCTGGCGCGCCACCCGGAAGCGGCCGGATATGCCGGTTTCGGCGATTTCGATTTCTTCCGCATGACGGTCAGCGCCGTGCACCTCGTCGGCGGTTTCGGGCGGATCTCGACCTTCGACGGCGCCGACTGGCCGCCCGGCCTTGCGGAATCGGATCCGCTGCACGCCGCGGAAGCTGAAATCGTCACCCACATGAACGAAGACCATGCCGATGCGGTCGCGGCCTACGCGACCGGGCTGCTCGGCCGCCGGGCCGGGCCGTGGCGGATGACCGGGATCGATCCCTGGGGCATCGACCTGCGCAACGGCGGCGAGGTTGCGCGGCTGACCTTTGAGGCGCCGGTCTTGACCCCGGACGATGCCCGCAAGTCGCTGGTCGCCCTGGTTCGCAAGGCGCGCGCCGGCAGCCCGCCGTCCTGACCCCCGTCCTGACCGCAGGGCAGCCGGTTTCGTTCCTTTTGCCGCAAGGCCCGCAGGAGGCAAACAGGCGTTGCAATGCGCCGTCGGGGCTGGCAGTTTTCCCGCAAGGCTGGGGCGAATTGCGCAGGCACGCTGCGTCGGCGACGGCCGTTTCGGGCGCTTCGCAGAGGCGCCGATAAAGGCCCGGCATTCACGACATCGGCCGCTGGCGGAGGATTGAAGGTGGCGCAGACCGGAGCTGTTGCAAGCCGTTTCGGGCTCGACAAACAGGGCATCCGCACCGGCGGGACGGCGTTCTGGAACCTCGGCGTGCCGGAGTTGTACGAGCAGGCGTTGCAGCGGAACGAAGCCCGGCTGGCCCATGGCGGCCCGCTCGTGGCCGTGACCGGCGAGCACACCGGCCGCTCGCCCAACGACAAGTTCACCGTGCGCGACGCCGAAACCGAAGACTCGGTCGATTGGGGCGCGGTCAACAGGCCGATCGACCGGGGGGCCTTCGACAAGCTGCGCGGCCGGATCGCCGAATACCTGTCGCGCCGCGACGTGTTCGTGCAGGACTGCTACGCGGGCGCCGATCCGGATTATCGCCTGCGAGTCCGCGTGATCACCGAATGCGCCTGGCACAGCCTGTTCGCGCGCCACATGTTCATCCGCCCACCGGCCGAGGCGCTGGCCGGGTTCGAGCCGGAGTTCACGATTCTCCAGGCGCCGTCGGTCCTGGCCGACCCGGAAAGGGACGGCACGAACAGCAGCACATTCATCCTGGCCGATTTCGGCCAGCGGATGGTGATTATCGGCGGCAGCGAATATGCCGGCGAGATCAAGAAGTCCGTCTTCGCGGTGCTCAACTATCTGCTGCCGGAGCGCAATGTGCTGCCGATGCACTGTTCGGCCAATATCGGCGAACGCGGCGACGTCGCGATCTTCTTCGGCCTGTCCGGCACCGGCAAGACGACCCTGTCGGCGGACCCGTCGCGCACGCTTATCGGCGACGACGAGCATGGCTGGTCGTCCAACGGCGTGTTCAATTTCGAAGGCGGCTGCTATGCTAAGGTGATCCGCCTGTCGGCCGAGGCCGAACCGGAGATCTTCGAGACCACGCGGCGCTTCGGCACCGTGCTGGAAAATGTCGTGCTCGATCCGGCAACCCGGGTTCCGGATCTGGACGACGCGACGCTCACGGAAAACACCCGCGCCAGCTATCCGGTGGACTTCATCCCGAACACCAGCGGCACCGGCCGCGGCGGCCACGCGGAAAACATCGTCATGCTCACCGCCGACGCCTTCGGCGTGCTGCCGCCGGTTTCGATGATGACGCCGGAACAGGCGATGTACCATTTCCTGTCGGGCTACACCGCGCGGGTCGCCGGCACGGAGAGGGGCGTGGGCAGCGAGCCCCAGGCGACCTTCTCGACCTGCTTCGGCGCGCCCTTCATGCCGCGCCACCCGTCGGTCTACGCCCGGATGCTCGGCGACAAGATCGAGACCCATGGCGCGAAATGCTGGCTGGTCAATACCGGCTGGTCGGGCGGCGCCTACGGCGTCGGCGAACGCATGAAGATCGCCCACACCCGCGCCATGATCCGGGCGATTCTGGACGGCACGCTGGCGACGGTGAATGTCGCGCCGGACCCGAATTTCGGTGTGCTGGTGCCCCAGGCCTGCCCGAACGTGCCGACCGACGTGCTCAACCCGAAAAGCGCCTGGGCCGACAAGAGCGCCTACGACAGCATGGCGCGCGACGTCGCCCGCCGGTTCGAGCACAACTTCACCCGCTTCGAGCCCTTCGTCGGCGAGGCGGTAAAGAAGGCGGCGATCCGGGCGGCGGCGTAGGGCGGCCGGCTTTCCGCTCGATTCATCCCGAGTCTCTCGCAAGCTGCGCACTGACGAGTCGGTTCAGGCTTACGCCTTGCTCCGCCGCGCGGATGGCAAGCGCCCGGTGCGTTTCCGGCGGCAAGCGGACCAGGAATTTGCCGCTATAGGCCTTGTCAGCCAAGGGTTCGGGCGGTTCTTCCCCCGTTTCCTCCATGTCCGCCACGATATCGCGCACCAGCCGCCTGACGCCGGACAGGGCCTTCTCCGGAGTGGGCGCCAGCCAACTCAGCGACGGGAACTCGGCGCACAGCCCGACATGCTCGCCGTCTTCAGCGGACCAGGTGATCCGGTATGTGTAGCGGTCGTTCATCCGATGCCTTCCAGCCTCTCGATCGCCTTGATGACCTGGCGGACCTGATACGCTTTTGCCTTGCCCTTGTCGTTCTGGATGTTCACCCGCGGATCGCCCGGCCACCGGGTGCGATAAACGCGATGGCTGGTTCCGCTCTGGTGCGGCGGGCCGAAGAAGCGGTCGCAAATCCGGGCGAGTTCCGCAAATCGAACGCCTTTCGGATTATTGCGAAGCGTCCTGAGGACCGCCTCCGTATCCATGGCCTAGCTATATATCAATAATGATATCATTTTCAAGTTGCCGGCACATCGTTCATGGCGCCCGGACCCGGATTTCAACCTGCCGGTACGCGCAATCCGAAGAGCGCCTACGACGGCATGGCCCGCGACGTCGCCCGCCGCTTCGAACACAATTTCACCCGCTTCGAACCCTTCGTCGGCGACGCGGTGAAGAAAGCGGCGATCCGCGCGGCGGCGTAGCGCCTCAGCCGTCGAATATCGCGACCGCCCGGGTCCAGCCGGCCGACGCGCCGCGGATCTTCACCGGAAAGCAGCATACGGTGAAGCCGTCGCCCGGCAGCGCCTCCAGATTGTGCAGCTTCTCCAGATGGCAATAGCCGATGTCGCGCCCGGCCTTGTGCCCTTCCCAGATGATCGAGGCGTCCCGGCTCTTGGCATAGCGCTCGGCCGTGTAGGAGAAGGGCGCGTCCCAGCTCCAGGCGTCGGTGCCGGTCAGGCGCACCCCGCGCTCCAGCAGATACATGGTGGCGTCGTAGCCCATGCCGCAGCCGGCATCGACATAGTCGTCTTGCCCGTAGGCCGATCCGGCGCGCGTGTTGACCATCACAATATCGAGCGGCCGGATTTCGTGGCCGATCCGCTCCAGTTCGGCGGCGACATCGTCCGCAGTCACGACATAGCCGTCGTCGAAATGGCGGAAGTCCAGCTTGACGCCGGGCTGCATGCACCAGTCGAGCGGCACCTCGTCGATGGTGATCGCCCGCTCGCCCCGGTTCATGGTGGAGGCGAAGTGATAGGGGGCATCCAGATGCGTGCCGTTATGAGTGATGAGCTGCACCATCTCCACGGCCCAGGCCTCGCCGTCCGGCAGATCCTCCTTCTTCAGGCCGGGAAAGAAGGGCGCCATCTGCTCGTAGGACTGGTGATGGTCGAAATAGGTGATTTTCGGGCTGTAGGGCTGCGGGTCGGAGATCACGTCGTTCTCCAGCGGCATGGAGATGTCGATAATCTTGCGTGGCATCGCTCGGTTCCTCCGGAATGGCGCTCAATCGCGCGGCCGCTCCATCATCCAGAGCAGGTTCGCTTTCACGGCCGGCCATTCGGGCGCAATGATCGAATAGGCCGCGGTGTCACGCAGAGACCCGTTCGGCATGATCATGTGGTGGCGCAGGATGCCGTCGAGCTTCGCGCCGAGCCGTTCGATGCCGCGCCGGCTCTGCGTGTTCATGGCGTGGGTGCGGAACTCGACGGCGATGCAGTCCAGCTCTTCGAACGCCCTGGAGAGCAAGAGGAACTTGCATTCCGTGTTGAGGGCCGTGCGCTGCACCGCCCGGCGGTACCAAGTGTAGCCGATTTCCAGCCGCCGGTGCTTCGCCTCGATGTTCATGTAAGTCGTCATGCCGACGGCGCGGCCCTTGAGCGGCCCGTCGCGCAGGTCGATAATCGCAAAGGGCAGCATGCTGCCCTCGGCCATCAGCCCGAGCCGCCGGTCGATCTCCGCGCCGACGCCGTCCGGCTCCGGCACCAGGGTGTACCAGAGCCGGTGCAACGCGCCGTCCGCCGCCGCCTCGGCAAGGTCGCCGGCATGGTCGTGGGACAGCAGCTCGACCGCGACCGACTTTCCTTCCGCGCGGAAGGGTTCGGGCCACATCAGAAATGCTCTTCGACGACGCGCCAGGCGGTCTCGGCGCGCTCGCGCGCCATGCCGCTGAAGCCCAGCGCCTCGGACGACGCCGCGTTGCCGTCCAGCCCGCGCTTGTAGACGCCCTGGATGATGGCGGCGCTGCGGAACAGGGAATGGACGACGTAGTAGTGGAAATTGTCGATGCCCTGCCGGCCGCTGTAGCGGCAGTAGGCGTCGACGAATTCCCGCTCGGTCGGGATGCCGAGCGCCGCATGGTCGAGGGTGCTGAAGCTGCCATGGGCGCCGATCTCGCCGTGATAGGCGGCGCAGCAATAGCCGAGATCGGCGAGCGGGTGGCCGAGCGTGCACAATTCCCAGTCCAGCACCGCCGCGATATCGGCCCGGTCGGGATGGACGATGACGTTGCCGGGCCGGAAATCGCCGTGGACGATGGAGACCGACGGATCGTCCGGCAGGCGGTCGATCAGCCAGGCGTGCAGCCGGTCCATCTCCGGGATGTCTTCGGTCTTCGACAGTTCGTACTGCTTGCCCCAGCGCACGATCTGGCGCTCGAGATAGCCCTGCGGCCGGCCGAAGTCGGCGAGTCCCGCCCGCGCGATATCGACCGTGTGCAGCGCCGCGAGGACACGCGCGAAATCGTCGAAAAAGACGCGCCGCTCCTCCGCCGTCGCGCCCGGCATCCCCGCGTCGTGGAACACCCGGCCCTCGACCATTTCCATGACGTAGAAGGCCGTCCCGATGACGCTCTCGTCCTCGCACAGCAGGAAGGTCCGCGGCACGGGGACGGCGCTGTCCTGCAGCGCGTTGATCGCCCGGTATTCCCGGTCCACGGCGTGGGCCGAGGGCAGCAGCTTGCCGGGCGGCTTCTTGCGCAAGACGTAGCGCTGGCCGCCGGCGGCCAAAAGGCAGAAGGTCGGGTTGCTCTGCCCGGCCTGGAACTGGCGGATCTCGATCCCGCCGTCGAAGCCGTCGAGACGGTCGCGCAGATATGCCGCCAGGGCGGCTTCGTCGAAACGATGCGCGTCGCGGACCGGGATGGTCTCGACGGCGCCGGGCCGTCCGCTGGCGTTTTCGCTCACGAGGCGTCCCCCAAAAACCGCGCCCGCACCTTCGCCATGCCGCGCAGCCAGCGGTCGCGGTCGTCGGTCTTGCGCTGCATGTAGGTGTAGACCGTTTCGTGCGGGAAGATCAGGAACCGTTCCTCGTCCATCGCCCTGACGACCGATTCGGCGACCTCTTCCGGCTCCAGCACCCCGTCCACGAATGCCGGGCTAGTGCGGCCGGCGGTCATACCGGTATGCACCCCCTGGGGGCACAGCACGGAGACCCTGACGCCCTTCGGCCCGTATTTGGCGGCCAGGAACTCGGCGACCCCGATCGCGGCGTGCTTGCTCACCGTATAGGCCATGCTGTCGACCTGAAGCAGGATGCCGGCGGCGGACACGGTGTTGACCAGATAGCCCTCGCCCCGCGCCGCCATGCCGGGCGCGACGGCCCGCGCGGCGTAGATATGCGCCATCGTGTTGATGCGGAAACTGTCCTCGATCTCCGCGTCGGGCTGGTCCTCGTCGCCGATGCGCAAGATGCCGGCGTTCGAGCAGAAGATATCGACCGGTCCGTAAGCGCGCTCCGCTTCGGCGGCCAGGGCCTGCACCTGTGCCTCGTCGCCGACGTCGCAGGCCATGCCGACCGCGCCCAGCCCGCCGGCGACCGCCGCAACGCCGTCGCCGTCGATATCGCCGAGCACCAGGCCTCTGGCGCCCTCGGCGGCGAAGCGTTCGGCCAGCGCCCGGCCGATCCCGCTCGCGGCCCCGGTGACGACGACGACCTTGCCGGCGATCTTCACGCGGCATACTCCGGCTCGGGGAGGGCACGCTCCAGGATGGCGGCGAAGTCGGTTTCGGCCGGCAGCGTGCCGAAGCTGCCGGTCCAGCGGTCGCCGAGGCGCGAGGCGCAGAAGGCATCGGCCACCGGGCCCGGCGCATGCTGCACCAGCAACGCCACCTGCCACAGCACGGCCATGCGCTCGGTCAGCCGGCGCGCGCGGAATTCGAGATTTTCCGGATCGGCCAGCTCCGTTTTCAGGCCGTCCAGCGCCGCATCCAGCCGCCCGTCGGCGCCGCGGGCCGTCTCCAGTTCCGCCAGCAGGGCCGGCGCGGCGGCCGGTTCCCGGTGCAGGGTGCGCAGCACGTCGAGGCTGATGACGTTGCCGGAGCCTTCCCAGATGCTGTTGAGCGGCGCTTCCCGGTAGAGGCGTGGCATCATCGAGTCCTCGATGTAGCCCGGCCCGCCCAGGCATTCGAGCGCCTCGGCGGTATGGACCGGCGCGCGCTTGCAGTTCCAGTATTTCGCCAGCGCCGTGCCGATGCGGAAGAGGGCCGTTGCCTCCTCGCTGCTGCCGGCTTCGTCGCAGCTCCGGGCGACGCGCAGCGCCAGCGCCAGCGCCGCTTCGGCCTCCAGCGCCAGATCGGCCAGCACGTTGCGCATCAGCGGCTGCTGGATCAGCCTTTTCTGGAAGGCGGTGCGGTGGCTGGTGTGGTGCAGCGCCTGGACCAGCGCCTGGCGCATCAGGGCGGCGGAATTGGCGGCGCAATAGAGCCGGTTGCCGGTCACCATGTCCATGATGGTGCGCACACCGCGGCCTTCGGGGCCGACCATGACGGCCCAACTGTCCTGCAATTCCATTTCCGACGACGCGTTGGAGCGGTTGCCCAGCTTGTCCTTGAGCCGCTGGATGAACAGGCCGTTGCGCTCGCCGTCCGGCGTCCAGCGCGGCATCAGGAAACAGGACAGGCCGCCTTCGGTGTATGCCAGGGTCAGGAAGGCATCGCACATCGGCGCCGAGCAGAAGAATTTGTGGCCGGACAGGCGATAGGCCGCGCCCTCGCCGGTCTTAGCGCCGGCCGGTGCGGCGGTCGTGGAATTGGCCCGGACGTCGGAGCCGCCCTGCTTCTCGGTCATGAACATGCCGACCAGCGCGCCGGATTTTTCGGCCGCCGGGATATCGCGGGAATCGTACTCGGCCGAAAGCAGCCGCGGCATCCACTCGTCCGCGATCCCATTAGGGCCGCCCGGATTGTTCCGCAGCACCGGCATGACCGAATAGGTCATCGCCATCGGGCACAGGACACCGCTTTCCGCCTGGCTGAACAGGTAGACGACCGCCATGTTGGCGGCATGGGCGCCCGGCCCGCCGTGGATCCAGGCGTGGTTCGGCGCGCCGTTGGCGACGGCGATCTCCATCAGGTCGTGATAGGCCGGATGATAGGCGACCTGGTTGATCCGGCGGCCGTGGCGGTCGAAGGCGCGCAGTTCCGGGACATGCCGGTTCGCCTGCTCGGCCTTCTCGAAGACCGCGTCGCTGCCCATCAGCCGGCCGAATTCCGCCAGCCGGCCGGCGGCTTCTGCCGCGCCTTCCCGCGCCACCGCCTCGCGCAGCGCGACGTCGCCGGCCCACAGGTCCTGGTCGCCGATCAGCGGCGGCATGTTGACGACCTCATGGGTCGGCAGGTCGGCGATGGGTTTGAGCGGGATCATGCCTCTATCCGTTTCCACAGTGAGCCGCCTGCGTCACGCCGCCGGCACATAGTCCTTGCGCAATTCCCATTTCAGCACCTTGCCGGTCGCGTTGCGCGGCAGCACGTCCGTCCAGGCGACCGAGGCCGGCACCTTGAAGCGGGCGAGGTTGGCGAGGCAATGGGTGATCAGCTCCTGCTCGTTCAGGCTCTCGCCGGGCTTGACGACGACGACCGCCTTGCCGACCTCGCCCCAGCGCTCGTCGGGCACGCCGATCACCGCCGCTTCGGCGATTTGCGGCAGTTGGTAGATCACGCTCTCGACCTCGGCGGGATACACATTCTCGCCACCGGAGATATACATGTCCTTCCAGCGGTCGACGATATAGACGAAGCCTTCCCCGTCCATCCGGGCGGCGTCGCCGGTCTTCAGGAAGCCGTCGACGAAGGCGGCCTCGGTCGCTTCCGGCCTGTTCCAGTAGCCGGGCGTGACGTTGGGGCCGCGGATCAGCAGTTCGCCGGTCTCGCCCTGCGGCACGTCGCTGCCCGTGCCGTCGACGATCCTGATTTCCGTATGCATGACCGGCTTGCCGGCCGATCCGGCCTTGCGGCGAGTATCCCGGATATCGAGGAACAGGCCGGCCGGGCTGGTCTCCGTCATGCCCCAGCCCTGGACCAGCGGTATGCCGCGGTCGAGCCAGGCTTCGAGGATCGGCACCGGGCAGGAGGCGCCGCCGACGCCGCACATGACGAGGCGCGACAGGTCCGCGGTCTCGAAATTCGGCGCCTGCATCATGAACTGGTAATGGGCCGGCACGCCGAAGAAGTGGGTGATGCCGAGGGCCGGGTCGCCGATATAGTCGAGCGCGGCGGCCGGCTCGAACTCGCGCATGATGATGTTCTGGCCGCCGGCGTGCAGCACCGGGTTGGTGTAGCAGTTGAGCCCGCCGGTGTGGAACAGCGGCAGCACGACGAGCTGGATCGTGTCCGGCGAGAGCCGGCTGGTGAACCCCAGGTTGATGCAGTTGTAGAGGTGCATCCGGTGCGTGATCATCGCGCCCTTGGGCCGCCCGGTCGTGCCGGAGGTGTACATGATCATCGCGAGATCGTCGTGGGTCAGCGCCTCGATTGCCGGCTCCGGCGGCACGGACGCCAGCGCCGCATCGTAGGGATTGTCTGCGCTTTCCACGTCGATCGTCAGGCCGTGCGGGATGGCGCAGCTGTCGCGCAGGGCATCGCACATCGCGGTGAATTCGACATCGTGGATCAGCGCCTTCGGCGCACAATCGCCGAGGATATAGTCCAGTTCCGGCTGCGCCAGGCGCCAGTTCAGCGGCACCATGACCGCACCGGTCTTGCCGGCAGCGAATTCCAGTTCGAAGAATTCCGGGCCGTTATAGGCCAGGATGGCGACCCGGTCGCCGTGGCCGACGCCGCGATCCTGCAGCCAGCGCGCCAGCCGCGCCGAGCGCTCGTCCATCTGGGCATAGGTGTAGCTGCGGCCGTTCTGGATATCGACCTGGGCCAGGGCGTCCGGCCGGATCGCCGCATGGCCAGCGGCCCAGTCGTAGTAGGGAACGGGCATTCGTTACGGTCCCTTGCGTAGCGGATGTAACGCCGGAGCCGCAAGGGCATCCCACCCTGCGCGGCCCGTCATTCCTTCCCACAAACAACCTCCGCTTGTCACCCCGGCCGGAGCGAAGCGGAGAGCCGGGGTCCAGAGCCTGCCCTGAGCCTGCCGAATGGGTCGCGCGGTGAGGTCCGGCCTGTGGCTCTGGTCCCCGGATCGCCCCTGCGGGGCGTCCGGGGTGGCATGGGAGGGTGCGGAGGCACGCGAGAGAGCGCCCGACCGGGAGGACCTGTTCCGCCCCGCCACCGACCAGCCCTATCCCGGCAGATATTCGGCGAACTGTTTCTCGACGCCTTTGGGGTCGGCGGCGAGGCCCTGGCTGACGCCGCCGGCGACGACGCCGGGATAGATGTCCTCTTCGCCGGCCTCGACCGCGTCGAGCGCCGCGTTGGCGACGTCTGCCGGCTCTTCGAGCGGCGGCGGGTTCATGTCGCCCATGCGGGTGTTGATCGCGGCCGGCATGACGGCCACGACCAGCGTGCCCTGGGCTGCCAGTTCGGCGCGCACGCCCTGGGTCAGCGACAGGGTCGCGGCCTTCGACGCGCAGTAGGTGCCGATCATCGGCAGGTTCACCCGGGCCAGGATCGACAGCATGTTGACGATGGCGCCGCCGCCGTTGGCGCCGAGGACCGGGCCGAATTGCCGGCACATTTCCATCGTGCCGAAATAGTTGACCGCCATCTCCTCGCGTGCGTTCTGCTGCGCCGCGTCGGCGGAGATCGGTTGGTTGTGGTTCACGCCGGCATTGTTGACCAGCAGGGTGACGTCGCCGCACCCGGCCGCCGCCTTTGCGACCGCGCCGTGATCGGTCACGTCGAGCGCGACCGGCTGCACGCGGCCGTCCGGTGGTTCGTAGCCTTCGGTCGAGCGCATGGCGGCGTAGACCTTCGCCGCGCCGCGGTCGAGCAACGCCTGCACGAAGGCTTCGCCGACGCCGCGGTTGGCGCCGGTGACCAGCGCCACGCTGTCTTTCACAGTCATCGTCAGTGTCTCTCCCAGTTCGTTCTCCGCCGTCCGGGCAACCCAGTCCGGGTCGACGTCGGGCAGCGGGATCGCGTTCAAGAGCCGGCGCGTATAGGGGTGCTTCGGCGCCGCGAAGATCGCCGCGCAATCGCCCTGTTCGACCGCCCGGCCGTTCAGCATCACCATAACCCGGTCGCACACGGTGCGCACGACGGAAAGGTCGTGGCTGATGAACAGCAGGGCGAGGCCGAGGTCCTGCCGCAACTCGCGCAGCAGGGCGAGGATCTGCGCCTGGCTCGAAACGTCGAGGCCGGAGACGATCTCGTCCGCCACCACCAGGCGCGGCTGCAAGGCGATGGCCCGGGCGATGCCGACGCGCTGGCGCTCGCCGCCGGAAAGCTCGTGGGGATAGCGCTCGCCGTGGACCGGCCGCAGCGCGACGCGCTCGAGCAGGGCGTCGACCTGCTTGCGCGCTTCCGCTCCCGTCGCCGCGCGGCCGTGGAGGCGGAGCGGCCGGGCGACGATCTCGGCCACCCGGCGGCGCGGATTGAGCGAGGATTGCGGGTCCTGGAAGATCATCTGGAACCGGGCGCGCAAGGGGCGCAGCCGGTCCTCCGGCAGGCCGGTGATGTCCTGCCCGTCGAACAGCAGGCTGCCGGCTGTCGGCTTGTAGAGACGAACCAGCGTCCGCCCCAGGCTGGTCTTGCCGGAGCCGCTTTCGCCGACGATGCCCAGCGTATCGCCGGGCGCGAGCGTCAGGTCGATGCCGTGCAGGATATCGACCAAGGGCGCGGCGCCGAAGGGCGGCTTGCGGCTGTAGTCCGGCAGCGACAGGCGCAGTCCCGCCGCTTCGAGGAGCGCGGGTTCAGCCACGGCCCGCCCCCATCGCATCGGGCGCGGCGTCGTAGGCCAGCGCCTCTTCGTTGAGCCGCGCGGTCAGCGCCTCCGGCACCGGCTGGAGCAGGTCGCCGGGCCGGTCGTGGCGCGGCGTCGCGGCCATCAGGGCCTTGGTGTAGTCGTGCTGCGGCGCCTCGACGATCCGGCGCGTATCGCCGGCTTCCAGGACCCGCCCGCCATGCAGCACCGTCACCCGGTCGCAGACCTTGGCGACGACGCCGAGATCGTGGGTGACGAACAGGATCGACGCGCCTTCCTGCGCCTGCATCTCCTTGATCAGCGCAAGGACCTGGCGCTGCACGGTCACGTCGAGCGCGGTCGTCGGCTCGTCGGCGACGATCAGCTTGGGCCGGCAGGCGAAGGCGATGGCGATCAGCACGCGCTGGCGCATACCGCCGCTGAGCTCGTGGGGATACTGGCGCATCACCCGCTCCGGGTTCCGGATATGGACGTCGTTCAGCAGCTCCAGCGTCCGCGCGCGGGCGCCGGCCCGGTCCATTCCGAGATGCAGGCGCAGCACGTCGGCGATCTGCCCGCCGATGCGGGTGGCCGGGTTGAGCGAGGTCATCGGATCCTGGGGGATCAGGCCGAGGCCCCGGCCCATCAGGCTGCGTCGGTCGCGCTCGGGCAGATGGGTGATGTCGCGGCCGTCGAACCGCACCGAACCGCCGGTAATGACAGCCCGGGACGGCTGGATACCGAGGATGACCTTGCCGATCATCGTCTTGCCGGCGCCGGATTCGCCGACCAGCCCGTGGACCTCGCCGGGGACAATGTCGAGCGAGACGTCGCGCAGGATCGGCGTCTGCCGGCGCGGTCCGGCGATCGCCAGATGGAGATTGCGGACCGAGAGGATCGGCCCTTCCGGCGTCTCGGCAGTCATTTCCGCATCACCGGATCGAGCGCGTCCTTCAGCCCGTCGCCCAGCGCGTTGAGCGCCAGGACGAGGGCGATGACGCAGACGATCGGCAGGATCATCAGCCAGGGCGCCTGGTTCACATATTTCCGGCCGTCGGCGATCATGGTGCCCCAGGTCGGGAAATCGGAGGCCAGCGACAGGTTCACATAGCTGAGAATGGCCTCGACGATCACGGCGATGCCCATTTCGAGCGTGAACAGGACGAGCAGCAGCGGCAGCACATTGGGCAGGATCTCGCGCCACAGGATGCCCATGCGGCCGAGCCCGACGGTGACGGCAGAGGCGACATAATCCTGCTGCTTCTGGGCCATGGTTTCGGCGCGCACAACCCGGCAGAAGCGGGTCCAGTCGATCACGGCGATGGCGATGATGACGGAATGCAGGCCGGTGCCCATCACCGCGACCAGCACGATCGACAGCAGGACCGCCGGGAAGGCCATCCAGACCTCGACCAGCCGGGAGATGACGGCATCGACCCAGCCGCCGAGATAACCGGCGAGCAGGCCGAGCACCGTGCCGAGCAGCCCGGCAGCAGCCGCGGCGGCAATCGCAACGAAAAGCGCAATCTGCGCGCCGTAGATGAGGCGGGACAGGATGTCCCGGCCGAGATTGTCGGTGCCGAACAGGTAGCCGGCTTCCGCCTTGTCCGACCAGAAGGGCGGAACGTATTGCAGCAGCAGATCCTGCTCGACCGGGTCGTGGGGCGCGATGAGCGGCGCGAAGGCGGCGGCGAGCACAAAGAACAGCAGGACCGCGCCGCCGAAAACGACTCGCTGGTTCGCCAGCAGCCGGCTGACAGTACTGCCGCGCCCTCGTATCGAACCGGGAAGGGCCGCCGCTTCAGCCATGGCGCATCCGCGGGTTGAGCAGGGCGTAGCTCATGTCGACCAGCAGATTGACCGCGATGAACAGCACCGCGAAGGTCAGCACGAGACCCTGGATCAGCGGCAGGTCGCGGTTGATGACGGCGTCGATCGCCATGTTGCCGATGCCGGGATAGGAGAAGATCTTCTCGACCAGCACCGTGCCGCCGACCAGGAAGGTGAACTGGACGCCGGTCAGCGTCACGGTCGGCACCAGCGCGTTGCGCAGGGCTTCGCGGCAGACGATGCGCGCCCGGGAGAAGCCCTTGACCCGCGCCATCAGGATATAATCCTGGGTCATCGCTTCGGCGATCGAGGTCTTGAGCACCCGCGCGATGATCGCCGCCAGCGGCAGCGCGAGCGCAAAGGCCGGCAGGACCGTGTGCAGCAGGACCGAGCCGAAGGCGTCGAAGCGCAGGCGGACGAAACTCTCGATCAGCAGGAAGCCGGTCGCGCCGCGGAAGCCGACGTCATGGCCGATCCGGCCGGAGATCGGCAGGCCGTCGAGCGCGAAGACGACGACGAACAGGATGAACAGCAGCGCCCACAGGAAGTCCGGGATCGCCAAGACGAAGCCGGCCGCGCCGTCGACGGCGGCTTCGCCGGCCCGGCCGCGCCAGTAGGCGCCGGCGAGCGCCATCGCCCCGCCGAGGGCGACCGCGACGAGCATGGCGATCAGGCACAGTTCGATCGTCACCGGCAGGCGGCCGAGCACCAGTTCCATCACGTCCTGGCGCATCGAGATCGAGGTGCCGAAATTGCCGCGGGCCAAGTCCTCCAGATAGTAGACGAACTGGAGGGCGATGCTCTCGTCCAGCCCGTAGAGCCGGCGCAACGCGGCGATGTCCGCCTCGGTCGCCCCCGGCCCGATCAGCATGGCGATCGGATCGCCCGGCACGACCCGCAGCAGCACGAACACGATCGCCGCCACGCCGAACAGTGTCGGGATCGCCAGAAGCAGCCGGCGGAGCAGGAAGGACCAGGACATGGGTCTGCGGCGTCAGCCCGGAGTTTTCGCAGGCGGCAGAGATACCTTGTCTCTCCGCCCCTTCGACCGGGAGCATCTTGCCTAAAAAACCAACCGTGTCACCCCGGCCGACCGGAGGGAGAGCCGGGGTCCAGGGCCGCCTGTGCCGACTTTCGGGTCGGCTCTGGACCCCGGATCGTCGCTGCGCTCCGTCCGGGGTGGCATTGTCGGGGGTTTTGCGGCGGAGCCGGCCCGGCTGCGATCGCGCACGCCGAGCCGGCAAACTTCCATCGGCAGGAATACCGCCTCCTACCCCTTCGACATCGCCTGGGGCAGGACGAAGTTGGCGAAGTGGCCCTTGAATTTCAGGCCCGTCTTGAACACGACCGGCTGGACCTGCTGGTAGAGCGGGAAGACGTAGGCCTTCTCGGCGATATAGCGGTTGACCTTCTGCCAGCCGGCGATCCGCTTGGCCTCGTCCTTCTCGCCCCAGAGCGGGCCGATCATGCCGTCGAGATCCTTGGTGTCCCAGGTCGAGTGCGGCGACGGGCCGAACATGGCGTGGCCGGTCGAGGTCGTCGGATCGCCGATCGAGTTGCCCCAGTTGTAGAAGGCCGCCGGAGCGAGCTTGTCCTGGGCGCGCAGTTCGAAATGCTTGGCAACCTCGTAGACCTCGATCTCGGCCTGGATGCCGACCTTGCGCCACATGCCGACGATGGCCTGGATGACCTCGTAGTCCTTGGCGATGTAGCCGCGGGTCGTCTGGATTTTGAACTTGACCGGCTTGTCCTTCGAATAGCCGGATTTCGCGAGCAGGTCTGCCGCGCCCTTCGGGTCGTAGGGCGTCTTCACGTTCGGATCGAAGCCGGTGTAGGGCGGCGCCAGCAGGGTCTCGATGGGCACGCCGTAGCCGCGCAGCAGCCGGTCGACGATGGCCTTCTTGTCGACCGCCATCACCGCCGCCTTGCGGACGTTGATATCGGTCATCGGCTCGACATCGTTGAAGAAGATCATGGCGATGTCGGACACGGGAGTCGCGACGCCGTCGAGGCCGTCCTTCGCGCGCAGCCGGTCGTATTCCTCGAACGGGATGTTGAGGGTGAGGTCGGAGCGGCCGCTCTCGATCTCGGCGATGCGCGCCGCCGGATCGGTGACGAACTTGAACACGACGGTCTTGAAGGCCGGCGCGTCGCCCCAGTAGTTCGGATTGGCCTTCAGGCGCACGAAGGAGCCGCGCTGGAACTCGTCCACCATGTAGGGGCCGGAGCCCATCGGCTGCTTCTCGAAGCCCGCCTTGCCGACCTTTTGGTAATGATGCGGCGGCAGGACGTAGGCGGTGAGGAACGCCATCCACTTGAACAGGTCCGGCGTATACTGATTGACGTCGCCGGTGACGACGTTGCCCTCGGCCTTCAGGTTGGCGACCGAGGCCCAGATGAAGCCGACCGGGTTGCCGGTTTTCGGGTTGGCGACGCGCTGCAGGTTCCAGACGATGTCCTGCGCCGTGATCGGCGTGCCGTCCGACCATTTGGCGCCCTGGCGCACTTCCATGCGGATCTTCGTCTTGCCGTCGGTCCAGCCCCACTTGGTCAGCAGGCCGGGCCGGAAGCTCAGGTCGGCATTCTGGTCGACATACTGGTCGAACACGCATTTGTAGATCGACATGAGCTGCGGGTTGACCGAGGACAGGCCGGTCGTCGGGTCCCAGGCCGGCAGCGGGACGTGATAGGCGATGGTGAGCGTATCGCCGATGGCGGCCGCCGCCGCCCGGTTGAACAGCAGCGAGCCGAGGCCGGTCGCGGCGCCGGCCGCGCCGGCCGATTGCAGGAACTGCCTGCGGTCGAGATGGGTCATGGTTTCCTCCCTGGGTTTTTTCCGGTCGGCCGGTGCCGGCCTATTCGGCGGCTTCCGCCGGGGCGCTCTCGGCCCAGCGCTGCATGAGCGTGTTGGACGGCTGCGTCTCGTCGAGCATCTTTTCCGCCGTTGCCATGCCGGCGGCCGGCAGGTCCTTTGCGTCAAGCACGCCGATCTGGACCAGAACGGAAGCCTGATCCCAGTAGATATGCTCGTGATACAGCTTCGGGCCGCGGAAATTGATGATGGCGACCAGCGGGATGCGCACCCGCCGGCCGGTCGGCGCCACGCCGGGCAGCATCCAGTCGATCTCCCGGTCGTGGGTGAACTCGAAGATCATCTCGTCGACCACCCGGTCGGCGCCGACGGTCCGCGAGACCGGGATCAGCGCCGTATCGTCCGGGTTCGCGTTGACGAAATGGTTCTTGTAGAAGCGGTGCAGCTCGGTATAGCCGACGCCGCCGGTCATGGTCGGGATGTGGTTGACGTAGGGCTGCGCCACCATCGTCGCCATCGTGGCGTCGACGTCGCGGGTCGCGAACTCGTAGTAGCAGTGCATGTCCCAGAGATGCTCGAGGTCGTAGCCCGGCCCCATGGTGCCGCGCAGCAGCGCGATGGTGCGGGAGTGCGCCATGCCGGCCGCCGCCTTGTCGTAGCTGTCGCGGAAGCGGTTGGCGAAGCCGTGGGGTGCGCCTTCGTAGACGTTGACCAGCACATGGTCCTTGTCGGCGAAAGCCTCGCGGACCTGCTCGACCGCCTCCATCGGGACATGCTCGTCTTCGCCGCCGAAATGCAGCACCGTCGGGCAGGCGATCTTGTCCTTGAGGTGCAGTTGTTTCTCGATCTGCACGCCGTAATAGCTGGCCGCCGCTGCGACGCCGCAATGGGCCGCCGCCTGGTAGGCCAGCGCGCCGCCCAGGCAGTAGCCGAGCGCGGCGACCTGGGTGGCGCCGCCCTTGCCCTGGCCCTGCACCGCGTCCATGCCCTTGAGGTGCCCGACCGTGGCGGTCATGTCCTCGACCGCCTTTCCGAAATCGAACCGGCCGAGGAAGTCGAACGCCCGGGCGCGTTCTTCGTCGGAATAGCCGAGCTCGACCCGCTTCTCGAGCCGGTGGAACATGTCCGGCGCGAGGACGACATAGCCCTCTTCGGCGAAGTAATCGCAGGTCGCGCGGATCGATTCGTTCACGCCGAAGATTTCCTGCAGGATCATCAGGCCGGGGCCCTTGCCGCCCTCCGGCAGGGCGAGATAGCCCTGGAACGTGCCGCCGTCCGCAGCGGGAATGTCGATGAAGTCGCCGGCCATGCCGTTCCTCCCGATCCGCCGCGGCCGCGCCGGCGGCGCAGCGGCTTGCCGATACAACCCTATGGTCGGATCATAACCCGCCGGTTTTGCGGTGGCGAGACACCCTTTGCCCGGCAATCAGACGCGCCGCACCGGCGGCGCCGGAGCCCGCACGTTACTCTTCTTTCTTGTCAGGTGCGTCTTCGTCGTTCGCGGCGTCGCCGTCGCCGGAATTGGCCGTCGCGTCGGCCGGTTTGGCCGCATCGTCCCCGTCTTTCTTCTCCGCGGCCGGTTTCAGGATGTCGGCCATGGTGTAGCGCAGGAAACGGGTGACCGTGGACGAGACCTTGTAGGCCCAGCCGGCGGTCCGCGCGTTGATCGCCGCGGCTTGCTTGCGGACTTCGGCGGCCGGTTTGAGGTCGGAGCCCTTCTTCGGCTTTTCCTTCAGCAGCGCCGCTTCGTCGACACCGGCCCGGAAGGTCATCCAGTATTTGTCGTCCTCGTCCGGCTTGCCGGTCCGGGCGAGCCTTGCCGTGACGACCAGGCCGTCGAAGGTCCGGAAGACGGCGGCGCCCGCGGCCTTGCCGGCAAAGTCGATCTCGCCCGCCGGCCTGACGTCTTCCAGCGTCAGCTTGTCGAGGCTCTCGCCGATATAGCGCAGGAAGCGCTCGCCCTTGATCTCGCGGCCTTCCGGCATGTTGCGCAGGGCGAATTCGGCGTCGCCGGCCTTTTCCTTGCCCACGATTACCCGAGCAGGTTCGGCCGCGTCCTTCTCCGTGCCGGCGGCCGCGGTCAGGACCGCTTCCCGGATCCGCCCGGTCTTGACATCGAGCACCGCGCGGTCCAGCCAGTCGCCGATCTCGGCGGCCAGTTTCGGATCACCCGCAGCGAGCCAGCTCTGCCTGTCTTCGGGCAGGCGGATATAGACCAGCGAGCGGCCGAACAGGATTTCCTTGGCATTGCTCTTGCCCACGATCACGTCGGCCACGGCCTTGCCGCCGGCGAAAGCGGTCAGCCGCTTGGACGACGCACCCTTTTTCGCGGGGTCCTCGAGATCGAGCCTGTCGTAGCGCGACGGGTCGCTGGTCTTGCGTTCGAACTGCTTGAGCTGCGACAGCGAGACCAGCGCCTCCTTTACTCTGGCGAACGTCGCCGGATAGCCGCCCTTCTCGCGGACGATCCATGTACCGGCCTTGCGCTCCAGGGTGAAATTCTTGCCCTCGGCGGTGACGCGCAGGCGGTCCACCGCGTTGACAGCCTTCGCGTCCAGGTTCGGGAAGAACCGGGCACCCGCCGCAGGCCCGGTGGTGGTCGCCGCCGGCCGCAGCGCCGCCGCGCCGGCGATCAGGGCGGCGGTCACGGCGGTCAGGATCAGGAAGCCGGTTTTGTTCATGACGGCATTGTCATTTGCGTGATCATTGCGGGGCGGTTCCGGAACGAGGGGCGCGCTCAGGCGGTTTCGTAGCGCCGGCGGCGCCGGCGCGCGCGCCACACCGCGACCATGATGGCGAGCACCGCGACGAGCAGCGGGATCAGCGCGATATTGTAGAATTTGGTGCGCGCCTCCAGCGCCTCGACATCCTTGCGCAGGTCGGCGAGGACGGCGCGCTGCTCCTGCCGGACGGTGATGAATTTCGCCAGATAGCCGCGCAGCGTTTCCTCCTGCTCGGCGGTGAGGACGGTCTTGCCGTCCGCGGCCCTGGTCCGGGTATCGGCGATTTTCTTCCTGAGGTCTTCGAGCTGTTGCGACAGTTCGAGCTGTTTGGCGCGCAGCTTGTTCTCGGACGCCTTGCGCAGATCGTCGACCACCGTGAACGGCCGGACCGGCGCGCCACGCCCGCGCAGGCCGATCAGGGGTTCAGGGCGGGCCAGGTCGTCAAGCGCGTTGACGACGAAGTCGGCGTTGTTGGCGAACGGCACATACACCGCGCCCTCGCCGGCATTGGCTTTCTGGGCCCAGAAACCGGTTTCCATGAAGTCGGCATCGGCGACCAGAATGAGGTTCAGCGGCTTTTGCGACTTCGCGATATGGGCCGGTTTCTTTGCCTGTTTCGCTTCGTCCCCGGCGGCCTCGTTCCCGTCGTCCTTCTTGTCCCCGGTCCCGGCTTCCTCCTCGATCGGCGGTCCTTTCGGGAAAGCGCTGGTCGCGTTGCCGGTTACGCGCACCGCGAGCCACAGTTTCCGGTCGCCGGGGACATAGTTCCGGTAGAGGCTGAGCAGGTCCGGCTGCTGCCGGTAGTCCGCCGACTTCCCGGCCGCGGCGACCTCGGTCGTCGTCACCAGCGGCGTGACGGTTGTGCTGCCGCCCTCGGCCTTCGCGAAGTGGCCGGGAATGCCGAAGATCAGGGTCTTGATTTGGGCGGTGACCGGGTCGGCCGCGCTGCGGTCTTCCTCGCGCAGTTCCAGATAGCCGATGTGGGGCACGCTGACCGTCTGGCCCTGGTAGTTATAGGGTATCCGGATGAAGCGGTTGGCGTCGGTCGCGACGGCATCCCTGTCGTAGTCCACGCCCCAGGCCTTGAGCAGTTTGGGCAGGTCCGAACCGGGCGGGACCGGCCCGGCGCCCATGAAGGTGCGGCGCCGCGGCGCCGTCTCCGGCACCGGATCGAGCGCGATCAGCGCCTTGCCGCCCTTCAGGACGAACTGGTCGATGGCGTAGAGCGCCTTGTCGGACAGGCTCCGCGGATGGACGATCATCAACACGTCGATATTGTCCGGGATGCTGTCCTTGGTTTCGTCGATCGTCTCGACCTCGAAGGGCTTCTTGACCTCGTCCATGATCGGCCAGGGCTGCTGCATGCCGCCCTGCATGCTGAAGGTGCCGTCGATCGGCAGGCCGGCGATCAGGCCGACAACCTTCTTCTTCACGCCCAGGCTGTAGACCAGCCGGGTGATGTCATATTCGATGAAGCGCTGGCGGGACGGATGGAAGAAGGCGATCTTTTCTTCCGCATCCACCGTGTTGGTCCCGGCGAGGCCGAAATAGACCATCGTTCCGCTGGCATCGATCGGCACACCTTCCATGCCGTAGGCCTCGGCCTTGTCCTCGTCGACCGAATAGGGCTCGGGCCGGTAGGTCTCCAGCCGGATCTTGCCGTCCGCAAGGGCGGCGTAGCGCTCCAGCAGGTTGCGCACCCGCTCCGCCGCCGGTCCGTAGCTGGCCACCCGGTCGACCAGCGCGGGCGAGAGGAACAGGCGCAGGACGATCGGCTCTTCGAGCGATTTCAACACCCGCACGGTGCCGTCGGACAGGGTGAACTCCGCGTCTTCGGTCAGATCGACCGAGACGTTGCGCCCTGCGATTCCGACAAGGGCGTTGCCGACAAAGGCATTGAAGGCGAACAGGAAGACGAAGGCGACGATCAGGGTGGCGATCGTGAGGCTGCGCCGGTCGTTGAGGAACGCCATCGGCCTATTCCGCCTTCTTGAGGTCGAGGACCAGCACGGTCGCGAACAGGAACACGCCGATGACCGAGAGGAAGTAGAGCAGGTTGCGCAGGTCGATCACGCCTTTGCGCATTTCGGCGAAATGGTTCAGGAAGCTGAAGGACGCGACCAGGTTGACGAAATCCTGGGGCAGAAAATCCCGGATCAGGCCGAGCACGACCTCTGCGCCCGCCATCGAAAAGACGAAGCAGACGATCGCGGCCAGCACGAAGGCGATGACCTGGTTCCTGGTCGTCGCCGACAGGCAGGAGCCGATGGCGAGATAGCCGCCGGCCATCAGGAAGCTGCCGAGATAGCCGGCGACGATCGGCCCGTGATCGGGCGCGCCCAGGCTCGCCACGGTGAGCCAGATCGGGAAGGTCAGCGCCAGCGCGATGCCGGCGAACAGCCAGGCCGCCAGGAATTTGCCCATAACGGCATGCCAGGTCGCGATCGGCAGGGTGAACAGCAGCTCGACCGTCCCGGTCTTGCGCTCCTCGGCCCACAGCCGCATGGCGATCGCCGGCATCAGGAACAGGTAGACCCAGGGGTGGAAGACGAAGAAGGCGTCCAGATCCGCCTGGTTGCGCAGGAAGAAGTTGCCGAAGAAGAAGGTCAGCGCCCCGGCCAGGGCCAGGAAGACGATCAGGAAGACATAGGCGACCGGGCTGGCGAAATAGGCCGCGAACTCGCGCCGGAAGATAACGGCGACGGTGCGGGCGGCGCTCATTGCGCAGCCTCCGCACCGGTGTCGGCCGCGCCGGGGGCGGTGAGTTCGCGGAACACGTCGTCCAGCCGGCCCTGCTCCAGGCGCAGCTCGTCGACCTTCCACCCCTTTTCGGCGACGAAGGCGGTCACCGCCGGCAGCACGCTCGCGCCCTCCTTGGGGATGACCCGGAACACCGGCTCGCCGGCCGAGCCGCCTTCCTCGACCGTGAGCACGCCGTCGAGCTGCCCGAGCGCGGTGCGCTCTTCGGCGGGCGGCATGGCGAGGGTGCGCAGGGTGACGGTATTGTGGTGCTGCGCCCGCGCTTCGAGTTCGGCGGGCGTGCTGTCGGCCAGAAGCCGGCCCTGGGCGATGATCATCGCCCGGCTGCACACCGCGTGGACTTCTTCGAGAATGTGGGTCGAGATGACGATGGCCTTGTCCGGCGCCATGTCGTTGATGACCTGGCGCACATGGTGCTTCTGGTTCGGGTCCAGGCCGTCGGTCGGCTCGTCCAGGATCAGCACGTCCGGATCGTGCAGCAGCGCCTGGGCCAGGCCGACCCGCCGGGTAAAGCCCTTCGACAGGGTCTCGATCGGCTGGTCGAGCACCGTATCAAGCTGCGCGATCTCGACGACCCGGTCGACCGCCCCGGCGCGTTCGGCGCCGCCCAGGCCGCGGCTGGCGCCGATGAAGTTCAGGAAGCTCCGCGCCGTCATGTCGGCGTAGAGCGGCGCACCCTCCGGCAGATAGCCGATGCGGGACTTGGCGGCGATCGGCGCGGTGCGGATGTCGTGGCCGCACACGGCGGCGGTGCCGGCCGTCGGGGTGATGAAGCCGGTGATCATTTTCATGGTCGTCGACTTGCCGGCGCCGTTCGGGCCGAGAAAGCCGAGCACCTCGCCCCGTTCGACCGAAAAGGATACGTCGTCGACCGCCCGGATCGGGCCGAAATGCTTGGTAAGCGACTGAACTTCGATCATTCGGTCCAACGCCTGAAATGTGCAGCTGGCAGGTGCAGCGATAAGTGCAAAAAACCCGGCTGAACGGCTTGTCCCAGATTGCCTGGGAATGGCTGGGCCAAGCCGGCCGGGCGGCGGCGGCCGGAACCCGGACGGTCCCGCTCCGGGCGCAGGAATCGCACCCGTTCGCCGTGCCGCCGCTATAGATGCGCGCAAACGAGGCAATTTCAAGATGGATTTCCGCCCCTCCCGAAGGACGCGGCGATGCGCGGCAGCCAGAGATAGAGGATGGCCGCCCGGGCGATAAGAAAGAGGCAGAGCGCCAGCCACAGGCCGTCGTTGCCCCAGATTTCCAGCAGCGCATGGCCGGCGGCCAGGTAGACGACAAGCGCCAGCGCCATGCCGTTGCGCATTTCGCGGGTCCGGGTCGCGCCGATGAAGATGCCGTCGAGCTGGAAGCTCCACACCCCGGCGAGCGGAATCGCGATGGCCCAGGGCAGGTAGACCCGGGCCGTCTCGCGCACCGCCCCTATGTCGGTCAGCGTGTCGATAACGAGCCCGCCCGCCGCGAGATAGGCCAGCGCAAAGCCGGCCGCGACGATCCCCGCCCACAGGGTGGTCAGCCTGGCGGCGGCGCGGTATTGCGCCCGGTTCCGGCCGCCGATGGCGCCGCCGACCAGCGCCTCGGCGGCGAAGGCGAAGCCGTCCAGGCCGTGGCTGACGAACATGAGGAAGTGCAGCAGCACGGCGTTGGCCGCCAGCATCGTCTCGCCCAGCTTCGCGCCCTGGGCGGTGAACCAGGCGAAGCCGAAGATCAGGCACAGGGTGCGCAGGAAGATATCGGCGTTGGCGCGCAGCAGGCCGGCCGTCCGGCTGCGGTCTGCGAACAGCCGGCGCAGGCGCCATCTTCCATCGAGCGGCCGGTGCAGCCGCGCGACGACAGCCAGGCCGATGACCGCGGTCGAGACCTCGGCGATCAGGGTCGCCAGCGCCACGCCCTCGATGCCCCAGCCGAACACCGGAACGAACAGCAGGTCGAGCGCGATGTTCAGGCCGTTCATGTAGAGGGTGAGCGCGAGGACCGTGCCGGTCCGCTCCATGCCGATCAGCCAGCCGATGCAGACATAGACCAGCAGCGCCGCCGGCGCGCCCCAGACCCGGATGTCGAAATAGGCGCCGGCCAGGCCCTCGACCCGCGGCGTCGCCTCCACGGCCCAGAAGGCGAACCACTGCGCCGGCGCCTGCACCGCGACGATGGCGAGGCCGAGCGCCGCCGCCAGCAGGGCCGTGCGCAGCGCGACATCGCGGATTTCCTGGTGGTCGCCGGCGCCGCGCGCCTGGGCGACGAAGCCGGTGGTCGCCATGCGCAGGAAACCGAAGGCCCAGTACAGGAAACTGAAGATCAGCGCGCCGACGGCGACGCCGCCGATATAGGCCGGCGACGGCAGATGCCCCATGACCGCGGTATCGACCGCGCCGAGCAGCGGCTGGCCGACATTCGCCAGGATGATCGGCACGGCGAGCCGGAGCACGCGGCGATGGGTAACGCCGCCGTCCAGTGCGGCGGAAGGAGCGGAGGAGGCCAAGGATGCGCCTGTTTTCTTGTAACGCTATTGCCGTCCGCCCCTCGATACGCCGCGGAGCCGGTTCCGGGCAACGCCCGGGGGCGGCTGGAGCATATCCGCCTAAGGTTGAACCACGGCGGCAGGGCGTCCCCTTCGACGTCGCTCAGGCCGTCCCTCGATACGCCCCGGACTAAATCCGGGGCTACTCGGGATGAGGGGAATTTGGCTACCTTTATTTCACCCTCACCCTGAGTAGCCCCGGCCTCTGGCCGGGGCGTATCGAAGGGCGGGGCGTATCAAAGGGGCGTTCCCGGTTGCGTCGGTGGTTTCGAAAGAAACGGACAGGCTCTGGCCAGGATGCGCGGGCTCAGGCTTCGCAAGGCTTCACGCCGTCAGCCCTCGTACAGGTGCCCGGCGACGACGTCCTCGTTCCAGTCCAGGCCCACGCCGGGCACGTCCGGGATGTGCAGATGGCTGTTCCTGACCTCGTAGGGCTTTTGCAGGATCGGTTCGGCCCAGTCTTGCCACTCCAGCCAATGGGCGGTCTCGGTCACCCGCATCATATGGGCGCCGATCTCGGGATAGAGATGCGTCGACATCGGGATACCGGCCGCGCCGGCGATGGCCGCCGCGCGCATCCATCCGGTGACGCCGCCGATGCGCATGAAATCCGGCATGACATAGTCGCAGGCCTGCGCACGCAACGCCCTGTGCAGATCGCGCGGTCCGTAGAAATTCTCGCCGATCTGCAGGGGCGTTTTGAGCTCCCGGGCGAGCTGGGCGTAGCCGTCGAAATTGTCGTAGACGACCGGCTCTTCCAGCCAGGCGAGGCCCAGATCGTCGAGCATGTGGCACCGGCGCAGGGCCTCCGCCATGTCGAGGCCCTGGTTGAAATCGATCATCAGATGCATGTCCTCGCCGACCGACCGGCGAACCGCCTCGATCGTGGCGAGGTCGTCCCGGGGATTGTCCCGGCCGAGACGCAGCTTCAGGCCTTCGAACTGTCCTTCGTCGCGGATCTCGACGGCCTCGGCGGCGACCTCTGACGGCGACTTGAGCCAGAGCCCGTTGCTGTTGTAGGCGCGCACCGGGCCGGGCGACCCGCCGAGCAGGGTGCAGAGCGGCATGCCGGCGGCCCTGGCGAGCGCGTCCCAGGCCGCCATGTCGATGCCGGAAACGGCAATCATCGCCAGGCCTTCGTAGCCGACGAAGTGCAGCGACTTTCGCGCGGTGTCGTAGATTTCGGCCGGCGCCAGCGTCCGGCCCCTGAGCATCGCCGCCAGGTCGCGCAAGGCCGGCACGAGATAGTGCATCGACTTGACGATGTAGGGCTCCAGATAGCTGCGCCCGACGATCCCTTCCTCGGTTTTGAGGTCGATCAGGATAAGCGGCCATTCCGTAATGGTCGCGATCCTGGCGACGACGGGGCGTTTCAGCTTGAGAACCACGGCGCGCGCATCGACGCTGTGGAAGGTCAGTGTTTCGGGCTTCATCTATCGGCGCTCCATCGGCGATGCCGGGGCTCTTGGCGCAAAATCGCTCATCCGGTTTGCGGCGGACCGGGCGGACCGGCATACCCCGATTCTACAACATGAAGGCAGGCTTGCAGGCCGAACGCGGGCGTTGCAACCGGGATCGGCGGTGGCATAGTGCCCCGAACCAGTCATGCCTGCCACGATCGGGAGAAAACGGGATGAAGATCCGCAAGATCGTCACCGTCGTCGAGGAGACAAGGCGCGAGCTCGACCGGCCGGTGGAGCCGGCGGCCCGCCAGGCCGCGGCCATCGCGGTGATCGCGAACCCCTATGCCGGGGTCTACGACGAGGAACTGGAAGAATTGCAGCAGGCCGGCGCCGAGCTCGGCGCGCTCCTGGTGCAGCGGGCGATGGACGCGCTCGGCATCGACGGGGCGTCGGTCGCGAGCTACGGCAAGGCGGCGATCGTCGGCGTGAAGGGCGAGCGCGAACACGCGGCGGCGGTGATGCACCCGAGGATGGGCAAGCCGGTGCGCGCGATCGTCGGGCCGGCGAAATCGATCATGCCGTCGACCAAGAAGATCGGCGGACCGGGCACGGTGATCGACTGCCCGCTGCATCACAAGGACGAAATGTGGACGTTCAGCCATTTCGACGCCATGCAGGTCTCGGTCACCGACGCCCCGCGCGGCGACGAGATCGTGGTCGTCATCGCGGTAAGCGATTCCGGCCGGCCGTTCCACCGGATCGGCGAGAACCTGGATGTCTCGAACCTGATGTCCAGGAACGAATAGAGTTTCCCCATCCTGCCATTCCGGGCGATCGGTTCGACCGGCGATTGTCGGAGACGGTCCGGGTTGCACTGCTCCTGAGCGGCGGCCTCGCCCCGACGACAATTTCGGCCTGCGCCTTCGCGCTTGCCAACGGGCGCCGGGGTGATAGGACGGCCGGACCGACAGAGGAGAGACTGGAATGAGCAGACTGGACGGGAAGGTCGCGGTCGTCACCGGCGCCGCCCAGGGCATCGGGGAAACCTATGCGAAAGCGCTCGCGGCGGAGGGCGCCCGGGTCGTGGCCTCGGATATCGCCGATCCGTCCCGCGTGGCCGACGAGATCGCGAAGGCGGGCGGCAAGGCGATCGGAGCGATCGCCGACGTGACCGATGACGGGTCGCTTGCGAATCTGGTCGACGCCGCCGAAGCGGCGTTCGGACCGATCGAGATCCTGGTCAACAACGCGTCGCTCTTCGCCGAACTGCGCCTGACCCCGATCATGCAGCTCTCGAACGAGGAATGGGACCGGGTGATGACGGTCAACGTGCGGGGCACGGTCCAGACGACCAAGGCCGTCGTTCCCAGCATGCTCAGGAACGGACGCGGCAAGATCGTGAATATCAGCTCGGGCACCTTCTACTACGGCGGGCCGGGCCTCGCGCACTATGTCTGTTCGAAGGGTGCGATCATCGCCTTCACGCGGTCGGCGTCGCGGGAATTCGGCGACATGAACATCCTGGTGAACTGTATCGCGCCCGGCCTGACCGAGAGCGAAGGCGTGCGCAACCACCCCGATCTTCACGTCGCCCGCACGCCGACCGTGCAGTCGCGCGCCATCAAGCGGGACATGGTGCCGGAAGACCTGGTGGGGACGCTGCTGTTCCTGGCGAGCGAGGACAGCGACTTCGTGACCGGTCAGACCTTCAACGTCGACGGCGGCAAGTACAACCAGTAGGTCGGGCAATAGGCCGGGCGCGTCGGCGGGCGAGATTTGCGAGGACCCTGCGGCGCGCCAGAAGACGCTCAGGCGTCGGTCTTGGAGACCCAGGGAATGCGGCCGAACTCGATCCCCTCGTCGCGCAGGGCCTCCGATTCGGCGTCCGTGGCTTCGCCGTAAATGCTGCGCTGCCCGGTTTCGCCGTAGTGGATCTTGCGCGCCTCGTCGGCGAATTTGGGGCCGACATAGTCGGCGTTCTTCTCCACATGCCGGCGCATTTCCACCATCGCCTCGCGGATCTTGCCCATGACATGGACGCGCTTGGCATCTTCGGCCGAGACCGGCGCGGGCGGCCCGGCGGGCCCGGACGAAGGGATCGTCGGCGCGGCAGGCGTATCGGCCTCTTCGCCGCCCCTATCGGCGTGCGGGGGATCGGCAGGCGCCGGCACGTCGCGCCGGGTCGCCTTGGTGCCGGAGAGCGCCGGGGCCATCGGGGCGCGGCGCACCGCGACGGAGCCGCAGTCGGGGCAGGAAACCGCACCGGCGGCCTGCAGGGTTTCGAAGGTCTTCGAATCCCTGTACCAGCCTTCGAACTCGTGGCCGGCCTCGCAGCGGACGGTGTAACGGATCATCGCGCACCCTGATTGCGGCAACGCCCATGCTCGCGGCGTTCGCGCCTCATAGCATTCATTTAGGGATTTTTGCGCGTCAACGGAAGGCCCGGCGGCGCGATGACCGAACCGGCGAGACCAGAACCGGCCGTTCCCGCACCCAGCCGATGGGTGGCGCGCTTCCTGCCGCCGGCTCCGGCGGACGGCGGCCGTCTCCTGGACCTCGCAGCCGGCAAAGGGCGCCACACGAAGCTCGCCCGCGCGCGCGGCTGGCGGGTGACCGCCGTGGACCGGGAAACCGCCGCGCTGGCCGCCCTGGCCGCGGAAGACGAGGGCATTGCCGCGCTGACGATGAACCTGGAGGCCGGCGACGCCGCCGCAACGGTCCGGGCCCTCGGCGCGGCCGGGCCGTTCGGCATCGTCATCGTCTGCAACTACCTGCACCGCCCGCTGCTGCCGCATCTGCCGGCGCTGCTGAAGCCGGGCGGGCGGCTGATCTACGAGACCTTCATGGTGGGCAACGAGGCTTACGGCCGGCCGCGCAACCCGGATTTCCTGCTGCGGCACGGCGAACTGCCGTCTGTCTTCGAGGGCCGCCTGACGACGCTTGCCTTCGAGCAGGGCTTCGACGCGCATCCCTCGCCGCGCGTCGTCCAGCGCTATGCCGGCGAATCGGCCGGCGCAGATTGATCCGCTGCCCGTACCGACTAGTTAATCCGTGCATCTGCCAAACCGGGCGGATTGCCCGGCGCTACAGCCGGCGTCCGCCTGCCGAGCGATAGAGGAAGAAGACGATGGCTGTCAGAATTGGCGACGAAGCGCCGAACTTTACCGCCGACACGACCGAAGGCGAGATCAGTTTCCACGACTATGTCGGCGACGGCTGGTGCGTGCTGTTCTCGCATCCCAAGGACTTCACCCCGGTCTGCACCACCGAACTGGGCAGCGTGGCGCGCCTGATGCCGGAATTCAGGAAGCGGAACTGCAAGTTCATCGGACTGTCGGTCGATTCCGTCGAGGACCACAACGCCTGGAAGAACGATATCGAGGAAACCCAGGGCGCCGCGGTGACCTACCCGCTGGTCGGCGACACCGAGATGACAGTGGCCAAGCTCTACGACATGCTGCACCCGAATGCGCGCGGCGAGGCCAGGGCGCGGACCGCGGCGGACAACGCCACCGTGCGTTCGGTCTTCATCGTCGGCCCCGACAAGAAGGTGAAGGCGACGCTCACCTATCCGATGAGCTCGGGCCGCAATTTCAACGAAATCCTCCGGCTGATCGATTCCTGCCAGCTCACGGCGGCGCACCAGGTGGCGACCCCGGCCGACTGGCGGCACGGCGAGGAATGCATCATCGTGCCCGCGGTGTCCGACGAAGCCGCGAAGGAGAAGTATCCGGACGGCTGGCGCACGGAGAAGCCGTATCTCCGCTACGTTCCGCAGCCGTAAGGCATCCGGGCGGTCACCGATCCGGTCCGGCCGTCACCGGCGGCCGGACTTTTCTTTTCGCCGCCGCGCGCGCATGATCGCCGCGCCGCCGGCGGCGTCGCCGCGACGCGCCCGCCGGCCCATCCGGTGACGGCATGCTGAAGACCCGCATCATCCCCTGCCTGGACGTCAAGGACGGCCGCGTCGTCAAGGGCGTGAATTTCGTCGACCTGGTCGATGCCGGCGATCCGGTCGAGCAGGCGAAGCTCTACGACCGGGAAGGCGCGGACGAACTGTGCTTCCTGGACATCACGGCGAGCCACGAGAACCGCGACACGATCTACGACGTCGTCGACCGCACGGTCGCCTCCTGCTTCATGCCGGTCACCGTCGGCGGCGGCGTGCGCGAGGTCGAGGACATCCGCAAGCTGCTCCTCGCCGGCACGGACAAGGTCTCGATCAACACGGCCGCCGTGCGCCGGCCGGAATTCGTGCAGGAAGCGGCCAACAAGTTCGGCAGCCAGTGCATCGTGGTCGCCATCGACGCCAAGCGGGCGGCGGACGGCCCGAACGCCGGCGGCTTCGAGATCTACACCCATGGCGGGCGCACGCCGACCGGCATCGAAGCCGTCGGCTGGGCGCGGCGCATGGCGGATTATGGCGCCGGCGAGCTGCTGCTGACCTCGATGGACCGCGACGGCACCAAGGCCGGTTTCGATCTGGAACTGACCCGCGCGATCGCCGATGCGGTGCCGGTGCCGGTGATCGCGTCGGGCGGCGTCGGCACGCTCGACCACCTGGTCGAGGGCGTGACGCAGGGCCGCGCCTCAGCGGTCCTCGCGGCCTCCATCTTCCATTTCGGCACCTATACGATCGCCGAGGCCAAGGCCCATATGGCGGCGGCCGGCGTGCCGGTGCGCCCGCACCGTGCGGCCCCGGAAGCGGCGCTGGAGACGGCAGCGGAGGCAGCGGCGTGAGCGAGCGCGACGCCCAACGCGATTCCCAAGGCAATTCGGGCGCCCGGCATGTGCTGGACGTCCTGTATGAAACCGTCGAGAGCCGGCGCGGCGCCGATCCGGAATCCTCCTGGACCGCCCGGCTGCTCGCCGGCGGCGTTCCGGCCGTAGCGAAGAAGACCGGCGAGGAAGCGGTCGAGGCCATCCTTGCCGCCATGGCGGAAGACGCCGACGCGCTGGCGTCCGAGAGCGCCGACCTGCTCTATCACCTGCTGGTGCTGTGGGCGGCCTGCGGCGTGAGCCCGGAGCAGGTGTGGCGCGAACTTGAGCGGCGCGAGGGCACTTCGGGCCTTGCCGAGAAAGCCGGCCGGACGCCATAACGGCCCATAACGGAAAGACCGAAAAACCGCATATCCGGGAGACCGGCCGGCCGATGAGCTACGATCCGAACAACATCTTCGCCAAAATCCTGCGCGGCGAGATTCCCTGCGACAGGGTCCACGAGAACGACCATGCACTGGCCTTCCGGGACATCAACCCCCAGACGCCGGTCCATGTCCTGGTCATTCCGAAAGGCGCCTATGCCGACCTGACCGACTTCGCGGCCAACGCCCCGGCCGACGAGATCGAGGGCTTCGTCCGCGCACTCGGCGAGACGGCGCAGATGCTCGGCATCACGGACGGAGGCTACCGGGCGCTTACCAACATCGGCGAACACGGCCTGCAGGAAGTGCCGCACTTCCACGTCCACCTGTTCGGCGGCCAGCCGCTGGGCCGCATGATCAAGCCGCCGGGGAAGTAGGGGGCGGATCGAGCGGACGGCCGCGGCGGACTTTGGCCCCGTCGAATTTGTCCGGCCATTCCCCGCGCGACAGGTCCGGCGCGGTATCGGGGTCGAAATCGGGGTCTGCATGAGGCTCGGTCATCGTTCCCGTCCTCTTGCGCCGCTCGGCAAGTTTCTCTTCGTCGGTCATCGGACCTGCTACCCAAGTCTCCGGTCTGCACCATTCCCCCCCTCCCCTTGGGGGAGGGGGTCAGGGGGAGGGGTCTGCGGCCTCTGTTGCGGTGCGGGGATCGGACATCGGCGTGGCGGCGGACGACCCCTCCCCTGGCCCCTCCCCCAAGGGGGGGATTCGGTCAGTGCCCCTTTCGCAGAGGAATCCGAGGGAGGGGATTGTGGCTGCAGCGCTGCGCGTTTTGCGGCACGCCACACCCACTTGGCCGCCCCTAGTTATTCGGCGTTTCGCGCGGGGCGTATTTGTTGAGGATGCGCTGCAGCGTGCGCCGGTGCATGTTCAGCCGGCGGGCGGTTTCCGACACGTTGCGGTCGCACTGCTCGTAGACCCGCTGGATATGTTCCCAGCGCACCCGGTCGGCCGACATCGGGTTTTCCGGCGGGCCGGGCAGCGGCCGGTCGGTGTTGAGCAGCGCCGCCTCGATCTGGTCGGCGTCGGCCGGCTTGGGCAGATAGTCCACGGCGCCGGCCTTCACGGCGGCGACGGCGGTCGCGATATTGCCGTAGCCGGTCAGCATGATGACGCGGCAGTCGGGCTTGACCTCGTGCAGGGCGGCCACGACGTCGAGGCCGCTGCCGTCGCCCAGGCGCAGGTCGATCACCGCGTAGTCCGGCATTTCCGACTTGGCGCAGGCCACGCCCTGGGCGGCGCTTTCCGCCGCCACCACGCTGAAGCCGCGCCGCTCCATCGCCAGGATCAGGCGCTGCCGCAGGGGGCGGTCGTCGTCGACGACCAGAAGTTTTCCTTTACTGTCCTGCGTGTTCTCCGACACGTCCGGTCTCCGAAGTTGCGTGTTCGAGCTCCCGGCGCGGCCAGGTTATCCGAACGATGGCGCCGGCCCCCCACCAGTCCCACCAATCCTGATTGGCGAACCGGAGTGTGGCGCCCGTACGATTGAGCAGATTCTGGGCGATGAACACGCCCAGCCCCATATGCTCGCCTTCGCCGTCCGCACCGGCACGAGTCGAAACATAAGGCTCGCCGAGGCGGTCTAGCAAGTGTGCCGAAAAACCGGGACCGTCGTCGATGATCTCGACGGTCACCGTTTCGTCGTCCCAGCGTGCCCGCAGGATGACTTCGGCCTCGGCGAACTGGGTGGCGTTCTGGATCAGGGTGCCGACGGCGCGCAGAAATTCCGGGCTGCGGGTCAGGACCGGCTCGGGGCTGCCCAGCGCCTCGCCGACCGGGCGGAATTCGTATGTGAGATTGACGGCCGCGGTCAGGTACGGCCGGGCGGCTTCGGCGAGCATGGTGCTGAGCGGCAGCCGGCTGTAGGGCTCGCCGCCCTCGGTCTCGGGCTTGCGGCTCAACTCCATCAGGATTTCGCGGCAGCGGCCGGTCTGTTCCAGGATCAGCTCGACATCCTCGGCCATCGGGCTGCCGGGCTTCAGGTCGTGGCTCAGTTCCTTTGCGGTGACCGCGATCGTCGCCAGCGGCGTGCCGAGCTCGTGGGCCGCCGCCGCGGCCAGCCCGCCGAGCGACGACAGGCGCTGCTCGTGTTCCAGCGCCACCTGCGCCGCGTTCAGCGCATCCTGCATGCGCCGGCCCTCCTCGGCGACGCTGCCGACGAAGGCGGCGATGAACAGGCCGCCGATCACCAGCGCCTGCCATACGCCCAGCACATAGAACACCGGCAGCTCGAGAAGCGGTTCCGGCCCGGGCAGCGGCTCGTACCGGAAGGCGAGCACGCTGATGCAGACCGCGACGAGCAGGCCGAGGCTGAGCGTGCTGATGCGCGACAGGACCGAGGCCGAGACCACAACCGAAGCCAGGAGCATCACGGCGAACGGGTTCTGCAGGCCGCCGGTGAGATAGAGCAGCGTCGACAATTGCAGGATGTCGTAGGTCAGCCAGAGCGCCGCGGACCGGTCGGAGAGCGTGCCGCTCATCGGCCGGGTCAGCGTGATGCCGATGTTGACCGCCGCCGACACGGCGACCGTCGCCAGGCAGGCGATCAGCGGCAGCGGATAGTTCAGCCCGAAATTGACGATCAGCACCGCCGCCAACTGTCCCCCGACGGCGAACCACCTTATGTAGACAAGCGTCCGCAGGCGCACCCGCCCCGGTCTCGGGGCGGTGAAACGCTGGATCGCGGCGGGTTTGGATCTCATTGTCCGGTTGTCATGGCCCCTTCGGGGGCGAGCTGCTTCCGGGGGCGAATTGCTTCCGGGCCCGACCGCCCGGAAAAAGGGTTCGGTAACGGGCCTCAGTACTGGCGAAGACAGGCGATGTTCGCAAGGCGATTGATGCAGTTCCCGGCAGCAGAGCGGTGAGCGTGGCCCAGGCCGAAGTGCCGCCCGCCGCCATACGGGTTTCCAAGCTGACCAAATCCTACAACGACGTGCTGGCCGTCAACCGCCTGTCGTTCAGCGTGGCGGAGGGCACGACGGCGGCGCTGCTCGGCGGCAACGGCGCCGGCAAGACCACGACGATCTCGATGATCCTGGGCCTGCTCCTGCCGACCAGGGGGCGGATTTCGGTGCTCGGCGTCGACATGCTGAAGCACCGCTACGACGCCCTGCCGCGGATGAATTTCTCCTCGCCCTATGTCGACCTGCCCAAGCGCCTGACCGCGCGGGAGAACCTGAAGGTCTACGCCGGGCTCTACGGCATCGGGCGGGCGGCGCGGCGGATCGGCGAACTGGCCGAGGAGCTGGACCTGACGGAATTCATGAACCGGCCGAGCGGCACCCTTTCCGCCGGGCAGCGGACCCGGCTGGCGCTCGCCAAGGCGCTGCTCAACGAGCCGGACGTCCTGCTGCTCGACGAACCGACCGCCTCGCTCGACCCGGACACCGGCGACCGGATCCGCACCTATCTCGAGGCCTACCGGGATGCGCGGCGCGCCACCATCCTGCTCGCCTCGCACAACATGGCCGAGGTCGAGCGCCTGTGCAGCCGGGTGATGATGATGCGCGCCGGCCGGATCGTCGACCAGGGCAGCCCGGCCGAGCTGATCCGCCGCTACGGCCGCGCCAATCTGGAGGATGTCTTTCTCGACATCGCGCGCGACCGGCAGGGCGCATTCGGGCCTCCCGACCGAAAGGGCCCCGAACAAAAGGGCAGGGCGGCATGAGCGGGCACGCCGCCGGCGCCGGGACCCGGGGCGCGTTCGGCACATGGCGGCGCATCCGGGCGATGGTCCTGCGCTACGTCTATCTCTACCGCGGGTCGTGGCCGCGCATCCTGGAGATGGCCTACTGGCCGACCCTGCAGATGATCATGTGGGGCTTCCTCACGATCTTCCTGGCGAGCAAGTCCGGGTTTTTCGTCCAGGCCGCCGGGGTGCTGATTGCCGCCGTCCTGCTGTGGGACGTGCTGTTCCGCGCCTCGCTCGGCGTCAGCCTCTCCTTCCTGGAGGAAATGTGGTCGCGCAATCTCGGCCACCTGTTCGTCAGCCCGCTCCGGCCCGGTGAATTCGTCGCCGCGCTGACGCTGATGTCGGCGATCCGCGTGCTGATCGGGGTGATCCCCGCCGCCCTGCTCGCGATCTGGCTCTACGCCTATTCGATCTTCGACATGGGGCTGCCGCTGATCGCCTTCTTCGCCAACCTCCAGGTCATGGGCTGGTCGTTCGGGCTGGTCGTGTGCGGCCTGCTGATGCGCTACGGCCTGGGCGCGGAGAGCATCGCCTGGTTCGCGATCTTCGCGGTCGCACCGTTCAGCGCCATCTACTATCCCCTTTCGGTCATGCCGGACTGGCTGCAATGGATCGCGGGAATCCTGCCGTCGACCCACGTCTTCGAAGGGATGCGGGCGGTCCTGGTCGACGAGACCTTCCGGACCGACCTGCTGGTCAACGCCGTCGCCCTGAACGCCGCCTATCTCACCGTATCGGTCCTCGTCTTCCTGCGCTTCTTCCGCTCCGCGCGCGAACGCGGCCTGATCCTGCAGATCGGGGAATAGGCGGCGGCCCGGACACACGGACGGGCTGGTCCTGTCAGCGCCGGGCGGGATAGCCTATAATCCGGATCGAAGCGCCCGGCCGGCCCCGGCAGGCGCGGTTCGACCGGGGCCGGCCGGGCGCGCATGAGGAAACGGGACGATGAGCACGGACGATCCCAAGGGCGAGCGCGGCGACGATCCGGACTCCTGGCTCGGCCTGTCGAAGCAGAGTGGCGGCGGCCCGCTCGACGGCGGCGGATGGTTTCGCGACTGCCGCAACGCCGCGATCCTCCTGACCGGCTGGCCGCTCGGCCGGCGCGGCGAGATCGGCCGGGCCGCCGAGGCCGACAGCCGCCGCGCCTTCGTCCTGGTCGGCCTGGCGCTCGGCCTGGCGGCGGCCCTGTTCGCCTGGCTCGCCGATCTCCTCGGCCTCGAAGCCTTCGGCGCCGCCGTGTTCGCCGCGGTGACGCTCGTCACGCTCTCCAATGCGCGGGCCGAGGGCGCTGCTGCCGCTGCGGCCGCGAACCTTGCCGGCGCGGAGGAAGGCTCCGACGCGCGCTTTGCCGTCGTTGCCGCCGCCGTCGGCGCCATCCTGCTCGCCCGGATTGCCGGCCTCGCCGCCCTGGCGCCGCTCACCGCCATGCTCGCCGCGCTCATCGCCGCCCAGGTCGTTTCGACCGCGACCATGGCGCTCGCGACCCTGGCAGGCGGGGACGGCGGCGACGACCCGCTGTTCGACGCCCGGTCCGACAATCGTCGATCCGACAGGGGCGGCGTCGCCCTGTGGATCAGCGCCGCGGCCGCCCTGCTGCTCGCCATCCTGTTCCTCGGCCTGTGGACGGCCCTGCTGGCGGCGGCCGTCGGCCTGATCATCGGCGCGCTGGTCTTCGTGTCCGCGGACCTGTTCGGGATGCCGCGCGACCGGAACCTTCTCCACACCCTGCGCATCAAGACGGAACTTGCGGTCATCGTAACGGTGGTCGCCATCAGCTGATCGAGCACGAGGTTTCCTGCATGACTGTAACCGTAACCCGGTGGTGGTGGGTCCGCCACGCGCCGGTCACCGACGACGGCGGCCGCTTCTACGGCCAGGCGGACCTGGAGGCCGATACCGGGGACATGGCGGCCCACCGCGCCCTGGCCGAAGCCCTGCCGCCGGATGCGGTGTGGGTTTCCTCCCACCTCCGGCGCACCCACCAGACCGCGGCCGCCATCGGCGCGGCGGGCTATCCGCTGCCCGAGGTCGCGCATCACCGGGACCTGGCGGAACAGCATTTCGGCGACTGGCAGGGCACGCCCCGCGCGCCGGCCTACGAGAAGCACGGCGGCTTCTACGGGTTCTGGATGAGCGTTCTGGACAAGGCGCCGCCGAACGGCGAGAGCTTCAACGACCTGCGCCGGCGGACCGGCGCCGCGGTGCAGCGGCTGTCCGCCGAGCACCGCGGGCGGGACATCGTCGCGGTCGCCCACGGCGGGACGATCCGGGCGGCGCTCGTCGGCGCCTTCGATCTGCCCTCGACTTTGGCGCTCAGCCTGACCATCGGCAACAGCTCCCTGACCCAGATGGACCTGGTCGAGGAGCCGGGCCGCGGCGCGCGATGGATGCTCAACCTGCTCAACGGGTACGGCGTGAGCGGTTTGCGCTGACGCCGGCGCCGGCGCCCGCGCCGCGTTTTGTTCCGTTCGCAGGGGAACGTTTGAAAGGGGCCAATATTCCTGACTATGCATCCGCGGCCCACGGCCATTGCGATGGCCGACATCGTTGCCCATGCCTCCATTGCCGCCCCGGACGGAGCGCAGCGGAGATCCAGGGTCCAGGGGCCACAGGCTGACGTATTTCGGATCGGCCCTGGGCCCCGGATCAAGTCCGGGGCGGCAAATTTGGATTTTGGCCACAGACGGACGAATCGGCGGTCGCTGTCGAATCCGTGAATGCCGACGATGCGTTATATCGTTGTGCAGGGCACCGCAGCGTGGTTTGTTGCAGTGCAACAGGGAGGCCCGGCGGCGCGGCGCCCCGGAAGTTCGGGATCTGAAACAACGGCGGCCCGGGAGCCGCACCGCTCATGCTCTACTCCCTGTACGACTGGCAGCTTGCCGCCTTTGCGCCGATGCGCACGATGGCGGTCGCCGGTCGGAACTTCCTGACCAACCCGGATTTTCCGTTCACCGAGAGCCGGTTTTTCCGCGGCGTCGCCGCCAGCTGCGAACTGTTCGAGCGCATCACCCGACGCTACGAGAAGCCGGCCTGGGGCCTGGACCGGACGCGGGCAGGCGGCGCGCGGGTCGCGGTGACGGAAGAGGTCGTCGAGGCCCGGCCGCACTGCAACCTGCTGCATTTCCGGCGCGACGCGGGCGGATCGGCGCAACGCGACGATCCGAAGGTTCTGGTCGTCGCGCCGATGTCGGGCCATCACGCCACGCTGCTGCGCGGCACGGTCGCCGCCCTGCTGCCGGAGCACGACGTCTACATCACCGACTGGATCGACGCCGGCCGGGTGCCGGTCTCGCGGGGCCGGTTCGATCTCGACGACTATGTCGACCACGTCATCGCCTTCCTGCAACGGCTCGGCCCCGGGGCCCATGTCGTCGCGGTGTGCCAGCCCTCGGTACCGGTGCTGGGCGCGGTTTCCCTGATGGCGGCGGACGGCGACCCCTGCCGGCCCGCATCCATGACGCTGATGGGCGGGCCGGTCGATACGAGAATCAACCCGACGAAGGTCAACGATTTCGCCAAGCGGCACAGTCTCGGCTGGTTCGAGCGCTCGGTCATCACCCGGGTGCCGTTCGGCTATGAGGGCTTCAACCGGCGGGTCTACCCCGGTTTCCTCCAGCTCACCGGCTTCATGTCGATGAATTTCGACCGCCATTTCGGCGCCCATCTCAAGCTGTTCGAGCACCTGATCCGGGGCGACGGCGACAGCGCCGAGGCGCACCGCAAATTCTACGACGAATACATGTCGGTGATGGACATGACGGCGGAGTTCTATCTCCAGACCGTCGATGTCGTGTTCCAGCGGCACGCCCTGCCGCGGGGCGAATGGGTCTCGCGCGGGCGCAGGGTCGAGCCCGCCGCGATCGAAAGCACCGCCCTGCTGACCGTGGAAGGCGAACTGGACGACATTTCCGCGGTCGGGCAGACCCGGGCGGCGCACGATCTGTGCACCGGCATCCCGCCGGACCGCCGCCACCACATCCTGCAACCGGATGTCGGCCATTACGGCATCTTCAACGGCCGCCGCTGGCGCGAACTGATTGCGCCGCAGGTCCGCGACTTCATCCGCGCCGCCCACGTCCCGAACGCCGGGGCCGGGCGTCCAGCCGCGTAATCGCCCGTTCCCGCCGTGACGGATTGCCTGACGCTCGACGCCGCCGGACTGCCGGTAACGGTGGGCGTGCGCCGCAGCGCCCGGGCGCGGCGCATCCTGCTGCGCATCGACCGCAACGCGCGCCGGGCCGAACTGGTGCTGCCGCCGGGCGCGTCGGTCGCCGAGGGCCGGGCCTTCGCCGAGAAGAAGGCGCTGTGGCTGCGCAACCGGTTGGCCCTGCTGCCGGAAACCGTGCCCTTCGCACCGGGCGAGTCGGTGCCCGTCCTGGGGCGCGACCGCCTGCTGGTCCATGACCCGGAGGCGCGCGCCGGCGTCGTGCTGGACGGCAATCGGATGATCGTTTCCGGCGAGCGCGACTTCTTTGCCCGCCGGGTGCGCGACTGGCTGAAGCGCGAGGCCCGGCGCCGCATCGCCGGCCTTGCCCACGCCAAGGCGGCGCGCATCGGCCGGACGGTGGCGCGGGTTTCCGTGCGCGACCAGCAGAGCCGCTGGGGCTCTTGCAGCACGACCGGCAATCTCAGCTTCTCGTGGCGGCTGATCCTCGCGCCGGCCGGGGTGCTGGACTATGTCGTGGCCCACGAGGTCGCCCATCTGGCCGAGATGAACCATTCGCCGCGCTTCTGGCAGCTGGTCGATACGCTGACGGACCACGCGGAATTCGGCCGGTCCTGGCTGCGCAGCCACGGCCCGGGGCTGCACGCCTACGGCGCCGCCTGACCGGAGCGGCAGGACACGCATCGGATAGCGTCGGCGGCCGGCCTGTTCCAATCTTGGTCCCGACCCGCCAATGGGCCCGTCAAAGGGCCCGCAAGACAGGATGCGACCATGAACGACCGAGCAGCCGCGCAAATTTCAGCACGGCATTCCGCACATCCCCCGGCAACGTCCCCGCCGACGCCGCAGGACCGGCGTATCGAGCAGGCCTGCCGCTTCATCGACGGCTTCGACGACGGCGTGCCGACCCTGCGCCAGATCGCCGACCATGTCGGCCTCAGCCCGGCCTGGCTCCAGAAACGCTTCAGCGAGGCGCTCGGCGTGTCGCCCAGGCAGTATGCCGACCAGCGGCGGCGCGAGCGGCTGAAATCCCTGCTGCGCGAGGGCGACGAGGTCACCGGCGCGCTCTACGAAGCCGGCTACGGTTCGTCGAGCCGGCTCTACGAATCCTCGGACGCCACCCTGGGCATGACGCCCGCCACCTACCGCAGGGGCGGCGCCGGCGCGCGCATCGCCTGGACGGCCGCGCCCTGCGCCCTCGGCCTGCTGCTGGTCGCCGCCACGGAGCGCGGCATCTGCTTCGTCGCCTTCGACGACAGCGAAGCGGCCCTCGGGGCCGAGCTGCGGGCCGAATTCCCGCACGCCGAGATCGTGCCGGACATCGGCATCCTGGAGGCCTGGACCGCCGAGGTGCTGCGCCGGGTCGAGGGCCGGCCGCCGCGCGAGACCCTGCCGCTCGACGTCCGGGCGACGGCGTTCCAGCAGCGCGTGTGGCGGGCGCTCACCGAAATTCCGCAGGGCGAGACCCGGACCTACAGCGAGATCGCGCGCAGCCTCGGCAAGCCCGCCGCGCAGCGCGCCGTCGGCCGGGCCTGCGCGACCAACCCGGTCTCCATCGTCATCCCCTGCCACCGCGCCAAACGCAGCGACGGCGGCCTCGCCGGCTACCGCTGGGGCATCGCGCGGAAGGAGGCGCTGATCGAGGCGGAGAAGGCGGGTCGAAACCTGTCGAAAGGCGGATAGCCGGTCGTCATTACGATGCCGGGAGAGCGTCCTGCGCTTCCTCCGCGCCGTCCGCGCTGAGCGCCCTGACCACGGCGTCGGGATCCCGGTCTATAACGGTCAGCAGCACACGGGCCGCCCGGTCGGGGACGCGGCGGCCCTGTTCCCAATCCTGCACCGCACGGGCGTCGAGACCAAACCGGTCGGCAAATTTCTGCCGGCTCAGCCGCAACCGCCTGCGGACGGCGACAATCCGTTCGGCGGTGGGATCGTCGACAATCCGGCAGGGAAGGCTCGTTTCGCCGCGAGCGTGGGCGAGCGCTTCTTCCAGCGCCGTTTCGATCTCGCACCCGAGTTCGCTTCGTCCTGCCGTCATCGCTTCCCGGCCTCCTTCCGAATTGTTGCCACAAGGCGCGACAGAGCCTTGACGTCCGCCGGAGTCAGGTCGTCGCGGGTCTGCCTGGTCAACAACTTGCGAATGATGCGCGCGCGCATACGCCTGGAAAAAATCTGCATTGATCCGGATTTCTCACAAGAAATCTGGGTATCCAGGATTTATGTGCAAGAAAGAGCTTTCGCGATCACGGGTTAACACAAAGAACCTTGTTACCCCGGCCCCCGAGCCGGGGTCCAGAAGCGCGCGACGGGCGGTGCGTCCGGAGATCGGAACAGGATTTCCGCAGCCCTGCAATCCAGTCCGCGCCGCGGATCGTTGCCGTCGCCCGGATTCGTATCCGCCGCTTTACCCTGTGGCTCTGGGCCCCGGCTCGGGGGCCGGGGCGGCAAGTCTTGTGAATAATGCTGGTAAGCGATTGAATGCGGCATTGCCGCACCTCGTCAAGCTGCCGTATCGGGCGGAGGTATGTCCTTCCTGGGCGTACGGCTCTTAGGTCTGCCGCCAGGTCTCCGCCATTGCAACGACCTCTGACGGCGACAATCCTCGCTCGCGCAGGCTGCGGATCGTCAGGGACCGGTCGCGCTTGGCGAAGCGTTTGCCCTGTTCGTCGAGCAGGAGCGGATGGTGGACGTAGGCCGGCGGCGGTAGGCCGAGGATCGCCTGGAGCAGCCGGTGGACATGGGTGGCGGCGAACAGGTCTTCGCCGCGCACGACCAGGGTGACGCCCTGCCACGCATCGTCCACCGTGACGGCGAGATGGTAGCTCGTCGGGACGTCCTTGCGCGCGAGGACAACATCGCCGAAGAGCGCCGGATCGGCGGTCACGTCGCCGGCCGCTTCGTCGCGCCAGGTCAGGGCGCCGAGCCGGACGATCGCCGCCGCCGTATCGAGCCGCCAGGCATGGGGTTCGCCGCGTCCGATCCGCGCCCCGGTTTCCGCCGCCGGGAGACTGCGGCAGGTGCCGGGGTAGCGCAGGCCGCCGCCCGGCGCTTGCCGACTACCGGCCGGGTTTTCCGGCGAGCTGCCGGGCGGGCCGTGGGGCGCGCCGCCGGCGGCCTCAATTTCCCGGCGGATATCGGCCCGGGTGCAGAAGCAGGGATAGGCGAAGCCCTGTTCCCGGATCGCCGTGAGCGCCGCCCGGTAGCGGCCGAAATGGTCCGACTGGCGCAGCACCGGCCGTTCCCAGTCCAGGCCGAGCCAGGCGAGGTCCTCGAAAATCGCCGCTTCGAATTCCGGCCGGCAGCGCCCGGTGTCGATATCCTCGATGCGCAACAGGAAGCGCCCGCCCGCGTCCCCATCACCGTCCCGGGCGCGGCGCCAGGCCTGCCAGGCGGACCAGGCATGGCCGAGATGGAGATGGCCGGTCGGGCTCGGCGCGAAGCGGGTGACGGGCAAAATGCGGGCTCTCCTTTCCCGGCCTTGTGCGTGCCCACTGGCGGCGGCCGGTGCGCGCGGTTATAGCAGAGCCATGCGGCAACTCACCGAGCAAAGCCTGATCGCCGGGCTGGACGAAACGGCCCGGCGCTGCCCGGCCGTGGCGCGGGCGCTTGGCGAGGCCGGCTATCCGGAACTGCGCCGGCGCGAGCCCGGCTTCGCCGCCCTGCTGCGCGCCATCGTCGGCCAGCAGCTCTCGGTCGCCAGCGCCGGCGCGATCTGGGGCCGGCTCGAAGCGGCGGTGCGACCGGTCGCGCCGGGCGCGCTGCTGGCGCTCGACGAAGACGCCCTGCGCGCGCTCGGCCTCAGCGGGCCGAAGATCCGCTATGCCCGGGCGCTCGCCGAAAGGTGCGCTTCCGGCGCGCTCGATCTCGACCGGCTGGAGGGGCTGCCGGACGAAGACGCGATCGCCGCGCTCGTCGCGGTCAAGGGCATCGGTCGCTGGACGGCGGAAGTCTATCTCCTGTTCGCGCTCGGCCGGCGCGACGTGCTGCCGGCCGGCGACCTGGCGCTGCTCACCGCCGCGCAGCGCCTGTTCGGCCTGCCGGAACGCCCGGAGCCGGCCGGGCTTCTGGAGCGCGCCGAAATCTGGCGGCCCTGGCGCGGCGCGGTCGCCCATCTGCTGTGGCGCTATTTCAGCGAAACCCGGCCCGCCCGCCGGAGCAGCGGCGGCAGCCTTCCCGTGTAGGGCCAGCCGTATCCCGTCTGACGTGCGGCGCCGGCGGGACGGCGCCCGGGCAGGCTACAGAAATTTCACCTATTTTATCACTTTTTTTCTTGACATGCCGGTTTTTATCTCCTATATCGCTCCCTGTCAACGCCCGAACTGCGCCTCAAGCGCGCCGCGGGCGTCTCTCCCGTCCGTTCCGACCGGCAAAGCAACAAATCCCCCTCCCCAAAGGGGAGGGGGATTCTGGAGGATGCGGTCGGGGGCCCATTCGCAGGGGAATCCTGTCGGGAATGCCCGTGTTCCGGTAGGGCCGCAAAGGGGCCGTTTCGGCGAATTTGCTGCAACACGGGGTGCGTCCCCTCCAGGCCGGACCCGGGTCAGGAAGACCGGTCAAGCCTCTGTTTTTCCGGCTCATTTTCCAGAAACGAACAGGGAACAATCAGTAAAACGAACAAGGAATATGATCCTGTCTAAAGTGATTTTGCGTCATATCCGGCCTGACGCTTCGGGCCGCCGCTGGCCCGGAAAGCCACGCGGCGCAAGGCTTTGCCGGGATCGCCGCGGGGCCGCAGCCGGCCCGCTCCGGCTTTTTTTTCAAAAGATGGAACGGTCTGTCCAGATCGGGAAAGCGGGCCAACCTGCTGTTTTTCCCGGCTAATCGCCGGAATCGAATATTGAACGACTGCACAAAAATAGAAGGTAATTTTCCGGTTCGACGTGCGGCGCCGGAGCGAGCCCGTTCTTTCCCCGTCGTTCCGGCCGGGACGCGACCGGCGGTTTCGCCGGGTTGCGCCGGCTGGCATCAGCCGATAGACAGTGCGGCGATGAAACCCGCACCCGCAACATCCTGGGGATTGGATCGGCGATCGTCACCGGCCCGTCATCGACGGCCAGTCGACACGCCGGCAACCGGATAGCCCGGCGCCCCCGAACCGGATGGACCGAACCGGACAGGCCGCCGGCAGGATCGACGAAACGCCATGACCGTAGCGCTCAACGCCTGTCCTGCCCTGGTCCTGAACGCGGATTTCCGGCCGCTCAGCTATTTCCCCCTGTCGCTCTGGTCGTGGCAGGAGGCGATCAAGGCCGTCTTCCTCGACCGGGTGATCGTTCTGTCGGAATACGACCGCACGGTGCGCTCGCCGTCGGTCGAGATGGCGCTGCCCAGCGTGATTTCGCTCAAGCAGTATATCCCGGCGAACCGGCGGCCGGCCTTCACGCGCTTCAACGTGTTCCTGCGCGACAGGTTCACCTGCCAGTATTGCGGCGTTCCCGGTTCGACACAGGAACTGACCTTCGACCATGTCATCCCGCGGTCGCGCGGCGGCCGGACGCAGTGGGAGAACATCGTCACCGCCTGCGCGCCCTGCAACCTGCGCAAGGGCAACCGGGTGCCGAAGGAAAGCGGCATCCGGCCCCGGCGCACGCCCCAGATGCCGACCAACCATTATCTGCAGAACAACGGCCGCAGCTTCCCGCCCAACTTCCTGCACGAGAGCTGGGCGGACTACCTCTACTGGGATACCGAGCTGGAAGCGGACTAGGCTCCGGCCCGATACCGTCCAATCGAACCTTCTTCGGTTCGAGCATCCCTCGATACGGCGCTGACGCGCCTACTCGGGATGAGGGGTTGGTACTTCTTCAGAGTCTCAGCCCCCTTCCCCTCACCCTGAGTAGCCCCGGCCCCCGGCCGGGGCGTATCGAAGGGCGCCCTACCGGCCGTCGTCCTTTTCGTGGATGCCCCAGATTGCCGTGCGCCGGACCCAGCCGGTATGGCCTTCGGCGGAGATCCGGCACCAGGCGCCGGCGCATTTCCTGAGCTGGGCGATCGCGCCGGCTTCGGCCCTGGCGACGGCGGCGGACGCATCCTGCGGCCCGTTGCGCAGCAGGACGGTCGGCGCCTCGATCAGCACGGTGCGCCGGCCCATCAGGTTGCTGACATGGATCCAGCCGACCGTGCCCCAGCGGTCGCGCACCCGCCGCCAGGTATCGAGGTCGCGGATCACCTCGACCGGGAGGCCGCGGCGCTTGTAGACCCATTCGATCGGGTATTTCCGGCCGGGGCCGGTGCGCAGGTTGACGGTGCCGAAGCGCAGGGAGACGAAACGCGGCACCTTCAGCTTCGAGGCCAGGGCCGGAGCCGCACCGAACGGCCCCGCACCGAACGGCCCTGGAGGCGCCAGCGCGAGCGCGGCAAGCAGGGCGCAGACACAGGCGAGGCGGCGCACAGTCATGCCGGCGGTATGCGATCCGCGGCAACCCGCGTCAAGCGGCAGGCCGCTGCACGCTGGACATCGCCATGGCCCCTTGATACCCACAATCTTCGGCGGCAGAGGCACAGCCCGATTCGCCCCGCCGGATGAAACGAGGAGCGCCATGGCGCAGGAAAAGCCGGTCGTCGTCGTCACCCGCAAGCTGCCGGACCCCATCGAGACCCGCATGATGGAGCTGTTCGACACGCGCCTGAACCGCGACGACCAGCCGATGACGGGCGCCGAGCTGATCGAGGCCTGCAAGATGGCCGACGTGCTGGTGCCGACCGTGACCGACCGGATCGACAAGGGCATCATGGCCCAGGCCGGGCCGCGGCTGCGCCTGATCGCCTCCTTCGGCACCGGCGTCGACCATATCGATCTCGCCACGGCGCGCGAACGCGGCATCACGGTGACCAACACGCCCGGCGTGCTGACCGAGGACACGGCGGACATGACGATGGCGCTGATCCTCGCCGTGTCGCGCCGGGTCGCCGAGGGCGAGCGGCTGATGCGCTCGGGCGAATGGAAGGGCTGGGGCCCGACGACCATGCTCGGCCACCGGATCTGGGGCAAGCGCCTGGGCATCCTGGGCATGGGCCGGATCGGCCGGGCGCTGGCGCGCCGCGCCCGGGGCTTCGGCCTGTCGGTGCATTATCACAACCGGCGCCGCCTCGACGCGGCGACGGAAGGCGAACTCGAGGCGACATTCTGGGAGAGCTTCGACCAGATGCTCGCCCATATGGACATCCTGTCGGTCAACTGCCCGCACACGCCGGCGACCTATCACCTGCTTTCGGCGCGGCGCCTCAAGCTGCTCAAGCCCCACGCCATCGTGGTGAACACGGCGCGCGGCGAGGTGATCGACGAGAATGCGCTGACCCGGATGCTGGCGGGCGGCGAGGTCGCCGGCGCCGGGCTGGACGTGTTCGAGCACGAGCCGGCGGTCAATCCCAAGCTGCTCGGCCTCGACAATGTCGTGCTGCTTCCGCACATGGGTTCGGCGACGATCGACGGCCGGATCGACATGGGCGAGAAGGTCATCGTCAACATCAAGACCTTCGTCGACGGCCACAAGCCGCCGGACCGGGTGATCGAAGCGCTGGTCTGAGAACGCCCGCTTCCGCCGCCGGGCCCGGCCCGGGGACGAACCCGGGGACGACCTGCGCCCGCGCCGTCCCGCGATGCCGGTCAGGCGGCGAGAGCGCGGGCTTCGCTAAAATTTCCGATCCACTCCTTGACCCATTCGACGCCGTCGTCTTCGGGGATCGTGCCGGAACTGGCGTCGTGGGTGAAGATCGTGCCGATCCGCGCAGCGCCGCACTCTTCGAGCGCCTTGTCGAACCGCTTGCCGCCGAAATTGAACGTATCCGAATAGGTCATGTCGCCGAGCGAAAAAACGCCGTAGCGCACGGCGCTCAGGTCCGGCTTGTCCTGGACCAGCCCCTCGTAGAGCACCATGGCGTTGTCCGGCACGTCGCCCTGGCCGTAGGTCGAGGACACGATCAGGAAATCGCCGCCGCCGTCGAACACCGAGATGTCGAGATCGTCCATCGCCTCGACCTCGACCTCGTGGCCGAGTTCGGCGAGCGCATCGCCCATCTCTTCCGCCACCATTTCCGCGGTGCCGGTCATCGTACCGACGAGAATTTTCAGTTCCACGACCGTTGCTCCAACATGTCTTCGATGTGCCGGCCTTCGGCGGGCAGGCTTGCGTTGTCCTGGCCGATCGCGCCGGCGTGCAGCCGGGCGGCGAACGATGCGCAACATAGAACCGATACATCTTGATTTCAAGCATTATATTGCATATATTCTGACGAGACCCCGATATCGGTTCCGCATCATGGATATTCCCGCTCAATCCTCCGACGCCCGGCCCGACCCGGAATCGCAGGACCGCGCGACGCCGGACGTTTTCCTGGCCCGGCTGGGCGAGCGTGTCCGGGCGGCCCGTGCGCGCCGCGGCATGTCGCGCCGGATCCTGTCCCGCGCTTCCGGCGTGTCGGAACGCTATCTGGCCCAGCTCGAGGCCGGCAAGGGCAATATTTCGATCGCCCTGCTGCGCAAGGTCGCCGGCGCGATGAGCGTGCCGCTGGCCGACCTGGTGCGCGAAGGCGCCGAACGGCCGGTCGACCTGACGTTGCTCATCCGCAAGCTGGAACGCCTGAATCCCGAGGACTTGGCGCACGCCAACCGTCTGCTGACCGATGCGCTCGGCCTGGGCAAGCGGGCGGACCGGATGGACCGGATCGCGCTGACCGGCCTGCGCGGCGCCGGCAAATCGACGCTCGGCGCGGCGCTGGCGCAGCGCCAGGGCGTGCCCTTTATCGAATTGGCGCGCGAGGTTGAGCGAACGGCGGGCATGCCGGTCGACCAGATATTCGATCTGTCCGGTCAGGCCGCCTATCGCCGCTACGAGCGCCGGGCGCTCGAAGATGCGCTGGCGGCACATGCCGAATGCGTGATCGCGACCGGTGGCAGCATCGTTTCGGAGCCGGAAACCTACGAACTGCTGCTCGAGGAGTGTTTCACCGTCTGGCTGCAGGCGACGCCGGAGGACCATATGCGCCGGGTGCGCGAACAGGGCGACACCCGCCCGATGGAGAACAGCGGCGAGGCGATGGCCGACCTGGAGCGCATCCTGGAAACGCGGCACGCCCTCTACGCGCGGGCGGATGTCACGCTCGACACCTCGCACCGTTCGGCGGAAGCGGCGTTGAACGCCCTTGGCCTGGCGCTGAACGATGCGCGGCGAAATATCGAATAATATTGCTTGCATCCGGAAAATTATGCATTATATTGCATAGTTCGAATTGAACAATCCGCCACGTACGGAACGGCTGTGCTGGGGAGCGACCATGACCGAGAACATCGTGCTGTATGACCGGGCGCCCGGCGACTACAAACACTGGACGATCGATATCGACGGCGACGTCGCGCGGCTGACCCTGGACGTTGCCGAAGACGGCGGGCTGAAGCCCGGCTACACGCTGAAGCTGAATTCCTACGACCTGGGCGTGGACATGGAACTGTCCGACGCCCTGCAGCGCATCCGCTTCGAGCATCCGTCGGTCAAGGTAGCGGTCGTCACCAGCGGCAAGGACCGGGTGTTCTGCGCCGGCGCCAACATCAACATGCTGTCCTCGTCCGAACACTGGTGGAAGGTGAATTTCTGCAAATTCACCAACGAGACCCGCAACGGCCTCGAGGACATGTCGGAGACCTCCGGGCTGAAATCGCTAGCGGCGGTCAACGGCGCCTGCGCCGGCGGCGGCTACGAACTGGCGCTCGCCTGCGACGAGATCGTGATGGTCAACGACCGCTCCTCGACCGTCAGCCTGCCGGAAGTGCCGTTGCTCGGCGTGCTGCCGGGCACCGGCGGCCTGACCCGGGTGACCGACAAGCGCAAGGTGCGCCGCGACCTGGCCGACGTGTTCTGCACCACCTCCGAAGGCGTGCGCGCCGACCGGGCCAAGGCGTGGAAGCTGATCGACGATTATGCGCCGCCCGCCGCGTTCGACGAACTGGTCGCCGGCCGGGCGAAGGCGCTGGCCGGGCGATCCACCCGCCCGGACGGCGCGACAGGCGTAAAACTGACCCCGCTCGATCGCCGGATCGACGACGACGGCTATCACTATGAATTCGTCGATGTGGCGCTTAACTCGGCCGACCGCACCGCGACGCTGGCGGT
>CBDCQR010000003.1:0-35097 GCA_965220685.1 Alphaproteobacteria bacterium
GTATCACGCCGGGCAACACCCCGAAGCCGGCGCAAAGAGAAAATTGCATCCGCCTGAAACGGCGATTTATCACCGTTCGACGGGCTGTTGAGCCGGCTTGTCTCTTCCGGCGCGATGGGTTGTCTGGCGAGCGGTGCGGCGCTCATATCGGGAACATTTCCTTGACAGCGGGTGTTGCTTGTGCTACTCGAATAAATACTGAATAGGTGCCTTTTTATCATGTGAGACAGGACGATGCAACTGCGAATCAACAAGACAGAGGCCGCGGCCTTTCGCGGCCTGTACGAAATCGACACGCTGATCGCCCGCCGCGGCCGCGACAGCGCCGGCGAGCGCCCGCCGAAACGCCCGATGAAGACCTATCTGCGGATTGCCTTGCTGCGTCGCGTCAACGAGGTCTGTTCGCAAATCTCCGCCATCGCCGAAGAAGCCGCGTCGGCCGCGCGGGCGGAAGCCGCGCAGGCTGGCGAGGACGGCCACGGGGACGCTGCCGATGCGATGGCCGAACGGGCGCGGGTGCAGGTCTGGCAGGAACTCACCGGCTACAACCGCGCCTGGGACTTCATGGTGTCCCTTGGCGCCGACCGGAATTTCGCAGACTGATGGTCGCGCTCGAAAACCTGCTGAAAAGGCTCCAGGACGATTACGAAGCCGTCATGGCGGCCGAGAATCCCACGGCGGCGGCGCGTGAGTGGGCCGCCAGGATGCGCAACGATCTTAGCGGCCCGAGCTGGACCTCGCCGCCTTCCGAGCCGGGCGAAGCGCCGGCCACCAGCACTGAAGCGACGACGCTGCTGACGGACCTTGAGCGGATCGGGCGCGACGGCTTCTGGCGGCCGGAATCGCTCATCCTTTTCCGCGCCGCCGTGCTGCGGCTCGCGGTGCGCTAGTCGTAGACGGCGCGAGGCTGACGGTGGTTCGGGAGTTAATGGCAATTGCCATGATATACGGCCAGCCGCTCCGCCACGGGTCCGGTTTCGCCGAACGCGGTGTTCTTTTACAAACCGGGTTCGCTTTATACCGCTGATTCGATATCCGTGAATTACGAACATGGCCTAGAGGAATTGTTCACCGTCGATATTTCCTCTGGCCCCGATAGTCGGCTTAATTTTAATTGGCCGCCCGGAGGCTTGTGGGTAAAAATCGCCTTGCCGCAAACCCCTATTGGCCAGCTCATAAGCGAGAAGATCATCGGCGGGGAAAAGGTCGGGATCAGCCTTGAAACCAGCGTAGTAAAAAGTAACCCGCGGATTTTGAAAATCTTTGAAAAAAAGAACCTGACAGGGACCTTTACTGTTTCGGAGGCCATAATCACGGGTGTTTCGATTGTGAAGAAGCCGGCCTGTGCCGGAGCGTGGGTTTACAAATGGCGGTAACCGAATACGTCGCCACGGCGCTGGATTCGCTTTCTGACGGCACACAGCCGCCGGCGATCACCGGCGCGGCAAACCTGCCCGACCCGGACTGGAATTTCGACGAGCCGAACCTGCGCAACGGCATCGTGCGCGGCACGCAGACCTACTACGACGGCATCCCGCCGGACCTGTCCCCGGACCGGCCCTGGCTGGCCCGCTTCCAGAGGTCTATCGACGGCGATCCGGCACCGGGCGCCGATGTTGGCACGGTCCAGTGGACGCAAGACCCGCTGCGGAACGAAAACAGTTTCGAGTATCTCCGGTGGACGACCGAGCGGCCGGACATCGAGCCGGGTAAAACAATTTGGAAATCGACGCGGCGGATCGTCGGGCAGCCCGCTGTCGGCAGCCCCGTAGCGGCCCAGTGGAGCGCGCCGGTGCGGGTGAGCGTGACGAGGCCGCGGCAGTGGACTTTGCTATTCGAAGGAAACGTGCGGCCGGCCTCCAACGCGTGGGCGCTTATTGATTTTGACGTTGATGACGTGGATATTTCCGTTTTTTCTACGCTCCATTTTGTTAAATCAAGCGATTCCAGCGATTCCTGGTCGTCCGGCGAAATTCCAGCGGCGGAAATCGTAGCCGCGGGTACTACCGGTAAACATGGGATATTTAATGTATCTTCGGGTTCAAATGGCGAGGCGAGATTCCGGACTCATCCGGATGGTCTGCAGGTGACAATGGGCGCCCGAGATAAATTCAACATTCGCCAAGTTTGGGGACTAATACAATGAAATTGTCAGAGCGTGATTTTAACTTTGCGCGATGGGAAGAAGCCGGTGTGGCTATTCCTTACGGCCTCAAGCCTGCGGGCGCGCCGGGAGGGCGGGTCAACGTTATCGCGGACGAAGCTGCCTGGGACGCCTATCAATGGAACCCGCCCGAAAGTTGGGTGCACAAATACCCTGAACCGGACCCGAACGCTTCGCCAAAGCCCTCTTGGAATACCGTCATCGAAGCTATCCGCCGCGGCAGAATTTGGAGCAGCGGCGAGACAGCGTACGAGGCGCTGAATTACGGTCTGGGCGAGTTTTCGCCCGACGAAATCAGGCGGCAGATGACCGACGCCGACGCTTTGTCTGTCGGGCGTTTGTCGGTCTATGTCGGCGCCGGCCTTGACCACATGACGGGCCTTCTTCAGATGGTCGAACAGGCGGCGCAGGCCGGCGCGCGCCTGCCCCACATCGTAATGCGCGACGGCGACCAGAAGCGCCGGCACATCCACACACAGGGCGAAATCCGCGCCATCCTGGACGCGACGGCCGAGCGCGAGAATGTGGTCGAAAGCGCTCACAACTCGGTTCTGGACCGCTACCATGCGCAGGCGCGCATCCGGGACGACGAAGCGCAGGCGCTGGACGACCGCGAGGCCGCTGCGGCCAAGGCGCTCGATATCGCCCAAGACTACAAGACCCACCTCGAAACCGAGATGGCGGCCTACGACCCGGACGCGCTGCCGACCGATCTGCCGACGCTGAAAGCCGTCCTGGCCGAGCGCCTGGAAGCGGCGGCGATGGCGCGCACGAAATACGTCATGAAGGCGGCGACCCAGCAGGGCATCGACCGGGGCTTTTCGTGCGCCGACGAAGAGCGGGCCGTCAGGGAGATCGCCGAGCAGTGCGTACTCGCCAGCATCGAGGTCGAGCGCGCCGATACGGCCGCCGAGGCGAAGACGGCCTACGACGCCGGCGGCGCGGCCATCGAGGCCGTCACGGTGCTCAACACGCCCGTCTGGAAGATCGGCGGCGCGGATTACGCGGCCAACCCTCCGGCGCCCGTCGCCGTCGCTGGCAGCGCCGTCACGGTCGAGGCGCTGCACCCGGCCGGCCAGACCATCAAGGGGAAGGTCGCGCTCAAGTCGCTGGCCTCGAAGCCCGTCACGGTGACGCCGGCGACGCCGAGCGTCGCCAGCGCGCACGCCTGCAAGTTCACCATCGACGCGCCTGTGACCGGCGAGACTGTCACCCTGTTCCTGGAAGCCCGGAACCTCTGCGGGCCGTCGAAGGTTGAGGTTGAGCTGACGCCATGAGGAAACACATCGCGCGCGCCATCGCGGCCGAGATCGCCGGCGACGGTGAGCCGCCGGAAACGGTGACGCTGTTTCCGGCCGGAACGCTGGAAACGACCGATGGCCGCCAGCCCTGGACTCTTGCCGACGCCGCCGCGGTTGTCGCGGCGTCGGCGGCGGAGATCGTTGTCGACTTCGACCACGGCTCATCCCCGACGCGCCAAGGTTCGACCGAGGCCGCCGGATGGGCGCGGCTCGAAGCCGGCCCGGACGGCGAAATCCGCGCGGCCGTGTCCTGGACGCCCGCCGGCACCCAAGCGATCAAGGAACGGCGCTGGCGCTACCTGTCGCCGGAATTCATCTACAACGGGAAAACCCGGGAAATCCTGTCAATTCAGGCTGTCGCCCTGGTCAACCGGCCCGGCCTGAAATACCAGGCGGAGCGGGCGCTGGCGAACGAAGACGCCGGCGACCTGGTTGCCGCGCTCGCCGCCCGGCTCGGCCTGCCGGCAGAGGCCGGCGCGGACGAGATCGCGGCGCACCTGGACGAAGAGCGCCGCGCCGACGCGGTTGCGCTCGGCCTGGACGAAGGCGCCGGGCCGGCGGAGATCGCGGCGGCGAAGGCGGCGCTCGGCCTGCCGGCGGACGCCCGCGCGGCCGAGATCGCGGCGGCCAGGGAAGGGCGCGCCGCGCCGGACGAAGATCCCGGTGAGCTGGTCGCTGCCTTCGCCGCCCGGCTCGGCCTGCCGGCAGAGGCCGGCGCGGACGAGATCGCGGCGCACCTGGACGAAGAGCGCCGCGCCGACGCGGTTGCGCTCGGCCTTGACGAAACCGCCGGAACGGCGGAGATCGCGGCGGCGCGCGCGGCCCTGAAAGCCGCCGGTTATGACTCCTCACGCGAGGCAGAGCGGGCCGTGGGCCGTGCGGTTGCTTCCGGCCACATCATGCCGTGGCAGCGCAACGCGGCGCTGGCGATGGCAACAGCGGCGCCGGCGGCCTTTGCAACCTTCACCGGGGCGGAAATGGGCCGTTTTGCCTATCTGCCCCGGCAGGCCGCACCATCCGGCGCGCCCCCCGCCGGCGCCGGCGCCGTGGTCGAAGAGGTCGCCGCCCAATTCAAGACAACCCCGGCCGCCCTTATGGAGGCGCGGCGCACACTCGAAGGACCATCTCAATGATTATCAACAGGGAAAATCTCGAAACGCTGGCGAGCGGCTTCCAGAAATCGTTCACCGCCGGCCTGACTGCAATGCAGGCACGATCCCGTATCGATATTGTGGCGACCGAAACGTCGTCGATGACCGCGGCCGAGGTCTACGCCTGGCTGAAGCAATTCCCGCAGTTCCGGGAGTGGCTCGGCGAGCGCGTCATCCACAATCCCGAGCAAGAGGGGCAGGTCATCAGGAATCGCGACTGGGAGCTGGCTATCGGCGTCGACCGGAATCACATCGAAGACGACCGCTATGGCGCGTATAGCCATCTCTTCACCGGCATGGGAGCGTCGGCGGCCGGCCACGTGGCGGCGCTGGTTTATGGCGCGCTCAAGGACGGCTGGACCCAGATGTGCTTCGACGGGCAGAATTTCTTCGACACGGATCACCCGGTCGGCGACGGCACGGTTGCCAATACCGACGCCGTCAGCGTGCCCAACGGGACCGCCGCAGGCGACACGCCCTGGTTCGTTTGCGACCTGAGCATGGACTACACCCGGCCCATCATCGTGCAGATGCGCAAGCGGGCGGAAAGGATCATCCGCCGCGACCGCGACGAAGACGAAAACGTGTTCAGCCGCAAGGAATTCCAATACGGCGTCGACGGCCGCTATGCGGCGGCGTACGGCTTCTGGCAGGGCTGCTACGGCAGCCGCAAGGACCTGGTCGCCTCGAATTTCGCTGCCGCCGTCGCTGCGATCGAGGGGCAGAAGGGCGCCGGCGGTTATCCGATCGGGCTGACGCCGACGCACCTGATCGTGCCGCCGTCGCTGCGCGAAAAGGCTATGACCATCGTGAACGCAGTCGACATCCAGAACGGCGCGACCAACGTCTGGAAGGACTCGGTCGAACTGATCGTCAGCCCCTGGCTGGCGTAGGCCGCAAGCGCGGCAGCGGCCGGGAAGGGGTTGTTCGTCCTGCCACCTTCCCGGCCGCGATTTACAGAGGAGATAAATCGGTGGCTGTAAACATTGGACTCCCCTTTTTGCTTAGCGTGCGTTGGGTGATGCTCCGGGCGGTCGGTGCAGGTAGCGGCCTCGGCGTGAGCGACGCGATGTGCCATGACGTGGTTCGCGCCGCGTACGCGCAAGCCGACATGGACCTGATACGGCGGGAACTGGACTATCTCGAGGCCGCCGGTCTTGTGTCGCTGGCGCGCTCCGAGGTTGACCCCTGGCGGGCGACTCTCACCCGCGAGGGCCGCGACGTGGTGGACTATACGACCGACGCCCCCCAGGGCATCGCCCGGCCGCCCTACAGCCCGATCTGATATGCCCAGGCGCAGCAGTGTCTATCGGCTGCCGGCGCCGGTCGGGGAAGCGCTAGACCGGCGGCTGGTCGCGTCCGCGTTCAGCGGCTACGCCGGGCACGCGGCATGGCTCCAGGACCAGGGACACCCTATCAGCGAATCGGCCCTGCAACGCTATGGCCGTCGCCTTCAGGACAGCATGGCGCGCGAGCGGGCGCGCGTTCTCGAAGCGTCCGCCGAGGCGGTCGCGCGGGTCCGGGCAATCGCCGAGATGGCGACGGCCATCGGGGATGCGCACGGCGACAGCCCCCAGGCGGTCGGTGCTGCGGCATCGGACATGCTCATGGCGCGCCTTTACGATGTGGCCATGACGGATAGATCGCTGGACGCCAAGGCCCTCCAGGGCATCGCGCGGGCCATGAACGACAGCATACGGACCAGCGCCGCGCTGCGGAAAGAGGGTGCGGAAATTCTCGACCGGGCCGCCGCCGCGGCCGACAAGGCGGCGCGGCAGCATAAGGCGCTTGATCCAGCCGCGACAGCGGCCCTTCGGACACTCATCGAACGCGGTCCAGAGGCGGTCGAAAAGCTGGCCGCCGACGCCTCATTTCAGGCAGGGACATAAATCCTATACGTCCGTTCCGCGGCGTGAATCGAAGCCGGAAAATCCTGACATTCCGCAAAACTTTTGTCCGATTCTGCAAAACTTTTGTCGCGCTACAGCGAGGGTGCCGGGCCTGTCAGGAAATGTCATGATTCGTCATGCCGCGCCCCCCGAAACGGCGGCGGGGCGCCGGACGGTGTCAGGAAATGTCATGATTCGTCATGTTTCTCCGTTTCCGGCCGAATTCCGTGCCTCGGATCCGGCGGTCCCCCTCCCCGCGAACTCCTCTGCGAAAAGGGCACTGCCCGAATCCCCCTCCCCCAAGGGGAGGGGGGATGCATCGTCTTGCCCGTCGGATCCGACTCACGGTTTTTCGCAGAGGAAGCCTCGAGGGGAGGGGGATTCAACGCAGCGCCCCTGAGGGCGATGTCCGGCATGATCTTTCGGCGCGGGCGGCGGGATTCGGGCGGCGGGCGGAACGGGAATATGGGCCTTTGCCCCGCAATGGCAAGAACAAAACGGGTGCAAATGCCGGCCCCGCTTCCGCCCGGGGCCGCGCCTGCCCGAATGCCGGCCCGGCCCCTTGCCGCGGGGGTCGCGCTGCGCTATCGCTCCCCCTCCGCCGCCGCGCCCCCATCGTCTAGCGGCCTAGGACGCCGGCCTCTCACGCCGGAAACAGGGGTTCGATTCCCCTTGGGGGCGCCAGCGGGCGGGCGGGCAAGAAGCAGAGCCGCTTCAGCGTCTCACTGGCGAAAGCGCGCCGGCGGCGGGTGGAGCACCGGATTCTCGGGCGGTGCAGCCGGACCCCAGGCGGAGATATCGGGATCGGCTTCCGGCGCCCTGCGCCCGCGCAAGCGGTCGCGGACATAGCCGACAAACCCGCGCGGCATACCGGCCATCCAGAGCAGGCGCGCTCCCCCGTTGGTAAGGTCCCGGAATTGACGCCACGGCGAGCGTCCGAGGTGCAGGCCAAGCCGCGTGACCCTGCGCGCAGCCGCAAAAAAGGGCTTCGGCTTGTCGAAAAAATGCGCGATATCGCCGTTCAGGACTCCAAGCGCGCGGAGGTAGTTGCCGCGGGGCTGTTTGGCGATCATCACCGAGGATCGCGCCCTGGCCGAAAGATGGTCTTCGCCGTCGTTCGTGAAATACCGTAAAACCGGACGGTTGACATAGATCGTTTCGTACCGGTCGGAAAAGCGTTTAAGGGTCACACTTTCCGGACAGTGTTCGGAATTTGTAAGTTCTATGAATTCCCGCGTCCGGGTGATCGGGATTTTCGACACCGTGATAAAATCAAAACTCATTCCCAGTCTGTAATACGCATTCCTGAAGGATGAACGCACCGTTTCATTTTGCAGGCTTTTCCGCGCGTCCTCGCCTAGCCGCCCGACAAGCATTCCCGATTGATCGACGCATCGGAACGCCATTTGATATACGGACGGATTGGCATCGATTCCCGTGCGCTCCCGGAAATGCGCGATTGTTTCCATCGCATCGTCGAGAAGAGAATCGTCACTATCGAGATTACATACATATTCGCCCCGGACGAGTTTCAATCCGGAATTCACCGCAGCGCTTACCCCTCTGTTTCGGTCGTACCGGTACCATGTAATCGGGAAGTCCGCTTCGATTTGCCAACGGTGAAGAAGCTCCGGGGTTTCGTCCGAAGAGCCATCGTCCACGACAACCCATTCGAAACCGCGAACCGTCTGCCGTTTCAGGCTCTCGTAAGGGCGGTGCAGAACGTGCGCCCGGTTGTAGGTGGCCGTAAGGACGGAAACGGCAGGCCCGGTCATTGTCCCGTCCCGCTCCCGGCGACCGGTCCGCCTGCGACCTTGAGCGCCGTTCGCTCCGCCCCGCCTCCGGTGGGACTCGAAATCGGAAACATGATATGGGCCAAGACGGAGATTCCGCGGAAACCTGCATTCGGTAGGCCGACATATATGACCGATGACAAAAGCGCCAGAGGGCTCCCGGCGACGGAGCGGCGCAAGTTTTTCCGGCACCGGCTCTATGCCGCAGTCGGGTATCAGGGGCGCGTTCCGCTGCGTCTGACGGAAGTTGACGGATATTGCCGGCTTGTGGCGCGCGACGGTTCGGTGTTTTGCGTTTCGCCCAGACGCTGGCGGTTCTACAAGAGAGGGGTGACAGGCTGCCTGGACTACATGGACTCGTTCTATCAGTTCACCGCCCTCGACCCGCCTCCCGGCCCCGTTCTCGATATCGGCGCGTATACGGGGGAGTTTGCGCTTCTGGCGCTGAACCGGGGACGGGCCGTCTACGCCGTTGAACCCGATCCCGACGCCCTCGCCTGTCTCAGGCGGAATCTAGCGGGCCGGGAGACTGCAACCATCATAGATTCGCTGGTCTGGAACAAAGAAGAAGAATTGACATTCGGCACCGCCGCTCCGAGTGGGACCAGTTCGGTCTTCGCCGGCGATGCCCGTGAAGGGTCCGACGGCGCGGTGCGCCGCCGCGCCACGACCCTGGACCGGATTGCCGCGGACCACGGGATCGACACGCTCGCCTTCCTGAAAGTCGAAGCCGTAGGCGCGGAAACGGAAGTGCTCGAAGGGGGGCGGGATTTGCTCCGGCGGACGGCACGTGTCGTCGTCAGCACCGGCCCCAAACCCTACAGCAAAGGCATGACAACAACAGCCGCTTGCGAGGCGCTGTTGCGCGAAGCCGGGTTCGCCGTGCGAACGATCGACCGCCGCCATCCCGTAACACTCGGTTCGCGCGGCGACGACCTGCCCTGATTTCCTGAGTGCTTCTTTTTTGAAAGACGCTCGGATGAACCACTGCACCGTCGCATTGACGAGTTGCGGGGTACTAGCCCTCCTCGAAGGTAAGAGCCAAATGCTCAATTCGAATTCATATTGAAATAGTCGTGAATCATGGGCCTACTAAAGCTCAAGTCGAAACTTAGCATCTTTCCAAGCGCCTGCTCCCCTTCAGAATTATAGTTTCCTGCTCGCGGCCAAAATGTCATTTCACCGAAGCTTGGCTTGCTGCGAAATTCGTAAAGATCAACCCTCACATATCTGAATCCGGTGCTGAGTTCTCTTGCAACATCTTTCATTTCATTCCAAGATGTCGGCTTTTCTGGAGGCATCTTGTCAAGAACAAACTGATCGTCAAAGTGCATGTCGAGCGAGCAATAGTTTTCATCAACGTTGACTTCTCTCGGCTGGCCTGAAGATCGATCATAAATTACTTGCGTCCAATGGATTTTTCCATCACAACAGTGAAATTTATAGTCCACAATTTTGTCTGGTATAAATTCTTCTGAAAATACACGAGGGACAATGTATGCGTAAGCCCATTCTCCTTTTTCCAAACCGTAGGTTCGCTTTATCCTTTTCCGAATCTTCCGTCTTGCTTTTTTCCATGTCTGTAGATCAGTTACAATAAATGTAGATCCGCTATCGTGATTTGTTTTGGCCACAAATTTCTCTGGATGCTGATTAAAGTCGATATTGTCGGGAGATTCGGAAATCTGATATACATCACGAAGATATTGATCGCCTACTCTATTTGACACGAATGATCGGCAAAGTAATTTATCGGAACAAATTACATGCTCCGGCATTTGATCGTTGACCATTAGCCAACGTATCTTTTCGTTGTACCCTGTTGGAATTTTTCCATCGCGAAACGGTCGCAGCTTCGCGAGTAGATTGTCAAAATTATAATTCTTTCGACCAAAGTTCAGTTTCATAGCAAAATTGCCTTTCGGACTCTCTGAGTGCCCTAAAGTGTCGGCTCTGGAATTGTCTTTGCGCCTGATACAAATTCGGTCGTCTCAAGGTGCCGGCCGATCAATGCTTCGAACAGCGATTCGTAGGCGGTGACCGAGCGCTCTGCGGAGAAATCCTCGGCCCGGCACCGGAGCGCTTCGGCGGAAACCGTGTCGCCTTCCAGGGAATCGATAATCGCCTGCGCCATCGCCTCGGCGTCGCCGACCGGAGTGAGCCGGCCCCAGAGGCCGTTATCGAGAATCTCGGCCGGGCCGTAGGGCGCGTCCGTGCTCACAACCGGCGTGCCGCAGGCGAGCGATTCGATCAGGACGTTCGGCAAACCCTCCCAGCGCGACGACAGCGCGAACAGGCGCGCGCGCCGCATGTAGCGAAACGGATTCTCGTCGAAGCCGAGGAAGGCGATATCGTCCACCACACCGAAATTCCCCGCCATTTCCAGTATCCGCGCCCGGTATTCTTCCGACAGGCTGCCGAGGATGGCAAGGCGCGCATGAACTTTGCGGCGGACCTTGCCGAACGCCGCGGTGAGCGTCGCCCAGTCCTTTTGCGGCGCATCCCGCAGCACGCTCAGGACGACCGGCGGCTCGCCGTCGCCGAACCAGGGATGGTCCGGTTCGTCTTCGGCCAGGCGGCGGATTTCCGCCAGCGGCTTCGGGTTGTAGATGGTGTGCACGCGCCCCGGATCGAGATCGAGGGATTCGGCCGTGTCGGCGGCAATCCCGTGCGAGACCGCAACGACGGCGTCCGCTCGCCGCATGAGCCGGCGGGCGACGGCCCGTTCCTTCCGGCTATAGCTCAAACTGACATTGTTGCGCACGGATACGGCGACCGGCACGGACCGGCCCGTCAGGTCCGCGGCAAGGACGGATGCGGCGTTGGCGCGCGGGAGGGCGGAAAACAGCAGATCGGGCCGGGCTTCGCGCAGGTATGCCGCTGCATCGAGGCTCCCGCGTGTCTTGGACCAACTGAAGCCCGTCAGCGGGAAGGCCCGGCACAGGGACGGCAACATTCGGATCGTCGCCAGGGGATCGGTGGCGAGCTTCGTCGCTTCGATGCCGCTGTCGCGGCAGTAGTCGAGCAATGTCCGGGGATTCTTGCCAAGGCGCCGGTAGTACAACCGAAGGCCGGGCGGAATCGCGGCCCGGTAGCTGCCCGCGAACCGCAGAAGCACGAGGTCGATCCGCCAGCCCCGTTCGATCAGCGCGCCCGCCAGGGCCAGCGTTGCCCGCTCCGTACCTCCGCCGCCCAGGTTGGGCAGCACGATGCCGATGTGTCGTGGAGGCGAGGCGTTTCCCATTACGGATCGTTGGGCTATATTTCCGGCGCATCTCTCCGGTTCCGATCCGAAACCCGGCCGTTCGGGGCGGCTTGGAGACATATGGGAAGATTATGCTGTTATTGAAATCTGTCTGCAATCTGATATTGAAGCCGGTACGGAAAGTACGAAAGAAAATCAGTAAAATCGAATTCAATTCGCAGTATCGCCGGTTTCAGAATATCGGGGCGGACTGCAATTTTCCCAAGGGGACGGCGGACTGGCTCATCCACAGGGAAATCCTCTTCGGCGGAATCCAGAAGGGCGTGCCTCGCAGGAGAGTCAGCCCGCACGATCCACGAACCGAAGAGGCTGTCGGATCCGGAGGGATGCGCGGCGGCGACAGAATGCTGTTTCACGGTTACGCCAAACACTATTCGAAATACCTGGCTTCGTTCAATCGCGAAAAAAGACTGGTGATTGCCGAATTCGGTATTCTCAGGGTAAGCGGTCTTGCAATCTGGTGCGATCTTTTTCCGAATGCGCGGGTCTTGGGTTTCGACATCGACACGAGCCATTTCGAGGAAAACAGGCGAAACCTGTTGGACCGTGGCGCGTTTTCCTCAAATGTACCCGAAACTCATACATACGTTCAGTTTGTTCAAAGTGAGGAAATCCTTTCCCAAATCCTGCAAGGCGATACGATTGACATCTGCATAGACGACGGGTGCCATATGGACGAAGCAATACTATGCACGCTGAAAAGTATAATGCCTCATCTCAGCAAAAATTTTTTGTATTTCATAGAAGACAATAGCAATGTTCATAAAGCGATTGAATCGCAATATCCAGATTTGGCGGTTTCGCACCAACGCCAAATGACTATTATTAGTCGAACACACTGATGTGACGTATTTTCGTGGATAAAGTGGCCCGATGCAGATTTCGCGCCGGCCTCAATCGCTCCCCGCCGCCGCGTCGCCCCCTTCCGGCCTCTCGCTGTAGCGGACATATTCGCGGCGCGCCCGGCCGGTCAGTTGCCACCAGAGGAGCAGCGCCTGGTAGGGCAGGCTGCGGCGGCGCAGCTGGTGCCATTGCTTGTGCCGGCGCGAAATCGACCGTTTCGTCGGCTGGATGTCCGACTCCGTATCGCGCTGCTGGACCAGCGCCGGATTGACCTGCACCGGCCGCACGCGCCGCGCGGCTTCGGACATGCGGGGATCGAACAGCATGCGGTCGGTCGACACGCTCGCGCCTTCGAAGGCGGACAGGAAGAGGCCCGCCGCCGCCCGGTCGATGAGATAGCCGGCGGACCCGGCGTTCCAGCGCACGATCCGCCGCAGTTCCCGCCCGCCCGGCGTCCGGCCGCAGCGCGGGCCCTGGAGGCTCCGGTTGCTGTTCGGCCGCTCCAGCTTGACCAGCCCGGTCCCCGCGGGCCACCAGTCGGCCGATCGGCAGACCGTGGGCAGGTCGGACGCCAGTTCGGCATCGTCTTCCAGGATCATCGCCGCGCCGCAGCCGGTCGCCAGGAAGCGGCGCAGGGCCTCGCCGTGGCTCAGCATGCAGGCCTTCGAACCGGCCCGGAACAGCGGGTTGCGGTCCGCCCGGTCCTCCGGCGGCAGGCGCCGGGCGTCGACGGCGGCAACACGCTCGAACGGCAGGCCGAGCCGGTCCAGATCGCCCGAGATCGTCCGGAGCCGGTCGGGGCGCCGGTCGAGATTGATGACGAACACCGGAAAGCGGGGCATCGGCGGCCGTCCCCCTCATCCCCGCCGCAGCGACGGGTCGGCGAGCCTCGTATCCTGCCCCGGCGGCGCGTCGTCGATGGCGTCTTCGAGGCTGAAGACCTCGCGCCATTCCTCCGGCGGGCGGATCGGGCCGTCGGGGCCGTCGGGGATGACCCTGTCCAGCCCCCAGTAAATTTCCAGCCAGTGGCCGTCCGGGTCGCGGAACTCGACGGCGACCTGCGCGCCGGCGCGGCGCCGGCCCTCGAACAGGATCGCGACACCGTTCGCCTCCAGCCAGGCGCGCGCCTTGAGCACCTCGTCGATCGTGGCGACCTCGAAGGCCATGTGGTGCAGGCCGGTGCGCTCCCCCGCCGGCGCGCCGCCGCCGACCAGGGCGACGCCGTGATGGTCCGTATTGCAGCGCATGAAGACCATGCCGCCGTCCATCATCGTGTGCGGGTAGACGTCCGAGACCCGGAAGCCGAGCACGCGGGTGTAGAAATCGACCGAACGCTCCAGGTCGGCGACGTAGAGCACGACATGGCCGATCTTGCGGATGTCGAAGGGCAGCGCCCCGTCCGGCGCCCTGTCGCGCAGCCCCTGCGCCCACGGCCCGGCCAGCGCCTCATAGTCGATCACACCGCGCGGCATGGGTGCCTCCTCGCGTTTCCGCCCTGCGTCCGCAGAAATCATACCGCGTCGCCCCGGACGGCGCGAAGCGGAAATCCGGCGCCCTTCGATACGCCCCGGATTAAATCCGGGGCTACTCAGGGTGAGGGTGAGGAAGTGTGAATTCCTTACACACCCTCATCCCGAGCAGGCGCGTCAGCGCCGTATCGAGGGGGCCGTATCGAGAGTCTGCCCTGAGCCTGTCGAAGGGGGCGCAACCGGTGCTATGCTGGCGGCGGGAGCGGACGGGCGCCGCTAACGGGCAGGGCGATGGCCGACAGGACCATTCTCGTCGTCGGGACCTACGATACGAAGAACCCGGAGCTCGCCTACATCGCGGAGAGGATCCGGGCGCTCGGCGGCGGCGTGCTCACCATGGACATCGGCGTGAAGGGCGCGCCGGCGGTTCCGGTCGACTGGCCGAAGCACGCCGTCGCCGAAGCCGGCGGCAGCTCGATCCGCGAAGCGCTCGATACCGGCCACGAGAACGCCGCCATGCAGATCATGGCCCGGGGCGCGTCGGCGCTGGCCGCAGACCTGCACCGCCAGGGCCGGGTCCACGGCGTCGTCATCCTCGGCGGCACGATGGGAACCGACGCGGCGCTCGACATCTGCAAGGCGCTGCCGCTGGGCGTGCCGAAATATGTTGTGTCCACGGTGTCCTTCTCGCCGCTGATCCCGCCGGGCCGGCTGTCGGCGGACATCCAGATGATCCTGTGGGCCGGCGGCCTCTACGGGCTCAATTCCGTCTGCAAGGCGACGCTCAGCCAGGCGGCCGGGGCCGTGCTCGGCGCCGCGCGCGCCGCCGAGGCGCCGGCGGGCGGGCGCCCCGTCGTCGGCATGACCTCGCTGGGCTCGGCCTCCATGCACTATATGAAGACCCTGAAGCCGGCGCTGGAGGACCGCGGCTACGAGGTCGCCATCTTCCACGCCACCGGCATGGGCGGCATGGCGTTCGAGAGCATCGCGGCACAGGGCGGCTTCTGCTGCGTCATGGATTTCCTGCTCGTCGAGGTCGGCAACCGGATGATGGGCTCGATCGTCGAGGCCGGGGCGGACCGCCTGCTCGGCGCCGGCCGGGCCGGGGTTCCGCAGATCGTGGCGCCGGGCTATCTCAGCCTCGTCCACATCCCGACCTGGCAGGAGACGCCGCCGCGCTTCGCCGACCGCTCCTTCCACACCCACAACCGGCTGATCAAGTCGGGCCTGCTCACCGCGGACGAGCGCCGGGAGATCGCCCGCGAGGTCGGCCGGCGGCTGGCGCAGAGCACGGGGCCGGTGCATTTCATCCTGCCCAACGAGGGCATCGTGGAATGGGACCGGGCGGGCTACGAGGCCCACGACCCGGCCGGCATGGCCGCCTTCGCCGACGAGCTGCGCAAATCTGTCCGCCCGCCTGTCCGGATGACCGAGCTCGATTGCCACATCAACGACACCGGATTCACCGATACGGCGCTGGCAATCTTCGACGCCTGGACCGCCGACGGCACGATCGGGTGAGGGCAAAGGAATCGGGAAAGGCGCCCTTCGATACGCCCCGCCCTTCGATACGCCGCCTCCGGCGGCTACTCAGGGTGAGGGTGAGGTTAGAGAAAACCCTCATCCCGAGTAGGCGCGCGCCAGCGCGCCGTATCGAGGGGCCTCATCCCGAGTAGGCGCGTCAGCGCCGTATCGAGGGGGCCGTATCGAGGGACGAATCGCTACCCCGACACCGCGACCAGGCGTTCCAGCTTTTCGGGATCGTCCTGCAGGGCTTTCGACGGGCCGTCGTAGACGACGCGGCCGCGGTCGAGCACGACGGTGCGCTCGGCGAAGTTGAGCGCGATCGCGCTGTTCTGCTCGACCAGCACCATGGCGACGCCGGCCTCGTCGCGCAGCGCCGCCAGGATGCGCACCAGCTCCTCGACGATGACCGGCGCCAGGCCCTCCGTCGGCTCGTCCATGAGCAGGATCCGCGGGTTCGCCATCAGCGCGCGGGCGATCGCCAGCATCTGCTGCTCGCCGCCGGAAAGCTGGTTGCCGTCGTTGCCCAGCCGCGCCTCCAGCTGCGGGAACAGGGCGAAGATGCGCGCGTCCGTCCAGTCGTCCGCGCCGTCGCCGCTGCCGCTCCCGCCGCCCCGTCCGACACCGGGCCGCGCGCCGATCTCCAGATTCTCCCGCACGGTGAGCGACGGGAAGATCTCGCGCTCCTGGGGAACGTAGCCGATGCCGGCGACCGCCCGGCGGTGGACCGGCAGGCGCGAGATGTCCTGCCCGGCGAAGCGGATCGCGCCGCCGTGCAGGGTGGTGTGGCCCATCACCGTCGCCAGCAGGGTCGTCTTGCCGACGCCGTTGCGCCCGATCACGGCGACGCTCTCCCGGTCGCCCAGGCTCAGCGACAGGTCCTCCAGCACCCGGGTCGCGCCATAGCCGGCGGTCACCGCGTCGAGCGACAGCAGCGGCTCAGCCATGACCGTGACCCAGGTAGACGGCGCGGACCCGCTCGTCCGCCGCGATCTCGTCCGGCGGGCCGGAGGCGAGCACGGCGCCGGAGACCAGCACCGTGATCCGCTCGGCGAAGCGGAACACGACGTCCATGTCGTGCTCGATGATCATGATCGCGATGTCGGCCGGCAGCGCCGCGATGGCGTCGAGGATGATGTGGGATTCGGCGCCCGGCACGCCGGCCGAGGGCTCGTCGAGCAGCAGCACCCGCGGTTCGAGGGCGAGCGCGATGGCGATCTCGACCAGGCGCTGGCGGCCGTAGGGCAGTTCGTCGATGGTGCGGCCGGCGTCGTCCCGCAGTTGCACCATCTCGACCAGCCGCTCGGCCTCGGCGACGACCTCGGGCCGGCTGCCGACCGGGCGGAACAGGCCGGTCGCCACGCCCATCCGCTCGGCCACGGTGAGGTAGATGTTCTCCAGCACCGTCAGGCCGTTGAACAGGGTGTTGATCTGGAAGGTGCGCACCAGGCCGTGCTTGACCCGCTCGTGCTCGGCCAGCCCGGCGATGTCGCGGCCGTCGAGCAGGACCGCGCCGCTGGTCGGCGGCAGGGCGCCGGTCAGCAGGTTGACGAAGGTCGTCTTGCCGGCGCCGTTCGGCCCGATCACCGCATGGCGCGCACCGGGCTCGAGCGCGAAATCGATCTCCTTGGCCACCACCAGGGCACCGAAATTCTTGCACAGGCCCTTGGTTTCGAGGACGGCGGTCCCGGGAGCATCGGTCATGCGCTGCGCTCCCGGAAGCGGCGGATCAGCGGGTCGAACACGCCGAGCAGGCCGCGCGGCGCGAACAGCACGGTCAGGACCAGGGCGACGCCGACGACCAGCTCCCAATAGGGCGGGTCGGTGCCGAGCACGGTCTCGGTCAGGTTCTCCAGGATGGTGAACACGGTGACGCCGATGAAGGCGCCGTAGAGCCGGCCCGTCCCGCCCAGGATCAGCATGATCAGGATGTTGCCCGACATCTCGAACTCGTAGACGCCGATCGTGATGTTGCCCTGGACCTGGACCCAGATGGCACCCGCCACCCCGGCGATCATCGCCGCGATGACATAGACATGGCGCATGCGCTGCTGCACCGGCGTGCCGATGGCGTGCATGCGCCGGACATTCTCGCGGATGCCGACCAGCGAGCGGCCGAACGGTGCGTGGACGACCGTGCGGGCGACGAGGAAGCCGAGGACCAGGAAGGCGAAGGCGTACCAGTAGTTCGTCGTGTAGTAGAGCACGTCGAACGGGAACAGGCCGAGGATGGCGCTGTTCTCGAAATTGATGCCGTCGAAGCCGCCGGTGATGTCGTCCAGGTCCTTGGCCAGCTCGTAGAGGATGATCCCGAGCGCCATGGTCAGCATCAGCAGCGTGAGTTCCCGCGTGCGCAGGATGATCCAGCCCGAGACCCAGCCGAGCAGGCCGGCGGTCACCGCGCCCAGCGCGAGGGCGGAGATCGGCTCCTGCCAGCCGGCATCGGCGAGGAGTGCGGCGGTGTAGGCCCCGGTGCCGAAGAAGGCGGCGTGGCCGAGCGAGACGATCCCGGCATAGCCGACGATCAGGTCGAGCGAGATCGCGAACAGGATCAGCACCAGGATCTGCGTCGCCAGCAGCCGGTAGCCGGGAAACAGGAAATAGACGGCGATCGCAATCGCCCAGGGCAGCAGTTCGATGGCCCGGAAGCGGTGAGCGCGCAGCAGGGCGGCTGCGGCGGCGCCGTTCGTTCGCGCGGCTGCGGCTGATGTCGGGGCGGTCACGTCACGCCTTCCCGAACAGGCCGTGCGGCCGCCACAGCAGCACGATGAAGGTGACGCCGTAGATGAAGAAGCCGCCGCCTTCCGGCAGGAAATACTTGCCGGCGAAATCGATGATGCCGAGGATCAGGGCGGCGACGAAGGTGCCGCGGATGTTGCCCAGCCCGCCGACCGCCACGACGATCAGGAAGATCACCAGATACTCGAACGCGAACACCGGCTTCAGCCCGCCGAGGATCTGGATGCCGAGGCCGCCGCCCAGCGCCGCCATGCCGCTGCCCAGGGCGAAAATGATGGTGAACAGCCGGCCGGTCGGGATGCCGCAGGATTCCGCCATGCGCCGGTTGTCCACCGCGGCGCGGACCTGGGCGCCGATCTTCGTGCGTTCAAGGCCGAAGAACAGCGCCGCCACGATGGCGCCGCCGGCGACGATCATGAAGGCGCGGTAGACCGGGATGTTCTTGAAGCCGAGGTCGATGTCGCCGAGCAGCATTTCCGGCAGCAGGATATTCTGCGGGTCCGGCCCCCAGACGAAGGAGACGCCGGCGACCGAGGCGAAGACGATGCCGATGGTGAACAGCACCTGGTCCAGCTCCGGCCGGCCGTAGACGTGGCGGTAGAGCAGCCGGTCCATCACCGCGCCGAGTGCCGCGACGAGGAAGAAGGCGATCACCAGGGCGAGCAGGTAGGGCACGCCCATCGGCGTCACCAGCTTCACCGTGATGTAGCCGCCGACCATGGCGAAGGCGCCGTGGGCCAGGTTGACGAAGCCCATCAGCCCCATCGTGATCGACAGGCCGACCGAGATGATGAACAGCAGCATCGCGTAGGCCAGGCCGAACACGAGGATCGTGGTCGCGATATCGAGGGCTGCCGCCATTCAGCCTTCACCTGCGAAGCGCCGCGAGGGAAATCCAATGGAGAAGGCAGGGCATCCCCCCTCCCCCAAGGGGAGGGGGATCCGGGCGGTCGCGCAGAGAATTTGGCGAGAGATCATTCGAGGGAAAGCGTTTCGGGGTTCGAAACGGTCAAACGGCGGTCATGGCGCGACGACGCCCGAAGCGGTTACCATACATCGTCATTCCGACCGGATTCGCCTTCGATACGCCCGGCCCCGATCCGGGGCCGATGCCGAAATGTAGGGGAGGGTTTCAAACCCTCCCCTACGGTGTTGCAGGGTGCCAAATCGCCATCCTGCCGGCCGGCGGACGAAGAGAGAAACCGCTATCCTCTTGTTCCGCGTCCGAACCGCTATTTCCCGCAGCGGCCGATCTTCAGTTCCTTGCACTTGTCCTTGACGGCCTCGAAGGTCTTCAGCTTCTTCTGCTTCAGCACGCCGTTTTCCTCGTAAACCTGGGCGACATAGACGTTCTGGACGATTTCGCGGGTTGCCGGATCGATCGTGATCGGGCCGCGCGGGCTGTTGAACTTCCAGCCCTTCAGGGCGCCGATCGCGCTGTCGGCGGTGATCTTGCCGCCCTTGGCCGACTTGATGATGTGGAACACCGCGGCCATGCCGTCATAGCCGCCGACGCCGACGAAGTCCGGCGTCGACTTGGCGCCGTAGGCCGCCTTCCACGCCTTGACGAACGCCTGGTTCTCCGGCGTCGCCAGATCGGCATGGTAGTGGTGGGCCGTGATCACGCCGACCGCCGCCTTGCCCATGCCCTGGAGCTGCGTGTCCTGGGTGATGTCGCCGGGGCCGATCAGCTTGACGCCGGCCTTGCGCATGCCGAGCGACAGATAGGTCTTGGCGACGCCCGCCGCATGGTTGCCGGCCGGCACGAAGACATAGAAGCAGCCGGGCTTCTTGTCCTTCACCCGCTGGAAGAAGGGCGTGAAGTCCGGCGCCTCGCGCGGGCCGCCCATCGGGATCGAATCGACCACCTTGCCGCCGGCCCCTTCGAAGCCGCGCGCGAAGGCGGCGACGCTGTCCTTGCCCGGCGGATAGTTGGTGTAGCCGGAAATCGCCGTCTTGCAGCCCATTTCCTTCGCCGCGTGCTCACCCATGATGTAGCCGGCCTGCCACATGGTGAAGGACACGCGCGCGATGTTGGGCGACATATTGGTGATAAACGCCGTGCCCGCGTTCATGATGACGAACGGCACCTTGGCGGCGGTGACCAGCGGCGCGATCGACATGGCGTTGGGCGAGAAGATGACGCCGCCGAGGATCTCGACCTTCTCGCGCGCGATCAACTCCTGCGCCGCCGCCTTGGCGATCGGCCCGCCCGGGCGTTTCGAATCGCGCACGATCAGCTTGATCGTGTCGCCGCCCAGATCCTTGGCGTGGAGCTTCAGATAGAGCCGCGCGCCCTTCTCCATCTGGTCGCCGAGCTGTGCCGCGCCGCCGGATTTCGGCGCGATGAAGCCGACCTTGATCTCCCGCGCCTCGGCCGCCGCCGCGAGGGCGACGGCGCCGGCCAGGGCGAGTCCGGTGGTGACCTTGAACATGGCACTCCTCCGTTTCGGATTTTGTTGAACGGACAGGTTAGCGGATTTCGCTACTTTCCGCACCGGCCGATCTTCAATTCCTTGCACTTGTCCTTGACCGCCTCGATGGTCTTCAGCGTCTTGTGGCGCAGGGTGCCGTTATCGTTGACGACCTCGGCGACATAGATGTTCTGGACGATGTCGCGCGTGACCGGGTCGATCGATATTTTTCCGCGCGGGCTGTCGTGGGTCCAGCCTCTCAGCGCCTTGATCGCGCCGTCCGCGGTGATCTTGCCGCCCTTGGCCGATTTGATGACGTGGAACACCGCGGCCATGCCGTCATAGCCGCCGACGCTGACGAAATCGTTCACCGCATCCTTGCCGTATTCCGCCTTGAACGCCTTGCGGTAGGCCGCGTTGGCCGCGTTCTCGAGATCGGCGTGATAGTGGATGGCGATGGTCGTGCCGGCGATGGCCGGGCCGATGCTCTGCAATTGCAGATCGTGGGTCAGGTCGCCGGGGCCGATGAACTTGATGCCGGCCTCCTTCATGCGCAGGGCGAGATAGGTCTTGGACGCGCCCGCGGCATGGTTGCCGCCCGGCACGAAGACATAGAAGCACCCCGGCTTCTTGTCCTTGACACGCTGGAAGAAGGGCGTGAAGTCCGGCGCCTCGCGCGGGCCGCCCATCGGGACCGAATCGATCACCTTGCCGCCGGCGCCCTCGAAGCCGCGCGCGAAGGCGGCCACGCTGTCCTTGCCCGGCGGATAGTTGGTGTAGCCGGAGATCGCCGTCTTGCAGCCGAGCGCCGTCGCGGCGTGCTCGCCCATGATGAAGCCGGCCTGCCACATGGTGAAGGAGACCCGGGCGATGTTCGGCGACAGGGTGGTGATCCAGGAGGTGCCGGCGTTCATCACGACGAAGGGCACCTTGGCGGCGGTCGCCAGCGGCGCGATCGACATGGCGTTGGGCGAGAAGATGACGCCGCCGAGGATCTCGACCTTCTCGCGCGCGATCAGCTCCTGCGCCGCCGCCTTGGCGATCGGCCCGCCCGGGCGTTTCGAATCGCGCACGATCAGCCTGATCGTGTCGCCGCCCAGCTCTTTCTCGTGCAGCTTGATATAGAGGCGCGCGCCCTTTTCGAGCTGCTCGCCGAGCTGGGCCGCCCCGCCGGATTTCGGCGCGATGAAGCCGACCTTGATCTCGCGGGCCTCGGCCGCCGCCGCCAGCGCAAGGCTGCCGGCAAGGATCGTTCCTGTCGTGAACCTGAACATGCGATTCTCCCTTCGGTTTCCGGCGGCCGGCCCGGCACGATCGCCCGCGCCGCCGCGCCGCCGGCCATTTCTAAGGGCCGAACCGCCCGCTCCGCAACCCGCTATCCGGGCGGGGCATTTGCCGGACCGCCCAGCGGTGGTACAAATCCGGTATCGCGGCATTCGGGCCGCTCCGCCCGCATTGCGCGGGTCCGGAGCGGCCGGGCTGCCGTGCAGCGCCCGTCCGGACGTACAGGAGCAGGCGATGAACGGCATCCTGGAAAGATTCGAAAAGGACTTGAAGCAGGCCGAGGCCAGGGCGCGGGGCGATGTCCCTCCTATAGTCGAAAAGACCGAGACGCCGGACCTCGACGTCGGGGCCATCCGGGCCGGCACCGGCCTCTCGCAAGCCGGGTTCGCGAAGAGCCTCGGTGTCGGGGAAGAGACGGTGCGCGATTGGGAGAACGGGCGCCGGCGGCCCGAAGGCAACGCCCGCGTCCTGCTCGCGATGATCGCCGGCGATCCGCAGATCGCGCACCGCGCCCTCGGCGGAGAAGACACCGCTTAGGGGCGCGGCTTAGGGGCGCGTCCGGGAACAGCCAGGAGAAAACCATGAGCGACCGGAGGACAGCGCTTGTCGTCAGCGCCCATGCGGCGGATTTCGTCTGGCGCTGCGGCGGCGCGATCGCGCTGCACCAGGAAAAGGGTGTCGAGGTTACGATCGTCTGCCTGTCCTTCGGCGAGCGCGGCGAGAGCGCGCGGCTGTGGAAGCAGGAGGGCGCGACGCTCGACGGGGTGAAATCCGTGCGGCGCGGCGAAGCGGAAAAGGCCGCGGCGGCGCTGGGCGCCCACGACCTGATCTGCTTCGACCTCGGCGACTATCCCCTCACCCTGGACGCCGACGCGAAAGACAGGCTGGTCGACGTGCTGCGCGCGGTGCAGCCGTCCTTTATCCTGACCCACTCGAAATACGACCCGTACAACACGGACCATATGGCGACCATGGCCTTCACCATGGAGGCGCGGATGATCGCCCAGGCGTGGGGCCACAATCCGGGCGAAAAGGTGCTTGGCGCGCCCCAGATGTACCTATTCGAGCCGCACCAGACCGAGCAGATGGGCTGGGTGCCCAACGTGTTTCTGGATATCACGCCGGTCTGGGAAAAGAAGCGCGCCGCCATCGAGTGCATGGAGGGCCAGCACCACCTCTGGGCCTACTACACCAACGTCGCGGAGAACCGGGGCAACCATTTCCGGCGCAATTCCGGCGGCATGGCCGGCGGACGCGACTGCAAATATGCCGAGGGCTTCCAGGCCGTGTTCCCGCGCTGCGTGGACGAACTGTGATGGGCGTCGTCATCCGCAATATCGAGCGGGCCGATCCGGCGGTCGTCGCGGCGCTCGGCGAGTGCGGCGTCGCGACCGTCCACGAGGCCCAGGGGCGCACCGGGCTGCTCGCCTCGGCCATTCGGCCGATCTATGCCGGCGCGGCGGCGGCGGGTTCGGCGCTCACCATCCTCGCGCCTCCGGGCGACAACTGGATGGTCCATGTCGCCATCGAGCAGCTCCAGCCCGGCGACATGCTGGTGCTCGCCGTGACCTCGCCGTCCGACGCCGGCTATTTCGGCGACCTGCTGGCGACCTCCGCCCGCGCCCGCGGCGCCGCCGGGCTGGTCGCCGATACCGGCGTGCGCGACGTGATGGACCTGACCGCCATGTGTTTCCCGGTCTGGTCGCGGGCGGTGTGCGCCCAGGGCACCGTGAAGCGCACGCCCGGATCGGTAAACGTGCCGGTGGTCTGCGCCGGCGCGCCGGTCAGGCCCGGCGATGTCGTGGTCGGCGACGACGACGGGGTGTGCATCGTGCGGCGCGAAGAGGCCGCCGACGTGCTGGCAAAGGCGCAGGCCCGGATCGCCAATGAGGAGGAGAAACGCCGGAGACTCGCCGCCGGCGAACTGGGGCTTGACATGTACGGCATGCGCGGCGACCTCGAAGCCGCCGGGCTGAAATATGTCTGAGGCGTTGCCGGGCGGCGTGCGCTGCCTGTGGATGCGCGGCGGCACCTCCAAGGGCGGCTATTTCCTCGCCGATGACCTGCCGGTCGACCCGGCGGCGCGCGACGCCTTCCTTCGTGGGGTCATGGGCTCGCCCGATCCGCGCCAGATCGACGGCATGGGCGGGGCCGACCCGCTGACTTCGAAGGTCGCGGTGGTCTCGCCGTCCGAACGGGCGGGCGTCGATGTCGATTACCTCTTCCTCCAGGTCAGCGTCGACGCACCTTTGGTCTCCGATGCCCAGACCTGCGGCAACATCCTGGCCGGGGTCGGCCCCTTCGCCATCGAGCGCGGCCTGGTGCCGGCGCGCGACGGCGAAACGCCGGTGACGATCTATCTGGAGAATACCGGACAAACGGCGGTCGCGACCGTGCAGACGCCAGGCAGGACGGTCCGCTATGCCGGGGACGCAAGGATCGACGGCGTGCCGGGCGCCGCCGCGCCGGTGCCGCTGCAGTTCCGGGACACCGCGGGCACGACCTGCGGCGCGCTGCTGCCGACCGGCCGGGCGTGCGACCGGGTCGACGGCATCGAGGTCACGCTGATCGACAACGGCATGCCCTGCGTGGTGCTGCGGGCGGAAGACGCCGGAATCGCCGGGACCGAGAGCCGCGACGCGCTGGACGCCGACGCGGACCTGAAGATCCGGCTCGAACGCCTGCGCCTCGCCTGCGGCCCGCTGATGAACCTGGGCAACGTGGTGGCGAAGACGGTGCCGAAGATGACGATGGTGAGCGCGCCGCAACATGGCGGGGCGATAAATACCCGGACCTTCATCCCGCACCGCTGCCACGCGACCATCGGCGTGCTCGGCGCGGTCAGCGTCGCCACCGCCTGCCTGCTGCCCGGATCGCCGGCCGCGGCGCTCGCCGCCCTGCCGCCGGGCAACCCGAAGACGCTGGAAATCGAGCATCCGTCGGGGCAGACCTCGGTGATCGCCGCGCTGGCCGACGACGGCAGCGTCGCCTCGGCCGCCATCCTGCGCACCGCCAACAAGTTGATGGACGGCACGGTCTTTGCGGGCTAGCACGGGCGCGCCCGATCCTGCGGAAGGACTGCCGCCCATGACCCGTATCGCCATCCAGTTCTCCCTGTTCTCGGCCTTCTATTCGCCGCTGATCGCGACGATGGCGGGCGGGTTCCTGGCCGAGGAGGGGCTGGAAGCCGACTGGTCGGTTTCGCCGCCGGGCGTTTCCGCCATCGCGGCGCTCAGGGACGGTTCGGCCCATGTCGTCCAGTCGGCGCTCAGCCAGGCCTTCGGGCCGCTGTCGATGGGCGAAGCGCCCGGCGTCGTCCACTTCGCCCAGATCAACGAGATGGACGGCTTCTTCCTGACCGGGCGGGAACCGGACCCGGATTTCGACTGGCGCAGGCTGGAGGGCGCCGAGGTCGTGCTGTTCGGCGGCGGCCAGCCGCTCGCCATGTTCAGATATGCCTGCCACAAGGCCGGCATCGATTTTGAGAAGATTGCCGCCATCCATCCCGGCGGCGCCGCCGACATCGACCGCGCCTTCCGCGAGGGGCAGGGCGCCTACGTCCAGCAGCAGGGGCCGTTTCCCCAGCAGCTCGAGGCCGACGGGATCGGCCATGTCGTCGCGCAGGTCGGGCTCCAGGTCGGCCGCTGCGGCTTTTCCAGCCTGTGCGCCCGGCCGGACTGGCTGGAGACCGGCATGGCCCGCGCCTTCACCCGCGCCTACCGCAAGGCGCGCCTCTGGCTCAACGAGACGCCGGCGGCCGAGGTGGCGCGCGCCGAGGACGCCTTTTTCCCGGACATCGACCTGCCGGTGCTCGAACGCTGCATCGCGACCTACCAGCAGCTCGGCTGCTGGGCGCCCCATATCGAGATCACCCCCGAGGCCTTCGCGGCGACGCTGAATATCTACGAGTACAACGGCCTGATCGGCGAGCGCTTCGCCTACGACAGCGTCTGCACCGCGCCACCGGAGGGTTAGGCCGATGTCCCGCTACGACGAGATCGACCTCGACAATCTGACGCCGGAACAGCAGGCGGTCGCCGACGCCATCGCCGGCGGGCCGCGCGGCTCGCTCCGGGGCCCGTTCGTGCCCTGGCTGCTCAGCCCGGGGATGGCCGATCCGGCGCAGCGCCTTGGCGCCTTTCTGCGCTTCCGCACCGTTATTCCGCAGCGGCTCAAGGAGCTGGCGATCCTGTTCACCGCCCGCCGGTGGGACGCCGGCTTCGAATGGAGCGTGCATGCGAAGCTGGCGCTGGAAGCCGGCCTGCCGCGCGAAGCCGTCGAGGCGATCGGCCGGGGCGATGCGCCGGATTTCGCCGACGAAGACGAGGCGCTGATCTACCGGGCCTGCCGGGAAATGTACGAGACGCGGCGCTTCTCCGACGAAACCTTCGCCGCGCTGAAGGCGCTGCTCGGGCCGCAGGGCGTCGCCGAACTGGCCGGCCTGCTCGGCTACTACGCCCTGGTCTCGATCACCCTCAACGCCTTCGAAGTGCCGGCGCTGGACGACCCCGCCGTGCCGGAACTCGCTTCGCCGGGCCTTTGACGGCCGGCCCGGCGGTTCATCCTCCCTTCAATCCGGCCGCCGCCATCCCCATTTCCCCGGCGATGACCGGCACCGTCACCATCCGGCGCGGCGTGCCCGATACGCTGCATGTGCAGGCGACCGCCTTGTACTGCGAGGCGCTGCAGGCAAAGCTGACGCCGTTCCTCGGTCCGCCGGACCGGGCAATGCACTTCCTCGCCCCGGCGATGCGTGGGGACCGGGCCTTCGTCGCCACGGACGGTTCACAAATTCTGGGCATTGCCGGATTTCAGGAAGACCGGATCGGCCTGTTCGATGTGGGCCTCGCACCGCTCTGGCGCGAATACGGCCTGAGCGGACCGATCCGGGCCATCGGCCTGGCGGCGCTGGACCGGCGCGAAGCCAGGGACACGCTGCTGATGGATGGCATCGCGGTCGACACCGCGGCGCGGGGTCGGGGCATCGGTACGGGGTTGCTCGCCGCTATCTGCAACCATGCGCGAAACCTGGGCAAGACCCATGTGCGGCTGGATGTTATAGACACCAATCCGCGCGCCAGAGCGCTTTACGAACGGCAGGGTTTCGTCGCCGGCGAGACCGTGGGACTCGGCCTCCTGCGCCTGATCTTCCCCTTCCGCGCCGTAACGACGATGCGCAAGACCCTGTAGCGGGCCTTTACCTGCCTTCAGTACAGCCGGCCGCCGTCGGGCACGGCGCGGTCGACGCCGATCAGCACGACCTCGCCGTCCGCGTCCGGGAAGCCGAGCACCAGGATCTCCGACATGATGTTGGCGATCTGCTTGGGCGGGAAATTGAGCACAGCCGCGACCTTGCGGCCGACCAGCTCCTCCGGCGCATAGTGCGCTGTGATCTGCGCCGAGGATTTGCGCGTGCCGATGGCCGGCCCGAAATCGACGGTCAGGATATACGCCGGCTTGCGCGCCTTCTCGAACGGCTCGGCGGTCAAGACCGTGCCGACCCGGATATCGACCTTCTCGAAATCCGCCCAGGAAATGGTGTCTGCAACCGCGCTCATCGGGCGCGTTATAGCAGCGCGGCGGGCGGAGTCCCTTGCGATAAAGGGTGCTGCCGGAATCTCCCTCCCCTTGGGGGAGGGGGTTAGGGGGAGGGGTATGCGGCGGCTGTTGCGGTGCCGGAATCGGACATCGGTGCAGCGGCAGACGACCCCTCCCCTAGCCCCTCCCGCAAGGGGAGGGGGACTCGATCCGAATCAGGTTGCCGGCGCGGCCCCTGGGTCGAGTTCGGCGTCGGGATCCGGCGCATCCTCGTCACGGCGCCGGCGATCGAAGGGCGAACGCATCGTGGCGAACTGCTCGGCCCGCTTGAGGTTGCGGTCGAGCGCCGCCATGGTCTTCGCCATGTCCTCGCTGTCGTCGCGCAGCCAGACCTGAACGGTCGCCGCAAAGACGACCGCCAGGCCCTTGACGCGCAGGCCGCCGAGCCAGCCCGCCGTGCCGATGCCCGCCGCCTCGAGCATCCAGCGCATGGAGCGCAGCAGCCGGCAGCCGCCGCACAGGATTTCGGTAACGCCGCCGCTCCCGGCGTCGCGCACCACGGCGCGGATGCCGTCCTTGTACGGGTTGAGCGCATCGAAGCGCTGCATGAGGATATCGAACAGCCGGTCGCGGTAGGAACTGTCCTCGTCGTCAGACCGTTGCGCGCCCGTCAGCACGATCCGGTCGATATGGCGGACGAAGCCGTCGAGCAGCGCTTCCTTCGAAGTGTAGCGGGCGTGCAGGTCGGCCAGCGACAGGCCGGCCTCCTCGGCGATGTCGGCCAGCCGCGTCCGGCGCCAGCCGATGCCGGCAGCCGCCCGCATGGCGGCGGCATGGATGTCGCTGTCGGCAATCTTCTCCTGGGCCATCGGTCGCTCCCTGAAAATGCCGCGGGGAATCTGCCGCGGGATGTTCTCCTATTGTAGCACGAAATCGGGTCGCACCGGTTCCAATTCTCGGCCGAGTGTGCGATTTTCGCCGGGTCGGGCGGAGCCCAGCGCGCCGCCCGGCGCATCGTCGACGCGCGCCGCCCGATCGTTCGAAGGCGGACAATCCGGTTTGACGCCATGCACCGGCCCGGACCCGGATACCTGTTTCGCAAGCGCGGACCGCCGCTTTCCGTGTCGGTCGAGGAGGAGCGCGACCTCGCCCGGCGCAGCCAGGCTGGCGACCGCGAGGCGTCGGACCGGCTGCTGCGCGCGCATCTGGCCTTCATCGTCAGCATCGCCCGGAAATACCGGCGCTACGGCGTGCCGATGAATGATCTGGTGCAGGAGGGCTCGATCGGCCTGCTGCATGCCATCCGGAAATTCGATCCGTCCGCCGGCGCCCGGCTCTCGACCTATGCGCGCTGGTGGGTGCGCGCGGCGATCCAGGATCATGTCGTGCGCTCCTGGTCCCTGGTGCGCATCGGCACGACGGCGGCGCAGAAGGCCATGTTCTTCCACCTGCGCCGCAAGATGGCGGAAATCCGGGGTGGCCCCGACTCCATGACCGGGAACCCCATGACCGAAGAAAGGCTGCGCCCGGTCGCGCGGAAATTCGGCGTGCCGCTGAAGGAGGCGATGGCGCTGGCCCGGCGCGCGGCGGAGAAGGACCGGTCGCTCAATCAGCGCGTCCGCGCCGACGATCCGGCCGAATGGGGCGACCGGCTGGCCGACGAGCGGGAAAGCCCGGAAGATGCTGCGGCCGGCGCGAGCGCGGACCGGTTCCGCCGCGGCCTGGTCGCCAAGGCGCTCAAGTCGCTCAGCGGCCGGGAGCGCGCCATCATCGCCGGGCGCTTCATGGCCGAGACGCGCAGGACCCGCGGCGCCATCGCCGCCGATCTCGGCATTTCGCGCGAACGGGTCCGCCAACTCGAAATCTCCGCCCTCGGCAAGCTGCGCCGCCTGCTCGGCCGCAAGGGCCTGGAGGCGATTTAGGGCGTACCGGTCTTCGAGCGATTTTCGTGGATTTGGTCCCGTGGGGCGGACAGGCCGATCCGGCCGGCGCCGGCGCCGGCGCATTGCGCGACGCTTTCCCGCCCTGCCGGCCCGGCGGCGGCTATGGGTTCACGATTTCCAGTCCGAGGGTGCGGACCAGCTTCGGCACCTCATCGAGGATGAAGGCGCGGAAGGCGCGCGCCACCGGGCTCGGCACGGTATCGCTCCGGCTCAGCAGGCCCACCACACGCCACATATTCTCTTCGGCCAGATCGAGGGCGACGACGTCCTCGGGCAGATCGACTGCCGCCAGCGCCGGCAGCAGGGTTACCCCGAAGCCCGACTTCGCAAGCGCGAGCAGCGACGTCACGTTCCGGACATACATCGACGCCCGTTCAGACAGGGCCTTGTACCCCGGCGCGTCGATCGTGTCGGACGCGCCGTTCAGAATCAGGCCCTGGCTCTCGAGGTCGGCCCAGTCCACGAGTTTTCCGGCGGCCGCCAGATCGCTGCCGGCGTTGCAGATGACCTTGAAGCGGTCCCGGAACAGCGGTTCGAAGGCCGCCGTCGTTCGAGAGAGCGGCCGGCCCGCAATTCCGAGGTCCGCCTGTCCGGATTCGACGGACCTGAGGACGTTCCGGCTGTCGGTGTCCAGAAGTTCAATTTCGACGCCGGGCCGGTCGAGCACGAAGCGGGGCAGCAGCGAGGGGACGAGATTGGCGGCGACCGAAGGGACGGACGCCAGGGTGAGGCGGCCGATCCGGTTCCTGGCATAGGCGTGGATGCCGTCGATCATCCGGTCGTAATTCTGGATCTGGAGGCGCCCCGTCTCCAGCATGAACGCGCCGAGAGGCGTCAGGCTGCTCTTTCGGTCGGTCTCGAAAAGCGCGCCCCCGACTTCATGCTCCAGTTGCTTGAGCGTCATCGAAACCGCTGAGGCGGTTCGACACAGCCGTTCGGCCGCATCCCTGATGTTGCCGGCTTCGGCCACGGTGACGAAGGTCCGCAGGGTTTCCAGTTTGATCATGGCCGTCGCGCTTCAGAAAATTTGAAGAAAAAGGCATGAATTTCGATTCGATTGAATTTTGGTCACAAGCGCGACACCAATCCTGACCGCGGCCGTTGCCGGATGCAGCTTCAGAAAATTTCAAATTAAAATCAATTATATCGAATTGCTTGAAGCACCGCACCCTTCCATTCTGCGCGACGGGACCGTGACGCCGGGCCGGAGGTCACAGGGAACGAACCGGAAATCTATCGCCGGTTGCGGCGTTCACGGTTGAGAGGTTCCGGCGGGAATGCGACGCGCAGGGGCGTTTCCCCCGGGCCAACCCGAGGCGTCGCCGGCGGCGGTGAAACGGGTCGGCGGATGCACGACCATTGTGCCGCCCGACTCTTTTCAATTCGATGGTTCGGGCGAAGCAGGTCGCGTATCCGGATGGCCCCGTCACTATCGCCGCGGTGCCGTCGGCGATCTGCGGAATGGAGACAAACCCAGGGAGAACATGAAGATGCGAATTCCAAGACTGACCCTCGCGGCAGCGGCCGTCGCGGCCATTGCGGCGGCGCCGGGACCCGCCCAGGCGGCGACCGGCTGCGGCACCAAGGACGAGATCACGATCGCCAGCATGACCTGGATGTCGGGAATCGTGCTGGCGCAGGCAGCCCACCGCATCCTGACCGCGGGCTACGGCTGCAACGCCAAGCTGGTGCCCGGCGATACGGTGCCGACGGCGACCAGCATGCTGACCAAGAACAAGCCCCATATCGCGCCGGAACTGTGGATCAGCACCGCCTCGTCGATCTGGGAGAAGATCAAAAAGAAGGGCAACGTCTACAAGGCGGGCGACGTGTTCAGCGAAGGCGGCAAGGAAGGCTGGTGGATTCCGGACTATGTCGCCAAGGCCAATCCCGGCCTCAAATCCATCGGCGATCTCAAGAATCCGAAATACGCCAAGCTCTTCGTCGAGGCCCAGAGCGACGGCAAGAGCCGGCTCTATGCCTGCCCGCCGGGCTGGGCGTGCGAGATCATCAACGGCAACCTGTTCAATGCGCTGGGGCTGGCGAAGGCCAACTACCAGCTGTTCTCGCCCGGCTCGGGCGCCAACCTGAAGGCATCGATCGCGCGCAGCGTCACGCGCAAGAAGCCGATCCTGGCCTACTATTGGGGCCCGACGGCCGTGATCGGCCGCTACAAGCTGGTGCGCCTGAGCATGCCGGCCTACGACGCCAAGAAGTTCCTGTGCCTGACCGACCGGAACTGCGCCAACCCGCAGGTTTCGGGCTGGAAGGCCGGCGAGGTCGCCGTCGCGGTGGTGACCAGCCTGAAGGCCAAGGCGCCGAACGTGGCGGCTTTCCTGGGCAAGATGCAGGTGCCGAACGCCGTGATCAACAGCGTGCTGGCCTGGGGCGACGACCGCAAGGCAAACCCGGAAGCGGTCACCGACCATTTCCTGAAGACGCAGGAAGCGGTCTGGGCCAAGTGGGTGCCGGCCGACGTTGCGGCCAAGGTGAAGGCGAGCCTCAAGTAAGTCGGGGCGCTATCGCGTCTATCGGCCGGCGGGCGTCCATCCGGGCGTCCGCCGGTTCGTTTTCGGGGCCGGGGCTTACCGATTCGCCGCGTCGATTGTAAGGTCGGCTTCACCGGCCGCCGCCGGCGCGCTGCGCTTGCCCCCGGCATCGCGGCTGCGGCGGCCGCAGACTCCGCGGGGAGGCGGTACAGGACATGGCGCAGGAATTTCCCGAACTGCTGGACATGCGGCAGGTCCGCATCGGCATCGACGATTCCTTCAACTGGGTGGTCGAGCACTGGAGCGAGACTCTGGAGGAGATATTCCTGCCGATCGTCCATCTGCTGCGCGCGATCGAGGATTTCCTGCTCTGGATGCCCTGGTATGTCGTCGTGCTGGCGATCGCCGGGCTCGGCCTCGCGGCGACCCGCAGCAAGTGGGTCGCCCTGGGGCTCGGCGTCATGACGTTCCTGATGGGTTTTTTCGGCCTGTGGGAGCCGGGCATGAAGACCATCGCGCTGATGCTGACGGCGACCCTGCTGGCCGTGATCGTCGGCATCCCGATGGGCATCCTGATGTCGCGGTCCGACCGGGTCGAACGCATCACCCTGCCGGTGCTCGACATCATGCAGACGATGCCGATTTTCGTGTATCTGATCCCCTTCGTGATGCTGTTCGGGCCGGGCAAGATCCCCGCCCTGCTGGCGACCATCGTGTTCGCCGTGCCGCCGGTCATCCGGCTGACCAATCTCGGCATCCGCCACGTCGACCGCGAGGTCGTCGAAGCCTTCACCGCCTTCGGCGCGACCCGGCGGCAACTGCTGTTCGGCGTTCAGGTGCCGCTGGCGCTGCCGACGATCATGGCCGGGATAAACCAGACGACGATGATGGCGCTCTCCATGGTCGTGATCGCCTCGATGATCGGCGCCGGCGGCCTCGGCTACCAGGTGCTCCAGGGCATCCAGCGCCTGGAGATCAGCCGCGGCCTGCTTGCCGGACTCGCCATCGTGTTCCTCGCCGTCATCTTCGACCGCATCGCCCAGGCCTACGGCAAGCGCATGCAACAGCACCTGCATCTGGGGCACTGAGCCGATGACGGATCGGGAAACCAAGATCGGGATCGAAAGCGTCTACAAGATCTTCGGGCCGGATCCCGCAAGCGTGCTCGACCGGGTCAAGGGCGGCGCCGGCAAGCAGGAACTGCTCGAGGAAACCGGCCATACCATCGGCATCCGCGATGTCAGCCTCGATATCGGGGAAGGCGAAATCTTCGTCGTCATGGGCCTGTCCGGCTCGGGCAAATCGACGTTGATCCGCCACATCAACCGGCTGATCGAGCCGACCGACGGGCGCATCCTGGTCGACGGCGAGGATGTGCTGCAGCTCGGCCCGGAGGCGCTGCGCCACCTGCGGCGCTTCAAGATGAGCATGGTGTTCCAGCGTTTCGCCCTGCTGCCCCACAAGACGGTGCTCGAGAATGTCATGAGCGGGCTGAAGATCCGCGACGAGGGAAACCGGACCGGAAATACCGGCGGTGGCGCGGTCGGGCGGCTCGCCGGACAGTTGGGATTGGCGCGCGGCGGCGATTCCGGCATTCGCGACCGGGCCCAGGCCCAGGTCGAAATGGTCGGCCTCCAGGGCTTCGAGAACCAGTATCCCAGCCAGCTCTCCGGCGGCATGCAGCAGCGGGTCGGCCTCGCCCGGGCGCTCGCGACCGATGCCGAGGTGCTGCTGATGGACGAGGCGTTCAGCGCGCTCGACCCGCTGATCCGCAACGACATGCAGGATCAGCTGATGCAGATCCAGAACAGCCTCAACCGCACCATCGTGTTCATCACCCACGATCTCGACGAGGCGCTGCGCATCGGCGACCATATCGCGATCCTGCGCGACGGCGAATTGCGCCAGGTCGGCCCGCCGGAAGAAATCCTGATGGCGCCGGCCGACGATTATGTCAGCCGGTTCGTCAAGGACGTGAATCGCGGCCGGGTCATCACGGTCGGCAGCATCGCCGACGAGTACCCGGCCGTGGAGCTGGGCAAGGCGGGCTTCGCCGACGCCCTCGCCCGGTTGGACGCCGGCGAACGCAACACCGTCTATGTCTGCGACGGCGCGGGCAGGCCTGTCGGCGCGATCACGGCGGACATGGCCCGGGACGGGCAGGAATTGACCGGGCCGATCGCCGACGATGCCAGGCTTGCGCCGGTCCTGACCGTGGACGGCGGCGCCGTGATCGAAGACATGCTGCCGCTCGCCATGAAGAGCGAGGTGCCGGTCGCCGTGCTGGACGGGCAGGGCGCGCTGGTCGGCGGCGTGCCGCGGCGTACGGTGCTGTCCGCCCTGGTGCGCCGGACGGAGTAAGGGCGCCGCCGCCCCGCCGGTTCACCGCCGTTCGGCGAAAAACCGCCTGAGCAGCGCGGCGGCTTCGCTTTCGCCCAGCCCGTCGTAGACGTCCGGCCTGTGATGGCAGGTCGGCTGCTCGAACAGCCGGCCGCCGTGCAACACCGCGCCGCCCTTCGGGTCGGCCGCGCCGAAATAGAGCCGGTCGAGGCGCGCGTGAGAAATCGCACCGGCGCACATGGCGCAGGGCTCCAGCGTGACATAGAGATCGCAGCCGGTGAGGCGGCTCCGGCCGAGCGCGTCGGCGGCGCGCCGGATCGCCAGCATCTCGGCATGGGCGGTCGGGTCGCGCCGCGCCTCGGTCTCGTTGCCGGCCCGGGCGACGACCCGGTGCTCCTCGCGCAGCAGGATCACCGCGCCCACCGGCACCTCGCCGCGCTGCGCCGCCGCCCGCGCCTCGTCGAGCGCCAGCGACATCGGGCTCGCGTCTGCAGGGATGCGGTTGTCCGGTTTCGTGACCATGCCGCTTTCGTGACGCCGCCGGGCGCCACCGGTCAAGCCCCTTCGCGCGGCGGCGCGGGCGGCGATCGGCGTGCGAGTGAGGCGAAACCGACCGGCAGGGGGTCCGGGACGCGGCGAAGGACCGGGCCGGTTCCGTCAGCCCGGCGCAACCGTCATTCGCGGCCCGGCCTGGGCATGCGGTATCCGATGCCGCGTTCGTTGAAGATCCAGGTCGGTTTCGACGCTTTCTCGCCAAGCTTGGCGCGGAGTTTCTTGATGAAGTTGCGCACCAGATCGAGGTCGCCCGATTCGCGCCCGGACCAGACCCTGCGCAGCAGGGTATCGTAGGTCACGACCCGTCCCGCGTTGAGCGAGAGGATGCGCAGCAGTTCGTATTCCGTCGCGGTCAGTATCACCGGGCGCCCGGCCACCGTGACCTGGCGCGCCTCG
>CBDCQR010000004.1:0-85813 GCA_965220685.1 Alphaproteobacteria bacterium
CGGAGTCCGTGACCCCGTCATTGTCGGTGACCGTCAGCCGGAAGACCAGCGCGCCCGCCATCTCGGGCGCGGTGAAGCTGGCCTGCGCCGTGCCGGCGTTCTGCAACGTCACCGACGTGCCCGAGACCTGGCTCCAGGCGTAGGACTGGACGGTGCCGTCCGGGTCCGTGCCCGAGCCGCTCAGCGTCACCCGCGCGCCGGGGTTCACCGCGCGGTCGGGGCCGGCCCGCGCCACCGGCGGGTCCGACCGGATGAGATCTCCGTTCACCAGGCGGTTCGACAGACCCGTCAGCGCGTCGTGGGCGAGGTCCGCGGCCTTGCTCCCCGCCCGGATGGTTCCGCCGTTGAGGTCCAGCGCGTTCGCGCCGACCGCGATGCCGTCCATGTCCGAATCCCCCGCCGCCACCGCGTAGCCGAACATCAGCCCCGCCGAGCCGCTGCCCGAGGCGTAGGCCGCGTGCGCCGTCCTCGTGTTGGTCCCCGTGCCCAGGGTGAAGGCGATGCGCGGCGCGCCGGTCACCGTCACCGCCTCGCTGAAGGCTACGCTGAAGACGATGCGCTCGCCCCTGCCGAAGAAGCCGTCGGCGGCCGTCGGCGCCGACACCGTCACGCCCGTCACCGTCAGCGGCGTGTTGTTGGTTACCCTCTGGTTCCCGAAGGTCGCTACCTCGTTCAGCGCGCCGTCCTGGAGCTTCGCGGCGCTCGCGCCCGCCGGCTTGGTGTAGCGCACCATCACCGTCCCGTCGGCGGCGCGCACCGCCGAGGCCAGCGTCAGCGTCACCGCCGCCCCGGAGATCGCCACGTTGGTGACGTCCCGGTTCGCGCCGCCCACCGTCACCGTGAAGGCGTCCGTTGCCGGCCTCGACGCCTGGTCCAGGTTTTCGTCGAAGGTAATCGTCAGCATGTTGCCGTTCACCGACGCGCTGGAGAAGGAGGGCGCCGTGGCGTCGTTGTTGGTCACGTTCAGCGGGCCGAAGTCCGCCACCTCGTTGGGCGTCGCGGCGCGGTCCCGGAGCCGGTTCGTGGCGGGCTTCGCGTAGCTCACCGTGACCGTCTCGCCGAACACCGCCGCCGATTGCAGGGTCAGCGTCACCCGGGCGCCCGAAATGTCCACGTCCGAGACGGTCCGGTTCGCGCCGCCCACCGTCACCGTGAAGGCGCCCGGCGCCGGCTCCGAGCCCGTATCCAGGGGCTCGCTGAAGTTGATGACCAGCGTGGCCCCGGAGACCGCCGGCGTGCCCGAGACCGTCGGCGGCGCGCCCGGCGTGCTGTTGGTCGCCGCCGTGTCGCCGAAGCTCGCCGCCTCCAGGCCGGCGGCGAGGTTCCTGATCGGGTTGTCCGCCGGCTTGTCGTAGGCCACCGTCACCCTGTCCGCGTCGATCACCGCCGAGGCGAGCGTCAGCGTCACCGCGGCGCCGGAGATGGTCACGGGGTCGGTCGCGGCCAGGTCCACCGCCGTCCCGCCCACCTTCACGGTGAAGGCGCTCGCCGCGGGCGCTGTGCCCGCCGCGTCCAGGTTGTCGTCGAAGGTGACGGTCAGCGTGTTGCCGTTCACCATCGGCAGCGTGGTGGCATGAAGTGCGGGCGGCGTCGTGTCCCGCGCCGTCGGGCCGTCGACCCGGTGGCCGGAGCCGTGGGCGATCGCCGTATGGGTCAGGGTCGCGTCGGTGCCGCCCGCCTTGATGGTGCCGCCGTTGAGCTGCAGCCGGTTCGCCGGGATGCCGATGCCGGTGGCGGCGGCCGACTGGTCCGTGTTCGACACCGTGTAGGCGAACACCAGCCGGTCGGTCCCGCTGCCGCTCTCATAGAGCAGGTGGGGCGCCGAGCCGATGGCGTCGGGGTCGGACGAGCGGAAGCGAAACTTGAGCCGGGGCGTGCCGTTCACCGTCGCCGGCGCGCTGAAGGTCAGCGTGACCCGGATCGTATCGCCCCCCTGGTAGGTGTCGTCCGGACCCGGGTCCGACGTGATCGCGATCCCCGTCACCGTCAGCGGCACCGCGTTGGTCACGCTCTCGCCGGAGAACGCCGGCACCTCGCGGACGTTGCCGTCGGTGAGCCTGGTCCCGGTCGCGGGCTTCCGGTAGGTCACCGTCACCGTCTGCCCGGCGATGATCTTCGTGCCCGTCGGCAGCGTGAGCGTCAGGTCGGCGTCCGACAGGCTGACGCCGCTCGGCGTCACGTTCGTGCCGGCCACGGCGACGGTGAACGCGCTCTCGGCCGGGAGCGGCGTCTGCAGGTCGGCGGTGAAGGTGACGACGACGCTCGCCCCGTCCGCCGCGGTCGTTGCGCTCGAGAACGCCGCCGGCACCACGTTGCTCACCGTCTGGCCGCTGAAATTCTCGATCTCCAGGCCGTCGGCGTCCAGGGTCCGGTCGGTGGCCGTGCCCGGCTTCGTATAGGTCACCGTGACGGTCTGGCCGGCGGTCACCGCCGTGCCGAGCGCAAGGGTCAGGACCTTGCCCGACCGGGTGAGGTTCGTGGGCGTCCGGGCGTCGCCACCCACGGTGACGGCGTACGCGCTCGCCGCCCCGTTCCGGTTCAGGGTCTTGGTGAAGGTGATCGTCACCGAGCTCCCGTCGGCCGAGGTCGCCGCGCTCTCCACCGTCGCCGGGCGCGCCACGGCCCTGCCGGTGAAGCCATCGACCTCCTTGCCGTTGGTCCCCGCGAGCGTGGCGCCGCTCGTGGGCTTGGTGTAGTCCACCGTTACCGTCCCCGCGGCGGGCGCCGCGGCCAGGGTCAGCGTCACCACCTTGCCGCTGATCGCCACCGGGTTCGTCCCGGCGAGGGCCTGCACCGCCGTGCCCAGCTTGACCGTGAAGGCGCTTGCCGCCGGCAGGCTCGTCGAGCTCAGGTCCTGGTTGAAGGTGATCTTGAGCGAGGTCCCCTGCAGCGTCGCCGTCGTGACCACCGGCACCGACGCCACCGTGACGCCGTCGAAGCTGTCGGCCTCGTTCCCGGCGGCGTCCCTCAGCCGGATGCCGGAGGACGGCTTGGTGTAGTCCACCGTCAGCGAGCCCGCGCCGGGCGCAGACGCCAGGGTCAGCGTCACCGTGCTGCCCGAGATCGCCACCGGGTTGGTCCCGGCGAGCGCCTGCGCCGCGCCGTCCAGCTTGACCGAGAACCGGCTCGCCGCCGGCAGCCCCGTATGCAGCGCCTCGCTGAAGACGATCCGCACCTGCGTCCCGTCGATCGACGGCGTGCCCTGCACCGTCGGGCGCACCCCGTCCACCTGGTGGTCCGTGCTCGCCGCCACCGCCGTGTGGCTGAGCGCCGCGTCGTTGCCGGCCCCGTCCTTGATGGCGCCGCCGTTGAGCTCCAGCTTGTCGGCGGCCACCGCGATGCCGTCCGTGTCCTCGTCGCTCGCGGCCACCGTGTAGCGGAACACGATCTCGGCCGAGCCGCTGCCGGAATGGTAGACCGCGTGCTTCGCGGCCGTCCCCAGCGTGAACTCGATCCGAGGCCAGGTCGGGGTGGAGCCGCCCGAGTTGGTCACCGTCACGTTCTCGGAGAAGGTCGCCTTGAGCGAGATCGCATCGCCGATGGCGTAGGTGTTGTCCGCGCCGGCATTGGACGAGACCGCCACCGAACTCACCGTCGGCGCGCCGCCGTCCACCTTGTGGTTGGCGTTCGCCGCCACCGCCGAATGGGTCAGCGCCGCCGGGTTGCCGGCCCCGTCCACGATCGTTCCGCCGTCGAGCTCCAGCTTGTCGGCCTCGACCGCGATGCCGTCCGTGTCCGCGTCCCCCGCCGCCACCGTGTAGCTGAAAACGATGTCCCGCGTGCCGGTGCCCGAATCGTAGACCGCGTGCCTGGTCTCCGTCCCCACCAGGAAGGCGATGCGCGGCCAGGTCGCCGGGTCGGCGCCCGAGGAGGCCACCGTCACGTTCTCGCTGAACCGCGCCCTGAGCCTGATCGCGTCGCCGATGGCGTAGGTCCGGTCCGTACCGGCGCTCGACGAGACCGCCACCGAGGTCACCCGCGGCGCCACCCCGTCCACCTTGTGGTCCGTGTCCGCCGCCACCGCCGTGTGGTTCCGCATCGCGTTGTTGCCGGCCCCGTCCTTGATCGCGCCGCCGTTCAGCCGAAGCTGGTTGGCCTGCACGTGGATGCCGTTGGTGTCCGCATCGCCCGCCGCCACCGAGTAGGAGAACACGATCTCCTTCGTGCCGCTGCCCGAGGCATAGACCGCCTGCTTCGTCGTGCTCCCCAGCCGGAACGCGATCTGCGGCCAGGTCTCCGTGTCGCCGCCCGAGGAGGTCACCGTCACGTTCTCGGAGAAGGTCGCCTTGAGCGAGATCGCATCGCCGATGGCGTAGGTGCCGTCGGCGCCGGCGTCGGACGACACCTCCAGCGAACTCACCGTGGGCCTGACGCCGTCCACCTTGCGCGCCGCGTTGGCCGCCACCGCCGGGTGGTCGAGCGCCGCCGCCGTCGAGGTGCCGGCGAGGTTGATCGTGCCGCCGTTGAGCTGCAGCGCGTTCGCCGCCACCGCGATGCCGTCCGTGTCCTCGTCGGCCGCGGCCACCGTGTAGCGGAACGTGATCGCCGTGCCCGTCCGGGCGCCGTGGAAGGTCGCGTGCCGCACCGTCGAGCCTATCGTGAACGGAATCCGCGGCGTCCCCCCCACCGTCACCGAGCTGGCGAAGCTCGCGGTGATCTCGATGGTGTCGCCGAGGGCGTAGACGCCGTCCGACCCCGCGGAGTTGAAGGCGAGCCCGACGCTGGCGCCGACCCGCACCGTCGCCGTCGCCGCCGCGGCCGAGACCGCGCCGAACGTGTCCACCGCCTTGAAGGTGAAGGTCGCATTGCCCTCGAACCCCGACGTCGGCTCGAAGGTCAGGTTGACGATGTCCGCATTCGCGACCGTCTTGGGCAGGTCGCCGCTCGCGATCGCCGTGCCGCTCAGCTTCAGCGCGCCGCCCGACGCCGGCAGCGAGACGATCTGGATCTCCTTCAGCAGGTCGTTGTCGGCGTCCGAGAAGGCGAAGTCCGAGGCCGCGAACGTGTAGGTCGTGTCCCCCGGCGTCACCACCGTGAAGTTCGACGCCGTCGGCGCCGCGTTCGCGCCGCGCACCTTGAGGCTCGTGATCAAGGTCCCATCGCTCTTTTCCCGCGTCACCTTCGGGTCGGCGTCGAGCGTCAGCACCGCGGCGTTGCCACCCGCCGCCCCCTTGATCGTCGCGGCGCCCGACAGCCGCACGACGTTGCCCGACGAATCGCGCTTGAGCGTGATGCCGTCGGTGTCGGCGTCGGTCGCTGTCACCCGGTGCGCGTTAAAGGTGATGTGTTTGGTGGCCAGAGCACTGCCCCCGGCCAGCGTATAGTCCGTGCCGCCGATGGTCAGAACGACCTTGATGTTCGCGCCCTGGCCCGTAACGGTGATATCCCGGTCGAAGGAGACCGCCACCGTGATGTCGTCGTCCTTGGCGTAGGTCTCGGCGTTGCCGTCCAGGTCGGTGTCCACGGTGGGAGGGGTTGAGGGGCTGCCGAGGCCGACCAGGACGATCCTCGGCCGCTTCACGGAAACGGTCTTGCCGGAATCCGCGGTGGCGGTATGGGCGAGCGCCGCATTGGCGGTGCCAGTCCTGATGGCGCCGCCGTTGAGCTCCAGCGCGTTCGCCCCCACCGTGACGTTGGTGCCGCCCGAATCGTCCTCGTCCACGAGCGTGTACTTGAACACCAGCGCCGTCCCGCCGCTGCCCGAGCTGTAGGTGGCATGGCGGAGCACGTCGTTGGTTTCGGTCGTGGCGTTGTAGCCGAAGGCCGGCGAGAGCTCGAGGCGCGGCGCGCCCGTCACCGTCACCGGCCGGTCGAAGGTCACCGTCACCTCGATGTCGTTGCCGATGGTGAGATAGTTGCCCGCCGGCTTGCTGGTGAACTCCACCGTCGAGACCGACGCCTCCCCGCCGTCGGCCTTGTGCGCCGCGTTCGCCGCCACCGCCGCGTGGCCGAGCTCCGCCGCCGTGCCGCCCGCGTTGATCGCGCCGCCGTTCAGTTCCAGCGCGCTCTGGGCGATCGCGATGCCGTCGGCGTCCACATCCGCCGTCACCACCGTGTAGCGGAACTTCAGTTCCGTGCCGCCGCTGCCCGAGTGGTAGGCCGCGTGCCGCGTGTTCGCGCCCACCGTGATCGGAATCCGCGGGCTCCCCGTCACCGTCACGGTCTCCGCGAAGGTCGCGGTGACCTCGATGATGTCCCCGTTGTGGTAGGTGTTGTCGTCGCCCGCCGAGTTCAGCGCGAGGGAAACCGGGAAGGCGCTCTCCGCCTTCGTGCGGATGTAATAGCCGATGGATCCGTTGCCGTACCTATCCCCGAAATTCACCCAGTAGTCGGCCTCGGCCTGGAAGTCCTGGATCTTGCTGCCGTCCAGTCTCCGTATGTCGCTGAACGTGTGGGTGGTGCCCGCAACCGGCTTGGTCGCTTGTGTCGGTTGCTGCTGTATCTTCCAGACACTGTCACTTGTACTTTGGTAACAAATGGAGAGGCGGTGCGAGGCGGAGGCCGAGCAGCCGCTGGGCATCGGGTCCTTGAAGGTCACGCTGAGCGTGCTCGCCGTGGACGACACCGATTGGAAGGTCTCCAATGTAAACTTGTCGCCGAGGGAGCAATTGGCCGGCACCGTCGGCGTGGGAACCGGGGTGAGGTTGGTCACCGTCTTGGGGCCGAAGCTGTCCGTCTCGTTGCCGTCGGCGTCCCTGATCTTGTTCAGGGTTCCCGTGGTCGGCTTGGTGTAGGCGACCGTGAAGGTGTCGTTCCGCACCGCCGCCGTCGCCAGCGTCAGGGACACCGTCTTGCCGGAAATCGACGGCGACCCGCTCAGGCTGACGTTTTCCTCCATGCCGCCTGTAGGCGTCTTCTTCACCGTGAACGCACTGTTCGCCAGATTCGCGGCCGCGGCCAAGTTCTCGTCGAACTCGATATTCAGCGCCGTTCCGTTCACCGTCGCCGATGCGAAGGACGGGGCGGTCAGATCGCGATTGGCGCCGTTGACGCGGATGAGCAGCGCGCTCGCCACGCTTTCCCAATTAGAGGCACCCGAACGGAAGCTTTGGTTTGCGACCGACCAGCCGGCAAATCCCCCCGAGTCTTCGTTGTCCGAAGTCGTCCAGCCGACGGCCCCGGTCTGCGTCGTGTCCATCACCAGGACATACGTCGTGTCCGCCGCTAGCGTGGTCCCGGCCGGCGCCGTGAACGTCACGTTGCCCGCCGCCAGCGACGACGGATTGGTCAGCGTGGCCAAAGTGGTCCCATCCGGCGTTCCCGTCTTCACCCGCACCCGCAGGTCCGACGCCGACGCCGAAACCAGCTGCACGTCGACGCTGGTCAGGGTGTAGCCACCAGCGTTCGAACCGGTCGTAAACGCCTGGGCCAGGTCGAAGGTGAAAAACGCCGTGTTGCCGTCTCTGCTCTGTCCGATGTTGCTGACCAGCACGTCGGCCGCGGCGGGCGCTGCGGCGAAGAGCGACAGCGCGGCCGCCAGGGCGGCGAGGAATGGCCGGCGGCGGGGCTTGTCCGTCTTCACGCCCCATATCCGACATACCGGCCTCACGGCGCCGTCCTCCGCGCGGCGCCGAAACCGGCCACCAGCACCGCCTGCCGCGGCCAGTCCGTGACCGGGTCCGCGCCCGCCGGCAGCGGCGTCCACAGGCGCAGGCGGCCCGCCGCCTCCGCCCCGCCGGGGCCGTGGAGCGCGGCCAGCCAGTCGCCCCGGAAGGCGCCGGCGGCCGGGACGCCGTCCAATGCATCTCCTGCCGTCTTGAGAGTCAGTGCGCCGGACCAGGCGCCGTCCGGGCCGGCCCCTTGCGTCCGGTTCCCGGCGCCCAGCACGAGCGCGGGGAGGCGCGCGTCCGGCCCGGCAGCCGGTTCCAGGCTCTTCGCGTCCATCGGGGTGAGGATCAGGTTTTCGACGCGCCCGGCGAGCCGCGGCGCGCCGCCGCCGGGCAGCAGCCACAGCGACACCTCGCCCGCCACGGCCCAGCGGCGCCGGTCCCGGAACAGGTGGCCGGCCAGGCGCCCGGTCCAGCGCGCCCCGGCTTCCGGCGCCTCGCCCGCCGGCATCCCGGATACGGGCGCGCCGAAGGACAGGCCGCCCTGGGTCGCCACGATGCGCCCGGGGAATAACCCGACCGGGGCCACCGCCCACCAGCCGTAGCCCGAATGCGCCAGGCGGCGGCCGTCTCCGGCCGCGTCCGACAGCGCCAGCGCCACGTCGTGGGTGGCCCCGGGCGCGCCGGGCGGCGGGCAGTCCACCCGGTTCCACAGCCCCGGCCATGCCGCGGGATGACCCGCGCGGCCCCAGCCGGGCACGGCGTGCCGGTCCTCGAACCGGTACGCGGCACCGAACGGGTAGCTCGAATGCAGCTTCAGCTCGTGCCCGCCATCGGGCGCGGGCCGCAGCAGCGCCTTGGTGCCCGCGCCGGCGCGGGCCAGCGCCGCCTCGAAACGGGCGTCGCCGAGCGTCCGCGCCAGCGCCGCGGAATCCGTGCCGGTTCCCGACAGCGCTTCACGTATGGGCGCCGGGTCGAGGCCGGCGTCCCGGATCAGCGCCGCGATCGGCGTCGGGTCCGGCCACTCGGGGGCCGCGGCGGGATCCCCGGCGGGCGACCAGCCGCGGCCCGGGTAATGGGTCAGGTGCGCGGCGGACACGGTCTCGTCCAGACGCCATGGCCGGGCATCGCCGTCCGGACCGCAGCCCTCGACCAGGGGGCCCGCGCCCGTGACCGCCCGCGCCGGCCCGGCCGGGCCCGCCAGGGCCTCGGTCACCGTCACGCGCACGTGCAGCGCGCGTTCGGGCCAGGGTATCCCCGGTCCGCCGGGGGCTTCCTCAGCGACAACCTCGAACAGATACTCGCCGTACTCCGGCAAGCCGGCGACGGTGCGCGTACGCGCCATCGACGTGCTGTCCTCGGAGCCACAGGGGACCGTGCCGGCCACGCCCAGCTTCAGGTGGGCCGGGCTGAGGTATACGCAGGAGAAACCGGCGATGCGGCCGGCGCGGCTCTCGTCCACCGTCCAGGCAAGCCGGACGCCCGCCGGCCCTGCTTCGGCCGTCAGCCCGGTAAGCAGGCGAGCGGTGCTGTCGGCCGCGGCCGGCGCTGCGGCCAAACCGGGCGCCGCGAGGCCGAGCAGGCACGCCGCCGCCCACGTGCCCGCCGCGCGCCGCAGACGGCCAAGGCGGAATCGGAACGGGGCAAGGGCGGCGGCCCCCGCCGGACGGCGGCGGCCGGGATTCAGGCGGCGGGAATGGCGCTCCCGCCGGTTGTGCGCGTACAACGCCGCCGCGAGCAGGCACGACGCCGCGCGCCCGACGCGGGCGAGGCCGAGAGGCCGGATACGGGAAGGAGATGGAGGAGAACGGCGCCCGGACCCGCCGGGCAGGCGCTCAAGCTGGCCGTTGCCGGACCCGCGGGATGCGCAAGGCGCGGAGGACGGGGCGCTCATGCCGGTGCGCCCGCGCGGCGCGGGCGCACCGGGACGCTCGGCGCTCGGCGCTCGGCGCTCGGCGCTCGGCGCTCGGCGCTCGGCGCTCGGCGCTCGGCGCTCATTATACCGTTATACCGTTATACCGTTTGTATCGCCCGGCGGTTTCCGCAGTGTCAAGACCGTGCCGCCCGGCGCCCGCCCGTCATCGGGCCGAGCGCATTCGGCTTTCCCCGTTACGGAGACCGCACCCTCATTGTTCATCGCGATTGCCCTCACGCTCCCCGGCCCGTCACGCCGGCACGTCAGTGTTCCGGCACGACTCGCCTCGGGCGGCTCACACCGCCCGAATTGCGATTCCGCGGCGGAGCCTAAGGGGGTTCGACAGGCTGCAAAATCCTGCCACTTGGGAGGTATCGAAAGCCCGACAAGAGCGTCAGGGAAGGCGCCGATGAAGGCGCCGCGGGCAGGGTGGGCGCCGGCGGGCGCCGGGCTTTAAGCGCCCCCTCAGCGCCGGGGCAGGGCGTCCACCGCCAGGACCTGCCGCACCAGCTCGACCTGCCCCGACGCGCCCAGCTTCCGGTAGGCCTGCTTGGTCAGCCAGCGCACATAGTCCTCCGACCAGTCCGTCGCCGCGGCGATCTCGGCCACCTTCAGCCCCTCGGCCAGCAGCGCCGCCATCCGGCCCTCCGACGGCGTCAGGCCGAGCGTCACCGCCACCCGCCGGGCGTCGATGCGCGGGCGGCGCGCCGGATCGACCATGAGCACCAGCGCCGCCACCCGGCGGCCCCCGAAGTCCGCCGCCGGGTCGCCCACCGGGCTGACATGGAGCGCCAGCCGCGCGCGGCCCGAGGCGCGCTGGACCGTCATCGAACCGCCCCCCGGGGCCTCGCCCCACAGGTCCGGCAGCGCGCGCGCCAGGAGCCGCTGCAGGCGGCTGCGGTCCGCCGGCAGCCAGGCGTCCAGGACGCCGTCGCGGTCGATGAGCCCGTCGCCCCGGCGCAGGATGTCGAGGGCCGGCCCGTTGGCCGCGAGCACGCGCCCGTCGCGGTCGAGCTGCACGACGCCGATGCGCGCGCTGTCCAGCAGGCCCGCCAGGCCCGAACCCAGGGCATCGGCCGCCGCCAGCGCCTGGCGGATCACGACGGACCGGTGGACATGCGGCAGCAGTTGCTCGTGCAGACGCAGCCTGGCGGACTCCCAGCCGTCGCCGCCGACGGGGTCGCCGGTGCCCAGGATGATGCGCAGGCCGTCCGGCCCGTCGAAGCGCGCGGCCAGGCCGTTCCGGCAGCCGAGAAGAGGCAGGCCCTCGTTGAACGCCGCCGACGTCTTCCGCTCGTCTTCGGTATAGAGCTCGGGGCCATGGGTCAGCCGGCCGTGGGGAAGCTGCCTGACGCGTTGTATCCCCTCGTCCTGCGCGTGGTAGACATGGAAATACTCGCGCACCGGCTCCGGGTGGCTCTCGCCGCGGTACAGATACCTGGCGAAGTGGAGGCGCGCGTCGTCGCCGGACCCCTCGCTGACCGCAAGGATGCTCCCGCTTGCTCCGATCGCCTCCTCGAACAGGGTCGCGGCGGCGGGCCAGAGCGCGTCGTCGAGGGCGGCCTCGTACAACAAACCCACGATGCGCTCGAAGGCGTCGTCCGGGTTCACGCCGCGTCTTCCCGGCGTGTTCATGCCCGCGGGCCCGACCGTGCAGGCCGCGAACCGGATTGCCGAAGAAAGGCGCTTGTGCCCATCGCTCCCCCGGGCGGTCGGATCGCGCGGCAGCCGCTCCGGACCGCCCGGCGTAAGCTAAGCCATGGCCGGGCGTTGCCGCCATCCTCCCATATGGGAGGTATCGCCATAAGAGGGGCACAAAAAAAATTCACCGCCTGTCCATGACCCGCCGTCCCCCGGGCCGTCGGTCATTCTCGTTGCACCTCCCCGCAGCGCTCGGCCGGGTCTCAGGGCCGGGTCCCGCGGGAGGGAGACCGGGCAGGGTCCACGCACGCCGGGACCGGATGCCGGGCCGGTCACGGCGTCGGAATGTCGATCGGCAGGGGGCGGGCCGAGGCGCGTGGCGGGCGCATCCGGGCGGCCAGCGCCGGTCCCGGCGCGAACCGGCGCCGCGTCGATGAACGCGGTCCCTCATTCTCTCCGGCTGCTTGCGGGTCAATGGGTTTGCGGCAAGTTCCTGTGTCAGCCGATACAGCGTCACCGAACCGCAGTCGATAGCGACCTGGAGATGGTCCCTGCGCGCCATATTCGCGTTTCGGCGCCCTGTGCCGCCCGTCCAGGTCCCGGTATTGAAGAATCCTGCATTCGAATTGATGACCCGGTCCGCGTTCATCCCTCGGGTGAGGGCGGAACCGAAGCAATCCACCAACACCCGGACGCCCGAGGAATCGGGAAATCCGTCGGGCCGCTACAGACCGCCGTGAGATCGAAGTTGACATCTGCCCCGGCTTTGGGGCCGGGACACGGGGCGCAGGACGCACTAGGTCCGAGACAGCGACGCCCCCCGCTTTGGGGCCGGGACACAAGATGCGTGCGATTTCGAGCTCTACGTCAGTTCGTCACGGAGACGGAAACGGGTACACCACCGCGAGTCCAGCCGCGATACCGCATATGCGAACTTGGGCAAGCCCGACCATGCGATCGTAGGACGGTGGCTGGTTGCTTCCGGCGACCCCGATTCCACTTCTGAGTACGAACCCGTCCCGGAATACGGGCACCGATTCGGGACTGGTCGCCTCACCATACGGTCGAAATGGCCTCATTGTCACGCGACCATCACACAAATTCTGCCTTGATTTGCAGCCCGTGTACGGCGAAACAGGACTCCGCAACTGCGGGCGCTATCGTCTGCCGCGCTCTTCTTCGGAGCGACTGCGACAACTGCCGTTATGGATGTGTGGATCCAAAATTCGGACTCTGTTCACGGAGCTGTTGGCAATCTGACGGGAGTGGAGGGAAGCATGACAATCGAACGTGTCGTCATACGCAACTTCAAGGGACTGAGGGCAACGGACCTGACCTTCAGCAAAGGGCTCAATATTCTCGTTGGAGACAATGAAACCGGAAAATCGACGGTTCTCGAAGCGATAAACCTCGCGCTTACAAAGCAATTAAACCGCCGTGACGTCGGGTATGACTTGCATCCCTTTCTGTTTCACCAGTCTGTCGTTCAGGAGTTCGTTCAAGCCATCAAGGACGGCTCTGTGGTGCCGCCGTTGAAGATTGTCATAGAGGTTTACTTCGCGGACAACCCCGAACTCGCGGAGCACAAGGGCACCAACAATTCCCACAATGCAGATTGCCCGGGTGTGCGCCTGAGTATCGAACTGGACGAGAAGTTCGCGGAGGAGTATCAAGCCTACATCGCGGACACGGATCGTGTTCGAACAGTGCCCGTTGAGTTCTTCTACGCCGATTGGCGAAACTTCGCTGACGAATCGCTAAGCGCTCGGTCCAAACCCCTGCAGCCTGCACTGATCGACCCCAGTGCGCTGACCAATACATACGCTGCCAACCGCTACGTCCTGGAACTGGCACGAGACTTCCTTACCCGGATGCAGAAGGTCGACCTCGCCCTGTCATACCGGCGACTGCGGGAGGTCTTTCAGAATGATGCCAACGTCGCTGGAATCAACAAGGAGCTGGCGGAACAGCAAGGCGTGGTCAGCGACCGGGAGCTCAGCCTCGCCCTCGACATGACGGCGAGATCGAACTGGGAGACCAGCGTCACGCCCCACCTCGACGATCTGCCGCTCACCCTTGTCGGCAAGGGCGAGCAGACCTCGGTAAAAGTCAAGCTCGCGCTCGAGGCGAGCGAAGCCTGCGAAGTCCTGCTGATAGAGGAGCCGGAGACTCATCTGTCGCCCGGGAACCTGAATCGTCTCCTGGCGCATATTTCTGAACGGGTCGGAGACAAGCAGCTCATCCTTACGACCCATTCGAGCTTTGTCCTCAACAAGCTGGGCGTCGACGCGACGATCATGTTTGATGGCACGACCGGAATTCGGCTGAGTGATCTTCCGGACAGCACCAAGCGCTACTTCATGAAACTTCCCGGCCACGATACTCTGCGGATGGTTCTCGCCAAGCGAGCTATTCTCGTTGAGGGTCCGTCGGACGAGTTGATCGTTCAACGGACCTACCATCAGAGGCACGGCAAGATGCCCCTGGATGACCAAGTGGAGGTAATCTGCGTCAATTCCCTGGCCTTCAAACGGTTCCTCGACATCGCGATGCTTCTCAATCTCGATGTCACGGTGGTGACCGACAATGACGGAGACCCGGAGAAAGTCCGGAAGAAATACGCGGACTATGATGGTCAAGCGAACATTCAGGTGTGCTACAGCAGCGACCCCGGGTTGAAGACCTTGGAGCCCAATCTCGTTGCGGCGAATGGACGTTCCGCTATCAACGCTGTCCTGGGTAAAGACTACACCGACGATGAGGCTCTGATCGCGCACATGGAAGGTAACAAGGCCGATACGGCGCTGAAGCTCTTTGAAAGTCCGGAAGACCTCGCCGTACCCGAGTACATCCGTGATGCCGTACGCTAACCGCATCATCCTCGCCTCTGCGGGCTCCGGAAAGACGACGACGATCGTATCGGAGGCGGCAAGCGAGCTTAGTGTCCGCTCTGTCCTTGTCACATACACCAACAATTCTGAAGCCGAGCTGCGGACCAAGGCGAATGGGATCTGTGGCTGCGTACCGCCAAATGTGCGAACCACAACCTGGTTCGGTTTCCTGCTCCAGCATATGGTCCGCCCCTATCAGCGCGCTGCCTATCCGGGGCGCGTGCGTGGTCTCGCGTTCGTAAACGGGATATCGGCACCCAGGACAAAGGAAGCGGACACGAAGCGGCACTATTTCAGGCGGCCTGGAGACATGTATGTCGACAAAGTGTCGAAGTTCGCCTGCAAGCTCATTCAAAAACCGACGGAAAGCCCGTAGATCGTTTGGCTCAAATTGTTGATCGTATCTATGTCGACGAAGCGCAGGATCTGGCGGGGTATGATCTGGAGCTGATAGAGCGGCTGCTGGATTCGAAGATCGAAGTGGTGCTCGTGGGAGACCATCGGCAGGCGACATTCAAGACGAATCAATCCGCCAAGAACAAGCAATTCGGGAGGCAGCGCATCATCGACAAGTTTGCCACGTGGGAAGCCGATGGCAGGGCCAGAATAGAAATTCACAACCACAGCTATCGATGTGTTCAGGAAATCTGCGACGCAGCGGACAAGCTGTTCCCGGACGTGGCGGGAACGATATCGCGAAACCACGCGCGAACGGGACACGACGGTATGTTTCTCGTTCGTCAAAGGGACGTCAGCGCCTACGCGGAAGAGTTTTCTCCTCAATCATTGCGCTACAGCCGCAGAACAAAGAACGTCCCAGGACTCCCATACAACTTCGGCGAAGCGAAGGGGATGACGTTCGACCGTGTATTGATTTTTCCGCACAAGCCGTTGGAAACGTATTGCTTGACCGGCAAGTTAGAGGATGCCGGGAAGGAGTTGCCGAAAACCTATGTGGCAATGACCCGGGCTCGGCAGAGCGTCGGCATTGTCATGCCAAACCGGACGGAAGGGGGAATTGCTCCGGTCTATGTGCCCTAGTGGATGGATGGTCCGACCCTCCCGAGGACAAAGTGGCTTCTTTCGAAGGCAGGACTTGGACCTGCGGCCTTAGATTGTGGGTTAGTGGATTTGGCAGCGTGAGCGAGGATGGCTCCGCAATGCGGGAACCGTTCAGTTCAGTTCAGTCCCATTCGCCCGCAGGATTTCCAACAATCTTTGAAATCTATGGTCGTGTTCGAGTTCCGATTGACTGGCTCGTATCGCATTCAAACAGTTGAGCAGATCACGGAACAACCCTCGCGCGTCATTGGCGACAATGCGGTGCAGGAATTCAAGGGCGTGTTCGGGAAACCGATCGTCCTGTCCTGCCTTATGAAGGGCACGTGCAATTCGATCCGGGAATTGTAGCGATCGTAACCAAGAACTGGCCTGCCCCAAAGCGTCGGGGAAGGCGTCCCCTGCAGCGATGCACGCTCGACCGAAGCTCTCCGAAACCGTCGGCGAAATCACATCGGGCGTCTTCGGCCAGATCGACCTCAAAAAAGGCGCCGCCCGGTTCCTCCAGTACTCGGCTCGCTGGTCGCCAGCGCTGTCGACTGCCCGGAAGAATGTGTCGGCCGCGTGATCGAGCGCCCGCTGTGGAAGTGCTTCCATGGCGAGTGCCAGTTCGGAGGTTCGGAAAATATCTCCTGGATCAAGCCCGATGAACGTCAGCAGTGAGGCGTACTGTTCCCTGTGCCGACCCAGCCGGTCGTAGTGCTTCGCCGTATCGAGGAATGCCGGCTTGAGCACCTCCATCAGGGGGCGATGGAGCCTTGGTGACCAAAGGAAGCCCTCCCACGCCGAGCGGGCCTCTGCTTCGGAATTCTCCCACTCGAAGAGCGGAAGCATGAACTGCGCCGTCCAATCGGGGTCCACCCGAAACAACGAAATGACGTGAGTTGCCAGCAACACACGGCCATGACGAAATTTCACCGTCTCCGTCTCGCAGAGCTGACTGAACCGCCGCCTTGGCTCGTCGGCAAGGCGCTGTTCGTCTTCCAGAATCCCTCGGTACCACCACTGAAGCAGGGCCTCCGTCACATGCCCCACCGGATGGTTGATGGCTCGACCGACGATATCCTCGTTCTCGTCTTCGACGTCGTAGTCGAGCGCCAATACCCGGTCGCACAACGAAAGGAACGTTCCCTCCTGCCCCACAAAGGTCCGGGAGAGCTTCTCCAGCCACCAACTCAGTCCGTGCTCAAGCTTCTTCAGTACCTCGTCCGGCGCGTCAGCCAATACCCGAGCCATCTCGCGCCAGGAGCGTTCCCTCAGCTCGTCCTCGGACCACCGCTGGAGAGCTTCGCGCCACCGAGCGGTCAGCCATGTTCCTTCCGCTGCCAACGCAGCAAGTGCCGACGCGGTGCCGTCAAAGTCGTTTCGGCAGCGCTCCTGCCAATCATCGGGTCGCCAGTGATCCGGCTCTGGATTCTCGCGAAGCCAATCCACGAGCTCGTCACTATCTCCCGGCGTCGTGACGTGGACGCGTAACTCTCCGGCGTCCCCCGACCAGGTAGGAAACTCATCCCGTTCGTTCTCGGCGAGTTGCCACTCAGGGTACTTCGCGGATAGTGCGCTCAGTCGTTCCTGCGAAGCGCCGCTCAGTCTCACGCCCCCCTGGTCGATCTTGGCCAGTCGAACCCAGACACTGCTTTCCTGGATCTGTGCCCAGCGCTCGTCTTCGATGTCCGCCCTGTACATGTCGCGTGGTGGACCGGCGAGTATGGCGCGCTCAAGACTGGCCAGTTCGTGTTCGTCGAGTTGCCACGCTAGGGCGACGAGCAACCGCATGCATTCTCGCTGGGTCTCCACCGACCACAGCCACCAGCGGTCATCGGCCAGCAGCCACCCCAGTCCCTGGCTGTGGGGAACGACACCGTGCTGCGCCGCGGCAAAGAGGGTCAGGCGACGGAAGACAGGGTAACGAATCTGCGACCAGACTTCCGCCCTGCGATACGCTTGTTCGCCCGATTCAGCGGCCATGGCCAACCAGGCGTCCCGACTCAGTTCGATCAGCGCCGTCCAGTCTCTGAAAGACGAATTCTGCGGGTGCTCGCTGATCGATGGTTGGCTCACATACGACAAGTCGCTCTTCTCGTCCGCCCCACCAAGCTCCCGCATGAGGTCGAGCGTATCGCGAAGCAGTCCGGTTACGTCATCAAGCAGCTTTGCCAGGGCAGCAGTCCAGTTATTGCTGCCCTTCAACTCGCGCAGAGCTCCGTGCACATGGCTAGTCGAAAGAACAATCTCCCAGTCAACAAGTTGCCGTATGCCCCTTGGGTCTTCCTGATCCTCGCCGAAAGGCCATCGGAACGGCTCGCGCAACAACACGCGCGGGCTCAGCATCTCTCTCAGTTCCAAACGTAGGGTGGTTGTCAGCCCGTCTCTCTCGAAACGGCTCCGCCACCTGTAGAGATCAAGGTCCGGTCCGGGCAGCTTGACTCGTTGGGACAGTAAAAGTCCCCAAAGCGTGCGCATCCTGGAATCCGGGATTGCGTCGGGAGCATCGCTACGGATGCGACCCATTTGCTCGCGGTCGCCTTGGCTCTCCAGGTCGGAGAGCGCTTCCAGGCGAGACGCTATCTGATCCGCCCAATTCGTGTGCAGTCTACCGCCTTGCTTGACCAGCCAAAGAAGCAGGGTGGGGTTGTTGAGATGACGGTTCAGCCAGCGTTTGAGCTGCCACATCACCTCGTCAAGTTGACTCTCCTGGACATCTGAAGCAGCGAGTGCCATCTGCGGAGCCAAGTGGTACGGCGTGGGTCTACGCGTCAAACTAAATGCGAGCTCCTTATCCACGCTCCCTCGGGGAGGAACTCCAAAGCGAATCAGATCGGCGTGACCGAAGCGGTCCTCGCAGAGCGGTTCGAGCCAATCGAGAGAAGGCACTGGATTCATCTCCGCGAATCTCCTGGCTGGAACGCCACGAGGATCGCTCAGCGCCCACAGCATGCGGCTGACAAAATCATCCTGGCTGGTGGCCGTGCTCGGACGTGCCATGGCGTACTCGATGACAATGCGTTCCTTTCCGCGCGCGCCATCGCGATAGGTGTCGGCCCAGGCGCGAAGCGTCCTGTGCAGATAGGCATGACGCCAGTGTTCCCGGTAGAGGATGGGTATCACGTTCTTGGCGCGCCAATCGTTGGCGCGCGCCGCTTCCTGGCCTCGGGAGTAGCTTCCGAAGGCGAACATTTCAGGTGGCGATTCGCCAAGTAGCCGATCCGCCGCGAGGGCATCCATCATGTAGCGCAGGACAGGGTCTTCGATACTGTATCCAACGAAACACACGACGAAATTCTGGATCAGCTCGCTGACGAACCGTGCCGCCCAACGTTCTGTAAGGTAGGCGAGGCCGAAGTCGCCGCTGGAAACGACAATATTGTCAAGGTTCTTGCCGACCGGATCTCCGGGCAAAAGACCATGGAGATATACCAGTCCGTCCCAGCGATTCTTGGGCACTGGAAGCAATGGGGCCTCGAATCGTTTCGTCGACGGCCCCCCATTCTGGATTACATGCTCGAACAGACGATCGAAGTTCGTGGTGATCAGCCGCGTTCGGCGTTCCCGGCATTTACCCAGCGTCAGCAGCGCGCCGTGGGTTGCCGTCGCATTGGGGATCGAAAGGTCCGGCTTGAGGATCTCCGCGATCATCTCGCGCACCACGCGGCGTTCGCCGACGATGTTTGCCTCAAGCAGACCGACAGCGGTGTCGTACCGCCGGTCTTTAATGGCGGCAGCCTGCACGGCGCTGGGTGCGATCCCCAGCCGAGAATACAATTCCTTCACCAGCTTGGCGAAGCCTGGCAAACGCGCGGGATAGGATATTCCCGCTCCGCAAAAAAACACCACCCGCCCGTCTTCATGCGCCTGCAACAGGCTCTCGGGTACGTCCGGACCTCCTTTCACAAACTGCATGTGGGTACTCCCCGGTTCATCTGTACTCGGCCTCCTTCCACTCGGATTGCGCTAGCCCGACTGGTAAGCGCGAGTTGTGCTCGATGCCAACCACAATTCGTGCTGTCCAAGTCATGAAACTCGCTATACCCAGCAATGTTGGCTCTCACGCATGCGATAGGTCGCACACTAATCCAATTGGCGACTTTCGCCATGCGCCATGCGAGACCCGGTGCGCGAATTCCAGCTCCTTATAGACCGCCGCGCTTCGAGTTGACGACAATCCCGGACACTATGTCTGGCCGTTATCCTGCCCCAGGCGGCGGTGCATTCATCGTGACCCGCGAACTGAGTGTTCTTTGCAAGGTATTCGGTTGGGCAATGGCCCAATTTAGTAGTCGGAAAAAATGCTGTGCGATGCCTAGCCACTCCGCCGGGACAGAAGCGCGGACAGACCGCCCCAATGACCGTCGTCTGACGGCGCCGGTGCGGGAGGTCTGAAAAGCGCTTCGAGAATTAGGAGCCGCTCGTTTTCGTCGACCGTAGCCGCCCCTTCCCTGGTCAGCGCGAGGAAAGTCGTCGTCATCGTCTCCCGCAATCTCGCATCCGCGCTCCGTTCGACGTTCGTGACGAACAATCGGGCGACGTGCTTCAGCCCCCACAGGGCGGTCAACGCAGGGATCGACACGAATGCGAGGGTGGTAAAAGGACCTGCATTATTCGATGCCGAAACGTCCTCAAGAAATTCGGGCCCGAAGACAACGAGGACGCCAATGATCGCAATTGCGATGATCGAAAACGCAAACAGCGACCGCTTCGCAACCTTCGACATGGTATCGGCTTGATCTCGCCAGTATTTCACCGGGGATTCCAGCCGCAACTGGCTTTCGAAAGTGCTCCGAAGCACCTCCCACTCGCCTTGAGCCGTATCGGAGAAAGCAGCCCAGTCGGATTGTTCCTTCTTCAACTTGCGAGTAGATTCTTCAACCGAACTCGTCGCGGCTTCCTTCAGTTCTCTTTGGTCGTTTCTCGCCTGAACCGCAATGTAGTCGAATTCCTTCAATTGTTTGTCGATCTGGTATTTATGCTCGGGAAGGTCGGACCGTCGCACCACATTCGCCGGGTGGCACAGGGCGTATCCCGACAGAACAACGCTGAGCTCGCTCTCGTTCGAACCCCACTTGCGCAATATGTCGATAGCGGGTATCCCCAGATTTGAAGCCAGAGCGCCTATGGCCAATAGTTGTCTGTCACTGTGCTTCATCGTCAATATTTCGTCGCCAATTCGACTTGCCGAATATATCGAACGATAGTCGGCGTACTGTTCGAACTGTTCATTGATCGACTCCAGGGCTGCGCGCAGTTCATCACCTTGCAAATCCGCAACTCTCTCAAGCGATTCGCTTATCGCACGAGGCAACTGAATCTGCCGTTCGAGTATATACGATACTGCAGAACCGCTAGTTCCCGGAATCTCATATCGTTTCCACGCATTTACTTCCCGATCGACCCAGTTCTTCGCCTCTTCGAGAGTGCAAAATGCGACCTTCCCTCCGTTATCCCCGAGATCGGCTTCGATGATCGGTTCGTCTTCAATCTGCGCGCTGTCGGTGCTCATTCCTGTATCCTCACCTCAAATTCACGGCCTGGGCATCTTAGTCGGACTCGAAGGCGCAGGGGATGGCGAGCTCCGTCGGATGAATCTCCAGCGACCCGATCGGCCGTGACCCCTCGCGCCGAACGGCCGGCTCCCTACCGCTCGGACCCACTCGTCGCTGCTGCACTTTCGCCGTGCAGGAAGTCCCCGGCAATGCTGTCCGAGACCCGCGCCGCGGAAGCCCTGACCGAATCCCGCTCCAGATGCGCATAGCGCGATGTGGTCCGGATCTGCCTGTGGCCGAGCAGCTTTGCGATCGCCGGCAGGCTCTCGCCGAGCGCCAGCGCCCGCGAGGCGAAGGAATGACGGCAGTCGTGGATACGGACATCGTCGAGCCCGGCGCGTTTCCGCACGACCCGCCACGGGTCGTCCAGGTTGACCATGTGCGTACCCGGCTTCCGGCCGGGGATGACCCAGGGACTGTCCAAAAGGCGCGGCAGTTCCTCCAGCACCCGGACCGCCGGAGGCGACAGCGGCACCGCGCGCGGACCGGTCTTGCTGTCGCCGAGCCGGAGCTCAGCCGCCGCCAGGTCCACGTCCTGCCATTTCAGGGACAGGATCTCGCTCTTGCGGCACCCGGTCAGCAACAGCAGCCGGATCGCCGCCGCCGCGTGACCGGACACCCCGCCGTCCGCCGCCGCCCGGTCGAGCACCGCCCCGAGACGGCGGAACTCCGTATCGGTCAGGAACCGCTCGCGCCGCCGCTCCCGATGCCGGACAATGCCCCGGCACGGGTTCGTGCCGTCCGGCACCATCCCCCAGGCCGCCGCTGCCCCGTACATGCGCGAGAGCAAAGCCACCGCGTGGTTCGCCGCGTAGGGGGCACCGCTCATCCGGGCATGGAACACCGCCACGCCTTCGCGTTCCACCGCCAGCAGCGGGAGCCTGCCGAACGCGGGCAGGATGTGCCTGTCGACCAGCTTCCGCATGGCCACCGCCGACGACTCCCTGCAACGCACCGCGACATGCTCCTCCATGTAGCGCGCGGCCAGGTCGGCCACCGTCGGCCCGCCTGCGAGCCCGGCCGGCAACGCTTCCGCAACCGGTTCCTCCCCCGCCTTGATCCGGTTGACGATCCGCGCCGCCCGGCGGCGCGCATCGTCGGCGCCGATCACCCCGTGCCGGCCCACCGTCACCCGCACCGACTTCCCGTCCGCCCGGCTCTGCACGACATACATCTTTGTGCCCGAGGGATAGACCCTGACACCGAACCCCGGCAGGTCCCGGTCCCAGAACACCGTATCCTTCTTCACCGCGAGCGCCTCGACCGTGCGCCGCGAGATCGACCGCCGGTTCAGCTTGGCCATGGCGAACCCTCCGCCTCTTCCGCCGCCAGGAGGTCGGAACCGATGCTGCCGCCGACCTTCGCCGCCGAGGCCCTCTCCGTGTCGCGCTCCAGATGGGCGTAGCGGGCGGTGGTCTCGATCCTGCTGTGACCCAACAGCTTCCCGATCATGCTCAGGCTCTCGCCGAGCGCCAACGCACGGCTCGCCCAGGAGTGCCGCAGGTCGTGGATGCGCACCCCGCCGACCCCGGCCTCGGCCAGCACCAGGGCCCACGGATCGGAGATGTTCACAAGACGGGCGCCCGGCTTGCGCCCGACGATCACCCACGGATTGTCCGGAACCCGGGGAATGCTCTCCAGCACGCCCCGCACCGCCGGCGTCAGCGGCACCATGCGCGCGCCGGTCTTGCCGTCGCGCAGCCGCAACTCGCCAGCCGCCCGGTCCACATCGTCCCAGCGCAGCTCAAGCACTTCGTTGCGCCGGCATCCGGTCAGCACCAGAAGCCGGATCGCCGCCGCCGCACGCCGCGACACCCTTCCCATGCATTCCAGCCGATCGAGCGCGCGGCCGAGGCGGCGGTACTCCGCGTCCGTCAGGAACCGCTCGCGCGGCCGCGTCCGGTACGGGCGCACCGCGCGGCACGGGTTCGGCCCGGCCTCGCGCAGACCCCATTCCACGGCCAGCGAAAGCATCTTGCCGACGATCTTGAGCGCCATGTTCGCCGCATGCGGCGCGCCGCGCATCGCATAGTGCAGGTCCGTCACATGTTCGCGCCCGACCGCGCCGACCGGCATCTCTCCCAGAACGGGCAGGATGTGTTTGTCGAGCGCCCGGCGGTAGACCGCCGCGCTCGACGCCCTGCAGCGCGCCGCCACATGGTCGCGCATGTAGCGCTCCGCGACGACCGCCATGGTCGGCGCGGGTTCCGGCGCCGGCGGCAGCGGATCCCGGCCCCGCTTGATGCGGTCGATGGCCTCCGCCGCGCTGCGGCGCGCCTGCTCGGCGGAGACGTCGCCGTGCCGTCCCAGCGTCGCGCGCCGCGAACCGCCGGGGCCCCGGCTCTGGACCACATACTTCTTCAGGCCCGAGGGATAGACCCTGACGCCGAAGCCCGGCATATCCCGGTCCCAGTAGACGGCATCGCGGCCTTCGACCGACAATGCCTCGACGGTGCGTTTCGTGATCGCCGTTTCCTGGCGTTTCGGCATCGGCATCCCCGCGGTTGCTTCCTATCCGCTTGCCGGCTCCGCTAAATCCGTAAGCACCAAGCAAGCGACCGGCTTCCAGTCGGCGTCGATACTGGTGGATTGGAGTCGGCGATGCAAGTGCGAAATGGAGACAGATGAATTAAAAATATTTCTATATATCAACAGGTTATCATAGAATTGCCGTTACCTGCCCGTCCCTGGCTTACCTAGTCTCCCATTGGCGAATCCATTCCAAATACTACACCATGAAATGTCAGGATTCGTCATGTTCGGCTTTCGTGCCGTCCCGTTCGCCCTCGTCCGCCATTCCGACCGGAGCCGCCCATCGGTCGGGATGACGCGGAGGAAGAGCGCCCGGTCGCGGTGACGGAAGGGAAGGTCGCGATGTGTCATGAAATGTCATGATGCGGTGCGGGACCACGGGAGCTCGGCCGAATCAGTAATTTTTCATAATATAGGGTTTATTCCAAATATTCAAGATGACCGGTCATTTTTTTCAGGAGCCGACGGCGGCGTGGGACATCGCGGGCGAGGCGCGTTCTTGCGGCGGTACGCGGCGGCGCGCTAGGTTCCGGCCGATGCCGGAGATCGGGCGGCGGACTCCCGCCGGGCCATCTTCGGGCAACGGAAAACCGATCAGGGAAGGGAGTGCCCCGATGAAGCTCTACTACGATCCGCGCACGGTGAACTGCCGCAAGGTTGTGGCCGGTTTCAAGCATATGGGCGTGGAATTCGACTCCGTGGATGTCGACTATTTCACCCAGGGCCAGCAGTCGCCGGACTATATGGCGATCAACCCCAACGCCGCCCTGCCCGCGCTGGTCGACGGCGATCTCAAGCTCTGGGAATCCAACGCGATCCTGCAATACGGAGCGGACAAGGTGGGCGCCGAAGCGGCCTATCCGTCCGACCTGGCGACTCGGGCCGACGTCAACCGCTGGCTGCTCTGGGAATCGAGCGCCTGGTTCCCGACCTGCTACGTCTACCTGGTCGAGAATGTCGTGAAGCCGATCCTCGAAGCGGAGCCGGACCAGGCGATCCTCGACGGCGAGGGGCCGAATTTCCACAAGCACGCCGCGATTCTCGACGACCGGCTCGACGGGCAGGACTGGCTGTGCGGCACGCCGGAGCCGACCATCGCCGACATCGCGGTCGCATCGCCGATGCACCTGCACCAGTATCAGCAGCTCCCGCTCGGCGAGCACCCGAACCTGCAGGCCTGGATGGGCCGGATGGAGGCGCTGCCGGCGTGGGAGAGCACCGACGTCGCGCCGCTGCTCGGCCTCGCCTGAGCCGCATCGCCGGTCCGGTGCAGGGCCCCAATGCGGGATTCTGAATTCGCGGGCCGCACGGCCCTGGTGACGGGCGGGTCGCGCGGCATCGGCCGGGCGATCTGCCTGCGCCTCGCGGCGAGCGGCGCCCGGGTCGCCGTCAATTACGCGGCCAACCGCGAGGCGGCCGAGGAAACCCGCGCCGCGATCGAGGCCGGCGGCGGCACGGCGGCGATCTATCCCGCCGATGTCGGCGACCGGGCAGCGACCGAGGCGATGTTCGACGCCGTCGAGCGCGATCTCGGCCCGGTCGACCTGCTGGTCACCAACGCCGGCATCGCCCGCTCGGCCGATGCGCTGTCCATGACCGCCGAGACCTGGCACGAGATCATGCGGGTCAATCTCGACGGCACCTTCCACGCCGTCTGGCGCGCCAAGGACGGCATGGTCGCGCGCGGCTTCGGCCGGATCGTCTGCATCTCCTCGGTGCTCGGCCTGGTGCCGAACCCGATCGCGACCGAGCGCATGTTCGCCTACGGCACCTCGAAGGCGGCGATCATCGGCTTCGTGCGTCAGTGCGCCGCCGCCCTCGGCCCGGCGGTGCGGGTCAACGGCGTCGCGCCCGGCTATGTCGAGACCGACATGACCGCCGACGTTTCGGACGAGGCGCACGAACGGCTGACCGCCGCGGCGGCCCTCAGGCGCTTCGGCCAGCCGGAGGAGATCGCCGAACTGGTCCACTTCCTGCTGAGCGAGCGCTCCAGCTTCACCACCGGCCAGACCCACATCGCCGACGGCGGCTACAAGTTCGTGCCGTAGCGCAGCGCGCGGCCTACTCCAGCACCGGCTCGGCGAGCGCCCAGGCGCCTTGCGGGTCTTCGATTTCGACCACCCAGAGGTCCGGGTCGTAGCCGCGCTGGCGAGCGATGTAGGCGTCGGCGTCGGCCTCCGGCACCGGATCGTCGCCGGTGCCGCGCCGCCATGCCCGGCCGCCGTCCGGCGACCCCGTGGGCACATAGACGGTGCAACCGGCATCGATCCGGTTGTGCTTGATCAGGATGGCGCCGGCATGCTCGTCGCCCCGGCGCACCAGGTAGGCGTCGATGCCGTTGACCCGGCAGCGCCGGATTTCCGCATCGACCCAGATCGCCGCCTTGATGCGGGGGATCATGGCCGGGGTGTGCGGCCGCATCCCTCGATACGGCCCTCCGGGCCTACTCGGGATGAGGGGAAATGTGAGGAAACCCCAAACCTCTCCCTCACCCTGAGTAGCCGCGAAGCGGCGTATCGAAGGGCGGCGGGGGACGCCTCGCGGCGCCAACCGCTGAACCCCGATGGCCGATAATTCCGGCTGACTCTTGCAGGCAACACGCCCCTAGATCACCCCGTCCGCGCGCAAGGCGGCGATCTTCGAGGCGCCGTAGCCCAGCCCTTCGAGAACGCTCTCCGTATCGGCGCCCAGGCCGGGCGCCGGGCGGGCGGGGGCCGGCTCGGCGGTGCGCACCGGCGGCGCGACCAAGCGATAGGGGCCGTCGGCGCTGTGCTCCACGGTCTGGAGACGGCCGGTCTCGGCGACATAGGGGTTGTCGAGGGCGGCGGCGACATCGTTGACCGGGGCGGCCGGCACGACGCCGGCGAAGCGTTCCAGCCAGTCGGCGGTGGTGCCGGCCTGCAGGGCATCGTCCAGCATCCCGGTGATCAGGTCCCGGTTCTCCAGCCGGTCCGGGAAGCGCCGGAAGCGCGGGTCGCCGGCCCATTCCGGCCGGCCGACGGCGCCGCACAGGGCAGGCCAGAACTTCTCCTTGTTGCACATCAGGAAGATCCAGCCGTCCGCCGTCCTGTAGAGCTGGCAGGGCGTGAGCGACGGGTGGGCCGAGCGCGGCAGGCGCGGCTGGTTGAAGCCCGCGTTGAGATACCAGGCCGCCAAGTAGCCGGTGTTGTGCAGCGCGACGTCGAACAGGCTGACGTCGATATCCTGCCCCTGCCCGCTCGCCCGCGCGCCGGTCAGGGCCGCCAGCAGGGCATAGGCCATGGCGAGACCGGTCATCATGTCGACGACGGAGAGGCCAAAGCGCGACGGCGCGCCCTCCGGCTCGCCGGTCAGGGCGAAATAGCCGGCCTCGGCCTGCATGACATAGTCGAAGCCCGGCCAGGCGGCGCGCGGCCCGTCGCGCCCGTAGGCCGAGAGATGGGCGCACACGATCTGCGGGTTCGCCGCCTTCAGATGGGCGTAGGTCAGGCCCAGCTTCTCCGGCACGTCGCCGCGCATGTTGCTCGCCAGCGCATCGGCCGAGCGCACCAGGTCGTGCAGCACGGGCCGGGCCTCGGGCCGGCTCAGGTCCAGCGTCAGGCTTTTCTTGTTGCGGTTGAAGCTGTGGAAGAACTGGCTGTCGCCGGAGGGAAAGAAATACGGCCCGACGGTGCGCGCCATGTCGCCGCCGTCGTTCGGGTTCTCGATCTTGACGACTTCGGCGCCCTGATCGGCGAGGAACATGGTGCCGAACGGCCCGGCGCCGTATTGCTCGACCGCGAGGACGCGGACTCCCTCGAGCGGCAGCATGGCGGCTACACCGGGTTCCGCGCGATCAGCTGCTTCGCGATGATCAGGCGCTGCAATTCGTTGGTGCCCTCGCCGATCGCCAGCAACGGCGCATCGCGGTAGTAGCGCTCGATATCGAACTCCGTGGAATAGCCGTAGGCGCCGTGGATGCGCATGGCCTCCAGGCTGTTCTCGACCGCCGCCTCGGTGGCGTAGAGCTTGGCCATGCCGGCTTCCATGTCGCAGCGTTCGCCCCGGTCGTAGGCCTGCGCCGCCGCGCCGGTGAGCAGCCGCGCCGCCTCGACCCGGGTCGCCATGTCGGCGAGCTTGATCTGGATCGCCTGGTGCTCGGCGATCGGCTTGCCGAATGTCTTGCGCACCTGCGCGTATTCGACCGCCTTTTCCAGGCAGACCCGGGCGATGCCGACGCCGCGCGCCGCGACGTTGATGCGGCCCAGTTCGAGGCCGGCGAGGATCTGCTGGAGGCCGCGGCCTTCCTCGCCGCCGACAAGATTGTCGAACGGCACCTGGCAATCGTCGAAGATCACCTGCCCGGTATCGACGCCGCGATAGCCCAGCTTCTTCAATTTGCCGGTTTCGACGCCTTCGCCCTGCTCGACCAGCAGCAGGCTCATCCCCCTGTGGCGCGGCTCGGCCCCGGAATCGGTCTTGACCAGCACGGCGAGGATATCGCCCTCGACGCTGTTGGTGATCCAGGTCTTGGTGCCGTTGACGAGATAGGCGTTGCCCTTGCGCTCCGCCCTTGTGCGCACGGCCTGGAGATCGGTGCCGCAGTCCGGCTCGGTGAGCGCGATGCCGCCGCGCAGTTCGCCGGTCGCGAATTTCGGCAGCCAGCGATGCTTCTGCTGGTCGGTGCCGAAGCGCTGGACCGCCGCCGCCATGATGAGATGGGAGTTGACGATGCCGGAGATCGACATCCAGCCCGCGGTGATCCGCTCGATGATCGCCGAATAGGTCGCCGCCGACAGGCCGAGCCCGCCGTACTCCGGCGCGATGGTGGCGCCGAACAGGCCGAGTTCCTTCATGTCCTCGACGATGGCGTGGGGGTATGCGTCCTTCGCTTCGAGATCGTGGGCGACCGGCAGGATGCTGCGCTCGACGAAGCGGTCGATGGCGTCGAGGATGGCGGCGTCGCCGTCGGGACCGGGCGCGTTCATGAGGATCGGGCGAGCCGGTCGTCGACGCCGAAGCCGCGCCTGGGCACGAGCATGGAGCGCCGGTAGGTCATGAACACCGTGCCGTCGGCCTTCGTGCCGGTGGTGCTGGCGATCACGATCCCCTGGTTGGGCCGCGATTGCGATTCGCGCTTCTCCAGCACCTCGGATTCGGCATAGATCGTGTCGCCGACGAAGACCGGGGCGGTGAGCCGGATATCGGTCCAGCCCAGGTTGGCGACGGCCTTCTGGCTGAGGTCGCTGACGCTCATCCCGGCGACGATGGAGAGGGTGAGCGCGCTGTTGACCAGCAGCTTCCCGAATTCGCTGTGCTGCGCATACTCCGCATCGAAATGGATCGGATGCGTGTTCATGGTGAGCAGCGTGAACCAGGTGTTGTCGGCCTCGCTGATCGTCCGGCCGGGCCGGTGCTCATAGATGTCGCCGACCGTGAAATCCTCGTAGTAGCGCCCGGCGGACTCGCGGAACCGGCCGGCCGCCACCTCTTCCATCGTCGCGATCATGCCGCTTACCCGGCGACGGCGCGGATTGCCGGTTCCCCGGCCGGCTGCGGCGCCGAGAGCCGGAGCACGGCGGAAACGTCGCCGGCTTTCTCCAGCGCCAGCAGGCCGTCGGCGAAGGCCGCGCGGTCCGCCGGCTCCAGATAGGGCGCCACCAGCCCGTCGAACTTGGTGCGCAGCTCGTCCTCGGTCAGGAAGTTGTCCGGCTCGCCCTTGGGCACGGCGACGAAATCCTCGAACGCGCCGGCCGGGGTCGTCACCTTCACCGTGGCGGCGAGGTTGGCCGGATATTCGGCCTCCGCCCGCGCATCGACGACCGGGCGGACCTTGCGGTACAGCGCCTTCGCCTGCTCGTCGGCCAGCAGCGGTTCGTAATCGTCCCACACCAGCCCGCCGTTGATCAGGGCGGCGGCGGCGACGAAGGGCATGGAGAACTGGCCGTCGACGATGCCTTGCGGGTTCCGCTTGTCGGCGAGCGGGTCGGCGACGATCTTCCAGCCGGTCTCGGGCAGGCCGACCTCGATCTCCTGCACATCCCCGGGCCGGAGGCCGTGCTTCGCGCGCAGGCCGATGATCGCGTCCATCGCGGCGTGGCCGTAGCGGCAGGACGGGTAGGGCTTGACGGCGATCTGCATGGTCTCCCATTCCGCGCCAAGGCTGGCGACCGCCTTCGCCGGGTCCGGATCCGGCGCGTGGCTGGCAAGGAAGCCGGCCTTGCCCTCGAAGGCCTGCGCCGGGCCGCGATAACCCTCGGCGGCCAGGGTCGCCGCCATCAGGCCGCACATGGCGGCGTGGCCGACATGGGAGCGCTTGGTCCAGGCGCCGTCGGCGAGGAACTGCATCGAGCCGGCGGCCTGGCTGAGGCAGATGCCGAAGGCGCTCTCGATCTGCGCAGCGTCGAGGCCCAGGACGTTGCCCACGGCCGCCGCCGCGCCGAACGCGCCGCAGGTCGCCGTGGGATGGAAGCCGCGTTCGTAATGGTCGCTGGGGCCGAGCGCGAGGCTGAGCCGGATCTGGACCTCGTAACCCGCGACGATGGCGGCGATGGTTTGCGCACCGCTCGCGCCGGCCTCTTCCGCCGCGGCGAGCGCCGCCGGCACGATGGGCGCGCTGGCGTGGATCGAGCCGCGGGCGTGGGTGTCGTCGAAATCCAGCGAATGGGCGAGCGCGCCGTTGACCAGCGCCGCGCCGGCCGCCGTGTAGCGCTCCGGATCGCCGATCGCCGTCGCCGCGCCGCCCGTCATGCCGAGGCGCTTTACCGCCGCAATCAGGCTGTCGGTCGATTCGGCGTCCCGGCGCGCGCGCAGGGCGATGCCGAGCGTGTCGAAGACCAGCAGCTTGGCGCGCCGGGCAACCTCCGGCGGCAGATCGCTGTAGGAGAGGCCGGCGGCGAATTCCGCCGCGGTGCGGGTGACGGAGGACATGGGAATACTCCCCGATCGTCGGTTTCGTTCGGCTGCCCGACCATACCATGCGGGCCGGATCGTTCGACCCTCTTTGTCTGTCGCAGGATCCGGCTTGCCGTTCAGGCCGGCGGCAGCGCGATTCCGAAATGCCGCTCGAGGATATCGGCGATCAGTTCGTAGCAGGAGCCGACGCGCACGACCTCCAGCGTCATCACGTTGAGCAGGGTCGAGGACGCCCTGTAGGGATGGTATTTGCGCAGGCCGTGATCGATCACGATGTCGGCGATGCCGGAAATTTCCGGCTCGATATCCTCGACCCGGAACTTGGTGCCCTTGAGCGACAGGTTGGCCGACGAGCCGAACAGGGGATGGCCCTCTTCCCGGCTCAGGCGGGAGATTTCCCGGTGGAACGGGCCGGCGTTGAGCAGCATGACGACGGTGCCGTCCTTCTGGCTGGTGGCGATGGCTTCGCGCGGCAGCTTTGCGAGCAGGGGATGGTCCATGCGCGCCGACGCGATGGCGCCGAGCGGCAGATCGTAATCCTCCGTGATGCAGGCGACGATCTCGGCGCCGCGCCGGTCGACGACATGGACCTCGCGGTGGATGGCGTTGTCGGCCACCATGGCGTTGAGCTTTGCGGGCGCGCGCCGCTTGGCCTCGAAAATCCGGCGCAGCGCCGCAGCGCTGCCGCCGATGATCGAATAGCCGACATCCATCGGCAGGATGGCGATGCCGCCGCCTTTGATGACATCGAAAGCCCGCCGCGCATCGCCGGCGATATCCGGTCTCGCCATGGTTCTTCGCTCCATCGCCTGTGGGCGCCCGCCGCGGGCCTTGTGCAATTGCGCCGCCGCCCTATTGTGGCGCCGCCCCGAAAGGATCGGGGCGCAACAGGGAGGAGCGGCGTGTTCGATGGCCGGCCCATCGCGGAAGACGCAGCGCGCATTTTCGACACCGTCCGCAGCGGCGGCGTCGCGATCTTTCCGGTCAGCGTCGGCTACGCCATTGTCGGCCACGAGGAAGAATCCGTCCAGCGCATGTACCGCGCCAAGGAGCGGCCGTTCAGCAAGCCGTGCGGCAACTTCTGCGACTGGCAGCTCTTCACCGAGGCGATCCGGGTGCCGGACCGGGCGCGCGACGCGGTGAGCACCGTGATCCACGAACATGACCTGCCCTTCTCCATCGTCGCGCCGTTCGACGAGAGCCACCCGGTGATCCGCAGCCTGCCGCCGTTTGCGCTGAAGAACGCCACCTTGGCCGGCACGATGGACATGCTGCTCAACGCCGGCCCCCTGCACGACGAGATCGCCCGGCTGGCGCGCGAGAACGCCTATGCCGTGATCGGCTCGTCGGCCAACCGCTCCGGCACCGGCAGCAAGTTCGTCTACGAGGATATCGAGGCGCAGGTGACGGCGGCGGCCGACCTCTCGGTCGATTACGGCCTGACGCCGTTCCACAACGACAGGGGGCTCGGCAGCTCCATCGTCGACCTGATCTCGTGGGAGACCATCCGGGTCGGCGCCGCCTATGACGAAATCTGCGATATCCTGCGCGACGGCTTCGATATCGACCTCAAGGCCGTCATGGCCGCGAAAGGAAACTGACCATGGACCGCGAACTGGACGATCTTCAGACGAAACTCAAGGACGCCTTCGCCGCCGCGACGGCGCTCTACCGGGAGCGCGGCTTCCAGCGCCGCATCGGCTTCGGCCGCAAGCCGGCGCTGATCAACGTCGACCTCGCCAACGCCTGGACCCGGCCGGGCTATCCCTTCACCTGCGAGGGCATCGACGACCGGATCATCCCGGCGACCCGCAGGCTGATCGACGCCTGCCGCGAGAACGGCCATCCGGTGGTCTACACCACGGTCTGCTACCAGAACCCGGACCCGGACGACCCGCGCACCGACATGGGCCTGTGGCACTACAAGATCCCGATCGAGATCGCCGACCAGAAGAATGAGGACATCTGGGCGATCGACAGCCGCATCGCGCCGATCGACGGCGAGCAGGTGATGATCAAGAAGCGGGCGAGCGCCTTCCACGGCACCTATCTCGCCGGCTGGCTGCGCGCCGCCGGGGTCGATACCATCCTGGTCACCGGCGTCACCGCCTCGGCCTGCGTGCGCGCGACGGTCACCGACGGGCTGGCCGAGGGCTTCCGCCCGATCGCCGTGCGCGAGGCCATCGGCGACCGCATTCCCGGCGCCACCGAATGGAACCTGTTCGACATCGACGCCAAGTTCGGCGACGTGGAGCCGCTGGAGGCGTGCCTGGCCTATCTGAGGTCGGTGAATTTCAGGAACGATTGATCAGGGTGAGCGGCGGTGAAGCGTTCCGCGGCCACGACGCTCCGGCATTCCGTTATCGATAGACATGCCGCCCCGGACGGCCGCAGGCCGATCCGGGGCCCAGTGCCGACCCGAAAATCCTGCGCCCGTGGCTCTGGTCCCCGGATTTCCGCTGCGCTCCATCCGGGGTGGCACGGCGGGATTTATTGGCGCGTTGTGGCCACGGACTAAGCGTGGCTTAGCTGCGGCGAGCGGCGCGAAGAGCCGGCGTCCGTTTTCCGTCCCGCCTTCGCCGCATCGCCTCAGCGTCGTCCTGCGCCTGCTGCGCAGCGAGATCCTGCTCGGTCGTCGCGTCGAGAATCGCATGATCGACCCGGCCTTCGGGCAGGCTGCGCGGGTCGTCGGGGTCAATCCTGACGCGCGTCTTGCTCATGGTTCCGAAGTTCCTTCCGGTCGGCCTTGCGGGCCGGGATGAGGCGTCCCTCGATACGGCGCTGGCGCGCCTACTCGGGATGAGGGCAAAATTAGTATTGCTCCTCACCCTGAGTAGCCGCCGGAGCCGGCGCACCGAAGGGCGGGGCGTACCGAAGGGCGAGTGCCGCGACCAGCCCCCTACTCCGCGGCCAGCTTCATCGGCTGGGCCTGCTGCATCCATTTCTGGAAGACGGGCTGGCGCGGCGGGTCGAGGCTGGTATCGGCCTTGCAGCGCGCCTTCAGCTCCTCGACCGTGCCGCCGGTGTCGAACAGGGCGACGTCGCCGCGCTCGGTCGCCATGCGGCTGCGCAGGGTTTCGGTCTCGCGCGCGTCCACGCTCAGATCGTCGTTCAGCACCACGCCGTAGCGCCGCGCGCCGTCGCGGGTCACCAGCCCGCGCTTCGTATCCAGCGCGACCTGCTCGGCGCTGCGCTCCAGCGGGTCGCCCCAACCGCCGCCGCCCCAGGTGTTGAAGTAGAGCGTGTCGCCGGGCTCGACATGGACGCGGTCGGCCTTCGATTCCATCCACTGCTCCGAGCCGTCGGCGCGCACCATCAGCTTGGTGCTGCGCCGGCCCGGCAGGCCGCCGTTGACGCCCCAGGGATGGGTCAGCCAGCGGTCGTCATGGATCGAGATCTCGCCCGGCTCGAGGAACTGGTAGCCCATCGAGAGCCCGTTGCCGCCGCGGTGCAGGCCGGGTCCGCCGCTGTCGGCGATCGTCTCGTATTTCACGATGCGCAGCGGGAAATAGGCTTCGAGGAACTCGTTCGGCACGTTGGTGAAGGAGGGCCACAGGGAATGGCCGTCCGGCCCGTCGCCCGCCGGCCGGCCCGGCACGCCGCCGAAGCCGATCTGGTAGAGCTGGTACCACTCGCCGGACTTGTCGTAGCCCGAATACATGAAGTGCGGGCTGTCGGAGAAGCCGGCGGCGCACAGGGCTTCCGGCGAGCCCTGGCCGAGCAGGCCGCTCATGATGTCGAAGATGCGCGCCAGCATGTGGGTGCGCGAAGAGAGCGCGGCCGGGCGGATCGGCTTCAGGATGGTGCCGCGTGGAATGCGCACGTCGACCAGGTCGTAGAAGCCGTCGTTGAACAGGATCTGCGGATCGAAGATGTTGATGAAGAAGGAGCCGAGGAACATCTTGAACATCTCCTCGTTGAGGAGAAAGTTCACCGAGCTGATCGACTGCGGATCGGTGCCCTCGAAATCGAAGATCACCTTCTCGCCCTCGCGCCACATGGTGCAGGCGACCTTGTAGGGCCCCATGCCGAGGCCGTCGTCGTCGATGAAATCCTCGAAATAACGGCGCGATTCCGGGATCACCATCTGGAGGATCGCGCTCATCGCCCGCTTGTTGCGGTCGAGCATCTCGTCCATCGCCGCGGCGAGCTCGTCGACGCCGAAGCGCTCGGCCATCTCGTGGACCCTGCGCTCGGCGAGGCGCAGGGCGGCGACCACGGCGTTGAAGTCAGAGCGGTTCCAGTCCGGCAGGCGGCAGTTGCGCAGGATGAGTTCGAGGATCTCCTCGTTCAGCTTGCCCTTGCGGTAGATCTTGACCGGCGGGATCTGGATGCCTTCCTCGAAGATCTGCGCCGCGTCGGTCGGCAGGCTGCCCGGCACCTTGCCGCCGATATCTGTCATGTGACCGAACATGGCGGCCCAGGCGACGATCCGGCCGTCGATATAGATCGGCATCATGGTCAGCCAGTCGTTGAGATGGCTGATCGCGCCGTTGCACGAATAGGGATCGTTGGTCAGGAAGACGTCGCCTTCCTCGATTTCCCCGTCATAGCCCTGCTGGAAGCCCCAGAAGAAGGAGCCGAACTGGCCGACCACCATCTTGCCGTCGGCGTTGGCGATCATGGGGAAGGCGTCGTGCTGCTCGCGGATGCCGGGCGACATGGCGGTGCGGAACAGCACGGCGTCCATCTCCGTGCGCGCGTTGCGCATGGCGTTCTCGATGATGTCGAGGGTGACGGGATCGACGTCGACCTTCTTGAACGGGGCGGTATTGGTCTGGATCAGGCGGGCTGGCATGGCTGCTGTCCTCCCTATCGGCCGTTCATCGGGCGGATGAGGATGTTGCCGACCTCGTCCACGGCGCCGGTATGGCCGTTCAGGATCAGGGTCGTCGAATCCATCTCGGTGACGATGGCCGGTCCGGCGATGCGGTCGCCGGCCTTGAGCAGGGCGCGGTCGTAGATCTGCGCCGGGTGTTCGCGGCCTTCGATATAGACCCGCGTCTGCTCGCGGACGGCGCCGGCGGCGTCTCCGGTGCCCTGCGGCAGCTCCTCGGCCGTCGCCGCGCTTTCCCTGCCCTGCACCAGGGCGCGCAGATTGTAGGATTCGTGCATGGTGTCGAGCCGGAAGGTGAAGAGCTGCTCGTGCAGCTCGTCGAAGCGGCGCGCGACCTCGCGCAGGCCGCCCTGGGCGAAGTCCTCCGGCGTGATGTCGACGGTGAGCTGCATGCCCTGGCCGTGGTAGCGCAGGTCGATCTGGTAAAGCGCCGACTGCTCGTTGCCGGGCACGCCCTCGGCATTCAGCGCCTCGGCCGCCTGCCGGGCCAGCGCCTCCAGCGCTTCGGCGACCTCGGCGTCGGTCGTCTCGTCGAAGCGCCGCACGAAGGTGCGCGAGGCCTCGTCGCGCACCCGCGTCGTCGCATCGCCGTAGGCGCACAGCACGCCCGGCCCCGGCGGGATGATGACCGGCCAGGAATTCATCAGCCGGCCGAGCGCATTGGCGTGCAGCGGGCCGGCGCCGCCGAAGCCGATGAGCGCAAAATCGCGCGGATCGAAGCCCTGCTCGACCGAGACCAGCCGCAGCGCGCCGAACATGTTCTCGTTGACGATGTCGACGATGCCCTCGGCCGCCGCCTTGAGCGGCAGATCCATCCCCTTGGCGACCTTGCCGACCGCCTCCTCGGCCGCCCGGTAATCGAGCGCCATCTCGCCGCCCAGCCGGGCGCCGGACGGCAGGTAGCCGAGCACGACGTTGGCGTCGGTCACGGTCGGCTCGCCGCCGCCCTTGCCGTAGGCCGCAGGGCCCGGCTCGGCGCCGGCGCTCTGCGGCCCGACGCGCAACGCTTTCGTCAACTCCGGCACATAGGCGATCGAGCCGCCGCCAGCGCCGACCGTGCGCACGTCGACCGACGACGCGCGCACCGTCACATCGCCGACCCGCGTCTCGCGCCGCGTCTGGGCGACGCCTTTCTGGATCAGCGCCACGTCGGTCGAGGTGCCGCCCATGTCGAAGGTCAGCAGGTTGTCGTAGCCGGCCTGCCGGGCCATCCAGATGGCGCCGGAAACGCCGCCGGCCGGGCCGCTCATCAGCAGGTTGACCGGCGTCGCCTTGGCCGCATCCGCGCTCGCCAAGCCGCCGTCGGAGCGCAGGATGTGCAGCTGCACGCCGTTCATGCGCCGGTCGAGCTCGGCGTTGAGGCTCTCGATGTAGCGGGAGACCACCGGGCGGATGTAGGAGTTCACGACCGTCGTTTCGGTCCGCTCGTATTCGTACATCTCCGGCACGACCTCGGAGGAAATCGAGATCGGCACGCCGGGCAGGATCTCCTCGGCAATGCGCCGGATGCGCTGCTCGTGGACGCCGCTGGCATAGGCGTTCATCAGCGAGACGGTCAGCGCCTCGATGCCCTCGCCGCTCAGCCTCTGAAGGTCGCGGCGCAGCGCGTCCTCGTCCAGCGGCTCGACGATCTCGCCCTTCGCCCCGGTCCGCTCGTCGGCCTCGATGGTCAGTTCCAGCGGCGCCAGGGGATCGGCCTTGTTGAAGATCACCCAGCCGCCCAGGCCGCCCGGCACATAGGAGCGCGCGATCTGGAGCGTCTGCTTGTAGCCCTTGGTCGTAACCAGGCCGACCCGCGCGCCGGTCTGCGTCAGGATCGTGTTGGTGGCGACCGTCGTACCGTGCATCACCGCGCCGATATCGGTCGGCCCGATCCCGGCGTAGCCGCAGATGCGCTCGATGCCGTGCAGCACGCCCTGGGCAGAATCCTGCGGCGTCGAGGGCACCTTGGCGGTCCAGGCGTGGCCGGTTTCCTCCTCGATCAGCAACAGGTCGGTAAAGGTGCCGCCGACATCGACGCCGAGCCGATAGCCGCCGCCGACGACAGCGCGCCGGCGCGGCCGGGCCATCGGAGCCGGGCGGCGCGCGGCGGCGGCGCTGTCGGGAAGCGAGCGGGCCTCGCGGGCCTCGATCGCGGCGCCGTCGCCATTGCCTCGGCCGACCTCGGGAACGAACCGTCCGTCGCCGTCGCTGGGCGGCGGCGCGGGCGCCCGCGCTTCGATGCCGTCGCCGTTCGTGCGGGCGGGAGGCGGCGTCGAAGACGGTTCCGTGGGGGCCGCCGGCCCGCCGGGTTCCGATGCGGGTCTCGCCGCCTCGCCGTTGCCCAGCTTGTCGATCTGCTCCTGCAGATCGGCGAGTTTGCTGTCGAACCAGTTTGTCAGATCGCTGCCGGAACTGCTCATCGGGCGTCTCTCGTCATTTCGGCTCGTGGCGGTTGAGGCCGCGCCACGCTTCGAGCCAGCCGATCACCGAATCTGCGTCGGTAATATCACAATAGCGCCGGCCGATGTCGCGGAGATTATCGCGGTGCGGCGCTTCATGATGGTCGCCGACGCAGTCCTCGGGAACGATGGTGCGGAAGCCCCACTGGAAACTGTCGACCGCGGACGCCCGCACGCAGCCGCTGGTCACGCAGCCGGTGACGATCACGGTATCGACCCGCTCTTTCGCAAAGAAGGCGACCAGCGGCGTCTGGAAGAAGATCGACGCGCCGGACTTGCAGAAGGCGACATCGTAGGACGGATCGTGGATGCGCGGATCGAGCTGCGTGGACGGATGGCCGTGCACCAGGTCTTCGATCACCGCCTGGACCTTCCAGTAGGGCCGGTCCCGACCGGTCGCCGAATAGGCGGTATAGCAGGAGGCGACGGGTACATTGGCCCGGCGCGCCACGTCCAGCAGCCGCGCGGTATTGCCGACTGCGCGTTCGATCAGCGGCGCGCCGCCCAGCGCGTATCGCGGTTCGGTGAAGGCGGTCTGGAAATCGACGACGATGATGCCGGGCCGGCCGCCATAGCCGATCCCGGCTGCTCCATAGGTCCGGTCGACATAGGTTTCGCTCGATGGGTCGGTCATGGTTTCCTCCGGCAACGGCGGGCGCCAGAAAACCAGATTGCCGGCGGAGAGTCCAAGCCGTTTGGAATTCAGGGGCGAACAGGCTAACGTCCGGCCGCCGCCCGACGGCACACCCTGGACGGAGCTTCGATGGACGCGAGGTCGACAGCTTTTCTGGAAATCATGATCGGCATCGCCGTTGTCGGCCTGCTGGCCTTCCTGGTGCTGCTGCTGGCCGGGCGCATCCGCATGGCGACGTCCGCCGGCGCGCGCCAGCTCAACATCCGCTGGCCGCAGATCGTTCTGGCGCTCGTCCTGCTCGTCGCCGTCGCCCTGATCGTCGTGTGGCAGTTTCCGCCGCTCGACGGCGATCCGGCGCAGGCGAAGGCCGACCGGTGGCGCAGCGACCCCGACGCGCTCGCCTTTTTCATCGTGATGCTGGCGGTCGCCGGCGGCGCGGTCCTCATCTTTCTGGCAACCCTGGTCATCCGGGCCCATCCGCGTCTGACCGCGGCGCCCGCCGGCGAGGAAGAAGCGGCGGACGCGACCGCGCCCGCCACCGTCGAAGCGCCGTCCGCGGGGCGGCTGTTCGGCCTGCTGCTGCCGGTCGCGGCGATCCTGCTATTGTGCTGGATCGCCCTCAAGCCCGAGCAGCAATACGCGATTGTGCTGTATCTGCTGTATCCGGCGTCGTTCGCGGTCGCCCTGGTCATGCTGTTCGACAAGGCGACCCGGTCGTGGAGCGCCAAGAATGGCGGCGAATCCTTCCGCGAATGGCTGCTCTGCGACCTGCTGGTCTTTTTCCTGATCCTCGGTTTCCTGAACCTGCTGGAGTCGGCGGCGGGCGCAAAATACGAGGCGCTGATCTGGGACATGCTGCACCTGGCGGCGTTCTTCCTGGTCTTCTGGCTGCTCGACCGCCGGCTGACGCGGCTCCGCTTCCTGGCCGCCTATCTCTACCTGACGCTGCTGCCTATCCTGCTGCTGATCTGGCGCGCGATGCAGGGCGTCCCGGCAGCCAAGGATCCGTCCTGGTGGGAAACGATCTGGCCGCTCTTCTCCCTCGGCGTCATCTTCTTCATTCTGGAACTGATCGCAGTGATCGCGTCGCGCGACCGGGACAAGCAGGCCGTGCCGGCGATCAAGGACGGCCTCTATGTCGTCCTCGTCGGCATCGCGCTGATCGCGGCGGTCCCGGCGGCGGAAGGATAGGCATACAATGAACGAACTGGCCTGGATGCCGATCGCCGACCTGGCGGAGAATATCCGGAAGAAGCGGGTTTCGCCGGTCGAGGCCGTGGAGGCCTGCCTCGACCGGATCGAGCGGCTGAACGACGGGCTGCGCGCCTTTATCTCGGTCTATCCGGACCTGGCGCTGGCCGACGCCCGCGCCGCCGAGGCGACGGTCATGGCGGGCGACGATCCCGGCCCGCTGCACGGCGTGCCGCTGGCCATCAAGGACCTGTTCGCCGTGCGCGGCATGGTGCGGACCTGCGGCTCGCGCCTGATTGCCGAAGGTCCGGGCGCTGCGGACGCCGAATCCGTCGCCGCCCTGCGCGCGGCGGGCGGCATCGTCGTCGGCCTCGCCAACCTGCACGAATTTGCCTTCGGCCCGACCGGGATCAACCCGCATTTCGGCACGGCGCAGAACCCGTGGGACCGCAGCAAGGTGTGCGGCGGATCGAGCAGCGGTTCGGGCTGCGCCGTGGCGGCCGGACTGGTTCCGGGCGCCATGGGCACGGACACCGGCGGTTCCGTGCGCATCCCGGCAACGCTGTGCGGGATCGTCGGACTGAAACCGACCCACCTGCGCATCAGCCAGCAGGGCATCTATCCGCTCGCCGGCGAGTTCGATACCGGCGGGCCGATGACCCGCTCGGTCGCCGACACCGCGCTGATGATGGCGGCGCTCGACCCGGCCGGCGGATTCGGCCGGCACCGGGCCCTGCCATCGCTCGACGGCATCCGGATCGGCGCGCTGCAATCCCTGTTCGAGAGCGAAATCGACCCGGAAATCGGCAGGCTGACTCGCGCGGCCCTGGCGACGCTCGAAACGCTGGGCGCGGAGATCGAGCGCCTCGACCTGCCGTTCGCGGACGATGCGGTGGCGGCGTGGACGACGATCGCACTCGGCCGGGTCTACGCCCTGCACGGCGCGCGCGCCGAGGCGGCGGACAGCAAGCTCTCGCCCAGCGTCCGCGAACGCGTTCTCACCGGACGGGACATATCCTCAGCGGATGTCGACAAGGCACTGGCGATCCAGCAGGCAGTGCAGGCGCAGATATCGGACCTCATGCAGCGGTTCGATGCCTTCGTCCTGCCGACGACGCCGATTCCGGCGGTCGACGCCGCCGACGGGCAGGGCATCCTGAACGGCGCCCCGGTCGACGGTACGGCGGCGCTCGGGCGGTTGGCCCGCATGGCGTCCTTCACCGGCCAGCCGGCGGTCTCGGTTCCCAGCGGCCTGACATCCGGCGGACTGCCGGCCGGGCTGCAACTGATCGGCGACTGGAATTGCGACGAGAGACTGCTCGAAATCGCGGCCTGCTATGAAGCCGCGGGCGGCTGGGCCGGCCGGCGCCCGCCGATGGCCGACGCGGAAGAAAAGCGGGCAGGCTAATGCCGATTTGCCTAACCCTTCCGTCTTCGGCTATTGAGCGTCACGGGCCGGAACGCGGATCGTACGTCCGGCCCGGAAGCGGCGGCAAGGGAATCGGCAACAGGGGAGGCAAGCGATGAGCGGTTGGGGGTGGTTCTGGACGCTCGTCGGCTTTCTCGTCTACATCGTCGTCCTGATATTCCTGTTCTTCTACAAGCCGTTCGAAGAACTGTTCAATTTCATCATCGCGGACACGACCTTCGACAACGTCGTGTTCTGGGCGGCGCTGCTTACCGGCATCGTCGGCTTCTGCGGATATCACTGGCGGGCCTACCGGCTGCACATCGTCGAACAGCGCAGTATGGAGAATATGGTGCTGAGTTCGCTGCGCGGCTCGACCTTCATCGCCATCCTGATCGGCGCCGGCGCGACGCTGCAATCGGTCCAGACCCTGATCGTCTATCTGGTGCGCGAGCCGGTCGTCCTCGGCCCGGACCTCGGCAAACGGATCGCCGCCGTCCTGGCGCTGATCGTGCTGACCGGCGTGTTCTCGATCATCTTCTGGCTGCTGCGGCTGGTCCGCTTCCACACCGAACGCGCCTGACCTGCCGGCGCGGCTTTTCGGTTTGCGGTTTCCCCGTTGACTTGTATGGTGTGACAGGTTGCGCCGTTTCGCAGCGCGCCGCACCGCCATGGGGCGGAAAGCGGCGGCGGGACGGGCCAACCCCGTTTTTCTCTAGGGAGGAATCCAAGAATGACCATGCCGAGAAAACCGACATTGCACGAGACGAAGACCGGCCTCTCGCGCCGCCGTTTCGTGCTGACAACCGCAGGCGCCGCCGCGGCCGGAACCATGACCGGTGCGCCGGCCATCGTCTATGGCGCCGAATCGATCCGGACCATCGGCTTGGGCGTCAGCATCATCAACGAGATCCAGAGCCGGGCGTCGAAAGACACCGGCGACAAGATCCGCGGCCAGGCGCTCGGCTACGGCGCCATGGTCGGCAAGATGCTGAACCAGAACGACCAGTACGAAGTCGGCGAAGGCTACTTCAACGACATGGATCTGATGATCCCGGCGAAAGTCTGGCAGCCGATCGACACCAAGCGCATCAAGAACTGGGACAAGGTCTCCGACCTGACCAAGACCGGCCGCCTGACGCCGGGCTCGAGCCTGGGACAGGGCGATGCGCCGTTCCGCCATCTCTGGCTGAACAAGGACGGCAGCCGGGCCAAGGGACCGTCGCGCTACATCTCCATGCTGCCGGGCTGGCACAACGCCGATTCGATCGGCTACAACCCGGAGGAGACCGGCCGCAAGATCGAGAGCTGGGCCGAGTTGTTCCACGCCGACTTCAGGGGCAAGGTCGCGCTGGTGAACGCGCCCCAGATCGGCACGATGGACGCCGCCATGGCCGTCGAGGCCATGGGCCTGATGAAGTTCGGCAACAAGGGCGACATGACCCGGGCCGAGATCGACCAGCTGGTCAACTTCCTGATCAAGAAGAAGAAGGAAGGCCACTTCCGCGCCTTCTGGGAAACCTTCGGCCAGTCGGTCAACCTGATGGTGAGCGGCGAAGTCGCGATCCAGAGCATGTGGTCGCCGGCGGTTACCGCCGTGAAGGCCGAAGGCGTGCCCTGCATCTACGCGGCGCCGAAGGAAGGCATGCGCGGCTGGCACGGCGGCTGCGCCATCTCCGCCAAGGTAACCGGCAAGAAGCTTGACGCCGCCTACGAGTATCTCAACTGGTGGCTGGACGGCTGGGGCGGCGCGTTCGTCGCCCGCCAGGGCTACTACATGTCGGTGTGGAGCAACGTGAAGGACCATCTCTCGCAGGAGGAATGGGACTTCTGGTACCTCGGCAAGCCCGCCGCCAAGGAACTGAACGATCCGTTCGGCACGCCGATCGTCAAGAAGGGCGAGATCCGCGACGGCGGTTCCTACGAGGCGCGCTTCAAGAACATCGCGGTCTGGAACTCGCTCATGAAGGAGAACGACTACCTCGTGAAGCGCTGGACCGAGTTCCTGAGCGCCTGACGGGCTTAAGCACGCCGGCCTTCAGGGCCGAAGCGGCAAGGCAGGGGCGGGGCCGGTTCCCGCCCCTGCGGCGCTGTCCCGATTCTTCCCCTTTCGTCCGCCCGGCCTCCACGGCGGGCGCCGTTTGACGTCGCTATGCTTCAGACCGCGCCAGCGCATGCAAAACGGCATCACCGCGGCCTGATCGGCGACCAGCCCGCGCCGCCGTCGCTGGACATCGTCCGCGTCAAGAAGACCAAGCGCGACCAGATGATCCATCCGGGCTGGCTGGTCGCGCCGGCAAGCCTCTGGCTGATCGTCTTTCTCGTCGTCCCGCTGATCGGCATCGTGGTGTTCAGCTTCTGGACGCCGGTCAGGGGCGGCATGACGCCGGACTTCACGCTCATCAATTTCGGCAACTTCTTCCGGCAGGAAGGATTCTTCGACCCCGAACACCGCAATTTCCTGAAGCTCAGCATTTTCATCACGACCCTGTGGACGACCTTCCGCTTCACCGTCACCGTGATGGTCGTCTGCCTGATCATCGGCTACCCGATCGCTTTTTTCCTGGCGATGCAGGTGAAGAATTTCAAATGGCAGCTGGCGCTGTTCCTGGTCGCGATGGTGCCGTTCTGGACCAGTTACCTGATCCGCGCGGTGGCCTGGCTGCCGATGCTCGGCCGGCGCGGCCTGTTCAACAAAATGCTGATGAATCTGGGCATCATCGACAAGCCGAGTTCCTTCTTCCTGTATTCCGAGTTCGGCTACACGATGGCGCTGGCGCAGCTCTATGTCGTGCTGTGCATCGGGCCGATCTTCTTTTCGCTCGCCAAGATCGACAGGGACATCCTGGAAGCGGCCCGGGACATGGGCGCGAGCAGCTACCAGGTCTTCCGCGAGATCATCCTGCCGCTGTCCCTGCCCGGCGTCGCCATCGGCCTGATCTTCCTGTTCGTCATGCTGATGGGCGAGTTCGCGACCGCCGTCGTCGTCTACGGCGGCAAGACATCGACCACCGGCACGGTGATCCTGAACTATTACGGAACCGCCAATTATCCGTTCGCGGCCGTGAACGCGATCATGCTGATGATCGCGATGATGATCGGCGTGTTCTTCATCCTGCGCGTCGTCGACATCCGCAAGGAGCTGTAGGCGATGGCGCGCTGGACCAGGCGGAGGACGAAGGCGCTGGCCGTGAAGACCGGCTTCAGCGTCTATTACGTCCTGTTCATCGTCTTCATTTTCGGGCCGATGATCGCGATGTTCGCCCTGTCCTTCCAGGGCCGGCGCGGCGGCACCAGCTTTCCCATGCGCGGTTTCAGCACCTACTGGTGGGAGAAGCTGCTGGAGCCGTCCTCGATCGGCGACCTGCAGGGCGCGCTCGCGCGGTCGATTATCCTGGCGCTCGTCGTGATGGTCATCACGGCGCTGTTCTCGACCATGCTGGCGATGGCGTTCCGGCGCAAGTTCCGGGGCGCCAACCTGCTGTTCTACACGATCATGCTGGGCCTGATGGTGCCGGGCGTGCTGCTCAGCCTGGGCCTCGCCACCCTGTTGCAGCAGATCGGCATTCCGCCGGCCTGGTGGTCGTCGGGCCTGGGCGTCCATGTCGTCTGGACCCTGCCCTTCGGTTTCCTGGTGATGATGGCGGTCTTCAACCGGTTCGACAGCAGCCTGGAGGAGGCCGCCCGGGATATGGGCGCCGGCGAATGGACGGTGTTCCGCGAAATTACCCTGCCGCTCATCCTGCCCGGCATCGTCGCCGCCGGCCTGTTCGGCTTTACCCTGTCCTACGACGAGTTCGCCCGCACGACCCTGCTGTCGGGCGAGTACAACACCCTGCCGCTCGACATCAACGCCTCGATGACCCAGCGCATCCGGCCGACCCTGTTCGCGCTCGGCACCGCCTCCACCATCTTTTCCTTCTGCCTGATCGGCCTGTTCATCCTGGTCTACACCATCCTCTACCGGCGGGCGCGGTAAGCCGGACATGCCGGGCCGGAACGATTGCCGGCGCCGCTACAGCGACCGCCCGATGATGTATTTCATGATTTCGTTGGTGCCGGCGTAGATCCGGTGCACGCGGGCGTCCGCCCAGGCCCGGGCGATCGGCGTCTCCCACATGTAGCCGTGCCCGCCATGGAGTTGCAGGCATTCGTCGAGCACCCGGTCGGCAAGCTCCGTGGACGCGAGTTTCGCCATCGCAGCAAGTTCTGCGCTCAGTTCGTCGTCAGCCAGCAACCGGATCAACCGGTCGACGAAGGGGCGCAAGGACGTGCAGGCTGTCGCCAGTTCGGCGAGCTTGAACTGGGTATTCTGAAAATCGAAGACCCGCTGGCCGAAGGCGGTTCGATCCTTGGTGTAGGCGACGGTCTGTTCGAGCGCGACCTCGGCGATCGCCATGGACCGGACGGCGGTGACCATCCGTTCGCGGGCCAGGCCGTGCATCAGCTGGCTCCAGCCCTGCTCCGAATCGCCGAGCAGCGCCGATCCCGGCAACCGGACGTCGTCGAAGAAGAGTTCGGCGGTGTCCTGCGCCTTGTTGCCGATCTTCTTCAGATTCCGGCCGCGGGTGACGCCGTCCGAATCGAGCGGCACGAGGAACAGGGATATCCCCTTTGCCCCGCGGTCCGGATGGCGGTTCGCCGCCAGGAGAATGTAATCGGCGATGTGGCCGTTGGTAATGAAGATCTTGGAGCCGTTCACGAGAACGCCGTTGCCGGACGCCGTTGCCCGGGTCCGCAGCGCGGCGAGGTCGCTGCCCCCGCCGGGCTCGGTCAGGCCGATGCAGAAGATCGATTCGCCGGCCGCCATCGCCGGCAGGATTCGACGCTTCTGCTCCCCGGTGCCGTGGGCGGCGATCATCGGCGCGATGATGTGCCCGTGCATGTCCCAGGCCGGCGCCGCGAGGCCGTATCGGCCCAGCTCCTCTATGACGATGGCATCCCAGAGGAAATCGCCGCCGGCGCCGCCGTATTCCTCGGGGATGCCGGTGCCGAGCAGGCCCATCTCGCCAGCCCGCAGCCAGATATCCCGCGGCGTGTATCCCGCATCCTCCCAGTCGGCGTAGTGCGGGACGACCTCGGCCTCCAGAAACGACTGCACGGAGGCGCGGAACAACTCGTGGTCCGGCGAAAAGAGCGTGCGGGGCAGATCGGCAGGCATGGTCAGGGTTCGTGCCTCTTAACGGCGAACGATCGGCCCGCGGGTGGTCCTTGCGACCCCGCTTCCTACGGATTCTGCTCCAGCAGCACGCCGGCGTCGGCGGGCCAGCAGATCGTCTCGCGTTCGCCGGGATCGTACATGCGGTCGTTGACGCCGCGGTGCTGCTCGACCGAGACGTAGACCTCCGGCGCGATCTCGAACACGTCGGTCTCCAGCGATCCCCGGAACTCGGTCGTGGCGTAAGTGCCCTCGACCCGGTTCGCCATGTCGGGATGCTCTCCGGTGTGCATCAGGTCGGCGCGCACCGAGAAATGCGCCTCGCGGTCGACATGGACGGCCGCGATATAGTCCGGTACCCGGACATAGAACATCCTGCCATGGGCCTCGACGAGCACGATCGAGCCGGAGCGCGAGCGCACAATGCCCCGGATCAGGTTGTTGTTGCCGATGAAGGAGGCGACGAAGCTGGTGCGCGGCGCTTCGTAGATTTCCCGTGACGTGCCGGTCTGCTGGATCAGCGCGTCGCTCATCACGATTACCTTGTCGGCCATCGACATGGCCTCTTCCTGGGAATGGGTCACCATGATGAAAGTGATGCCGGTGTCGCGCTGGATCTTCTTCAGCTCGATGATCATCGACTGGCGCAGATTGTAGTCCAGCGCGCCGAGCGGCTCGTCGAGCAGCAGGACCGTCGGCTCGCTGATCAGCGCCCGGGCCAGCGCGACGCGCTGCTGCTGGCCGCCGGAGAGATCGTGGGGCCTGCGGTCGGCGAGCGGCCCGAGGCCAACCATTTCCACCATGTCCCGGGTCCGGCGCGCCCGCTCCTCCCTGGGCACGCCCTGCATCTTCAGGCTGAACTCGACATTCTGAAGCACGTTTCGGTGCGGGAACAGCGCGAAACTCTGGAACATCATCGACGTGTTGCGCTGGGACGGCGGCAGGTCGGTCACGTCCTTGCCGGCGAGCCAGATCTTGCCGCTGGTCACCTCCTCGAGGCCGCCGATCATGCGCAGGGTCGTCGTCTTGCCGCAGCCGCTCGGTCCCAGCATCGCGACGAACTCGCCGTGCCGGATTTCACAGTTGAAATCGATCACCGCGCGCACGTTGCCCGGAAAGGTCTTGTTCACCCCCTCCAGGACGACGTCGAAATCGGTCATCGGCGGTACCGCCGGCGCATCGGCAACGGTTCCTCCGGCCCGGCGGGCGCTTCGGTCAGTCGGTCCTTTCCGTCAGCGCGCTCAGCAGCGACCAGATCGTCTCGAACGGCACGTCGGCGAAATCGCCCTCGGCCGCGACCTGTTTGAGAAGGCCGACGGCGCGCTGCTGCGCCGGATCGTTGCCGGCCGCTTCTTCCAGCTTGCCGACCGCCTCGCCGAGCGGCGCCTGCCGGGCCGCCTCAGTGCCCAGTTCGCGCTCGACCAGAACCTTGAGCTGGCCGTGGGTCTGGAGCAGCAGGCCGCTGTCCGCAGGCCGGCCGAACAGGCCGCGCAGCCCGTTGGCGTTGAAGCGGTCGCGCAGGCCGTCCGGCATCGAGTGGGCCAGCCCCTCCATCGCCTCGCCCAGGCCGAAGCCGGAGTTGAACAGGCCGCGAATCGTGTCCATCGTGCCGTCGTTGCTGCCGCCATACATGCGGATATGCGCGCCTTCCAGGGCGTTGCCCATGGCCTTGGCCTGGTCGATATGGACGTCGCGCTCGGCCTCGATGAAGAGCTTCGAAAGCTCCAGGAACATTGCGGCCTCGTTGTATTTCTTGAGCGCGTCGGCCTTGGCCTCCATGCCGGCGGCCTCGGCCTTCAGCTTTTCCTCGGTCCGCTGCACGCGCAGCGCCTCGATCTCCATCTCGGCCCGGCCCCGGGCGCCGGCCTCGCGCTCAACGCCCTCGGCGGTGATTTTCTGCGCCTCGCTATTGGCATTGGCCTTTGTCAGCGTGGCCGCGGCCTCGCGCTCCGCCGACTGCTGGCGCGCCTCGGACTGGGTGACCATGTGCATGCTGGCGATCTGCGCCTTCGCTTCTTCGGCGATCCGCTCGGCCGCGGCCTGCTTCTCGGCCTCGATGCGCCGGATTTCCTTCTCCGTCTCGGCGTCGGCGAGATGGCCGGCGGCCTCGGCGGCGTGGGTTGCCCGGATGCGGTCCGCGGTGGTGGCCAGCCGGTCGGCCTCGGCGGCCTCCAGTTCCCGCGTCTTCTCCTCCAGCGCGATCTCGCGGTCGCGCTCCTCGATCTCACGCGCCAGGAAACGCCGGATGTCGACGGTCTCGCGCTCCTGTTCCTTGCCGATCAGCGCGATTTCCCGCTCCCGCTCCTCCAGTTCGACGGCCAGCTGGCGTTTGATCTCGGCGGCTTCCTTCTTGGTCCCCTCGTCAATGATCGCCGCGTCCTTCTCGATCCGAGCGGCCTCGTAGGCCCGCTCCTTTTCGATCTCCTCCTGCTGTACGGTCCAGCGCTGTTCGATGATGAAGCGCTGGGATTCGCTCATCGTCCGCGCCTTCTCGTTGGAGACCTCCTGCTCCTGGTTGGCGGAGGCGAATTCCTCCTCCTTGTCCAATTCCAGCAGGTTCAACCGGGTCGCCAGGCTCAGCCGGCGGGTTTCCAGCGCCGCCTGTTCGGCGGCCTTGTGGCGCTCGATCCGGGCCGACTCCTCTTCGGCGGCGACCGCGGTCGCCTGGGCGATGTCGGCCTTCTGGCGCTCGACCTCTTTCTGGATCAGGCCGATCTGCTTGTCCTTCTCCGCCTTCTCGCGCGCCAGTGAGCGGTCGATTTCGGCCAGTTCCTCTTCCTTGGCCTTGGCGATAATGGCGATTTCCTTGTCGCGGCGCTCCTGCTCCAGTTTCAGGGCCTTCTGGATTTCGGACGCCTCGCGCTTCTGGGCCTCTTCCGTGATCGCCAGTTCGCGGTCGGTGCGCATCTTTTCGAGCTCGACCTCGTTGCCAATCTCCTGCTCTTCGACGGCCTTGCGCTGGTTGAGGATGAAGACCTGCTTCTCGCGCATCTGCAGGGCTTCCTCGTTGGAGATCGCCTTGTCCTGATTGGCGCGCGCGGTCGCTTCCTGGCGCTCGATCTCGAGCAGTTCGAGCTGGGTGTCCAGATCCTTCTGGCGGATCGCGACCGTGGTGCGTTTTTCGGTGTCGTGGACCTTGCGCCGGGCGTCGCTGGTGATCTCAGTGATGATTTTCAGGCCCTCGGCGTCGAACACGTTGTCGGTCTTGAAATGCTCCTTGCCGGTCTGTTCCAGGGTGACGACGGTGACCTCTTCCAGGGTCAGGCCGTTGGCGTTGAAGCTTTCGGTCACGTTGGCCTTGATCGCCTCGGCCATCGCTTCGCGGTTCTCGTGCAGTTCCTTGAGCGACTTGGTGGCGGCATAGCTGCGCAGGGCACCGACCACCTTGGCTTCGAGCAGGCTGCGCACCTTCTCCGGATCGAAGGTCTTCTCGCCCAGGCTGCGCCCCGCGGTCAGCAGTTCCTGCTCGGTCCGGCCGACATGGGTGTAGAGTTCCGCCCCGACATCGACGCGGACATTGTCATGGGTCAGAATCGCCTGGTCGCGCGAGCGGCTGACGATCAGCTTGATCGTCTCGAGCGAGACCCAGGTCACCTCATGGAAGACGGGCAGGACGATCGCACCGCGGCCCAGGCACACCTTGGTGCCGAGGAAGCCGGTGCGGATGAAACCCATGTTCGACGGCGCGCGCTTATACACCCAGATCGACAGGATGTAGATGATCGCGATGACGATGATCGCCAGCACGATGCCGACGATGATGTTCTCAACCATGCTTCCGCCCCTCCGTGTCGGGCATTCTCGTACGGCGGCACCTGGCCGGCCGCCGCCCCGTTTCCGGCCTGCGATGGCCGTTCATTCGTCCGCCGCCCGAAATCACCGCGCGCTCCCGCCGCCGGACCGGCCGCCGGATCTGCCGAGCGTCTCGCGCAGTTCCTGAGTCGCCTTCCTGTCGATCGTACAGGCCGCCGGGCTGCCGGCGACGACGACACCATAGCGATCCCGGGCCCCGGCCGTCGAGACCAGGCCGCGCCGGACATCTTTCTGGACCTGTTCGGGGCTGCGGTCCAGCGGATTGCCCCATCCGCCGCCGCCCGCGGTCCGGAAGATCAGTCGGTCCCCGGGCGCCACCCCCACACCGCCGGCCTTCGAGCCCGGCTGTTCGCGCGATCCGTCGGTTCGCACCACGATCTTCTCGGAACACGCCCCGGCCTCGCCGCCGTTGCGGCCCCAGGGTTGCGATTGCTCCCGTTCGTCGCGCCAGCTCAACGTGCCGGCCGTCCGGAACCTGTAGACTTTCTCGACACCACAGCCGCCGCGATGCGCACCGGCGCCGCCGCTGTCGGCAATTGCCGTTACGCTCTCGACTGTGACGGAGAAGTCCGATTCCAGCTGTTCGGCCGGCCGGCTCCTGGCGCCGGCGGAGAGCGACCGACCGTCCCCGCCGTCGCGCCCGGAGCGCGCCGGCGCGCCGCCGAACAGGCGGTCGGTCAGGGAAACCGCCCGGCCGCCGTCGTCCTCGCCGGTGAATACGAGCTGCGGGCTGGACCCGTAGCCGGCCGCGGCGCCCGCGGCGCCGGCGAACTGGCCGAGCACGCCGTTCAACACATCGTAGACCCGCGCCAGGGTCTGGGCGCCGTTGCCCAGCGGCGCCGGAAAACGCGGGTGCAAAAGGCTGCCCGGGGGAAGCGTGATGCGCAGCGGCGCCAGCACCCCGTCGTTGACCGCAATTTCCGGATCGAAGGTCCGGATCAGCAGACCGGCGGCGATATGGGCGAAGACTGTATCGTCAAGCAGCAGGTTGACCGGTCCTTCGGCCTGGGCTGCCGTGCCCGTCCAGTCGAAAAACGCCTGTTCGCCCTCGCGCCATACCGCCAGCTTGAGTGTGAACGGTCCGTTGCCGCAGCCGTCGCTGTCGATCCTGTCCTCGAAGGATTTCGGCTCTTCGGGGAGATGCTCGGCAACGATCCGGCGCAGGGCCCGCCCGGTGCGCTCCAGCGCCGCGGCGCAGGCCTGCCGGTAACTCTCGGTCCCGAAGCGGACGCACAGGTCGGCGATTCCCCGTTCGCCGGCCTGCGCCGCTTCGACCAGCGCGCGGAGGTCGCCGTGGGCCGCCCCGGATTCGGGAATGTTGTTCAGCATGAGGTCCAGCGCCGCGCTGCCGGCCTGGCCATTGTCGAAAATGCGGATCGGCGGAATCCGCAGCCCTTCGCCGTAGACCGAGCGCGCGCCGTTCGGGGCGCTTCCCGGGGCCGCGCCGGCGCTGCCGGCCATCGGCTCCGTCGCGGCGCTGAAACCGACCGGATCGCCGCCGGTCTCCGCGGCGAATACCGGAACGATCGCCGTCCACGTCCCGGCCTGAACGCCGGCGTAGGGATCGCCGACCAGGAAAACGTCGCCCGGGCGGAGATCGCGCGACCGGTTGCGGGCCAGGCCGGCGACGGCCGGCACCGGACGGCCGATCAATGTGGCGCCGCGGGCGTCGGTCAGCGTCGCCGTTTCGGCGGCCTTCTGCCGCACCGGTTCGGCGATCGCAGCCTGCGCCAGAACGTTGCCCGCTTCCTTGCGGATCTGACGCCAGGCCGCCTCGATCCGGTCGAGGGCGAGCGCATCCAGTGCGCCGCTCGGGGCCGGAGCGGCGCGCTGCCCCGTAGTCGCTGGGGCCGCAGGAGCGCGCGGCGGGGCAGGATCCGTCGTGGCCGCCGACGGTTGCGCGCCGTGGGCCAGCGCATCGGCCGCCCTTGCGAGGGCCGACCGGCGCGCCGACTCCAGCGCCGCCTCGCGGTCCTGGTCTGCCGGCGCATCGCCGAATTCGAGGGCGGAGCGGCCGTCCACCGTCAGCCGGTAGAGCGCCGAAAGCGTGTTGCCGGTCACTTGTGTTTCGACCAGCTCGGCGGACCAGTCCGCGCCGAACCGCCGGCTCAGCACGGCATCGATGTCCGAAGCCGCCTCGGCGTGCGGTTCGGCCGCCGGCTCTTCCGGAGCCGCAGCGCGCTGTCCTCGGTTGCGCAGTCCGGCGGCGTCCGCCTGGCGCAGCCGGTCGGCAAAAGTCCGGTCGAATTGCTCGCGGGTCGATTCCAGCATCGCGTCGAGCGACGGAGTCGAGGAACGGGGCGGCGTCATGCGGCGTTGCCCCCGTCCCGGTCCGGCGCGATGACGAGCGCGCCGTCGGCCCCGGCCGCGCCGGCATAGCCGGGATGAACCACCGCCGTCCAACCGTCCCCGGCGACCAGCGCCGGGCCGGCGACCCGGCTGCCGGCCTCCAGCCTGTTTGTCGCATAAACCGGCGCGGTCAGGAAATTGCCGTCGAGATAGATTCGCTGCTCGCCGACCTTTGCGCCGGAAGCGTCGCCCCGGCCGGACGGCCGCGGCGCGGACCGGCCCGGCGATGCGCCGTTGCGCCGTCCTGCCGCCCTGCCGCCTGCGACGGCGCGCAGCCGGACCAGTTCGACCGGCGCATCGAGCCGGACCCCGTGACGTTGCTCGAAGGCAGTCGCGAAGCGGTCCGCCAGGTCGCGCAGGCCCCAGTTGGGCAGGTTCACCGGATCGATATCGAGCGTGAAATCGCTGCCCTGACCGCGATAGCGCACATCCGCTTCGAAGCGGAGCTGCCGGCCGGTTGCGGACTCGCCCTCCTCGTCCAGCCAGGCGTTGGCGCTGCCGCCCAGCGAATCGAGAATCTCTCCGACGGTCGCGGCGTTCGTATCGTCGAGCAGGCAGCGGCAGCTGTGCCCGAATTCCTGCCGGGGCTGCGCATCGACAAAGCCGCGGGCCGACATCGAGCCCGGCCGCGCCGGGATGACGACCGGCCCGTCGCCGCACAGGATGGCGAGCGCATTGCCGTGCAGCGGCCCGGCGCCGCCATAGGCGACCAGCGGCATCGACGCGATGTCGACGCCGTGCGCCGCCGCAGTCTGGCGCAGGGCGCCGTACAGTTTCTCGTTGGCCAGGTCGCGAACGCCCTGCGCCGCCTGATAGGGGTTCACGCCCAGCCGGTCGGCGAGGCGGGCGATCGCAGCCTCCGCCGCGGCGCGGTCGGGCGCAAATCCTTCGACGGACCCGGCCGGGATCAGGCCGAGCACGAGGTTCGCGTCGGTGAGCGTCGGCCCGTCGCCGCCGAAGCAGGCGGGCCCGCCGGCCGCGGCCTCCGGCCCGACGCGCAGCGCGCCATGACCGGTGATCCGCACCGCCGCACCGCCGCCGGCGCCCGCCTGGAGGACGGCGATGGACGGCAGTGTCAGGTTCGCGCCGGCAACCCGCGTCCTGCGGGTCACGACCGGCGCGCCGTCGAGAACGATCCCGATCGTGGTCGCGCCGCCGCCCATATCCAGCGCGAGCGCATCGCGGCAGCCGGCATGCGACGCTGCTACGGCGGCGGCGGCAACGCCCGCGGCGGGCCCGGCATTGAGCGCATCGACCGGCGCGTCGCCGGCATGCACGACCGACATCGATCCGCCGTCGGCGCGCGCGACACGGATCTCCGCCGTGGCTTCCAGAGTGCGCAGCGTGTCGGCAAAGCCCTCGAAATAGCGGGTGAGCGCCGGGCGCAGCACCGCCGTCGACACCGCGGCGACCGTCCGCTCGTAATCGGCCGATTCCCGGACGACATCGCTGGACAGGACGACCGGCATATCGGCGGCAATTTCGCCGATCAGCGCCTTGAGCGCCCGCTCGTGCGCCGGGTTCGCCGCGGCGTGGAGCAGCGAAACCGCGATGGCAGTCGCACCGAGGTCGCGCAGCGTCTGGATCGCGTCTCTTGCCCTCGCTTCGTCGATCGGCTGCCGGACCTGACCGCCCGCCTCCATGCGCTCGGCAATGCCGAGGGTTGCGACGATGCGGCCGGCCAGCGGGCTCGTCCCCTGGCCGCGGCCGAGCAGCAGCACATGCTCGAAGCCGGCCGTGACCAGCAGGCCGACGGTCGGACCGCCGGTTTCCGCAGGGTCGAGCCCCGAGACGCCGTGAACGACCGTCGCGATATCGCCGGGCGCGACGCCGGCCCCGGAGGCCAACTCGCGAATGCCGCCGGCGATGGCGGAAGCCGGATCGTCGGGGCTGTTCGCCGTCTTGAGCGCGTGCACCGTCCCGGAATCGTCGAGCAGCAACAAATCCGTGAACGTCTTGCCGATATCGATACCCAGACGATGGGGCATGGAGTTTTCCGTCATTCCTCCCGCGCGCCGCCCGGGGGGCTGGCGCGCAGGCGGATAATTCCCAACGCGGCCCGCGCCGTCAACCGATGCAGCGCCCGTTGCGGGGCGACCGATCGGCCCCTGCGTCGGGGCTTTTTTTCCGAAACCCGGTATGCTGTACTGCCGGCCGTTTCAACAACCGGACCCCGTTCGAGCCATGGCGCAGGTAACCGAGGGCCTACGTTCCCTTCGATTCTGGATCGTTGTCGTCGGCCTCGTGATCCTGGCGGTCTTCGTCTATTTCTATCCACCCTTCGAGAAACTGGTCAGCGACAGCATCCGGGGCCTGGCGTCGTCGACCATCGTTTTCTGGTTCGCCGCCTTCGTCGGCGTCGTCGCCTACGTCATCGCGCACTGGCAGTCGTTCCGCCAGCACTTCTTCCGCCGGGTCAGCGATCTGGACGCTGAAGGGCTGGTCTTCGACACGCTGCAGGTCGCGCTGCTGGTCGCGCTGATCCTGTGCGCCGGAGGGATTCTTCAGCTCATCGAAATGCTGAGCCTGCACCTGATCGACAAGGGCACGGTGCTCGACCCGGTCTTTGGGCGCAAATTGCTGGCCATGATCGTTCTGGTGATCCTGGCGATCGGCTTCTACCTGCTGCACCGCATGGTGCGCGCCTTCCGCCTCGGCCGCCGCCCCGGCCGCACCCCGCCACGCCGCAGTTCGAGCGCCTAAGGGACCTACGCGGCCGCCAGCGCGTTGAAGGCGCCGAGCGAGCCTTCGATCTCCGCCCGGTCCATGTCCTGAACGATGAAGACGATGCGCGAGCGGCGGTCGCCGTCGGGCCAGCCGGTCATGTGGGTCGGCGGATGGACGATGTGCTGGACGCCGTTGATCAAGACCGGGTCGGCGACACCGGCAACGTTCAGCATGCCCTTGACGCGCAGGACGCGCTCGCCGTGCCGGTTGAGCAGCATGCTCATCCACAGGCCGAACGCCGTCCAGTCCATCGGCCCGTCGAATCGGAGGCAGAAAGAGCCGACCCCGTGGCTGTGGTCGTGGTCGTGTCCGTCGCCGGAAGCCCCGGCGAATCCGTCCAGCCAGCCGGCGACCTCGCGCCGCTTGCCGCCAGTCGCATAAAGATCGTCGGTCAGGAGGGCGTCCGGATCGAGCGGGTCGGAGTCCAGGTCGAGAACCGGCGCGGCGGCGTTGATGTCGCGCACGGCGGCGCGGACGGCCCGGCCGCCGTCGTCCGCCATCGCCGTCTTGGTCAGCACGAACCGATCGGCGATCGCTGCCTGCTTGACCGATTCGGGATGGCGTTCGAGCTGCGCCGCCCCGTTCACCGCATCGATGACGGTGACGGCGTTGCCGAGCCGGAAGTGATGCTGCAGTACCGGCTCGGCGAGGATCGTGTAGGCGATGGGAGTCGGGTCGGCGAGGCCGGAAGTCTCGATGGCGATGCGCCGGAAGGCCGGGATCTCGCCGCGCGTGCGCTGGGAGAACAGGCTTCTCAGCGCGCCCTGCAAGTCGCCGCGGATGGCGCAGCACAGGCAGCCGCTGTCCATCAGCAGGACGCTTTCCTCGGCATGCTCGATCAGGTGATGGTCGAGGCCGACTTCGCCAAACTCGTTGATGAGGACGGCGGTGTCGCGCAGGGCCGGTGACTGGAGCAGCCGGGCCAGCAGGGTCGTCTTGCCGCTGCCGAGGAATCCGGTGACGATGTTGATCGGGATCAGCGTGTCGTAGGCGGTCATCGTGCCGCGAGGCCCGCGAGCAGCGCCGGGTCCAGGGGATCGCAGCCGCGGCCGGTCAGGGCCTCGGCCGCGATCCAGACCTCGGTGATGTTGTCGACGATCTTCGAGCGCCCGGTGTGGGTCGACAGCACATAGGACCCGCCGCTGAAATCCGCGAGCTTCAGGCCGTAATGGCCGAGGATGCGGTTGGCGAGGCGGATGCGCTCCTGGCGCTCGCGCCGCCGGGTCACCTCTTCCCGGCGGCTGGCGAAGGCTTCGGGCGAAGAACTGCTTTCGGTCCAGTGGCCGCGCCCGCCGAGCACGCCGCACAGGCCGCACATGGCGGAGCCGCCGCGCTGCGACTATCCGCCGGGCCGCGCCGGCGCCACGCTCAGACGAGCACCGATTCCGGCCGCGCCGCCCCCTCGCGCGGATAGCGCTGGATGAAATCGTCGGCGATCTCGTCGAAGGTGCACCAGCGCACGCCGGCATGCTGGCTGATATAGTCGAACACCCGCTCCAGCATCAGCAGGACCTGCGGCCGGCCGGCGACGTCCGGGTGGATGGTCAGCGTGTAGACCGCGTAGTCGTATTCCCGGTAGACCCATTCGAACTGCTGGAGCCACAGGTCCTCGATATCCCGCGGGTTGACGAAGCCGAAGCTGTTCGGCGCCGACTTGATGAACATCATCGGCGGCAGGTCGTCGAGATACCAGCTGCCTGGAATGTCGACGAGGTCGGTCTCGACGCCGCGCACCAGCGGCTTCATCCACTCATCCGCGTTCTTTGAATAGTCGATCTTGGTCCAGCTGTCGCCGACCCGCGCGTAGAAGGGGTGGAAATCGTTGTTCATCAGGCTGTGGTCGTACTTGATGCCCTTCTTGAGCAGCAGCTCGTTGGTGATCGCGCTGAACTCCCACCAAGGCGCGACATAGCCGGTCGGCCGGCGGCCGGACAGCCGCTCGATCAGCTCGATGCACTTGTCCAGAACCGCCTCTTCCTGCTCCGGCGTCATGGAGATGGGGTTCTCGTGGGAATAGCCGTGCATGCCGATCTCGTGGCCGGCGTCGACCACCATCTTCATCTGCTTCGGGAATGTCTCGATCGAATGGCCGGGAATGAACCAACTCGTCCGGATGCCGAACTTGTCGAACAGCCGGACCAAGCGCGGCGAGCCGATCTCGCCGGAAAACAGGCCGCGGGAGATGTCGCAGGGCGAATCCTCACCGCCGTAGGAGCCGAGCCAGCCGGCGACCGCATCGACATCGATCCCGATGGCGCACAGGATGTCCTTCTTGCCGCCGCCCGAGGCTGCCGCTGCGGGCGCAGGGCGGGTCGGAGCAGCCAGCGGCGGGCCGCCGCCGGGCGCACGGCCGCCCGGGTCAGTCCCCCGGTCAATCAGGGAACGTGGCTGGTAACGCGGCCCGATCCCGCCGGAAGCGCGGGTCGCCCGCATCGAATCGCTGGTTCTGTCGTCGCTCATGTCACCCTCTTCGCTCGGGTATCGCAGTAGCCCGGAGAGTGTCGATTTTTGCGCCGAAGCGCAATGGCCGGATATGCGGGCGTTTGGATCAGGCCAAAACGCCGACCGTCATTTCGACCGGAGCGGCGTCAGCCGCGAAGCTGCGGTTCGCTCCGGTCGAAATGACGGGAAGGGGCGCGCCACACCCGGCCGGAATGCCGAGACAGGACGGGACCATCCCGGGACGCGCGCCGACGCCCCGGCAGACCCTTTATTCCGCCGCCACCGCCATTGCGCTTTCGGCCGCCACCATCCGTTCGATCTTGCGCCGGGCGTGGATGCGCGCGCTGTCGTGCTTGATGTCGACCAGCGGGCGCTCGGGATCGGTCTCCAGGCAGGCCTGCTGCCGCTCGACGAAATCGATGTCTTCCAGGAAGGTGTTCCAGATCTCCTGGAACAGCTTGTCGTTGTCGGCCTCGCTGCGCGCCATGCAGCCGTTGTTGATGGCGAAGTAGTAGTGGCAGCTGGTATCGGTCTCCGGGGTCGCGCCGTGATAGATGCGCAGCGAGAACCCGCCGTCCTGGTCCCGGTTCTCGCGCGCGCCGCGGCCGCTTTCCAGCGCGCCGGTCCATTGCAGCACCGTGATCGGCGCGACATATTCGAATTCCTGCCAGCGGTCGACCTTCGCGCCCTCGGCAAATCCGGCCGCCTTGACATAGGTCGGCGGCGGCTGGATGCCTTCCATCCAGCGGATATAGTGGACGCCGGTATCCGTCCGCTTCGTGATCATCTCGGCATTGACCTGGCCCATCTGGTCGCCGCCGCCGATGGTCTTGCGGTGGATGTAGGGGATGTGGGTCAGGTCCATCAGGTTTTCCATGACCAGCATGTAGTTGCACTTGAGGTGCATCCGGCCGTAGCGGACCGGCCAATTCTCGGTGTCGTCGTTCCACGGCCAGTCGATCAGGGTCGTATCGTCGATCCGCTCCGGATCGCCGGTCCAGAGCCACACCATGCCCTGGCGCTCGACGACCGGATAGGCGCGGACGCAGGCCTGGGGCGGGATGCTGTCCTGGCCGGGAATGAAGACGCATTCGCCGTCGCCGTTGAAGGTCAGGCCGTGATAGCCGCATTCGAGGCCGCGGTCGGTAACCTCGCCGAGAGAAAGCGGCGTCGCCCGGTGGCTGCAGCGGTCTTCCAGCGCCGCCGCCTTGCCCGCCCGGTCGCGGAACAGCACGACCCGCTCGTTCAGGATCGTCCGCGCAAGAGGCTTTTCGGTGACTTCGTGAGACCAGGCGCCGACATACCACGCGTTGCGCGGGGCCGGTAGCGTCGCGATGTTGTGCATCGATTGCCCTCCGGAATCGGGTTCGCCGACAGCCTATACCAACAGGCGGGCGGGTCAAAGCGGGGAAAGCCGGCCTTCCGGGCAGGCCCGTCATGCGTCGCCGCTGCCGGTTCACCGGCGGACGGCGGCGGGCTACATCCTCAACCGACCGACAAACCCTGGAGCAGGGGCGAAACACGATGGCCGACAAGCAGGAATTGCGCACCGAAACCGACACGATGGGCGCCGTGAAGGTGCCGGCGGACCGCTACTGGGGCGCGCAGACCCAGCGTTCGCTCGGCAACTTCCGCATCGGCGAGGAGCGGATGCCCCGCGAGGTGATCCACGCCTACGGCGTGCTCAAGCGGGCGGCGGCGGAAATCAACATGGACCTCGGCGCGCTCGAGAAGAAGACCGGCAAGACGATCGTCAGGGCCGCGACCGAGGTGATGAAGGGCAAGCTGGACGACCATTTCCCGCTGGTCGTCTGGCAGACCGGATCGGGCACGCAATCGAACATGAACGCCAACGAGGTGATTTCGAACAGGGCCATCGAGCTGATGGGCGGCGAGATCGGCTCGAAGGACCCCGTCCATCCGAACGACCATGTCAACCGCAGCCAGTCGTCCAACGACACCTTCCCGACCGCCATGCACATCGCCGCGGTCGTCCAGATCGAGACCCTGCTGCTGCCGGCGCTCCGGCATCTGCACGACACGCTGGACGGGCGGCGCAAGGCCTTCGACCGGGTCATCAAGATCGGCCGGACCCATACCCAGGACGCCGTGCCGCTCACCCTCGGCCAGGAATTCTCGGGCTACGTCCAGCAGATGAAATACGGCATCGACCGGGTGAAGCAGACCCTGCCGCGCCTTTCGGAACTCGCCCAGGGCGGCACGGCGGTCGGCACCGGCCTGAACGCGCCCAAGGGGTTCGACAAGGTCTTCGCAGCCCGGGTCTCGGAGATTACCGGCTTCCGTTTCCGCACCGCGCGCAACAAGTTCGAGGCGCTGGCCGCGAACGACGCGGCGGTCGAGGCGTCGGGCGCGCTCAACGTGCTGGCGGCCTCGCTGATGAAGATCGCCAACGATATCCGCTTTCTCGGCTCCGGCCCGCGCTCCGGCCTGGGCGAGCTGGTCCTGCCGGCCAACGAGCCGGGCTCCTCGATCATGCCCGGCAAGATCAATCCGACCCAGTGCGAGGCGCTGACCATGGTGTGCTGCCAGGTGATCGGCAACCACACGGCGGTCACCGTCGCCGGCTCGAACGGCCATTTCGAACTCAACGTGTTCAAGCCGGTGATTATCCACAACCTGCTGCAGTCGATCCGCTTGATCGCCGACGCCTGCGTGTCCTTCGCCGACAATTGCGTCGCCGGGATCGAGGCGAACGAGGCGCGGATCGACCGGCTGATGAGCGATTCCCTGATGCTGGTGACGGCGCTCAACCCGCATATCGGCTACGACAACGCGGCGAAGATCGCCAAGACGGCCCATGCCGACGGCTCGACCCTCAAGGAAGCGGGCGTGAAGCTCGGCCTGCTGACGGAGGAACAGTTCGACGCTTGGGTGCGCCCGGAGAAGATGACGCGGCCGGGCTGAGGCGCGGCGCCGCACGACCCGCGATGGCAGAGCATCCGGTCGAGAAACGCTCGGTCACGATCCGTGGCCACCAGACCAGCGTGTCGCTGGAGGCGCCGTTCTGGGAAGCGCTGAAAGAAATGGCGGCGGCCGAGGGCCGCTCGCTCGCCGGCCTGATCGCGGAAGTGGACGACGCGTCGGACGGCAATCTGTCGAGCGCCCTGCGCCTCCACGTTCTGGCGTGGCTGCGCGGGCGGCTTACTTGAGCACGCCGGGCCAGTTCTTATCGGCCTTGCGGATGTAGCCGGGGATGTCCCGCTTCCAGGTCCGCTGCACGCTGCGGTCGTAGTTGAGGTAGAGCCTGCCGTCGACGACCGACCACTGGTCGACCTCGATCTTGACGGCGTAGCCCTGGGCGACGCCGTAGGCGCAATAGCCGCCGTATTGCGGCGCCCAGCGCTCCGGATCCTGCCGGAATTTGTCCCGGTTGGCGGCACTGGAGAAATACCAGGTCGCGCTTTTCCATACGTGGGTGAATTCTGGCTTGCCGGCGACCGGTTTGCCTTCGGTGAAATAGGCGACCGGGTCGTAGCCGCGGATCGCCATGCCGCCGGGCGCGAAGATTTCCGGCTTGGCGGCGGTCGCCGGCGCGACGGTGTAATGGCCCGCAAGGGCCGCGACTGGCACGGCGAGGGCTGTGGCGAGAAGGAAGCGGCGGGAGAGAGTCATCGGGGCCTCCGCACGGCACGGGGTTCGGGATCGGTTTCCATGTGGGTATCGCGAACCGGGCTTTCAGCACAAATCGACATAACAGCGCTGTGAAACCGGCGTGCGCCACCCGCCGCGCGACGCGGAGTCAGGGTTGATCCGCCGCCGGCCGCCTCTAAAACACAAGCCGATTGTCGCTTTCTTCCGCCCGTCGCGGAGCACGAGGGAGATATCGGAGTGAGAGCCCGTCGCTGGGTCGGCGCCATGAGGCCGGGCGAGACGCTGCCCGGCCGGAGCCGCGCCGACAAGAGGGGATCGGAGGTCGAAAGCACGCCCGCCGCGGACGCGGCCGGGCTGCGCGGCCGGCTGCGCGCCGTGATCGACGGGCCGCATTTCCAATGGACGGTCACCGCGCTCATCACCGTCAACGCGCTCACCCTCGGCCTCGAGACGTCGAAGGTCGCCATGGCCCACGCCGGCGGGCTGATCGCCGGACTGGACCGGATCATCCTTGCCGTCTTCGTTCTGGAAATCCTGCTCAAGATGGTCGCCTACGGGCCGGCCGGTTTCTTCCGGCGCGGCTGGAACGTCTTCGATTTCGTCATCGTCGGCATCGCGCTGGTGCCGAGCGCCGGAGCCTTCTCGGTCCTGCGGGCGCTACGCATCCTGCGGGTCCTGCGGCTGGTCTCGATCGTGCCGGCCATGCGCAAGGTCGTGCTCGCCCTGCTCGCCAGCATTCCCGGCGTCAGTTCGATCATGATGCTGATGGTGCTGGTCTTCTACATCTTCGCCGTGATCGCGACGCGGCTCTATGGCGAGACCTTCCCGCAATGGTTCGGCACGGTCGGCGAGAGCATGTATTCGCTGTTCCAGATCATGACCCTGGAAAGCTGGTCCATGGGCATCGTGCGGCCGGTGATGGAAACCTTCCCGAACGCCTGGCTGGTTTTCGTGCCCTTCATCCTCGTCACCAGCTTCGCCGTGCTCAACCTGTTCATTGCGGTGATCGTCAACGCCATGCAGGAGCAGCAGGCCTACGATCTCGAAGAGGCCCGCGACACGCTCGAGCAGGACATCGCGGAGCAGACCATGAAGCTGACCGAGGAAGCGAAGGCGCGGACCGAGATACTCGGCCAGAAGGTCGACGCCCAGACCGAAGAGCTGACGGCGGAGATCGGCGCGCTCAAGGCCGAGATCCGCGAGCTCAAATCCCTGCTGGCGGAAAAACCGTGACCGCGCTGCCGGAGCCGACCTCGCCGCTCAACCGGGTGCGCCGCCGGGTCGGCGCCTTCATGGAGAGCCCGCGGATCACGCGCGCGATCACCGCGGTGATCGTCTTCAACGCGATCACCCTCGGCCTTGAAACCTCGGCCGGCGTCATGGAGCGCGCCGGGCCGCTGCTCCTGTTCCTCGACGACGCCGTGCTGGCGATCTTCGTGATCGAACTGCTCGCCAAGCTGTTCGCCTTCGGCTGGCGCTATTTCACCAACGGCTGGAACGTCTTCGATTTCATCATCGTCGGCATCGCGCTCGCGCCGGCGAGCGGCGACCTCACCGTCCTGCGTGCGCTGCGCATCCTGCGCGTGCTGCGGCTGGTCGCCATCGTGCCCTCGATGCGCAAGGTGGTGATGGCGCTCATGGCGGCGATCCCCGGCGTCTCCAGCGTCATCGCCCTGCTCGCGCTGGTCTACTACGTCTTCGCCGTCATGGTGACCAAGCTCTACGGCAAGGCCTTTCCCGACTGGTTCGGCACGGTCGGCGAGAGCATGTATTCGCTGTTCCAGATCATGACCCTGGAAAGCTGGTCCATGGGCATCGTGCGCCCGGTGATGGAACAGTTCCCCAACGCCTGGATGGTCTTCGTGCCGTTCATCCTTTTGACCAGCTTCGCCGTCATCAACCTGTTCATCGCCGTGATCGTCAACGCCATGACCGAGCAGAGCCAGGCCGAGTCCGCGGCGCTCAAGGAGGAGATGCACGCCGTCACCGAGGCCGAAGCCTCGGCCCTGATGCAGCGCATGGCGGCCCTGCAGCGCCAGATGGACGAGATCAAGGGAATGCTGGAGCGGCGTTAGCCGGCCGCTTCCAGCAGCAGCGCGGCGGTCTCCTCCGGGTGCGAGATCATCAGGTCGTGCGGGCCGTCGATGCGGCGGCGCAGCCAGCCGGCTTCTGCCGCCACGCGCTCATGGATCGCGTGGAAGGGCGACGGGTCGTTGGCGGTCGCCAGGATATGCATCCTGCGGCCGACCGTTTCCCACGCGCCGGACAGCACAATGCGGTCGGTGAGGCAGCGCAGGGGATGCGGCGTTACCTTACGGGCCACCCAGGCCTGCTGCGCCGGATCGTCGAGCCAGGCACTCGCCGGCAGGGGCGGTACTTTCCAGCTATCGCCCCGTTCCGCGGCGGACCTCTCGAACGCCGCGACGCGCTCCGGCGGGGCCATGTCGTTGACGCACTGGCCGTCCGCCGGCACGAAGGCGTCGAGATAGACCAGCGCCCTGAGGCGCCCGGCCGCCCGGTCCGCCGCGCCGGTCACAACCATGCCGCCGTAGCTGTGGCCGCACAGCACGATTTCGTCCAGCTCTTCCCATTCGAGCAGGTTGGCGACGTCGAGGATATGGGTGTCGAGGCCGGTCTCGGGCGTCAGCAGATGCGCGCGGTCGGCGAGGCCGGTCAGCGTCGGCGCAAACACCCGATGGCCGGCCGATTGCAGCCGGCCTGCAACCTCCCGCCAGCACCAGCCGCCGTGCCACGCGCCATGCACCAGGACGAAGGTCGTCATCGGCCGGCCTCCCCCTCGGCGGCGGCGCCGTCCGCAAGATCGTCGGCGATGAAGCTTCGAACGATTTCGTCGATCGAACCGTCCGGGACAATGCCCAAAGCTTCGGCCCTAGCGCCGCAGGCCGCACCGGGCCAGCCGCCGACGATCTTCATGGTCGCCGGGTCCGGCTTCCAGCGGATCGCGCCCAACCTGCGGTTGCCGGCGTTGCGCGCCACGGCCTCGGCCATGTCCGACGCTGTCGCCCGGAGGCCGGACAGCAGCAGCGTGCGCTTCAGGCCGAGCCGGCCACCGGGCAGGTCGTGCGCGGCGATGAAGGCGTCGACCGTGCGCCGGGGCGACAGGCAGGCCATCGCGACGCCGGGCTCGACCGGGCAGTCGTAGTCCCGGCCCTGCAAAGGCTCGCGGATGATCGAGCTCGCCCAGGTCGAGGCCGCCCGGTTGGGCGCGGGCCGGACCATGATCGTCGGCAGGCGCAGCGCCCGGCCATCGATATAGCCCTTGCGGGTGTAGTCGTGGACCAACTGTTCGCCGACCAGCTTCTGGATGCCGTAGGAGGTCTGCGGCAGCGGCGGGGTATCGTCCTCGATCGTCTCCGGCAGGTCGCCGCCATAGACCGCGATGGAGGAGGCGAAGACCAGGCGCGGCGGGCGCTCCAGCCCGCGGCAGGCTTCGAGCAGGTTGCGCGTGCCGTCCAGGTTGACCCGGTAGCCGAGCGCGAAATCCTCCTCCGCCCCGGCGCTGACGATGGCGGCAAGATGGAAGACGCTCGCCGCACCGCCGCCGACCAGATCGCGTATCGTAGCGGCGTCGGCGATGTCGCCGGTCACCGCCTCGGCCCGGCCGCCGAGATCGTCCGACGGGACGGTGTCGAACAGCACGAGTTCCGATACCGGGGCAGGCGCGCCGTCCGGTCCGGCGAGCGTCCCGCGCTCCAGGATCGCCCGCGCCAGCTTCCACCCGAGAAACCCGGCCCCGCCGGTGATGATGACGCGCATGAATGCCGCTTCCGCTCGATTGCTTCCGTCGGGTTTTCTCTGACAGGGGCGCCGCCCGGTCAACCGTGCAAGGGGTTGGCGTTTGCCCGTCTCCTCCTGTAGGGAAACGGCGACCGAAATTTCGATCCGGCAGCCATGACTTTCCCCGCCGGCCGCATCCTGGCCACCCATGTCGGCAGCCTGCCGCGGCCCGACGACCTGATCGACCTGCTCGTCGCGAAAGACCGGGACCGACCCTACGATCCGGCCCTGCTCGACCGGCGCGTCACCGAATCGGTCGCGGAGATCGTCCGGAAACAGGTCGACTGCGGCGTCGACATCGTCAGCGACGGCGAAATGTCGAAAATCTCCTACACCAACTATGTCAAGCACCGGCTCAAGGGCTTCGGCGATCCGGAGCCGCTGCGCTGGATGCCGTCGGACCTGAAGGCCCATCCGGACTACGCCGCCAGCATGCGCGCCAACGCCAGACTGCCGAACCTCGACCCGCCGGCCTGCCGCGCGCCGATCGAACCGGGCGATACCGGGCCGCTGGAGACCGACCTCGCGAACTTCCGCGCGGCCGTGGACATGACGCAGCCGGCCGGCGCCTTCATGAACGCCGCCTCGCCCGGCGTCGTCGCCCATTTCATGCCGAACGGCTGGTACGAGACGCGCGACGCCTATGTGCTGGCGCTCGGCGAGGCGCTGGCCTGCGAATACGAGGCGATCCACGAGGCCGGCTTCCTGCTCCAGATCGATTGCCCGGACCTCGCCATGATCCGCCACATGGAGTTCGCCGGCCGGTCCCTCGAAGACTTCCGCCACGCCGCCGAAGTCGGCGTCGAGGCGCTCAACCACGCGACCCGCAACATCCCGGCCGAGGCGATGCGCATGCACATCTGCTGGGGCAACTATCCCGGCCCGCACACCCATGACGTGCCCTTCGCCGCGATGGCGGACATCGTGTTCCGGGCGCGGCCCGCGACCGTGCTGTTCGAGGGCGCCAATCCCCAGCACGGCCACCAGCACGAGGAACTGGCGGACCTGCCCATCCCCGAAGACAAGATCCTCGCACCCGGCGTGATCGACACCAACACCAACCATGTCGAGCACCCGAAGCTGGTCGCCCAGCGCCTGTGCGCCTACGCCGATATCGTCGGGCGCGAGCGGGTCCAGGCCGGCACCGACTGCGGCTTCTCCACGCTCGCCAGCCTGCCGCGGGTCTGGCCCAGCATCGTCTGGGAGAAGCTGCGCGCCCTGGCGGACGGCGCGGCGCTCGCGACCGACCGGCTGTGGGGGCGGAAGGCCGCGTAGCATGGAGGCTCCGCCTTTCCGAATCCACGTCTGCCAGCCGGAGCGGCGCGAGCCCGGATTCATCGTCCTGCCGGTCGGCAAGGCGGTGCGCGCGATTTCCCGCGAGTCCGTCTTCGAGGCGCTGGTCGCGCTTGACCGCGAGGGCAGAATCGCCTGGCAATGGCGCTCGCCCGGCAACCGCTCGCTGATGGATGTCAAGCGCACGCCGCGCGGCACGCTGCTCGCGATGACAACCGACGGCTGCATCCTCGAGGTCGCGCAATCGGGAGAGACGATCCGCGCATGGTCGTCGCCGGGCCGCGGCCCGCAGGCCGAGAACGCAATATCCGTCGATACCCTGTATTTCCACCATTCGGTGCAGGAACTGCCCGACGGCAATTTCGCCGCCCTGTCGCTGGCGACGCGGACCTTCGACGATTACCCGCTGTCCGAGGCCGACATCGCCGGGCCGCGCGGGCAACGGCTGCTGGCCGGCGACACGGTCGTCGAGTTCACCGCCGACGGCACGGTGGTGCGCGAACACGACTTCTTCGACATCATCGACCCGCACCGCATCGGCTACGGGCTGGACGCGCCATTCTGGACCATCGCGGAGGTCGCGCCCGGCGCCGCCGACTGGACCCATGCCAACGGGCTGATCCACGATCCGTCGGACGACAGCTTCATCGTTACGGTCCGCCACCAGGACTGCGCCATCAAGATCGACCGGCAGAGCGGCGCGCTCGCATGGATCCTCGGCACGCCGGACGGCTGGCGCGAGCCCTGGGCGTCGAAACTGCTGAAGCCCGCCGGCCGGCCTGACTGGTTCTGGCATCTGCACGATCCGAGCCTCATGCAGGACGGCTGCCTGCTGCTGTTCGACAACGGCGAAAGCGGCGCCTTCCCGCCGGCGCCCAAGCGGGACATCGACAGCCTGGTCAGCCGCGCCATCGCCTACCGGATCGACGAGCGGGCGATGACCTGCGCGCCGGCCTGGTCGTTCGAAGGGCCGTATTCCATGTATGTCAGCGGCGCGCACGAACTGCCGCAGACCGGCAATATCTTCGTCACCTTCGGCGGCATCACGCTGACCCGGCCGGAGGGCGCGCGCACCGACCTGCCGCCGAAAGGCTACGGCAGCGCGGAGATGTTCGAGGTGACGCGGACCGATCCGCCGGAAATCCTGTTCCACGCCGAACTGAACGACCGTGACGGCCCCAAGGGCACGGATTCCGAAACCGGCTGGGCGATCTTCCGCGCCGAACGGGTGCCGCCGGACTGGTTCGGCGGCAGCCCGTGATGCATCCGCGGATGGCGGCGGGAAACCGAAGGCAGGGGAGGCGGCGATGACGACCGGCCTGGTCTGGGACGAGCGCTTCATGTGGCACGACACCGGCACCCGCTTCGGACCTATCGGCGGGCTCGACTGGATGGAGCCCGTCGAGCCGCCGGAAAGCGCGCCGGGCAAGCGGCGGATCAAGAACCTGCTCGACGCCAGCGGCCTGTCGCGCGCGCTGGTCATGCTCGCGCCGGCGCCGGCCGGCGACGCCGACCTGCTGCGCGTCCACACGCAGGCCCATCTCGACCATGTCCGGGCGGTCAGCGAATCGGGCGGCGGCAACGTCGCCCGGCGTTTCGCCACCACCCGGGTCGGCGCGGACGGCGAAAGGATCGCCCGCCTCGCTGCCGGCGCCGGGATCGCTGCGGTCGACGCCGTGCTCGCCGGAACGGTCGACAACGCCTATTGCCTGCACCGGCCGCCCGGCCACCATGCCGAGCCGGACGAGGCCATGGGCTTCTGTATCTACGCCAACGCCGCGATCGCCGGCAGCCATGCGCTGGACGTGGCCGGTCTTGAGCGCATCGCCTTCGTCGACTGGGACGCCCATCACGGCAACGGCACCCAGGCAGCCTTCCGGCGCGATCCCCGGGCGCTCACGATCTCGCTGCACCAGGATTGCGCCTTCCCGCCGGGCAGCGGGGCTGTCGACGAGATCGGGGAAGGCGCGGCCGTCGGCACCAACATCAACATTCCCCTACCGCCGGGCTCGGGCGAGGGCGCCTATCTGGCAGCGTTCGAGCGCGTCGTCCTGCCCGCGCTCCGTGCCTTCCGGCCCGACATGATCTTCGTGCCCAGCGGCTTCGATTCCGGCGGCCACGACCCGCTCGCCCGCATGATGCTGACCAGCGAGAGCTTCCGCCGGATGACGGAACTGCTGCTGGCGGCGGCCGGCGACCTGTGCGGCGGGCGCCTCGTCCTGCTCCACGAGGGCGGCTACGCGCCCCATATCGTGCCCTTCATGGCGCTCGCGGTCTTCGAGGCGCTGAGCGGCGAAAAAACCGGCGTGACCGACCCCTTCCTGCCCGCGCTCGCGGGCAACCCCTGGCAGGCCCTCCAGCCCCACCAGGACCGCGCCGTCGCCGCCGCCGAGCGGGCCGGGCTGGCCGCCCTGCTGGCGCGCTAGCCGTCTGCGGGTGTCATGATGTGTCATGTTTTGTCATGATTCGTCATGGCATCCCTCTCCACTCCAACCGTCATTCCGACCGTAGCCCCGGATTGAATCCGGGGCGGAGTGGAGGAATCTCGTCGCAGGACTCCTGCGCCATTTCGATGGATCGAGCCGGGATCCCTCCACTCGCTGGCGCTCGGTCGGGATGACGGTGATGGATGTGTCATGAGATGTCATGGTTCGCCGCGGTCTGCGACAAAACAGACCGGTCTATACACCGCACTTTTTTTGCTCCTCCCACCGCAAAATCCGCAGAAATCAGCCATTCCCGCCCGACGGCCGCGCACAAACGGCGAAATGCTGTGTATAATTTCCCATGCCGTCCACACCGGGCGGGCACGCCGATACGGCGGCACGGGTGCACCGGGATGTTCGAGACGCGTCATGAAATGTCATGATTCGTCACGATCCTGCATTTCCACTCTTCTTGCCGCCCCGGACCCGATCCGGGGCCCAGTGGCGACCCGAACGGTCTCAGCCTGTGGCCCCTGGACCCCGGATCTCCGCTGCGCTCCGTCCGGGGTGGCAAAGGGGAGTGGCGGTAAGTTCGGGATACGTCATGAAATGTCATGATTCGTCGCGATTCTCCGTTCCGGCCAATTCCCGGCCTCAGGTCCGGCAGCCTCTCTCCGGCTGGATTCTTCTGTGAAAAGGGCACCGACCGAATCCCCCTCCCCCCAGGGGAGGGGGACTCGAACAGGGCCGGTGAGGGGGATGTCCGGCGGTGTCAGGAAATGTCATGTTTCGTCATGGCCGGGTCCGGCGGCAGGGCCGATCCGCTCCGGCCTGATGTTCATATAATGTTCTCTCTTCGTTTGTCAACCCACAAACCGCGCAAGGCGACGGACCGGCCGTTCGGACCGGCAATCCCTCCGCCGCCTCTGGCTACCGGGTCAGCACCGCCCCCGGATCGCCGACATCGACCACGCCGATGGCGCGGTGGGCCTTGTAGCCGAGCACTTCCTGGACGCGCTTCGGGAAGCCGCGGACCTGCTCCAGCGGCACGGTGAGAAACATGTTCTCCTCCGTGCGCAGCCAGCCGACGACATAGCCGACGAACATGCCGCGCCGCGCCTCGGCCGCCGTCCGGTTGGCGCCGCCGCCGTGGATCGTCGAGCCGAGATAGAGCAGCGCCGAGCCGGCGGGCATCTCGGCCTGGAGGATTTCCGCCGGCTCCGGCTCGCGGCCGGCCGGCCACAGATGGCTGCCGGGCACGACCTGCGTGGCGCCGTTCGCGGCCGTGAAATCGGTGAGCGCGACCATCGCCTCGACCTCGAGCTGGGCGCGCGGACCCCCGGCGATCCGGGCGGCGATCAGCGGTCCGAAGCGCCAGGCGTCCTCGTCGCGGTGCAGGCGCTGGGCGGTCTCGCCGGGCCGGATCTCGATGAACTGGCCGGTGTTGAACAGGTAGTCGAGGCAATGGGGCAGCAGATAGTGGTCCGCGAGGCCGGTCAGCACCGGCGACTGCATCGCTTCGACGAAGGCCGCCGACTTGCCGGGCAGACCGTCGAAACGCACGGTCGTCGCGCCGTAGAATTCCTCCATCGCCGGCATCGTCGGACGGCGCACGCCGGGCGCCAGCGTTTCGACAATCCGGTCGAAATCGGTATTCAGCGCCTCAAGCTGCCCCGGCGTCAGGAAGCCGTCGACGACCGCGGCGCCGTCAGCATCGAGCGCAGCGATGAAGTCGTCAAGCGGGGCAGTTGCGGACAATCGGGCAAGGCTGGCGGTCATTGCGGTCTCCGCTCCTGCAAACGGCAATGCGCCATTTTTCCACGAGTCGGCGGCAAGGGAAACGGCGTCGACAGAACCGATGGGTCGGGCCCGCCGCCAGCACCGCGGTCGCCGCATGCATCCGGCGTTTGCCGCGCCGCCGGCTTGCCGGACACGCCGGCCCCGCCTATCGTCGGCGAGAAATCCGGGCTAGAGGAAACGGAGCGATGATTCCGGTCACGGACGAGCTTCTGGGCGCGATGGTTCGGGCCATCGTGGACGAGGTCGATCCCGAACGGGTGATTCTGTTCGGCTCCCGCGCGCGCGGCGAAGCGCGGCGGGAGTCGGATGTGGATCTGATCGTCATCGAAGCCGAACCCTTCGGCCCGGCGCGCAGCCGCCGCCGCGAGGCCGCCCGGCTCTACCGCGCCACGGCGCATTTTCCCGTGCCCGCCGACATTCTCGTCTTCTCGCGCGCCGAGGCGGACTACTGGCGCGATTCCCTGAACCATGTGCTGGCCCGCGCCTTGCGGGAAGGCAGGGTGCTGCATGAGCGACATTAAATGCGCCCGGATGCTGCTGCGCGCGGCCGAACGCGATCTGCTTGCGCTCCGCAGCATGTCGGCTGCAGCGCCCGAAGAGGCGTTCGGATTCCATGTGCAGCAAGCGGCGGAAAAGGCTCTCAAGGCCTGGCTCGCCTTGCTCGGCGAGGCCTACCCCCTCACGCACAACCTCACAACCCTGCTGACTCTCCTGTCCGCCCTCGGCGCCGCCGTGACGCGTTACGAGACTCTCGCAGATTACACGCCCTACGCTGTCGAGTTCCGCTACACGGGCGTGGACCCGGAAGCCGAAGCCATCGACCGCGGCGGCGCGGCGGCGCTCGTCCAGGGGCTGCTGTCGGACGTCGGCCGGGCGCTGGAGAAAGCGGCGGGCGAAAGTCGGTAACGGGAAAATCGACGGCCCGGCGACCGCGGGCGCGCCGGCCCTCGCCAGACGGCGGCGGGTTTCGCTATTCTGGCCCGGCCTCGCCTTATCGGACGCATCGGTATGCCCGCTCTCCCCCAGTACCGGATCTTCGCCATCAAATACGCCGAACGGATCGGCCGGCGCGCCGAGGTGTTCCTGGGCGGCGATCCGCACGACGCGCCGATGGCGATGGACTATTTCGTCTGGGCGGTGGTGGATCCGGGCAGCGGCCGGGGCTGGGCGGTCGATACCGGCTTCAGCGCGGCCGACGCCGCGAAGCGGCAGCGCATCCATCTGCGCGGCGCAGGGGAGGGGCTGGCGCTGATCGGGCTGGACGCGGCGGCCCTTGCGGACGTCGTCATCACCCACATGCACTACGACCATGCCGGCGGCTTCGCCGATTTCCCCGCAGCGCGCTTCCATCTCCAGGACGACGAGATGGCCTTCGCCACCGGCCGCTGCATGACCGAGCCGGCGATCGCCCACGCCTTCGAGGCCGACCATGTCGCCGCCATGGTCCACCGCGTGTTCGAGCGCCGGGTCGCCTTCCATGACGGCGACGGCGAGCTGGCGCCGGGGCTGACGCTCCACCGGGTCGGCGGGCACACGAAGGGCATGCAGATCGTGCGGGTCCACACCGCGAAGGGCTGGATGGTGCTGGCCTCGGACGCAGCCCATTACTACGAGAACCTCGACGACCGGCGGCCGTTCTGGATCGTCCACAATATCGAGGACTATCTGGCGGCGCTGGACAGGGCGCTGGCGCTGGCGGACGAACCGGGCCTGGTGATCCCCGGCCACGACCCGCTGGTCTTCGAGCGCTTCCCGCCGGCGAGCGACGACCTGAAAGGGATCGTTCACCGCCTCGCCTAGAGCCTGTCCGTTTCTGCCGGAACCGCCCACGCAACCAGGGACGCCCCTTCGTCAGGCTCAGGACAGGCCCTTCGATACGCCCCGCCCTTCGATACGCGGCCTGCGGCCGCTACTCAGGGTGAGGATGAGGGTATTGAAGATGGCTGTGATTCCCTCATCCCGAGTAGGCGCGCTTGCGCGCCGTATCGAGGGACGCCCTGAGCGAAGTCGAAGAGGACGCCGCGCCACTGTGGTTCAAGCCAATGCGGATATGCGCCGGGCGCGGTTTCCGGCAGCCGGCCGGCCTGTCGTTGCGTTTCAAAATTCGATACTTGACTCGTATCGATAAATCCATTGACTATGCGCACGAATCGGAACAAACAGGGGGAAAATACCGTGCGCAATATTTTCACGGCGGCGCTCGCGGCGGGGGCGATCCTGCTTGCCGGCTGCGCAACGCCTCATCTCGATATCGCCGAACCCGACGAGCGCCAGAAGGCGGAAGCCGCAGCGACGCTGAAGCACGCCCGGATCGGCCCGCCGCGCAATGTCGCCGCCGACCGGATGGTGCCGACTGTCAGACGCGTCATACGGCGGGTCAGGCTCGCCTCCCATGCCGTCTGCACGGATCTCAAGCTGCCCGAAGAGCGGTGCAAGCCGATGCTCGAAGCGAAGGTCATCGTCCATACGAACAAGAAGGACATCAACGCATTCGCCGACGCCGACGACAATGTCGGCGTTTACGGCGGCCTCGTGCGCCACATGGGGACGGACGCCGAGATCGCGGGGGTGCTGGCGCACGAATTCGCCCACGTCATGTACGGCCATGTCGAAAGCAAGCAGATCAACGCGTTTATCGGCGGCCTGATTCTGGGCAGCCTCGCGGCGGCTGCATCGGCCGCCGGCGGCGGAAAGAACCAGCAGATGGTTCACGATTCGACGCGCCTGGGATGGGAATTCGGCGCGACCGCTTACAGCCCCGAAATGGAGATCGAGGCCGACCGGACGGCCGTTTACATCCTCCACAGAGCCGGGTTTCCGCTCAACGCGTTGCAAAGTGCGCTGTTGCGCATGAACCGCGCCAGGGCGGAACGGTCGTCCGGCACGTTCTCGGGAACCGTCGGTTTTCTGGAAACGCATCCGAGCAACGACCGCCGCCACGCGCACCTGATTTCGGCGATCGAAGACGTGCAAGCGGGCAAGCCGCTGAAGCCGGCGGAGGAGGAATAGGCGACGCAACGCCGGGGCAACCCGATTCGGTTCGGTCAAGGCAGTTTCGCGATCCGTCCTTCGCTACGTCCCCTTGGAATTCCCCTGCGAAACCGCGAACGGGAAGCGACAAAGTAACCGAAGCGATCCCCCCTCCCCTTGGGGGAGGGGGTTAGGGGGAGGGGTATGGGGCGGCCGGATCGGTGCCGGATCGGACGGCGGTGGAGCGGCGGGCGACCCCTCCCCTAGCCCCTCCCCCAAGGGGAGGGGGACTTTTTCGGCGGCGATTTGTCCGCCATCCGCGCGACCGCCGCCTCAAGGAAACCGACCAGATCGTCCGTCGAATGGTGGATATAGTCGGCGTCGTGGCCGCTCATGGCCCAGTCGCTGTCCGTGCGGACGTGGACCGTCGTCATGCCGCGGTCGTGGGCCGGCTTCAGGTTTATCGCGATATCCTCGACCAGCACCGTGGCCTCCGGGTCCATGCCGTGCCGGTCGAGAAACAGGTCGTAGAACGGGTCGAGCGGCTTGGGGTGGAAGCCGGCGGCGGCGATATCGAAAATATCGGCGAAATGGCCGGCGACGCCGAGCCGGTCGAGCACCGCTTCGGCATGTTTCACCGACCCGTTTGTGAAAATGTATTTCGGGCCGTCCAGCCGGCCCAGCACCGCCGCCAGATCGCCCGAGGGCGGAACCGGGCTGTAATCGATATCGTGAACGTAATCGAGGAAATGGTGCGGATCGATGCCGTATTCCTGCATCAGCCCCTTCATCGTCGTGCCGTAGCGCCGGAAATAGCCCTTCTGCATCAGGCGCGCCGCGTCGTGCGGCAGGTCCAGCGTCTCGGCGATGTAGGCGCCGATCCGGACGTCGACCTGGGCGAACAGGTTGCACTCGGCCGGATAGATCGTGTTGTCGAGATCGAACGCCCAGTGGCCGATATGGGACAGGTCGGGCACGGCCGGCGCAGCCCCGCCTAGTCCGCGCGGATCAGGGTGCCGGTGCCGCTTTCGGTGAAGATCTCCAGCAGCATGGAATGGGGCACCCGGCCATCCAGGATCACCGCGGCCTCGACCCCGCCCTCGATCGCGCGGATGCAGGTCTCGACCTTGGGGATCATGCCGCCTTCGATGGTGCCGTCCTCCATCAGCGCGCGCGCCGCGGCGACGGTCAGTTCGGGGACGAGCTCGCCGGCCTTGTCGAGCACGCCGCGCACGTCGGTGAGCAGGAACATGCGGATCGCCTCGCCGGCGGCGGCAACGGCGCCGGCGACCGTGTCGGCGTTGATGTTGTAGGTCTCGCCCCTGGCGCCGATGCCGATCGGGGCGATGACCGGGATCAGGCCGCTGTCCAGCAGGTCTTCGAGGATTTCGGCATCGACGGCTTCCGGCTCGCCGACGAAACCGAGATCGAGAATGCGCTCGATGTTGGAATCCGGATCGCGCCGGCTGCGGGTCAGCTTCTTCGCGCGGATCAGGCCGCCGTCCTTGCCGCTGAGGCCGACCGCCCGGCCGCCGGCCTTGTAGATCGACTGGACGACCTGTTTGTTGATCGAGCCGGACAGCACCATCTCGACGATATTCACCGTCTCGGCGTCGGTCACGCGCAGGCCGTCGACGAACTCGCTGGTGATGTTCAGCCGCTCCAGCATCTTGCCGATCTGGGGCCCGCCGCCGTGGACGACGATCGGATTCACGCCGGCGTGCTTGAGCAGCACGATGTCGTTGGCGAAATTGTCGGACAGGCGCTGATCGCCCATCGCGTGGCCGCCGTATTTGATCACGAAGGTCTGGCCGTCGTAGCGGCGCAGATAGGGCAGGGCCTCGGTCAGGGTCCGCGCGGTGCGCAGCCACTGCTTCGCTTCGGTCAGGTTGAACTTCCGGTCAGCCATGGGGCGGCCGTTCCTGTCTGCTGTTCCGGCGGCGATCGTAACGGAAGATGAGGCGAGCGTTTAGGCCGGGAGCGCGACCGTGGCAAGGGCGGCGCGCAATTCGGCGATGCCCCGGCCCTTTTCCGCGCTGGTCGCGGCGATATCGGGATGGCACGCCGGATGGCGCGCGGCGGTGCGCGCCGTCTCCGTCAGGCAGGCCGCAAGCTCGCGCTCGTGCAGCTTGTCCGACTTGGTGAGGACGATCTGGTAGGAGACGGCCGAGGCGTCCAGCAGTTCCATGATCTCCCGGTCGCCGGGCGTCAGGCCGCGGCGGGCATCGATCAGCAGGCAGACCCGGCGCAGGCCGGCCCGCCCGCGCAGGTAATCGCGGATCAGCGCGTTCCAGCGCCGCACCTTGTCCTTCGACGCCCGGGCGTAACCATAGCCCGGCAGGTCGACCAGATACAGCCGGCCGCCGAGGTCGAAGAAATTGACCTGCTGCGTCCGGCCCGGCGTGTTCGAGGTCCGGGCCAGCGCCTTGCGGCCGGTGAGCGCGTTGATCAGGCTCGACTTGCCGACGTTGGACCGGCCGGCGAAGGCGACCTCGGGCAGCGCGTCCGGCGGCAGGCCGTCGACCCGCACGACACCGGCCACGAAGCTGCATTGCTGCGCAAAGAGCAGGCGGCCGGCTTCGAGAGCGGCGGCTTCGGCTTCGGGATGCGATGCGGCGTCGGTCATCGGCGCCGGCCCGGCTACTTGCGTTTGCCGCGCCCGCCGGTGCTGCCGCGGCGGCCCCGTCCGCCCTTGGCGCGGCCCTTGCCGGACTTGTCGGCCGGCGGCTTGTTGCGGCTCTGCTTGCTGCGGCCCGGATTGGCGCCGGCGCCGGCCGGGGCGGACGCCTTGCGCCTGGCCGGCTTCCTGGCTTCCGCCGCCTCGTCGTCCCCGGCTTCCCCGGAGTCCCCGGAGTCCCCGGCGTCCCCGGCGGCCCCGGCCTCGCCCTCGACGGGAACGAGATCGCGGATATTGCCGGCGCCCTGCTTCTTCTCCCACACGCCCATGCGCTTCATGATCACCCATTGCTGGCCGATCGAGAGCGTGTTGTTCCAGGCCCAGTAGATGATCAGCCCGGCCGGGAAGATCGCCAGCATGATGGTGAACACGAAGGGCAGCGCCATGAAGATCTTCTGCTGCATCGGATCGGCCGGCGGCGGATTGATCTTCTGCTGCAGAAACATCGTCAGCCCCATGATGATCGGCCAGATGCCGATATCGACATAGGGAATGCCCGACGGCCCCCAGGGCAGAATGCCGAACAGGTTCACGATGGTCGTCGGGTCCGGAGCCGAGAGATCCTGGATCCACCAGAAGAAAGGCGCGTGGCGCATGTCCACGGCGATGAACAGCGTCTTGTAGAGCGCGAAGAAGACCGGAATCTGGAGCAGGATGGGCAGGCAGCCGGAAGCCGGGTTGATCTTCTTCTCCTTGTAGAGCGCCATCAGCTCCCGGTTCATCGCCTGCTTGTCGTCGGCATAGCGCTCGCGCAGCTTCATCATCTCCGGCTGGAGCTTCTTCATCCGGCTCATGGAGCGGTAGGAGCGGTTGGCGAGCGGGAAGAAGACGATCTTCACCAGGATCGTCACGACCAGGATGGCGACGCCGAAATTGCCGACATAGCCGAAGATGATCTGGAGCAGCCAGTAGAAGGGCTGGGTCAGGAAGAAGAACCAGCCCCAGTCGACCAGCCAGTTGAACCGCGGGATGCCGAGATTCTCCTCATAGGACTTGAGGGCGGCGGTTTCCTTCGGCCCGGCCAGGATCCGCAGCGTCCGCGCGATCTCCCCGCCCGGTGCGATCCGGAGGTCGTTCTCGGTCTTGAAGTAGGTCCGGAAGACGTCCTCGTAGCCTTCGAACTTGTCCCGGTGATCGAAAGTGAATGCGTACTTCCCGCTCTGGTCCGGGGCCAGCGCGACGGCCCAGTACTGGTCGCTGAAGGCCGTCCAGCCGCCGGTCGTGCGGTAGGTCTGGGACTCGTCCCTGATGTCCGAATAGTCCAGCGGGCTGTCGAAGATTTCCTGTCCGACCGTGATGTAGTTTTCCTCGCCGGGCTCCTTGATCGTCGCATGGCCGCTTTCGCTGAGGATGAAGAAGCCGAAGGTCTTCGGCTCGCCGTGGCGGTGGATGAAGCCGGTCGGGCGCAGCACGAAGGGCCGGGCGCTGCGGTTCAGGACCCGGCGTTCGACCGTCACGAGGTATTTCCGGTCGATCGAATAGGTGCGGCGGAATTCGACGCCCTCGCCGTTCGTCCAGCTCAGCGTTACCGGCTTGCCGACCTCGAGCGTGTTGCGGTCGGCCTGCCAGACGGTATCCGGGCCCGGCACGATGCCCTCGCTCCGGCCCGGCACCTCCCAGGTCATGCCGACATAGTAGGCGCCCTTCGTGCGGCCGGGGCGCAACAGGTGGATCCGCTCCTGCTTCTTGATGGTTTCCCAGTGCTTCTCCAGCGTAAGGTCGTCGAACACCGCACCGATCCGGCAGATCGACCCGGTGACGACGTCGGTCCTGATGGCGATGCGCAGGGACCGGCCGTCGCTGCCGCTGCATGCAGCCAGCGCTTCCTTGCGCGGCAGGACGGGCTTGTCATCGACGACGCGGACCGGGGCCTTCGAGCGCGATGGTCCGGCACTGTCCTGACCCTGCTGCACATCGGACTGGCTGCCGCTGTCCCGCTGGCCGAGCTTCTCCTGCGGGGCGAAGATGATCTGGAACCCGAAGATGATGGCGATCGAAAACAGGATCGCCATGATCAGGTTATGGGAGTCCGTCCGTTCAGGTCCCACGCGACGGCTCCATCGGGCGGCGCGGCGGCACCGGGTCGTAGCCCGATCCGCCCCAGGGATGGCAGCGGCCGATCCGCTTCAGGCCGAGCCAGCTGCCGCGCAGGGCGCCATGATCGCGGACGGCCTCGGCGGTGTATTCCGAGCAGGTCGGCGCAAAGCGGCACTGGCGGCCGAGCAGGGACGACAGGGTGAGCCGGTAGCCCTGGATCGCAATCAGGATCAGGCGCGCAGCGGGGCTCGGCGGCGGTACGGCGGCGGGCGGCATCGGCTCAGGCGGCCTCCCCGCGGGCCGCGGCTGCCGCGGAAGCGCCGTCCGGGCGGCGCAGCTTCTTCAGCCGGCCGAGGGCCTCGTAAAGATCGCGCTGCAGGTCCGGCCACGGCCGGGTCAGCGTGGCCCGGCGCGCGATCAGCACATAGTCGGTACCGGGCCTGGCGAGCCTTGCCAGATCGCCGGTGGCGAGCGCCCTGAGCCGCCGCCGGGCGCGGTTGCGCTCAACGGCGTTGCCGACCTTCTTGCTGGCGGTCAGCCCGAAGCCGATCTCCGCCGGCCGATCCGTTTGGGCCGTTCGGGCCGTTCCGGCATTGCGCACGGCACAGGCCTGCAGGACCAGCCCCGGCGCAATCCAGCGGCGGCCCTTGTGCCGGACGCGCAGGAATTCCGGGCGGCGCCGGAGACGCCGAAGAGTCGGTTCTGCTGCCATCCTCACGGGCTTTCCGCTGGCCGGATTGTGGGCGATCCGTCGATAGCGCTGCGTTCTTGCGTTGCCGCCGCGGGCGCGCGGGCGGCGGGTCAGGCCGAAAGCCGCTTGCGGCCCTTGGCGCGGCGGCGGGCCAGAACGTGGCGGCCGGCCTTGGTCGCCATGCGCGCGCGGAAGCCGTGACGCCGTTTGCGCACCAGCACGCTGGGCTGGTAGGTGCGTTTCACCGTACATACTCCATTGATTTTGCGGCGCCGAACCGGGTTTCCGGGCCGACGCATGCTGCCGGCAAACCGCCGGCGGCGGCCCTGTGTGCCGAAGGGATCGCCGGCGCGGCAGGCGCCTGAAAACCGTTCTGCGGGATATACGGATGCGGCGCCGGTCGGGTCAACACGGGCGCGCCGGGGCGGGCGGCGACGAATCCGCACGTTTCCGTGACTTGAACCCCTGCCGCGCGCGCCAATGTCCCTGTTGCGCCTGCCGCCGGCGTTTCCGATGCGGCCTGGTCCGGTCGGGACGATTTGCACTGTCGGATCGCCGCCCGCCGCGCTATGCAGCAGTGTCGCCGCCAAACTGGATACCCCGTTCCGTGACCGAGCCGCCGAACAGCCCCGCACCGACTCCGCCGAACGCCCGGCAGCCCGCCCGGCAACGATGGGCGCGCGTGCTGCCCCTGGCCGTCCTGCTGTGCGGCCTCGTCCTGTTCCTGGCGATGGGCTGGCACCGCTACATCAGCTTCGAGCAGTTGCGCGAGCATCGCGAAGCGCTCGAACAGTGGGTCGCCGCCCGCGGCATCCTGGCGCCGGTCATTTACGGGCTGGCCTATGCAGTCATGATCGCCTTCTCGATCCCGGGCGGCGCTGTGGCGACCATCGTCGGCGGCTTCTTCTTCGGTCTCGTTACCGGCTCGATCGCCGTCGTCGTCTCCGCCACGGTGGGCGCGACCATCGTGTTTCTCGCCGCCCGGTCCGCCCTGGGCGCGATCCTCCGCCGCAAGTCGGAAGGCTGGCTGCACCGGATGGAGGAGGGCTTCCGGGAAAACGCCTTTTCCTACCTGATGGTCCTGCGCCTGATTCCGCTTTTCCCCTTCTGGCTGGTCAATCTGGTCCCGGCCTTCCTGGGCGTCGGCCTGCGCACCTATGTGATCGCCACCTTTTTCGGCATCATGCCCGGATCGATCGTCTATGTCAGCCTGGGCAACGGGATCGGCGCGTTGCTCGAGGCCGGCCGGACACCCGATCTCGGGATCATTTTCAGGGCGGAAATCCTGCTGCCGCTGGTCGGCCTGGCGATCCTGTCGATGCTGCCGGTCGTCTACAAGCGCTATCAGCGCCGCAAGGCGGGCGGCCAGCCGGATGCAGCGCCCGGCGATTGACGGCCCGCCATGAAAGGCCGCGACGGGACGGGCCGCAACGCCTCCGCCGTCAACGGTCCCGGAATCGGTCCTGCTAACGGCCGGCACAACGCGCGCCGCCGGCCGGCCTGGAGCACCGGCCTGTCGACCAGGCTGCTGATCCTGACGGCGATCTTCGTGATGCTGGCGGAAGTCTTCATCTATCTGCCGTCGATCGCGCGCTACCGGCAGGTCTATCTGGAAAACGTCCTGTCGGACGCGCATCTGGCGACCCTGGCGCTGGACGCCGCGCCGGACAACATGGTGAGCCCGGACCTGAGCCGCCGGCTGCTGTCGCATGCCCGCGCGCTGGCGATCGTGCAGCGCCGGGCGGACGGGACGCGGCATCTGATCACCGCCGGCATGCCGCCCAGGGTGACTAGGCGCGTCAGCCTCGGCAATCCGGATTTCCTGCGGCTGATCTGGGACGCCATCGCCACGCTGGCCGGAGGCGGCGGCGAGGTGCTGCGCGTCGTCGGCCCGTCGCCGCGCGACCCGGCGACCGCCCTCGAGGTGCTGATTTCCGATGCCGCGCTGCGCCAGGGCATGCTGGAATATTCCCAGCGCATCCTGATCCTCTCGCTGATCATTTCCTTCTTTACGGCCTTGCTGGTGTTCCTGACCCTGCACTGGCTGATCGTGCGGCCGGTCCAGCGCCTGACCGACAATATGGTCCGGTTCAGCGACGATCCGATGGACGAGGCGGGCCTGTTGCCGCCGACCGGCCGCCTCGACGAAATCGGGCTGGCCCAGGATGAATACGCCCATCTGCAGCAGAATCTGCTCACCACCCTGCGCCAGAACGAGCGTCTGGCGGCGCTGGGCGCTGCGATCACGCGGATCAACCACGACCTGCGCAACATGCTCGCCGCGGCGCAGCTCGTTTCGGACCGGCTGGCAAGCAGCGAAGACCCGGGCGTCAAGCGGATCGCGCCGACCCTCGTGCGCTCGATCGACCGGGCGGTCCGCCTGTGCACCCAGACCCTGGATTTCGCACGCGATTCGAAAGCGACCCGCCGGGCCGAATATTTCTTCCTCAATGAACTGACGCTCGAACTGGCGTCGCTGCACGGCGCCGAATATCCCGGCACCGCCTTCGTCAGCGACATGGCCGGCGACCTGACGATCTTTGCCGATCGCGGACAGGTCTTCCGCGCGCTGTCCAATCTCATGCGCAACGCGGCGCAGGCCGGCGCGCAGACCGTGACCGTCGGCGCCGAGGCGGCCGCGGGCCTGGCGACCATCGATATCCGGGACGACGGGCCGGGGCTGCCGGAGGACATCCGGCAATCCCTGTTCAAGCCGTTCATCACCCGGCCCGGCGCCGCCGGCACCGGGCTCGGCATGGCCATTGCGCACGAAATCGTTTCGAGCCACGGCGGCATGATCGAACTGGTCGCGACCGGACATGCCGACACCCATTTCCGCATTTCCCTGCCGCAGGGTGCGGCCCCGCCGGTCGAAAATCCGCCGGCCGAAAATGCGCCCGACTCAGGGTGAGGGAGAGGGGTATCGGGGATAGAAATTTCGGGGTTTATTTCTGTAACCATGCGTCCGCGGCCCACGGCCGTTCCGATGGCCGATATCGTTGCTCATCCCTCCCTTGCCGCCCCGGACGGAGCGCAGCGGAGATCCGGGGCGGCATCATTGGTATTTTGGTATCGACGAAGGAGCGGCGTTTGCAGTTTTCGCCGGCTTCCTTCCGCCGTCGGAGGAATATCGGGCGCTGCATAGTCAACGACATAAATTCCAAAATTCCTGGGGCCTCATCCCGAGTAGGCGCGCCAGCGCCGTATCGAGGGACCCTCAGGCCGGCGGCGCGTCGAGGAACGCCAGGAAGGACAGGAGACCGATCAGGCTCACGAGAACGGCCCCGGCGAGGTTCATCGTGTGCCGAAACCGGTCGGCGCGCCCGGCCCCGCCGGATCCGGCCACGAGGCGCATGGCCGTCTGCCGCGCCAGAATTGCGCCAACGCCCAGCGCGCAAATGGTTGCGCCGATCCCCAGCGACATGGCCGCGACCAGAAGGATTCCCGGATAGATCATGTCGTTGGCCACCGCGTACAGCATGACCAGCACGGCGCCGGGACAGGGGACCATGCCCGCCGCAAGCGCGACCAGACCGCCCTCGAAAACGCCGCCGTGCGAATGGGCGTGCCCGTGTGCATGTGCGTGCCCGTGTGCATGTGCGTGCCCGTGCCCGTGTTCATGCCCGTGCCCGTCGTCGTGCCCGTGACGATGGCCGTGCGGCCGTCCGGTCTCGCCGCCGTCCGCGCTTCGCTTCAGACCGCGCACGGCGTGCCAGAGCATGAACAGGCCGATGGCGAAGATGATGAGAAAGCTCGCCGCGCGCACCCCCGGCAATTCGGAAAGCCCGACCCCGAAGCCGGCGCGAAGCGCAAGATCGGCCAGCCACACGATGACGACGGCCGCGATGACATGGACGACCGCGATCTGTGCGGCCATCGCCACGCCGCGCACGACCCGGACCTCCCGTCCCAGGAAATACGAGACGATCACCAGTTTTCCGTGTCCGGGTCCGAAGGCGTGGATGGCGCCGTAGGCGAACGCGAATGCAAGGGCCAGCAGGAAGGAAGGCAGACTGCCGCCCCGGCCGATCGCCCGCATGCTGTCGGCGATTTCGGCGTTCAGGCGGCGCTGGAATTCGACGATGGGCCCGGCGGAGCCGCCGCGGCCTGCGGCCCCGGCATCGGCGAGTTCCATTGCCGCGCCCTGTGCGGCTGCCGCCGGCGGCGCCGGCAACGCCGCCGCGTGAAGCGCAAGGCCGGCGACCGCCGCCAGCGCAACGGCCAGGGCAAGTCGGCCGCGGGCGGAACATCGGGGAACCACGGCTCAGCCCCGGCAGCGCCGCGCCGAACGCCGGCGATGTGTCTTCGATGTCATGAACGCTCCGTCGCCCCGGAAGCCGGCCGCTTGCCCCGCAAAATGGTCCGGTCAATCTCTTTTTTCCAGACGCCGCAAAATGCTCTACTGTGGCCGCACGAGCGAATCCGGGCAGAGGCAGGACCCGCGAAATGAGCGTTTCGTGCGACGCGCCGGCTGCCGGCCGGCGGCTGACCGCACCCGATATCGGCGCGCGCAAGGGCGGCACGCCGGTGGTCTGCCTGACCGCCTATACGACGCCGGTCGCCCGCCTGCTCGACCCGCATGTCGACCTGCTGCTGGTCGGCGACAGCCTGGGCATGGTGCTGTACGGCCTGGACAGCACGCTGGGCGTCACCCTCGACATGATGATCGCCCACGGCCAGGCCGTGATGCGCGGCTCGGAACGGGCCTGCGTCGTCGTCGATATGCCGTTCGGCAGCTACCAGGAATCGGCGGCCCAGGCCTTCCGCAACTGCGCCCGGGTGATGACCGAAGTCCGCTGCCAGGGCGTCAAGCTCGAAGGCGGCCGGGACATGGCGGAAACCGTGGACCGTCTCGTCCGGTGCGGCATCCCGGTCATGGGCCATGTCGGGCTCACGCCGCAGTCGGTCAACGCGTTCGGCGGTTTCAAGGCCCAGGGGCGCGACGAGGCGGCGGCCGCCCGCATCGCGGCGGACGCCGCGGCCATCGCCGAGGCCGGCGCCTTCGCCATCGTGGTCGAAGGCGTGCCCGAACCGCTGGGCCGCCGGATCACCGGGGACATCGTCGTGCCGACCATCGGCATCGGCGCCTCGCCGTCCTGCGACGGCCAGGTTCTCGTGACCGAGGACATCCTCGGCCTGTTCGCGGAATTCCAGCCGAAATTCGTCAAGCGGTATGCCGAGCTCGCGCCGGCGGTCGGAGACGCCGCGAAACGCTACGCGGCGGAAGTGCGCGCCCGAGAGTTTCCGTCGGCCGATTTCTGTTTCGGCGCCGCCAAGCCGGCCTGACCGGGTTTGCGGCCGATGGCGGCGTTCCGCACCCGGGTGGTCCGGTCGATTCCCGCGCTGCGCGATACGGTGGCGCGCTGGCGGCGCGGCGGCGAAACGGTCGGCCTGGTGCCGACGATGGGCGCCCTGCACGAAGGGCATGTCGAGCTGGTGCGCCGGTCGCGCGCGCACTGCGACCGCACGGTCGTGTCGATCTTCGTCAACCCGACCCAGTTCAATCCCGATGAAGACCTGGACCGCTATCCCCGCCAGGAAGAGGACGATCTGAAGGCCCTGTCCGACGTGCGCGCCGATCTCGCCTTCATCCCGGCGGTCGGCGACATCTATCCCGAAGGCTTCGCGACCGCCGTCCATGTCGACCGGGTGACGACCGGCATGGAAGGCACCGTCCGGATCGGCCATTTCGACGGCGTCGCCACCGTGGTCTGCAAGCTCTTCATGCAGACGCAGCCGGACAAGGCCTTCTTCGGCGAGAAGGATTATCAGCAGCTCATGACCGTCCAGCGCATGGTGCGCGACCTCGACATGCCGCTCACGGTCGTGCCGGTGCCGACGGTGCGGGAGGCCGACGGCCTCGCCCTGTCGTCCCGCAACGCGTATCTCTCGCCGGAGCAGCGCCGGATCGCGGCTTCCCTCAACCGTATCCTGCGGGAAACCGCCCGGGCCATTGCCGGAGGCCGCGCCATCGACGCCGCAACGGCGGCGGCGCGCCAGGACCTGCTCGACGCCGGGTTCGACGCCGTCGACTATGTCGAGTGCCGCGGTGCGGCGGATCTCGCCGTGCTGGAGACGCCGGACCGGCCGGCCCGCCTGCTGGCGACGGTGCGCCTCGGCCCGACCCGGCTGCTCGACAACGTCCCCGTAGAGTGATTCGGGTGGACTGAGTCCGGTCAGCCCGCCCGGTCCGTCCCGCGGCCCCGCAGCGCCGGCAGCAACAGCACCAGCGCGATGGCGCTGAGGACCAGGGCCAGCGCCAGCAGTTCGCGCCAGCCGAAGGGCTCGCCCAGCAGCAGCGCGCCGCTGGAGACGCCGATCATCGGGATCATCATCGTGCCGATCGAGGCGACCGTCGCCGGCATGACGTGGACGACGCGAAACCACAGGGCGTAGCCCATCACCATGCCGACGAGCATCACATAGAGCCCGGCCAGCGTCGCCTCGACGCTCGCCAGGTGCAGGACGAAGGGCTCGCTGACCGCGGCGATCAGGCCGACCGGAAACAGGCCGATCAGCAGCTGCCACCCGGCCAGCGCGTTCATCGAGACGTTCCACTCGTGATGCTTGATGACCAGCGTCCCGCCGGCCCAGGTGATCGACGCCAGCAGGATGAAGGCGAAGCCAAGCGGCCGTTCGCCCTGCCACAGGTCCCCGGTTGCGCCGAAGCCGGCGGACAGCAGGACGACGACCCCGGCGATTCCCAGCGCGATGGCGACCACCACGCGCGCCGTGATCCGTTCGCCGAGGAACAGGCCGGCCAGCAGGGCCGTCCACACCGGCAGCGTGTAGCAGACGATGGCGGCGTGGCCGGCGCCGACGATCTGCAGGCCGAACCCGGTGAACACATGCCAGCAGGTCATGTTGAGGAAGGACGCCGCGGCCAGGCGCGGCCAGATCCGGCGCGGCACTTTCCAGCGGCTGCGGTCCTGCACGATGCCGAGACCGAGCAGAACCGCGCCGGCGACGCCGCAGGTCAACGCGCGGAACTGCCAGACCGGCAATTCCAGGAACACGATGCGCATGGCCGGCCAGGTCGTGCCCCAGACCATCCAGAGAAACGCCAGCATGACCAGGCCCCCGAGAGGAATTGTGGCGCGGGGGACTGCGGCGCGCGGCGGCGCCGGGCGGGCGCGGTCCGGCATGGCGGGTCAGCGCGGCCCGGGTGCGCGGCGGCCGGCCACCGGCTCGCCCGCCGGCACCAGCAGGACCAGGGCCACCGCCCCGACGATCAGCGCCAGCGCGATCAGGTCGCGCAGGCCGAAGGGCTCGCCGAGCACGACGACGCCGCTGACGACGCCGACGACGGGCACCATCAGCGTGCCGATGGCCGAGACCGACGCCGGGAAGATTTTCACCACGCTGAACCAGGCGAAATAGCAGAACACCAGGGCGATCAGCACCAGGTATGCAGTCGACCACCAGACGGCGGCGCCGGCATCGCCGTAGTCGAAGCTGCCCAGAACGAGCCAGATCGCCACGATCGGCGCCGAACCCAGCAGGAGTTGCCA
>CBDCQR010000005.1:0-152342 GCA_965220685.1 Alphaproteobacteria bacterium
CATCCCTCGATTCGCATTCGCGGGATCGTCGTTCGAGGACGCCATGGTTGCTCTATCCTGTCAGCGGTGCCCGTCCGCCCGCCGCGCTGCAGCGCTAGTCGTTGTCCGGCCGGTTCAGGCGCTCTTTCAAAATATTCGACGGCCGGAAGACCAGGACGCGCCGCGGCGAGATCGGTACTTCCTCGCCGGTTTTCGGATTGCGGCCCGTCCGCTCTCCCTTGTTGCGCAACATGAAACTGCCAAACGATGAAATCTTGACATTCTCGCCGCCAACCAGCGCATCGCATACTTCTGCAAGCACCGACTCGACCAGTTTCGCCGAATCGTTGCGCGACAGCCCGATCTCCTCGTAGACCGCCTCGCCGAGATCGGCCCGTGTTATCGTGTTTGCTGCCATTGCCGCCTCCCCAACAGCCGACAGATTTAGCCGCCAACCTTCCGGACCGTCAAGAAAATCGCCCGATTTCTTTCGGTACGGTCCCGGTTCCGCCCGCCCGTCGGCACCGGGCTTCTGCGGCAGGCCGGAATTATCCGGCACATCCCGCGCCGGACAGCCGGCGCCGGCCGCTTCAATACGGACCCGGGACGATGGCGCTGCCGTCGAAGAAGCGGCCCGGGCGAAACCGACCGAGATCGTGGCCGGGCGGGCGTCCGCGCACAAGATCGGCGGTTATCCGTCCGACCGCGGGCCCGATGCCGAATCCGTGCCCGCTGAATCCCGTTGCGATCCACAGGCCCGGTATCGCGTCGCTCGCGCCGAGGACCGGCACCGCATCCGGCGTCACATCGATCATGCCGGCCCAGGCCCCGGCCAACCCGGCGTCGGCAAGCGCGGGAACCTGCTGCGGCAACCGCGCCCGGATGCGCCGGACGGCGGCAGGCGACGGCGCGGGGTCGAGCACGCGAACCCGCTCGAACGGCGATTCCTCGTCCCCGGTCCAGCGCCGCGCCGCGCCCCAGGCGCCGGGATAGTCCCGGGGCGCTGCGGGCAGTAGCCGGAGTTCGCGCGCCGACTGCTTCAACAGCCGGCGGAAGCGCCACGCGTGGCGGAAGGACGGCGGCCCGATGAAATGGTCGACAAGGCCGGTCGCAACCGTATAGCCGCCATCGTCGCGCCGGCGCAGGGCAAGGCCGCCCAGCGATACGTTGGGGCGGACGACGTGAGCGGCCGGCCCGGTGCGCATGACCGTGGCCCGGACGAGAAGCTGCGGCAGGCCGAATCCCGCATTGTCCGCAAAAGGACCGGACCACGCCCCGCCCGCGAGCACGGCGCCGCCGCAACGGACCCGGCCCTGCTCGGTGACGATGCCGGCGAGGCGGCCGCCTTCCAGGTCGAGGGTCCGAACGGCGCAGTATTCGACAATGGCGACGCCCGACCGGTGCGCAGCGCGGGCGAGCGCCGGAACCGCCAGACCGGGCTCGCTCCGGCCGTCGCTCGGCGTCGCCATCCCGCCGATCCAGTCGCCGGCAACGCCGGGAAGCAGTTCGCCGACCTCGTTCCGGGTCAGCATCCGCGTATCGAGCTGGTGCCGGCCGGCGGTTTCGCACCAGAGTTCGAACTTCGCAAGTTTCTGCCGGTCCGAGGCGACGTGAACGCAGCCGGACGGCGTGAAGGCGAGGCCGGGTTCGCCGGTCTGTTCCGCAAGGCCGCGCCACAGGCGGTTGGCCTCCATCATGATCGGCAATTCGACCTCGTCCCGTCCCTGCTGCCGGACCCAGCCCCAGTTGCGGCTCGACTGCTCCCCGGCCACCCGTCCCTTCTCGCAGAGCAGGACGGACACGCCGGCCCGCGCCAGGAACCAGGCCGTGGCCGTGCCCGCGATGCCGGCGCCGATGACCGCGACGTCAACCGCTTCAGGCAGAGGATCGCGGAAGGCTGCGGGCGTGTCGTCGCCGATCATGAGCAAATGCGATAGCGGTCGCCCGGCGCGCAGACGGGAATTCGGCGCCTACCAGCGGATGACGCTGGCGCCCCAGGACAGGCCGCCGCCGATGGCTTCCAGCACGACCAGGTCGCCCTTCTTGATCCGGCCGTCCGAAACACCCTGGTGAAGCGCGAGCGGTATCGAGGCGGCCGAGGTGTTGGCGTGCCGGTCGACAGTCAGGATCACCCTGTCCGGATCGATACCGAGTTTTTTCGCGGTGCCGTCGATGATTCGCTTGTTGGCCTGGTGCGGCACGAACCAGTCGACATCGCCGGATTCCAGACCGTTGGCGGAGAGCGCTTCGCGCACCGCGTCGGACAGCTTGGTGACCGCGTGCTTGAAGACCTCCGGCCCCTGCATGCGGACATGGCCGGTGGTGCCGGTAGAGGACGGACCGCCATCGACATACAGCAGATCGTAGTAGCGTCCGTCGGAATGCAGATGGCTCGACAGCACGCCGGTCCGGTCTGCGCCGTTTGACGGCCGCGCTTCCAGCAGGACGGCGCCGGCGCCATCGCCGAACAGGACGCAGGTCGAGCGGTCGTTCCAGTCGAGCAGGCGGGTAAACGTCTCGGCGCCGATCACCAGGGCTTTCGCAGCCTGGCCGGCGGCCAGCGCGTTCGCGGCCACGCTGAGCGCATAGATGAAACCGGCGCAGACCGCCTGAACGTCGAACGCCGCGCCGTGCGTCATGCCGAGCGCCGCCTGCACTTTGGTGGCGGTCGCAGGGAAAGTGGAATCCGGCGTCGTCGTCGCCAGGACGATGAGATCCAGTTCCGGCCCGTCGATCCCGGCATCGTCAAGCGCCGCCCGGGCAGCTTGCAGGGCCAGATCGGAGGTCAGTTCACCGTCAGCCGCGACGTGGCGCTGCCGGATTCCGGTGCGCGCCTGAATCCATGCGTCCGACGTCTCGACCCGCAGTTCGAGATCGGCGTTGCTGACGGCCTTTTGCGGCAGGTAGGCGCCCACGCTGGTGACAACCGCATCGATCGCGCCCGTCATGACGAGGACACCGCCCGGGCGCCGAGACCGATAACGGCGTCCGGTTCCGGTTCGGCCGGTTCGCGTCGCCTGTCCGCCTCGGTAGCGGCCGGGCCGTGGAACTCCGCCGCCATCTTGTCGATAAAGCCGTTGCGGATCATGTCGCGCGCCACGCCAACTCCGGTCGCGAAACCCAGGGCATCCGATCCGCCATGGCATTTCACCACGATGCCGTTCAGGCCGAGGAAGGTCGCGCCGTTGTAGCGCCGGGGATCGACCCGCGCCCGCAGCTTGATCAGGGCGCGGCGGGCGAAGAGATAGCCGATCGCAGCGAGCAGCGAGCTCTTGAAGGTCTGGCGGACGAATTCGTTGACCAGCTTGGCCGTGCCCTCAGCGGATTTGAGCGCCACGTTGCCGCTGAAGCCATCGGCAACCACCACATCGACCGTGCCGGCGGCGATGTCGTCGCCTTCGACGAAACCGCTGTAGGCGAGTCCGCCCTCCTTCAGGATCGCATGCGCCTCGCGCAGCTCTTCATGGCCCTTCACCTCTTCGGAGCCGACGTTGAGCAGGCCGACGGTCGGGCGCAGCGAACCGAGAACGGTACGCGCGAACATTTCGCCCATCATGGCGAACTGGACCAGATTGTCGGCCGAACATTCGATGTTGGCGCCCAGATCCAGCATGGCGGTCTCGCCGCGCAGCGTCGGGAAGAACGACGCCATGGCCGGCCGGTCGATTCCCGGCACGGTCTTCAGCACCACCTTCGCCATCGCCATCAACGCGCCGGTGTTGCCCGCCGAGACGACGCCTGCGGCCTCGCCGTTCCGAACCGCATCGATCGCCTTGCGCATGCTGGAATTCCGGCCGCTCCTCAGCGCCGTCGCCGCCTTCTCGTCCGACGCAACGACATCCGGTGTGTGGACGATCGTGGACGAGCGGCGCACGCGGATCATCCGCTTCATCATCGGCGCCAGGCGCTCTTCGTCCCCGAAGATCAGGAATTCGAGCTCAGGGTACCGGCGCTTGGCGATGGTCGCGCCGCGCAACACGCTCCTGGGGGCGTTGTCGCCGCCCATGGCGTCCAGCGCGATGGTGATCCGCTCGCTCAATGTTCCGCCCGTATCGATTCATATTCGACGGCGGCGACCGGTTATCGGGGCGACCGCTCAGTCGCCGACTGATAGCACAGGCGCGCCCGAAAAGTCCTAGGCTTCCGCCGCGTCGGTGATCTCGCGATCCCTGTAGTATCCGCAAGCGCCGCAGACATGGTGCGGACGCTTGATCTCACCGCAGTTCGGGCACTCGGCAACATTGGCCGCCGTGAGGCTGTCATGCGCGCGCCGCATGTTGCGGCGGGACTTCGATATTTTCGATTTCGGTACGGCCATGATCCGGCTCACGAAAGACGCCCCGGCGCAGGCCGGGGCGGTATCTGTCGAGGCCGATACTTAGCGATTTTCCCGATGGGCGACAAGGACCAACGGTCGCACAACCGGCCCGCCGCCTGCGCACCCGCCGGCAGTTCAGTCGCCGTCAGTTCAAGCGTCGGCAGATCAGGCGCCGCCGTCTTCGCCTTCCGCACCGCCCGGCTTCGCCGCCGCCATGCCCAGGCGCCCGCCCAGGCCCGCGAAAGGGCTTTCCGGTTCGCCGGCGGCGGAAGTCGCTTCGGCGCGGAAGGCGGCGAGGGCCCGGTCCGCATCCGGGCCCCGCGGATAGGCCGCCATCGAGACCGCCAGATACTGGATCGCCAGTTCCGCCAGATCGACCACGTCGTCCGGGGCAACCTCGCAGTCCGGCTCGTCCGCTCCGTCATCCGGGGCCTCCGGCTCTTCCTCCACGATCAGGCACTCGACCGTCTGCTCGACCGCCTCCGTAAACGGATCGTCCGTAACCACGCAGCGGCGGACCAGCCGGGCCGAGAGCCGCCCTTCGATCGTCGTGCGGTCCCGGCCGGGTTCGGGCCGGATCCTGAAGGTCGCCGTACAGTTCTCGACGGCCGGGAGCTGAAGGCGATCGGCGATGGCGCGCCGGTCTTCGGCCCCGGCCGACAGGCGCACGGACATGCCGGCGGCCGGCACGGCGGCAAGATCGACCGTCGCCCCGGTCCAGGGGCGCGTTCCCGTCATGACGCCGGCTCCGGGAAACGGACGTCGGCCCCCGCGACGGCGGAAAGAGGCAGGCGATCCAGTCCCTGCGCCGCCGCTTCGATATAGTCCGCCGCCCAGGCGACATTTTCCGGCGTCGGTTCGAGCGTACCGTAAAGATTGCGCGCGACGGCCCGTTCCAGGGCGGCCCGGTCGCCGCTGTCGAGCGCCCCGGCATAGGCGTCGCGCCGCCCGTAGAAGGCCCGCGCCATCTCCTTGACCCGCCGGCCGAGCGACGGATCGTTGACGCCGAGCTCGCGCAGGTTGACGTCCAGGTCTTCGATCATGACGTCGAACAGATATTGCCCCGATTCGGCGCCGTCCGCGCCTTCGGCGGCCAGGCGGCGGCAGACCAGGACGGCGTGCAGCGCGACGAGTTCGAAACGGCCGTCGAGCGTATCGGGTACGCCGCGCGCCCGATAGAAATGATCGTGGCGCGCCGCTTCGACGATACGGGCATAGAGCGTGCGGGCCGCGGCACGGCCGCGGCGCCGGTCCCTGCCGAAGATCGATTCGAGGCAGTCGAGCAGGGTCATGGGTCCATGCTCCAGGTCGAGCCCGGCCGGGTTGGCGTTTCCGGTTACGCCCCCCCTCTCCCGGGCGGCCGGTGCGGCGGCGGGTTCGATTGACATCGCCAAACGGCGCGGCATATCGAATCGTTGAATACCGACAGGTATTTTCCCGGATGCAACCGGCAAGTCATTGGGCGAACCGGTCGCGCGGCAGCGATGGCCGGAGCGGGCCAAAACGAGCGGAAGGGTACGATGGCAGACATGCAGGGCGGGCAGAGGCGCTGGACGGCAAGGCGTTCGCTGCTGGCGGCCGGACTTTGCGCAATGGTGGCGCTGGCGGCCTGTTCTCCGCGCGTCGATATTCGCGGCAACGCCGCCGAGCAGGAAGACATGATCCGCATCCGCCAGGGGGTTACGTCGGCGTCGGATGTGATGCGCGTCCTCGGTCCGCCGTCGACCGTTTCGGCCTTCGACAACAAGACCTGGTACTACATCAGCAAGCGGGAAGAAACGGTTGCCTTCCTGGCGCCGGAGGTCAAGACCCAGCAGGTGATCGAGTTGCTGTTCGACGAAAAGCAGGTGGTCAAGCGCATCCGGACCTACGGGCTCGAGGATGCGCGCAAGGTGGACCGGATTTCGCGCACCACGAAAGCCGACGCCGGCGAGCCCGGCTTCTTCCACAGCATGATCGACCTGCTGGTGCGGCGCCGCGCCGTAACCGGAAAGAGCAGGAAAGCCTACGGGCTCTGAACCGGCCCGGCCTTCCGGACTCGAAAAGCCCCCGGCGCGGCGCACCGGGGGTTTTTCGTCGGAATCGCGCGCGCCGGTCAGTGCGCCAGCACCGCCAGCATGAGAAGGGCGACGATGTTGGTGATCTTGATCATCGGGTTGACCGCGGGCCCGGCGGTATCCTTGTAGGGATCGCCGACGGTATCGCCCGTCACGGCGGCCTTGTGGGCCTCGCTGCCCTTGCCGCCGTGGTTGCCGTCCTCGATGAATTTCTTGGCGTTGTCCCAGGCGCCGCCGCCGGCGGTCATCGACAGGGCGACGAACAGGCCGGTGGCGATCACGCCGAGCAGCATGGCGCCGACGCAGGACAGGGCCGCCGACTTGCCGCCGATCCCCCAGATCACCACGAACAGGACGATCGGCGACAGGACCGGCAGCATCGACGGCACGATCATTTCCTTGATCGCCGCCTTGGTCAGCAGGTCGACGCAGCGTCCGTATTCCGGCTTGCCGGTGCCTTCCATGATGCCGTCGATATCCCGGAACTGGCGGCGCACCTCGAGCACCACCGCTCCGGCCGCGCGGCCGACCGCGGTCATGCCCAGTGCGCCGAACAGGTAGGGCAGCAGTCCGCCGACGATCAGCCCGACCACGACATAGGGGTTGGACAGCGAGAAATTGACCTCGACGTCCTTGAAGAAGGCCACTTCCGCCGCCTTGAAGTAGGCAATGTCCTGGGTATAGGCGGCGAACAGCACGAGCGCGCCGAGGCCCGCCGAGCCGATGGCGTAGCCCTTGGTCACCGCCTTCGTGGTGTTGCCCACCGCGTCCAGCGCATCGGTGGTGTTGCGCACGTCCTCTTCCAGTTCGGCCATTTCGGCGATGCCGCCGGCATTGTCGGTCACCGGGCCGTAGGCGTCGAGCGCCACGACCATGCCGGCGAGCGCCAGCATTGCGGTGACGGCGATGGCGATGCCGAACAGGCCGGCCACCAGGTAGGTCGCCAGGATGGCCACGCAGATAATGATCGCCGGCAGGGCCGTGGCTTCCATCGAGATGGCGAGGCCCTGAATCACGTTCGTGGCATGCCCGGTCTCCGAAGATTTGGCGACCGAGCGGACCGGCCGGTAATCCGTGCCGGTGTAATATTCCGTCACCCAGATGATCAGGCCGGTGACGACCAGACCGATCACGGCACAGACGAACAGGTCCATGCCGGTGAAGGCGGTGCCGCCGGCCTTGAAGGCCGTATCGAAGCCGAGGACGAGTTCGGTGACGATGGCGATGCCGACAAGCGACAGGACCGCCGCCGCGATGAAGCCCTTGTAGAGCGCGCCCATGATGTTGTTCGAGGCGCCGAGACGGACGAAGTAGGTGCCGATGATCGACGCAATGATGCAGACGCCGCCGATCGCGAGCGGATAGATCAGGCCGGCCTCCATCCCGAAGATCAGCGCGAGCACCATGGTGGCGACGACGGTGACGGCGTAGGTCTCGAACAGGTCGGCCGCCATGCCGGCGCAGTCGCCGACATTGTCGCCGACATTGTCGGCGATCACGGCCGGGTTGCGCGGATCGTCTTCGGGGATGCCGGCTTCCACCTTGCCCACCAGATCGGCGCCGACATCGGCGCCCTTTGTGAAGATGCCGCCGCCGAGACGGGCGAAAATCGAGATCAGCGAAGCGCCGAAGCCCAGCGCAACCAGCGCATCGACCAGGCCGCGCTGGTCCGTGCCGAGGCCCTGGAGAACCAGCAGGTAGCCGGCGACCGCGAGCAGGGCGAGCCCGGCCACCAGCATCCCGGTGACGGCGCCGGCCTGGAAGGCGATCCTCAGGCCCTGCGCCAGGCCCTGGCGCGCCGCTTCGGCGGTCCGCACATTGGCCCGGACCGACACATTCATGCCGATATAGCCGGCTGCGCCGGACAGGATCGCCCCGATCGCAAATCCGACGGCGACCCACACGCCGAGCAGCAGGGCCACGATGACGGCGATCGCGACACCGGCGATCGCAATCGTCATGTACTGGCGGTTCAGATAGGCGCGTGCGCCTTCCTGAACGGCGGCGGCGATCTCCTGCATCCTCTCGTTACCCGCGGCGGCCGAAAGCACCGACCGGCTGGTGACAATGCCGTAGACGACCGCGAGCAGCGCGCAGACGAGCGCGAAATACGGTACCCATTCCATTTCAGGAGTATCCCCTTTTCAAACTTCTCTTTGCGAAGTCTGTTCCGGGTTTCCCGGCCAGACGGGAAACCCTCGACCAGGCGGCTTCCGGCAATGCTCTCGGCCCTTGCCGGTCCGGTCGGTGCACGCGCTCCAGTGACTATTCACAATGCGCCGCTGCACGCCGGCGAGGCGGCCGGACCATGCCGAAACGGGCTCGGGCTATCAATGTGACAACTTTGCGGCGGCGACCGCGCCGGCCGGGCTAGCGATGCCGCCAGCCGGTCCGCGGGACGGCGAGCGGCCGGCCGTTGCCGTCCAGCACCCGCACGCCGCCGCCCGGCTGCATTCTGCCGATACGGGCCACCGGAATTCCCGCCCCGCCGGCCGCCGCCTCGACCGCGCGCCGCCTTTCGGGCGGCGCGGTGAAAAGCAATTCGTAATCGTCGCCCGCTGCGATGCGCTCGATCTCCGGATAGTCTGCGGCGGCGGCGGCTTCCGACCACGGCACGTCCGCCAGCAGGATTTCGGCTGCGAGGCCCGACTCCCGGGCCAGATGGCCGAGGTCGGCGACCAGCCCGTCGGAAACGTCAAGGCACGCCGTCGCCGTGCCGACGAGGGCGGAGCCGAGTTCGACCCGGGGCTCGGGAAGCTGGTAGCGGTCGATGGCAAACCGGCGCTGCGCAGGGTCGAGCCCGGTCTCCTCGCCGCTGCAGACCCGCAGGCCGAGGCCGCCGTCGCCAATCGTTCCCGAGACCCAGATGTCGTCGCCGGGCGCCGCCCCGCCGCGGCGCAGCGCCGGGCCGCGCGCGAGGCGGCCGATCGCCGTGACAGAGAGCATTGCCGTCCCCGAGCCGCCGTCGGTGCCGCCGCCGACCGTGTCGCCGCCGATCAGGATGATGCCGTAGCGCGCCTGATCCGCCGCCAGGCCGCGCGCCAGGGCGGCGACCCAGTTGTCGTCCCGCTCATCCGGGATCCGGAGCGCCAGCGTGTAGACTTCCGGCGCCGCCCCCATTGCCGCCAGATCCGACAGGTTCACCCGCAGCGCCTTCCGCGCAACCCGGTCGGGCGGATCGTCCGGCCGGAAATGGATCCCCTCGACAAGGGCGTCCGTCGTCACGATCCGGTCGGCGCCATCGGAGACGTCGAGCAGGGCGGCATCGTCGGTCAGGCCGAACGCACCGTCCCGGCCGGCCGCCAGGGGCTTGAAATAGCGGGCGATCAGGTCGAATTCGCCCGATCGGACGGTTCGCGCCGCCACGGCCTCAGGCCTCCGGTTCGGCGGCCCCGCCTGTTGACGGCCCGGCCCTGCCCGCCCCGGCTTTGTCCGCCCCAACCTTGTCCGCCCCTTCCGCGAGATTCCCGATTTCCGCCGCCCCGGAGGAATTGGGGTCTTCGGCGAATTCCCCGGATCGCAAGGTTCGGGCCAAGCGGTCGAGCACGCCGTTCACGAATGCCGGCTCCCGCTTGTCGAAGAAGACCCGGGCCACGTCGACATATTCGGCGATGACGACGCGGGCCGGCGTTTCCGCCCGGCCGAGCAGCTCCCAGGCCCCGGCATTGAGCAGCGCGACCAGGACCCGGTCCATCCGTTCCAGCGTCCAGCTTTCTGACAGCGACTCCCCGATCATCCGGTTCAGCGCGGCACGGTCGCCGCAGGCGCCGCGGACGATTTCCCTGAACAGCGCCTTGTCGGCGATCGCGGCCGGACCGGCCTCCCGCATCCGGTGAAGGTGGAATTCGTCGACGACTTCGTCCGGTGCGGCGTCGGTTGCGCTGAGCTGGTAGAGCGCCTGTACGGCTGCGATGCGGGCTTGCGTCCGCCGGTCGGGGTGACCGTCGGGGCGCCGGACGGCCGGGCGGCCGAACCCGGCTTCAGGAGGAGCGCCGCTGGTCCCCGCCGGGGCCGCCGTCATGGGATCAGGTGCCGGTGAAGCGACGCTTCACCTCGATCATGCGCAAGCAGGCCACGGCGGCGTCCCGGCCCTTGTCCTTTTGCTTCGGATCGGCCCGCACAACCGCCTGTTCCCGGTTCTCCGTCGTGAGGATGCCATAGCCGATGGGCGCGCGTTTGTGCAGTGCGAGTTCCTGCAGCCCGCGTGCGCTTTCCGAACAGATATAGTCGTAATGGGTCGTCTCGCCCCGGATGACGCAGCCCAGCGCGACGAACCCGTCGAACCGGTCGAGGGCGAAATTGATCGTCGCGGGAATTTCGAACGTGCCCGGCACCTCGATCCGTTCCCAGGTTGCGCCGACCTCGGTCAGCGCCGCCTCGGCGCCCTGCGCCAGCATATCGGCGATATCGCCGTAGAACCGTGCTTCAACGATGAGGATGTGGGGCGGGCGGTAGGCCATTCGAACGGGCTGCGCTATTGTTCTTTTTTGGGTATGGGAATGCGGCCGCTGATCGACAGGTCATAGCCGTCGAGGCCGATCACCGTGCGGTTGCTGTTGGTCAGCAGCAGCATGTCGCGGATGCCGAGGTCGGTCAGAATCTGCGCGCCGACGCCGTAATTGCGCAATTCGCCTTGCGGTCCGCCGGCGCTGCCGCCGACCGGCGCGCGATTGCCGAGTATCCCGGATGTGGAAAGCGACAGCGGTTCGCGGATCAGCACCGCGGCGCCGCGGCCGGCCTCGCCGATCATGCGCATGGCGCGCTGGAGTTCGCCCGACTTGCCCGTGCCGGCCTGGTACAGGAGATCGCTGAAGACGTTGAGCGCGTGCATCCGGACCATGACCGGCGCGCCGTCGGCGATATCGCCCTTGACCAGCGCGATATGCTCCGTGCCGGAGATCCGGTTGCGGTAGACGATGGCGCGGAAGGCGCCGCCGAAATCGGACGTGAAATCGCCCTCCTCCACCCGCTCGACGATCTTGTCGAAGCGCCGGCGATAGGCGATCAGCTGTTCGATCGATCCGATCTTCAGGCCGTGGAACTGCGCGAAGGCCACAAGCTGCGGCAGACGCGCCATCGACCCGTCCTCGTCCATGATCTCGCAGATCACGCCGGAAGCGTGCAGGCCGGCGAGGCGCGCCAGGTCGACCGCCGCTTCGGTATGCCCGGTGCGCACCAATACGCCGCCGTCGCGCGCGACCAGCGGGAAGACGTGGCCGGGCGTCGTGATCGCGCTGGCGTCCGACGCCTCGTCGATGGCGACCGCGATGGTGTGCGCCCGGTCATGGGCGGAGATGCCGGTCGTCACCCCTTCCCGCGCTTCGATCGAAACGGTAAACGCCGTAGAGAACCGGCTGTTGTTCTTCTGGGGCATGAGCTGGAGGCCGAGATGGGCCGCCCGTTCGCCCGTCATGGCGAGGCAGATCAGGCCGCGGCCGAACTTGGCCATGAAATTGATCGTCTCCGGGGTCGCCTTCTCCGCCGGGATGACCAGGTCGCCCTCGTTCTCCCGGTCCTCGTCGTCGACCAGGATGAACATCTTGCCCTTGCGCGCGTCCTCGATGATCTCCTCGATCGGCGACAGGAAGGCGAGGTCGTCGGCCGCGCGGCGCACGTCCTGCTTCGAAACCACGCTCAGACGGTCGCGAACGCTCACGCCGAAGACTCCCCGCGCGCCGGTTCAAGGGCCAACATGCGCTGAACGTAGCGCGCCATCAGGTCCACTTCCAGATTGATCGCGCCGCCCTGCTGCAAATCGCCCAAGGTGGTCACGGCCAGCGTGTGCGGAATCAGGTTTACCGAAAACCGCGTGTCGGCGCCGTCTTCCACGGTATTGACCGTCAGCGAGACGCCGTCCACGGCGACCGAGCCCTTCGGTGCGATGTAGCGGCCGAACGCCCGGTCGACGGCGAAACGGAAGACCTCGCTGCCCGATGCCGGTTCGCGCGACTCCACCCGACCCACGGTATCGACATGGCCGGCAACGATATGCCCGCCCAGCTCGTCCCCGGCCTGCAGGGCCCGCTCGAGGTTGATGCGCCGGCATTTGCGCCAGTCGCCCAGCGTCGTGCAGGACAGGGTCTCGTCCGATGCCTGGACTGCAAACCAGCCGGGTCCGGTCTCGATCACCGTCAGGCAGACGCCGCTGCACGCGATCGACGCCCCGATCGCGATACCGGCGGTGTCGTAGCCGGTTTCGATCTCGAACCGCGTGTCGCCGCCCGCCGGCTGTGCGCGGCTGCGGATGCGGCCGATATCGGTTACGATCCCGGTGAACATGGGTCGTGTTCTGCCGGGCTGCCGTCCGCCTTCGGCTCGCGATGCCAGGTCTCCAGCAGGTCGCCGCCGCAGGGCTTGCGCGAGCGCAAGCGCCATCCGCCGGCAGCGGCGACCCGGTCGAGGCCGAGAGCGCCGACCGCCGGCCGGGCATCGCCGCCCAGCACGAGGCCGGCGCGGAACCAGTAGAGCCGGTCGGCAAGACCGGCGCGCATCAGGCTCGCCGCCACCTGCCCGCCGCCCTCGACGAGAACGTCGTTCAACCCCTCGGCCCCGAGCGCCGCGGCAACCGCCTCCGGATCGGGCCGGCCCGCGCTGTCGGCAGCAACGGAAAACCGGCGGACCGGCGGTTCGCCAGATGTTTCGCCGGCCGTTTCACCGGCCGCTTCGCCGGCGGTGGTAAATTGCCAGACGGGATGTTCGGCGGCGGTCTGCGCCAAACGGCTGTCAGCCGGCAGCCGGGCCTGCGAATCGAGGACGATGCGACGGGTCTGCCGGCGGACCCCCGGCAGGCGGCAGGTCAGCATCGGATCGTCCGCCAGCGCGGTTCCGATGCCGATCATGACGGCGTCGTGCGCCGCGCGCAGCGCGTGCCCGCGCGCCCGGGCGAGGGTACCGGTGATCCACCGGCTGTCACCGCCCGCCGTCGCGATCCGCCCGTCCAGGCTGGTCGCCAGCTTGAGCGAAATGCGCGGGCGCCCGGCGCGCTGGCGCATCAGATAGCCGCCGAGATCGCAGGCGGCAGTATCCGCGCAAACGCCCGATTCGACGGCAATCCCGGTGGCCGCAAGCCGTGCCAGGCCCGAGCCGGCGACGCGGCTGTCGGGATCCTCCAGCGCCGCCACGACGCGCGCGACACCGGCCTCGATCAGCGCATCGGCGCAGGGCGGCGTGCGGCCGTGGTGGGCGCAGGGCTCCAGCGTGACGTAGGCGGTCGCGCCCCGGGCTTCGGCGCCCGCCCGGCCCAGCGCTTCGGCTTCCGCGTGGGGCCGTCCGCCCGGCCGGGTCCAGCCGCGGCCGACGACGCGGCCCTCTTTGACCAGGACGCAGCCGACAGACGGATTGGGCGCCGTCGTTCCGAGGCCGCGCCGGCCGATGTCCAGCGCCGCCGTCATCCAGCGGCGGTCGGCAGCGCCGTCGGTCAATCTTCGCCCGCCGTTTCCTCTTCCCGCTCGCCCAGGCTGCCGAGGAACTGCTCGAAATCCTTGGCTTCGCGGAAGTTCTTGTAGACCGAGGCGAAGCGGACATAGGCGACCTGGTCGAGGCCGGCGAGCGCCTCCATCACGAGCTCGCCGATATGCTGGGCGGGAATGTCCGATTCGCCGGAACTCTCCAGCCGGCGCGTGATCGAACTGACGATGCGGTCGATCCGGTCCTCGGCGATCGGCCGCTTGCGCAGGGCGATGGAGAGCGAGCGGAACAGCTTGTCGCGGTCGAACGGCACGCGCTGGCCGTTTTTCTTGACCACCACGAGGTCGCGGAGCTGCACCCGCTCGAACGTCGTGAACCGCGAGCCGCAGGACGCGCAGAACCGGCGCCGCCGGATCGACGAGCCGTCCTCGGTCGGCCGCGAATCCTTGACCTGGGTGTCGTCACCCCCGCAGAACGGACAGCGCATGGCCCCTCTCCTTCTCGATCCCCGGCTCGATCCCCGGCTCGACCCCCACCGGACCCCCGGCGTCCTCGACCGCAAACGCCGCGCCGCCGGCAGGACTTCTGCCGCGCCGGGCGCCTACATCCCCGGATAGACCGGAAAGCGCCGGCACAGCGCGAGGACATTTTCCCGGGCCGCCGCTTCGGCCGCCCCATTGTCCTCCGGGTTTGCCGCCAGCCCTTCGAGGACGTCGGCGATCAGGTCGCCGACCTGTTCGAATTCCGCGACGCCGAAGCCGCGGGTCGTCGCGGCCGGCGAGCCGAGGCGAATGCCGGAGGTCACAGTCGGTTTCTCGGGATCGAACGGGATGGCGTTCTTGTTGCAGGTGATCCCGGCCCGCTCCAGGCTCTCGTCGGCAATGTTGCCGGTCACCCCCTTGGGCCGCAGATCGACCAGCATCAGGTGCGTGTCGGTGCCGCCGGCCACCATGGCGAAACCGCGCTCGACCAGGCGCGCCGACAGCGCCTTGGCATTCGCGACGATAGCCTCGCAATAGGTCCGGAATTCCGGTGTCAGCGCCTCCTTGAAGGCGGCCGCCTTGCCGGCGATCTGGTGCATCAGCGGCCCGCCCTGGGAGCCGGGAAACACCGCGGAGTTGATTTTCTTCGCCAGCGCTTCGTCGTCGGTCAGGATCATGCCGCCGCGGGCGCCGCGCAGGGTCTTGTGGGTCGTCGTCGTCGTGATGTCGGCGACCGGCACCGGGCTCGGATGCACACCTGCCGCCACCAGTCCGGCGAAATGCGCCATATCCACCATCAGTGTCGCGCCGACGCTGTCGGCAATCTCCCGGAAGCGGTCGAAATCGATGAAGCGCGGATAGGCCGAACCGCCGGCGATGATGAGCTTCGGCCGGTGTTCCTCCGCCAGCGCCGCGACCCGGTCGTAGTCGATCAGGTGGGTATCCTCGCGCACGCCGTACTGGACTGCGTTGAACCATTTGCCCGAAAGCGCCGGCGCCGCGCCGTGGGTGAGATGGCCGCCGGCCGCCAGCGACAGGCCGAGGATCGTGTCGCCCGGCTTGAGCAGCGCCATCATCACCGCCGTGTTGGCCTGGGCGCCGGAATGGGGCTGCACATTGGCGAAGGCGCAGCCGAACAGCCGTTTCGCCCGCTCGATCGCCAGGCTCTCGGCGACATCGACATGGTCGCAACCGGCATAGTAGCGGCGCGCCGGGTAGCCTTCGGCATACTTGTTGGTGAGCACCGAGCCCTGGGCCTCCAGCACGGCGCGGGAGACGATGTTCTCGGACGCGATCAGCTCAATCTGGTCCTGCTGCCGGCGCAGCTCGGCCCGGATGCTGTCATACAGTTCGGGATCGGACTGGTGCAGCGAGGCGGCGAAGAGGCCGTTGTCGAAGGGAAGGACCGTTGCGGAGCCGGGGCGTGTCATCGCGAGAACTTCCGTTGGGCGGCGGACGGCCGGTCAACCCGCGGCGCTGTCGATCTTGTCGACCCGCGCCGCATGCCGCCCGCCGTCGAAGGGCGTTTCGAGGAAAATGCGCAGCGCATCGCGGGCCGTCTCCACACCGATCAGCCGCCCGCCCAGCGCCAGCACATTGGCATTGTTATGCTGCCGCGACAGGCGCGCCGAGAGGCTATCGTGACACAGCGCGGCGCGCACGCCCCGGTGGCGGTTGAGCGCAATGCTGATGCCGATGCCCGAGCCGCAGACGGCCACGCCCATCTCCGCTTCGCCCGATGCGACCGACCGGGCCAGCGCATGGCCGAAATCCGGATAGTCGACCGGGTCGGCCGACGCCGGCCCCAGATCCAGAACCCGGTGCCCCAGCGCCTTCAGCTCGTCGGCCAGGGCGGATTTGAGCGCGAAGCCGGCATGATCCGACGCAACGGCTACGGTTTTCGCAGTCAATCGCCGTTCCCCCGATTGCCGGCCGATAACCGGCGCCACCGATTTCCGCCCGAACCACCAGATATCGCGCATTGCGCCGGCGCAACGACACGATCTCGTATATCCCGTTCGCCGGCCGAAGGCAATTCCGCGCCGGCCGGCCGCCGCTTTCCCGGGTTCGCAATGTCTCTTTCAATGCTGCCGGAGAGACGGCCGGGCCCTGGGCAAGACGGCCCCAAATAGAGACGACCGGCGGGCGCCGGAAATCGGACCGACATGAGTATCGCTTTAAGAAAATCGAGTAACAATTTGATTTGTCGAAAAGAAACCGAAACCGTTTGAATTGACTGGCAGCCAATACTGTGCAATAGAGTGAAGTGCGTGCCGGCAGATCAACACCGGAAAAACGGTGAGCCTGCCGGTCCAGCAAAGCGCAAAAAAAGGCGCAAAACAAAAGGACGCGGGGTATGAGTAACGAGCACACGGAGCGTATCTCCCGTGAGGAGATGCTCCGGATGACCACTGATGTCGTCTCGGCTTATGTTGGCAACAACACGACCGCGACGAACCAGCTTCCGGACCTGATCAGGACAGTCCACGGTTCGCTCAACGCACTGGGCGAAGCGCAGGCGGCCGAATCGGCGCCCAAGCCGGCCGTGCCGGTGCGCCGGTCGCTGACGCCGGAATATCTGGTCTGCCTGGAAGACGGCAAGAAGCTGAAAATGCTCAAGCGCTATCTGCGAACGACCTACGACATGTCGCCGGACGACTACCGCCAGAAATGGGGGCTGCCGGCGGATTATCCGATGGTCGCGCCGAACTACGCCAAGCGCCGTTCGGAATTCGCCAAGCGCATCGGGCTCGGCCGCCGGGGCCGCGGCGGACAGCCGGAAGCCCGGGTAGCGAACTGATCCGGCATTGAAATGGCCCGGCGGGAGACCGCCGGGCTTTTTCTTCCCGGTTGTTTTCTTCGCGTTTTCGGCGCCGGAGCGGCCCGCGGTTACGCCTCGTTGTCGTTCGGGCCCTCGCTCCAGCGAGGCCGAACACGGACGGGCGCCCCACAAGGCGTTGCCCAGACCCGGGCCCGTGCCGAATTTCCTGGTCCGGGGAAGACCGCCTGGCGAGCCGCCGCCTGCCGCCTTGACACGCTGCCGCCCCGCTCCATAGATAGCGTCGCTTGTTGCCGGCCCGTCCGTTCTATGCGGCGCAACCCAGGGTCCAAGGCCCGGGACCGCGGGACAATGACCTGCAATGTTGGCAAGAAGGGCGCGTAGCTCAGCGGGAGAGCACTGTCTTCACACGGCAGGGGTCGCTGGTTCGAACCCAGCCGCGCCCACCAATGATTTCAAGCACTTAGGGGATTATTGCCGCCCGCGGTCACGGCGGATAACTGTGACATGTCACAGAAACGCGGCTCGCCATGAGCACGGTGGCGGTGCTAGGTCGCGCGGCCTTGGGTACGTCTTCATCGCACAAAGGTGATGCCCGTATGCGAAAGGATCCTTCTGATCACGTTCTCGCAGCAGTAAAGGCAGGACTGTCGCTTGTTCCGGGAGTCGGGGGAGCGCTGGCGAGCTTGGTAAGCGACTACATCCCGACCGCTACCGAAAAATCTCGAACTCGCGCAATCGAACTTTTGTGCAGGCGCCTCGATGAGCTTGGAGAACGAATCGACGTTGAAGCAGTCGACAAAGACGATTTCGCAGAATTGTTCAAATCCTGCTGTCTCTCCATCGTGAGAAGTCATCGCGACGATAAGTTGAGGGCCGCTACCGCGATTCTCGCAAATCTCCTGTTGCGAGAAGGTGACCCGGACAAGCTCACTTACACGGAGTTAGATCATTTTTCCCGATGCGTAGAGACGCTTTCCAGCGGCGCTGTCGAGGTCCTCGGTACTGTAGTGAACGCGGCTCATACGGGAAGATGTAAGGACTCGGAGGTGAAATTTCATCATATGATCTTCGGTGATCTTCACAGCCGGATCCCCCAGCATTCACCGGAATTATTGATGGGGCTGGTTGCTGAGTTGGATAGAGCTAATCTGCTCCATCGCAGTGGCCCTCCTCCGATTGAAGTGCGAGATTACGCAGCCTATCCGATTGATCTCACACCACTCGGCGCGAGATTTTCGCAATTTCTGCTTGAGCAGTAAACCTAACCTCCTCGACGACCGCATTCGTCGAGGCGAAAATGCAGCAGCGCGCCGCATCCCCTCCGCCACGGCGGTAATGGGACCATCGGCGAGCTTGGCGGTTTCGACTGGCGTCCGAATCCTACCGCTGAAACGCCGGCGGTTGTACTATGCCTTGGCGGCGTGAACAATCCGAGGAGGTCGAATTGACACAAGAAAGCGACTGGCAGAAATGGCGAAGGCAAGAATCCGATATTCTCGGTGAATCAATAGCGTTCGCAGCCCGCATCTTTACAACCACTGAAAAGCGGATCGAAGGGTCGAGGATGTACGGGACCGCCCTACTCGCCCAGAGTATCGAATGCGCCCGAGCAATTCGCCTTTGCATAGACAAGGAAATACCAAGCCCAGCGTTTGCTCTTGCCAGAGCGCAATATGAAGGAGCCTTGAGGGGACACATCATCATTCATGAAATTCCACTCGAAGTATTAAATATTTTTTTAGGACTCATCAAAATTTGGCAGCAAGACAAACAAGTTAAAGGGGGTCCGCCAAAGATCGAAATTAAAGGAGACAAATGGAGAATTGTTACGTTGAAAAAACCACATGAATTGCTACCTTTCCGACATCATATTGCAAATATGTTTATGGGGTGGGTCGGCAGTAACAATCCCAATATGGGACTGCTCCACGACCTCGCACATTCAGGAATGTTGCACGCGTTGCAGATGCGAGGTGAGGATGGAAATATCGAACCACGCTACTCGGACCAGAATCAGACCTTGCTCCTGCATTTCGCGGACCGAGCTGTAATGTTCTCGATAATGATTTGGCCGGGAGCGGAGGAAATGTACCGCCGTGAGATCGAACAGCGGATGGAGAGGACTTCCCAGCTGAGAAGCCCATGGGCCGACATTTTTCCCGCCTGAGTGCTCACCGATACGCCGCGCCGCCTTCGAGCGCGACGGCTGGCGCCGCCCGGCGTGCGGTAGGACCAGTCGGCTGGAAACCCGCCATGATTCGCTGCTTGGGGCCGGAGCCGAATGCGACCCCGTTTAAGCGCTGCCTTCCCGAAATAGACTCCAGCCCCGCGCCCGGCCCCCTTCAATCCGCCCGCTGCGTCCGCTCCCGGCGTTCGTGGCGTTCCTGGGCTTCTATGCTCAGCGTGGCGATCGGCCTTGCGTCGAGGCGGTCGACGCCGATCGGCTCGGCGGTCTCCTCGCAATAGCCGTAGGTGCCTTCCTCGATCCGCTGCATGGCGGCGTCGATCTTGGCGATCAGCTTGCGCTGCCGGTCGCGGGCGCGCAGTTCGCGGCTGCGGTCCGATTCGAGGGTCGCCCGGTCGGCCATGTCGGCCTCGTTCAGGCTCTCCACCTGCATGGTGTGAATCGTCTCTTCCGCATCGCCGAGGAGCCGGTCGCGCCAGCGCTCGAGTTTCTGCCGGAAATAGGCGGTCATCACCGGATTCATGAACGGCTCGTCCCGGCTGGGACGATACGATCCGGGAACGGCCGGCCTGGTTCGGCTCATTGCGCCACCGTCGGAAAATGCGCGGAATACGGGCGAAGCGGCGGCGACTATACGGGCGGCGCCGAAAGCCGGCAAGCCGCGAAAGCTGCGGATTTTCGGGATACCCGGAGCGATGCGGCGGACTGTCGGACGGTGCGCCGGAGCGCCGGATGCTATGGCGGTTCCGCGATCCCGCGATTCAGGATCCCGCGATGCGGGCGGCCATTCGGGGAGCCATTCTGGGGGCCATTCGGGGAGATCGCGCGGCAGCGGCGCAGCGGGAGGCCCATGACGGAACCGAACCATGTGATCGCCGGCCTGTCCGCGGTCGCCGGCCGGTATGACGGTTTCATCCTCGATCTCTGGGGCACGATCCATAACGGCGTCGAGCCCCTGCCCGGCGCCGTCGACTGCCTGCGCGCGCTGGCGCAGCGGGGCAAGACCGTCCTCATCCTGTCCAACGCGCCCCGCCGGACGGCCGCGGTCGTCGGCCGGATGGACGCCGTCGGCATTCCGCGGGACTGCTACGGCCCGGTCCTGTCGTCCGGCGAGGCCGGCTGGCTGGCCCTGCGCGACCGCGCCGACCCCTGGCATGCCGCACTGGGCGGCCGCGCCTTCCTGATCGGCGAGGCCGGCGACGAATCCGTCCTCCAGGACCAGGCGGTCGAAGAGACCGGCTCTCTCGAAGAGGCGACTTTCCTGCTGTGCGTCGGCGCGTTCCGGCGCACCGATACGGTCGCGGACTATGCGGCCCTGCTCGCCGAGGCGCGGGCGAGAAACCTGCCGATGCTGTGCGTGAACCCCGACCTGGAGGTGCTGCGCGGGCCGGTCCGGGAGATCTGCGCCGGCGCCATCGCCGCGCGCTACGCCGCGATCGGCGGCGACGTCGGCTATCACGGCAAGCCGCACCGGCCGATCTACACGCTGAGCTTCGCGCGGTTTCCCGGCATCCCGCCCGCGCGCATCCTGGCGGTCGGCGATTCCCTGCGCACGGATATCGCCGGCGCCAACGGGGCGGGCATCGATTCGCTGTTCGTGACCGGCGGCCTGCTGGCGGAGGAACTCGGCATCGCGCCGCTCAGCGACCCGCCGCCCGCCGCCTTGCCGCCGCTCTACGCCCGCTACCGGCAACGGCCAACCTGGGCCACCGCCGCCTTCCGCTGGTAGGGCGGCACGAAAACGCTCGCCTCTTCGCGCCCGTCCCCGTCATTTCGACCGGAGCGGCGCGGCCGCGAAGTGGAGAAATCTTTCCGGAACAGTGCTTTGGACCAGGCTCCGAAGGCGAGAGATTTTTGGGGATTATATCTGTAACCATGCGTCCACGGTCCACGGCCGTTCCGATGGCCGATTTCGTTGCCCATCCCTCCCTTGCCGCCCCGGACGGAGCGCAGCGGAGATCCGGGGCCCAGGGGCCACTGGCTGACGTCTCTCGGGTCGGCCCTGGGCCCCGGATCAGGTCCGGGGCGGCAAAATCAGGTTTCCGGGCATCGACGAACCGGCGGCGTTTGCAGTATTCACCGGCTTCCATTCGCGGTTGGAGGAATGTCGGGCACTGCGTAGTCAACGGTCTAGACGCCAGAGATTTCTCCGCCCCGGATGAACCCAGGGCTCCGGTCGAAATGACGGACAAGGGGACCGGCTCCGGCCGACGCTGAAATTCAAACGGACGCACAAACCCCCTCGCTTGTCCCTGTCATTTCTACGGATTATACGTATATTGAGGCCCATCCCCGTTACCTGAGGAACCTGCCATGCCCACGGTGAGCGCCCTTGAGTTCCAGCGCAGGTTCGGCCGGTTCCAGCACGAAGCGCAGCGCGAGCCGGTGGAGATAACCCGGCACGGGCGCCGCGAGTTCGTGCTCATGTCGGCGGAGCAGTATGACTGGCTTCGGGCGTCGGTCCAGCGCAGCCATCGCACGGAAGACGCCGCCGATGTCGTGATCGACGCCGTGGAGCGCGCCGAGATGGATATGGCGCACAAGCCGCTCGACGAGCTGCTGACGTAACGGCGAAGCGGTGCCGCTGCCCGATCCGAAGCCGGGTCTGGTCGTCCGCTACGACTATCTCTGGACGCACGAGGCCGCCGCCGGCCGCGATCAGGGCAAGACCGGTCCGGCCTGTCTGATCGCCGCGACCGATCCGGCGGTTCGTCCGCGCTACGTCGTGCTGCTGCCGATTACCCACACACCGCCCGCGGGCGGTACGGTGGGCATCGCGATCCCGAAGCGCGTCAGACAAGCCCTCGGCCTGGACGACACGCCGAGCTGGGTGATCGTCTCGGAGCACAATATCGATGAATGGCCCAATGCCGGGCTGTCTCCGCTGCCCGGTTTGCCGGACACCTTCAGCTACGGTTTCATCCCGCCGGGACTGTTCGCGCAGATCAAGGCCGGCTTCCTTCAACTGGCCCGTGCGAAACGGAGCCGCGCGGTGCGCCGTTGACCGATGGCGCTACAAGTCGGGCCGGGAAACCGCCAACAAACGAACCTGCGTGACGTTTTGGACGATTGGCGGCAGAATTTTGCCCGAATTCGGGTATAGTCGGTATCGGCAAGCGGCCGGAAGCGGTGCACGGATTCTCCCCGGATGGCGCCGGTTCCGGAACCGCCGCGACCTCGCAGGACGGATGCACCGGATGATGAAACGGAGATCGCCGCACCGCGCCCGGATCGTACCGGCCGCCCTCGCCGCTCTGGCTTGCCTTGCCGCCGCCGGCCTTGTGCCGGGCGCGAGCGCCGTGAAGGCGGAAACCGGCAAGACCCGCGCCTCGGCCCCCGAAACCGCAGCGGTCCGGAGCACTTCCCTGCCCGACCTCGTCGCCCGGCTGCTGCCTTCCGTGGTCAGCATCACGACGACCCAGGGCGGCAAGCCGGCGGCCGGGCGCCCGGCACCGGAGGGCTCGCCCTTCGAGGAGTATTTCCGGGAGTATTTCAACAAGCGCCGGAACCGGCAGCGCGGCTCGAACGTCGGCAGCGGCTTCATCATCAGCGCCGACGGCTTCGTCGTCACGAACAACCATGTCATCAGCCGGGCCACGGTCGTGCATGTGGTGCTGGACGGCGGCCGGCAGCTCGAGGCGCGGGTCGTCGGCCGCGACCCCCGGGCCGACCTGGCGGTGCTCAAGGTCAAGCCCAGGGCCCCCCTGCCCTTCGTGAAATGGGGCGATTCCGACACGATGCGGATCGGCCAGGCCGTCGTCGCCATCGGCAACCCGTTCGGCCTCAGCCAGACCGTCACCACCGGCATCCTCTCGGCGCGCGGCCGGCATCTGCAGAATTTCGGCGGCTTCCCGGGCAGTTCCTTCGTCGATTTCCTGCAGACCGACGCCGCCATAAACCGGGGCAACAGCGGCGGCCCCCTGTTCAACCGCGCCGGCGACGTCATCGGCGTCAACACCGCAATCTATTCGCGCGGCCAGGGCAATGCCGGCATCGCGTTCGCCGTCCCCTCGAACCTCGCGGCGCCGATCATCGAGCAACTGAAGCTCTACGGCCGGACGCGGCGCGGCTGGCTGGGCGTGCAGATCCAGTCGGTCGACGGCGAGCTTGCCCGGACGCTGGGCATGGAGACGCCGACCGGGGCCCTGGTGGCCAACGTCGTGAGCGGCAGCCCGGCGGCCGAAGGCGGCCTCGTCTCCGGCGACGTGATCCTGGAGTTCGACGGCAAGACGGTGCCCAACGCCGCGCGCCTGTCGCAGATCGTGGCGGCCGCGCCGGTCGGCAAGAAGGTGCGCATCTCCGTGTTGAGGCGCGGACGCACCGTCACGCTCACCGTCACCCTGGGCGAGCTGGAAAAGGCCGTGCAGACCGGCGCCGCCGAGAAGCTCGACACCGAAGGGATCCGGCCGGACCTGTTCCCCGAACTCGGCCTGCGGCTCGGCAAGATCACGCCGGAGCTTGCGGACCGTTACGGGATCGAGACGCGGGCGGGCGTCGTCGTCCTGGGCGTCGAGCCGGACGGCGACGCGGACCGCAAGGGCGTCAAGCCGGGCGACGTCATCGTTGAAATGGAGCATACCGCCGTCGCGACGCCCGAGGCGGTCAGGAAACTGGTCGACGAGTCGAAAACGGCGCGCAAGACCTCCGCCCTGCTGCTGATCGAACGCGGGGACGACCGGCGCTTCGTCGTGCTCCGGTTCAAGCTGAAATAAGGGTTGTGACGGAAAGTGCTGTGACGGAAGGGGCCGGCACCCCCGGGAACTCAGTCCCCGGAAGCGGCGGCGGCGATTTCATCGTGCCGATAGCCCTGAAGATACAACAGCGCGGTCAGATCGCCGTGCTCGATGCGGTGCTGCGCCGCCGCCGCTGCCGCGGGCTTGGCCCGAAACGCGACGCCGGCGCCCGCCGCCTGCAACATCGGGATGTCGTTGGCGCCGTCGCCGACTGCCAGCGCATCCTGCCGGGACAGGCCGCGGTCGGCGAGAAAGGCGTCCATGGCCTCCAGCTTGCCCTGGGCGCCGAGCACGGGATGGACCAGTTGCCCGGTCAGCACGCCGCCGTCCACCACGACATCGTTGGCGACATCGATATCGAAACCGCATTCGCGGCGGACGAATTCCGAATAGATCCGGAATCCACCGGAGACCAGGGCGGCCAGAGCCCCTTCCTTGCGCATGGCGCGCACGAGGGTCCGCGCGCCGGGCGTGAATTCGATGCGGTAGCAGAAGGCCTGCAGGAATTCCTTCTCCAGGCCGCCGAGCAGTTCGACGCGCACGGCAAGCGCCTCGCGAAACGGGATTTCGCCGTTCATCGCCTGCTGGGTGATCCGCCGGACGGTCTCGCCCACGCCCAGGAGATCGGCGAGATCGTCGACCATCTCGTTGCGGATCACCGTCGATTCCATGTCGGCGACCAGCAGGCGCTTGCGGCGGTTCTCGGCGCCGGTGACGACCACATCGACCGGCAACCGGCCGACGGAGTCCCTGACCGCCGCCTGCGCCGCGCCGGGTTCGCCGCCGGCAAACGGGATATCGCAGGCGACCTGGGGCGACAGCCACTCCGGCTCGCCGCCTTCGGCGCCGGCGTCCTCCAGCGCCCAACGCGCCGACGTGACCGTTCCGTCGGACAGGCGCGGCAGGGCCGGATTGGCAATCAGCGTCACGAAGTGACTCATTGCGGGCGAAAGCGGTTGCGCCGATGAAGGGTGTCCGGTCGGCGTACTCGGGGAGCAAAAGGGTTTGAGCGCACCGGCGAACCGGGCGGCGGGCGATCCGGGCCGACGAGAAAACATCGTCGTCATCGGCGGTCCGACCGCCGGCGGCAAGTCCGAAATCGCGTTGCAGATCGCGCGGGAATTCGGCGGCGCGGTGATCAATGCCGACAGCATGCAGGTGTATCAGGAACTGAAAATCGTCACCGCGCGGCCCGATGACGCGGCGCTGTCGGCGGCGCCGCACCGGCTGTACGGCATCCTTCCGGCGCACGAGCGCTGCTCGGCCGGGCGATGGCGGCGCCTGGCGCTGGACGAGATCGCCGCTGCGGCGGAGGCCGGGCGGTTGCCGGTCGTGGTCGGCGGCACCGGCCTCTATATCAAGGCGCTGCTGGACGGCATCGCCGAAATTCCGGACGTTCCCGAAGAGCGGGTCCGGGCCGTTGCCGCGTGGCTGGAGGAGGCCGGCCTCGAGGCCGGCCGCGCGCGGCTGCGCGCCGTCGATCCGGCGACCGCCGGCCGGCTGGCCGCGATCGACCGCCAGCGCCTGGTGCGCGCCCTTTCGGTGTTCGACCACACCGGGCGGCCGCTCTCCGCATGGCCGGCGGACCGGAACGGCGCGGCCCCGCTCCGCGCCTTCCGGATCGCCGTCATGCCGCCGCGCGAAGAACTGTACCGGCGCATCGACGCCCGTTTCGCCCGCATGGTGGCCGCCGGCGCGATCGACGAGGTCCGGCAGCTCGACGCGTTGCGACTCGATCCGTCGCTGCCGGCGATGAAGGCGGTCGGCGTGCCGCAGATCCGGGCCCACCTCAGGGAAGAGACCGATCGCGCCACGATGATCGAACAGGGCCAGGCCGCCTCGCGGCAGTACGCCAAGCGGCAGTTTACCTGGTTCCGGCGTCAATATCGTTCGCCAGATGCCGTTTTTGCGCAACTTTCGGAAAGGATGCGCGACGAAATGTTTAATAAAATTCGTCAATTCCGGTTGACGGGGTGAATCGCGGCCCGTATTTCCGAAGTCTGGATCAACCGCTTTTGCCGCCGCCGGGCGGGTTTGCAAGGCCTTTGCCGGAAGCGCCGCCGCCGCGAGCGGCGATTTTTTTCGCTTCGGGACGGACTATGTTGTCCGGCGGCTTTGCCGGTGGCCGGAAACGCCCGGTCGGAGGCGCCCGGCCCCAAGACGAGTCCGGGCGGCGTATTCGGGGAGACGGATCCCGGGAGACGGATCGATGTCGCAAGAGATGACAGGTTCGGAAATCGTCCTGCGCGCCCTGGCGGACCAGGGCGTCGATACGGTGTTCGGTTATCCCGGCGGCGCCGTGCTGCCGATCTACGACGCCCTGCACGTCCAGAACTCGATCCGGCACATCCTGGTGCGCCAGGAGGGCGGCGCGGTCCATGCCGCCGAGGGATACGCGCGCTCGAGCGGCAAGGTCGGCGTCGTGCTGGTGACTTCCGGCCCCGGCGCGACCAATGCCGTCACCGGGCTGACCGACGCGCTGATGGATTCCGTGCCCGTGGTCTGCCTGACCGGCCAGGTCCCGACCCACCTGATCGGCAACGACGCCTTCCAGGAGGCCGACACCACCGGCATCACCCGGCCCTGCACCAAGCACAACTATCTGGTGAAGGACATCGCCGACCTGGCGCGGGTCGTCCACGAGGCCTTCTATGTCGCGCGCAGCGGCCGGCCGGGCCCGGTCGTGGTCGACCTGCCCAAGGACATCCTGCAGGGCAAGGGCAGCTATACGCCGCCGTCGGTCAACGGCCACCGGTCCTACAGGCCGAGGAAGAAGGGCGATATCGGCCAGATCGAGAAGGCGGCCGCAGCGATGGCGCAGGCCGAGCGGCCGCTGTTCTACTGCGGCGGCGGCGTCATCAACGCCGGGCCGAAGGCCGCGCACCTGCTGACCGAGCTGGTCAAGCTGACCGGCTTTCCCTGCACGCTGACCCTGATGGGCCTGGGCGCCCTGCCCGCCTCCAACCGGCAGTTCCTCGGCATGGTCGGCATGCATGGCACCTACGAGAGCAATCTCGCCATGCACCACTGCGACCTGATGATCAACATCGGCGCGCGCTTCGACGACCGGGTGACCGGCAAGCTCGACGAATTCGCGCCCCACTCGACCAAGATCCACGTCGATATCGACCCGTCCTCGATCAACAAGAATGTCCGGGCCGACATTCCGGTGGTCGGCGACGCCGCCCACGTGCTGGAGGACCTGACCAAGGTCTGGAAGGCCCGGCAGTACCGCGCCGACCGCAAGAAGCTCGACGCCTGGTGGGCGCAGATCGACGAATGGCGCGCCCGGGACTGCCTGAAATACCAGGCGTCGGACACGCTGATCAAACCGCAATACGCGCTGGAGCGGCTGCGCGAGCTGACGAAGGGCCGCGACGATCTCTTCGTGACCACCGAGGTCGGCCAGCACCAGATGTGGGCGGCCCAGTTCCTGCCCTTCGAGAAGCCGAACCACTGGATGACCTCGGGCGGCCTCGGCACGATGGGCTACGGCCTGCCGGCGGCGATGGGCGTGCAGGTGGCGCACCCCGACGCGCTGGTGATCGACGTCGCCGGCGAAGCCTCCGTCCTGATGAACATCCAGGAGATGAGCACGGTGGCGCAGTACCGCCTGCCGGTGAAGATCTTCATCCTCAACAACGAGTATATGGGCATGGTCCGCCAGTGGCAGGAGCTTCTGCACGGCGGGCGCTATTCGGAAAGCTACATGGATTCGCTGCCCGATTTCGTGAAGCTGGCCGAGAGTTTCGGCGCCGTCGGCCTGCGCGCCGAAAAGCCTGCGGACGTGGACGGCGTGATCGAGGAGATGATCGCGGTCGACAAGGCGGTGATCGCCGACATCCTGGTCGACAAGGCGGAGAACTGCTTCCCGATGATCCCGTCCGGCGCGGCGCACCACAAGATGCTGCTCGGCCCCGACGACCAGGCCGCAGAGCCGATTTCCGAAGAGGGCATGGTGCTGGTCTAGACGCCGCCCCCGGATTGATACTCCCGATAACTCTCCAAAAAAGACCGAGGCAGGAACAGCCATGACCGAACGGCACGTCATCGCCGTGCTGGTGGACAACGAACCCGGCGTGCTCGCCCGGGTCATCGGCCTGTTTTCCGGCCGCGGCTACAATATCGAGAGCCTGACCGTCTCAGAGGTCGACGCCGAGGCCGGCCTGTCGCGCATCAACGTCGTGACCATCGGCACGCCGATGATCATCGAGCAGATCAAGAACCAGCTCGACCGGCTGGTGCCGGTGCATTCGGTCCGCGACCTCTCCGAGGAAGGGCCCCATGTCGAGACCGAACTGGCGCTGGTCAAGGTCGCCGGCCAGGGCGACAAGCGGGTCGAAGCCCTGCGCATCGCCGACATCTTCGGCGCCAAGGTCGACGATACGACGCTCGAATCCTTCATCTTCCGGCTCGACGGCCAGTCCGACAAGGTCGACCGCTTCATCGACCTGATGAAACCCCTCGGCTTGATCGAGGTCGCCCGCACCGGCGCCGTCGCGATCAGCCGCGGGACCGAGGGGATTTAACCGGCGGGCACGAGGTCTTCCGTCCCGGCGGCGATCTGCGCCTCGACCGCCAGCGCCGCCCGGAAATCCGAAAGCTGGTTGGCCGCGGCGCGCAGGCGCTCGTATTCGGCCGTGGGAATCGTCACGGTATCGTCCATGCGCCTGACTCCCGGTGCGCGCTGCCCCGGCCGGCGACGACGGGACGGGATGCCGGAAGACGTCATGATGTGTCATGAAATGTCATGATTCGCGGTTCCGGACGGCCGTTCCGGCCCGATTGGACAGACCGGTCTACCCTCCGACAAAAAACCTCTGCGCATCGGTTCGTTCTGCCTCCTCCGGCCGCGGAATTTCCGGCGGGCGCGGGCCGCCCGCGGCGGGAAATATTGCGGTTTTTCAAGGCGTTGCCTCCCTCGTCCCGCTCGCCGTTCCGGCCGGAACCTGGAGCCGTCCCGGCCGGAGATCGGGAGTCACTTTGCGCGCAAGAAGGAATTTTGTCATAGAACCTCCAGCTCCGGCTTCTCCGGCCCCGGACCGGGATCGCTCCGGGGCCGCTCCGCCCGCTGCGTCCGGCCGGAACGGCGGGCGGCGAAAGGGGTGTTGCGTTTCCTTTCCGCGGCCGCCCAGGATCGGCTTGCGACTGTCCGGGGCGGCGCGGAGGGGTACCCATGTGTCAGGATATGTCATGTTTTGTTGTGCGCCGCCGGCCGATGGCGCTTCCTGTCGATCAAATGGTATTTGTTCATATAATGTTCTTATGCCGATGTCAAGCAATTTCCTTTGCAGCATATCGGCAAAAAAATTCGGACTCGGACCGGAGCCCGGCCCCCGCTCCGGCGTATCCGGAGCGTTGCCCCAGCCGCTCTTCCACGCCCAGTCCGGGGTCCAGATCGGATCGGCCTGCGGCCATTGAGGAAGGCAATTGACAAACCAGGCCTTCCCGAGTGTTTACGGACCCGCGTCAGTGGCGGTCAAACTATTCAACGAGGTTGGCCGTAATTTGCCATCTCATGCTGATTCGCGGGCAACATCCCAAATATTCTTCCTGCTAATCTTCGGCCAACCTTGGTATTTTAAATTCTTGCTTTTTCAAGTCATTCTTTCTTGTCCACATCACTAAAAGACTCCCATCCTCTTGAATTTCCGCCACTGCACTTCCAATCGGGCCACGGCCTTCTTGAATCTCGGCCTGCATAATGTTTGACAGATTTTCTGACTGGAGTACAAATACTGATAAATTTCGGATGACTTCCTCAGATGTATCAAACTTAATCGGAAATTCAATGACATAATTGTCATCGGGAAAGGTAATTCCAACTGCTACTTGGGCCTTGGCATGAGATTTGTCTGCGATTTCTGCAAGGGTACTAGCAACGAGCACGAGCGGCTTGACCTTATCGCTCTGAATCAGAGATTTCGCCATTTCCCATGTAGCATCACCAGCACGTTTAGCTATTGTGCTCAGATATATAGTTGCTGGAATTGTAAGGGGCGCCCATTCGACCGCTTCGCCTAATAACTTGATGATACTTAATGGTTCCGCTGACCGATAGGCTACATAACGGAAATCATCTACTGACAGGCTCCTATTGAGTTTAGATTGAATTTTCCCTGTCTCTTCACGAAATCGAAGGAAATCTGAGGATAACTCTAGCTGCATATTTATTGTTTCCGATTAAAGCCATTCATGCCATCGAGAGTCACCAGTATAGCCCCGATCCGCCGCGCGGTGTCCGTAAAGTGCTGCACTTCCTCCGGATGCAAGGGGCGGCCGAGAATGGTTCGCTCGCGGTAGGAGAGCCATTTCTTGAGCACCTGGTAGCCGCCGAGCCTGTAGGTCCAGACGGCGGCGGGGACGTTGCGCCAGAAGGCGTTGCCGTTCAGCCAGACGTCGAAGGTGGTTTCGCCGAGGGCGGCGGGCGCGTCGCCCATCGCGGCGCGTTCCTCCGGCGTAAAGGGGCGTTCGACGGCGCGGCCCCGGGCGGGCATCACGGCGTCGCCCTGTCCGTAATGGCCCCAACCGGCGGTCACGGTGAAATCGTCGCCCGACAGGTATCCGCCGCGCGTCGTGGCGGCAGCAGCAACCGCGGCGATCTCCGGCCGGAGCGGCGCCTGCGTCACGCCAGGGACGGGCGTGTCGGGATCGAGCAGCGCCGCCAGTCCGCGCCCGCGCGCGGCGGACTGGGCGAGTTCCTCCGCCGCGCCCTTCGCCCCGCCGTCCGGCCAGCCGGGCAGCGGGAGGCGCGGCCATTCCATGCGCAGCGCCCCGGCGTTAGCCTTGCGGTAGGCCGGATCGTGCAGGACGGCGAGGACGTGGTGGAACAGGTCCTCGACGCCGAGGTCGAGGCGGTGGAGGTAGCGTTGTGCGGTGCCCGTTAGGTTGGGACGGCGACCATTGTCTTCCGTGGCATCGTCGCGAAGCCGCACAGGGATGCACGTCGCACTCCGATCCATCAAGTCGAGACAACCGATGTGGGAAACAACCTGAGGGGGAGACCAATCGCGACGCGGCTTCTGCTGGGTGACCAGCCAAGAATTCCCCTCGAACACCTGCCGGGGATAACGGGGACTCTTCTCCCGAAGCAATTTCGTTTCTGCTTCCCAATAGAGCCAGCGGTTGTCGAACGGCCGATATGCGTAACGAACGAATCCGGTCTCGTCCGCCCCGCCCCGTTTCAACAGCGCGTCGCGCACCTCCCGAGCGTCGAATCGCGCCGTGTTTGTCATCACACGCGGATATCGTCGCGCAATTTCTTCGTGGCCCAGGGCTGGGTCGAAGTAGTCGCGGATTCGTTCGTTCAATCGGTCGCGATCGTCGTCGACCAAGAACGTGTCACGACCGGTCTGAACTCCGGGGAAAGACACCGGAAAAAGATCGGGCAGCGCCGGCCAGTCGAACCAGTCCTCGCTCACCGCCGTTTGCACGAAAGGCAGGCCGAGCGGCAGGGACGGTTCGATGCACTCGTAAAGCGCATCGGGTTCCGCTTCGGCCGTGGCGATCAGGTCAGCGGGTTTCGATTGGCCCCACAGATGCCGGAACTCGACTGCAACCGTGGGCTTGTGCTCCGCCTTGCGCACCAGCGTGGCAATTGCGGTGCCGACCTGAATTCCGACCGGATCGCCTTCGGTCGAAAAGATGCTCGGATCAGGCAAGCCGTCCGGCGCGACCTTGCCGGTCTTGTATTTGTCGCCGTTGAGGCAGTCGATCCGTACGGCGTCGAACGCTTCGAGATAGCGTTCGCGCATCCCGGTGAAGGAGAGGCCGTCGAGCCACGAATAGTTGGAGATGAAGCAGACGACGCCCCGGCCCGTCTTCTCCGCGATACGCCTCTCCGCCATTCGGAAGAAGCGGACATAGAGGTCGTTGAGGCCCTGCCCCTCGGGCCGGCGCACCCGCTTCGCCGTGCGGTAGGCTGCCGAGAGCTCCCGTTCCTCATCCACGGCCATGCCGGCGAAGCCGTTGTAGGGCGGATTGCCAAGAATCACGAGAATGGGACGATCCCGCTTCACCCGATTGGCCCGATCGCGCTCCTCCTCCAGTTCCGGGAAAGCGACCGACTGCTTCTCCCTGTCGGTCGGTTCCCATCCGGTCAGCGCGTTGGTCAGAAAAATACCGACCCGCCCGCTTTCGTCTTCGGCGAGCGGCATGTCCAGGTCCTGCATCGTCAGCCCGACCTGCAGATGCGCGACGACGAAGGGCGCGGGCATAATCTCGAATCCGAAGATGCGTTCCGCCCACGACCGCTGCACGAGCACGCCGGTAAGCGCGCCCCTGCCGGCTTCCAGATGGTTGGCCGCAATCCGGCGCAGCACCTCGGCGAGAAAGGCTCCAGTGCCGCAGCATGGATCGAGCACATAGACATTCTCCGCCGCCAGCCCGTCTGCAATGCCGAGATCGTCCTTCAGTGCCCTATCCACCCGCGCGACCATGTAGCGGACGACTTCGGCGGGCGTGTACCAGACGCCCAATTGCTTGCGCAGCGCCGGATCGAAAGCTTCGAGGAACGGCTCGTAGAAATACGGCACCGCCTCGCCCTCTGCGAAGCGGGCGAAAAAGGCCGGACGGTCCACCCGGTCGAGGGCGGCGGCGGTCCAATCCAGCACCTCGACCAGGCCGAGCGGTTGGAGGCGGCCGGGGTCAGACAATTGCTGGAACAGGGCCCGCAGCACCGGCGCGCGCAGATGCCAGACCGCGGTGCGCCAGTCGAACCTGCCGGCCGGCGCCGGCGTCTGCCGCGCCCACAGCACCCAGGCGGAGAAGACGCCGTAGAACAGCGTCTGGACCAGCGTCGAATGGAAGAAGCGCGCGCCCTTGTCGCCCTCGAAACGCACGCCGAGCGCGTCTTCGAGCGCCGAACGCACCGCCCTGAGCGAGGGCGCATCGCCCGCCGCCTCGACGCGGGCGAGTCCGTCGCGGGCATAGGAGGCGAGCAGCCAGGCCAGGTCTTTCGGCTCTGCGAGCGCGGCCCGGTGCGACAGGGTGCGGGCGAGATATTCTCCGAGGCCGGCGCCGGCCGCCCCGGCGAAGGCGCGGGGTTTTTCCAGCCTGCGCCGGAAGTCTTCCGCGCTTTCCGCAAGCCGGAAGGTTTCGAGCTTCGCCGGGCGGCCCGCCGCATCCTCGCCGACCAGCACGAAATCGCGGAAGTTGGTCACGAGGACGAGGCGGTATTCGTCCCAATAGCGGCTGACCTGCGCGCTCTCGGCGGTCAGCCAGGCGTCGTCGTCCGCCGGTTTGACCTCGATCACGCCGCGTTCCGGCGTCTGGCCCTCGCGCGGCCGGCCCTTCTGGACCTGCTTGGCCGCAAAGAGGCCGAAGTCGGGATGGCCCGCGCCCCGGTCGGCGAGGTTGCCGACGCAGAACACCTTGGGCTTGAGGGCCGCGCCCACCGCGTTCAACAGATTGGCGAGCGGCGTGTAGTTCGATAGTTCCCCCGTCCCGCTGCCCGACGCCCGGATCCGCGCGAGATCGGCGAAGTAGGCTTCGACGGCTTGCGCCGGTTTCTCGTTCGTTCCCGCCATGATCGCTCTTGTGGCCGAGTGCGGCGCGGGGCGCAAGTGCCCTTCACGCTTCGCGGCCCAACGCCGCGTTGCACCGGCGGTCGCGGGCGGGTAAACGCCACACACACTGCCGAATTTCAACTCCGACAGTCGCCAAGGAGCAGACGATGCGCGTCTATTACGATCGCGACGCCGACGTGAACCTGATCAAGGGCAGGAACGTCCTGATCGTCGGCTACGGCTCGCAGGGCCACGCCCACGCCATAAACCTGCGGGATTCGGGCGTCGCCGATACCGCCGTCGCCCTGCGCGAGGGCTCGGCGACCCGCAAGAAGGCCGAGGAGGCCGGCTTCACCGTCCATACGCCGGCCGAAGGCGCCGGATGGGCCGACGTCGTCATGATGCTGACCCCGGACGAACTCCAGGGCGACATCTACGCCGACGAGCTGCACGCCAACATGAAGGACGGCGCCGCGCTCGCCTTCGCCCACGGCCTCAACATCCACTTCAACCTGATCGAGCCGCGCGCCGACCTCGACGTCTTCATGATCGCGCCGAAGGGGCCGGGCCATACGGTGCGCTCGGAATATGTGCGCGGCGGCGGCGTGCCGACGCTGGTCGCCGTGGCGCGCAACGCCTCGGGCAACGCGCTGGAACTCGCGCTGTCCTATGCCTCGGCCATCGGCGGCGGCAAGGCCGGCATCATCGAGACGACCTTCAAGGAAGAGTGCGAGACCGACCTGTTCGGCGAGCAGGTCGTGCTGTGCGGCGGCCTGGTCGAGCTGATCCGCGGCGGCTACGACACGCTGGTCGAGGCCGGCTATGCGCCGGAGATGGCCTATTTCGAGTGTCTCCACGAGGTCAAGCTGATCGTTGACCTGATCTACGAGGGCGGCATCGCCAACATGAACTATTCCGTCTCCAACACGGCGGAGTATGGCGAGTACCGCAGCGGGCCGCGCATCATCACCGACGAAACGCGGGCCGAGATGAAACGCGTGCTCGAAGACATCCAGAGCGGCCGTTTCACCCGGGAATGGATGCTGGAGAACCGGGTCAACCAGACAAGCTTCAAAGCCACGCGCCGGCGCAACGACGCCCACCCGATCGAGGAGGTCGGCCGCAAGTTGCGGGCCATGATGCCGTGGATTTCCGAAGGCGCGCTGGTCGACAAGAGCCGGAACTAGCCCGGAGCTGGCCCGGAGCCAGCCCGGAACTGGCAGAGTCCGCCGGAAGACATGCGGATACGCCTGAAACCCTGAGTCCCGCCTTGCGGATTTGACGGATTTTAGGTAAAAATCCGGCGGCTGTCCGATCGGGCGGCTGCTGCCCGCCGGCAGCATGGCGTACAGAACGGGAGCTGTGCGGCGCCGGGCGCGAGGCGCGCCGGCGAATCGGGATGCGGAACCGCGTTTCGGAGAACGGGTCCTGTTTCGACGGCTTGTTATACTATATCCTGGTTGTCTTGATCGGGGCCGTTACGACTGACATTCGCCGATTTTCCGTTCCGCCGCGGCAGCGCCGGCGGCGGGCGGCAGACCGGAAAACCGGCTGCCCGCACCCGGCGGGCGGCGACCGTGGCAAAGGTGCCGGAGGAGAAAGACCAATATGCTGACAGGATTGCTCGGCCTCATGTCCGCCGACATGGCCATCGACCTGGGAACGGCGAACACGCTGGTCTATGTCAAGGGCCGGGGCATCATCCTGAACGAACCCTCCGTCGTCGTGCTCAGGGAAGTCAAGGGCCGGCGGGAAGTCCTCGCGGTCGGGGACGAAGCCAAGCTGATGCTGGGCCGCACGCCCGGCAACCTGCAGGCGATCCGTCCGTTGCGCGACGGCGTCATCGCCGACTTCGACGTCGCCGAGGAAATGATCAAGCACTTCATCCGCAAGGTGCACAACCGGCGCAGCTTTGCGGCGCCGCAGATCATCGTCTGCGTCCCGTCCGGCTCGACGGTCGTGGAACGGCGCGCGATCCACCAATCCTGCACCAGCGCCGGCGCCAGCCGGGTCTATCTGGTCGAAGAACCGATGGCGGCCGCGATCGGCGCCGGCCTGCCGGTGACCGAGCCGACCGGTTCGATGGTCGTCGACATCGGCGGCGGAACGACGGAGGTGGCGGTCCTGGCGCTGGGCGGCATCGTCTATGCCCGCTCCGTCCGGGTCGGCGGCGACAAGATGGACGAAGCCGTCATCGGCTACATCCGCCGCAACCATAACGTCCTGATCGGCGAATCCAGCGCCGAGCGGATCAAGAAGGAGATCGGTTCGGCCGCCGTTCCGAAGGACGGCGAGGGCAAGATGCTGTCGGTCAAGGGCCGGGACCTGATGAACGGCGTGCCCAAGGAACTGATTCTCTCCGAAGCCCAGATCGCGGAGGCCCTGTCCGAACCGGTCGGACAGATTATCGAGGCCGTCAAGACGGCGCTCGAACATACGGCGCCGGAACTGGCGGCCGATATCGTCGACAAGGGCATCATGCTGACCGGCGGCGGCGCGTTGCTGGGCAATATGGAAATTGTCCTGCGTCAGGCGACCGGCCTGCCGGTCTCCATCGCCGACGATCCGCTTTCCTGCGTCGCCCTGGGCACGGGCCGCTGCCTCGAAGACCTGCGCAGCCTCAAGTCGGTCCTCGCAACATCGCCATAGCGGCGGCGGGGCGGGCAGGATCGCGTGTTCCGCAAGCGCAGACAGAAGCCCAGAGGCCGCGGCCGCCCCATCCGTCAAGGCAGCCTGCTCGGCGACCTGCGCGTGTGGATGCGCCGCTTCGCCGTCGCCATCATGGTTCTCTTCGCCGGCGCGCTGATCGCCATCGACCGGTTCGAAACGCCGGCGATCCGCGAATTCCGGGCCGGCGTCTCCGACTTTTTCGCCCCCATCGTCGCGACCGTTTCGGCGCCGTTCCACGCCGCGGCCGACTGGTTCGACGCCTTCGAATCCAACGCGACCGTGCGCGAGCGCAACGCGGAACTGGAGCGGGAAATCGAACGCCTCCGCCTCTCCCTTCATGACATGGCCGCCGTGGACGAGGAGAACCGGCGGCTGCGCGCCCTCGTCAACGCCGGCAACCGCATCAAGGGCCGCCACCTGACCGCGGCGGTCTTCGCCGACACCGGCGGCCCCTATGTGCGGTCGCTGCTGGTCGGCGCGGGCGCGGCCGACGGCCTGCGGCGCGGCATGGCGGTGATCAACGCCGACGGCTTCATCGGCCGGATCGTTGAAGTCGGCCGCCATACCTCGCGGGTGCTGCTGGTGACCGACCTGAACTCCCGCATTCCGGTCCAGCTGGCCAAATCCGGGCTCAGGGCGCTGCTCGCGGGTACGAACGGCCGGCGGATGCGGCTGAACTACGTCCCGCCCAATGTCAGCGTTTCGGTCGGCGCGCTGATCGTCACTTCGGGCCATGGCGCCGTGCTGCCCCGCGGTCTCCCGGTCGGCCGGGTCGACAGCGTCGGCCGCGATGCGATTCTGGTGCGCCCGCTGGTGAACTGGAACCGGCTGACCTTCGTGCGCATCGTCGACTATGGCACACCCGGGCTGGTCCAGGATTCGCCGGACGACCTCAGGCAACAGGAGGCGGGCCGGCGCACGGATACGCCATGAGCGAACCGATTCAGCGCGCCATCGACCGGGCCGTGCGCCGGTCGTTTCCGATGGCGACCGCCGCGGTCGCATCGCTCGCCGGGCTGGTGACCGTCCCGGTCGCCGACTATAGCCAGATTGCGCCCGCCTTCACGTTGATCGCGGTCTATTGCTGGTCGGTCTGGCGGCCGGATCTCCTGCCGCTCGCCGGCGTTTTCCTGATCGGCCTGTTCGAGGATCTTCTGCGGGGATTGCCGCTCGGCCTGACGGCCCTGATGCTGCTGACGGCGGCCGGTTTCGTGCAGAGCCAGCGCGCCTTCGTTTTCGGCCGGTCGATTACCGTGTTCTGGCTGGTATTCGGCCTGCTGACGATTGTCTGGATGGCCGTCGAATGGATGGCCATGTCGATATTGCTCGGGCAGATTCTCAGCCCCGAAGCCGCCGTCTTCCGTTATGTTGCGACCTTCGGCCTTTTGCCGGTCGGCGCCGCCGTGCTGTTCGTCGTCCAGCGCAGCGGCATGCAGAACGTGTAGACCATGCCGATCTCGGAAAATATCGAGCAGAACCGGAAATTCACGCGCCGGCTGATCCTGCTGATGGGGGTCAAGGGGCTTGCCCTGGGCGGATTGATCGCCCGCATGTATCAGCTTCAGGTCAGCGACTCCGAACGGTATACGACTCTCGCCGAAGAAAACCGCATCAACACCCGCCTGCTGCTCCCGATCCGCGGGCAGATTTACGACCGGCACGGCCGGCGGGTCGCCGTCGACAAGGAAGACTACCGGGTCGTCATGGTTGCGGAAAAGACCGGCAACGTGCAGCGGGCGCTCGACCGCCTGGCCGGCATCGTCGAGTTGAGCCGCGAACAGCGCGAGAAGGTGCTTCGCGAGGTTCGCCGGCGGCGGCGCTTCCTGCCGGTCACGATCACCGGCAACCTGACCTGGGAGGAAGTGGCGAAAATGGAAGTGAATGCGCCGGACCTGCCCGGCGTGCTGACCGAACGCGGCTACACCCGGGTCTATCCCTATAGCGAACTGGTCTCCCATCTGGTCGGCTATGTCGGCCCGGTCACCGAACGGGAGCAGAAAGACGACCCGGACCGGCTGCTGAAAATTCCGGAATTCCGGATCGGCAAGCAGGGTATAGAAAAAACCTACGACCGGCGGCTGCGCGGCCGCGGCGGCACCCAGCGCGTCGAGATCAACGCGTCCGGCCGCGTGCAGCGCGAACTCGGCCGCAAGGAGGGCACGCCCGGCGACGACATTCACATGACGATCGACATGGAGCTGCAGCAGGCCGCGCTGGAAGCGATCCGGCCGCACCGCGCGGGCTCGGTCATCGTGATGGACATTCATACCGGCGATGTCCTGGTCATGGCGTCGACGCCGGGATACGACCCCAACCTGTTCATTCCCGGCCTGCGCCCGAAGACCTGGCGGGCGCTGCAGACGAACCAGCTCGGGCCGCTGCTCAACAAGGCGGTTTCCGGCCAGTACGCGCCCGGATCGACCTTCAAGATGCTCGTCGCCCTGGCCGGCCTCGAATCCGGCGCGATCAACGCGGACTCCGGATTCATCTGCCCCGGCGTCTTCCAGCTGGGACGGGCGAATTTCCATTGCTGGAAAGAGGGCGGCCACGGCCACGTCGCGCTGCGCGACGCGATCAAGCAATCCTGCGACGTCTACTTCTACGAACTGGCGCTGCGCCTCGGCATCGACCGGATTGCCGAAACGGCGCGCAAGCTGGGGATCGGGGTCCCGACCGGGATCGATCTGCCGGCCGAGAAGCTGGGCATCATGCCGACCAAAGCGTGGAAGCGCGGCTATTTCCGGGACAAGCGCAACAAGGCCTGGTTCCGGGGCGAAACCGTGATCGCCGGCATCGGGCAGGGCTATGTCCTGGCGACGCCGCTGCAGCTCGCCGTCATGACCGCCCGGCTGGCCAACGGCGGATTCGCCGTCACGCCCCGCCTGGTCGCCGAACAGCCGGCCGGCTTTCGGACGGGCTATCGGCAGGCGTCGGCCAAATTCCGCTCGCTGGGCTTCAGGGAGGCGAATTTGCGGCTGATCGCCGATGCCATGTCGGCGGTGACCAACGAAGCCGGCGGCACCGCCTTCTGGACCCGGATCGCCGAAAAGGGCATGGAAATGGCGGGCAAGACCGGCACTTCCCAGGTGCGCCGCATCACGGCGGCCGAGCGCGCCCGCGGCATCGTCAAGAACGAAGACCTGCCCTGGCACCGGCGCGATCATGCGCTGTTCGTCGCCTACGCGCCGCAGGACACGCCGCGCTTCGCCTGCAGCGTGATCGTCGAGCATGGCGGCGGCGGGTCCCGGATCGCGGCGCCGGTCGCCAGGGAAGTCCTGCTCAAGACCCAGAAACGCTACAGCGGCACCGCCGAACGGGCCGGGCTGGACCTCGACCTCCTGCGGCGCGGCCCGGACGCCCTCCGGGGGCGCCGGACCCGATGATACAGGTTCCCCGATGCGGACGATGAACCTTGCGGAGGAACGGACCTCGGTCCTCCGCCGGCTCGGCCTGGTCAACTGGGGACTCACCCCGTCGGTCTGTTTCGCCGCCGCGGTCGGATTCGTCCTGCTCTATTCGGCGGCGGGCGGCGCGTTCTTCCCCTGGGCCGCGGCCCAGATGGGACGGTTCGGCGTGGCGCTGCTGGTGATGATCGTGACCGCCATGATCCCGCCGCGGATCTGGTACCGCCTGGCCTACTGGATGTGGGGCCTGTCGGTCCTGCTGCTGCTGGCCGCCGAGTTCGGCGGCGTCGAGGGCGGCGGCGCCGAGCGCTGGATCGCCCTCGGCCCGTTCCGGCTCCAGCCGTCGGAGGTCATGAAGATCGCCCTGGTGCTCGTGCTGGCCCGCTATTTCCACGCCGTCCGCTTCGAACATGTCCGCCGGATCCGCACGCTGGTGCCGCCCCTGCTGCTGCTCGTGATCCCGGCCGCGCTCGTCCTCAAGCAGCCCGATCTCGGCACGACGGTCATCCTGATCGCCGTCGCCGGCATCATCTTCTTCCTGTCCGGCGTCCGCTGGTGGAAATTCGCCCTGGTCGGAGTCGCCGTGGCGGCCGCCGTGCCGCTGATCTGGACCTACGGCCTCCAGACCTACCAGAAGAAGCGGCTGCTGACCTTCCTCGATCCGTCGTCGGACCCGCTCGGCGCCGGCTTCCATATCACCCAGGCCAAGATCGCGCTGGGCTCGGGCGGCGTGTTCGGCAAGGGCTTTCTGAACGGCACGCAGATCCACCTCAATTTCGTCCCGGAGATGCATACGGATTTCATTCTCGCGGTGCTGGCCGAGGAATTCGGCCTGGTCGGCGCGCTGGGCCTGCTGGCGATCTACGGCCTGATCCTGTTTCACCTGCTGGCTTCGGCGATGCGCACGAAGACCCAGTTCGGCCGCCTCGTCGCCGCCGGGATCGGCTTCACCTTCTTCCTCTACGCCTTCATCAACCTGGCGATGGTGCTCGGGCTGCTGCCGGTGGTCGGCGTGCCGCTGCCGCTGGTCTCCTACGGCGGCACCTCGATGCTTACCCTGATGTTCGGTTTCGGCCTCGCGATGAGCGTCGCCCAGGCCGGCGACACCGCCGACGAGCCGCTGACCGAGGATTAGCGGGGCACCGTTCCGGCCCCTCGATACGCCCCACCCCTCGATACGCGGCTTCGCCGCTACTCGGGATGAGGGAATTGTTTCAGGAATTCTGCAATGCCCCAATCGCCTCATCCCGAGTAGGCGCGTCAGCGCCGTATCGAGGGGCGCGCGGCCTGCGGCGGCATTGCCGGCCGGCTGCGCCTTTACAGGCCGCGGCCGCTGGCCCATATCTGCGCGTGCCGAATGCCGGCGCCGGCGAAGCCTGCAAGGGGCACGCGGCGCCCGCCGGAGGGGCGATTAGCTCAGTTGGTAGAGCAGCTGACTCTTAATCAGCGGGTCCGGGGTTCGAGTCCCCGATCGCCCTCCACTTTTTTAACACAAGCTTTTTCTCCACTACCTTATTACATTTCTTTCCCAATAATCCAATCAACAAAATATAATGAGTCGAATTACTATTCTGATACTAGGACTCCGACACAAAGTTACATAGCAAGAGGGCTACACTCAGCAGAAATAATGTTGTATTTTATTCGAAAAATTTGAATAATTTAGCATTGCTTTGCGTATTCAACGGTGATGCTAACGCCAAGTGATTCAACATCTGCGCTCTGCTGACTTTCCAAGATTTTTCCGTTACTCTATTCAACTTAATTTTTTCCGCTGCGCGATCCAGCATTTCAACCAGTTTGTTAGTATCATCTGATTTTAATTGACCAGAAAACACTTCCTCGTAGACCCAGTGAAACAAAACCCTAAATGCCACGTCAGGCACTTTATTCTTTCTTGCAATCTCTGCCGCTCTAGAGTAACATTGGCGTCCTTCTTCTATCGATCCATCTCTAAATGCCGCTAATCCCAAAGTAGCCGATACAGTAATATAATCTTCATCATTCACCGTGCACTCCCGTAACCTCGGCAGCAGTTTCTGAGCTTCAATTACGTTACCAGATCGACATAATGCCACTACTTTGTTATTGATTAATATCAAGTTTCTCGGGTTGGCGACTAAACCTTGGTTGCAAAAGTTAATCGCCTCCAAGTGATCTGCCAGTATGCCTGTTGCTATAAATGATCCTAGAACCGCAGCCCTCAAGGAAAACGGCTCATCCCCTATCCATTCATGGCTAGCACTAATGGCAGACTCCCAGTTTCCTCTGATTTCTGACCAATACAATCTCGCCTCAGCGCCCCCTTTCATCCTCAACTTTCTTTCGTCTACTGCTAGGCTGATTCTATCCTGATCCATCATCCAGTATGCTTGCGAAAGGGAATTATCCGTAGGATCGACTAAGCTAAGAGAAAAATGTTTATTTGCTAGCTTTTGTTTACCACTTGAAGCCTCCAAAGTTCCTACGGCCGCTGCCAATTCGCTAAGGTGAAATTCACTAAATTTTGCCCCGGTCAAGGATTGACGAGCTAGCTTAATACTTGTTGGACTCCAACCTCTCATTTCTGCCATAGTAATTTCCGCGGCTTGAATCCAAGGATCCGAATCCAACAATGCCGAGCGGCGGACAACATCGTGCGCACGTTCAATATCTCGAATGTGGACAAAAAATCGACAAATGCTTCTTAAAACAAATCTATTTTCAGGTGCGCTAGAAATTGCAAAATTTGCCGCGCGCTCGCCGGCACTGATGTTGCCCAACGCCGCATGGAGCCGACACATTTCGACCCATGCTAACGCGTTACGTGGCTCAGAAACCGTAAGTTTCTTTAGGTTAGAAATCTGCGCCCTTTGTACTTCTGACGGCTCTAAGGAATTTTGAGTGGGATGTAAAATGAATCTTGGTTTGCCTAAAACGTGAGAAACCACCTCTTGAATAGCCGGCTTTTTGTCACAACTCCTTTGTAGCTGTTTAGCTGGTCCAACAGCTAAATGTTTCTCTTTGATTAATACGGCAGCATCGACAACTTCAGCGGCATTTTCTAGTGAAGGTGCTTTCTGCCAGACTTCATATAAAAATTGAAACCGGTTAATCAAAGAAAGTTCTTTTTCTTTGCTTGGAATAATCTTCACATGACTTTCGAGTTCCCGCGAAGAAGTTCGCCACAACTCCCGCCACCTGGGAACCATCTTTCTCTTTGTTGTACTTTCCCCGTCCATCTTCAACCTAATGTTCCTTATGACGTATCTTCATTGACTTCGATATCCGATCAAATAGAGAAACATATCGTTCGACACTATATCGATCAACATTCCCGCTCAGGTTGATTGGGTTGCCTCTTTTCAAAGGATTTGGATCACAGAGTTGGTAAACTGCCATCCGCAATTCCGTTGCTTCGTCAAGAATGGTTTGCTTTTTACTCTTTGGCAACCGCTCATCGAAATGCTTCATGACTGAAGACAGCGCATTATATATGTACGGAAGCACTTCACTAAATGTACCGCCCCAAGATTTACCTATATGTTCTGGCCTCAAAGTTGTTCGCAATATTGGGGTCAATGCTTGCCCTGTGACCAAGAAGTATCCCATACTACCAAGAAGATAAAGGTCGGATGCTCTTCTCACATCAAAAGATACCCTGTTCCCATCTTTGGGAAATGTATTATTTTCATACCAAAATTCTGGAGCGGCGTAGTTATTATCACCGCTGTATGCAACATCGTCCCACGGCCCAGTCGATGTGGCAGACGTTGCCCGACCAAGATCAGCTAATTTTTGAAGATGATTATCAAAAACAAGAAGATTTGAAGGTTTAATGTCATTATGTGATATTTCGGCACTGTGTAGCTGCTGTACAGCTACAGACAAGTTGTGAAGCGCGTTTAAAGTCCAAGAAATGTTTTGGAAATTTGATCGCAATAGCTGAGTGCGAACATCACCTTGCGCCAATTCAAATATTATAAAAAATACAAATTCCTTTACATTATTGTGCACAATTTCGAATTCACCGTAGTCGAGTGCATGAACAATTCTATCCATATTGTTTCCGTTACATATTTCTAGGATCTTTCTTTCAAAATTCTGCTCATTAAATGCTCTTGCTGTTTTGTCAAACGCTGTTTTTCCAGACAAAGGATTTAAGAAACCAATATCAGTAGCTTTCAAAAAATCCTTCATCTCCTTTATCATTCTTTGCGCAATATCCGACCGAAAAGTGACCGCCCGTGCTGTCGGGATGTCGTTTAATTTTCTCCAAAATTTTCCACTCAATTCCAGATTTTGAGCCTTTTACTTTGCGCCCTTCTAAATTTTCTGATGGTGTCGTCATTTTTACACGCCTGTCCATTTAATTCTGCCTTCATTTGGTTGTGATAGAGACAATTTATTATGAAATTAACAAATATGGACATAGCTGATGATAGTCATATTCTTAACTTGCGGTTAGGTTTTGGGACACAAGGAACCGGGTTGTCCTTTGCCTACAGATTTTCTCAAAAAAAATCGACGCTTTCCTCTGCCCCATGTATAACAGTGCTTGTAGCCAATTCGAGTGCAATGTTGTCCAAATTGAGTTTGTTGTCAACGCGAATATCAGGTCCGTGATGGCGCCTACATGCTGGTGGTTTCCAATACATCAGGGTACGGGCAGTTTCCGCTGCATTCATGACGCCATCGGTGAGGGATCTGAAATTGCAGGGGGCTCTGAAGGTCGGTAGCAAAGAGCCAGTCGAAGCCGAACGAGACGGGGCGGCCAGTTCCGCTCTTCTCTCGCGGACTGTCATATCACCTAGGGGGCGTAAAGCACTACGGTGAAATTGCCCCATGCCGTGCGCTTACCCTCTGCCCAGTCATTCTCGAACAAAGTAGGAGAGAAAATTCGCCGGTGAACGGTGCGGCAATACTTCCGTGCTAGCCGATTGGGATGAAAGCACGCTGCGCCGTCATCCAAAATCCGCCGCCCGGATGCTCAGTCGGGTCCCTACACCCACCCGAGCTGTCCGAACGCCCAGCCGTCGTTCCAGATCTTGGTCATGCGGGCGATCTTGCCGTCGCGCATGTCGGCGACGTAGACATAGTCGGATTCGGTCTTCTTGCCGGTCGGCGGAACCGGGCCGCCGTCGGCCGTGTGCGTTCCGGTGAAGACGCCGTAGATCGTGACCCTGCCATTCTCTTCGTCCGTCCCGACCGCTTTGAGGTCGTAGTCGGCGTCCGGCATGATCGTCACGACGCCCGCCATCCAGTCGCAGTAGGCCTCGAGCGTTTTCATCTCCGCAATGGCGCCGGCCTGGGCGGAGAACCCGGCGTCCGGATGACAGTATTCGGCGCAGGCCGACCAGCCCTTGCCGGCTTCGCAGGCGTGGTAGAACGCCAGGGCCGTCTCTTTCGAAACACCCATGATTGCCTCCCTGGTTTCGGAGCGTATCGCTATCGTCGACTGTAGGCGGGCGGGCCCGCCGGGACAACCGGATTTCGGCCCGGCCCTGCCCCCTACCCCGTCGTATTCTCCACCGATACTTCCACCGCGTGCAGGAAGCAGCGGGCGGAGGAGCGCGGGCTCATCAGCAGGAAGCTCTCGGCGCCGTCGCGCAGGATGATGACGGCGAGATGCTCCATGACCGTGCGCGCCACCCGGCCTTCCGGAAAGACTCCATCGTCCAGATCGAGCATGCAGATGCGCTCCAGCGCCGCGCGCACGCCGGCGCCCGCGATGCGCAGCATGGCCCAGCTGTCCGACTGGTCGGTGACGTAGGCCGCGGGGCCGAGTGCGTCCGCGACGGTCTCCGCCGCCCGGTCCGGATCCGGCGGCTCGAACAGGATGAAAAGCTGGTCCGGCTGCATGCCGAGCAGGCGCGCACCATAACGGTCGCCGGCGACGGAGTCGCCCGTAGCCGGCCGCGCCGCGCCCAATCCTTCGGCCAGCGCCGCGGCGAAGGCGTCGTCCCCGCCGTTGGGAACCGCCGCCGAGACGAGCGCCAGGCCGGTCACTTCGGCGAGCGTGACGCTGCCGAAGGATTCGGCATAGCCGCCGAGCGGCGTGCGGGGCTCCAGCGCGAGTTCAGCCACGGAGCCGCTCCCCTTCCGGATCGAGGAAATGGGCCGAAACGATCTCGACCGGCACGTCCCAGCCGCGCACGCCGTCCCAGGCGCGCACCGTTTCACCGATCCGGGCGTGGCCGTTCCGGATGAAGCCGAGGCCGATCGCGTGGCCCAGCTCCGGCGACCAGGCGACCGACGTCATCCAGCCTTCGTCGTTCGCCGTCGCCGGTTCGGCGCCGGGCGCCAGGAAATGCGCGCCGGCAGGCAGGTCCTGCGACCGGTCGAGCGGCCGGAAGCCCATCAGCTCCAGCCCGTCCTCCCGGTTCATCCCGGGCCGCTCGGACAGGATGTTGCCGATGCAGTCCTTCTTCTTCGACACCATGCGCTGCATGCCGAGCATCCGCGCCGTGGTCTGGCCGATCAGTTCGGGGCCCGCGGCGTGGCCCTTTTCGACCCGCATGACGCCGAGCGCCTCGGTGCCGTAGGCGACAGCGTCGAATTCCTCGCCCGCTGCCATCAGCGCCGCCATCAGGGATTCGCCGTAGCGCGCCGGCACGGCGATCTCGTAGGCCAGTTCGCCCGAGAAGGAGATGCGGAACAGGCGCCCGGGCGTGCCACCGCACACGTTGACCGCGCCGCAGGCCATGAAGGGAAACGCCTCGTTGGAGATGTCGAATTCCGGATCGACGATCTTGCGCAGCAGGGCGCGCGAATTCGGGCCCGCGACGGCGAACTGCGCCCACTGCTCGGTCGCCGAGATCAGGTGAATGTCGAGGCCCGGCCACAGGCACTGGCGGGCGAACTCCATGTTGCGGAAGACCAGCACGGCGTTCGCCGTGGTCGTCGTCATGACGAAATGGGTCTCGCCGAGCCGCGCCGTGGTGCCGTCGTCGTAGCAGATGCCGTCCTCGCGCAGCATCAGCCCGTAGCGCACCTTGCCGACCGCCAGCTTGGCGAAACCGTTGGCGTAGACCTTGTTGAGGAATTCCGCTGCGTCCCGCCCCTGGATGTCGATCTTGCCGAGGGTCGTGACATCGCAGATGCCGACCGAGCCGCGGGTCTGCAAAACCTCCCGGTCGACCGACTGGCGCCAGTGGGTCTCGCCCGGCCGCGGGAACCACTGGGCGCGCAGCCACATTCCGGCCTCGACGAAGACGGCGCCACGTTCCGCCGCCCAGTCGTGGCTCGGCGTCAGGCGGGTCGGCCGGAATTCCCTGCCGCGCGAGCGGCCGGCGAAGGCGGCGATCGGCACCGGCGTATAGGGCGGGCGGAACACGGTCGTGCCGGTCTCGGCGATGGTCCGGCCCGTCTGCTCGGCCATGATGGCGAGCGCCGCGACGTTCGCCGTCTTGCCCTGGTCGGTCGCCATGCCGAGCGTCGTGTAGCGCTTGAGATGCTCGACCGAGCGAAAGCCCTCGCGGTGCGCCTGCACGACGTCCTTGACCGTCACGTCGTTCTGCTGGTCGAGCCAGGCCCGGCCGCGGCTTTCCCTGACGTGCCAGAAGGCCGAAACCTCCGTAGCCTCGTCGCTCGCGCCCGGCGGCTCGCCGGCGGCGGCGGAGACGCCGAGACCTTCCAGCGCCGCGGCGGCCGCGCCGTGCCCGTCGGCCAGCGCCGCCGCCGTCGTGAAATTGCCGTTGGCGGCGCCGGCGACGGTCATGCCGGCCGGCAGGTTGCCGCCGGGCACGAAGGCAGCGATGTCCTCGCGCCAGACCGGTTTGCCGCCGTGATGACAGGTCAGGTGGACGTTCGGATTCCAGCCGCCGGAAACGGCGAGTCCGTCCAGCGCGATCCGCTCGCCCGTCGCCAGCTCGATGCCCTTCAGGCCGCGGCGGCCCCAGGTCGCGGCCACCTTCCCGCCCATCAGGATCCGGGCGCCGGGAACGTCGGCGAGCGGCGCGCGGTCCCGCACGTCGACGATCGCCGCGACGTCGACGCCCGTGTCTGCGAGATCGGCCGCGGTGCGCCAGCCGTCGTCATTGTTGACGAACAGGCCGATACGCCGCCCGACGCCGACCGCGAAGCGGTTGGCATAGGTACGCACCGCACCGGCCAGCATCACGCCGGGCCGGTCGTTGCCGCCGAAGGCGATCGGCCGTTCGGTCGCCCCGGCGGCGAGGATCGCCCGCCTGCTGTAGATCCGCCACAAAACCTGGCGCGGTTTGCCGCCGCTTCCCGCCAGATGGTCGGTCCGGCGCTCAAACGCGCCGTAGACGCCGTGATCGTAGGCGCCGATGACCGTGGTCCGCAGGAGGAGACGGACCCGGTCCATCGAGGCCAGCTCGCGTACGGCGTCCACCGCCCAGTCCGCGCCGGACCGACCGTTCACTTCATGGGTTTCGGCGTTGAGCCGCCCGCCCATGACGAAATCCTCGTCGGCCAGGATGACCCGGGCGCCGCCGCGCCCGGCCGCCAGCGCAGCGGCAAGGCCGGCCGGGCCCGCGCCGACGATCAGCAGGTCGCAATGCAGGAAGCCCTTGTCGTAGCTGTCCGGATCGGCGTCGCCGGACAGGCGGCCGAGGCCGGCCGAGGCCCGGATCGCCGGCTCGTAGACCTTCTCCCAGAAGGACTTCGGCCACATGAAGGTCTTGTAGTAGAAGCCGGCGGACAGGAAGGGCGCGATCAGATCGTTAACCGCCAGCAGGTCGCGGCGCAGCGAACCCCGGTAGTTCTGGCTGAACGCTTCCAGCCCGTCGAACAGTTCGGCCACGGTCGCCCGCGTGTTCGGCTCGCGGTGGGCGCCGGACCGCAGTTCGACCAGCGCGCTGGGCTCTTCCGAGCCGGCGGTGAAGACGCCGCGCGGCCGGTGGTATTTGAAGCTCCGGCCGATCAGCCGGACACCGTTGGCAAGCAGGGCGGACGCCAGCGTATCGCCGGGATGGCCGATCATCTGCCTGCCGTCGAACCGGAAAGAAAGGAGGCGGCTGCGGTCGGGCGCACCGCCGTCGAACCGGAACGGGCCGCTCACCGGTCCCGCCCCCGTGCGATGGCGACGTCGCGCGCCAGTTCGACCTTGACGACCTCGTGGGTCATCGTATTGCGGGTCACGACCAGCCAGGAGCGGTCGCCCTGTTCGTGGAACCACAGTTCCCGGTGTTCGCCGGCCGGATTGTCCCGCAGATGCTGGTAGTCGTGGAACCGCTGCGCGGCGTCGTCGGCCTGCCAGTCCGGCCGGTCGATCAGCGACGCGTCGCCGAGGATGACGAATTCCTGCGCGTCGCGCGGGCCGAGGAGCGGATGGTCGATGAGCATCCTGCGCGCGCCTAGTGCAGGTTCGGCTGGGCGCCGACGCCCTTTTCGTCGATCGCGGCGCCGCGCTCGAACCGGTCCAGCCGCATCTCCGCGGCGACCGGGTGCGGCGCGCCGGTCGCGATCAGATGGGCATAGCAATAGCCGCTCGCCGGCGTGGCCTTGAAACCGCCGTAGTTCCAGCCGCCGTTGAAGAAGAGGCCCTCGACCGGGGTCCGGTCGATGAAGGGCGAGCCGTCCATCGACATGTCGACCAGGCCGCCCCAGATGCGCAGGACGCGCGCCCGGCCGATCATCGGCATCAGCGCCATGCCGCCCTCGCAGACGTCTTCCAGGGTCGGCAGGTTGCCCCGCTGGGCATAGGAATTGTAGCCGTCGATATCGCCGCCGAAGACCAGCCCGCCCTTGTCGGACTGGCTGACGTAGAAATGCCCGGCGCCGAAGGTCATGACGCCGGGAACGGCCGGTTTCAGCCCTTCGGTCACGAAGGCCTGCAGAACGTGGCTCTCGATCGGCAGGCGCAGCCCGGCGTAGCCCATCACCTTTCCGGACGAACCGGCGACGCAGACCGCCACCCGGTCAGCGCCGATCGTGCCGCGGTTCGTCTCGACCCCGTGGCAGACGCCGTTGCGGATATCGAAGCCGGTCACTTCGCAATTCTGGATCAGGTCGACGCCGCGGCTGTCGGCACCGCGGGCATAGCCCCAGGCCACCGCATCGTGGCGCACCGTGCCGCCGCGCGGCTGCCACAGGCCGCCCTTGATCGGGAAACGCTCGTTGTCGAAGTCCAGATACGGGCATTTCTCCCGCAGCGCCTCGCGCTCCAGCAGCATCGCGTCCGCCCCGGCCAGGATCATGGCGTTGCCGCGCCTGGCGGCGGCGTCGCGCTGGGCGTCGCTGTGGTACAGGTTGATGATCCCGCGCTGCGAAACCATGGCGTTGTAGTTGAAATCCTGCTCCAGGCCCTCCCACAGCTTCATCGAGAGCTCGTAGAAAGGCTGGTTGCCCGGCAGCAGGTAGTTGGAGCGGATGATCGTCGTGTTGCGGCCGACATTGCCGGAGCCGAGCCAGCCCTTTTCCAGCACCGCCACGTCAGTCAGGCCGTGCACCGTGGCCAGATAGTAAGCCGTGGCCAGCCCGTGCCCGCCGCCGCCGACGACGATAACCTCGTAGCGGCGCCTCGGATCGGGCTCGCGCCAGACCGGCTTCCAGCCGCGGTTGCCGGTCAGGCCTTCCTTGAGAATACTGAGAGCGGAATAGCGCATGGCGTGCTCAGGGGAACGCCGGATTGATGCGTCCGATCTCGATTTCGTGCTTTCCGGCACCGGACGTATTCTTATAAAATCGGGACATGCCCGATCCACCTTTTCCCACCCACCGCATTGCCATCCTTCTGGTCGAGGGATTCGCCCTGATGTCCTTCGCGGCGGTTACGGAACCCCTGCGTGCAGCCAACCTGCTGGCCGGGAGGCGGATTTACGACATTTCCCTTTTCGCCGCCGGGCCGGCGGCCGCGGCGCTCGTGAACAGCTCGTCTGCAGCGTCCGTGCCGGTTCGGGATCTCAGAAAAGCGGCCGGACCGTTCGACCTTGCCCTCGTCGTGGCCGGCGGCGATCCCGTCGGCTTCGAGGACCCGACTACGCTGCAATGGCTGCGGCGGCAGGCGCGGCACGGCGGCACGATCGGCGGCGTCTCCGGCGGCCCGGCGATCCTCGCCAATGCCGGCGTCATGGCGAACCGGCGCATGACGATCCACTGGGAGCACGCCGCCGCCCTGGCCGAGCGCCATCCCGGCCTCCTCCTCGAGCGGACGCTCTATGTCGTGGACCGGGATCGCCTGACCTGCGCCGGCGGGACCGCGCCGCTCGACATGATGCACTCCCTGATCGCCGAGCAGCACGGGCCGGATTTCGCCCGCAAGGTCAGCGACTGGTTCATGCATACCGAAGTCCGGCCCGCCGGCGGCCCGCAGCGCGCCGGCCTGGCCCAGCGCTACGGCACCAATCGCCCCGCCGTGCTCTCCGCCATCGAGGCGATGGAAAACCACATCGCCGATCCGCTGCCGCTCGCCGACCTCGCCCAGGTCGTCGGCGTCAGCGCCCGCCAGCTGAACCGGCAGTTCCGGGCCGGGCTCGGCCGCAGCGCCGGCGCGTTCTACCGGGATCTGCGGCTCGACAAGTCCCGGGAACTGGTGCGCCAGACCGATCTCGGCCTCGTCGATATCGCGCTCGCAACCGGCTTTGCGAGCGCAGCCCATTTCGCCACCGCGTTCAAACGGCGCTTCGGCGACTCCCCGTCCCGCCATCGCCTTCGGCCGGCCAGACCGGTCTGATTCGAGGAAGATCGGAAAACCAATTCAAACCAATAACCTGCATATGCATCCAAGCTTATTGACAGCGATTTGCAGAAAGCGCCATGCTGCGCGGGCGCGGACAGGTGCCGGCCGATTTTCGGCCGGATGACGGCGGCATTGTTGCCTGCCGGGTCCGGTCCGGCGCCATCACACACTGTTTGGAGTGTCCAGGGGAGCCAGAGCCATGGAAGGCAACCTTAATGCCATTACGACGGTGTTCACCGAGTTCTATTACTGGGCGACGATACCGTTGATGTTTTTCATCCATATCGGATTCTGCATGTACGAAGTCGGCGCCAGCCGGCGGCGCAACCACATGCACACGCTGATGAAGAACACGATGCTGATCCCGCTGGTCACCATCACCTTCTTCTTCTTCGGCTGGTGGATTTACTGGGCCGTGCCGAACGGACCGTGGATCACCGGCGGGCTCCTGCTCGGAGACGCCGCGCCCAACGCGCCGTGGTCGGAAACCATGGGGCCGAATACGAGCGACCGGATCACCGGCGTGTTCTGGGCGGCCTTCCTGCTGTTCTCCTGGACGGCGGCCTCCATCGTCTCCGGTTCGGTGATCGAGCGGATCAATTCCGGCGCGTTCTGGATTCTCGCGGTCGTCATCGGATCGGTCGCCTGGATCATCGACGCGGCCTGGGGCTGGCACTATGGCGGCTGGATGGTGCAGCTGCTCGGCTACCACGACGCCTACGCTTCCGGCGTGATCCACGCGATTGCAGGCGGCTTTGCCCTCGGAATCCTGGTCGTGCTGGGTCCGCGGCTCGGCAAGTTCGCCAAGGACGGCACGCCAAGGGACATCAATCCGCACAATCCGTGGATGGTGTGCCTCGGCCTGTTCTTCATTTATGCCGGCTTCTGGGGGTTCTATGTCGCCTGTAACGTCCCGCTGATCGGTCCGGAGGGAATCGACGGCCAGATCAAGGGCGATACCTGGACGGCGACGACGATCTACCTGACGCCGACCACGCTCGGCGCGATCACGGTGAACTTCCTGATGTCGCTGTCGGGAGGCCTGCTGGTCGGCTACCTGGCCTCGAAGGGCAATGCCTTCTGGACCTATTCCGGCGGCCTTGCCGGCATCATCACGGCTTCGGCGGGCAACGACCTGTACCACCCGATCCAGGCCATGATCATCGCCGGCTTCGGCACCTGGTGCGCCTACAAGCTGCACTACTGGGTGGAGCGGAAGTTCAAGATCGACGATGCGGTCGGCGCCGTGGCGGTCCACGGCTATGCCGGCTTCATCGGTCTGGTGATCTGCGGCTTCGTCCTCTGGGGCCATCCGAGTTCGCCGTATGAGGGCTATGCCACGATCAATCCGCTCGGCCAGTTCGTCGGCGCGATCATCATGTTCTTCGTGCTCGGCATGCTGCCCGGCTGGGTCGTCGCCAAGATCCTGGCGGCGGCGAACGTGCTGCGCATCCCGAAGCAGGTCGAACTGCTGGGTCTCGACTTTGCGACCAACCGGGATGAGCAGGCCGCGGCGGACGACGTCCGCGCCACCGAAAAGGCGGCGGCCGCCTGACCGGCCGGTCCCGACCCGATACGCCCGAAAGCCCGCCGGCCGAACGATGCCGGCGGGCCGACGGCAGAAAGGAGAATGAGGCATGTCAACGACAGGCATCGAGAGTTGGGCGGTCGACCTGAAGGATGTCGGCGCCATTTACCCCTTCCAGGGTGCGGAAGGACTGTTCGTGATCGTCGGCGTCGTCCTGTGGATCGGCTGGCACGTCCTGCAGATGCGGGCCGAGAACAAGGACTATGAAGACCAGATCGGCAAATTCGGCGACGACGCCACGATCGCCGAAGCCCTGGACGGCGATTAGCCGCGACCTGGGCATGATAGCGGGGGCGCGATACTCCTGCGCCCTGCTGATCGCCCGAGTAAAGAAAAGCCCCCGCCGGATTGCGGCGGGGGCTTTCTCGCGCCCGTTGCATGGAGTGGGGAAGGTCAGCTCCAGGGGAACGGGCTGTTGCTCAGCGGATGCAGCTTGCCTTCGGCGTAGCGGCTGAACCGGAACGGTTCGAGCAGGGCCTGCTTCTCGCCCAGCATCTCGTCGGCGACCAGGTGGCCGACGCCGATCATCTTGTAGCCGTGGTTGCTGTCGGCGACGATGTGGACATTCTCGCAGAAGGTGTCGAAGACCGGAAAACTGTCCGGCGTGAAGCAGCCCAGGCCGCCCGACGGCTCCTTCCTGAACTTGCCGATCTGGCCGGAGAAGCGTTCCTGGCAAAAGGCGAGCGCCGAGCACCACATATGGGCGAAATCGTCCCCGACGATGAATTCCGGTGATTCGGGTCCGTAGGGGTCGATCGCCACGTCGTCGGCCGGGGTCTTGACTTCGTAGGGCATGGCGCCGCCCTGGACGCCGCCGAAATGGAAATCCGGCTTGTAGTAGATGCCCCAGGGCTCCTCGGTGATGATCGAGCCATCGACGTCGGAGTGCAGCGGCGCATCGGTATCGACATGGATGACCGGCGGCATGCCACCGTCGTTGAGCTTCTGATAGTCCGGGTCGACGCCGACGACGCCTTCCTCCAGGCACCAGTAGCGCCAGGTCGGGATGCCGTCGTGCATCGCGCCGTCGGGGCCCTTGATCGAGACTTCGCGCGGCAGGTCGAGCATGTCCCAGATCGTCTTGACCCAGGGCCCGACCGCGACGACGACCTGGTCGCACTTGATCGTTCCCCGGTCCGTGACGACGCCGGTGACCGCGTCGGAATTGCTGCCGCGCTCGAAACCCGTGACCTCCACGCCGGTCATGATGCGCACGCCATGGGCCTCGGCCTTGCCGGCCAGGCCGTAGACGGAAGCGGTATTGTTGGCGTAACCGCCCTTCTTCTCGTGCAGGACGGAGGTTATGCCCTCGGCCCGCCAGTCGGACAGCAGGCCCTTCATGTAGGCCATGCAGTCCTTCCCGCCCTCGATGAATTCGGACTCGTAGCCGATCGCCTGCTGCTGCTCGTAGATGCTCGTCACATCCTCGCGCATCGCCTCGTGGCTGATCTGCATGTAGCCGACCGGGTGGTAGCTGAACGCCTCCGGGTCGGAGTCCCAGACGCGGACGCTGTGCGCCATCAGCTCGCGCATGGCGGGCTGGAAATAATTGTTGCGCACCACGCCGCAGGCGATGCCGCTGGCCCCGGCGGCGATGGCGGTCTTGTCGAGCACCAGGATGTCGGCGCCGCTGCCCCGGCCGTTGCTCTTCGCCGCAAGGCGTTCGGCGAGCCGCCATGCAGTGGACAGGCCGTGGATTCCCGCACCGATGACGACATAGCGGGCGTGGGTCGGGAAACTCATGGGAATGCCTCTCTATCGAGGATGGCCATCACGATTTCAGGCGCATCCTGCGCTTTTCAATCCGGCCGAAAAACAATATACCGGACGGAAAAGGGCATTTTTCCGACGTAAATCGTCCGCAATCCCGGAGGGCCGCACGAATGGCGACGAGGGAGCCCGTTCCGGTCGAATTCTTTCTGGTGCCGGGCTTTTCGCTGCTGGCCCTGTCCTGCGCCGTGGACGCCCTGCGGGCGGCCAATCTGGTGCTCGGCCGGGGCGCCTACGACTGGCGCCTGACGGCCGATCCGCGCGACCTGCGCGATTCGCCGTCGGGAGACGGGGTGCCCTCTTCCAGCCATATCCGGCTGCCGGCGGCGCCCTTGCCGGACGGCAGCGCATCGGCCGCCGGGCCAGACCTGTTCGCGGTGGTCGGCGGCGAACGGTCCCATACCTACAAATCGGCGGCCCTCGACGCATCGCTGGCGCGCGCCGCCGGCCGCGGCGCCCGCATCGGCTCGGTTTCCGACGGCGCCTTCCCGGTCGCCGCCGCCGGACTGTTCGACGGCCACCGCTCGACCATCCACTGGAAATGCCTCGACGCCTATCGCGAACGCTTCCCCGGCCTCGATATCCGCACCTCGATCTTCGAGATCGACCGCAACCGGTTCAGCTGCGCCGGCGGCACCACGAGCCTCGACCTGATGCTGACCTTCGTCATGGCGGCCCACGGCGCGGAAACCGCCTCGCTGGTCGCCGAAAACTACGTCCATGACCGGATTCGCGAGGCGGCGCAGGAACAGCATGTCACCGCCGCCATCCGCATGGCCGGCCGGAACCGGCACCTTGCAGACGCCATCCTCCTGATGGAACGGCATCTGGAAGACCCGTTGCCCGTGGACCGGATCGCCGATGCGGCCGGCCTGTCAGGCCGGCAACTCACCCGCCTGTTCCGCAGCCATCTGCGCCAGCCGCCGGGGCGGTTCTATCTCGACCTGCGAATCGACCGCGCCGCCAGCCTGCTCCGGCAGACCGGCATGAGCGTCTCCGAGATCGCCGTCGCCTGCGGCTTCCAGTCCGCCTCCCATCTCGGCCGCCACCTCAAACGGCGCCACGGCGCCACCCCGGGACAGTGGCGGCGCGGTGCATGAATTCCGGTATCCGCCTCCCGATGCCGGATCGGCGGTCCCTTCGTCACCGGTGAAGCGGCGTCTCCGATGTCGTGATCGAAGGATGCGGTCGTCGGCAAAAACATAAGCGAAGGAGAGCTTCGCCACGACACGAACCTGTCAGCCTTGTTTTTCGACGGGGCCGACGCCTAATTTACGGTGAGGATTCCAGGCTCCGACATCCTCGCGAGGCTCGAACAATGATGTCACCGATCTTATGGCGGAATATCGAGGACCGTCTCGACACGTCGCTGCCGGGATGGCGCAGCCGCGTCGACGCCTTCGATCAGGTCGCGGCGGTCGCAGACAGGGCTGCCGGCAAGACCTGGAGCGACGACAATATCTTCAAGGGATTGCTGTTGGCGGTGCTGTCCAACAACACGGACTGGTCGAAGGTCGAACGGGTTCAGGCCGAGCTTGCCGAGTTGTTTTCCGGATTCAGCCTCGAATCGTATGCCAGACTTCCGGCTTGCGAAGTCGGCGAACGCATCGTGCCCTGGTTCCTGGGCCGGAAGGCCGGTTCGGTGACTTTGCGAAGGGACCTCGTCAATCTCATCGACGCCGCCCGAATACTCTTCGAACACAGCAGCGTTCACGGCTCGGCGGAAAGCTACTTCACATCGCTCGTGCGCCAACTGGATGGGGATCCCAAGCAGGCGGCGCTGCGCTTGGGGTCTCCGGGCAAGGACAAGCTTCCCGGATTGGGGGTGCCCCTGGCGGCCGAAGCGCTCAAGAATCTCGGCTTCGATGTCGCCAAGCCCGACCGGCACGTCAAACGCGCCGTGGCTTCGTTCGGCCTGGTGCCCTGCAAAGACTGGCCCGGCAGGAACGGGCGCGCGGCGCCTGCTTTCTCGTCCGGAAGATCGTGTCTGGCCGTCATGGAAGCGGTGCAGGAAATCGCAACCGCGGCCGGCAGGCCCGTCGTGCTGGTCGACAACGCCATCTGGATGCTTTGCGCAAAGAGCGGCCTGTACCTGACGAATCCGGAACTCTCGGAGTTGGCCAGTGACATCGAGCCTTCGACAGGAGGAGCAGAGGCCCTCGATGCGTTGATCCGTTCGTGGACGGAAACGCAGGATGCCGGGGAGCACCGGGAAACGATCGGCTGTCTGGTCGACGGCCTGAACACGGACCGGACTTCTTCACGCAAACTCTTTCCCGAGGAGTTGAAGGGCCGCAGTTGGTGAGTCGCACCATCCTGCTCGACAGCGGGCCCCTCGGATTGGTCACGAACCCCGGCGCATCGCAGTTTGCGGCTGCGTGCGGACGTTGGGTCGTGGACGCGATTGGTAGCGGCTCGTCGGTATTGGTTCCCGAAATCGCAGACTATGAAGTACGCCGGGAACTCATCAGAGCGCGCCGAACTTCGGGCATTGCGCGCCTCGATGCGTTTATCGGGCAGGTCGAATTTCTTCCGATAGACACCCCAGCGATGCGCCGGGCTGCGGCGTTCTGGGCCGAGGCGCGCCAGCAAGGACGCCCCACGGCGCCCGACCCGGCACTGGACGCCGACGTGATCCTGGCCGCACAGGCAGCAACGCTGGCGCGAACGGACGTGATTGTCGCCACGACCAACCCGAAGCATCTATCCAGATATGTGGCGGCCGAACTCTGGACCGATATCGGGTGATCGCAGGATAAGCGGTACGGATAGCGAAGAATCCGGTCTAACGTCGCCGCCGGCTGCTGAACGATGTCCCGACTCATGACCCCCGAAACCCTGCGCCAACAGTTTCTCACCTGGCAGTGCCGGATCCGCCAGATCGCCATGCGCGAGGACGGCGGCCGGCCGTCGGAGGGGATGCGGCCGAAAATCCGGGCCGCGGACGGCCGCACGCTGTCCGAAGGCACGATCATCCTGCTGGTGCGCAGCGACCCGGAAGAAAGCACGGATTTCTTCGAATTCCAGGTCAGGAAGAACCACGATCCCAACGAGGTCTACCAGAAGGGCCTGACCTTCCTGCAATCGACCCACTATCACCGCGCCAACCGCTTCTCCGACGAGATGACGGGGCTGTTCCTACCGGAATCCCGACTCGCGGCGCTGCTTGTCGATATCGGGGCCTGCCGCCTCGATTTCCGCCAGTTCAGCCAGTCCTGGCGCCTGTCCTGCGCCGTACGCGCGATGGCGCCGGACGAGCCGGCCTACCGCAACACCCTCTGGCACAACCGGCTGTTCAATACCCAGCTCTCCGACGACGTGCGGATTCTCGGCTTCAAGCCGGACTGGACGGCGGCGGCTTCGTTGCTGCTCGAAGCGGATTGACCGGGCCGCGGGGCGCGCCTGTCTGCCAGTTCATTCCATGAGGCCGGGCAGGAACAGGGCGATGGACGGAAACACGACCAGCAGGACGAAGAGGATCAGGTCGCAGACGACGTAGGGCGCGGCGGCTTTCGCGACGTCGCCCAGGGTCGTGCCGCGGGGCGCGACGCCCAGCATGACGAACAGGCCGAGCCCGAAGGGCGGCGTCACCATGCTGATCTCCAGGGTCAGCAGCATGACGAGACCGAACCAGACCGGATTGTAGCCGAGCGATTGGGCGAGCGGGAAGAAGATCGGGATCGTCAGCAGCATGATCGAGACCACGTCCATAAACATGCCCATGACGAGCAGAATCAAGAACATGACCAGCAGCAGGAGCAGCGGCGCCAGTTCGATCGTGGCCACCGAATCGACCAGGGTGCGCGTCGCGCCCGACAGCGCGAGGATCTGCGTGAAGGCGTAGGAGGCGATGACGATGAAGAGCACCATGCAGGTGACGCGGAGCGCGCCGGTGAGCGCCCGGATCACGGCGCGCAGCGTGAGCGTGCGGAAGACGGCGGCCAGCACCAGCACGCCCAGCACGCCGAAGGCCGCGGACTCCTCCGGCGTGGCGATGCCGAGCACGATCAGCCCGATCACCGCGAAGATGACGACGCCCATCGGCAGGAGCTGGCTGGCGATCAGCAAGAGCTTGCGGCCGAGCGAAACGGGAACGACCTCGTATTGCGGCGCCGCCTCCGGGTCGATCCGGACCTGGATGGTGATCAACAGGGCATAGAGGGCGGCCAGGATCAGGCCGGGAAAGACGCCGGCAATCAGCAGCTTGCCGATATCGATCATGGCGAGGCTGCCGAGCAGCACGCCCAGGCCCGACGGCGGGATGATCATCGCCAGTCCGCCGACGCCGAGGATCGGGCCCATCGACATGTGCTTCTTGTAGCCCCGCCGGGTCATTTCCGGCACCAGCAGCGAGCCGAGCATCGCCGTATTGCCCATAGAGTTGCCGGAGAGCGCCGCGAAGGCGGTGCCGCTCGCCACCGTCACGTAGGAGAGCCGGCCGGGCAGCCGGCCGAACAGCGCGTCGAAGGCGTCGAAGACCCGGCGGGCGACCCCGGTGTGGAAAAAAAGTTCGCCCATCAAAAGGAAAAGCGGGATCGGGACGAAGGCGTAGGAGGAGATCGACGCCGGCGCGTTGACGGCGATCTGCTCCAGCCCCGGTTCGCCGGAAACCCAGAGAGCGCCGAGGGCGCTGACGGTGAAGAAGGCGATGGCGACCGGGACGGACAGCCCCATCAGCAGTACGACGAGGCCGACGGCGATGGCGGCGGTCCAGTACCACTCCATCGGCCGGTCAGATGCCTTCCGTATCGATGTCCGGCCCGCGGTCGTACATGTCGTCAACGCCGACAAGGAATCGGCCGAACTCGACGGCGCACAGGAAAAAGCCGACCGGCAGGGGCGCATAGAACGCCCATTTGGCGATCACGATGGACCGGATATCGAGTTCGCCGCGCTCCCAGTAGTCGAGCGCCGCACCCAAACCGTAATAGGCGAGGCCCAGGCAGACGACGATGCAGAGCACATAGATGCTCCGCTGGACGCCCCGGCGCACCTGTCCGGGCAGCGCCCCGGCCAGAAACTCGACGAAGACATGGCCCTTCTTGCGCAGCACCCAGGGCGCGGCCAGCAGGGTCATGTAGAGCATGGCGTATTCGCTGAGCGCGCTGGTGTGCGCCGGCGGCTGGTGGCCGAGCGCGCGCACCGTCACGTCGTAGACGATCATGACGAACACGCCGGCGAGCATGGCGCCGGCGACGGCCGCCAGCGCCACGATCAGCCCATCATAGAGCCGGACGAGGTAACGCACGCCCGCTGCAAGGTGTCGGCGTTGCTCCTCCGCCGACTAGTTGACCGGCGACGGCGGGAACTTCTTGCGCAGCTCGTCGTATTCGTTCGGCGCCAGCTTCTTCACCTGGTCCCACTGCACCTTTTCGGCCGCCGCGATATAGCGCCGGGCTGCCGCGCCGGTGAGCTCGAACGACTTGACACCTTGCTCGCCGAGCTTGGCCCAGCGCTCGGCGACCAGCTTTTCGTAAAAGACGTGCGCAATCGGCTCATAGGCGATTACCGACGTCGTCAGGGCGTCGCGCTGCGCCTGGGTCAGTGAATTCCACTTGTCGAGATTGATCCAGATCAGGTTGTCGAACTGCCAGACCATCGGGTCGACCCGGTAGTTGACGAACTTCTGGAAGCCGAAGCCCATAATGCCCAGGCCGGGCCAGGCGGCGCCGTCGACAAGGTTGCGCTCGAGCGCGTTGTAGATGCCGGGTGCGGGGACGCTGATCTGGGTCGCGCCCATGGCCTTGAGCCATTCGCGGTGCAGACCTGCGATGCCGCGGATCTTCATCCCGCTCAGGTCCGGCGTGCCGTCGGCTTTGACCTTGGGCTTCTTCTTCAGCCACAGGTTGACGCCGACCCCGCCGGCGACCCAGCCGAGCACATGGGCGTTGGCCTTCTTGCGATAGATGCGGTTGAGCAGTTCGAGGCCGCCATTCTTGCGCGCCTCCATCGGCGTGATCTTCGAGCCGTAGATGGCGAAGGACTCCGGCACCGCGCCGAGATAGTAGCCGGCGGCACCGAACAGCATGTCGAAGACGCCCTTGCGCAGCGCGGTCAGCTGTTGCAACGGCGGCGTCACCTCGCGCCCGCCGATATACTTGATGCTGATCTTGGCCGCCTTGGCCGCGGCGCTCTTGTTGAATTCCTGGGACCACTCGATGGTGCGTTTCACCGAATAGAGGTTCTTGCCCCAGTTGGAGACGAAGCGCAGTTCGGCCTCCTTCGCCGCCGCCGGCGCGGCGAGGCTCGCCGCCAGCAGCCCGGCCGAGGCCAAAATCGAAATTCCGGACAAATGAATTGCACGCATGGTTCCCTCCCACAGATTAAGCGCTATGGGTCGAATCCTGCGCTCCATGCAGCCGTCGCCCGCCGCCCTTGAGTGCAGGATCGACGCTTCGGAGTGTAAGGGCCCGGCCGATTGATTGCACGCACACATTTTCGGAAAGGTCGGCTGCCTGCCTGCTCGAATCTGCGGAAGGCGGCGGCGCGGATCAGCCCTGCGTGCCGAGCAGCCGGTAGACCTCCACAGGCGCGGCGCGGCCCTTGACCGCCATTTCGCCGACCGGCTCGAAGGCAAAGGCCGGGCCGGCATCGGCGGCCGTCGCGGCGCCGACGACGATTGCGACCTCGGCATCCGGCGACACCTGCTTGCCGAGCTGTTCGAGCCGCTGGGCGATGTTCACCGTATCGCCGATCACCGTGTAGTTGAGCCGGCTCCGGCTGCCGATATTGCCGGCGGTCGCCTCGCCGGACTGGATGCCGATGCGCACCCGGACGGGCGGTTCGCCGGCAGCCGCGCGGGCCTCGTTGTCTGCGGCGATGCGGCGCCGGATGGCGAGCGCCGCGCGGCAGGCGTGGGCGGCGCGGTTCTTCTGCTTTTCCGGCGCGCCCCAGAACGCCATCACACTGTCGCCGATGAACTTGTCGACCGTGCCGTCTTCCGCCTCGATCTCCTCGGTCAGGATGGAAAAGTGGCGGTTGAGCAGGTCGGCGATCTCGGTGGCGCTCTTGCCCTCGGAAACCGTCGAATATCCGGCGATATCGGTGAACATCACGGTGACGTTGCGCCGGTCCGATTCCAGGCCGGCCAGGTTCCCCGCCGCGAGCAGCTGGCGCACCAGAGGTCGCGGGACGTAGGCCTGGAACCATCGCAAGGCCCCGCTCATGGCGTTGAACGCGCTCGACTGCTGGTCGAGTTCGCGCACCCGGCTGGGCGGCAGGTCGCGGATCTCGTCCAGGTTCATCTGGCCGATCAGCCGGGCGGCGGCGGACAGGCGCATCACCGGCCGGGCCAGACGCCGCCCGATGAAGACGGCAAGGACAATCGAAGCGGCAATGGCCGCGATCCCGACGACGATCGCATCGCGCAGGCGGTCGAGCTCGCCGGCCACGACGTCGCTCCGGAAACGCGCGCCGGCGTAGATCGGCACGGCGGTGTATGATTCGATTTTCCTGTATACGAACACATGATCGGCGCCGTCGATATTCGCCACATGACCCTGCAAGGGAGGGTCGAGCGCAATTCTCAAGGGTCTGATCGAACCGGATTTCCACATCGCCGCGAGAACGGGATCTTCGAACCCCGCCACCGCGGGCAGCGGATTTTCGACGCTCAGGCCGGGATAGGACTCCGCCATCAGGCTGTGGGCGAGGACCCTGTCCTTGCCGTAGAGCACGAAGATATTGGTTCCGAGGTCCCCGAAGGCGGTATTCAGGCGCTCGGACAGGCTGCCGACGCTGATCACCGACGCCAGCACGCCGAGGAGCTTTCCGTCCCGCCGGATCGGCCGTTCGAGCGTGAGGATGGTCCGCTTGATGTCCGGCCGGTAGGCCGGCGGAAGCCAGACCGGCTTGTCGTTATCGCGTGCATAGCGGAGGCCGCGCCGGACGAGCGGGTCGGCGCCGAGCTGTGCCCGGTAATGCCGGACCGGATCGGCCAGCCGGTCGACGACTTCGGTCTCGCCGTCGGGGAATACGAACGCGATGGCGCCGATGGCGGGATCGGCGGCCATGGCCCCGATCATCAGGGATTTCAGCCTGCCCCGGTCGCGCACGTCGATCCGGCCGCTCTCGACCATACCGGCGACGAACGACGCCTGGTTCGACGCTGACTGGAGATGGGTATCCACCTCCTTTGAAATGAGCGCAATGCCGAGTTCCGCGCGTTCGCGCAGCAGATCGACCGTATTGCGGGTCGCGCCGACGATGGTGAAGCCCAGAACGAGCAGCAGCGCCACGGCGACCAGCGACCCGAAACTGAGGATGAGGATCGACGACATCGACAGCCGCCACCGCCCGGAACGCGCCGTGCCGGCAGCGGCTGATTTCGGATCGCGGCGTTGCAGATCGGCCATCGACGGTTTCGGACTATCCTTTGCGACTCGGCGGGCGGCGGCGGACGCCTACGGGAAGTGCAGGATTTTGGTTTCCTGATAATCCTCCAGCCCCCAGATGCCGCCCTCGCGGCCGACGCCGGACTGTTTGTAGCCGCCGAACGGCGAGCCGTACTGATAGACGCCGCCGTTGATGTGGACGGCGCCGGCCCGCAACCGCGCCGCGACGCGCTCGGCCCGTTCCGGGTCGCCGGTCTGGACAAAGGCGGCGAGGCCGTAGGGCGTGTCGTTGGCGATCGCGATGGCCTCGTCCTCGTCGTCGAACGGCATCATTGCCAGCACGGGGCCGAAAATCTCCCGGCGTGCGATCGTCATGTCGTTGCGCACGTCGCAAAAGACCGTCGGCCGGACATACCAGCCAGTCTCCAGACCCTCGGGCCGGCCCGGCCCGCCGGTCAGCAGGGTCGCACCCTCCTCGATCCCCATTTCGATCAGCGCCTGGACCCGGTCGAACTGGATCCGGTCGAACAGCGGGCCGAGCCGCTCGCCCTCCTCGCCGGGATCGCCGACCACCGTGGCCTCGGCGGCGGCCTTCGCAATCGCCTTCGCCTCCTCGTAGCAGCTGCGCTCGACCAACATCCGGGTCGGCGCGTCGCAGGACTGGCCGGTGTTGTAGAAGCATTCCATTACCGAGTTCGCGACCCTTTCCTCCAGGTCGCAGTCGGCGAAGACCAGGTTGGGCGACTTGCCGCCCAGCTCCAGCGTCACCCGCTTCACGGTGTCGGCCGCGTCCTTCGTCACCGCAATGCCGGCCCGGGTCGAACCGGTGAACGACATCATCTGGACGTCCGGATGGCGCGACAGGGCGGCCCCGGCGATCGGGCCTTCGCCCTGGATCAGATTGAAGACGCCGGGCGGGAACCCGGCGGCATCGACGATCTCGGCATAAAGGACCGCCGACAGCGGCGTGTGCTCCGACGGCTTCAGGACGCAGGTACAGCCGGCCGCGAGCGCCGGAATGACCTTGAGCGCGATCTGGTAGATCGGCCAGTTCCACGGCGTGATCAGGCCGCACACGCCGATCGGCTCCCGTACCAGGATCTCGCCGTTCGGCAGGGTCTCGCGCTCCTCCTGCTTCTCCAGCGCCTCGATGAAGGCCTTGAGATGGCCGACCGCGGCATCGGCCTGGGCCTCGCGCGACATGGTGATCGGCGCGCCCATCTCCGCGGTCATCGCCTGCGCCAGGTCCTCCAGCCGGGCTTCGGATTCCTTCAGCAGACGGCGTAGCAGAGCGAGCCGCTCCGCCTTAGTCGTCCGCGAATAGTCCTCGAAGGCGGCGGCGGCCGCAGCCACGGCGCGGTCGACATCGGCATCGTTGCCGAGCACGATCGTGCCGATCCGCGCTTCGGTCGCGGGATTGAGGACGAGAAATTCCGCCGTGCCGTCCGGCGCCACCCATTTGCCGCCGATGAAGAAGGCGCGCAGGTCGCGATCCGCCATCCGGTTTCCTCCTGTCCCGCGTCTGTCGCCGGTCTATAGACCTACCAGAGGCGACCGGATACACTCAATTCGTCCGGGAATTGCCTTGCACGAGGGAGGAAATAATGACGACCAGGAAAACATCGGCTGTAAGCCGCCGCACGGTTCTGGCCGGCGCCGGCGCCGGCGCGGTCGCCGCGGCCGTCCCGCTGCGCCACGGCCTGGCTGCCGGCAAGATCAAGGTCGGCATCCTGTTGCCGCGCTCGGGGCCGCAGGCGCAGATCGGCATCGACTGCCAGCGCGGCGCGGACGTTGCGCCGGAAGTGCTGAGCGCAATGGGCTATCCCGAGATGGAATACATGCTCGGCGATACCGAGACCAAGGTCGATGTCGCACGCGCCCAGGCGGAGAAGCTGATCGACGCCGGCGCCAACATCATCGTCGGCGCCTTCGATTCCGGACAGACCATGGCCGCGGCCCAGGTGTGCGAGCAGAAGAACATTCCGCTGGTCGTCAATATCGCGGCGGTCACGAAGCTCACCGAGCTTGGCTACAAATGGGTGTTCCGCAATTTCCCGACCGGCCCGATGATCGTCGGCGACGCGTTCAAGAATCAGAAAAAGCTGTTCGCCATGGGCGGCGCGACGCCGAAAAGCGTGGCCCTGCTGCACGTCAACGACACCTTCGGCACCAGCCTTTCCGGCGCCCTGATGGCGCTGACGCCGAAATTCAAGATGCCGTACAAGATCGTCGAGAAGATTCCCTACGATCCCTACGGCCGGGATTTCTCCGCCGAAGTGCGCAAGGTCAAGGCCGCCAAGCCGGATGCGCTCTGGGCGGTCAGCCGGCTGAACGACGCCATCGCGATCACCAAGGAACTGGTGCGCCAGCGCGTCGACCTGATGGGAATTCTGTCCACCGGGCCGGGCTGGTACGAGGACCCGTATCTCAAGGCGACCGGCAAATACGGCGACGACGTCATCAATCTCGTGCCGTGGGTCGACTACAAGAAGGAAATGGCGCGCAAGATGCGCGACGCCTATCAGAAGCGGTTCCCGGGCCGCAGCATCACGGCAAACCAGGGGTATACCTTCGATGCGATGCTGATCGTGGCCGACGCCTTCAAGCGCGCGGGTTCGACCAAGAACACCGATCTGCAGGCGGCGCTGCGGGCCACGAACATCAGCAACAACACGACCATCGGCCACGGCATCAAGTTCAACGAGAAGGGCCAAGTGCCCTACGTGCCGTGCGGCGCGGTGCAGAACCGTGGCGGCAAGACGCTGGTTGTGCTGCCGGAATTCGCGGCTGTCGCCAAGCCGGTCTGGCCGATGCGGCCCTGGAACAAACGCTAGCAGGCAGCAGCCGGCCCCGCCGACCGCATAGCGCGCCGGCGGGGGCGGCCACGGGACGGCACGCGAAACCCGGTCTGCTCTCCCCTTAGGCCGGGTCGGGGGACTCAGGCTTGGATTTCTGGACTCTGGCCAATGCGGTCGCGAGCGGATTGCTGATCGGGCTGGTCTACGGCCTCAGCGCGCTCGGCCTCTCGGTCATTTTCGGCGTTATCCGCATCGTCAATTTCGCCCATGGCGAGATCATGGTCATGGGCATGTTCTTCGCGCTGCTCATGTTCCGCTGGCTGGGGCTGGACCCGCTGCTGTCGGTGCCGCTGGCGGCGGCGCTGATGTTCGCCTTCGGCTATGTCCTGCAGCTCGTCGTGGTCAGCCGGGTGTCGCACCTGCCCGAGCATATGCAGTTCCTGCTGCTGGCCGCCATCGCGATCATGATCGTGAGCGCCCTGCTGCTGATCTTCGGACCGGACGCCCAGGGCGTGCAGGTCGATTACGCATGGGATTCCTTCGCCTTCGGCGAAATCATCATCGACTATCCGAAGATGTTCGCCGCGATTGCGGCCGTCATCGTCGCCTCCCTGCTGCTCGCCTTCTTCAAATACACCGCGACCGGCAAGGCGATCCGCGCCTGCGCCGACAACCGCATGGGGGCGCAGGTCGTCGGCCTCAACGTCAGCCGGCTCTATGCGCTGACCTTCGGCATCGGCGCGGCCTGCCTCGGCGCGGCCGGCGCGATCATCCTGCTGCTGTTCGAGGTCCATCCCTACCTCGCGCCGGGCTACACGCTGCTCGCCTTCGTCATCGTCATCATCGGCGGCCTCGGCAGCCTGTTCGGCGCGCTGGTCGGCGGTATCCTGATCGGCGTGTCGGAAGCCCTCGCGGCGGTCCTGTTCCAGCCGTCGATGAAGACCGCCTTCAGCTTCGGCCTGTTGATCCTGATCCTGCTGCTGCGGCCGCAGGGCCTGCTGGGCAAGGCCGTCCGATGACGCCGGTCCGCCGGTTCTTCGGCCCGCTCTCGCCGGCCGGGCTCTGGCTCGGCGGGGCGTTTCTCCTGCTGCTCCTGCTGTTGCCCTTCTGGGGCGGCTCCTACATCATGACGGTCGCCACGACCGTCTTCTACCTGGCGCTGATCGGCCAGTCCTGGAACCTCATGCTCGGCTTCGCCGGGCTGCTCTCGATCGGCCACGCCCTGTTCGTCGGCATCGGCGCCTACACGGCGGCCTACCTGTTCGCGGCGGTCGGCCTGCCGCCGGTCGTCGGCGTGCTGCCGGCCATCGGCTTGGCGGTGTCGATGGGTCTGCTGATCGGCTATCTGGGGTTCCGCTTCGCCATCGGCGGGGTCTATTTCGCGCTGCTCACCATCGCCTTTGCCGAGTTCGTGCGCATCGTGATCGATCATGTGCCGTGGCTCGGCGCCACCGAAGGCTTCTTCCTGAAGGTGTCGGAGGCGGACCGGCACGGCATCGACCTGGCGAACCTGCGCGGCGCGCCGGAGATGTACTACTACCTCATCATGGCGCTGGCCCTGGGCGCGCTCGTCCTGTGCCGCTTCCTGCTGCGCAGCCGGCTCGGCTACTACTGGCAGGCGATCCGCGACGATGCCGAGGCCGCCCAGGCGCTCGGCGTCAACATCCTGCGTTACAAGATGTATGCCGTCGCGATCTCCTCCGGCATGGCGGGCGTGGCGGGCGTCTTCTACGCCTTCTACCAGAACAGCCTGTTCCCGGAGATCGTTTTCAACATCGAGCGCTCCATCGAGGCCACGCTCGGCTCCATCGTCGGCGGGGTCGGCACCCTGTTCGGCCCGATCTTCGGCACCTTCATCCTGACGCCGCTGGGCGAGATCGTGACCGAGGCGATCGACCTGCTGAAACACTGGGGCGTCATCGATCCGCAGATCAAGCTGGACGGGCTGAAGCTGCTGATCTGGGGCTTCATCGTCGTCCTCATCGTGCTCTTCAAGCCGAAGGGGCTGTGGCCCTGGGTGCGGGACAAGCTGCGCCTGACGCGGCAGGCGGCGGAGGGCCGGACGCGATGAGTCCGCTGCTTCGGGTCGATGGCGTGAGCAAGAGCTTTCGCGGCCTGCTGGCCCTGAGCGACGTGTCGTTCGACGTCGCCGAGCGCGGCATCGCGGCCCTGATCGGGCCGAACGGCGCCGGCAAGACGACCCTCTTCAACGTGATCGCCGGCGTGTTCCGCCCGGACAACGGATCGGTCCATCTCGGCGGCGCCGATATCACCGGCCGGCGGCCCGACGAAATCTGCCATGCCGGGATCGGCCGCACCTTCCAGATCGTCAAGCCTTTCGCCCAGATGACCGTACTGGAAAATGTCACGGTCGCGGCATTGCACGGCGCCGGCACCGTCGCGGAAGCCACGGCATCGGCGCGCGGTTTCCTGGAAATGCTCGAACTCGATACCCGGGCCGCCCAGCACGCCGCCAACCTGACCCTGCCCGACCGCAAGCGCCTTGAGGTCGCCCGGGCGCTCGCGACCGGCCCGCGCCTGCTGCTGCTCGACGAGGTAATGGCCGGCCTGCGGCCCTCGGAAACCGACCGCATGGTCGCGACCCTGCGCCGGCTGCGCGACGATACCGGGCTCACCATCCTGCTGATCGAGCATGTCATGCGCGCCGTGATGGCGCTGTCCGAGCACATCACCGTGCTCCATCACGGCGAGAAGATCAGCGAAGGCACGCCGGAGCGGATCGTGCGCGATCCGGCGGTCCTGGAATGCTATCTCGGGGACCAGGACCTGTGATTCTGCGCATCAGCGGTCTGAACCTGTTCTACGGCGACGCCCAGGCGCTCGACGACGTGTCGCTGGAGGTCGGCGAAGGCGACATCGTCGCGGTCGTGGGCTCGAACGGCGCCGGCAAGAGTTCGTTGATCCGCACCATCGCCGGGATCGAGAAGCCGCGCTCCGGGCACATCGTCTACAAGGGCGTCGACATCACCGGCTGGCCGAGCCACCGCATCTGCAACCTCGGCGTCGGCCAGGTTGCCGAGGGCCGCCAGATCTTCGCCGGGCTGACGGTGCGCGAAAATCTGGAGGTCGGCGCCTATCTGGAGCGCGGCCGGGCGAAGAGCGCGGAGACCATGGAGCGGGTCTTTGCCATGTTCCCGATCCTGCGCGACCGCGCCGAACAGCAGGCCGGCACGCTGTCCGGCGGCGAACAGCAGATGCTTGCGATCGGCCGCTGCCTGCTCGGCCAGCCCGAGCTGATCATGTTCGACGAGCCGTCCCTCGGCCTGGCGCCGACCATCGTCCAGGAGGTGTTCGGCATCGTCGAACGCCTGAACGCCGACGGCACGCCGATCATCCTGGTCGAACAGAATGTCGCCCTTTCGCTCAAGATGGCGAACCGGGCCTATGTGCTGGAAAACGGCCGCATCGTGCTGAGCGGGCCGGGCGGGGACCTGCTGCAGGACGACCGGGTCCGCGAGGCCTATCTGGGGCTTTAGCGCTTCTCCTGCCTTGACGCGGCGGATCGCCAATTCAGAATTGCCGGCACGGCAGGATTGGGAAATGCGAGCGAACCGGGAGGGCGCCGTGATGAAACCCGGCTATCCGCACTTCGATTACGTCGAGGGCGACCCGCACTATCCGACCGTCATCGACGCGCTGGATGCGGCCGCCGAACTGCAACCGGATCGCACGGCCCTGATCTGCGGGGACCGGCAACTCACCTTCGCCGAATACCGCCAGGCCGTCGCCGGAATGGCGCGGTATCTGGCCGGGCGCTACGCACCGGGCGACCGCATCGCCATGGTCATGGGCAACGGCATCGAGACGGCGGTCGCCCTGATGGGCGCCTACGCCGCGCGCATGCAGACCGCGCCGCTCAATCCCGGCTACACCGACCGCGAACTCGACCGGCTGATCGCCGATGTCGAACCCGCGGCGATCGCCTGTTCGCCGCCCTTCGCAGAACGGCTCCGGGCGCTCGCCCGCGACGGCGGGCCGGACGTGCTGACCGTCGGCGACGGCGGCATCGACATCTGGCCCTGGGCGGCGGACGAAAGCCTGTCTCTGCCGCAGGAGCGGCCGCGGCCCGAGGACCGCTGCCTTATGTTCTTCACCGGCGGCACGACCGGCCTGCCCAAGGGCGCCGAGCATGTCCACAGTTCGCTCGACCATTTCAGCCGGCAGACCCGGGCCATGTGGCGCTTCGAGTTCGGCGGCGAGACCGTGCTGAACGTCGCGCCGATGTTCCATATCTGGGGCCACGATTTCACGCTGGTCTTCCCGCTCTACATCCGGGCGACCATGGTGATCGTACCGCAATACCGGCCGGACCTCGTGATCGGCGAGCTGGTCCGGCACCGCGTCACCGTCTTCGCCGGCGGGCCCGCGGCGATCTTCCTCGGCCTGCTCGGCTCGGAGGCGATCGCGGACGCCGACCTGAGCGCGCTGCGCCACAGCATGGGCGGCGGCTCTCCCCTCCCCGCCGACCTGCTGGAGCGCTGGCACGCGCGCACCGGCAACGAGATCATGGAAGGCTACGGCATGTCGGAGGGCGCGCCGATCTGCCTCAACCCGACCCACGGGACCAGGAAGCGCCTGTCGGTCGGCGCGGTGCCGCCGGAGACGCGGATCGAGATCGTCGACCTGGAGACCGGCACGCAGGCCATGCCGGTCGGCGAGCGCGGCGAAGTCCGGCTGCGCGGCCCCCAGTTCACCATCGGCTACCGCAACCGGCCGGAAGAAACCGCCGAGGCGATCCACGACGGCTGGCTCTACACCGGCGACGTCGGCTACCTGGACGAGGACGGCTACCTGTTCCTGGTCGACCGCAAGAAGGAGATGATCCTGGTCGGCGGCTTCAACGTCTATCCGCGCGAGGTCGACGAGGTGATGATGAGCCACCCGGCCGTCGCCGAAGCCGCCGCCATCGCCGTGCCCGACGATTTTCTCGGCGAGGCCGTTTGCGTCTATCTGGCGCTACAGCCCGGCGCGGAGGCCGATGTCGACGAACTGCTGCACCACGCCGAGGCCAACCTGGCGAAATACAAGCGGCCGAAGATCGTCCGCATCGTCGAGGCGCTGCCCAAGACCGGACCGGGCAAGATCAACAAGCTCGGCCTCAAGGCGATGGAGGCGGAGAAAGCGGGCGCCGCGTAGCGCGAGTCTGCTTCGGATGGAACCGCGGCGGCGCGGCGTCCCTCGATACGGCGCGCAAGCGCGCCTACTCGGGATGAGGGTGTGTAATGAGTTCATTCCCCTCACCCTCACCCTGAGTAGCCCCGGCCCTTGGCCGGGGCGTATCGAAGGGCGCCTTACGACACCATGCTGCGCAGCATCCAGGCGGTCTTCTCGTGGACCTGCATGCGCTGGGTCAGCAGGTCGGCGGTCGGCTCGTCGCTCGCCGCCTCGGCCGCCGGGAAAACCGAGCGGGCCGTGCGCACGACGGCCTCCTGGTCCGCCACGAGCTGCCGGATCATGTCCTCCGCCGACGGCACGCCGGTCTCCTCGCCGATCGAACTGAGCGCGGCGTATTGCGAATAGCTGCCCGGCGCCGGCTCGCCCAGCGCCCGGATGCGTTCGGCAATCTCGTCCACTGCGGCCGCGAGTTCGGTGTATTGCTGCTCGAACATCAGGTGCAGCGTGTTGAACATCGGGCCCGTCACGTTCCAGTGGAAGTTGTGGGTCTTCAGGTAGAGCGTGTAGGTGTCGGCCAGCAGCCGGGACAGGCCGCCGGCGATCTCGCTGCGGGATTCGTCGTCGATGCCGATATCGATCTTCATCGGGGATGCTCCTAAATTAGAATAATTCTAAGATGATGGATATATGGGTATCGCCGTTGCCGTTTCAAGGCCTTTGGGACGGAAATTTCGGAGGCCGTACTCTGTGACAGTGCGTCTGCGTCCTGCCGCTGTCCCGCCTGCCAACACTGTTTTCCACCACTCGGTGCCACCCCGGATGGAGCGAAGCGGAAATCCGGGGACCAGGAGGCACAGGCAAGGGCCTTTCGGGCGGCCCCTGGGCCCCGGATCAAGTCCGGGGCAGCATTGTTGGTTTCTCTAAAGCGGCCTCTCACCCCCCGTCGATCAGTTCCCGCGTCAGCCGGCGGTGTTCGGTCAGCGCCCTGCCAATGTCGACCGTGGCGATCCGGCCTTCGCGGACGACCGGCTTGCCGGCGATAACGGTCCAGGCGGCGCAGGGCGGGCGGCAGAAGACCAGCGCGGCCAGCGGATCCCAGTCCGCCCCGGCCAGCGCCGGCTGGTTCAGGTCGAAGGCCGCGAAATCGGCCGCCCTGCCCGGCTCCAGGCTGCCGATGTCGTCGCGGCCCAGGACCGAAGCGCCGCCCCGCGTGGCGACGCGCAGGGCTTCGCGCGCGGTGAGTTCCGCGGCATTGCCCTTGACCCGCTGCAGCAGCATGGCCTGGCGGGCCTCGCCGAGCAAATGGGCGTCGTCGTTGGAGGCCGAGCCGTCGACCCCAAGGCCGACCCTGACCCCGGCGTCGAGCCAGGCGCGCAGCGGCGCGATCCCGCTGGCGAGGCGCATGTTGGAGCCGGGGCAATGGGCGATGCCGGTGCCGGTCCGCGCGAACAGTTCGGTTTCGTTCTCGTCGAGACGGACGCAATGGGCGTGCCAGACGTCGTCGCCGGCCCAGCCGGCATCCTCGATATACTCCCCCGGCCGCATGCCGAAGCGTTCGAGGGAATAGTCGATATCCTCGACATTCTCCGCCAGATGGGTGTGCAGGCGCACGCCGTACTGCCGGGCGAGGACGGCCGATTGGCGCATCAGGTCCTGGCTTACGGTGAAGGGCGAGCAGGGCGCGACGGCGACTCGCACCATCGCCATCGGGTCCGGGTCGTGGAACGCCTCGATGACCCGGACGGTGTCCTTCAGGATGAAATCCTCGTCTTCGGTCAGGCTGTCCGGCGGCAGGCCGCCCTTGCTCTCGCCGATGCTCATGGCGCCGCGGGTCGCGTGAAAGCGGAAGCCGAGTGCGACCGCCGCCTCGATCTGGTCGTCCAGCCGCGAACCGTTGGGAAAAAGATACAGATGGTCCGACGACGCCGTGCAGCCGGACAGCGCCAGTTCGGCCAGCCCGACCAGCGCGGAGACGCGGATATGGTCCGGCCCCATGCGCTGCCAGATCGGATAGAGGGTCTGGAGCCAGCCGAACAGCGGCGCGTTCTGCGCCGCCGGCACCGCCCGCGTCAGGTTCTGGCACAGATGGTGATGGGTGTTGACCAGACCGGGAATGACGACATGGCCGGTCAGGTCGATAATTTCGTCCGCGCTCTGCGGCAGCGCCGCGCTCGGTCCGGCCTGTTCGACGACGCCGTCGCGGCAGAACAGGCCGCCGTCCGGAATTTCCGTCCCCGCGTCGTCCATGAGGGCAAGGACGCGCGCGTTGCGGGCCAGCAGGGTCGGCATGTCACGCCGCCCGGCGCCGCCCGTGGATCGGTTGGCGCATCGGCGGGGCGGAATCCTCGTCGAACAGGGCGGTCAGCTCGTCCATGATCGTGCCGCCGAGCTGTTCGGCGTCCACCAGCGTCACCGCTCGGCGGTAATAGCGCGTCACGTCGTGGCCGATGCCGATCGCGAGCAGCTGCACCGGCGACATGGCCTCGATCCACTGGATCGTGTCGCGCAGATGCTTTTCCAGATAGTTGCCGGGATTGACCGACAGGGTGGAATCGTCGACCGGCGCGCCGTCGGAAATCACCATCAGGATCTTGCGCCGCTCCGGCCGGCCGATCATCCGGTTGTGCGCCCACAACAGGGCCTCGCCGTCGATATTCTCCTTGAGGATGCCTTCCCGCAGCATCAGGCCGAGATTCTTGCGCGCGCGCCGCCACGGCGCATCGGCCGCCTTGTAGACGATGTGGCGCAGGTCGTTCAGGCGCCCCGGATTCGCCGGCTTGCCGGCGGCGAGCCACGCTTCGCGCGCCTGGCCGCCCTTCCACGCGCGAGTCGTGAAGCCGAGGATCTCCACTTTGACCGCACAGCGCTCCAGGGTGCGCGCCAGGATATCGGCGCTCACCGCCGCCACCGAGATCGGCCGGCCGCGCATCGAGCCGGAGTTGTCGATCAGCAGCGTGACGATGGTGTCGCGGAACTCGATGTCGGTCTCCTGCTTGTAGGACAGCGGATCCATCGGGTTGATGACAACCCGGTCGAGCCGCGCTGTATCCAGGATTCCCTCCTCGAGGTCGAACTCCCACGACCGGTTCTGCTTGGCGAGCAGCTTGCGCTGCAGCCGGTTGGCCAGCTTGGCGATGACGGTCTGGAGACGCAGGAGCTGCTGATCCAGATTCTGCCGCAGGCGGGCCAGCTCCTCCGGGTCGCACAGATCTTCGGCGGCGATGACCTCGTCATGCGCCGTCGACCACACCCGGTAGGCGTTGCGGTCGTCCGGGTTGAGATTGTGGTCGTGGCGCGGAATCTGGCTCGGGCCCGCCGGCTCGTCGTCGCCCTCGTCCGCCATGTATTCGGCGTCGGCGCCGTCGGAGGTGCCGTCGGCGTCGTCGGTCTCGTCCGATTCCATCGCTTCGGTCGGAATACTGGCGTCGGCCGAATCGTCGCCGTCGTCGCTGCCCTGGCTGTCGCTCTCGCCGCCGCCCTGCTCCTGTTCGTCTTCCTCGTCGCTGTCCTGCTCCCGGTCCGCCGGTTGCGCATCGTCTTCCAGATGCAAGTCGCTGATCAGCTTGCGGACCAGCCTGGCAAATTCCTCCTGGTCCTCGACCAGGTCCGAGAGCCGGTCGAGGTTCCGGCCGATCTGCCGTTCCAGCGAGGCGCGCGCGAGATCGACCATCGTGCGCGCGGCCGCCGGCGGCGGCTGGCCGGTGAAAGCCTCGCGCGCCAGATAGCCGAGCACTTCCGGCAGATCTTCTTCGCTGCGCTCGGTGACCCGGTCGAAGCCTTCCTCCCGGCAGCGCTGCTCGTGGGCCGCGGCCAGATTCTCGCGCAGGCCGATCATCCGGCGCGCGCCGATCGCCTCGCAGCGGGCGCGTTCCACCGAATCGTAGACCTGCCGGGCCAACTCCGTCCGCGGCATGCGGCGGACATGGGTTTCCTCGTCGTGATGGCGCAGGCGCAAGGCGATCGAATCGCTGTGGCCGCGCATTTCCGAGACGTCGAGATAGTTCAGGTCGCGCGGCGGCGGCGCCAGGCGCACCTGGTGGCCGGACGCCTGCGGCCCGTCCTGCGCAAAGGTGACGTTGAGCTCGGGCTCCCGGGAAATGGCGCGCATGGCCGCGCCGGTGACCTGGAGCAGAACGTCAAGCGGTTCGTTCGGATCCGGCATGACTCCCGGCCCATTTCCCGATCGATCGGTCCCGGCTGTCTAGGCCAGCCCCGCCTTGACCGCGCTTTCCGGCAGTTCCGAGCCGAAACAGCGCTGGTAGTATTCCGCGATGGTCGGCCGCTCGACCTCGTCGCACTTGTTGAGGAAGGTCACCCGGAAGGCATAGCCCAGGTCGCCGAAGATGGTGGCGTTCTGCGCCCACATGATGACCGTCCGCGGCGACATCACGGTCGAGATGTCCCCGGCCATGAAGCCCGACCGGCTGAGGTCGGCGACCGCCACCATCGCGCCGATCTTCTCCCTGCCCTCCTTCGTGTCGTATTCCGGCGCCTTGGCGAGGACGATCTTCACCTCCGCCTCGTGCTCCAGATAGTTCAGCGTGCCGACGATCGACCAGCGGTCCATCTGGCCCTGGTTGATCTGCTGGGTGCCGTGATACAGGCCGGTCGTGTCGCCGAGGCCGACCGTGTTGGCGGTCGAGAACAGGCGGAACGAGCGGTGCGGGCGGATCACCCGGCTCTGGTCGAGCAGGGTCAGCTTGCCCTCGACTTCGAGCACCCGCTGGATCACGAACATGACGTCCGGCCGGCCGGCGTCGTATTCGTCGAACACCAGGGCGGTCGGCCGCTGGATCGCCCAGGGCAGGATGCCTTCGCGGAACTCCGTGATCTGCTTGCCGTCGCGCAGCACGATGGCGTCCTTGCCGACCAGGTCGATCCGGCTGATGTGGCTGTCCAGGTTGATGCGGATGCACGGCCAGTTCAGCCGCGCGGCGACCTGCTCGATATGGGTCGACTTGCCGGTGCCGTGATAACCCTGAATCATGACCCGCCGGTTGTGAGCGAATCCGGCGAGGATCGCGAGCGTCGTCTCGTAATCGAAATAGTAGGCGGGATCGATGTCGGGAACGTGGGAGTCCTGCTGGCTGAACGCCGGCACCTCCCAGTCGATTTCGAGTCCGAAGGTCTGCCGGACATCGACCTTGATGTCGGGATCGGAAACGACGATCTCGCTCATCGGCGCGGCGTCTGCCGTGCTGGCGGGGGCGTTGCTCACTGTTTCGCCTTTCGTTGGTCGGGCGTCTGCGCCGGTCGGGCGGCGGCCCGTTTGCTTTTCCGGATTCTTATCGGCCGCGCGGCGCGCCCAGGCTCTTCTTCAGGACCGCGTAGGCCTCGTTGACGGCTTTCAGCCGGTCTTCGGCGGCTGCATCGCCATCGTTCGCATCGGGATGGTATTTCTTGGCGAGCGCCTTGTAGCGCGCCTTCACCTCTGTCATATCGGCCGCGCCGGTCAACTGCAAGGTCTCGAGCGCGCGCTGTTCTGCCGTACCGGGCACTCGCCAGGCAGCCCCGAAACCCGGCCTGTGCCGGCCGTTTTTCCGGAAATAGCCGGCCGTTTCGGCAATGCCATCGTCGCGGGCGTCGAACCGGCCGGCCATCCGGCCGACGCGCATTCCGAGCGGCCAGGTCGGCCGGCGGCCCAGGGTATCGCGCTGGATTTCGCGCTCGATCTGCTCTTCGCTCAGGCCTTTGTAATAGTTCCACGCCTTGTTGTATTCGGCGGCGTGCGGAAAGCAGAACCAGTAATAGTCATTGAGCGCCGCCGGCGATTTCGGCGCGCGGTGTTCGGCGGACTCGGTGCAGGTCGGGTGGTCGCAGATCTTCCCCTGAACCGGTTTGCGCAGGCCGAGCGATTCGCCGAGATTGTCAAATGTTTCGAGCGGGATTTTGCGCATACTGCAATATGGCGCGCAGGCTCGCCGGGAACAAGGAATGGAAGGCCGCGGCCCGGCGGCGCCGCGTTCAGCCCCCGGTTGCGGTGAGGGTTTCCCGTCGATCCGACCAGGCGACGATGGCGACGCCGCCGACAATCAGCATGAGGCCGAGCAGCAACGAAACGGTCACGGATTCGCCCAGGACCACGCCGAGCAGGCCGTAGGCGGCGGCCGCCGAATGGGGGGCCGGCCGGTCGGCCGGCGGATTGTCAGCAGGGTCGGTCATACAACGGGACGGGGAAGCGGCGGGCGGGCCGCGGCGAACGGGACGTCTTGACCGGGCGGCCGGACAGGCGCCACTTGTGCCGCTGTGGCGGCGCCGCCGTCCATAACCTGTTTGTCTCAAGCGAAGGGTCCGCCGATGAGCGTCGCCGAGAGGATCCGCGCCAAGCTCGCCGAAACCTTTGCGCCGGCCGCGCTCGACGTGGTCGACGAATCGCATATGCACAGGGGCCATGTCGGCGCGCGCCCGGGCGGGGAGACGCATTTCCGCGTTTTCATGAGCGCGGCGGCCTTCGAAGGCCTGAGCCGGGTCGAACGGCAGCGCCGGGTCTACGACGCGCTGGCGGAGGAGCTGGCCGGACCGGTCCACGCGCTGGCGCTCAAGCTGGACGCGCCGGCCCCTCCCGACACCTGACGCTCCTGACTCCGGCAAAAAAGGGGCGGCCGTGAGGCCGCCCTTGGAGTCGCTGATGAGGAGTGACGGAAAAAACGCCCTGTGGGCGTTGGTTCCAACGGCGATCTGTCCATAGACAAAATCACCAAACTAATGAGACTGAATGAGTGTTCATTCAGGCCTGATTGGCGATTTATACAGGTTTTCATAAGGTTGTCAAACAAAAATGAGTAAAGTCTGAATAAAATTATCTAACTCACTGAGAAATCACGAGTATTCCAACAATTTTTCTCATGGGATAGGCCGAAACCGCCTATCGGACCGCGCGATTCCGCCCAATTCCGCTCATCATGCGCCGGCACAGGCGGCGCTGCGCGGCGTTTCGGCGCCGGCGGCGCCGGGCCGTCAGGCGCCGGTATAGAATTCCGGGAAGCGTTCCTTGACGACCGGGCCGTCGCTCGCCATGGCGTGACAGGTGTCGACCACGAGCGGCTTGCGCCGGGGCTTGTCCGGATCCGGTTTCCGGCGGCCCTTCACCCGACTTTTCGCGACGTGGGTCTGGAAGGCCACCGTGCCGAGCTGGGCCAGCATCTCGACGAGATGGGTGCAGCCCTTGCGCCCGCCGACCCGCTGCCGGACCTCGCGCATCCAGCCGACACCGATCCGGATGCCGGCCAGCGCGGCGAAGGACGGGGTGATGTCCGGGCAGACCGTGTAGGGGTGGAGATCGGTCGCCGCCTCGCAGGCCTGGATGATGAGTTTGTCGTCGACCGTCAGCCTGATCCACATGTCGTGCACCGGTGTTTCCGGCTCGACCCAGCCGCGGAAGCCGCCGTCGTAGCCGTAGCTCTTGCTGTCGGTGAGATGGCCCTCGATATCCCACAGCCCGTCGTCGCGGATATAGCCGCGCATCTCGATCGCGCGGGTATGAAGCAGCTCGCGGGAGGCGGGTTCGGAAAGCGGCATGGCGGGCTCCGGAGGATTGCGGGCGGGAAGGTCGCCTTTTGTGCGCTCGTTGTGCGACAGGGCCCCGCCGGCCGTCACGGTAGAGTTTGTCGCGACCGGCGAGTTTGGCCGTTCAACGCCCTGCGAATGTCGTCCGGAGGCCGCTCGGCCCCGGCAGGACGACCCGGCGGGGCCGACAGCACCGATTGCAGGCGCCGTAGCCCGCCATCCTGCCCCGGATTTCCGGAGCGCCGTCAGAATTTCCCGCCAATCTCCCCAATGTTGGGGAGATACAAATGCCGCGCGACCGCCTAGGATTCCATACCCGAACCGGTGCCGCGCATGGCGGTCCGCCGGCTGCAGGCGGGCAGCAGCAATGTCGAATGTCGCAGAGACAGTACGGAATCAGGGAAGCCGTGCGGCGCCGGCGCGAACGGCGGGCACAGGGCCGGTACGGCGCCGGCAACCGACGACGCCCCGATGATCGTCGAAGGTTCGTTCGAGCGAATTCTCGCCGCGTTGCACGAGGCGGCGCTCGACCCTGCCGACTGGTCGGGCGCCGCCGCACTGATCGACGATGCCCTCGGCACGCACGGCAGCACCCTGGCGTGCGGCGACGGGGAGACGGACGAGGACTTCCGGCTCTACCTGATGTGGACCTGCCTGCGCGGACAACGGCGCCGGGACCTGGAGCGCCTCTGGATGGGAACCTACCTCCCCGTGGATGAAGGGGTGCCCCGGCTGCGGCGCCTCCCCTTCAACCGGCTGATCCCCGTCCCCGAGCTCTACACCGAGGAAGAGCGCAAGACCTCCGAGGCATACAACGCGCTGCGGACCTTCGCCCGTGCAGGGAACGGGATCGACGTGCGCCTGGACGGGCCCGGCGGCTCGCGCATCATGTGGCAGGTCAACGACCCGGTGGACGGGGAGAGCTGGTCGTCCTGGCAACTCGACCGGATCGGGAGCCTCCTGCCCCATATCCGCCAGACCGTGCATGTCCGGCAGACCCTGGCCGGCGCGGGCGCCCTGGGCGCCACGCTGACGGAGTTGCTCGAAGCCGGCGGCCTAGGCGTCGTCCAGCTCGACGCGCGCGGGCGGATCGTGGCGGCGAACGACCGCGCCCGCGATCTGCTGCGGACCGGCGACGGCCTGTTCGACAAGGACGGGTTCCTGTTCCCCCGCGCGCGGCGGAACAATGACAGTCTCCAAAAAATCCTGGGCCGCGCCCTGCCGCCGTTCGGAGTTCGTGGCGCCGGCGGCTTGACGGTCGTGAGACGCCCCGGCGCGCTGCCGCCGCTGGTGCTGCATGCGATTCCGGTGGACCGGCAGGAGACGGACTACCCGGCGTGGCCGGTTGCGGCGCTGGTCCTGATCGTCGACCCGGCGGGCGGGGCCGGTGTCGATCCCGCCGCGGCCGCAGCAGCCCTCGGCCTCACGCGGACGGAGAGCCGGGTGGCGGTTCTGCTGGCCCGGGGCATGAGCGTCAAGGAGATCGCCAAGGCGACCGGCCGCAAGGAGAGCACGATCCGCACGCATGTGAAGCACATGTTCGCCAAGCACGGGCTTTCGCGGCAGGCGGACCTGGTGCGGCTGGTGCGGTCCCTGGCCGGCGCCGGGGAGGCCGGAGGCTGAAAAGCGACTGGATTTTGAATGAATGTTCAATTTTTTTCTTTTACTTATTTTGCGCGACCGACAGCCCTAACCCTTTGGAATCGTTGGAAAGACGCCGTTCGGGAGTGTAAGAAAATAATCCATATAGGAAATTTTCCAGCCTTCCGACCGGGCGGGAGCGCCGGTCGACACCGGGGGCGGCACGCCGGGCAGGATCGGGGGCAGATTGGCCCGGCGGAATCGGAGGGTCGAATTGGATGGGGTCCGGCCGTCAAGCCCAATGGCGCATGGGGCGGCGCAGAGGATGGCCGACGGGTGGTGGCGGGCCGGAGAGCGGGCCGGAGAGCGGGAAAGACGGAACGGTCCCGCACGGTCCTCCACCGGTTTCTTCGTTTGCGTCTTTTCGGGGGGCGTCGGCCGGCCGTGGCAGGCGCACTTCGGGCGTTGACGGGGCCGATATAGGGCGCGGGATCAACCGTGTCAAGGAATATTATCGAAAAAAAGGAATTATTGGTAAAACGCCGGCCCGGCGGAGCCTGCCGTGCGGCTTTTCGCAGGGGAATCAAGGTTGGGGACGCCCTCCGGGTTCACACGCCGCCGTCGGCTTCCGCCCCGGCGTCGTCGAGCCGGGCCACCCGGATGGAGGTGACCCGGTGGCCGCGGCGGCGCAGGATCTCGAAGCGGAAGCCGTGGAAGGCGAAGACCTGGCGCACTTCGGGAATCCGGCGCGCTTCGTGCATGACCAGGCCGGCGACGGTGGCAGCGTGCTCGTCGGGCAGGTCCCAGCCGTATTCCCGGTTGAGGTCGCGGATCGTTACGTCGCCGTTGACGACCAGCGTTCCGTCGCGCCCGGCGCGCACACCGGCGACCGTCCGGTCGTGCTCGTCGGCGATGTCGCCGACGATCTCCTCCAGGATGTCCTCCAGCGTCACGATGCCCATGAAGGCGCCGTATTCGTCGACCACCGTCGCGAAATGCTCGCGCCGCTCGCGGAAGGCGTGGAGCTGGTCGAGCAGCGCCGTCGATTCCGGGATGAACCAGGGCGCGGCGGCGATCTTGCGGATTTTGAGCTTCTCGACGTCGCCGCCCGCCCGGTGGACGGCGCGCAGCAGGTCCTTGGCGTGCAGGACGCCAACGATATTGTCCGGATCGCCCTTGTACACCGGCAGGCGGGTATGGGGGCTTGCCAGCACTTCCTTCACGACCTGGGGCGCCGGCCGGTCGGCGTCGATCATCGCCACGCCGGAGCGGTGGGTCATGATCTCCTCGACCTCGACGTCGCCGAGATCCAGGATGCTCGCCAGCATTTCGCGCTCGGCGTCGACCTCCGGGTCCGGTTCGGGCGCGGCATGCATCCGGATTGCGCCGCGCAACTCCTCTTCGCTGGCCGCCGGCGAGAGGGTGCTCTGGAACCGGACGCCGAACAGTCTGAAGGTTCCCTCGACGACGAGCTGGATTGCCTGCGCCGCCGGGGCCAGCACCAACACAACCGCGCGCAGCACCGGCGCGAGTCGCAGGGCGGTGCTGTCGGCATGGTTGATCGCGTACGCCTTCGGCATCACCTCGGCGAAGATCAGCACCAGCAGCGTCATGACGATGGTGGCGTAGAACACGCCGTTCGAGCCGAACCAGCCGATGAACAGGCCGGTCGCCAGCGCCGACGCCAGGATGTTCACCAGATTGTTGCCGAACAGGATGGCGCCGATCAGCCGGTCGGTCCGCGCGCGCAGGCGGTTCACGATGCCGGCCGCGGCGACCTCCTGGCGCTCGAGCTCCAGCATCCGGGGCTGGGAGGCCGCCGTCATCGCGGTCTCCGACCCGGAGAAGAAGGCCGAAAGCATCACCAGCAGGAGAATCGGAAGGATATCGAGGAAGAGTTCCATGGCTGCCACAGGAAGAGTCAGCGGGATGCCGCGGGGAGGGGCCGGCCGGCGCGCGCGCCGCTCCGGGCCGGAGCGGCCGGCCGGTCAGCCCAGTACCTTCGAGAGATAGGACTCCAGGTCGCTCTCTTCGACCGCGGCGGTGACGAAGGCTTCGCCGATGCCGCGGACCATGACGAAGACGATCCGGCCGTCGGCGACCTTCTTGTCCTTGCGCATCAGGCCGATCGCTGCGGTGGGCGTGAGATCGAGGCCGGCGATGGCGGCGGGCGCGGTCGGCAGGCCAACGAACTCGAGATGGGCCCGGACCCGCGCGGCCTCCTGCCTGCCCGTCCACCCGAGGTCGGCCGAAAGATCGAAAGCCATGCACATGCCGATGGCGACGGCTTCGCCGTGCAGCAGGCGGTCGCTGTAGCCGGTTGCCGTTTCGAGCGCGTGAGCGAAGGTATGGCCTAGATTCAGGAGCGCACGCTCCCCGGCTTCGCGCTCGTCGCGGGCCACGATTTCCGATTTGGCCGTGCAGGCGGTCTCGATGGCCCTGACGCGCGCACCGTTCCCGCCATCCCCGCCGCCGTCGACCACCTTGCCGCCATTCGCCTCCAGCCATTCGAAAAAGGCGCGGTTGCGGATCAGCCCGTATTTGACCGTCTCGGCGTAGCCGGCCAGGCGCTGGCGCCGGTCGAGCGTATCCAGCGTCTCGGGATCGATCAGGACAAGCCCCGGCTGGTGGAAGGCGCCGACCAGGTTCTTGCCGCCCGGCATGTCGATCGCCGTCTTGCCGCCGACCGACGAATCGACCTGGGCGAGCAGCGTCGTCGGCAGCTGGATGTAGCCGACCCCGCGCAGCAGGATCGCCGCGGCCAGCCCCACAAGGTCGCCGATCACGCCGCCGCCCAGCGCGATCAGCGTATCCCGCCGCTCCAGACCGAGATCGAGGCATTGGGCGGTCAGCCGTTCGAGATGGGCGAAGGACTTGGTCTCTTCGCCCGGCGGAAGAACGATCGAATCGGCCGAAACGCCGGCTGCCGCAAGGCCGGCCTCGAGCGGCACAAGATAGTGCCCGGCGACGGTCTCGTCGGTCACGACGATGGCGCGCGGCCGGGGCAGCGCCGACGCGATCTCCGCCGCAAACCGGTGGCGCAGCCCGTCGGCGATCAGAATGTCGTAGCTGCGCTCTGCAAGGGAAACCCGGACGCGCGCCGCCGGATCGCCGGGCGGAGTATCGGATCCCGTCATCGCTGCGGCGCCGGCCGTAGCGCCCGTTCCGGATGGGCGGCGATCCAGTCCTGAAGCGCGTCGGCCACCCGGACCGTCATTTCGCCCAGGGGCCGGTCGACGCTGGCAACGGTAATGTCCGCTTCCGCATAGACCGGGTTGCGGACCGCCATCAGGTCCGCCAGGGTCTGCCGCGCATCGCCGTTTTTCAGAAGCGGCCTGTTGCTGCGGCGGCTCACCCGTTCAACGAGGGTATCCAGATCGGCGTTCAGCCAGATCGATATGCCCCGCGCCCTGACCAGGCTGCGGGTCCCGGGGTCCATGAAAGCGCCGCCGCCGGTCGCAAGGACATGCGGTTCGCCCTCGAGCAACCGGGCGATGACCCTGCGCTCGCCGGCGCGGAACTCCGCTTCGCCATGCTGCCGGAAAAGCTCCTCGATGGAATTGCCTGCGGCCGCCTCGATCTCGGCGTCGGCGTCGATGAACGGCAGGTCGAGCCGCCTGGCCAGCCGCCGGCCGACCGCGGACTTGCCGACGCCCATCAGGCCGACGAGAACAACCGTCCTGTCGACGCGGAGTCGGGATGTTTCGCTGTGGGCCGTCATGCTCAGTGCGCTACTGCAACTACGAGGCATCCGGCGTCCCGGCAATGCCGGTCGAAGACATTGGCTCGGTTGCCGTGCGGGTACATAAGGTGCGGCAAAGGCTGCCCACGCCGCAATATCGCCGCAATATTTCTTTCGGATATCCTCCCGGCGCCAGCATTTTCTTTCTTGCCGGGCTGCGGAAATGCCGGCAAGGGCGCGGCCGGGCATACGGCACCGGGACGATGGTCGATCCCCTGACGCGAACGATGACCGAACCCTCAATTCTTCAATACCGGCGTGTCGGACCCGCGGCGGGACTGTTGCTGATGGCCGCCGGTTCGCTCGGTTTCGCTGTCGGCCCGGCCGGACCGTCGCTCGCGCAGGACAGCAGCAAACCGACGCGGATCGACCGGTCCGGTGCGGAAGACCCGCCCGGAGACCGGCCGACCGTCCGCGTCGAGGAGCTCGGCGCTCCGGGCGCCGGATCGGGCGGCACCCTGGGCGATCGGAGCGGCGGCCTCGGCGCCGGCCTGTGGCGCGGGGCCGCTCTGGAAGAGGTGGTGACCCTGATCGAACGGCTGCCGGCGGCGAACCGGTCGCCGGTGCTGCATGCGCTGCAACGCCGGCTTCTGCTGACCGTGGCGCTGGCGCCGGCCGGCAAGCCCCAGAGCGATTTCCTGCGGGCCCGCCTCAAGGCCCTGGTCCGGATGGGCGCGGTCCGCGACACCGTGGAGCTGGCGGCCCGGACGCAGGCTGCGGCGGCGTCGCCCTATCCCGCAATCCGCGCCCGGTTCCTCGCCGGCGACGCCAGGCAAGCCTGCGCCGCGGTCGCTGCCGTTCCCGGCGCGACTGCTCCTTTCATCGAGCAGGCGCGGATCGCCTGCCACGTCCTGAGCGGTCATGCCGAACGGGCGGAAATCGCGCTGCGCCTGCTTCACGAGCAGGGCGCGCCACCGCCCCGGCATTTCGAGCAGACGGTCATGGCCGTCACGGCCGGGAAATGGCTGGCGCGGCCCGTGGAGCCCCTGGCGCTGACGTTGTCGATGCTGCGCAGCCGCAAGGTCGGCGTCAAAGCGGCGAACCTGAAAAACCTGTCCACCGGCGCCCTGATTGCCCTTTCGGACAATCCGAAAATCCGCTGGACCATGCGGGTCCGCGCGCTGGAGCGCGCCCTGGCGCGGGGCGCGCCCGCGGACCGCAAGCTGGCCGCGCTCTATGCCGGCGTCCGCGCATCGCCGCGGGAAATCGCCGATGCCGCGGCGACGCGTCTGCGTGATTTCGATCCCTGGGCCCGGGCGCACCTGTATCTTGCCGCCGCCGGGGCCGGCGGCCCGCCCGGGCGCGTACGCATCCTCGCCGCGTGGTGGCGCCTCGCGCTGGGCGCCGCGATGAAGGGCGACGACGGCGCCGAGATGCTGGCGGCGCGGCTGACCGTGCCGTTCCTCGCGGATGTCAGCCCTGCCCCGGCCTTTCAGGATCAGGCGGCGCATATCGCGCGGGCCTATTTCGCAACCAGCCGGACCCGGCAGGCGTTCGCCTGGTACCGGTTCCTCAAGGCCGCGCCGTTCCGCAATCCCGCCGACCTGCACCGCATTACCGTGCCAGCCTTGCTGGCGGCGGCGGCGAACCCGGAGACCCCCGAAACGATCAAGTCCTGGATCGGGTTCAAACGCTGGAGGGACCGCGACAACGCGGCGGCCCATCTTGCCGATCTGAAGGCGCTGTTCGACGGACTCGGGCGCGCGGAGGATATCCCCCGGCCGTGGCGCAGCGAATCCGCCGAAGAACGGAAGGCCGCGCGGAAGGCGCGCCCGGAACGCGACGCCGCCCTGCTCGAAGCGGCGGCCGACGGCCGGCGCGGTCTGGCGGTGCTGCGTATCCTCACCCTTGTGAACGGCCGTTCCCTGCGTCGGGTGCCGCGCCAGATCCTGCGCGACGCCGTGTTCGGCCTGCGCGCCGTGGGCCTTGAGCGCGAAGCGCGCCAGCTTGCCGTCGAATCGGCGCTGGCGCGCCACCTCTGAAGCCGCGGCAGTGGCCAGGTCCGGAACACGGTGACCGCGGAACTGCCGCCATCGGCCGACCTGTTCGAGGAGATGCTGCGCGCCGAGCGCGGCGCCTCGGACAATACTGTGCAGGCTTATCGGCGCGACCTTGCCCATCTGGCGGCCTTCCTGGCCGAAGAAGGGGCGAGCCTCGACAAGGCCGGTCCGGCCGCCCTGAGCGGGTATCTGGCGGCGCTCGACCGGGCCGGCATGGCGCCGCGGACCGCCGCGCGCCGCCTGTCCGCGATGCGCCAGTTCTACGGCTTTCTGCACGCCGAAGGCCGGCGGGCCGACAATCCGACGGCGACACTGGAAGCGCCGAGGCGCGGCCGCCCGCTGCCGAAGCTCCTCTCCGAGCCGGAGGTCGACGGCCTGTTGCAGGCGGCCGGCAACCGGCCGGGGCCGGACGGCGTCCGCCTCGTTGCGCTGATGCAGTTGCTCTATGCAACCGGGATGCGGGTCAGCGAACTGGTCAGCCTGCCGCTGGCCGCGGCGGTGCGCGACCCGCGCCTGATCCTGGTGCGCGGCAAGGGCGGCAAGGAGCGAATGGTGCCGTTGAACCGGGCGGCGCGGGAAGCGGTTCAGGCCTGGGTTGAGGTCCGCAACCGGAATCCGCGCCTCGCGGCATCGCGTTTCCTGTTTCCGTCGCGCTCCGGCGCCGGGCACCTGACCCGCCACCGCTTCGGCCAGCTGCTGAAAGACCTGGCGGTCGCGGCGGGAATCGATCCGCCCCGGGTGTCGCCCCATGTCCTGCGCCATGCCTTCGCGACCCATCTGCTCAACCGCGGCGCCGACCTGCGTAGCGTCCAGCAGATGCTCGGCCATGCCGACATCTCGACCACGCAGATCTATACCCATGTGCTGGACGAGCGGCTGCGGCGGCTGGTCGAGGACCACCATCCCCTCGCCGGCGGGCCGGCGGATTAGCCGTTCGCCTCGCCGACCGGTGCGGCCGCTTCGGGCCCGGCCCAGCGGCGCGACACTTTCGAGATTCCGATGGCTCGGGCGCGCCTCCTATGGTGCGCCGCGTCATCCCCGTTCGAGCAGGCTCCGCCATGTCCCACACCCAGATCGCGCCGGCGCCGGCGCGGCTCAACCGCAGCGAACTGGCCGTTCCGGGCTCCAGCCCGCGCTTTTTCGAGAAGGCGGCGGCCGGCGAGGCCGATATCGTCTTTCTTGACCTGGAGGACGCGGTCGCGCCGGACAAGAAGGCGGAAGCCCGCAAGAACGTCATCCAGGCGATCGGCGACTGCGACTGGGGCAACAAGGCGCTCTCGGTGCGGATCAACGGGCTCGATACGCCCTACATGTATCGCGACGTCGTCGACCTGCTGGAGAACTGCTCCGAACGGCTCGACCTGATCATGCTTCCGAAGCTCGGGACGGCCGCCGACGTCTACACGGTCGACGCCCTGGTTTCCCAGGTCGAGCTGGCGATGGGGCGGAAAAAGCGCGTCGGCTTCGAACTGATCGTCGAGACGGCGCTCGGCATGCAGAACATCGCGGACATTGCCGCCGCCAGCCCGCGCAACGAGAGCCTGCATTTCGGCGCCGCGGACTATGCCGCCTCGACCCGGATGCGCACGGTGCAGATCGGCGGCGCCAACCCGGACTACGGCGTGCTGACTGATCCGGACGAAAGCGGCCGGCGCGACTTCCACTGGGCCGACATGTGGCATTACGAGATCACCCGCATGGTGGTTGCGGCGCGGGCCAGCGGGCTGCGGCCGTGCGACGGACCGTTCGGCGATTTCCGCGACGCCGAGGCCTTCGCGGCCCATGCGAAGCGCGCCGCCGTGCTGGGCTGCGACGGCAAATGGGCAATCCATCCGAGCCAGATCGGCCTGGCCAACGACATTTTCACGCCGCCGGCCGGCGAAGTCGAAAAGGCCCGGGCGATCATCGCCGCGATGCGGGAGAGCGAAGCCGCCGGCGACGGCGCCGCGGCCCTCGACGGCAAGCTGATCGACTATGCCTCGATCCGCCAGGCCGAGCACCTCGTGGCGATGGCGGACGCGATCGCGGCGAAAGGATAAGACGCGCTACCGGCCGAGCGGCGTGAGCGGCCAGGGACACAGGCTCATCCCCCCTCCCCTTGGGGGAGGGGGTCAGGGGGAGGGGTATGCGGCGATTGCAGCTGCACCGAAGGCGGATTCGGTGCGGCGACAGGCGACCCCTCCCCTAGCCCCTCCCCCAAGGGGAGGGGGATTCGGTCGGTGCTTTTTTCGCTGGCGAATCCTTGGAGAAGGGGATTCGGTCAGTGCCCTGTTCCTCCGGCTCGGTGGTGAAGGTCAGGGGATGGCCGGCCTTGCGCCCTTCCTCCATGCCCTCGGTCGCCTTGCTCTCCGCAATGTCCTTCGTATAGACGGCGACCACGCAGGCGTCGCGGGTATGGGCGGTCATCATCACCCGGTAGGCCTGGTCCTCGCTCATGCGGAATACGGCCTTGAGAACCTGCACGACGAATTCGCGCGGCGTGTAATCGTCGTTGAGCAGGATGACCTTGTGCAGCCGGGGGCGCTGCGTCTTCTTCCGCGTCTCCGGTCGGGTGTCGGTGCGGGGCCTGGTATCGATGCCGGTCATGGGCAAGCGGATCCGTCCGGACGTGCAGCCGAGTATAGCACAGGCCGCGCACCCGTTCGATCGGTCCGGCCCAGCGCCTCCGTAAAACGACCGTAAGCCCCCGATGTTCGTCAACTATCTCATGCTGTTCACGCTGGGCACGGTCTGGGGTTCGACCTTTCTGTTCGTCAAGCTCTCGCTGCCGGCGTTCGATCCGGCAACCCTCGCCCTGTGCCGCACGGTGCTGGGCGGCGCTTTCCTGATCGCCGTCGCCTTCCTCCTGGGCCGGCGGCCGCCGCGCGAACGCAGCCTGTGGCTCGCCCTGCTGGCCATCGGGCTGATCGGCAACGCCATGCCCTTCGTCATGATCAACGTCGGCCAGCAGCTTATCGACAGCAGCCTGGGCGCGATCCTGATCACGACCGTGCCGCTGTTCACCCTCGGCCTCGCGCATTTCTTCTCCGACGACAAGTTCACCTGGCGCAAGCTGACGGGCACGGCGCTGGGCTTCGCCGGCGTGCTCGTGCTGCTCGGCCCGGCGGCGCTCGATGGGCGGGGCGGCGCGCTGGCCGGCCAGGTCCTGGTGATCGGCGCCGCCGCCTGTTACGCCGTCGCGATCATCGTCAGCCGGCGGACGATGGGCGACGTCCATCCTGCGGTCAGCGCGGGCTGGTCGCTCGCCATGGCGACGGCGCTGCTCCTGCCGGTTTCCTTCGGGATCGGCGATCCCCTCGCCTCCAGGCCGGCTGTCGTTCCGGTTCTGGCCGTCCTCGCCCTGGCGCTGTTCAGCACCGGAACGAACGTTCTGCTCTTCTTCGTGCTGATCAAGCGGACCGGGCCAAACTTCGTCGCCATGAGCAACTACATGTCGCCATTGGTCGGCGTCGCCTGGGGCGCCCTGTTCCTCGCCGAGCCGGTCACCTGGGCCAAGGTCGCCGCCACGCTGACGATCCTGGCCGGCGTCGCGGTGGCGACCTGGCAGACGCCGCGGGCCTGGAAGCGGCGGTAATGGATCGCCATACCGACCGGAGGCCAGCCACCGCCGATCTGCCGGCCGGCGAACCGCCGCAACCGATGAACGTATTGCAATAGACTGCCCGATCGGGAAACTGGACTCACCGCCGACGATTGGCCCTGGGAGGAAGCTTATGGCAGCGACGGGATATGAAAGCCGGCAACATCTCGAGATGCACCATTGGCCCGAACTGCGGCAGATGGTGAACGATCTCCTGAGACTCGTCTTTCCGGGCCGCGGTATCGACGGGGAACTCAAACAACTGATCTTCACAGCCGCGAGCCTGGCGAGCGGATGTCTGCATTGTCAGTCCCACGGCTCGTACCACCTCCATAAGCTTGGAGTTGCGGATGAAAGAATCCAGGCGCTTTGGAGCTATCAGACCTCTCCCGAATTTTCGGATGCCGAGCGGGCGGCCCTCGACCTGGCGTTTGCGGCGGGCGTTTCGCCAAACGCCGTCGAACCGGAGAATTACGTCGAACTACGCAAGCACTATTCGAACGACCAGATCATCGAGATACTGGCGGTGATCGCGGTCGGCGGCTTCCTGAACCGCTGGAACGACACCATCGCAACCGTCACCGACCAGGAGTCGATCGACTTTGCCGAGCGCGTGCTGCGCCCCGTCGGCTGGAACTCGGGAAAGCACACCGGGGCCGCGGAAGAACAGCGAAAGGGGCACCCGATCACGCTCGGCTATATCGACAAGTAGAACCCGGCGCCGGCCTTCCGCCGGCCGGCTACCTGTCGTCGGGGTAGTGCTTGAACGTGCTCGCCGACGACCGGAAGACATTTAACCCGAGTTCCGCCCGGATCTCCCTGGAATTCCGCAACATCTTCAGCTCGGACGGAATGCCGGTGCCGTTGGCGAGGCGATCGTTCTTGGTGAAGGTCGCGGCAATGGCTGCCGCTGCCGATACCGCCGCCGGCCCTACCGATCTGGCGAGATTCTGCCGCGCCCGGTCCAGTGCGGCCCGGTCGGGTCCGATGACGGCGTCGGCAAAGGCCAGGATTTCCCTGCCGCCGGGCACCCCGCTGTCCCGATCCGGGTCGAGCAGTGCCGCCAGATTGACGGTGAGGCCGGTTACGCGTCCACTCTCACGGAGGAACCAGGCATGGCCCGCCGTTCAGTAGAAGCACTCGTTGAGGGCAGATACCCGTCCCGCGATCAGTTCAGCCTGAGCGCGCGTAAACCCCTCGTGATGCTGAAAATCCTTTATGAAAACACTCTTCATGGGCAGGTATTGCACTTCTTCCAACTCAAGATGCCGCCGCACTTCATCCGGCACCAGACTGACCGACCGGATGATGTAGGGCCGATAGTCCTCGCCATACATCTCGGCGGCCTCCTCGCCGCCCTCCGGGAGATTCGGAACGGTGGGCACCCAGGCCATTTCCTTCCTGGCGACCCGGGGGCGGGCCCGGGACGGCCGGCCATCACGCGCGGCCGGCAGGGGACGTAGAGGAACGCCAATGCCGCGGGCAAACACGTCCATGCAGGTCAGGCGCGATACGATGCCGACAATTTCGACATATTCCTCGTCGCTGAGACCGCCGTTCCTGGCTTCTTCATAGGAATCCTCGACGAAGTCCTTGGGCGTGACAGCCAGTTTCCGGACCGTCGCGCAGACCGCCTCCAGCAGTTTGACGTTACTCAGCGGGCCGGTGTCTTCCGGTTCTTCCTGCGTACCCGCGTCATAACACGCCTGGCGAACCTCTCTGGCGATCGCCAGGCGCTGCGCGCCGGTACCCCACGTGCCGGGGTCGGCCAGCTGATCGAGATGTCTGGCATGAACGGCGTCGAGATCCTCTCGTACCGGAAATTGTGAATCTGCGTAGAGGGTCATTTCCATAGCTTTCCCGTGCGGCCGCTCGACAATTACGCGGTCTTCGCCTCACCGGCAACCGTTGGATCGCTCGCCGCGCGAGCCGCCTGATTGCGCCATTCGAAGACGGCCATTTCGAACATCGACAAACGCGCGCCGCCGCAAAATGGCCGTTCCGAAAGACACCGCGACATCGCCGCGCCTGCCTTGCGCTTCCGTTCCGATCTATCTCGCGCCGCGACCCGCCGCCTTCACCGAACTGCGCCCCCGAACCTCCGAAACCATGGACCCGAAGAAATACATCTACGTCATGAAGGGCCTGTCGAAGGCCTATCCCGGCGGCCGGCAGGTGCTGAAGGACATCTGGCTGTCCTTCTTCCCCGGCGCCAAGATCGGCGTGCTCGGCCTGAACGGCGCCGGCAAATCCTCGCTGCTCAGGATCATGGCCGGGCTCGACGACGGCATTTCCGGAGAGGCCTGGGCCGCCGACGGGGTGAAGGTCGGCCATCTGGCCCAGGAACCCGAACTCGATGAGGAACTGACGGTCGGCGAGAACGTCATGGCGGGCGTCGGGCCGCTGGCGGCGCTGGTCGAGCGGTTCAACGAAGTCTCCATGCGGTTCGGCGAAGAACTGACCGACGAGGAGATGAACGACCTGATCGAGGAACAGGCCGCGCTCCAGGAGCAGATCGACGCCGCCGACGCCTGGAACCTTGACCGGCGCATCAAGGTCGCGATGGACGCGCTGCGCTGCCCGCCGGCAGACGACGGAGTCGCCACCCTCTCCGGCGGCGAGCGGCGGCGCGTCGCGCTGGCACGGCTGCTGCTTTCGGGCCCCGACATGCTGCTGCTCGACGAGCCGACCAACCATCTCGACGCCGAATCGGTCGCCTGGCTCGAACGCTTCCTGGGGGAATTTCCCGGCACCGTCGTGGCGGTGACCCACGACCGCTACTTCCTCGACAATGTCGCCGGCTGGATCCTCGAACTGGACCGCGGGCAGGGCATCCCCTGGCAGGGCAACTATTCGTCCTGGCTCGACCAGAAGCAGAAGCGGCTGGAGCAGGAGGGCAAGGCCGAGGCCGCCCGTCAGCGCACGCTCGGCCGGGAGCTGGAATGGATCCGCCAGGCCCCGCGCGCGCGCCAGTCCAAGAGCAAGGCGCGGGTCAGCGCTTACGAGGCGCTGCTCGCCGAAGCCGGCGAACAGGCGCCGGAGCAGATGCAGATCTGGATCCCACCGGGGCCGCGCCTGGGCGACGTCGTGATCGAGGCGCAGGGCGTGCGCAAGGCGTTCGGCGACCGGCTGCTGATGGACGACCTGAACTTCCTGATGCCGCCGGGCAGCATCGTTGGCATCGTCGGGCCGAACGGCGCCGGCAAGACCACCCTGTTCCGCATGATCGCCGGGCAGGAAACGCCGGACGCCGGCACGCTTACGATCGGTGAGACGGTGCAGCTCGGCTTCGTCGACCAGTCGCGGGCCTCGCTCGACGACGGCAAGACGGTGTGGCAGGAGATTTCCGGCGGGCTGGACATGCTGCAACTCGGCAAGCGGGAAATTCCCAGCCGCGCCTATGTCTCCAATTTCAACTTCAAGGGCGGCGACCAGCAGAAGACGGTCGGCATGCTCTCCGGCGGCGAGCGCAACCGGGTGCATCTGGCCAAGGTGCTGAAGTCCGGCGCCAACCTGCTGCTGCTCGACGAGCCGACCAACGATCTCGACGTCGACACGATGCGCGCGCTGGAAGAAGCGCTGCTCGCCTTCGCCGGATCGGTCATGGTGATCAGCCACGACCGCTGGTTCCTCGACCGGATCTGCACCCACATCCTGGCCTTTGAGGGCGACAGCCGGGCGGTCTGGAACGAAGGCAATTGGCAGGATTACGAGGAAGACCGGCGCAAACGGCTGGGCGACGACGCCGAGCAGCCCCACCGCATCAAGTATCGCCGGCTGGATGCCTGAGCGCCGGCGGCTTCGCAGTTTCTGCCGCCGACGTTTGCGCCTTCACCCGTATTTGACCGCGTTCGGGTTGAGCAATGGCCGCGTCGGCGCGTATAGACAGGGTCCGGGGGAGGCGTCATATTTCTGCCGGTTTTAGGCCGATTCTCAGTCTCCCCAGGATGCCGATCGGGCGTCGGTTGCTGCGGTTTTCCGCCAAGGGAAAGGCGTTTCATGCGTTTTGCGCATCCGCACATCCGGGTGGCGGCTGCCGCCCTCGTCCTCTTGGCCGGTCTGTCGGCCGAGGCCACCGGCTGCGCCCGGATTGCCGACACGATTCTGGTCGCCGGCGAACCGGCGACCGGCGCCGGCGGCGCTTCCGATTCCGGCTTCAGCCCGCCGTTGGAAGATTTCGAGACCTTCGCCGCCTTCATGCAAAAGGCCCGGGGCGACAGGCCGGATTTCCTGCGCGCGAAATGGGACCGCTATCTCGCCATGATCGAGAATTTCGACCTGTGGCGGGACAAGGAGAAGCGCGCCTTCCTGGCGACGGCGCGCGAAGAGTTTTCCCGCAGCGGCAGCGCAGCGCGCACCTATGCGCATACCTTTCTCGATATCGGCTGCGGCGTGACGATCTCCGGCCCGCACATCGTGGGCCGCATGACCTCGGAACTGGATGTCCAGCCCGGCGACAGGGTGCTCGAGATCGGCACCGGCTCCGGATATCAGGCGGCGCTCCTGACCTATCTGACGCCGCACGTCTATTCGGTGGAGATCATTCCGTCCCTTTCCGAGTCGACCGACCGGATCCTCGAAAGGCTGACCGATGCCAAATATATCGAATTCGCCCGGGTCCTGCGGAAGACCGCCGACGGCTATTTCGGCTGGCCGGAGCATGCGCCCTTCGACAAGATCATCGTGACCGCCGGCATCGACCACATCCCGCCGCCATTGGTGAAGCAGCTGGCGGACGGCGGCGTGATGGTCATCCCGGTCGGCCCGCCCGGCGCCCAGTCTCTGCTCAAATTGACCAAGACAAGAAGCGAGACCGGCCGCATCCGCATCAAGCGGCACGATATCTACGCCGCCCAATGCAGCCGGGCGGAAAAACAGCGCTGCAAGCGCAAGGTGAACTTCGTGGCGCTCACCAAGTATCGGGGCGGCAAGACCGTTTCGCGCTGGGGCGGGAACTAGGATGCACTGCCATCGTTGCCTGCAGGCCGGCCCCCTCGATACGGCGCTGGCGCACCTACTCGGGATGAGGGCGAGCAGATTGCTCGATCTCCCTCACCCTGAGTAGCCCCGGATTTGATCCGGGGCGTATCGAAGGGCAATTCGGGCTGGTGGCTTCCGACCAATGTTGACCAATCTCCGGACCGGTCCGATGACCAGAGTCGCCCGTTGACGTCGCCCGTTTCCGATCCTGCGGGCGGCATGGAACGCCGGGCGCTCGACCTGTCCTTCTATGTTTCGGTCGGGTTGATCGCCGGCGCGATCATCGCGCTGCAGATCGGCATCATGCGCGTGTTCGCGGTCGGCACCTGGTCGCATTTCGGCTCCTTCGTGATCTCGATCGCCATGCTCGGCTTCGGCGTGATGAGCGCGGCGATGTGCGTGAGCACCCCGGCTTTCCGGAAATACTGGGAGCCGCTGATTACCGGCGCCCTGGTCGTTTTCGGGCCGCTCATGCTGCTGTCGAACGCCGTCGCCCAGTCGCTCGGCTTCAATCCGATCGAGCTGGTCGCCAACCCGGAGCAGAAGTTCAGGCTGTTCTATCTGTTTCTGGTCTATTTCATCCCCTTCCTGCCGGGCGCCCTGTTCCTCGGCCTCGTTTTCCTGCGCGGCCAGGCGGTGTTCGGGAAGGTGTATTTCGCCGACCTCGCCGGCTCCGGCCTGTGCGGGCTGGTCTTCCTCGCTGGCCTCTATGTCGTGCCGCCGGACTGGATTCTGCTGATCCCCTTCGGCCTGTGGGCCGTCGCCGCGGCGGTGTGGTTCGGCGCCGCGCGCGCCTGGATTCCGCTCACCGCCGCCGCCGTGCTGGGCGCCGGCGCGCTCTGGGTCTCGGCAAGCCACACGCGGATCGAGGTCAACCAGTTCAAGGGCGTCAGCTATGCCCGCAAATTCCCGGATTCGAAGCGCATCTACCGCGATTATTCCCCCTTCGGCCTGCTCGAGGGCTACGCCAGCTCCTATCTGCATTTTGCGCCGGGGCTGAGCGACAACGCCTCGGTCAATCTCGAGTCGATGCCGAAGAACGCCTATCTGGCGCTCTATATCGATTCGGACGGCCCCATCGGGGCGATGAAGCGGCTTCCCCGGGCGCAGCAGGCCTATTTCGAATTCCTGCCGATGTACGCGCCCTATATCGTCAAGAAGCAGCCGGACGTCTTCGTGGTCCAGCTGGGCGGCGGCATCTCGTCGAACGTCGCGCTGGCGGCCGGCTCGAAATCGCTGACGGTGGCCGAGAGCAATCCGGCGCTGCTCCGGGCCCTGACCGGCGACGGGCCGATCACCCGCCTGACCGGCAACCCGCTGAACGACGCCAAGGTCCGGATCGTCCCCTATGACGGGCGGCTCCATCTCGCCGGGGTCCGGGACCGCTACGACGTCGTCGACCTGAGCCTCGCCGACTCGACCGGCCTCAGCCACGCCGGCGGCTTCGCCATCGTCGAGAAATATAATTACACCCTGGAGACCCTGCAGGACTACATGCGCGCCCTCAAGCCCGACGGCGTGCTCGCGATCACCCTGTGGAACAAGGAGGACCTGCCGAAATCGGTGCCCAAGCTGTTCGCCACCGTGGCTGCGGCGGCCCGCGGGCTGGACGGCGACAGCGCGCGCGACCGGCTCTTCATCTTCCACACCTACCTCTCGACCGTGACGGTTCTCTACAAGAAGAACGGCTTTACCCCGTCCGAGACCGCGGCCCTGACGGCGTGGTCGGAGGATATGTCATGGGAACTGCTGCACGCGCCCGGCGGCGCGGCCGGCGCGGCCCGATTCGATCCAAAGGACGCCGCGCGCATCTGGCGGACCTACCGGGCCTCGCATTTCGTCGTCGGCAAGGCGCCGGAGCCCGAGACGAGACGCTCCGGCACAGAAGATGCCGAAGCCGGCGGCGACCTGCCGGCGCCGACCTGGCAGAATCTCTATCGGCTAATGTTGGGCCACATGCTGGCCGGCGCGTTCGCCGAGGTGCAGGAAAAATACGTCTTCGACACCCGCCCGCTGACCGACAACCGGCCCTATTTCGCCGCCTATATCAAGGCGCCGGAAATCCCCCACTTTCTCGACCAGCTCGAAGCCGTGTCCGACGAGTGGGGCTATCTGCTGCTCTGGGCGACGCTCATCATCGCGACGATCTTCGGCGTCTTCCTGATGATGATTCCGGTGGCTGCGGGCTGGCGCACGATCTTTTCGCGCCAGCCGGGCAAGACCGGCATCTTCGTCTATTTTTTCTGCCTGGGGGCCGGCTACATCACCATCGAGGTCGGCCTGATCGGCAAGTTCCTGGTTGCGCTCTCGAACCCGACCATTTCGGCGACCGTGCTGATCACCAGCATGCTGTTCTTCTCCGGCCTCGGCTCGCTCGCCAGCGCGCGTTACGTCGCCGACTGCCGGCGCGTCATGCCGCGGATTTTCCTCGGCATCGCGGCGCTGGTGGCGCTGGGCGCCCTGCTGTTCGATCCGGTGCTCGGCGCGATCGGCCAGTGGCCCTACCCGCTGCGCATCGCTACCTGCATCCTGCTGATCGCGCCGGCGGCCTTCCTGATGGGCTTCCCCTTCCCGACCGGCATGACGATGCTCTCGCGCCTCGGCAAGGAGCGGTTTTTCCTGTGGGCCTGGGGCATCAACGGCACCTTCTCGGTCGTCGGCGCGGTCGCCGTGCCGATCGTTAACGTGCTGTTCGGCCAGCAGACCCTGCTGCTCGCCGCCGCCGCCCTCTACCTGATCGCCCTGCCGGCCTTCTTCAGCCTGCTCAAACCGGCCCCGGAAAAGACCGCACTGGCGTAGGGGAGGGTTTCAAACCCTCCCCTACGAAGTCGGCCGGAATGCCCGAAACGGGCAGAATCCCCCGCCGCTACACGCCGCGGCCGCCGTCGACCGGGAAGGCGACGCCGGTGATGAAGTTCGCCTCGTCGCTCGCCAGCCACAGGGCGGCTTTCGCGACATCCTCGGAGGTGCACAGCCGGCCGAGCGGCACCGTCGCCTCGAAGGCTTCGCGGGCGTTGGCGCCCAGGAAGGAGGGCAGCAGCGGCGTGTCGCCGGCGACCGGGCAGAGCGCGTTGACCCGGATGTTGTCCGGCCCGAGCTCTGCCGCCATCGACTTGGTCATGGTGATGGCCGCGCCCTTCGAGGCGTTGTACCAGGTGAGGCCCGGCCGCGGGCGCAGGCCGGCGGTCGAGGCGGTGTTGATGATGCAGCCGCCGCCCTGTTCGCGCATCAGCGGCACGACCTCCAGCGCCGCCAGGTAGATCGCCTTCACGTTGACGTCGAAGATGCGGTCGTATTCCTCTTCGCCGACCTCCAGCATGGGCCGGTTGACGTGGGTGATGCCGGCATTGTTGACCATCGTGTCGAGGCGGCCGTGGCGGTCGACCGCGGTGCGGACCATGGTCTTCACATCGTCCCGGTCGGCGACGTCGGCATGGACATAGGCGGCGCCGATCTCGTCGGCGACCTTTCTGCCGAGCTGGTCGTTCAGGTCGGCGCAGACGACGTTTGCGCCTTCTGCGGCATAGCGCCGGGCGATGGCCTCGCCGAAGCCGGATGCCGCGCCGGTGACGACGGCAACCTTGTCCTTGAGTTGCATGGCGGTCTTCTCCGCTGGTTGTTGTCTAGGGTCCGGGGATAATGCGGCGGCAAACTGCCTTACCCGGCCCGCACTGGCAACAGGGCGGGAGGCCCCGGCGGCGGCCATGGAGACAGGCGACTCCTCAACCGCCGGCGGGTTGTGTATGGAAGATCGGCTTACCGACAGCGCAGCCGGATTGCAGGAGGATGCCGTGGCAGGAATTTTCGTCGCTTTCATCAACGTGACCGACCCGGAGAAATACAAGAACTACACCGCGCTCACGCCAGCGGCCGTCGCTGCCTACGACGGCGAGTGGCTGGTCCGCGGGGGCGAGACCGAGACCTTCGAGGGGCCGGAAGAGACCCGCCGGGTCGTCGTCATCCGCTTCCCCTCGGTCGAGCGGGCGCGGGAATTCTGGACTTCCCAGGAGTACCAAACGGCGAAGATCGAACGCGCAGGCGCGGCAGAGATGCATGCGATCCTCGCCGAGAGCGCATAATCCGTGCCCTACCACGCCACGCCAGAGGAGATCGAAGCGTTTGAGGCGGACGGCGCCGTCCTGCTCAGGGGTGTCATCGGCCCGGAATGGCGTGAGCGGGTCGCCGCGGCGATCGAGCGGGACATCGCGAATCCCGGCCCGTTCTGCCACAGCTACGAGGCCGAGGGCGAGGGCCGGTTCCACGGCAACCTGCGGGTCTGGGAGAACGACCCGAACTTCCGCGCCTATTGCTTCGAGAGCGGCCTGGCGGAACTGGCGGCGCAGTTCTTCGGCGCGGCGAAGATCAACCTGCTCTACGACCAGCTCTTCGTGAAGGAGCCGGGCACGGCGAACCGGACCCGCTGGCACAACGACCAGCCCTACTGGCCGGTGCGCGGCCGGCAGGTCATGTCCTTCTGGCTCGCGCTCGACCCGACCACGGCGGAGAACGGCCGCCTGGAATTCGTCCGCGGCTCGCACCTGTGGAACCGCTGGTTCCAGCCCGAACCGTTCGGCAGGACCGTGACCCGCAGCTACGACGACAATCCGGACTATGAGACGATGCCGGATATCGAGGCGGCGCGCGGCGACTACGACATCGTCGCCTGGGACATGGAGCCCGGCGACGTTATCGCCTTCCATGCGATGGCGGTCCACGGCGCCGGCGGCAACCTGCGCGATGACGTGCGCCGGCGCGGCTACACCGTGCGCTACACCGGCGACGACGCGCGTTACGATACGAGGGCGGGCACGGCGAGGCCGCTCCTGACCGACGCGCTGCGCGACGGCGAACCGATGGACTGCGCGCTCTATCCCGTCGTCTGGCGGCGGGACGCGGCGGCCGCCGCCTGAGCTTGCCCCGAATGCGGGCGGGAATGCGCCGGAACGCGCGGTTGACAGCCGCCCGGCGCCAGCCTATCTGCCCGCCTTCGGATCGATTTCTCCAGCCGGCGCCGGACCCATGAAAGTCGCAAGCTCCGTCAAGACCCTGAAGAAGCGCCACAAGGACTGCCGCGTCGTGCGCCGGCGCGGGCGCATCTATGTGATCAGCAAGACGGTGCGCAAGTTCAAGGCGCGCCAGGGCTGAACGGGCGGTTGACGCGGCCCGGGCGTCTGCCCGGATACGGATGAAACGGCGGGCTCCGGTCCGCCGTTTTGCGTTTCAGGGACCCGCACCGGTCCCGGCGGCGAGGCCGGCATTGTAGGGGAGGGTTTGAATCCCTCCGCTACGGCCCTCAGTCTCCACACGGAGGCCGAACACAGATCCTCGCCGGTCGGTCGGATGCAAGAAACATAGACTGACCGGTCTTTCTAATGCTTTGTTTGGCCAAAAAGCAGCGCAAACCCTTGGCTTGCGCGAATCAGCGAAAGCGAACATTCATAACAGAATCTGGAAAACAAGGCCCAACATGGCACCCGCGGCCGGACGCGAGGGGGCGCTACCGGCCGGTCAGCGCCCGGGCGAGCCAGACGTGATAGTGCCGGGTCGGCGCATCCATCACCGGGGTCAGCGCGCCGCCGTCGAAGGCCGTCGAATGGCGTCCGGCCTGCATCCCTTCGACGGGGATCACGTCTTCGGCGAAGATGCTGCGCCAGATCTCGACGGTCTGCCGGCGCAGCGCCTTCAACTCGTCGGACAGGCCGTCCGGGCTGTAGCAATAGATGCGCGCCCGCTCGGTCGTGCGGCCCGGCGCAACCGGCGTCGCGATCACGCTGTAGAGATGGTCGCGGTGGACGCCGAACATGACGTTGGGAAAGACGGCGATATATTCGGCCTTTTCAAGCCATTCGCGCGGTAGCCCTTCGAGGGTCGGCAGCCGGCGGCCATGCTCGTCCATCGGCGGGCGGCAGACCGTGGAACCCTGGCCCGCGATGCCGCCCGGCCCGGCGATGTTGTAATGGTCCTCCAGGCGCGAGAAGCGGTTGAGGCCGGGATGGATGGTCGGCAGATGGTAGGATTCGAGATAGTTCTCGATCGGCAGCTTCCAGTTGGTCGCCAGGTCGAAGCCGAAGCCGAAGCCATCCTCTGTGACGAGCGTTGCGTCCTCGAACGCCGCCCAGCGCTCCTTCAGCGGCGCCAGCGCCTCGGCCAGCGGGGGCGCGTTGCCGTCGAGATTGACGAAGACGGTATCGTGCCAGACGCCGCTGCGCACCGGCATGAGGCCGAAATCGCCGGCATCGAAGCCCGTGCATTCGTGGACGCCGGGGCCGCCGACATGGGGCGTGGCGCTCAGGCGCCCGTCGAGCCCGTAGCACCAGGCATGATACGGGCACCTGATGACCCGGCCGGCGTTGCGCGGCTCGGCGACCAGCTTCATGCCGCGATGGCGGCAGACATTGTGGAACACGCGCAATTCCCCGTCGCGGCCGCGCACGAGCAGCAGCGGCAGGCCGGCCAGATCGACCGGAAACAGGTCGCCGGCCTCCGGCACGTCGGCGCCGAAGGCGAGCGCCGTCCAGCCGGTGGCGAGAACCGTGTCGCGCTCCAGGGCCAGCATCGCATCGTCGGTATAGAAGGGCGCGGGCAGGCCGGTCGGATGGTCCGGGTCGGCTGCCAGCGCAGCGACCGCAGCGGCGATCCCGGGGGTCCAGGCCGCGGAAGCGGCGGCGAGGGAGGATTCCGGGGTTGGAGACACGCGCATGTTCATTGCTCATTCTCGCACAGGTTAAGGCCATACGGAATGTCGGGGGGCGCTCATACGCCCATGCCGGGCGTTTGAAAAGACCGATTCGTGAAGCCCCATCGCCGGAGCCGGTCCCGGGCAATCGCGCACTCCGATGGAATGCGGCTCCGGCCTGGTCTATTCTTCGTTGAGCCCGGTTCTGGCGGATGCCGGCGGCGATGTTCCGAATCGCCTACAGGATACGCAGCGTGAAAATTCGTTCCTTGCTTCTTGTCGCCGTTGTTGTCCTGCATGCGGCCCAGGCGTCCGGCCAGGATCTCCTCCAGACCGGCATCGACGCCTACCGGCGCGGCGACTATCCCGAGGCGCTGAAGGTCTTTCGCATCCTTGCCGAGCGGGGTCTGGCGAACGGACAGAACACGCTGGGCATTCTCTACGCCCGGGGCCAGGGCGTCGCCGTCGACCATGTCGAGGCGGTCAAGTGGTTCCGCAAGGCCGCGGAACAGGGCTACGCGACGGCGCAGCACAATCTGGGCAGCGCCTATTTCCGGGGCCGGGGCGTCCCCGCCGACGGTGCCGAAGCCCTGAAATGGTTCCGCAAGGCGGCGGCGCAGGGACACGCGGCCTCCCAGCACAATCTGGGTTTCGCCTATTTCACGGGCAAAGGGGTGCCGGCCGACAATGCGGAAGCAGCCCGGTGGTTCCGCAGGGCCGCCGAACGCGGGCTGGCGCGGGCGCAATACAATCTGGGCCATTTGTACGACCGGGGATACGGCGTACCCCGGGACGATTTGCGGGCCTTCGTCTGGACCAGCCTAGCCGCAGAACAGGGGTACGTTCAGGCCGCCGGGCTGAGAGACGCGGCCCGCCGCCGGCTTTCGCCCGCGGATCTGGCCCGGGCGGAAGACCTGATCGGAAAAATCTGGGAACGAATCCGGGCTGCCCGGCGAAGATAGCCTCGCCGATACGGGATGCCCCGGCGGGCGTGGCCGTCAGCCCGCCGGAAAGGTATCGCCCGCCGCAGCCGGGTCGACCGGGCGGGCCGGCGGCGGTTTGCGCGGGCCCCACATGCGGTATTCGAAGGGCGGCGCCGCCTGCAAGAAGGCCGGCCGCGCCTTCATCCGCCCGAACCATGCGCCGACCGCCGGCAGGTCGGCCCACAGGCGGGCGAGGTCGAGGGACTCGACCCGGTCGAGGATCGGCGCGACGCAGATGTCGGCCAGCGAATAGTCCGGCCCGCAGATCCACGGGCCGCCGCCCGCGGCCAGCGCTTCTTCCAGATGCGTCATGTGCCAGCGGAACTTGGCCGCGGCCGCGTCGACGGCGGCATGGTCCGGCGGCCCGGAAACCCGGCGCAGATAGTCCTGCGCCCGCGCTTGGTCCGGGTGGCACAGCGACCATTCCTCAAGTTGTTCCATGCCGAAGCCCGCGCTGCGCAGCTTCATCATCAGGTTGAAGCTGAGGGTGACGATCAGCGGGAACAGGTATTCCTGCTCCTCGGCGATCCATTCGCGCATGGTCGCCCGCACCGCCGGATCGTCCGGCTGGAGCCGGGGTTCGGGAAATCGTTCGTCGAGATAACAGGCGATTTCCGACGACTGAATGACCGGGCGGCCGTCATGGACCAGCGTCGGAATCTTGCTGTGGCGGTTGAGCGCCTGGTATTCGGGCTGAAAATGCTCGAAGCGGTGGGTCGCGATATAGCGCCCGGTCCAGTCCAGCCCCTTCTCGGCCAGGACCAGCCGGACCTTGAAGCAGCAGGGCGAATCCCAGAAGTGATAGAGTTCCAGCATGGCCGGGGTCCTGCAGGTTCCGCTTGCGGCGCCGGCCGACCGGCGCGACGGACGACCCTGCGCCGCGGATTGCACCAACGTCAACTGCCGCCCTGCCCCTTCCGCGCCGGACCTTGCCCCTTGTGCCCGGCGAGCCACGCCCGGAAGCGCGCCTCGATCCGGTCGAAGAGGCTGGCATACCACTCGGTGTCCTTCAGGATCGCGGTCCTGAAATTCGACGGGTCGGTCGGCAGGTGGGGCCGCATGTCCACGCCGGTCCCGGCGTGGCGGGAGACGAGCTTCATAGACGACCGGCGGGCCGGCCCGTAGGCGATGTATTTCGCCTGGTCGGCAAGCGGGCGGGTGCCGGTGGCGAAGCGGATGAACTGCAGGGCGTCACGCAACCGGGAAGTTCCTTTCGGAATCGCCAGGGCGCTCAGTTCGGAGACCTGCGCGTCCCAGACGATCTCGATGGGAAGGCCCCTGACCGCGGCAGCATCGAACAGGCGGCCGTTATATTGCGAAGCGATGACCGCCTGTCCGGAGACAAGCAACTCCACCGGCCGCGCCACGTCGGTCCACCAGATCGTATGGTCCCGGATGGTGTCGAGCTTCTCGAAGGCGAGCCGGAGGCCGCGTTCCGTGCTCAGCAACGGGTAGATTTCCTGCCGCGGCACCCCGTAGGACCTGAGCGCCCATTCGAGGTTCGCGTCGGGAATTTTCTGCAGGGCCCGTTTGCCGGGGAAGCGCCGGATATCGAACAGGTCCCGGATCCGGCCCGGTCGCTCGCCCGGAAAGGCGTTGCGGTTGTAGGCGATGACCGTCGCATAGACGATATGCGACACCCCGCACTCGGTCAGCGCGCCGTCGACGAAATCCCGGCGGGCGGGCGTGCCGTCGATGCCCGGGAGAAGAATCGAATGGTCGATCGGCTCCAGCAATCCCTGTTTGCAGGCCGCGCGGTTATCGGCCTTCGTCATGTCGATGACGTCCCAGGCGACGCTGCCGCTGCGGCGCTGCCGGCGGAGCTCGGCCAGCCCGCCATTGTAGCGCGCGGTCCGAATGCGGATGCCCGTCTTTGCGGTAAACGGCTCGAAATAGGCTTTCTTCTGGCTGTGCTCGTAGGCGCCGCCCCAGGTCGCGACCGTAAGCGCCCGGTCGGCGGCGGCGCCCGGCCCGGCGACGGCAAGCCATAAGGCGGCCGCGAGAACCGTGAGTCCGGTGGCGGCGAAACGGATCGGTCGCTGCGGCATGATTCCTCCCGGGGATTCCCCTGCGAAACGGCGGCAGGCGCTCAGGCCCCCGCATTCTCCTCCCGGCGCATGTCGTTCATCGTGTCCAGCCAGGCCTTGACGATGGCCGCTTCGAACACCACGCCCAGCATCCGGCCGTTTTCCCCGTCCTCGAGCACCGGGATGCTCTCCCCGACGAAATCGCCCATCTGCTCCATCGCGGCCCAGATCGACATGCCCCCCGTAAAAATCAACGCCTCCGGCTTCGCGAGGTGCGCGATCGCGGCACCGGACGCCGCGCCGCCGCCATCTTCCCACGCCACCAGCTCGTCAAGCTTCACCGTGCCCAGATAGCGTCCGCCGGCGTCGACGACATAGCCCTCGTGGCGGCGGTCCTCCACGAGCCGCGATTTCGCCTCGGCAGGCGATGTGTCCGGCGCCAGGGCCGTGTAGTCCTGGCTGAGATAGCCGTCGATCGGGCGGAGGTCGAGGATCGCCCTTTCGCGGCCGGAAGCAAGGTCGAAGCCCCCGGCCCGGAGCTGCACGTCGAACAGGGACCGCCCGAAAATCCGGTAGGAGACCAAGTTCGAGAAGACGACGCTGACCATGGCCGCGGTCGCCAGGTCGTAGTTGCGGGTCAGTTCGAACACGATCAGGATCGCCGTGAGCGGCGCACCAATGACCGCACTGGTCACCGCGACCATGCCGCAGATCGCATAGATGGCGATGTCAGAGCGCAGGTCGCCGAGCAGCGGTTCCGCACAAACGCCGGCCAGCGCGCCGAACAGGATGCCGATCAGCAGGGCCGGGCTGAACACGCCGCCGGCGAAGCCGAAGCCGATGCACAGCGCTGTCGCTGCGATCTTGGCGACGAGCAGGGCAGCCAGTTCTGCCGGGGCGAAGGCACTGTCGATGACGGCGAAGCGCAGCGTCTCCTTGCCGATGCCCAGGATGTCGGGCAGCCAGATCGCAGCCACGCCCAGGGCCGCGCCCGCCAGCATCGGCTTGGACCAATCGGCAAACGGCAGCGTCCGGGCGACCCGGCCGGCAAAGAGGATCGCGCGCATGTAGAGAACGGCGACGAAGGCGCCGACGGCGCCGATCAGGATGAAGCCGAGGAATTCAGGCACGGACTTCACGCTTACCGCTTCGACCCGGAACAGCGGCGGCCGTTCGAAGACGATGTTGGCAACGACGTAGCCGATCGTCGCCGCCACGGTGATCGGCGCGAACGTCCGCAGGGAATAATGGCGCAGGATCACTTCGTGGGCGAATATGATTCCCGCGATCGGGGCGTTGAACGCGGTCGCGATCGCGGCAGCCGCGCCGCAGCCCACCCCCGCCGTGCCCATCCATCGGCTGTTCCGGTCGAACCGCGCGGCGAGGGAGCCGAGGGTCGCCCCGAGATGCGCGAGCGGGCCGTATTGCCCGACCGATGCGCCCGACCCGAGCGAAACCAGGCTCGTAAGCGCGCTGAGGAAGCCGGCGCGGGCCGGCATCCGGCCGTCGTGCAGATGGGCGGCACGGATTATGTCGGGCGGCCCGTGCGGCCGGCGATCCGGCATGTAGCGGTGAAGCACGCCGACGATCAGCCCGCCCGCTGCCGGCACGCAGATAGTGGCGGCCGTCAGCAGGAGCGGATCGCCCGCCATGAACCTGCTGCGCGGCGAGATAAGCAGCCAGTCGTTCAGCAGGGCGACCAGTTCGACGAACCCGATCGCGGCCAGGGAGGCCAGCGCGCCGGCCACGACGCCGAGCACGGCGATCGACGCAATCCGGAGCGCCGTTGCCGCCGCCCGGGGCATCGGCCGCTCAGCCCGGCCCGGATTGACGGATGCCCGGCACGTTCTGCCCCCGGCGGCGGAGCAGCGCCGGTGGGTCCGGCGCCGCCCTTGCCGCGCCGGACCGCCGGGTCAGGCGTGCAGTTCCTGGGCCATGCGAGTCCCGTCGGGCGCACGGTCCTCAGGCGGCGCAGCGACAGCGCTCGGATCCTCATGCAGCGACTTGACGATGCCGTAGGCCATCAGCAGCAGGATCACGCTGACCGGGAGCGCTGCGGCGATCGACGCCGTCTGAAGGGCCGTCAGGCCGCCTGCCGCCAGCAGAACGGCGGCGACGAAGCCCTCGCCCATGCCCCAGACGATGCGGAAGCGCTGCGGCGGGTTGTCGTCACCCATGCTCAGCATGGTCGTAATCACCAGCGTTCCCGAATCCGACGAGGTGATGAACCAGGTTGCCAACAGCATGGTGGCGAGCGCCGCCATCGCCCAGTTGAGCCAGCCAAGTTCCGTCACCTGGCTGATCGTGCCGTAGAGCGCAGAAGGCAGATCCCAGTTGCGCACCAGGTCTGCGATGCCCGCCGTGCCGACGCCGCCGGCGGCATTCAGCTCCATCCACATCGCCGTCCCGCCGAACATGCACAGCCATACGAAAGAGATCGAGGTCGGCACGAACATCACGCCAAGCATGAATTCGCGGATCGTCCGGCCCCGGCTGATCCGGGCGATGAACATGCCGACGAAGGGCGCCCAGGAAATCCACCAGCCCCAGTAGAAAATGGTCCAGCCGCCCTGCCAGGAGGCCGCACCTTTATCGCTGAAGATCTGGAAGCCCATTGGAATGGCGTTCCACAGGTAGTCGCCAAGAGTCGTGATGAAGAAGCCCATCAGCCAATTGAACGGCCCGCCAAACAGGAAGAAGGCCAGCAGCACCGCGCTCAGCCAGATATTCCACTCGGAGATTATCCGGATGCCATTGCCGACGCCCGATACCGCCGACAAGGTCGCCACAACGGAAATCACCGCGATCAGGACAAGCTGCGTGACCAGACCCGGGTCGAGCCCGAACAGATGATTGAGACCGGCCGCCATCTGGGTGACGCCGAGACCCAGGGACGTCGCAACGCCGAACACCGTACCGAACACTGCCAGCAGATCGACGGCATGTCCGATCGGCCCGTAGATCCGGTCGCCGATGATCGGATGCAGCGACGAGCGCAGGGTCAGCGGCAGCTTCTTGCGGAAGCCGAAATAGGCCAGACACAGCCCGACGATCACATAGACCGCCCAGGCGTGGAAACCCCAATGGAAATAGGTCACTCGCATCGCAGCAATCGCGCGCTGCTCGTTCATTGCCGTATGGCCGGCCACGTCGGCAAACGGGTTATTGGGATATTTCCATGGCTGGGTGTTGTCGAAATAGAACATCGGCTCGGCGATGCCGAAGAACAGGATGCCGATGCCGACGCCTGCCGAGAACAGCATTGCGAACCAGGAGAATCTGGAAAATTCCGGCCGGCTGTCGTCGTCGCCCAGCCTGATCTTTCCGAACCGGCTCAGCATCAGGTAGAAGCAGACGAACATCAGGATCACCAGCGCAATCACATAGTACCAGTTGAGCGCTGTCTCGATCCAGCCGCGGACCGCCGAGTAAATCCCGTTGGCGAACTCCACGTTGAGCGCGGTGAAGACCACGAAAGCCACCACCATGCCCTTTGCCGCCAGCCCCATCCCGCTGTGCAGCCCTTTGAAAATACCCGTTTCCGCAACGAGGTTTCGCTGTGTCGACATTGAATGAGTCTCCGGTTTCAAATGCTGGACATCGCCCGGCGCCCGAAGACCGCGAACCCTGTCCGACGCCGTGACGATAGCACAGCCGGCCGCTCTTGTCCTACCGGTCTGTGCAACTGCAAACACCTGCCGTGAATACCGGAGCGGCAAGGGCCGACGGCCGATTGACAGCGATAGCGGCAAAACGCGAAAACGGACGACGGGTTCTTCGGCCATCGGAAGGCGTGCCGGCCCGGCGCGGTGCGATACGGGAAAAGCGTGACGACGATCGCCGTTTATATCGGCGCCGCCCTCGCCGAGATTGCAGGGTGCTTTGCGTTCTGGGCATGGCTCCGCCTCGACAAGCCGGTCTGGTGGATCCTGCCCGGCCTGCTCTCGCTGGCGCTGTTCGCATGGCTGCTGACGCTGACCCATGTGCAGGCGGCGGGGCGCGCCTATGCCGCCTATGGCGGCGTCTACATCGCCGCGTCGCTGTTCTGGTTGTGGGCCGTCGAGGGTGTCGCCCCGGACCGCTGGGACCTGATCGGCGTCTCGGTGGTGCTGATCGGCGCCGGCATCATCCTCTTTGCGCCGCACGGCGCGTAAGCGGCAGCGCAGGCGGGACCTTCAGCGCATCGCAGCCGGCTTCGGCCCGCCGGCGGCCCAATCGAGCAGCTCGACCGTGTGGACGACCGGAACGCCGGCATCACCGGCAAGCTGCATCATGCAGCCGATATTGCCGGTCGCGATGACGTCGGGCGCGGTCGCTTTGAGGTTGGCGATCTTGCGCGCCTTGAGCCGGCCGGCGAGCTCCGGCTGCAGCATGTTGTAGGTGCCCGCCGATCCGCAGCACAGATGGCCCTCCGCCGGCTCCCGCACCGCGAATCCGGCGTTGCGCAGCAGGTCGAGCGGCGCCGCCTTGATCTGCTGGCCGTGTTGCATTGAACAGGCCGAATGGTAGGTCACCGCCACCGTCTCCGGCGCCCGGACATCGCCCATGTCCAGCCCGGCGAGAAATTCCGTAATGTCCTGCGCCAGACCGGCGACCCGCGCCGCTTTTTCGGCCCAGGCCGGATCGTTCCGGAACATGTGGCCGTAATCCTTGACCGTCGTGCCGCAGCCGGAAGCGTTCACGACGATGGCGTCCAGCCCCGCGCCGTCAGCCTCGGCGATCCAGGCGTCGATCATCGCCTTCGCCTGGGCGTGGCTCGGCGCGGTCCGGCCCATATGATGCACCAGGGCGCCGCAGCAGCCGGCCGGCCGGGCGACGACGACCTCGACGCCGAGCCGGTTGAGCAGGCGCACCGTCGCTTCGTTGACCTGCGGCCCGAGCACCTGCTGGGCGCAACCGGCCAGCATGGCGACCCGCTTGCCGGCCGGTGCGCCTTCAGCGGGAAAGACCGTCGCCCGGTCGGCCCATCCAGGCGCCGGCAGCTTCGGCGGCAGCAGGTTCAGCATGGTGCGCAGCCGCTTCGGCGTCAGCACCCGGAACGGCCGGGCCAGCGACCCGGCGATCAGCATCGAGCGGAACAGGCCGGGCCGCGGCAGCACCAGGGCGATGAAGGCGCGGGTCAGCCGGTCGAGGAGCGGGCGCTTGTAGATCTTCTCGATATGCGCCCGGCCGTGGTCGACCAGGTGCATGTAATGGACCGAGGCCGGGCAGGTCGTCATGCAGCTCAGGCAGGAGAGGCAACGGTCGATATGCTTGACTTCTTCTGAAGTCGGCGGCCGGTCCTCCTCGAGGAAGCTCTTGATCTGGTAGATGCGGCCGCGCGGGCTGTCGAGTTCGTCGCCGAGCAGGACGTAGGTCGGGCAGGTCGCGGTGCAGAAGCCGCAATGCACACAGGAGCGCAGGATGCCGTTCACGGTCCCGATGGCCGGGTCGGCGAGCTGGGCGAGGGTGAAATTGGTCTGCATGCCCCTACCTCATCCGTCCGGGATTGAGCACGCACTGAGGATCGAACTGGGCGCGCAGCCTCTCGCTGAGACCGGCGACCGGCGGCGGCTGCGGATGAAACACCGGAACGGCGCTGCGCAGGTTTTCGGGCCCGCGCACCAGTGTGGCGTGGCCGGCGCAGCCGTCGGCGGCGGCGCGGATCGCCTGCGCGGCGGCTTCGGTGGGCGGGGCGGAGAGCCAGACCAGGCCGCCGCCCCAGTCGGCGAACCAGTCCGCATCGAACTCTTCGGCGAGGCCGTTCAGGAATCCGGCCGGGGCGGCCGGCGGGGCGGACAGGCGCCAGACCGCCTTCGTCAGATCTCCCGCGAAACAGGCAACGTCACGCACCTCGGTCCACAGGGCGGCGGAGTTGCGGCCGTGCAGTTCCTCGGTCGCGCCCCATTCCCCGAGCAGCGCGCGCAGGGCGGCGCAGCGATGCTCGACCGACGGGCCCGGTCCTTCAACGCGCACCGCCGTGACCGCGGCGCCCGGATCGCGGACATAGCCGACCGCCGATTGCGCTGCGATGCCCGCCGGCAGATGGGCGGCGCCGGAGGCCTCGTGCGCCGAGTTGAGCGCCGCCGCCATGGCTTCGGCGGCCGGCGCATCGTCGAGGCCGTAAACCAGCACCGTACGGGTCTTCTCGCCCGCGGGCAGCACCTTTACGGTCACTTCGCTCAGCACCGCCAGCGTGCCGAACGAGCCGGCCATCAGCTTGCACAGGTCGTAGCCGGTGACGTTCTTCATCACCCGGCCGCCGGATTTGAAGGTTTCGCCCCGGCCGCTGACCCCGGCGAAGCCGAGGAAATGGTCGCGCGCCGCGCCCGCCTTGATGCGCCGCGGCCCGGCCAGGTTCGCGACGATGGCGCCGCCCAATGTCTGCCGGCCGGCCGGCCCGCCGAACAGCGGCCCGAAATCCGGCGGCTCGAAGGCGAGCTGCTGGCCGCTATCCGCCAGCAGCGCCTCGACCTCGGCAAGCGGCGTAGCGGCCGACGCCTGAAGGATCAGTTCCTCCGGTTCGTAGAGCCGGATGCCGGCGAGCGCCGACAGGTCCAGCACATGGTTGGTCGCCGGCGGCCGGCCCCAGCCCCGCTTGGTCCCCCCGCCGACGATCTCCAGCGGCGCTTCTTCGGCAACCGCCCAGCGGACGGCGTCGAGAATATCGTCATGGGATTTGGGAGCGAGGCTCTCGGTCACGGCGATCGATCCAATTCGCTCACCGGCCGTCGCCCCTGAGGTGGAATGGAATGCGTCCCTCGATACGGCCCTTCGGGCCTACTCGGGATGAGGGGTGCATCGGGGACATTGCGCCAACGTAGAGCACCCCACCCCCTCACCCTGAGTAGCGGCGAAGCCGCGTATCGAAGGGCGGGCCGGAACGGGCGCCACATTGAGCATCGCTGAGTATCTTTTCACGCTCCAAAACCAGATGATCCAGTTGCCGTGAGAATCCCCGCTAGAACCTCGGCAGATCGGGGAAGCGCGTCTGGCCGCGGTGGATGTGAACCCGGCCGAGTTCGGCGCAACGGTGCAAGGTCGGGAAGACCTTGCCGGGGTTGAGCAGCTGCTCCGGATCGAAGGCGCATTTGACGCGCTGCTGCTGCTTGAGATCGTCCTCGCTGAACATCTCGCCCATCAGGTCGCGCTTCTCGACGCCGACGCCGTGCTCGCCGGTCAGCACGCCGCCGACCTCGACACACAGTTTCAGGATATCCGCGCCGAATTCCTCGGCCCGTTCCAGCTCGCCCGGCACGTTGGCATCGTAGAGGATCAGCGGATGCAGGTTGCCGTCGCCGGCGTGGAAGACGTTGGCGACGCGCAGGCCGTAATGCGCCGACATCTCGCCCATCCGGTCGAGCACCTCGGGCAGCCGGGCCCGCGGAATGGTGCCGTCCATGCAGTAGTAGTCAGGCGAGATGCGGCCGACCGCCGGAAAGGCGTTCTTGCGCCCGGCCCAGAAGGCAACCCTCTCCTCCTCGGTCCGGCTGACGCGGATTTCCGTCGCGCCCTGCCCGCGCGCCAGCCCGTCAACCCGCTCGATCAGATGGTCGACTTCGACCGCCGGCCCGTCCAGTTCGACGATCAGCAGCGCCTCGACATCCAGCGGATAGCCGGCGCGGACGAATTCCTCCGCGGCGTGGATCGCCGGCCGGTCCATCATCTCGATCCCGGCCGGCACGATGCCGGAGCCGATGATCGCGCCGACCGTCGCCCCGGCCGCTGCGCTGGACGGGAAGCCGATCAGCAGCGCGCGCATCGTCTCCGGCGCCTTGAGCAGCCGCACCGTGACTTCGGTGACGACGCCCAGCAGGCCCTCTGAGCCGACGGTGAGTCCGAGCAGGTCGTAGCCCGCCCCGTCGAGCTGCTTGCCGCCGAGGCGGATCAGTGTGCCGTCCATCAGAGCCATCTGGACGCCGAGCACGTTGTTGGTCGTCAGCCCGTATTTCAGGCAGTGCACGCCGCCGGAATTCTCCGCCACGTTGCCGCCGATGGTGCAGGCGATCTGGGACGACGGGTCGGGCGCGTAGTAGAAACCGTCCTGCTGCACCGCCTGGGTGATCGCCAGGTTGGTGACGCCGGGCTGCACGACGGCGCAGCGGTTGGCGTAGTCGATCTCGAGGATGCGGTTGAACTTGCCGAGGCCGAGCAGCACGCCGTCCTCGAGCGGCAGCGCGCCGCCGGAAAGCGAGGTTCCCGCCCCGCGCGGCACGACCCGGATGCCCTCCTCGTGGCAATAGCGCAGCGCGGCCGAAACCTGCTCGACCGTTTCCGGCAGCACGACGACCATCGGCAGCTGCCGGTAGGCGGTGAGGCCATCGCATTCGTAGGGCCGGCGGCCGGTCTCGTCGTCGATCACTCCTTCGCCCGGCACGATGGCGCGCAGGGCGGCGACGATCTCCGCGCGCCGGTCGAGCACTTTGCGGTCGGGGGCAGGCATGGTGAGCATGGCCCGGTTCTACTCCTGTCCCGCCCGGTTGCCCAAAGAAAATCCGCCCGTGCCCCTACCGGACCGGGCCCCGGATCGGGCCGCGGCGCCGGGACCGTTCCCAGCGATTGTCCGTTTCACGGCGCATGTCCTCGGTTGCACTCCTGAAAGCCAAGAGTAGCGCCTGCGCCTGTAAAGCGAACACAGGGCACCGCGGATCGGCGGAACGGCAACGGGTTTTGCCGGATACGCCCCGCCGGGTATAGGCTTTTGCATCGATCTCCTGTTATGTGCATACCATGCCCAACCGCAGCGATTTGCCATGACCTATTGTGTCGGAATCAAAGTAAACGAGGGCCTCGTCCTCGCCTCGGATTCGCGGACCAACGCGGGGGTCGACCTGGTCTCGATCTTCCGCAAGATGTTCGTCTTCGACCGGCCGGGCGACCGGATGTTCGCGCTGCTGACGACCGGCAACCTTTCGGTCACCCAGTCGGTCGTCAACATCCTGTCGCGCCAGTTCGGCGACACCGGCGCCGGCCACGACCTGATGGCTGCCGGAACCGTGTTCGATGCCGCCTGCATCGTCGGAAACGTCATGCGCGAGGTCCAGGACCACGACGGGCCCGCGATCCGGACGGCCGGTGTGGACAGCAGCGCTTCGGTCATCTTCGCCGGCCAGGTCCTGGGCGACCAGGCGCGGCTCTACCAGATCTACACGCCGGGCAATTTCGTCGAGGCGACGCTGGACACACCCTACTTCCAGAATGGCGAGGTGAAATACGGCAAGCCGGTTCTCGACCGGGTGATCCGGCCCGAAACGTCGTTGATCGACGCCGTGAAATGCGCGCTGGTTTCCTTCGATTCGACCATGCGCTCCAACATGTCGGTCGGGCCGCCGATCGACGTGCTGCTCTATCGGACCGATGCGCTCGAAATCGGCCACCGCGCCAGCCTCGAGGCCGACGACCCCTATTTTTCCGCGCTCAGCGAGAAATGGAATGAATCCCTCAACCGCGCCTTCCTCAGCGTCGAGGACCCCGACTGGCCGATCTAGCCGGGGCCGTCAGGCCGCCCGCCGCTTTGCGATCCCCGAAACCAGCCGCACCTTGCGCGGCGCGCCCATCCACATGCCCAGGATCGAGAGTGCGCAGGCGCCGAGCGCGGCCCACCAGGCCAGGTCGTAGCTGCCCGTCCGGTCGTAGAGTTCGCCGGTGAGCCACGGGCCGCAGGCGGCGCCGAGCGAGATGATCATGCCGAAGGCGCCGAAAATCTGGCCGAAGCGGCGGCACTGGAACACCTCGGCCAGGATCGCGCCGAAAACGGACGCCAGGCCGTAGCCGAGCGCGCCCTGCCCGGCGACCATGAGCCAGAGCAAAATCTGGCTCGGGTTCTCGCGCATCAGGATGAGCAGGGCGTAGCAGACGGCGAATCCGAGGGTGGAGAGGGTCCAGGCCCATTCCCGGCCGATCCGGTCGCTCAGCCCGCCCATGCCGATCTGGCCGACGACGCCGAACAGGCCGACCAGCCCGAGCGCGAAGGCGGCGGCGGTCGCCGAAAATCCGATCTCGCCGAGATACTGGGTCTGGTGGACCTGCACCGCGTACCAGACATACATGCCGAAGAAGAGACCGAGGCCGAGCCACCAGAACCGCGCCGTCAACATGGCTTCGCGGAGCGACCAGTCACGCGCTGCCCATTCGGCATCCACCACCGTGTCGGGAACGGCGGCGGATTTTTTCGAAGCGCTGCCGGCCGATTCCCTCGACGCCGTCTGCGCCGCCCGCTCGCCGTCCGGCCGCAGGCCCATGTCCTCCGGACGGCGGCGCTGCAACAGCAGATTGAGCGGCAAAACGAGCACGAACAGGATCAACGCCATGGTCAGGCAGGCCTCGCGCCAGCCATCCTCGCGGATGATGTCCTGCCACCAGGGAAACAGCAGGATCGAGCCGACGCCGGCGCCCGAGAAAGCCAGGCCCGTCGCCAGTCCGCGCCGCCGCACGAACCAGAAGGGCATCAGATAGGCGTGGCCGGTGTAGCCGAGGATGATCGCACCGCCGACGACGGCGCAGCCCAGGCTCAGGAAGATCAGGCTCTGCCCGCCGGCGAAGGTGGCGAGGACGAGGCCGCCGCCGACCAGGACCGAGCCTGTCGCCATGACGACGCCCGGCCCCAGGCGATTGACCGCGACGCCGATGAAAGGCGTGATCAGCATCGAGGTTGCGAAGCCGACAGAGAAGATCGCCGCCGTATCGGCGCGCGGCCAGCCGAATTCGCCGAGGATCGGCGGATAAAGCAGCGAAAAGGCGGTCCGCACGTTCACGCCGACGCCGAGCGTCACGAAGGCGACCGCTACGACGATCCAGCCGTAATAGAAGGGCAGCCGGGCCAAGACGCGGGAGCGGCCGGCGCGGGCCCCGGCGGGCGTTTCATTCGATTCGGCGGTCATTCCGCGACCGCCGCCTGCACCTTCAGCCTCCCGGCGCGCTTCTTCGCCTGGCCGGCGACGAGGCGGACCTTGCGCGGCGCGGCCATCCACATGGCGCCGATCGAGAGCACACCGGCCGCGGCGCCGACGGCAAAGCCGGTCTCGTAGCCTCCCGTCAGATCGTACAACTCGCCGGTCGCCCACGGGCCGACGGCGGCGCCAAATCCGCTGGTCGCGCCGTAGATGCCGAAGATCTGGCCGTATTTCGGGCTGTGGAACAGCTCGGCCGGCACCGTGGGATAGACCGCCGAGGCGCCGTAGCCGATCAGGCCCTGCACGACGACCATGACGTAAACCAGCCACAGCGCCGGAAAATGGGGCAGGATCAGCATGATGATGTAGCAGGCGGTAAACCCCGTGTAGGCTATGCTCCAGCCCCATTCCCGGCCGATCCGGTCCGAAAGCGTGCCGATGCCGATCTGGCTCGCCACGCCGGTCAGGCCGACCAGCCCCAGCGCGAACGCCGCGGTTTCGGCCGATACGCCGATGTCGATCAGGAACTTGGTCTGATGGACCAGCACCGCATACCAGGCATACATGCCCGCCATATAGCTGAGGTGCAGCCACCAGAAGCGGCCGGTGCGCGCGGCGGTCCGGAAGGTCCATTCCCGGTGCGCCCAGTCCGGATCGACGACGGCGTCGGCCGCGGGCTTGCGCGGGGTGCGGCCGGGCCGGTTGTCGCCGTCCGGCTCCAGGCCGATATCGTGCGGGTGGCGCCGCTGCAGCAGCAGGTTGAGCGGCAGGACGAGACCGACCATCAGCAGCGCCAAGGCGTAGCAGGCGCGGCGCCATCCGTCGGCGCCGATGATGCCCTGCAGCCAGGGGAACAGCAGGATCGCGCCGATGCCGACGCCGGTAAAGGCGAGCCCGATCGCCATCCCGCGCCGGCGCACGAACCAGTAGGGCAGGAAATAGCTGTGGGTGACGTAGGCGAACATGACGCTGCCGCCGATCGTCATGCAGCCCATGGTGGCGGCGAGTTCCGCCACCGACCCGACGCCGGTCGAAAGCGCCAGTCCGCCGGCGGAGAGTATTGCGCCGACCGCCACGATCCGGCCGACGCCGTAACGATCGATCAACACGCCGGCGAAGGGCGAGAAAAACAGGGAGATCAGGAAACCGGCCGAGAAAACCGCCGCCGTCGTGCCGCGCGACCAGCCGTATTCCTCGAGGATCGGCGGAAAGAGCAGCGAGAAGGCGACCCGGACATTGGCGCCGATCGCCATGGTCGCAAAGGCGACGCCGAGAACGACCCAACCGTAGTAGAAGGGCAGGCGCGCAAGCGGCGACGGCGGACGGTCGGGATCGGCCGGCGAGGTCATGGCGCTGCTATATCGCCGTTACCCGGGCTTGGCGAGGCTGCCCGGCGCATGGGGCGGATGTGACCGGCGACGCGCGGTTTACGGACAGGCGGGTGGATCGTAGAACCGGGAACCGCTACCGGGACTGCCATTGGAACCGCCGACCGGCCGCATGTCCGATCCTTCGCCCATCACACCCGAACTCGTCGCCGGCCACGGCCTGACGGCCGAAGAGTATGAGCGGGTCCTCGCCATCATGGGGCGCGAACCGACGCTGGCCGAACTCGGCGTCTTCTCCGTCATGTGGTCGGAGCATTGCTCCTACAAGTCCTCGAAAAGGTGGCTGAAGACCCTGCCGACCGAAGCGCCCCACGTCATCCAGGGGCCGGGCGAGAATGCCGGCGTCATCGATATCGGCGGCGGGCTGGCCTGCGTCTTCAAGATTGAGAGCCACAACCACCCGTCCTTCATCGAGCCCTACCAGGGCGCAGCGACCGGGGTCGGCGGCATCATGCGCGACGTTTTCACCATGGGCGCCCGGCCGGTCGCCAACCTGAACGCGCTGCGCTTCGGCGATCCGGCGCATCCGAAATCGCGCCATCTGGTCTCCGGCGTCGTGGCCGGGATCGCCGGCTACGGCAACTGCATGGGGGTGCCGACCGTGGGCGGCGAATGCGATTTCGATCCGGCTTACAACGGCAACATCCTGGTCAACGCCATGACCGTCGGCATCGCCCCGGCCGACCGGATTTTCTATTCGGCGGCGGCGGGCCCGGGCAATCCGGTGGTCTATGTCGGCTCGAAGACCGGGCGCGACGGCATCCACGGCGCGACCATGGCCTCGGCAACCTTCGAGGACGACAGCGAGGAGAAGCGGCCGACCGTGCAGGTTGGCGACCCGTTCACCGAGAAGCTGCTGCTCGAAGCCTGCCTGGAGCTGATGGCGACCGATGCCATCGTGGCGATCCAGGACATGGGTGCGGCCGGCCTGACCTCGTCTTCGGTCGAAATGTCGTCCAAGGGCGGCGTCGGGATCGAACTCGACCTCGATCTCGTGCCGACCCGCGAGACCGGCATGACGGCCTACGAAATCCTGCTCTCGGAAAGCCAGGAGCGGATGCTGATGGTGCTGAAGCCCGGCCGCGAGGACGAGGCCCGCGCCATCTTCGGCAAGTGGGAGCTGGACTTCGCCGTCATCGGCAGGATTGCGGACGGCGGACGCTTCGTTGCCCGCATGAACGGGGAGACGGCGGCCGATATCCCGGTCGATCCGCTGGTCGGCGAGGCGCCGGAATTCGACAGGCCGTGGGAGGCGACTTCGCCGCCGGCGCCGGTCGATCCCGAAGACTGCCCGCCGCCGGGCAGCGTGGAGGACGCCCTGCTCGCCCTGCTCGGCAGCCCGGACCAGGCGAGCAAGCGCTGGATCTGGGAACAATACGACCACCTCGTCATGGGCAGGACGCGCATCCGGCCGGGCGGCAACGCGGCGGTCGTCGGGCTGCCGGAGAGCAGGCGGGCCCTCGCGCTCACCACGGACTGCACGCCGCGCTACTGTCTCGCCGATCCCGTCGCCGGCGGGCGGCAGGCGGTCGCCGAGGCCTGGCGCAACCTGACGGCGGTCGGCGCGACGCCGCTGGCGATGACGAACAACCTGAATTTCGGCGATCCGACGCGGCCCGAAATCATGGGACAGCTTGCCGGCTGCGTGACCGGCATGGCCGAGGCCTGCCGGGCGCTCGACTTCCCGGTCGTCTCGGGCAACGTCTCGCTCTACAACGAGACCGGCGGGCAGGCGATCCTGCCGACCCCGGTGGTCGGCGGCGTCGGCGTGCTGGACGACGGCGCAACCGCGGTCGATCGGGGCACGGTCGCACCGGGCCACGCCTTTGTCCTGATCGGCGGGACAGCGGGCCATCTCGGCGCCTCGATCTACCTGCGCGACCTGCTCGACAGGACGGACGGCGCGCCGCCGCCGGTCGATCTGGCGGCCGAACGGCGCAACGGCGATCTCGTGCGCCGCCTGATCGGCAGCGGCGCCGTCCTCGCCTGCCACGATCTTTCGGACGGCGGCCTGGCGCTGGCCCTGGCGGAGATGGGGCTCGCGGGCCGGGCCGGTATCGCGCTCGGCGAACCGCCCGCCGGGCTGTCCCTGCACGCCTGGCTGTTCGGCGAGGACCAGGGCCGCTACCTCGTCGAAACCGCCGATGCGCCAGCCGTACTGGCGGCGGCAACGGCCGCCGGCGTGCCTGCCGCGGTGATCGGTGAAACTGTCGCGGAGCCTTCGTTGACCCTCCGGGAGGGCTGCCCTATATCGCTCGCGCGCCTCCGGGAGGCGCATGAAGGCTGGCTGCCCGGCTGGATCGGGGGTTCGCAATCCGGTACGGCCGCCGCCCGATCCTGACCGACGAACGACCGCCGGAGCGCCGCAGCCCATGGCGATGGACGCACGCGAGATCGAAACCCTGATCAAGCAGGCCCTGCCCGATGCGCAGGTCACGATCCAGGACCTCGCCGGCGACGGCGACCACTACGCCGCGCAGGTCGTTTCTTCCGAATTCGCCGGCAAGACCCGGGTGCAGCAGCACCAGATGGTCTATGCCGCGCTCCAGGGCCGGATGGGCGGCGTGCTGCACGCCCTCGCCCTCAACACCAGCGCGCCGAACGCGTAACAGGACCGGCTGCCATGTTCGGACTCTTCAAACGTAAACCGGCCGGGACGATGCAACCCCGGACGCAACCAGATGAGGACCTTCCCATGACCCAGGCCGCCGCGACTGCCGACCATCCCGTGTTCGACCGCATCAAAACCGAGATCGACGAGCAGGATGTCGTCCTGTTCATGAAGGGCACGCCGGTGTTTCCGCAGTGCGGCTTCTCGGCGGCGGTGGTCCAGATCCTGTCGCATATCGGCGTCAAGTTCAAAAGCGTGGATGTGCTGAGCGACATGGAAATCCGCGAAGGCATCAAGGCCTACAGCAACTGGCCGACCATCCCGCAACTCTACGTCAAGGGCGAGTTCGTCGGCGGCTGCGACATCGTCCGCGAGATGTTCGAGGAAGGCGAACTCGAGCAGTATTTCCAGGGCAAGGGCCTGACCTCGGCGGCGTAATCCCCGCTCCCCCACTGCCGTTCGCCGGCCTTGAGCCGGCAGCCTCACACCAGTTCGATCGGCCCCGGATAGCGGGCGATCCGTTTGTCTGCCGTAAGCAACGTAAACCCCTCGCACCGCGCCTGCGCGACGAGGATGCGGTCGAACGGATCGCCATGGATTGCGGGCAGGGCGGCGACCTCAAGCGCGTGCGGCCCCGTCACCGGCAACTCCTCATAGCGTCTGGCCAGAAGCCCTTGACGCAATTCACGGGCATCGACCTGGAAGTCATCGCGACTGCGGCTGTTCTTGATCGCGATTTCCCAGAGACTCGCCGCACTGAACAGAAGACGGCCCTCCCGCGACAGGAGCCGTTGCCTGACGTCCGGCGACAGACGCGGCGAGTCGTCGGCGATCCAGATCAGGAAATGGGTGTCGAGGAGCAGGCTCACGCGCCGAACATTTCGGCAATCTCATCCTCGAACATCGTGTCGAAATCGTCGGGCACCTTGATCTTTCCGGCCATGAAGCCGAGCCGGCTGTCCGGCGCTTCCGGCTGCTCCAGCGCCTCGACCTTGACCAGCGGTTTGCCGGCGCGCGCGATGATGAAGGGTTCGCCCGCGACCGCCGCCGCGACGAGGCGCGACAGGTTGGTCTTGGCGTCGTGCATGTTGACGGTCTTCATGGGACATTCCTAGCTTAGTTCATTAAACTTAGCTAATTTTACGCTCGGATTCAATCGGAATTTGCACTGTTCCGATAAATCGATCAACCCGGCGGATGCTGCATGGTGGTGAGCGTCGCCGTGACCAGCAGGATGGCGCAGACGGCGAGCCACTCGACGGCGATGGAGCGGCGCAGGCGGGCCGCTGCGGCCGGGTCGCCCCGGCGCATGGCCGGCACGAAGCGCAGCCTGTTGAGCGCTGCCGCGCCGAGCAGGACGGCCACCCCGGCGATCTTGGCGAGCAGGGTGAGGCCGTAGCCGGTCGTTGTCAGGGCAGAAACGTCGCCGAGCAGGCGCCATGCCATGACGATCCCGGCGGCGATCAGGACCGGAACCGTGACGGCGGCGATCCGCCCGAAGCGATGGCCGAGTCCGGCCGCCGAGGACAGGTTTTCCGGTTGCGCGGCCAGCCTGCGTAACGGCGACAGGATGCCGATCCAGAAGGCCGCCGCCGCCAGATGCAGGACCAGCAGCGCCTGGAGCCAGAGCGGCCCGGCGTCCGGAACATGGCCGATCAGCGCGAACGACCAGAGCGCAAGCAGGCCACCGGCCCCGGCGATCCAGAGTCCCGGTCCGGCAACGCGGAGCCCGGCAAGGACCAGAAGCAGGCCCGAGCCGAGAAGAAGCAGCCGGGTGCCCGGCGGATTCTGCCAGAGCAGGCCCAGCATCTCCGGGTCCGTCATCCCGGACGCGTCGCCGGTCATCGCCGCGCCGCGCAACAGGAAACCGATGCCGGCGGCGGCGAGCGCCAGCAGCGCCAGCGCCGTGGCCTGCGCGCATATCCGACGGTGCGCCGCTCCGGTCTCCCGCCTGAAGACGAGACGCACCAGAACCAGCCCGACGCTGCCGAGAACGCCGAGATACAGCAGGAACTTCGCCAGGATCGAGAGCAGTTCCCAGAGGTCCGGCAAGGCTCACTGCACCCGGAAGCTGAAACGGCCGCGCATCGCGTGCCCGTCCGCCGCCAGCCCGCGCCATTCGATCCGGTAGAGGCCGGAGCCGCCGCCCGGTATCGGAATGGCAATCCGGGTCGCAAATCCCTTTTGACCGCGCAGATCGAGGTCCACCGCGGCCTTGTCGCCGTGGCGAAGCCGCACTTTCGTCAAGCGGATTCGCTTTGCGAACGACAGGACGATCCGGGCCGGCGCCTGTGCCAGCACGGCGCCGTTCGCCGGCGCCGTCGTGTTCAGCTTCGAATGCGCGACCGCTGCCGTCGCGCTCAGGATCAGCAGGCCGGCAAGCAGAAAACGCGTCATCGCGCACCGTCAGTTTATGCCGTTGGCCCGCTGCAACTCGCGGATATAGGCGATGATCAGCGCAACATCCTCGCGCGACAGGCCCTCGACCGGCGGCATGTTGTCGAATGGCCAGTGATGGCGCCGCACGCCGAGGGCGACCGCCCGCTGGAACGCCTCGTCGCCATGATGGCCCGGTTCGTAGATGATGTGAACCAGCGGCGGCCCGAGCTCCTCCTGCCCCACGGCGTTCGGCCCGTGGCAGGTTATGCAGTTTTCGTCGAACAGCCGTTTGCCGCCTTGCGCCGCAGCCGACAGGGATTGCGGCAGGTCTATCGAGACCATCGGAGCGCGGCCCGCTTCGGTCGTGGCCCCCGTCGTCGCCTTGCGGACCGAATCGCCGAACATGAGGTATCCGCCGGCGACGAGCGCGCCGGCCAGCACGAGCAATATTGCGGACTGCTTCAGTGACATGCCTTGCCGAGCGCCTTGAGCCGCCAGTAGTTGTAGGGCAGCGGCGTAACGAAGCCGGCCGCCAGCATGAGCGGCACGACCCACCATGTCAGCATGGCTCCGCCGGTCAGCGCCCAGTCGACCGCGTTCATCATGGCCTCCATGGAAATCATCGAGATGAAGGACATGCCGATGGCGGTGCGGAAGGCCGTCCGCAAATCCATCTGACGGGCGAGGATGAAGGTCTCCAGGGCGATGGAGGTCAGCAGGCCGTTCACGATCGCGAGGATCATGATCGCCAGGGTCGGCCAGGGGATGCCGGTAAACTGGAAGAAGGCGATGGTGCCGAAATCGCCGATGGCGCAGCCCAGGAGGCACCAGGCCGTGTTCTTCGACGCCCTGCGCCAGGTGTGGCGGCAGCGCCAGCTTATCGTCAGGTTTTCGGCTATAGCGACCATATCCGCCCCGATTGCCTTTTCTACAGGTGCAACCTAGTGTTTCCAGTTACTGGAAGGTCAAGGGGTCCGCCATGAACATTTCCGCTGTGGCCGAGGCCGCCGGGCTGCCGGTCAAGACGGTGCGCTACTATTCCGACATAGGACTGGTCCCGGCGCCCGGCCGCTCCTCGGCCGGATACCGCAGCTACGACGACAGCGCGGTGCGCAAGCTGGTCTTCGTCCGCCGGGCGCGGGAATTCGGCTTCACGGTCGGGGAATGCCGGGAACTGCTCGATCTGTACGAAGACCGGCACCGCTCCAGCGCCGACGTGAAACGGATCGCGGCCCGGCGGCTGGACGAGATCGCCGAGAAGCAGCGCGAACTGCAGTCCCTGCACGACGAGCTTGCCCACCTGGTCGAGGCCTGCCGCGGCGACCACCGGCCCGACTGCCCGATCATCGAGGGCTTGGAAGCCCGGCAGGTACGGCCGCCGGGGTGAGGGGAGGCAGACCGGATGGACCTCGAGCTTCGCATCGCCGCTGGCGAAGATGCCCGTGCGGTCGGCGATCTGGTGGACCGGGCCTACGCCGGCTATATCGAACGGATGGGCCGCAAGCCCGGCCCGATGCTGGACGACTACGCCGCGCTGATTGCCGACGGGCTGGTGCGCGTTATCTGCCGCGGCGAACGGATCTGCGGCGTCCTCGTCCTGATCGAAAAGGGCGACCACCTGTTGCTCGACAACGTCGCGGTCGAGCCGGCGGCGCAGGGCCTCGGCGTCGGCCGGCGGCTGATCGAGGCGGCGGAGGACGTCGCGAGGACTCTCGGCTACGCGACGGTGCGGCTCTACACCCACGAAACGATGGTGGAAAACGTCGCCCTCTACGGACATCTCGGATTTTCGATAACCCACAGGACGAAAGAACGCGGCTTCGACCGGATCTATATGGCGAAGGCAGTTGTTTGAGCAATGCCGGAGACTCTTTATGAATATCAGGAAGCCAGAACAAGCATTTGAAGCGTTTAGGCTCGCTTGGCCAAAATTTGTTTCTGAGTGCAGATCAATGCTTGGTTCCGAACAGCACTATCAGGCAGTCCTGTACCATTGTCTCAGATCGAGCGGCGTTCCAGCGAGACAGTTGGGGATGAATGTAAAGCAATATATTCCCGATCCGATAACACCGCTCGGACAAAGTATATCGGAAGTGCGGCACACGAACTACAAGGGGTTCGAACCGACGCCCGACGCGATAATTTTTCACCCAGATATAGGAGGAGACTGGCGTCGCAGACGTCGAAAGAAATCCATGAGAAATTCTCTGGTTTCAATAGAAATGAAGGTATCGGAACGTGCGGGTGCAAGGCTAACTGCTCGCGAGATAACCAATGATATCTTGAAACTTTCGGCACTTCGTCAGGAAATATTTGAACGGTATCAGAAAGCGCCGGGTGCCGGTTTGATTGGACTGATGATCGTCGTAGACACAGCCCCAGACAAGAAAGAGAGAATGACAGACTGGTCGCTTAACCGGTGTAGAGAAATTTCCAGGGAGCAGAATATACGATTCGGGTATTTGGACACAATTCGGGACATTGTGCCGGCGGTTCCAAACAGATAGTCGATCAGCGCAAGAATTATCGATGAACCGCCGCTCAGCCTTTCTGATTCTCCTGCTCGCTGTCGCCGCGCTCGCCGCCGGGCTGGCCGCATGGGGGCTCGTCCGGCATGGCGCAGCGGTGGAGCGGACGCTCTCCGACCGGCGGATCGCCGGACATTTCCTCACCATCGCCTTCGGGCGGGAGCATGCGGCCGAACCGGGGCAGCATCTGGCGAAATGGCGGAGCGGCATCCGTTACAAGATCGTACGCTGGACCGGCGGGCCGGACATCGAAAGGGCCGAGGCGGCGCTACACCGCCAGATGCGCGTCCTTGGCGGCCTCACCGGCCTGTCCATCGCCCGGACGACCCTGTTCGACGCCAACTATCTGATCGCGCTGACCGGCGAAGACCTGTTCGCGTGGCAGGTGCGCCGCGCCCTTGCCGCGGCCAACCGGCTCCTCGGCGGCACGATCGCCGACGCCAACTGCGCCGGCTTTTTCGGCCAGGATGTCGAGACCGGGGCGATCGTCAACGCCCGGGTCCTCATCCCGGTCGACCGGGCGGTGCGGCGCAATCTGCTGGAGCGCTGCGTCGTCGAGGAAACCGCCCAGGTGCTCGGCCTGCCCAACGACGCCGACGGCGGCGTGCGCTCGGTATTCAACGACGCCGACCGCTCGACCGCCCTGTCGCGGCTCGACCGGCTGTTTCTCGCGCTGCTCTACGATCCGCGCCTGGAACCGGGGCTGAGCCGCGCCGAAACGGCCCGCCGCGTCCGGCAGATCCTGCCGGCGCTGCGCCGCAGGATGGGCTATTGATGGCGATTCTGAGCGATCCGCCCTTCGATACGCCCCGGATTTCATCCGGGGCTACTCAGGGTGAGGGAGAAAGTTGCAAATTCAGTCCGAAACCCAATTCCTCATCCCGAGTAGGCGCGCTTGCGCGCCGTATCGAGAGCCTGCCCTGAGCTTGTCGAAGGGGGCGCCCTACCCTTTTCGCAGTCTCCCGACAAAGCCGTGCAGGCCGATCTGCCGCTCCCGCCGCAACCGTTCGGCTTCGAGGATCGAACGGGCCTGGCGGACGCTTGCGCCGATCTCCCGGTTGATGACGATGTAGTCATACTCCGCCCAGTGGCTCATCTCGTCGGAAGCCTTGGCCATGCGGGCCCGTACGGTCTCGGCGCTGTCCTGGGCGCGGCTGTGCAGCCTCCGCTCAAGCTCCCCGGTCGAGGGCGGCAGGACGAAAACGCTGACGACATCGTCCCGCTTCGCCGCCTTGAGCTGCTGTGTGCCCTGCCAGTCGATGTCGAACAGCACGTCGCGCCCGGCGGCCAGCGCCTTTTCGACTTCGGCGCGCGGCGTGCCGTAGCCGTTGCCGAACACCTCGGCATGTTCCAGCAGGTCGCCGGCCGTCGCCATGGCGTCGAAACGCGCCCGGTCGATGAAGTGGTAGTCGACGCCATCTTCTTCGCCGGGTCGCCTTTCTCGCGTGGTGACCGAAACGGACAGGGTGAGGTTGTCGTCCCCGCGCAGCAATTCGCGGGAAATGGTCGTCTTGCCGGCGCCGCTCGGCGACGACAGCACCAGCATCAGGCCGCGCCGCTTGATGCCCCGCCCCCCGCCGCTTCCGCTACTCGACATTCTGCACCTGCTCGCGGAACTGCTCGATGGCGGCCTTGAGATCGAGGCCGATCCGGGTGAGCGCGATATCGGCGGCCTTGGAACACAGGGTGTTGGCCTCGCGGTTGAGTTCCTGGCACAGGAAATCCAGCTTGCGCCCGATTGCGCCGCCCTCGTCGAGCAGGGCGCCCGCTGCCGCGATATGGCTGGCGAGCCGGTCGATCTCCTCGCGGACGTCGGCCTTCGCCGCCAGCAGCGCGGCCTCGTGGGCCAGACGCTCCTCGCCGACGCCGACCCGCGCCTCGAGCAGGTCCGCGACCTGCTTCTCGAGGCGCTGCCGCAGCATGGCCGGCTGGGCTTCCGCAGTCTCGGCGGCCGCGGCGGCCAGCGCCTCGATCCCGGCGAGATGGGCCTGCAACAGGGTGAGCAGGCGGGCGCCCTCTTCCGTCCGCGCGGCGGCCAGCCCCGCGAAGGCGTCGGCGAGCGTGTCGAGAATCGCCCGTTCGCGCGCCGCCACCGCCGCGGAATCCTCGGCCTGCTCGACGGTCTCGGCGATGCCGCGGATCGTCATGAGGGCATCGAGCCGCGGCGGCGCCGGATCGACCCGCTCTCCCAGGGCGCCCTGCAGCGCCAGAACCTGTTCCAGGGCCGCTTCGTTGATCCTGAGCGCGGCCTGCCGCTCGCCCCGGTCGATCTGGAGCGACAACGACAGGGCCCCGCGCGTGAAAGCGCCCGCCGCCGCCTTGCGCGCCGCGGCTTCGATCGCCTCGCAGCCCGCCGGCACGCGGCAGCGCACGTCCAGGCCCTTGCTGTTGACGCTGCGCGCTTCCCAGAACCAGGCCGTTCCGTCCAGCGCCCCCTCGGCGCGGGCATAGCCGGTCATGCTGGATACGGTCATGCGGGCCTGCCTGAAGGATTGCGCCGGTCTGCGGTCATGCGGTTTCCGTCCCTGTGCAGCAGCCATACGCAACACCGGCGCTTCCGGTGCGACCGGGACTTTAGCGGCCAGTGGCCTCGCCAACAAGAAAGGGCGGTCCGATCCCGGACCGGTAGGGATCGTCCGGCGCGAAATGCAGGACCGTTTCGCCGACGACGAAGGCCTGGCCTTCCACGGTCGGGACGATGCCGCCGCCGGCGCCCGCCCGGTAATGCGCACGGTAGGTGCTGCCGATAATGCTCTCCTGGATCCAGGCCGCGCCCGGCGCCAGGGCACCTTCGGCCGCCAGGCAGGCGAGCTTGGCGCTGGTGCCGGTGCCGCAGGGCGAGCGGTCGTAGGCGCCGCCCGGACAGAGGGTGAAGTTGCGGCTGTCCGCTTCCGGCGACACGGGCGGGCCGAAGAACTCGATATGGTCGATCTCGGCGCCGTCCGCACCCGTGATGCCGGCGCCGGACAGCGCCGCCCGCACCTTGAGCGCCGCGTCGGTCAGCGCCGGGATGTGCCCCGTTTCGAGCGGCACCGGCGGCTCCTTGCACAGGAAGAACCAGTTGCCGCCCCACGCCACGTCGCCGGTCACGGCCCCCAGCCCTTCGGCCTCGACCGTTACGCCGGCGTGCAAGCGATAGCTCTCGACATTCTCGACCGCCGCGATGTTGGCGGTCTTCAGGTCGACCGTGACGACGCCGACCGGCGTTTCGATCCGATGCGCGCCCGGCGCGATCCGGCCGAGGAAGGCCAGCGTCGCCGCCACGCCGATGGTGCCGTGGCCGCACATGCCGAGATTGCCGGCGGTGCTGAAAAAGACGACGCCGGTGGCGCAGGACAGGTCGTCCGGCGCGCACAGCAACGCGCCCACCATGGCGTCGAAGCCCCGGGGCTCGGTCAACAGCGCGCCGCGGACCCAGGCATGATCGGCCTCGAAGCGGGCCGCCCGTTCGGCAAGCGTGCCCGTGCCCAGGTCCGGGCCGCCCCCAACGATCGTGCGGGTCGGCTCGCCCGCGGTGTGGGAATCGACTACGCGCACAGGCGGGCCGCGTCCGGGTCTTTCATCCAGCCGGCGTGCCAGGCCCTGAACAGGGCGAACTGGGCTTCGGCATGGCGCCGCTGGCTCTCGCTCAGCGCGTCCGTGGCGTTGAAGTGCCGGTCGTAGCCGGTATGGCCCTCTACCGTCATCAGGTGCTTGTAGTACAGCACAAGGTCCGGCCCTTCGTCGAAGGACGACAGGACGGCCAGCGCCTCTTCGAGCTCCAGCGCCAGCCGCCGGGCGATGGCGTCGCCGGCCGCCGCCTGTTCGCACAGCGCCACCAGTTGCAGGGTTTCCCGCGGCAGCACGTTGCCGACGCCGGTGATTACCCCGGCCGCGCCGCAGCGGACATAGCCGTGATAGACCGCGGTATCGACGCCGACCAGCAGCGACAGGCCGGGGTCGCGGCCGGTGATGTGCTCGGCGGCGTAGCTGAGCGCCGCCGTGCCGCCGAATTCCTTGAAGCCGATCAGGTTCGGATGGTCGCGCCGCAGGTCGAAGAACAGGTCGGCCTTCGTCTCGAAGCCGTAATGGGGGCTGTTGTAGATCACCGCCGGCAGGTCCGGCGCCGCGGCGAGGATGCCGGCGAAGTGGGCCCGCTGCGCCGCCGGCGAGGTCGCGCGCGACAGCACCCGCGGGATCGCCATCAGCCCCTGCGCCCCGCAGGCCTGCGCATGGGCGGCGTGGGCCGCGGCAAGGCGCGGATTCTGCGCCCCGGTCCCGACGATCACCGGCACGCCGGCCGCGGCGAGCCGCGCGACGCCGTCCCGGCGCTGGGCGTCGGTCAGGAGCGGCCAGTCGCCCATCGAGCCGCAATAGACCACCGCGCGCATGCCGGCTGCGATCAGCCGTTGCGCCGTATCGACCAGCCGGTCGTGGTCCGGCTCGCCCTGCGCCGTGCAGGGCGTCATCAGCGCCGGAATGCAGCCGGTGAAGACGGAAGTGTCCATCGCGCCGCCCTTTCGCCGCCATGCCATGCCCTGCAACATCACCCTGCAACATCACAGGGACCGACCGAACGCAAGCCGGTAATGGGTAGCGACCCGGTTTGAATTTCAGGGGCGGCCGGAGCCGATCCCTTATCCGTCATTTCGACCCCGTCATTCCGGCCTTCGTTTCGCCTCATATATTTTTTAGGGTACGTTCAATATTAGATTCCGGCGATCGGGCAGGAAAAACAGGCGCTTGGCTCGCTTCCCTGATCTGGACAGACCGTTCCATACATTGAAAAAAAATTTCGAGCCGGCCCGCCGCGGCGCGGCGGCGCTCTCGGCAACGCGTTGCCCTGCGCCACTTTCGGGGAGAACGGCGATCCGGAGCGCCATACCGGATTTGACGCAAAAAATTCCTACGCAGGACCATATTCCTTATATGCCTCTGCCCGGCCGTTGAAGCGCCATTTCCGGAGAACAGGCCGGAAAAACAGCAGCTTGGCCGGTTTTCCTGACTTCGGCCCGACCTGGCCCGACCTGGAGTGAGCGCCCCCGTTGTGCAGCAAATTCGCCGGAAGGGCCCATTCCGCGGCGCTTCGGGCCGCACCCTGCTCTCTCTCTCTCTCTCTCTCTCTCTCTCTCTCTCTCTCTCTCTGTCATTCCGACCGGAGCCCCGGATTTAATCCGGGGCGGAGTGGAGAATCCCGTCGCGGACTCCGGGTTTTGCATTGTCGCGACCGAGCCGAGATCCCTCCGCTCCCCTTCGACAGGCTTAGGGCAGGCTCTGCGGTCGGTCGGGATGACGGTCCTGGGATGTGATATGAAATGCCTTGCTGCATCCCCCTACCCCAAGGGGATGCCGTGCTTTGCCGGCTGGATCGAACGGGAAAGACGCCTGCGGGGCGCTCCCGGACGCGCTCAGGGCGCAGTTCGGGCGTTGACAGGGGCCGATATAGGAGACAAAAACCGGTATGTCAAGAAAAAAGTAATAATTTAGGTAAAAATTATAGAACCTGTCCGAACGTCCCGGTTTTCCGCCCCCAAACCCGCGCGGTTCTGCCCGCTGCGGGCGAAATTCCGGCGATCTGCGGCGGCGTCAGTCCCCGGATACCCCGCCCGATTCTTCGTCAGCTTGCAGGAACCCGAAGATGTTCCCGTCCGGCGGCCCGTAGATGTCCAGGAAAACGGCTGCCTCGCTTCCGATCACCTCGCCGCCGTGCAAAACACCCGCGGGAGCGAACCAGATGTCGCCGGCGGCGATGTCGCGGGTCAGGTCGCCAACGGTCAAACGAAGCCGACCTTCGAGCAGAACGCTCACCTGCTCGTAGTCGTGTTTGTGCAATTTGTAGGGCGTCCCCGGCTCATAGCGCGCCCACGTCAGCTGAACATGCCGGCCGGTGCAGACGACTCCCCAGTCGACGCCGAACTGCGGCAGGAAAACAGCATTGCCGCTCATCTCGCGGGCGGTGACTATAGCGGGCACGAACATGACGCCTCCAAAGTCCCGAATCGCGTGTTCCCGATAAAATCGATCGGTTCGTCTGCGGTGCAGGCCGCGCCACCGCGACAAGGGCACGCTTCTACACTCCACGGCCCTTCCGGCCATTCCGGTCGATGGGACCTTTGCCGTGCGAAGAAACTCCGCACTGCCTACCCCGCCCGCACGACGCCGACGAAATTCTCGTACAGCACCCGCGCGTCGCGGTTGAAGCCGGGCATGTTGCGCGCTGTCTCGGCGGCGAAGGGCGCGAGGCTGCCGGGGCCCAGGGTGTTCTCCAGCGACGCGGCGTAGGCCGGCACGGCGCCCCATTCGTCGACCGTCGTCGGCGTCTGCTCGACATGATACTGGATGCCCCAGGCGTTGCGCCCGACCCGGAAGGCCTGGATCGCGCAGACGGGCGACGAGGCGAGCGTCACGCCGCCCTCGGGCAGCGCCGTCACCGCGCAACCGTGCCATTGCAGGCAGGTCACCCGGTCGTCCAGGCCGGCGAGCAGCGGGTCGGCGCGGCCGGCCCCGGTGAGCTCGACCGTGAGCACGCCGACCTCGGCCTCCGCCATCCGCTCGACCCGGCCGCCCAGCGCGTCGGCGAGCATCTGGTGGCCGAGGCAGACGCCGAGAAACGGCATTCCGCGCTCTCGCACCGCCTCGCGGATTGCCACCTTCTCGTCGATCAGCCAGGGGAATTCGTCCTCGTCGAACACATCCATCGGCCCGCCCATGGAGATCACGGCGTCGTAGCCGCCGAGCGGCGGGATCGTCTCGCCCTCGTCGAGCTCGACCGCGTCCCATTCGATGCCGTCTTCGCGCATGAAGTCGCGGAACACGCCGGGATGCTCAATCTCGATATGCTGGAGGACGAGGAACTTCATCGCCGGTTTCTCCGGGAAGGCGGGGCCGCCGCCCGAACCGGGCGCGCGGCGGAAGGGCAGCTGCGGGGGCGCTTCGCGTTAAATCACAGCCGGGCGGCGCGGTGAAGCCGCAATGCCGCCGGCAGCCGTCGACAAAACGGTTTGACAGCGGCACGAACATATCGTGTACATTGCTGTTGCTTCGCGACTGTTCCGACGGGCAGGCGGCAGGCGGGGCGCGGGCTCCGGCCCGACCGTCCTCAACCCACCGGAGTTGCCCGATGACCGGCCGCGCCTCCACCGGGACTCCGCCTGCGGCACCGCGCGCCCAAGCGCTGATCGCCGGCTTCCTGAAGCGGCACAGGCGGTTGGTGGCCGTCTGCGCGATGGCGCGGCGCGCTGCGCCCGTCGGCGGCAGCGGGGGCCCGGACGCATCGGCCCCGCAGGCGCCGGCCCGCGCCCAGGATAGTTCGTTGGGGGATTATGCGGTGTATGCCGTGCATTTCGCCAACCGTGCGAGCGCCCTGTGCGCGGCCATGCTGCCCGGGCCGATGGACGACGAAGCCGCGTTCGCCTTCGCCTGCGAACCGCTCGGCGCGGGCCTTGGCCTCGCGCCGCGCGAAGCGGCCGAACTGATGGTCAGGATACTGCTGCAGACGCCGCACAATGCGGACGGCAGCGAGTTCGACGATACCCGGATCGGCGCGCTGTCGAAAGACGAGTTGCGCTGGATCCTGATCGCGGAGATTGCCCAGCGGGACGCGGAAACCGCGGCGGCCGCCTTCAAGGAAGGCGAGGAGACCGTCGACCCGTCTCAAACCGACATCGAACCGCTCGCCGGCCTGCTGGACCCCTCCTTTATCCCCGATCCGGACCACGAGCGGCTTGCTGCGGAAATCAAGCGCAGGCAAAGTTGAACCGGAGGCCACATCGCCCGCAAGCCGCGAGAAGACGCCATGCCCGATCCCGTGATTTTCTTCACCAACCCGATGTCGCGCGGGCAGATCGTGCGCTGGGCGCTGGAAGAGTCCGGGGCCGATTACGAGACCGTCATCGTGGAATACGGTGCCGACATGAAGGCGCCGGACTATCTGGCGATCAACCCGATGGGCAAGGTGCCGGCGATCCGCCACGGCAGCCGGGTCGTGACCGAGTGCGCCGCCATCTGCGCCTGGCTCGCCGAGGCCTTCCCGGAGGCCGGGCTGGCGCCGGCGGCCGACGAGCGCGCCGCCTACTACCGCTGGATGTTCTTCGCCGCCGGGCCGCTGGAGCAGGCGATAACCGTGCAGGCCATGGGCTGGACGACGGAGGAAGACAAGAGCGCGATGCTCGGTTACGGCAGCTATGAAAATACGGTCGACGCCGTCGAGGCCCTGCTCCGCGACAACGACTATGTCTGCGGCGGCCGCTTCACCATGGCGGACGTCTATGTCGGCAGCCACATCGAATGGGGCCTCCAATTCGGCACGGTGCCGAAGCGCCCGGCTTTCGAGGCCTATGCCGGCAGGATCGCCGCGCGCGAAGCCCACAGGAAGGCCCGGGAGATCGACACCGCGCTGATCGCCGAGCGGGAAGCCGCCGGGTCCTGAAAGCCATGAAGATCGGTGCACGTGCCCATATCCTGTCGGAACGAAACCGGAAACCTGCTATATCTTGAGCAACGGCCACGATAGCGTTATTGTCTGCCGGGAAGACACCGGGCGAAGGCCGTTCCATGTCCGCAATGCCTGACCTGTTCGCCGATCCGCCGAAAGCGCCCGCGCGCAGCGCGCGGGCCGACGTTCGACCGAACGCGCGACCCGATGCCCGATCCGCTTCCGGGCCGTCCCGGAACCCTGCGGGGAAGCCGGCGCGCAAGCAGGCCTATACCGCGCGCGATATCGAGGTCCTCGAAGGGCTGGAGCCGGTCCGCAAGCGGCCGGGCATGTATATCGGCGGTACGGACGAGCGCGCCCTGCACCATCTGGCGGCCGAGGTTATCGACAACGCGATGGACGAGGCGGTCGCCGGCCACGCGACCCGCGTCGAGGTCGCGCTGGGCGCGGACAACTGTGTCACCATCCGCGACAACGGCCGCGGCATCCCGACCGATCCGCATCCGAAATTCCGGGACAAGTCCGCCCTCGAGGTCATTCTCACGACCCTGCACTCCGGCGGCAAGTTCGGCGGCGAGGCCTATACCACCTCCGGCGGACTGCATGGCGTCGGCCTGTCGGTCGTGAACGCGCTGTCCGACCGCCTGGAGGTCGAGGTGGCGCGCGACGGGCGCCTGTGGACGCAGCGCTACAGCCGGGGCGCGCCGCGCGGCCGGCTGGACGAGGCCGGCCCGTGCCATAACCGGCGCGGTACGACAGTGCGCTTCCATCCCGACCCGAAAATCTTCGGCGACGGCGTGGCGTTCCGCGCGGCGACGCTGTACCGGATGGCCCGGTCCAAGGCCTACCTGATCGGCGGCGTCGAGATCCGCTGGAGCTGCGCGCCGGAGGCATTGCCGGCCGAAGGCGGCCTGCCGGAGAAGGAGACCATCCGCTTTCCCGGCGGCATCCGCGACTATCTTCAGGAGGCGCTGGGCGATCGCGCCGGCTTTACCGGCTCGGCCTTCGCCGGCGCCGCGCCGCTCAACGGCGAGGGCCGGGTCGAATGGGCGGTCGCCTGGCCGGCGGACGAAAAGGGATTCGTCCATTCCTACGTCAATACGGTGCCGACGCCCCAGGGCGGCAGCCACGAACAGGGATTCCGCGCCGCCCTGGTCAAGGGCCTGCGCAGCCACGCCGAACTCGCCAACATCCGCAAGGCCGGGCAGATCGCCGGCGAGGATGCGATGGACGGCGCCAGCGCGATGCTCTCGGTCTTCATCGCCGATCCGCAGTTCCAGGGCCAGACCAAGGAACGGCTCGGCATGCCGGAGGCCGCCCGCCTGGTCGAGCAGGCGGTGCGCGACCATTTCGACCACTTCCTGTCCGGCGACCCTTCGGGCGCGCGGCGGCTGATCGATCATCTGGTCGAAAAGGCCGAGGACCGGGCGCGCCGCAAGGCCGAGCGCGACCGCAAGCGCGCCAACGCCGCGGCGCGCCTGCGCCTGCCGGGCAAGCTGGCCGACTGTTCGACGCGCTCGGCCGACAATACGGAGCTCTTCCTGGTCGAAGGCGATTCGGCCGGCGGCTCGGCCAAACAGGCGCGCAACCGGGCGATCCAGGCCGTGCTGCCGCTGCGCGGCAAGATCCTGAACGTCGCCAGCGCCTCGGTCGACAAGATGCGCGCCAACCAGGAGCTGAACGATCTGATCCTCGCGCTCGGCTGCGGCACCCGCGGCAACTACGACGCCGACAAGCTGCGCTACGAGCGGGTGATCATCATGACGGACGCCGATGTCGACGGCGCCCACATCGCCTCCCTGCTGCTGACCTTCTTCTATCGCGAGATGCCGGAACTGGTGCGCGGCGGGCATCTTTACCTCGCCATGCCGCCGCTCTACCGGCTCGCCCAGGGCGGCACGGTCGCCTTCGCGCGCGACGATGCGCACAAGGACGCGCTGCTCAGGGAAATCTTCGACGGCCGCGCCAGGGTCGAGATCAGCCGCTTCAAGGGGCTGGGCGAAATGCCGCCGGCGCAACTCAAGGAAACCACGATGGATCCGGCGAGCCGCACCCTGCTGCGCGTGACGGTGCCGGCGGACAGCGACCCCCACGAGGCCGGCGCGGCGCGCGAAACCGGCGAACTGGTCGAGAAGCTGATGGGCCGCAAGCCCGAGCCGCGCTTCGAATTCATTCAGGAACGGGCGAAATTCGTCGAGGATATCGACCTGTAGTCCGGAAATTCCGCCCCTGCCACGGCCGGCTCGGCCCCTTCCGACGGCGCGGATGCGAGCTTCCGAAACAAGATTGCCGAGGGCGACTCCGGCCCCTTGTCTTGCCGCGTATCAGACAATGCGGCGCCCGGTTTCCGGCAGCTCATACGAATTTGTGACATATCGGAAAAAATATTCCTCTTTACTTTAAGGGCTTTTGCCTACATCTTCATCGAAATCCGTAAGTACTCATCGGTCTTTGGAGCATCCGGTCATGTCTCTTAAAAGAATGCTTCACGTCACCCTGGCATTGCTGTTCCTGGGCGGCCTGGGCGGCGGGCTGGCAGCCTGCAACACCATCGAAGGCGTCGGCGAGGACATTTCGTCGACCGGGCGCTTCGTCAAAGACAAGGTGTTCACCGAATAGGGCCGATGCGGGCAACCGGAGCCGGTCGGCCGGTTTCCAGCGCCCTCGCCCAGCGTCTGACCCGGGCCCTGTTGACACCGAAATCCCAAATTCCGAACTGCGCACGGCTGTAGATCGCCGGTGCTGAGTTGTTGCTTTGCGCGCCAGACGTCACCGCCACGCTGATCCTGTCGGGAAAGCGGAAGATCCGGCTGCGCTGGATCAGCTCCAGCCGATAGCCGGCGCGGTCCTCCGCGAGCCACTGGATGCGCGGTTCTTCGTCGATGATTGCCTTCAACCGGCGGAACAGGGCATCCGGCGGCCCGGCGAGCACCGGCGACGTTTCATGCGCCTTCGCGCGCACTTCGAAACCCGGCGGAAGCATGAGGCAGCGGTTCGGCCGCCAGCGCATGCGCAGCCGCGCGAAATCGCAAAAGTCAGCCATTCCGGCGTCTTGCCGCGATCCGCAAACGATCCGGCCCGGCCTGCGGAAGCCTATCGGATGAGCGCGGAAACCGCGCGGAATTCCGGGTGGCCGGCGGTTCGGAGCCATTCGAACAGGACCATTTCGGTGCTGACGATCCCGATGCCGGCCGCGCGCATCCGCTCGACCGCCAGGTCGCGGTTCTGCGCCGTGCGGGATGCAACGGCGTCCGCCGCGACATGGACCCGGTAGCCGGCCTCCGCCAGATCCAGCGCGGTCTGCAGCACGCAGACATGGGCCTCCATACCGCACAGGATGGTATCGCGCCGTCCGGTTTCGGCCCCGGTTTCAGCAAGGACGGCGGCCAGCCGGTCGTCGGCCTGGCACGAGAAATGGACCTTGTCGAAGATGCGCTCCGGATCGGCCTTCTCCCGCACGGCGGCGACGGTAGGCCCGAGGCCGCGAGGATACTGTTCCGAGACCGTATGCGGCACGCCCAGCAGGGCCGCAGCGTCGAGAAGAATGCCGGCGCGTTCGACGACCCGCTCACCGTCCAGCGTGGCGGGCGCCAGCCGTTCCTGTATGTCGATCAGCAGCAACTGGCTCGAATCGGCGTTCATCATGGTGTCACGTTCCCTTGCTGTCGCCCCTTTGCCATCGGTGGGCGCCGTCAGCGCAAAGGCCGCCGCCCGGTCGCGGACGGGCCTGCGTCCCGATGTGGCGTTGATTTGCGCCGCAAAAGGACGATGTAGACCCCGCGTGGCGTGCACCCAAGAATAACCTCTTCTGCCAGGCCTCACGACTTCATGACATTCGATGCTCTCGGACTGAGCGACCCCGTTCTGCGCGCGGTCGCCGAGACCGGCTACACCCAGCCGACACCGATCCAGGAAAAAGCCATCCCCACCGTCCTGATGGGACGCGACATGGTCGGGCTGGCCCAGACCGGCACCGGCAAGACCGCCGGCTTTACCCTGCCGATGATCGACATTCTGGCCGCCGGCCGTGCCAAGGCGCGGATGCCCCGGTCGCTGATCCTCGAGCCGACCCGCGAACTGGCCGCCCAGGTGGCGGAGAGCTTCGAGAAATACGGCAAATACAACCGGCTGACCCATGCCCTGCTGATCGGCGGCGAGAGCTTCGACGGCCAGGACAAGCTGCTCGACCGGGGCGTCGACGTGCTGATCGCCACGCCGGGCCGGCTGCTCGACCAGGTCGAACGGGGCAAGGTGCTGCTGCGCGACGTCAAGGTCTTCGTGATCGACGAGGCCGACCGGATGCTCGACATGGGCTTCATCCCGGATATCGAGCGCGTCGTCAAACTGCTGACGCCGCTGCGCCAGACCCTGCTGTTCAGCGCCACTATGCCGCCCGAAATCCGCCGGCTGGCCGACGCCTACATGATCAATCCGAAGGAAGTCGCCGTCGACCGGTCGGCGACGACGGCGGTGACGGTATCGGATGCGGTCGCCGTCGTTCCGGAACGCGACAAGCGCGCGACGCTGCGCAACATCCTGCGCGCCGAAGACGTGGCCAGCGCCCTGGTCTTCTGCAACCGCAAGCGCGATGTCGACATCCTGAAGCGGTCGCTCGACCGCCACGGCTTCGACGTCGCCGCCCTGCACGGCGACCTGGCCCAGGAGGTCCGCACAGCGACCCTGGATTCGTTTCGCGAGGCCAGACTGACCATCCTGGTGGCGAGCGATGTCGCCGCCCGCGGCCTCGATATTCCCGACGTGTCCCACGTCATCAATTTCGACGTCCCCTACAATCCGGAAGACTACGTCCACCGGATCGGCCGCACCGGGCGGGCCGGCAAGGCGGGCCGTGCGATCACCATCGCAACCCCGGACGACGGTAAATCGCTCGACGCAATCCAGCGGCTGATCGGCCGGAAGATCGAGCGCCTGGACCTGAACGGCACGCTGGACGACAGCGCCTTCGAAGAGGCCGGCAGGCCACGGGGCCGGGGCCGCAGCCGGAGCCGGGGCAACGGCCGGAGTCGCGCCGAAGCTGCGCCGGAGACGCGCAAGACGGCGGAGAAGCCCCGGCCGGACAAGACCCGGCCCGACAAGACCCGGTCGGACAAGACCAAGTCGGGCAAGACGCAGCGCAACGCCCGGCCGGCGCCCAAGCCGCGCCAGGCCGCGAACCTGCCGGACGAACCGCCCGACAAGCCGGTCGTCGGGCTGGGCGACCACGTCCCGGCTTTCCTGCAAAAGCCGAACCGCAGGGCGGGCTGATCCGGCGGCGTTGCGCCGGCCTGCCGGCTCTATCCGGCGGGCGATCTCCGGCTTAAGCTACCGGGTATGAAGCGCAAGCCTGTCGAAGCGCGGCGCTGCGGGCTGCCCTGACGGGCCCGGCGGCCGGTAAGGCAGCGGCGAATCCGAAGGAGGCCGGACAATGGGTGTGATGCGGATCGGACATGTCGACCTGCGCGTCCTCGATATCGACGAGGCCGTGAACCACTATGTGAACATTCTGGGCATGATCGAGACTGACCGCGACGATGCGGGCAAGGTCTATCTCAAGGGCTGGGACGAGTGGGATCAGTATTCCCTGGTCCTCAGCCCGTCGGACAGCGCCGGCATGAATTCGATCTCCTACAAGGTCGAGAAGGATTCGGACCTCGACGAATTCGGGAAACGCATCGCCGACTGGGGCCTCGCCGTCGATACGGTGCCCGCCGGCACGCTGCACAATTGCGGCCGCGCCCTCCGGTTCAACCTGCCGAGCGGCCACGAGATGTCTCTCTTCGCCGAGAAAACATTCGTCGGAAAATCGGTCGGCGCGCTCAACCCGGACCCGTGGCCGGAAGACATCAGGGGCGCCGGCGTGCACTGGCTCGACCACGCGCTGCTGATGTGCGAGCTCAATCCCGCAAAGGGCATCAACAAGGTCGAGGAGACGACGCGCTTCCTGCGCGAGGTGCTGGATTTCTACCTCGCCGAACAGGTCACCGCCGGCCCGAACGGCGAGATCCAGGCGGCGACCTGGCTGTTCCGCACCACGACGCCGCACGACATCGCCCTGGTCGGCGGGCCGCGCCCGGGCCTGCACCATCTCGCCTTCTTCCTCGACGAATGGAACGACGTGCTCAAGGCTGCGGACCTCATGGGCCGCAAGGGCGTGAAGATCGACGTGACGCCCCAGCGTCACGGCATTACGCGCGGTACGACGACCTATTTCTTCGACCCGTCGGGCAACCGCAACGAGACCTTCGCCGGCCTCGGCTACCTCGCCCAGCCCGACATGCCGCCGATCACCTGGACCGAAGACCAGCTCTGGCGCGGCATCTTCTATCACGGCGGCGAAGAGGCGGGCACTTTCACCAGCGTCTATACGTGAGGGTGGAACCGCTGTTTACCGGTTCGGTGCTCTGGACCGTCATATCGACCGGAACGGCCCCGCAGGGGGCCGTGGAGCGGAGATATCATTCCAGTCCGGCGCAATGTCCGTTGCTCCGCGCCGGAAAGATTTCTCCACTGCGCGGCTGCGCCGCTCCGGTCGAAATGACGGATTGAGCCCTGGCGCCGCCGGTCAGCTCTCGGACGGGAACAGCAGCACGTTGTCGGGCTCGAACGACAGAAAAACCGGATCGCCCTGCCGGAGGCCGCCGCCGCCCTCTGGGGAGACCGCCGGCTGACGGGCGAGGAATTCGATCCCCGCCGCCGTCCCGACATAAACTTCGACATGCGCGCCCTTGTAAACCGTCGTCTCGATCCGGCCCGAGACGATATTGACGGCGTCCTCGGGCGGCTCGGCGGAAATCCGGATATGCTCGGGCCGAATGCCGACCTGGACCGTGGCGCCCGCGGCCAGGCGCGTCTCTGCGGCAACGCGGACGCGAATGTCTCCGCTCGACAATTGAAGATACGGCCCGTCGGCGGCATCGACCGTCGCCTGCCAGATATTCGACGTGCCGAGAAACGACATCACGCCCCGCTGCTGCGGCGCGTGATAGAGTTGCTCGGGCGAACCCGTCTCGACAATGCGGCCGTCGAACATCACGGCAATCCGGTCGGACAGGGACAGGGCCTCCTCCTGATCGTGCGTGACGAAGACCGTCGTGATCCCGAGATCCCGCTGGATGCGTTTGAGTTCGACCTGCATCTCCTCGCGAAGCAGTCTGTCCAGGGCCCCGAGCGGTTCGTCGAGCAGCAGGACATCCGGCTCGATCACAAGCGCCCGGGCAAGCGCGACCCGCTGCCGCTGGCCGCCGGAGAGCTGGTCCGGACGGCGCTCTTCGAGCCCGTCGAGATGGGTGATCGCCACCATTTCGCCGACGCGCTTCGCCAGCTCGGCCTTGCCGACCTTCCGGCGCTCCAGGCCGTAGGCGATATTCTGGCGGACCGACATATGCGGAAACAGGGCGTAGTCCTGGAATACGAGGCCGACATTGCGCTGGTTCGGCCGCAGATTGACGACCGATTCGCCGCCGATGCGCACATTGCCGTGCGTCGGCACAACGAAGCCGGCGATGCAGCGCAGCGTCGTCGTCTTGCCGCAGCCCGACGGGCCGAGCAGGGCGAGGCACTCGCCCTCCCCGATCGTCAGGCTGACGTTACGGAGGATTTCCGTCGTACCGAGCGCATAGCTGACGTCTTCAAGATCGACCTGTGCCACAACTCACCCCCGGACCGACAGGGAGATCACGCCGAACCGGCGCTCGACCAGGACGATAATCGCGCTGACGATGACGATATAGATCGTCGAGAACGCCGCCGGCGTCGGATCGAGCTGCTGGCTGATATAGTTGAAAACCTCGATCGGCATGGTCGTCACGCCGCTGCGCACCAGGAAGATACTGATCGGATAGTTGTCGAAGCTGATCAGAAAGGCGAACAGGAAGCCGCTGATCAGGCCCGGCGTCAGCTGCGGCAGCGTGACGGTGCGGAAAACCGTCCAGCGCGTGGCGCCGAGCGACGCAGCCGCTTCCTCGAGCGACGGGTTGGACAGTGTCAGCGAGGCAACGATCGTCCTTACGGGGTAGGCGCTGGTCAGCACGACATGGCCGACGAGCAGGGTGATCCAGTTGAACGGCAGGCCGGTCCAGACAAAGAATTGCAGGATCGCGATTCCGATGGCGATCATCGGCACCGCAACGGGCGACAGCAGGAACGCAACGATCATCGCCTTGGCCGGAAACGCATGGCGCGCAATGGCGAGCGCCGCCGGGATCGCCATCGCCACGGTAAGAATTCCGGTGAGGGACGCGACCAGCAGACTGAGCAGGGTCGCTTCGCCGATCTTGTTGATCTTGGCGATGTTGGCATACCAGTCCATTGAAAAGGACTTCGGCGGGAACTCAATGAACTGGGAACCGTTGAAGGATACGAGGATCGTCAGAATGACGGGAAACACCAGGACGGCCATCGCCGTCCAGCCGAGGATGGCGACAACGCGATGAAAGCTGCGGTCCTCAAACATCGGCCTTCATCACCCGCCGGATAATCCACCCGTAAGCGAAGACGACGGCGAAGGTGGCGAGGGTCAGGATCGTCACGATCGCCGAGCCCCAGGGGAAATTCTGCTGCACCAGCAGTTGTTCGGCGGCGACCTGGGACATCATCGCGGTCGCCGGCGAGCCGAGCATCAGCGGCGTAACGAAGGCGCTCATGCAAATCGCGAAGCTGAGGATCGTGCCGCCGAACACGCCGGGCATCGACAGGGGAAAGACCACCTTGCGCAAGGTGGTCCACGGCCCGGCGCCGAGCGAGATCGACGCCTCGCTGTAACTGTCGGGTATGCGCAGCAGCGCGCCGTAGATCGGCAGGATCATGAACGGCATGACATAGTGCACGAGGGCGACGATGGTCGCGCCCTCGGAATACACCATGCGAAGCCCCCGGCTCGTGAACCCCAGCCCGACCAGCAACGCGTTCAGCGGCCCCTGATCGGCCAGCACCACGAGCCAGCCGTAGTTTCGCACGATCAGGCTGGCGGCCAGGGATATGAAAATGACCAGCAGCATGCCGCTGCGCAGGCGCGGGCCGGCCCGGATCAGGAGCAGGGCGACGGGATAGCAGATGACCAGCGCGATCAGCGTCGAGACCAGCGAAATCCGGAAGGTGCGCGTCAGCGCGCGGCTCGTGCGCGAGGATTGAAAGGTCTTCTTGTAATAGTCGAAAGTCGGCTCGGCCTTCGGTTCGTCCTCGCCGTCCCAGGACTGGAAACTCTCCTGCGCGAGATAGGCGAAGGGCACCGCATAGAAGACGACCATGAAGCCCAGCAGCGGGCCCAGCATGCAGGCGATCAGCAGCCACCGGCGGGAACGTCCGCCGGAACGGCGCCGCACAGGGAGCGTCACCCCCGATGCGGCGCCCGCGTCCGTCATCCAGTCGGTCCTAACCGAAGACTTCGTTCCACTTCTCGGTGATCTTCGGCCGGTTCTTCGACAGGAACGCCCAGTCGGCATAGCCGATGTTGTCGGCCGGGCCGTTCAGTTCGAGCGTCCGTTTCGACGCCGAAACGTCCTTGTGGGCGGCCGGTGAGCGCAGGATGCTGTCGATCTTGCTCTGAAACTCCCTGGACAGGCTCAGATTGACATACACCTCGGCCAGTTCGCGGTTTTTGGCGTTGACCGGCATGTTCATGCCGACGATCTCGCCATGCTTCTGCTCGGCGAGATTTGTCGACGGGGCGATCGGCGCGCCCTTGTCGATCAGCGGGTTGATGAAGATGCCGTAGAAGGGCACGACCGGAACCTGGCCGCTCTGCAGCGACTGGATCGCCTGCGGCGCACCGGTATAGGCGATGGCCCCGTTGGCTTTCAGCTTCTTCATATGCTCGATGCCGGCCTGCCATTCGTACTGCGCTTCCTTGAGCGGCTTGCCGGTTGCGACCTGGGCCGACGAGGTCACCATCCGCACGCCGCTGTTCCAGGTGACCGGCGGGATCATGACCTGGTCCTTCAGCTCCGGTTTCCAGAGATCGGCCCAGGCGCCGGGCGTCTTCTTGATGCGGCCGGTGTTGTAGAAGATCGTGTGCGTCGCATCGACGACCCCGGCCGAATAGTAGTCGGCGAGGTTGAACGCCGGGCGCACGAACGCGAAGTTCGGGATGTTCTTCACATTGTGCTGGCGGATCAGGCCGCGTTCCTTGGCGAGGAACACGCCCGCTTCGGAAAATTGCATCAGGTCCGGCGGGCTGGCTTTCTGGGTCCGCAACATCACGAGCATCCGGCTGGTCACCGACTGCTGGAGGTTGATCTTCGCGCCGGTCATCTTCTCGAACTGCGGATGCAGATGATCGATCCACAGTTTCGCGAGAAGGCCCTGGTTGAGGACGACATTGATCTCGCCGGCGGCGCGCGCCGCGGTGGTTACCCAAGGGGCCGCGAAGGCTACGGCGCCGGCGGCGGCCGCCTTGCCCATGAAATCGCGGCGCGTTTGCCGCCGCCCGAAATGCGGCTGCAATCCTGCCGCGCCATGTTTTGTATCGGTCAACTTCATTCCTCCCTCTGCAAAGCGGCGCTGCACCCAACCGATAGCCGGGGCTGCCGCGGAAAAACCCCGGTTGAATCGTAACCGATACGGTTCAGGATGTCAGCCGGGCCGGCAGGGGCAGCAGCTATATTCCCGGCGCATGGCTGGCCCGGACCCGACTCCGGGTCGTTTCGCTGCGCAGGTTTCCGCGGCTCGAATCAGGGCGAACGCCGCGACCGTGCGCGGTCGACCCCTATTCCACCGGCGACATGCGTCATGCTTCAAGCTGCTACCGAATGGGCAGGGTAAGCACCGTGCTCTCCACCGGGTGCCTATCCGGTATTTGCGCTCTACGCCCTGTTCAACAACTGCGCCCGCGACCTGAACCTGCCGCCGCCGGGGGCCTACGCTCCGGGCGGCCGGTACGGCACCGTCTTCTTCACCGCCTCGTCCACCGTCTCGGGCGTGACCAGAACGGTGGCCCTGATGTTGAGGGCGCCCGCCTTGGCGATGTTGAGCGAAACCGCCGTGGCTGTGGCGTCGTCGGGAAGGTCGCAGATGACGTAAAGGTCCGTGTCGCCGAAGGCGTAGTAAAGCCCTTCCACGTTGCCGCCCATCGCCTCGATGGTATCGGTCAGCGCTGCCCGCCGGCGGCTGCCGCCCTCATTCAAAAGGCCCACAAGCCCTTCGCCCGTATACGTCGCGTGGAACATGTATTTGCCCATGTGACTACCTCCAGATTTTGCAGTCCTGGATGATGGGCGATGCACGGCGTATCTTCAAGACCGCAACGACGAAGCCGCCGAGCCTGGCAGTCGGAACCGACCGCGCTGCCCACCTCGCTGTGCTCGTCGTCGGAACAGACACCTGCGCCGCCGGCGCCGGCCGGCTGCTTGCCGGTCAGGACTCATTCAGCCGTCATATCGACCGGAGCGGCCGTCCGGCCGCGCAGCGGAGATATCTTTTCTGCACGCATCACGGACCGAGGCGCCGTACCGGAAAGATTTCTCCGCTCCCTGCGGTCGGTCGAAATGACGGATGGGAAGCGCACAGCCGGAAAACCGGCGAGGCGCCCCCTCCACCAAGCGAAGACCGCCCTAATACGCCAGCGGCTTGATCTCGGCGCCGGTGGCGATCTGGGGCGCGGACTTGTTGTTGACGATCACCAGGTCGTATTTGAACTTCTTGCCCTTGACCCACTGGCCGCCGACCAGCGGCGTCCGGCAGATATTCTTCACCGGGTTGCGCCGGTCGCCGAATTTCCACGACACCGGGCCGACGATCGAATTGTAGTTGGTCTCCTCGATCGCCTTGAGGATCGCGTTGGGATCGCCCGGATCGCCACAGCGTTTGAGCACGTCGATCGCGACCTCGATATTGGCGTGCTTGAAGCCCATCGGCTGGGTCCACTGCTTGCCGGTGGCGGCGATATAGGCGGCGGCGAACTCGGCCGACGACTTGCCGTTCAGCCCGGAGCGGAAGGGATGCGACGGCGACCACCAGACCTCGGTGGTCAGCCCGACGCCGCGGTCGCCGAGCGCCTCGACGGCCGCCGGGAAGAGCAGCGCCTTGGCGATCGTGGCGGCTTTCAGCTGCCCGGCCAGCCCCTGCTGGGCAGCCTGGCCCCAGAAGGTCGAGAAATCCGGCGGCGTGGCGAGGCCGGTCAGGATTTCCACGCCCTCCTTCCTCATGTCGCCGATCTGTCCGCTGAAGTTGAAGGTGCCGGGATTGAACAGGCCGCGCTGGAAGTATTTGAAGCCACCGGCCTCCATCGGCGGCTTGAAGCCGCGCTTGGGATCGCCGGCGACCACGCCGTCAGAATCGTTGGCGATCAGCGCGCCGATCTTTTTGTTCGTGTCCAGGTCGTTCCACATGTTCATGAACACGCCGATCATGTCGTCGATGCCCCAGAAGAAATGGTAGGTCCATTTGAAGCCCTTCTGCGGCGTGCCGCCCCGGCCGAAATAGACGACCTGCCACGGCGTATCCGACGTAACGCAGGGCACCTCGTTGGCCTCGGCCTGGTCGGAAACAGGATTGACGGTATCGCCGGAGGACGAGCCCATCATCAGGTTGACGTTGTCCTTCAGGATCAGTTCCGCCGCGACCTCCGCGGCCCGGTTCGGGTTCGACTGCGAATCCTTGGCGACGATTTCAACCGGGTAAGTCTTCGAGCCGATCTTGATTCCGTTCTTCAGGGTCTCGCGCGCATCGGCCAGCACGAAGCGGTCGGCCTCGCCGAACGGCGCCAGCGGTCCGGTCTGCGGGCTGACGAAGCCGATCCTGACCGTCTTCGCCGCATGCACCGCGGGCGCCCCGAGCGTCGAGGCCGCCACCGCCGCGGCCGCACCGCCGCCGGTCGCCAGAAAATCGCGCCGTCCGACCCGTTTCGGCGCCAATGCACCTGTCTGCCGCTTGGTCATGGAACTTCCTCCTCCCTCGGGCGCCTGTCGCCGTGCGCAGCGGCGCCGTTTATCGTCGAATCGGCCGCCCGGCGCCGTGCCGGGCGGCCACACAGGAAAGTCTAGGGCGTATCCGCCTTAGATGGAACCACGGTGGTGAGGCGTCCCTCGATACGGCGCGCAAGCGCGCCTACTCGGGATGAGGGAAAGGTGTTCGGGATGCCCCATACTCCACACCCCTCACCCTGAGTAGCCGCGAAGCGGCGTATCGAAGGGCGTGCCCTGAGCTTGTCGAACGGGGTCGGCAACCGCTGAGTGGCGGTTCCGACCAAAACGGATACGCACTAGCCCGCCGGCCGCCTATTCGAAGCCGACGCTCACCACGCCGAGTTCGCCGAAATCGGCACGCAGCGTATCGCCCGGCTCGGCCCAGACCGGGCGCACGAACGAGCCTGACAGCACGATATGGCCCGGCTCCAGCCCGACGCCGTGCGCACCCAGCTTGTTGGCCAGCCAGGCGATGCCCATGGCCGGATGGCCGAGCACGCCGATGGCGGCGCCGGTCTCCTCGATGTCGGTGTTGCGGTACATCGCGCCGCCCACCCAGCGCAGGTCGATATCGTGGGGGCCGACCGGGTGGCCGCCAAGCACGATGCCGGCGGCGGCGCCGTTATCGGCGATGGTGTCGAAGATCTTGCGCGGGTTCTGCACCCTGGCGTCGATGATCTCGATCGACGGCACGACATATTCGGTCGCGCGCAGGACGTCGAGCAGGCCGACGCCCGGCCCTTCGAGCGTCGCACCCAGGACGAAGGCCAGCTCCAGCTCGACCCGCGGGATGCAGTAATCGGCACGGCGCACGGTCGCGCCGTCGGCGATCATCATGTCGTCCAGAAGGTGTCCGTAGTCCGGCTCGTCGATCTGCGACGAGCGCTGCATCGCCTTCGAGGTCAGACCGACCTTGTGGCCGATCACCCGTGCGCCGGCGGCGACCTTGCGCGCCGTCACCTCGGCCTGGATGGCATAGGCGTCCTCGAACGTGATCTCCGGCCAGGTCGTGGACAGCTGGAGCACCGGCGTACGCGTCTCACCGGCCTGCATCAGCAGATCGGCCGCCCTGTTGCGATCGGCATCCGACAGCATGGTCTTTCCCCGATGGTCTTTTCCTTCGGCGGAAGGGTATACGGGCACCGAAGGCGCCAGTCCAACGGCCTCTTGCCCGGCCGGCGTCTCCGGTTGAATTCTCGCGCCGGAGAATTCCCGAAGGAATGCCCGGCAAGACCGCGTGCATCCCGTGTGCGGACGACGGGCGCCGGGGGCTGGTTTGAAACCCGCGCCTACATCGGCGGCGCGTCGCGGGCCGGATCGTTCGCGCCCGGCATGAACTGACCGAAGTGCCCCTTGTCGAACCCGGCGAGGCGTTCGGCCAGCCGCGCTTCGTAGGCGCGAATCGCCGGCAGGCTCTTGCGGTAAGCCTCCATCCCGAAATCGGACGCCATGACCATAACGGCCCGCTGGTCGCGCTCGCTTTGCTTGCGCAGGACCAGCGAGCGCGCGACCATCCGGTCGACCAGTTTCGACAAGGCCGAAATCTGGATGGCGGAGCGGGCGGAAAGGCCGCTCATGGTCCGGCCCTTGCCGTCGCTCAGACTGTCCAGCACACGCCACTGCACGAGCGACAGGTCGAGCGGCCGGAGCAGACCGTCCAGGTCCTGGGCCACGGACTGGCCGGCCCGCATCAGGATGTCGGCGTGGCTACCGGGAAACGCCATTGGAGCCTTCCGGGAACGGCGGTCGCGCGCATCGGTCCGGCGCTGCGAAAGCGGTTGGCGCATAGCTGCCGGATTGGAGTAGGATTCCGGCCGGCGGACAGGCGTACCGCAAATCCGCCCCGGACAGCATCCCGGAGAACATCCCGGACACGCCATGGCGAGCACGCACCGGATCGGCGTCTTCATACCCACGAGCGGCCCGGCAGGCATCTGGGGCCCGTCCTGCCGCGCCAGCGCCGAACTGGCCTGCGCGGAAATCAACGCGGCGGCGGGCGGCGGCACTGCGTTCCGGCTCCGCTTCGTCGACGCCGGCTCGCAGCCCGCGGCCGTGGCCCGGCGCGCGGCGGACCTGATCGCCGCCCGGCGGATCGATTCGGTCGTCGGCATGCATACCAGCGACGTGCGCGACGCCCTGGCGGCGGCGGTCGGCCGGCGCGTTCCCTACATCTACACGCCGCTGCACGAAGGCAGCGCACCGGACAATGTCAACTGCCTCGGGGTGACGCCGGATCGACAACTGCTGCCGGCGCTCAACTGGCTGAGCGCGCGCTACCGGCTGCGCCGCTGGTATTTCGTCGGCAACGATTATGTCTGGCCGCGGGTGTCCCACGCCCTGGCGGCGCGGGCGATGGCGCGCCAGGGCCGCGAGGTCGTCGGCAGCGCCTATGTCGATTTCGACGAGACCGCCACCGACATCGGCCGCTTCGACGCCATCCTGGAGCGGATCGAAACGCGCCGGCCCGACGCCGTGCTGCTGTCCCTGATCGGCCAGGATTCGGTGCTGTTCAACCGGGCCTTCCACGCCGCCGGACTGGCGCGCTCCATCCTCCGCTTCTCCTGCGCCATCGAGGAGAACATGCTGCTGGCCATGGGCGCGGCGGCGACCGACGGGGTTTTCGTCAGCGCCGGCTATTTCGCGGCGCTCGATACGCCGCGCAACGGCGCCTTCCGCGAGCGCTACCATTCCATGTTCGCCGACCGGGCCCCGGCGCTGAACGATCTCGGCCAGTCGATCTACGAGGGTATGGCGCGCCTCGCCGTCCAGGTCACCCGGAACCGCCGCATCGCCGCCGGCGTCCGGAGCGACGCCGGGTTCCGCGGTCTGCCGGTCTATCTGGCCGAAGCCCATGGGTTCGATTTCCGGATCGTCCGCCAACTGGCCCGTTGACCGGCGCGTTCGGCGCGCCGGACTCCCGACAATTTATTTGACATGGAAAATAAAGCAAGGATAACTTGATCCGCGCTGCGAGGCTGTCAGAATTGCGCCCGGAATTGCGGAGGTCCGAAGAGCGAGGCGACCCATGGCGACCTTCATCACCATTGTCATCGTTATCGTGGCGCTGGCGGTATTCATCGCCTTCCTGCAGCGCTTCTACCGCAAGGCCACCCGCGAAACCGCCCTGATCCGCACCGGTTTCGGCGGTCAGAAGGTGGCGATGGACGGCGGCTGCATCGCCCTGCCCTTCCTGCACCGGGTCGAGGAGATCAACATGCGCGCCATGCCGCTTGAGGTGGCGCGCACGGGCAACGCCTCCCTGATGACCGAGGACCGGCTGCGCCTCGACGTCGAGATGGAGTTCAACCTGCGCGTCCTGCCGACGCCCCAGGGCGTGGCGACGGCGGCCCAGGCCGTCGGCTCGCGCTCGCTGCGCACCGAGGGCCTGCACGAACTGCTCGACGGCCGGCTGGTGGGCGCCATGCAAGCGGTCGTCGCGACCAAGACCATGGACCAGCTGCACGAGAATCGCGGCGCCTTCGTCAAGGAAGTCGAGGCGTTGCTGGTCGACAATCTCGAACAGAACGGGCTGCGCCTCGAATCGGCCTCGCTCACCCGCTTCGACCAGGCGTCGCTGGCCTCGCTCGACGAAAACAACGCCTTCAACGCCGTCGGCATGCGCCGGCTGGCCGAGATCGTCGCCGCCAACCGCAAACAGCGGGCGGATATCGAGGCCGACGCCGACGTCTCGGTGCGCCAGACCCAGCTCGATTCGCTGAAGCGGAAGCTGGAGATCGAGCGCGAGCAACAGGAAGCGGAGATCGCCCAGCGCCAGACGGTCGAGGAAACCCGCGCGGCCGGCGACGCCGCCCAGGAAGCCGCGCGCCAGCATGCGAAGCAGGAGGCCGAGCGCGCCCGGATCGACGCCGAACGCCAGACCCGCCTCGCGGAAATCCAGCGCGACCTCGCCCTGCGCCAGGAGGAATCCCAGGCGCTGCTGGCCGCCGAATCGACCAAGATCGACAGCCAGATCGCGCTCAGCCGCAAGCGCGCCGAGGAGTTCGACGCCGAGGCCGAGACCGAGCTGCGCCGCATCGGCGTCGTGGCGGCCCAGGAGCAGTTGCAGCGCGAGAAGGAGAAGCTGGCGGCGGAACGCGACGCTACGACCGCGCTGCTGCGCGCCCGGCGCGATGCCGACGTTTCCGAAGAGGTCACCAAATCCGAGGTCAAGACCCTGCTCGACAAGGTGCAGGCGGAGGCCAAGGCGACCTCCGTGAAGGCCGAAGCCCGGCGCCACGAACTGAAGGCCGAAGCCGAAGGGAAGGCGGCGCTCGCCGAGGCGGAAAATACCGTAAGCGAAGAGGTGCTGCGCACGCGGCTGGAGCAGCACCGGATCGACCGGATGCCCGCGATCATCGAACAGATGGTCAAGCCCGCCGAGAAGATCGATTCGATCCGCATCAACCAGGTGAGCGGACTGGGAACCGGCAGATCCGGGGGCGAAGGCGCCGCCGCCTCGCCGTTCAACCAGGCGGTCGAGGGCGTTCTGAACATGGCAGTGCAACTGCCGGCCATGCAGAAGCTGGGCCGGCAACTGGGCGTTAATCTCGATGTCGGCGGCGACGGCGACGCAGCACAAGGCGGACCGGCCGACGGCGACACCGGCGAGGACAAGGCCGGCGAAGACCGATAGCCGGCAGGAATTCAATCGAAAGGGAGTAGCATCATGACGATCAACCGCAGACAGTTCGTGCAGGGGGCGACCGCGGCCGGCGCATTGGCGACGGTGCCGTCGGTCGCGATGGGCGCCGACACCATCAAGTTCGGCAGCATCCTGGACACGTCGGGCATCTTCGAGGCCTACGGCAAGCCGATGGAAAAGGCGCATCGGCTGGCGATCGACGAGATCAACGCCGCTGGCGGCCTGCTCGGCAAGAAGATCGAGATGATCCCCTACGACACCCAGTCCAAGATGGCCCTCTACACCCAGTACGCCCGCCGCATGACGCGCAAGGACAAGGTCGACGTGATTCACGGCGGCATTCTCTCGGCGTCGCGCGAGGCCATCCGGCCGAGCCTGCGCAAGGCCAAGACGCTGTATTTCTACAACACCACCTACGAAGGCGGCGTCTGCGACCGCAACGTCTTCTGCGTCGGCACGACGCCGGCCCAGCAATCGGCCATCCTGGTGCCCGAGGCGATCAAGCGCTGGGGCAAGAAGATCTATGTGCTCGCGGCCGACTACAACTACGGCCAGATCACCTCGAACTGGATCAAGTACTATGCCCAGAAGGCCGGCGGAGAGGTCATCCAGGCCGATTACTTCCCGCTCAACGTGTCGGATTTCGGCTCGACCATCGCCAAGATCCAGAAGGCCAAGCCGGACATGATCTGCGCCGTGCTGGTTGGCCTGGCGCACCTGTCCTTCTACCGCCAGTGGGCGGCCGCCGGCATGAAGAAGAAGATCCCGATCGCGACCACGACCATGTCGTCGGGCAACGAGCACAAGATCCTGACGGCGAGCGAAGGCGACGGCATCATCGTCTGCCAGAGCTTCTCGCCCCAGGCCGATTTCCCCTCGAACAAGGCCTTTCTGGCCGCGTGGAAGAAGAAATTCGGCCACACCAACGATATCCACGAGATCGCGGCGTCGAGCTATGACGGCGTCCGTCTGTGGGCCGAGGGCGTCAAGAAGGCCGGCACGCTCGACCGGATTAAGGTGATCGAAGCGCTCGAGAGCGGCATCAGCTATACCGGGCCGACCGGCAAGGTGACGATCGACGGCAAGACGCATCACGTGACCCACGACATGCATCTGATCGAGGTCAAGAACCAGACACTGACGATCGCCAAGAGCTACAGCCAGATCCCGCCCTCGGACACCCAGCGGGTCTGCGACCTGGAGAAGAACCCGAACGATACCAAGCAGTACGAGATCAAGATCTGATCCCGGCTGCCCTGCGGTCTCGTTCAACAGCGTAGGAAGGACGGCAGCGCTTCGATGGATCTAGCGGCGGTTGTCGTCTACGAGGTCCTGTACACGATCGCGTTTCTGGCGCTCATCAGCGCCGGACTCGCGGTCGTGTTCGGGATGATGCGCGTCATCAACCTCGCCCACGGCGAGTTCGTTCTGCTCGGCGGCTACGCGGCGATCGTTTCCCACAACACGCTGGGCATCGATATCTTCGTCTCGATGCTGGTCATCGCCCCGCTGGTCGTGGCGGCGTTCGGGATCGTTGCCGAGCGGCTGATCATCCGCTTCCTCTACGGCCGGCTGATCAACACCATGCTGGCGACCTGGGGGCTGAGCCTGGCCATGATCGGCGCCTTCACGCTGATCTTCGGGCCGACCACGACCAGCATCAAGGCGCCGATCGGCGGTTTTGCGGTCGGCGACTACTCGCTGAGCGGCTACACGATCTTCATCATCGCCAGCGCCGTTGGCGTCGTGCTGCTGGTCTACGGCGTGCTGAAATACACCCGCGCCGGCCTGATCGCCCGCGGCGCCATGCAGAATGCCGATATGGCCACCGCCTTCGGCTACAACACCTCGAAAGTCTACATGGTGACCTTCGCGGCCGGTTCGGCGCTCACCGGGCTGGCCGGCGGCGTGCTCGCACCCCTGGTCGGCATCGGCCCGACCGCCGGACTGCTCTACATCGCCAAGGCGTTCATCACGGTGATTTCCGGCGGCGCGTCGGTCGTCTCCGGACTGATCGCCAGTTCCGGCTTCTTCGGCATCGTCTCGCAACTCGTCACCTTCGCGACGAATTCCGTGATCGGCGAGATCGGCCTGCTGGTCGCCGCCGTTATCCTGCTGCGGCTGCTGCCGACCGGCATTTCCGGCCGGTTCTTCCGCAACCGGCTGTAAGGGCGCCCAACCATGACCGTTCGGCCATGACCGCCCGGCAGGTCCTGTCTTCCGTCGTCGTCGCCGCGATCGTCATGTTCGTGCTGCCGGTCTTCTTCGACGTCCTGAACCTGACCACCTTCGCCGCCTATGCGCTGCTGGCGCTCAGCCTCGGCTTCGTGTGGGGCTATGGCGGCATCCTGTGCTTCGGCCAGACCGCCTTCTACGGCCTCGGCGCCTATGTCTATGCGCTGACGGCGATCAATACCGGCGAGGCCTGGAGCGGCTTCTTCCTCGCCATCCTGCTGCCCGCCCTGTTCGCCGCCATCCTCGGCGCCATGATGTTCTACGGCCGGCTGAGCGACGTCTACCTCGCCGTCGTGACCCTGGTGGTGAGCCTGATCCTGTTCCGCTTCATGAACCACACGGCGGGCGAGCAATGGGTCATCGGCGAGGCCCGGCTCGGCGGCTTCAACGGCATTCCGGGCTTTCCGACGCTCCACGTTCCCGGCGATCCGGAAGCCTACATCTACGACGAGAACCTGTATTACTTCACCTTCGCCGTCCTGGTGCTGTGCTACCTGCTGACGCGCTGGCTGCTGGGCAGCCCGTTC
>CBDCQR010000006.1:0-66994 GCA_965220685.1 Alphaproteobacteria bacterium
GAGATGATCCCGAACACCGCGCCGTTCGACATCACCGGGCATCCGTCGATGAGCATTCCCTGCGGCCTGAGCGACGGCCTTCCCGTCGGCCTGATGCTGACCGGGAAGCACTACGACGAATCGACGATCTACCGGGCCGCGCACGCCTTCGAACAGGACGAAGACTGGCGGAGCCTGTAGCCCGGAGCCTGGAACCCGGACACCAAGATCATGAGCACCGACTGGACCGTTACCCTCGCCAAGCCGATCACGTCGCTGGACAAGGCGGCTACCGGCGCTCCCGCGAACGCGGCCCACGACCAGGGCCCGCGCGACGGGCTATCCCACGTCATCGGCGCGAGGGCGCCCGCGCTGCTGGAGAAGACCATCGGTGCGCTGCTGGCCGGGACCGCCGCCACCCATCCCGATTCCCTGGCCGCCGCGTTCTGCGACAGCGGGCTACGCTGGACCTGGCGCGAGCTGAAAGAAGAGGCGCGCCGCTTCGCCGCCGGCCTGGTGGCGCTCGGCTTCGGCAAGGGCGACCGGATCGGCATCTGGGCGCCGAACCGGCCCGAATGGCTGCTGACCCAGTTCGCGACCGCGGAGATCGGCCTGGTGATGGTCAACATCAACCCGGCCTACCGGCTGGCCGAACTGGAATACGCGCTCAACAGGGTCGGCTGCAAAGGCCTGATCCTGGCGGAGTCGTTCAAGACCAGCCGCTACCTGGAGATGCTGCAAGCGCTGGCGCCGGAGCTGGCGGACGCCGAGCCCGGCAAGCTGCAATCGGAAAAGCTGCCCCATCTGCGCACGGTCATCCGGATGGGCGAGGCCATATCCCCCGGCATGGTCAATTTCGGCGATGTCGCCGGCATGGCCGGGCCGGCGGCGCTGAAGATGGTCGACGACATCGGCGCGACCCTGGAGCCGGGACGATCCGATCAACATCCAGTTCACCAGCGGCACGACCGGGCACGCCCAAGGCGCGCAACGCTGACCCACCACAACATCGTCAACAATGCGCTATTTCGTCGACCGAGGCCATGGAGCTTCACGGAACGGCCGACCGGCTCTGCATTCCGGTTCCTATGTACCATTGTTTCGGGCATGGTGCATGGGCTCGCTCACCTGTGTCGCACCACGGGCGCGGCCATGGTCTTTCCCTCCGCGAGGGCTTCGATCCGCGGCGAGACCCTAAAGGCGGTCGAAGGCCGAAGAAATGCACCGCGCCTGCTACGGCGTGCCGACCATGTTCATCGCCGTGCTGTCCCATCCGGACTTTGCGCAGGCGGACCTGTCGGCCCTGCGCACCGGCATCATGGCCGGCGCGCCCTGCCCGATTGAGACCATGAAGCAGGTGATCGGCGACATGAACATGACGGACGTCACGATCGCCTACGGCATGACCGAGACCAGCCCGGTCTCGTTCCAGAGCGCGGTCGACGACCCGATCGGGAAACGCGTCTCGACGGTCGGGCGGATCCAGCCGCACGCCGAATGCAAGATCGTCGATCCCGACGATGGACGGACCCTGCCGGTCGGCGAGCAGGGCGAACTGTGCACACGGGGCTATCTGGTGATGCGCGGCTACTGGGGCGACCTGGAGCGCACAAGCGAAGCGGTCGACGCCGAGGGCTGGATGCACACCGGCGACCTCGCCACCATCGACGCCGAGGGCTATTGCGAGATCGTCGGCCGGGTCAAGGACATGCTGATCCGCGGCGGCGAGAACGTCTATCCGCGCGAGGTCGAGGAATTCCTGCTGCGCCACGACAGCGTGCTGGACGTCCAGGTCTTCGGCGTGCCGGACGAGCGCTTCGGCGAGGAGGTCTGCGCCTGGATCGTGCTGCAGCCCGGCGCCGAAGAGACCGAGGAGTCGATCCGCGGCTTCTGCCGGGGCCAGATCGCCCATTACAAGATCCCGCGCTACGTCCGCTTCGTCGACGAACTGCCGATGACAGTGACCGGCAAGCCGCAGAAATTCGTCATGCGCGAAAAAATGGTCGAACTGCTCGCGGCCGGCGCCCGGTCCGCTTAGGGCGCCGTCGACGCGCCGCGCCGGTATCGCCGGGCGGCCCTAACCGGCTCTGAATTCGTTGAAAATGTCGATCCAGGCTTTCGCCTTCTGCCGGATCGGGAGGTCGCGCCCGAAACTGCGGTCGATCAACGCCTCCACCCGCATCCGGCCGGGGTTTTCGGGATCGGGGTCGTAGCCCATGAGCCGGTTCTGCTCCGCGGTCCAATGGTCCGCGATTCTGAGGTTCGGGCCGCGGGCCTTGAACGCCCTGGCGAAACCGAGCTTCGCCTGGACACGGGCCTGACTGACATACCTGACCCACTCGAGAGCGAGATCCTTGTTCCGGCTTTGCTTGCACACGGTGGCCACTTCCTGCCAGCGGATGCCGCCCTGTTTTGGAATCGTTGCCTCGAAGTTGGGGTAGCCGGCGAGCTTGAAATCGATATCGAGGTCTCCGACCATGGCGGCGACGATATCGCCTTCGATCATGGCCTGCACGATGGGCCGGCTGCTGGCGCCCAGCAGGCCGACCTGAGGCCTCAATCTGAGCAGCCACGCCCTGACCGCGCCCAGTTGCTCGTCGCTCAGGTCGTAGGGATTTTCCGTGCCGGGATGAACCGCGAGGCTCGCAATGCCCATGTTCGGCAGATACCAGTCCAGAACGCCGACCCTGCCGGCAAGCCCGGGCAGGAACAGCGAATTCCAGTCCCCGCTCGCCTCCCGGCTCATCCGGTCGGCGTTGTAGGAGATGGCGTAGAAACCGAAGCGTGTGGCCGTCCCCCAAATCCGGCCGCCGCCCGCCCTGACCTGGCGCATGGTCCTGAACCGGGGATGGTAGTTGGCGAGTTCCGGTATCTCGCCCGGACTGAAGGGTTCGATCGCGTCCAGTGCGGCTAGCGTGCGAACATATTCGGCGTCGACCAGCACAGTGTCGTAGGTCCCGCGCGGCGCCCGGTTGAACGACCGGAGCATCTGCTCGCCTCCGATATAGACCTTGAATTCCAGCCTGATGCCGTGCGTGTCCTCGAACTCCTCGGCAACTTCCCTTTCTTCGTAGCCCGGCCATGTCAGCACCCGCAGCCGGTCCGCGGCGCGGGCGCTGCGCGAAAAGACGGCGAGCGGGCCTGCCACGACCGCGCCGGCCGCCGCGGCGCCGGCCTTCAGCACGGTCCGCCGGCCGACCCCGGGGGCGGGACGGCCGGCCCGGTTCCGCGTACCGGTGTCGCTCATCGGGCCTCCTTCTCATCGTCGATGCACGGCGTTATTGTAAACGGACCCCAAGCCGGGAGGCCACAATGGACAGCTTTTCCGCCCACCGGCACAGCGACGACAGCATGACCCTGTCGCCGCCGCACACCGCGGTCCTCGTCGTGGACATGATGAACGATTTTTGCGCCGAAGGCGGCGCAATGGTCCTGCCGGGCTCGGAGCGGCTGGTGCCGCCCCAGAATGCCGTGATCCGGGCGGTGCGCGACACCGGCGGAGTGGTCGCCTTCATCAAGGATTCCCACCGGCCGCAGGCAAGGCGCGAGCGCGAATTCCTCAAGCGGACGCCCCATTGCATCGAGGGCAGCTGGGGCGCCGGGGTGATCGACGCGCTGGACAGGCAGCCCGGCGACATCGAGATCGTCAAGCGGCGCTATTCCGGCTTCTTCAACACCGACCTCGACCTCAGCCTCAAGGACATGGAGGCCGATACGCTGATCGTCGTCGGCGTCGTCACCAACATCTGCGTGCGCTCGACCGTCCACGACGCCTTCTTCCACGGCTACCGGGTGATCGTGCCGGAAGACTGCGTCGCCGCCACCGGCCCGCGCGAGCAGGAGTCGAGCCTCTACGACATCGGCACCCATTTCGGCCTGGTCTCGACCTCGGAAGCCGTGGTCCGCGCCCTGCGCGACGGCGCGGCGGTGGAGAACCGGGTCACGGCGTAGGCGGCGAAAACCCGGTCAAGGCGTTGCAACGCATTTTGATTCAAATCAACGCTTCGGACCGGGCTGAACAATAACCTGACTCCGGCAGCGGCTCTTGGCGGGAGGCTTCAATGGCGTTTCATCGGGTGGCAGTGAATGTCGACAGCGACAGGAGCTGCGCCAAGCGCGTGGCCTTCGCCGCCGCCATCGCCGGGCGCTTCGGCGGCGCGGTGGTCGGGGTCTGCGCCCGGCTGCCCAACCCGGCGCTCGCCGCGTCGGTCTGGCCGGCGCTGCCCAACAACGAGGTGATGGACCGGCTGCGCGAGGTGCACGGCGCCGAGGTCGATGCCCAGATCGGCAGGCTGCGCCCGCAGTTCGAGGCCGCGGCCGGCGACGTACCGACCGACTGGCTGGCGGTCGAGGGCGACCGCGCCGCGGCAATGATCCGGGCGGCGCAGGCCGCCGCGCTGCTGGTCGTCGCCCAGCCCGACGAGCAGGATCCGCTCAACTACCTGACGCGGGAAAGCGTGTCGGACATCGTGATGCGCAGCGGCCGGCCGGTCCTGTTCCATCCCTATGTCGATGCCGATCCGTCCTTCTCCCGTATCCTGGTCGCCTGGGACGGCAGCCGCGAGGCGGTGTGCGCCTTCAACGACGCCGCGCCCTTCATGGACGGCGCCGAGCTTCTGTTCCTGACGGTCGCGCCGGACAGCGAACAGAAGGCGTCGGCCGGCGACGCCGACCGGCTGATCGACTTCGCCCGACGCATGGGCGCAAAGGCGTCCGTCGCCGAACACATCGCCCACGATATCCGGGTCAGCGACGTCGTCATGTCGCGCGCGGCAGACCACAGCGCCGACCTGGTCGTGATGGGCGGCTACAGCCATTCGCGCTTCCGCGAACTGGTCCTCGGCGGCGCGACCCGGGACATCCTCGACCAGATGCCGGTGCCGGTGCTGATGAGTCACTAGGGCCTATCCGATTTTCTCCGGACCGCAGATTCAGCGGGGCACGCCCCTCGATACGCCGCCTCGCGGTGGCTACTCGGGATGAGGGCGAGGGAGGAAATTAACCACAACCCTCATCCCGAGTAGGCGCGCCTGCGCGCCGTATCGAGGGACCGCCGCTCAGCCGGGGTGTGCCGTCGCCGGCTTCAGGGCTCTGTCGCCCCCGGCGCGCTCGCGCAGTTCGTCGGCATCCAGCACGTCGATGGCCTGCTTCCCGGCCGTCCGGATCGTGCCGTCGCTGCGCAACCGGGTGATCGTGCGGCTCACGGTCTCCACGGTCAGCCCGAGATAGTCCGCAATTTCGCGCCGCGACATCGACAGTTCGAGCCGCGTGGCGTCCGGGCTGCGCCGGCGCATCCGGTGCATCTGGAACCACAGGAACGTCGCGATCTTCTCCATCGCGGTCTTGCGGCCGAGCAGGAACATCTGATCGTGGGCCGAAGCCAGTTCGTCGGAGCAATGGCGCAACAGCCAGTGTTCCATGTCGGGAAATTCCCGGAACAGCCCGTTCATGGCCGCGATCGGATACTGGCAGACGATCGTCTCGCCGAGCGCCTCGGCGGAATAGGCATAGCGCTGGTGGTGATTGAGCCCCAGCATGTCGCCGGGATAGAGAAATCCGGTGATCTGCCGCCGCCCGTCATGGGCTTCCTTGAACACCATCATGGTGCCGTCGGTGACGATGAAATAATGCGCGGCCGGATCGCCCTCGTCGAACAGGCGGCGCCCGGCGTCGATCTGGCGGCGGACGACGATATCCTTCAGGCAGGCGATCCGCTCGCCCTGCAGGACGCTGCAGACGGCAGACGAGCGGGCCTGGCAGACCAGGCACGGCAGGTCGCCCGGGATGACCCTGCCACCTGTGACGGAGGTATCGGCGTCGTTCATGACCGCACTCGAAGGTCCGGACGGGGCGGCAGCCGGGCCGCCGCCGGCCTGTCTGTCCGCCGCAGTCTCCAATCGGCGGCGGTTCAGGTCAATCGGCTTTCGGATTTATGATCCGCTCCGGCCGCAGTTGGGCCGCCGCAGCAGGGCATTTCAGCGTATCAGCCAGATCAGGCCGAGGCCGACCGCCGCCGCCCCCAGCCCGGTCATGCGGATCGCCGCTTCCGAAGCCTCAAGGAAAACCTGCATCAGCCGGCGCATCCCGTTGGGGAAGAGCGCATAGATCAGGCCTTCCAGCATCATCGCCAGACAGAGCGCCAGCAGCAGTTCTTTCACGCGACGTTCATCCGTCTGTCCGGCAGCACGTTGCGGCGGCCGGCCCCGGGACAGGCCCAGCGACGGGCGCGGCGGCTATTTCTTCTCCGCGCCGGCTTGCGCGCCGTTCATGCTGCCGAAAAACTTGAAGAAATCGCCTGTGGCCGGGCCGATAAAGCGGGTGTTTTCCGCGCCGAGCGAATCGCGCAGCGCGTTCATGGAAATCCAGAACTCGAAGAATCCGCCGTCGCGGCCATAGGCCTTGTTGTAGATCTTCTGCGCCCTGCCCTCACCCTCGCCGCGCAGTTCCTGGGAACGGCGCTCGGCCTTGGCGACGGTGATCCGCGCATCCCGGTCGGCATCGGCCCGGATGCGGGCCGATTCGCGCTCGCCGTTGGCCCGGATTCCGGTCGCTTCCTGGCGCCGCTGGGATTCCATCCGCTGCAGGATCCGTTCGCTGTTCTGCGGCGGCAGGTCGAGGCGCTTCACCCGAACGTCGATCAGGTCGACGCCATAGCGGCCCTCGACCGCGGCGCTCACCCGGTTGGCGATGTCGCGCATGATGTCGGCGCGCTTCGCCGTCAGCAGTTCCGACAGCGGCACCCGGGCGAAGACCGCCCGCGTCGTCGAGCTCACGATGTCGCCGAGCTGCTGCTCGAAGACCTCCACGGCCCGGGCCGCCTGGAAGAATTTCAGCGGATTTTTGATCCGGTAGCGCGCGATGGTGTCGACCACCGTCTGCTTCTGATCGGTCGTCGGCATTTCCGCCGGCGCTACGTCCAGGTCGAGCACCCGCCGGTCGAAATAGCGGATATTCTGGATGAACGGCAGCTTGAAGTGCAGGCCGGGATCGCTGTCCTGGCGCACGACCTTGCCGAACTGCAGCACCAGCACCTGGTCGCGCTCGTGAACCGTGTACACGGCCGAGTAGCCGAGCACGCCGATGATGACCAGGAAGGCAATCAATGCGATTCGGGTCCGGGTCATCTTACTGGCTCCTGCTTGCGTCGGCTTCAGGCTGGCGGAGCGTCGGGCCCGTTCCGGGCGTTGCCTCGCCGTCTTCGTTCCTGGGTGTGCCGCGCTGCTTGATCAGTTCGTCGAGCGGCAGGTAGGGCACCACGCCCTGGCCGCCCTGCTGGTCCACGATGATCTTTTCCATGCTCTTGAGGATATTCTGCATCGTGGAAACGTAGATGCGCTTGCGGGTGATGTCCCTCGACGCCTCATACTCCCGCAACAGCGCGAGGAAGCGGCTGGTCTCGCCCTCGGCGATCTGGATGCGCTCCTGCTTGAAGGCTTCGGCCGCCCGGGTGATCTGGTCGGCCCGGCCGTTCGCCCGCTCCAGGATCCGCTTCTGGTAGGCGGTCGCCTCGTTGATCATCTTGTCCCGGTCGGCACGGGCCGCCTGCACGTCGCGGAAGGCGTCGAGCACCTTGTCCGGCGGATCGGCGCCGAGCAGTTGGACGAGGACCACCTCGATGCCGGCGCCGTAATCGCTGAGGATGCCCTGGATCAGCAGCTTGGCGTCGCCCTGGATTTTCTGGCGGCCCTTGGTGCGGATTTCCTCGAACGGCGTCTTGCCGACGATTTCGCGGATTGCGCTTTCGGTTGCGTCCTTGAGCGTCTTTTCCGGGTTGCGGATATTGAACAGGAAATTACGGATGCCGGGCTGGCTCGTTACCTCCGCGCCGTCGACCGTCCGGGTCACGGGCCGGGCGTCGATGCGCCAGTGCACCACGACCTTGATGTCGACGATATTCTCGTCGCCGGTCAGCATCAGGCTTTCCTGCTCTTCCGTCCGGCGCGATTCGCCCAGTTGGACGAAACCGACATTGGTCTTGTAGATCTCCGTGATCTTCGGCTTCTCGGTCTCGCCGATCGGCGACGGCCAGTTCCAGTGCAGGCCCTGGGCCGAGACGTGGACCACCTCGCCGAACACCAGTTCGACGCCGGCTTCCTTCGGGTCGACCCGGTAAAACCCGGTCGCCATCCAGATCGCGACGACCAGCAGGGCGATCAGCGCCAGGCCCTTGGGCGAGCCGACGCCGCCCGGCATCACCCGGCGCACGCCGTCCTGGCCACGCCGGATCATGTCTTCGAAATTGGGTGGCTGGCCGCCACGCCCGCCGCCGAAGCCGCCGGGCCGCCGGCCGCCCCCGTTGCCGCCGCCGGCGCCCCACGGGCCCCTGCCGCCGCCATTGCCGCCCCACGGCCCACCGCCGCCCGAGCCGCCGCTCTGGTTTTTCCAAGGCATCTCTTCGCCGTCCCTGATCTGGCCCTTCCCGGGTCTATCGCGCGCTGCGATGGTGCATGCCGTCCCGCTTCCCGACGCGCTTTCTGTCGCGGTCGACTGCCGATTTGCGGTATCCTGCCGGTCGCCGCTACATAGCGACGCCGGTGTCCGGCGGCAATGCGCGCCGGCCTCCCGCGCCCGGACTGCTGCGAAGGGGCGCAGCCCGGCACGCCGCGCTGGATCGTCTCCGGCGTCGGGTCTAGTTGTGCGCCGGTCCCCGATGCCGTCGACCCGCCTTTCGGGATATCGGGCGCAACGCGGAGAATTCAAGCATGGCGAAGATAACCGAAGAACGGGTTCTCGAAGCGCTGGGGCGGGTGCGCGATCCCGAACAGGGCAAGGATCTGGTATCCCTCGGCATGGTCGGCGGGCTGACGATCAAGGACGGCAATGTCGGCTTCGCCATAGAGGTTGCGGCGGCGCGCGGCGCCACCGCCGAGCCGTTGCGCAAGGCGGCCGAGCAGGCGGTCTTCGCGCTCGACGGCGTCGTCTCGGTCACCGCGGTGCTGACCGCCCACAGTTCGGACGATCGGGCGGGCGGACCGGCCGGCGGCGCGGGAGGCGACCCCGCCGCGGGCGCCCATGCGGGCGGAAGCGCCCCCGCCGGTGCAAACACGCCTGCGTCCAAGGGCGGCGGCGCAGACCGGGTCGGCTCGATCATCGCCATCGCGTCTGGCAAGGGCGGCGTCGGCAAGTCGACGACGGCGGCCAACCTGGCGCTCGCCCTGATGGCCGAAGGCGCCCGGACCGGCCTGCTCGACGCCGACATCTACGGCCCCTCGATGCCGCGCATGATGGGCGTCCGCGGCAAGCCGACCACCGCCGACGGCAAGGTGCTGGACCCGATGGTCGGCCACGGCGTCAAGCTGATGAGCATGGGCTTCCTGGTCGATGAGGAAACGCCCATGATCTGGCGCGGCCCCATGGTCATGAGCGCGCTGCAGCAGCTCCTTCAGGACGTCGACTGGGGGCCGCTCGACGTCATGGTCGTCGATATGCCGCCCGGCACCGGCGATGCGCAGCTCACGCTGGCCCAGACCGCGCGGCTCGCCGGCGCGGTCATCGTCTCGACGCCCCAGGACATCGCCCTGCTCGATGCCCGCAAGGGGCTGAACATGTTCCGCAAGGTCGATGTTCCGGTGCTCGGCATCGTCGAGAATATGAGCTATTTCCAGTGCCCGCATTGCGGCGAGCGCAGCGATGTCTTCTCGCACGGCGGCGCACGGCGGGAGGCGGAGCGCCTCGGCGTCCCCTTCCTGGGCGAGATTCCCCTCGACATCGCGATCCGGGAAACCTCGGACGGCGGCCGGCCGATCGTGGCCGCCGAGCCTGACGGGGCCCACGCCGCGGCCTACCGCGAAATCGCCGTGCAGGTGCTCGACCGGCTCGACGCCGGCGCGGACGGACCGAAGCCGGCGCCGAAAATCGTCATCCGATGAGGCCCGGCCGCCGGGACCGCCAATCCGCCGTCCGGCGCCGGCATGCGGCCGCCATTGCGGTCTTCGCGTTTGCCGCGCCCATTTGGCTCAACCCCGCCGCGTCCGTCGCGATAGCCGCCGAACCTGTGCCGGCAGCCGACGGGCGGGCGCTGGCCCGAAGCAAACTCGTATGGGCGAAGCCGCGGCTGCGCAGCGCGGCGCAGCGCCGGCAAGCGGCGCGCGGACAAGCGAGGCGGCCGGGACCCGACCGGCTGGAATGCAAGGCCTGGAAATATCACGGCGCCGACCAAATTCCCCGGCCCTACGACCCGGACCGCTTTGTCTATACCGAGGAATACAAGCGCGCTCCCGACCGTCCGGGCCGGGAGGAAGCGGCGCGGCGCGCCGATGCCGCATTCCCGCAGCTGATCGACGCCAGGGTCCTGCGCATGTTGCACCTGATCAACCGGGTGCGCGAGCGCCGCGGCCACACCGCCATGAAGCTGGAACCCCGCCTGATGGTGGCGGCGAAGCGGCACAATCTCGATATCGCCCGCCACGCGCTGATGCAGCATACCGGCACGGACTGTTCCCAGCTCGTCGACCGGGTCTGGGACGAGGGCTACACCTGGAGGAGGATCGCCGAGAACCTGGCCGGCGGCCGCGCGACGGCGGAAGCCACGATGCAGCAGTGGACGGGCAGCGCCGTCCACCTGATGCAGATGACGCTGACCGGGATGACCGAGGTCGGGATCGCCTACGACCACAACCCGAACCCGCCGCGCCACGGCGTACCGATCAAGCATTTCTGGACCCTGATCATGGCCGAGCCCGACCCGTGGCGCGACCGGCACTGGCCGAAGAAGCCGGCGCCGTGCGCCGGCAAGGACTGCCCGAAAAAGGTCGGGCCGGACGCGCCCCGGAATAACGAGACGGGCACGCAATGAAGCGGGCAAGGCGCGCCGCCGCGACGATGCGGCCTTGCGCAGACCGTCTGTCCGACTAATCTAGGCGCGCCATGAAAAAACCGAATTCGCTTTTCGCCGCTTTCCTCCTCTGCGCCCTGGCCCTCGGCGGATGCACCGGGACCAGAACGGCCGAATTCAACCGCAGCGACGCCCGGGTCGCCGATCCTGCGCCGGAGCAGATGCGCCACGCCCAGACGATCATCCGGATCGTCAACGAATTCCGCACGGCCAACGGCCTCCCGCCGGTCATACTCGAAGCGCATGTGATGAAGGCGGCCAACGACAAGGCTCTCGATTTCCGGAACAACTGGCGTTTCTACCACGCCGGCAGCGACGGCTCGTCGCCCAGCGGGCGGGTGGCGCGGACCGGCTACGACTGGGTCGAGGTCGGCGAGACCCTGTCGGCCGGGCAGATCACCGCCCGCGGCGCAGTCGCCAACCTGAAGGCGAGCCCCTGCCACCGTTACGCGCTGTTGCGGAAAGTTTATCTTCATGCCGGCGCCGCTTATCTCCACACGCCGGATTCGCCGCGCGGGCGCTACAAGCATTGGTGGGTCGTCAAGCTGGCGCAGCCGAGTTCCGCCATGACCTGGGAGCGGACCTACCCGACCGCGGGGGCGGAGCTGATCGAACGCAGCAAGCGCACGCGGATGCGCCGGCCGCCCGGCTGCGTGATCCGCGAGGTGTTTTCCTGAGCCGGGGCGCGGGTCCCCAAGCGGACGGAGCGTAGCGTATTCTTCCCCCTCTTCAGAGGGGGAGGTATCTGATCCCACGTTCACTCGAAGACTGTTTTCCGCGGCAATTTCGGACTCGCGTGCGGACAGGCGGCGGCGTTTTCCGCAGTCTCGGCAACCGCGCGCGCGACCGCCGTAAGATCGGCCTGCCCCTTCATGCCGATGCAGACCAGGCCGAGCCGTGCGCCGGCGGGCGCTTCCGAGACCGTCCAGCGGTTGCCGACGACCTGGATGGCTGCCATTGCGCCGTCCGCCCGCCGGACGAAACCCTTGGCCCGCAACAGACAGTGCGCCGGATCGGCCAGCAGGCGGGCGAGCGCTTCCGGATCGGCGCCGGCCGGCGGATCGAGTTCGGCGGCGACATACCCGGCGGTGTGATCCCGGAACCGGCTGTCGGCACGGACCGCGGCCTTGCCCGGCCGCGTTCCCAGCACGACGTCGATCGGCACAGCGGCCCGTTCCGCCCGGACGATCCGGGCGGCCGGCGCCGCTTCGCCCAGCCAGACCTCGACGGCGTCGGGATCGGCCGCCAGATCGCACTTGTTAAGCAGGATCAGATCGGCCTGGGCAAGCTGCTGCCGGACCGTGCTGCCGATATAGCGGTCCACGGCGCGGCGGCGCACGGCTTCGGCGTCGGCCAGCACGACCGTGCCGTCCAGCGCGAAATCCGCAAGCAGTTCGACGGTCCCGGCAACCGCGCCCGGAAAGGCGACGCCGCTCGCCTCGAGCAGCACATGATCCGGCCGGGGCTCGAGCGCCGCAAGCATGGCGAGCGACGACACCATATCCTCCCCGTAGCTGCAGCAGACGCAGCCGCCGGTCAGGCTGACGATCCGGTCGTCCGCCGCCTCGACCAGGCTGCTGTCGATCGGCAGGGCGCCGAACTCATTGACCATGATGGCGAGCCGCCGCCCGCCGGCCTGGCGCAGCATGGCGTTGACCAAGGTCGTCTTGCCGGCGCCGAGATAGCCGCCGATGACGGTTACGGGCAGCGGGCCGCCCCGTTTGCCGCCCTGTTTACCGCCGGGCGCCACGGCTAGATCGCGGCGGCCGGGAAGATGCGGCCCCCCTGCACCGTGCCCCAGACGCGCACGTCCTTCAGCGCCTCGCCGCCGACGGTCTCGGGATCGTCCTCAAGCACGGCGAAATCGGCGCGCTTGCCGGTCTCGATGGAGCCGATCTCGCCGTCGAGCTTGAAGGTGTAGGCCGCGCCCAGTGTGATCGTACGCAGGGCGTCGGCGACGCCGATCCGCTCGTGCCCGCCCAGCGTCCGGCCGGTCGCCGTGCGCCGGTTGACCGCGCACCAGGCGGTGAACAGCGGGCCGAGCGGCGTGACCGGGGCGTCGGAATGGATGGCGAGCGGTACGCCCGTGGCGAGCGCGGTCGCGCAGGCGTTCATCCGCTCGGCGCGCTCCGGCCCGACCGTGATGCCGTAATGCTGGTCGCCCCAGTAGAAATGATGGTTCGGGAAGAGATTTACGCACATGCCGAGTTTCGCCATGCGGCGGAACTGGGCGGCGTCGGCAAGCTGGCAATGCTGCAGCGTGAAGCGATGGTCCGGCGACGGATGCTTGCGCAGCGCCGCCTCGACGCAATCGAGCGCCAGCGCCGTCGCCTCGTCGCCGTTGGTGTGGGTGTGGACCTGCACGCCCGCCGCCATGGCGCGTTCGTAGATTTCGAGCAGATGCTCCGGCGGGATGTACCACAGCCCTTCCGGCGCCCCGTTGTAGTAGCCCGGCCAACGCAGCCGCGCCGAGAAGCCCTGGATCGAGCCGTCTGCCACTACCTTGATGATGCCGAGGCGCAGGCTGTCCTGACTGCGGTCGCGCAAGCCGAGCACCCGGTCGATCAGCTCTTCGGGCGTCACGCCGTAGAAGCGGCGCAGCGCGACGATGCGCGCCGGAAAGTCCGGCTCGGCGGTCACCCGCAGCATCATGTCGACCGCGTCGTCCGGCAGCGTGTTGGCGAGGTCGGCCGCCGTCGTCACCCCGGTGCGCACGCACAATCTCGCGAAGCGGCGCAGGCCGGGCTCGTCGCAGGCCAGCAAATCCCGGTCGAACCCGGTATGGGGACCGAGCGGCGCCATGGCGTCCGGGCCCTTCATCTCGCCGGTGGGCAGGCCGTCCTCGCCCAGCGGAATGCCGGGATGGTCGATGCCCGGCTTGAGCAGGCCGGCCAGTTCCAGCGCCCGGCTGTTGACGTTGAGGATATGGCCCGAGGCGTTGAGCACGCCGATGGCGCGGTCGGTCGAGACCTGGTCGAGATCGTGCCGGCTGACGCGCCGGTCGCCGTAGTAGATCGCGTCGAGCGACCAGCCGGCGAGCGGCGCGGACGGGTCCTCGAGCCGGGCGGCGGCCTCGCGCAGCCGCTCCACGATCTCGTCGATCGACTTGAGGCCGGGCCAGACCGTGCCTTCGGGGTCCATGCGGTCGAAGAAGCCGCAATAGACATAGGCCCAGAGGGTGCCTTCCATCGTATGGCTGTGGCCTTCCACCAGGCCGGGCATCAGCACCTTGTCGGCGAAGCGGTCGTCCAGCGTATAAGCGCCCCACCCCGCCAGCTCGTCCAGCGTGCCGGCGCCGACGATGCGGCCGTCGCGCACCGCGACGTGGCCGGCGTGCGGCCGGGCCGGATTCATGGTGATGATCTTGCGCGCGGGATAGATGGTGGTGGTCACGCCGCAGGGCCTTCGGAAATGTTGCGGATCGGGGCGCCGGTGCCGGCAGCGGCAAGCTTGTAGCGCGTGCGCCGCGGGCCGAACAGGCGGTTTAAGGGCCTCGTACCATCCCGGCCCGACGCCGGAAGCCGGACAGGCCGTGGCGAAGAGACTTCGTGGACGGCAAGGCTTGAAACCGGAAATAGCGTTCTTTAATGGGTGGAGCCCGAAGTTCGAACGTCATTGGACTCCGAAATTTTCCGGTTGCAGCGGTCATGAAACTCTGCCTGCCAGTCCTCGCTGCCGCTCTGGTCGCGTACGCAGCTCCCATCTCCGCGCAGGATGTCCCGCGGCCCGTCAAGCTGATGACGGTCGAAGCCCCTTCGACCCGCGTCACGCGGCATTTTTTCGGCAAGGTGGCGGCAAAACAGACCGTCGACCTCGCCTTCCAGACGGCAGGCCAGATCGTTCGGTTTCCCGCGATCGAGGGTCGGATCGTTCCTGCCGGCGACATGATCGCCCAGCTCGATCTGGAACCGTTCGAGCTGGCCCTGCAGCAGGCGCGCCTGCAAAGGGACCGGGCCCACAGGCGCGCGGCGCGTCTGAAAAAGCTGGAAGGAAAAACGGTCAGCCAGGTGAGTGTCGAGGACGCCGCGACCGAGGCCGGGCTGGCCGAAATCGCCCTGCGCAACGCGGAATATGCCCTGAAGCACGCCACCCTCGACGCACCGTTCGATGCCCTGGTGGCGCGCCGCAGCGTTGCCAGGTTCACGACGGTCAATGCCGGGACGCCGGTCGTCCGCCTCCACGACATGTCGGAAATCCGGATCGAGATCGATGTTCCGGAAGTTCTGTTCCAGCGTGCGGGCCGCGACCGGAACGTCACGATTACCGCGCGCTTCCCCGCCAGCAAGACGCTGTTTCCGGTCGAGGTGCGCGAGTTCAACGCCGAGACGTCCCAAATCGGCCAGACCTTCCGGGTGACGTTGGGCATGGCCCCGCCCGACGCGCTTAACATTCTCCCCGGTTCCTCCGTCACGATCCTGGCAACCCTGCATCTTCCGCGCTCGAGGATCGTCGTTCCGGCGTCGGCCGTGGCCGTCGCCGCCGATGGCGCCACCTCGGTGATGGTCTTCCGCAAGACCCAGGGCGACGAAGGCGTCGTCGCGGCGAGGCAGGTCACGCTCGCGGTCGGCAGGAACGGCGAATTCGAGGTGACCGAAGGCCTGAAAATCGGCGAGGAAATCGTTGCCGCCGGGATCAACGCCCTGAAAGACGGCGTCAGGGTGCGCCGGTTCCGGGGGCTGCCGAACTGAGGCCATGTCGTGAGGATTGCGCGCGGCAGTATCGAACGGCCTCTTCCGGTCTGGATCATCATCCTGATCTGCCTGGCCGGCGGGATCTGGGGATTCCTTTCCCTCGGGCGGCTGGAAGATCCGGCCTTCACGATCAAGCAGGCGGTCGTCGAGACCCGTTACCCCGGGGCGTCGGCGCAACAGGTTGCCGAGGAAGTCTCCGAACCGCTGGAATCGGCTCTTCAGAAGATGGGCGAGATCGACCGGATCGCGTCGATCAACCGGCCCGGCGTATCCCTGATCGAGGTGCATATCAAATCCGAGTTCGACGGTTCGGAACTTCCGGCGATCTGGACGCGGCTTCGGGCAAGGGTCGGAGATGCCGCGCAGCGCTTGCCGCCGGGAGTCGGCGCTCCCCGGGTGAACGACAGCTTCGGCGACGTGTTCGGCATTTATTACGCCGTCACCGCCGAAGGTTTCAGCGATGCGGAGAAGCACCGGCTGGCCGCCTTTCTCCGGCGCGAACTGCTCGCGGTCGAAGGCGTTGCCAACGTCGCCGTCAGCGGGCTTCCGGAAGAAGCGATCTTCGTCGAGCCGAATCTCGCCCTTGCCGTCAACCTGAACGTGCCGCCGCAAGCCATCGCCGCGGCGATCGCCAACGCCAATTCCGTGGTCGATGCCGGATCGACCGATACGGCGCGCATCGCTGCGCCCGCCGGGTCGGACACCGTTTCGGAGATTGCGGGGCTTTCGGTCGGCGTTGGCGGCGAATCGATCAATCTTGCGGATATCGCCGGGGTCAGCCGCGCCCGGCAATCCGATCCCGCCCTGATCGTCCGGTTCGATGGAGTCGAGGCCTTCACGATCGGGATTGCAGGCCTCGCGACCGAAAATATCGTGGCCGTCGGCAAGCGCGTGGAGCAGCGTCTCGCCGCACTCGAGCGGGACATTCCCGTCGGCGTCGAACTGCACCCGATCTACCGCCAGCACCGGGTGGTCGATGAAGCGTCGAACGACTTTCTCGCGAACCTGGCGATGTCCGTCGCCATCGTGACGATCGTGCTCGCCCTGTTCATGGGATGGCGCGCCGGGGTGGTCGTTGGATCGACGCTTCTGCTGACGGTCCTCGGGACGCTGCTCTTCATGAAGTTCTTCTCCATCGAGATGGAACGTATTTCGCTGGGCGGCCTGATCATCGCCATGGGGATGCTGGTCGACAACGCCATCGTGGTCGCCGAAGGCATGCAGATCGCCATGCTGCGGGGCAAGACCTCGCGCGACGCGGCGGACGAGGCGGCCTCCAGGACGCAGATTCCGCTCCTCGGCGCAACCGTCATCGGCATCATGGCATTCGCGGGGATCGGCCTCAGCCCGGATTCGACCGGCGAATTCCTGTTTTCCCTGTTCGCCGTGATCGGCATTTCCCTGCTGCTGTCGTGGGTGCTTGCCGCAACCGTAACGCCCTTGATGGGACACTATTTTTTCAAGCGGGGCAGCGGCGCGGAATCGGCCGCCTACGGCGGTCTCCCGTTCCGGGTTTACGGCGCGCTCCTGCGCGGGGCGCTGAAGATACGCTGGCTGACAATCGCCGGCCTGGTCGCCCTGACGGCGGCGTCCATGTTCGGATTCACCCAGCTCAAGCAGCAGTTTTTTCCGGATTCCAACACGCCGATCTTCTTCGTTCACTACAAGCTGCCGCAGGGGACCGGCATCCATCGCGTGTCCGGCGATCTTGCGAAGGTCGAGGCGTGGCTGGCCGAACGCGAGGATGTCGAATCGGTTTCGACCTTCGTCGGCCGCGGCGCCTCGCGGTTCATCCTGACCTATGCGGCCGGCAAGGCGAACCCGAGCTACGGACACCTCATCGTCCGCGCGCGGACTCTCGACCGGATTCCCGCGTTGCAGGCCGATCTGGAGGCTTTCGCCCGCAGCAGCCTGCCGGAAGGCGAATTCCGCACCCGGCGCCTGGTTTTCGGCCCGGGCGGCGGCGATCCGATCCAGGTCCGTTTTTCCGGCAGCGATCCGAAAGTTCTCCGGGCCCTCGGACAGCAGGCGATCGCGCGGATGGCTGCCGCCTCGGGCGATCTGAAACATCTCAGGATGGACTGGCGCGAGCAGGAGCTGGCGATCTCGCCCGTCTATGCCGGCGACCGGGCGCAAGCCGCAGGGATTGCGCGCGAGGATATCGCGGTGACGCTCAAATTCGCCACCGATGGCATCAACGCCGGCGTGTATCGGGAAGGCGAGCGGCTGATCCCGATCGTAGTGCGTCTGCCCCGCGATTCCGGGCTCGGGCTGGGCGACCAGATGGTCTATTCGACCGCGGCGTCCGCCTTTGTACCCATCGAACAGATGACCGACGGTTTCTCCTACGAAGCGCAGAACACGCTGGTGCACCGCCGGGACCGTTTGCCGACCCTGACGGTTTCGGCCGATATCCCGCCCGGCACGACCGCCGCCAAGGTTCACGCCGCGATCCGCCGGACAGTCGAGGACATACCGCTTCCCCTGGGCTACCGGATGGCGTGGGGCGGGGAGTTCGAGTCGTCGGGCGATGCGCAATCCAGCCTTGCAGGAAAGCTGCCCCTGAGTTTCATCGTCATGGTCCTGATCTCGATCCTCCTGTTCAACGCCCTGCGCCAGCCGCTCATCATCTGGCTGCTGGTTCCGATGGCGGTGAACGGGGTGGTGATCGGGCTGCTGGGAACCGGCCTGCCCTTCACCTTTACTGCCCTGCTCGGGCTGCTCAGTCTCTCCGGCATGCTGATCAAGAACGGCATCGTGCTGGTCGACGAAATCGACCGCGTTCGCCGCGAAGGCGAAGCGCTAAAGCAGGCCATTGAGACCGCCTGCACGTCGCGCCTGCGCCCGGTCGTTCTGGCGGCGGCGACGACGATCCTCGGCATGACGCCGCTGCTGACCGACGCCTTCTTCGTCTCTATGGCGGTGACGATCATGAGCGGACTGGCCTTCGCGTCGCTCCTGACGCTGGTGGCGGCGCCGGTCCTCTATCATGCGCTGTTTGCAGGCGATGAGCGCCGCCGCGCCGTTGCCGGGCGGACGGCAGCCTGAGGAAGGCCGGCGGACGCCGAACGCTGCCCCGGATTTGGCGGAAGCTGTCCGGAAGACTTCGGAGGGATTCCGGTGGGTGCTGCGGCCCTGCCGACAGCCTCACCGGCTCAGCGACGACTCGCCCATCAGGAATTCGTCCACGGCGCGGGCGCATTGGCGGCCTTCGCGGATCGCCCAGACCACCAGCGACTGGCCGCGGCGCATGTCGCCCGCCGCGAACACTTTGGGATCGGAGGTGACGTAGCTCTCGGTATCGGCGAGGACGTTGCCGCGCGGGTCGAGATCAACGCCCAGCTCCTCGATCATGCCTTCGTGGACCGGATGGACGAAGCCCATCGCCAGCAGCACGAGTTCCGCCTTGAGCTCAAAGTCGGTTCCGGGGACTTCCTTGAGATTCTCATCCAAGCGGACGGCGTGAAGGGTGGACACCGCGCCGCGGGAGCCGGAAAGACGCTTGGTCGCGACGCTCCAGTCGCGCTCCGCCCCTTCCGCCTGCGACGAGGAGGTGCGCAGACGCAGCGGCCACTGCGGCCAGATGGTCGCCATGTCCGGGCTTTCGGGCGGCATGGGCAGAATTTCCAGCTGCGTCACCGAGACCGCGCCCTGGCGGAACGACGTGCCGATGCAGTCCGAGCCGGTATCGCCGCCGCCGATCACCACGACATGCTTGCCGCGCGCGAGAATCTCCTCGCCGTCGCCGAGGGGCTCTCCGCTGACTCGCCGGTTCTGCTGCGGCAGGAAATCCATCGCGAATTCAACGCCGTGCAGATCCCGCCCGTCGACCGGCAGGTCGCGCGCCTCTTCCGCCCCGCCGGCCAGCACGACGGCGTCGTACTCCTCGGTGAGCTGCCGCGCCTCGATATCGACCCCGACATTCACGCCGGTCCGGAAGGTCACGCCCTCCGCCTCCATCTGGGCGACACGCCGGTCGATATAGTGCTTTTCCATCTTGAAATCGGGGATGCCGTAGCGCAGCAGCCCGCCCGCCCTGGCGTGCTTTTCGAACAGCGTCACGTCGTGGCCGGCGCGCGCCAGTTGCTGCGCGCAGGCCATGCCGGCAGGTCCCGACCCGACGACCGCGACGCGCTTGCCGGTCTTTTCCGCGGGAATGTCCGGAACCACCCACCCTTCGTTCCAGGCATGGTCGGCGATCGCGCACTCGATCGTCTTGATCGTCACCGGCGCGTCGCTGATGTTCAGCGTGCAGGCTTCCTCGCACGGCGCCGGGCAAATACGGCCGGTGAATTCCGGGAAGTTGTTGGTCGAGTGCAGGACCTCGATGGCTTCGCGCCACTGGTCGCGATAGACCAGGTCGTTCCAGTCGGGGATGATGTTGTTGACCGGGCAGCCCGTGTGGCAGAACGGGATGCCGCAATCCATGCAGCGCGCGCCCTGCTGCATCAGCGTGTTCTTGTCCAGCGGGACGAGGAACTCGCTGAAATGCCGGATGCGGTCGCCGACCGGCGTGTACCGTTGCTCGAGCCTGTCGATCTCGAGAAAGCCCGTGACCTTGCCCATGGGTCAGCGGCTTTCCGCGACGAGGTCGGCTGGATCGGCGGGATCGGCCGGCTGGGCGAGCTCCATTTCCCTGAGCGCGCGGTAATAGTCGACCGGCATCACCTTGACGAATTGCGGCAGGTAGGAGTCCCAGCTTTCGAGAATCAGCCTGCCGCGCGCCGAGTCGGTGTAGTGGACGTGCTTCTCGATCAGCTGGTGCAGGCGTTCGGCATCGAAACGCGTCATGTCGCGCATGACGTCGACCAGCCCGTGGGCCTCGAGGTCGCCGCCCTGGTGCGCCAGGCGTTCGAGCGAATCGTCCTCCGCCTTGATCGGTTCGAGCTCGACCATCGCCAGGTTGCAGCGGCGTTCGAAATCGCCTTCCTCGTCCAGGACATAGGCGATGCCGCCGCTCATCCCGGCGGCGAAGTTGCGCCCGGTATGCCCGAGGCACACGACGACGCCCCCGGTCATGTATTCGCAGCCATGGTCGCCGACGCCCTCGATCACCGCGACGGCGCCGGAATTGCGCACCGCGAAACGCTCGCCCGCGACGCCCCGGAAATAGCATTCCCCGGCGATCGCGCCGTAGAGCACGGTATTGCCGATGACGATGCTTTCCTCGGCGACGACGCCGCTGTCAGCCGGCGGATAGACCACGAGACGGCCGCCCGACAGGCCCTTGCCGGTATAGTCGTTGGCCTCGCCGATCAGCTCGAACGAGACTCCGTGGGCGAGAAACGCGCCGAAGCTCTGGCCGGCGGTGCCCCGGAAGGTCGCGCTGATCGTGTCTTCCGGCAGGCCGTCATGGCCGTATTTCTTCGCGACCTCGCCCGATAGCATCGCGCCGACGGTGCGGTCGATATTGCGGATCGGCATGTCGATGCGGACCGGCTGGCGTTTGGCCAGCGCGGGCTGCGCCTGCTCGATCAATGTGCGGTCGAGAACCTTTTCCAGATTGTGGTTCTGGCGCTCGCTGTTATGGGTCGCGGCGCCCGGCGCGGCATGGGGCTTGGCGAGGATCCGCGACAGGTCGATGCCCCTGGCCTTGTAGTGCTCGATCGCGCGGCGCTGGTCGAGCCGCTGCGACTCGCCGATCATTTCGGCGAAAGTACGGAAACCGAGCTGCGCCATCAGCTCGCGCACTTCCTCGGCAACGAAGAAGAAATAGTTGATCACATGCTCGGGCGTGCCGGTGAACCGCTTCCGCAGTTCCGGATCCTGGGTCGCGACGCCCACGGGGCAGGTGTTGAGATGGCACTTGCGCATCATGATGCAGCCGGCGGCGATCAGCGGCGCGGTGGAAAACCCGAACTCGTCGGCGCCCAGGAGCGCACCGACGACGACGTCGCGGCCGGTCCGGATGCCGCCGTCGACCTGGACGGCGATGCGGCCGCGCAGCCGGTTGAGCACGAGCGTCTGATGCGTCTCGGCAAGCCCGATTTCCCACGGCGAACCGGCATGGGAGATCGATGTCAGCGGGCTGGCGCCTGTGCCGCCTTCGAAGCCCGAAATCGTCACATGATCGGACCGGGCCTTCGAGACCCCGGCCGCCACGGTTCCGACCCCGACCTCCGAGACCAGCTTCACGGAAACGTCGGCATCCGGGTTGGTGTTCTTCAGGTCATAGATGAGCTGGGCGAGATCCTCGATCGAGTAGATGTCGTGATGCGGCGGCGGCGAGATCAGGCCGACGCCCGGCGTCGAATGGCGCACCTTGGCGATGACCGCATCCACCTTGTGGCCCGGCAGCTGGCCGCCCTCGCCGGGCTTCGCGCCCTGGGCCATCTTGATCTGCATCATGTCGGAATTGGCGAGATACTCGGTGGTCACGCCGAAGCGGCCCGAGGCCACCTGCTTGATGGCCGAGCGCATCGAATCGCCGTTGGGCATGGGCCGGAACCGGTCCGGCTCCTCGCCGCCCTCGCCGGTATTCGACTTGCCGCCGATCCTGTTCATGGCGATCGCCAGGGTCGAATGGGCCTCGCGCGAGATCGACCCGAAGGACATCGCGCCCGTCGAGAACCGCTTGACGATCTCGCTCGCCGGCTCGACCTCGTCCAGGGGCACCAGCGTCTCGGCCGGGATAAGCTCGAACAGGCCCCGGACAGTCATCATCCGGTGATCCTGATCGTTCACCTGCTCCGCGAAGGCGCGGTATTTCTCCGGCAGCTCGCCGCGCACGGCATGCTGCAGGTTCATCACCGTATCGGGCGTCCAGTAATGCTCCTCGCCGCGCAGGCGGTAGGCGTATTCGCCGCCGACGTCGAGCGCATTGCGATAGATCGGCGCGTCGCCGTAGGCGAGCCTGTGGCGCTCGACGGTCTCGCGCGCGATCCCGGCCAGGCCGACCCCGCCGATGGTGCTCGCCGTGCCGGTGAAATACTGGCCGACGAAGTCTTCACCCAGGCCGACAGCGTCGAAAATCTGCGCGCCGCAATAGGACTGGTAGGTCGAGATGCCCATCTTGGACATCACCTTCAGGATGCCCTTGTCGACCGCCTTGATGTAGCGCCGGGAAAGCTGACGGTCGGTCAGCTTCTCCGGCAGTTCGTCGCGCATCGCCGAAAGGGTCTCGAACGCGAGGTAGGGGTTGATCGCCTCGGCGCCATAGCCGGCCAGGGTGCAGAAATGATGGACTTCGCGCGCCTCGCCGGTCTCGACGACCAGCCCGAGCAGGGTCCGGAGACCTTCGCGCACCAGATGATGGTGAACCGCCGACGTGCCCAACAGCGCCGGTATGGCGATCCTGTCCTCGGAGATCGCGCGGTCGCTCAAAATCAGGATGTTGTAGCCTTCCTGGCACGCCTTCTCGGCCTGGGCGCACACCGAATCGAGCGCGGGACGCATGCCTTCGGCGCCGTGTTCGGCGGGATAGGTCAGATCGAGGGTCAGCGTCCGGAACGCGTTGTCCGCGATCTCCCCGATCGAGCGGATCTTCTCCAGGTCCCTGTTGGTCAGAACCGGCTGGCGGACCTCGAGGCGCTTTTGCGGCGTCGTATCGTCGATTCCCAGCAGGTTGGGCCGCGGGCCGATCAACGACAGGAGCGACATCACCAGTTCCTCGCGGATCGGATCGATCGGCGGGTTGGTGACTTGGGCGAACACCTGTTTGAAGTAGGTATAGAGCAGCTTCGGGCGCGACGACAGCGCCGATATCGGGCGGTCGTTGCCCATCGAACCGACGGCTTCCTGCCCGGTCGACGCCATCGGCGACATCAGGAATTTCAGGTCCTCCTGCGTATAGCCGAAGGCCTGCTGGCGATCGAGCAGCGTAAAGCGGTTGGGCAGGGCGACGGGGGCGTTCGTCGCGGGCAAATCCTCCAGCACGATCCGGGTGCGGTCCAGCCACTCCTGATACGGCTGCACCGAAGATAGTTCTGCCTTGATGTTGTCGTCGTCGAGGATGCAGCCCTGTTCCAGGTCGATCAGCAGCATCTTGCCCGGCTGCAAGCGCCACTTCTTGACGATGCGGCTTTCGTCGATCGGCAGGACGCCGACTTCGGACCCCATCACCACCATGTCGTCGTCGGTAATGACGTAGCGCGCGGGCCTCAGCCCGTTGCGGTCCAGGGTCGCGCCGATCTGGCGGCCGTCGGTGAACGCCACCGCCGCCGGACCGTCCCACGGCTCCATGATCGCCGCGTGATATTCGTAGAAAGCCCGGCGGCGCTCGTCCATCAGCGGATTGCCGGTCCACGCCTCGGGAATGAGCATCATCATCGCGTGGGCCAGCGAGTAACCCGACTGCACCAGCAGTTCGAGCGCGTTGTCGAAGCTCGCCGAATCCGACTGGCCTTCCGTGATCAGCGGCCAGAGCTTCTCCAGATCGTCGCCGAGGAGCTTGGACTTCATCAGATGGCGCCGCGCCGCCATCCAGTTGATGTTGCCGCGCAGCGTGTTGATCTCGCCGTTGTGGCAGATCATCCGGTAGGGATGCGCCAGCCGCCAGGACGGGAAGGTGTTGGTGGAAAACCGCTGGTGAACGAGGGCCAGCGCGGTAACCATCCTCTCGTCCTTGAGGTCGAGGTAAAATTCGCCGACCTGGTGCGCCAGCAGCATCCCCTTGTAGACGACGGTGCGCGACGAGAAGGACGGCATATAGAAATCGTCGCAAGCCTCGCCCAGGCCGTCGACCAGATGCTCGGCCTGTTTGCGGATGACGAACAGCTTGCGTTCGAAGGCATCCTGGTCGGCGCAGTTGTCGCCGCGGCGCACGAAGACCTGGCGCACGAACGGTTCGGTCGGCAGCACGCTTTCGCCCAGTCCGGAATTGTCGACCGGCACGTCGCGCCAGCCAAGGACATGCTGGCCTTCGGCCTCGACAAGCTCCTCGACCATCCGGACGCAGTCCGCTCGCGGCCCTTCGGCCCGGGGCATGAACACCATGCCGACGGCGTATTCGCCAAGATCCGGAAGTTCGATTCCGATATCGCCGCAGACTGCGCGCAGATGGGCGTCCGGCATCTGAATGAGAATGCCCGCGCCGTCGCCGGCCAGCGGGTCGGCGCCGACCGCGCCGCGGTGCGTCAGGTTTTTGAGAACCTGCAGACCCTGGTCGATGATCCGGTGGCTCTTGCGGTTCTTGATGTTCACGACGCAGCCGATCCCGCACGCATCGTGTTCGTTGCGCGGGTCGTACAGCCCCTGCTTTCTGGGCAATCCTTTGTATGTGCGGGGTACAGGATCGATCATGTTCGTCTTTGCCGGTCGTCCTTTGTGCCGGTTTGCCTTCCCGGATTTCCTTCGCCGGGATATTCGGGCCGGTCGGTTCGGGTTCGTCGCGCGGTCTCCGTCTCTGTCTGCCTGATTCTAAGGTCCGTGACGCCGGTGGGCCAGTCGCCTGCGGTCGAACGTCCAAGTCCCGATTTGCCTGTTTTCCGCCGATGACGGCCTTGCCCACATCGCCGCAGGGGCAGCAGCGGAAGCACCGGAAAGATCGATTAACATGGTTTACAGCGGTCCGGAAAACGACGGGCGGTTTCCGCGACTCAGCCGCCGGGCCGGCCCAGGAACCGGCTGCATTTCCGACGATCCGGAATGCGGTTGACGGCGGGCGGCAACGTCCGGTTGTCGGGCCCGGGCGGGCAACGCTATTGTGGCGCGGCCGGGCGCGCCGCAAGGCAGTACGGCGCCCCAAGCGGACAGGAAAGGATGTGGAATGGTCCGGCTCCTGGAGACCGATGTCCGCACGAGCGACGTGCTCGGATGGAAGGGCGTGCACCTGTTCCACTTCCACGGCTCGTCCTGTTCCCAGAAGACCCGGATCGTCCTCAACCTGAAGGGCGTCGACTGGCAGGCGCATCCGATCGACCTGCCGGGGGGAGAGAATCTGAGCGAACGGTATCTCGGCATCAATCCGCGCGGGCTGGTCCCGACGCTGGTCATCGACGGCGAAGTCCACATCGAGAGCAACGATATCGTCTCGCTGATCGACCGGCAGTTTCCCGCGCCGCGGCTGATCCCCGAAGGCCGCGAGGCGGAGATGGCCGAACTGCTGCGCCACGAGGACGATCTGCATCTCGATTTGAGGACGATCACCTTTCGGTATACCCAGCCGCGGCCCCGCGCGCCGAAATCGGCGGAAGCGCTGGCCGATTACCGCGCGCGCGGCAGCGGCACGGTGCAGGGAAGCCGCGATCCCAACAAGGCCGTCGAGATCGCGTTCTGGGAGCGCATTGCGCGCGACGGAATCGCCGACGAGGTCGTCCGGGCCTCGGCGGCGCGGTTTCGCCGCTCGTTCGAAGACCTGAACCGGCGGCTGGGCGCCGCCCCTTACATCATGGGCGGGCAACTGAGCCTGGCCGATATCGCCTGGTTCATCTACGTCAACCGGCTGATGCTCTGCGGCTATCCGGTAGAGCGGCTGCATCCCGATCTGTACGCGTGGTTCCGGCCGCTTCGCGAGCGGCCGGAATTCGCCAGCGAGGTCGCGGTTCCGCCCGGGATACGAAAGGCGATCGACGAAAACCACCGCAGGCAGCAGGCAGCCGGAGAAACTCTGATCGACGTGACCGGGCTTTGAGCGCCGGGCCGGCGGACAAGCCGGGCGGAGCAGTCGAACGGTCCGGAGCCGGCGGTCCGGAACTGCGCCTCAACCGCCGCCGGCGGCCGCGTCCAGCGCCTCGAGCAGCCCGCCGAACAGCGCACCGTCGTTCATGATGCGCGGCACCTTGTTCTGGCCGCCCAGCTTGCCGCGCCGCTTCATCCAGGCGGCGAAAAAGCCGGGCGGCGCGACGCTGACCTCGGGCGCCCGCAGGCCGAAGCCGCCGGAGCGGTGGGCGGCGTAATCCTCGTTGCCCGCCGAGAGATCGGTATCGAGCGCTTCGGCAAACCGGTCGAGCGCCGCTGCAGACGGTATCCCGCCGGCAAATTCCACCACATAGCGATGGCCGCCCAGGGGCTGCTCCGCCGTCGGAAAGACCGCACCCATGGCATAGTCCGCGACCGAAACGCCGACCCCGGCGGCGGCCCGGCTGACCGCCCGGTCGATCTCCTCGCCGGTCAGGTGTTCGCCGAAGGCCGACATGGTCGCGCCGGTCCGTCCGGTGACCAGCAGGCGCGGCGGGTCGCGCTCCACGAAGCGCACCGTGTCGCCGAGCGGCCAGCCCCACAGGCCCGCGCAGGTCGACAGGACGATGGCGTAGTTCACCCCGGTTTCGAGCGTGCCGATCCAGTGGCGCGCCGGCCGGTCGGCCCCGAGCTCCTCCAGCGGGACGAACTCGTAGAACAGGCCGATATCGAGATTGAGCCGCAGGCCCTCGCCGAACCCCCGGTCGCTGCCGGCAACGAAGCCTTCGCTGGCGGCATAGGCCTCGCGGTAATCGGCCGGCCGGCCGCGCAGCCAGGCGTCGAACTGCGGCTTGTAGGGATCGAAGCGCACGCCGCCGTGAATGACCAGGTCGAGATTGGGCCAGATGCGGGTCAGGTCGCGCTCGGCTGCCGGGCGCAGGCCGGCGAGCCGCTCGAACAGCAGGAGCAGCCAGCTCGGCGTGCCGCTGATCGAGCGGACGTCGAGGTCGAGGCTGCCACGCGCCAGCGCGTCGATCTTGCGCTCCCAGTCCGCTTCCAGGGCGAGTTCCTCTGGCGGCCAGGTGAAGCGCTGCGCCCAGGCTGGCACGGCCGCCGCCGCGATGCCGGAGAGGTCGCCGGCCAGAACGCCGGGCGCCAGCGGCTTGAGATCGGTGCTGCCCCCGAGGATGAAACTGCGCCCGCCGAGCACGCGGCTTTGCGGCCGGGCGGCCAGATGGTGGGCCAGCATGTCGAGCGCCGCCCGCTTGTTGGACCGGACCATCGCCGGCGTAACCGGTATGTATTTGGTAACGTCGCGCGTCGTGCCGCTGGTCAGTGCGAACCAGGGGACCGGGCCGGGCCATCCGACATCGGCGAGCTGCGGGAAGGCGCCGCCCCAGACGTCGTCGCGGAATGCGTCGTAATCGCGAAGCGGCACGGCGGACTGGAAGTCGGCGACGGAGCGGATATGCGCGAAGCCGTGGCTGCGCCCGAACCGGGTTCCGGCCGCCGCGCGCACCAGTTTCAGCAACTCGGCCTGCTGGACCGCCGCCGGGTCCATCGCCGCCAGCCGCCGCAGCCGCCGCCGGGCCCACAGACGCAGAAGGGGCGTCGCATCCATCATGGCCGGGATATAGGCCGGCCCCGGCTCAGCCGTAGAGGCGCGCCAGGATTTCGACGGTCTCCGCGTGGCGGTGGCACCGGTAGTCCGCACCGAAGTCCGGGTCGGGATCGGCCGGCGTGTCCGGGGTGAGGTCCAGGGCCGGGCTCGGCGTCTCGGGGACGAACTGGATCGTGGCGCGCACGCCGGCCTCCCGCCCCGCCGCGATATCGCCCTCCCGGTCGCCGATCAGTACGCTCTCAGCCGGTTCGACCCCGACGGCGCGGGCGGCGCGGTGCAGCATGCCGGCGCCCGGCTTGCGCCACCAGGAATCGCGGACCCATTCGGCCAGCAGGGGGCGGCCGTCCGGCGGCGTCAGACCGGGCGGGAACCACGGACTGTACTCGACATGAGCAACCGCCACGCCCTCGCCGGCGAACTGCGCCACCATCCACGCCATCAGGTCGCAAAGCTGAGGCACGGTATAGAGGCCGCGGGCGATGCCGGCCTGGTTGGTGACGATCATGATCGGCAGGTTGAGCCGCATGGCGGTGCGGCCGAGGTCGAATATGCCGGGGACGAAAGCGATCTGGTCCGGCCGGTGGACGTAGCCGCGGTCGACGTTGACGACGCCGTCGCGATCCAGGAACAGGCCGCCGCGCGGAGGAAAGGATACGGGCACGCTTGTCTCGGATAGGGCGCGGGCAGTTGGAGCCGGAGCGCAGGCGCACTTCGCCTGTGCTACCGGACGTAGCTGGCGAGCAGGAGCGACAGGGTCGGCAAGGCGACGATCAGCGTCAGTCGGAACAGGTCGGCGATCCAGTAGGCGGTGACGCCGCGGAAGATCGTCGTCGTGCGCACGTCCGGCAGCACGCCGCGCAGCACGAAGACGTTGAGGCCGACCGGCGGCGTGATCAGGCTGATCTCGGTGATGACCACGACGACGATGCCGAACCACACGGCGACCTCGGTCGCGTTGAGGCCGAGGCCGACATCGGCGACCAGGTCCCACATCGGCGCCACCTGGCCGGTGATCATGTGCCAGAAGGGCGGCACGAAGCCGGGCCCCAGCTCCTTGATCAGCGGGAAGAAGATCGGCACCGTCAGCAGGATCATCGACAGGCTCTCGAAGACGCAGCCGAGCAGCACATAGATCAGCAGGATCGCGGCCAGGACGAGCCAGGGGTTGTCCTCGAAATTGGCGGCGATATCGAGCAGCGTCTGCGGGAAGGTCGTGAAGTTGATGAAATTGGCGAAGACCAGCGCGCCGATCAGCACGGTGAACAGCATGGCGGTCGTGGACGCGCTTTCCAGCAAGACGGCGTAAAAGCCGCGCAGGTCCATGGTGCGCCGGGCGACGGCGAAGACGAAGGCGCCGAAAGCGCCGATGCCGGCCGCTTCGGTCGGGCTGAACACGCCGCCGTAGATGCCGCCCATGACGAAGACGAAGAGGGTGAGCACGCCCCAGACGTCGCGCAGGGCGAGCAGCCGGCCGCGCCAGTCGGTGCGGTCGCCGCGCGGGCCGAGCGCCGGCCAGATGGTAATCACGGCGCGCACCGCCATCAGGTAGAACAGGATCCCGACGATGCCCGGTATGACGCCTGCGGCGAACAGCTTGCCGATATTGGTCTGGGTAAGGATGCCGTAGATCACCAGCAGCACGCTGGGCGGGATCAGGATGCCGAGGGTGCCGCCGGCCGCAATCGCGCCGGCCGCCAGCCCGTCGTCGTAGCCGTAGCGGCGCATCGAGGGCATGGCGACCTTCGACATGGTCGCCGCCGTGGCGAGGCTGGAGCCGCAGACCGCGCTGAAACCGCCGCAGGCCACGATGGTCGCCATCGCCAGCCCGCCCTTGCGGTGGCCGAGAAAGGCGTTGGACGCGGTGTAGAGTTCCTCCGACAGGCGCGCCCGCGTCACGAAATTGCCCATCAGGACGAACAGCGGCACCACGGAAAGCTCGTAGTTGATCGCCGCGTCGAATGCCGTCTGGCCGACATTGGCCAGCGCGCCCTCCAGATTCATCGACCAGCTCATGCCGATGAAGCCGACGATGATCATCGAGAAGGCGATGGGCACACGCAGGAAGGACAGCGACAACAGCGCCGCGAAACCCAGCAACGCGACGGTCATGTGGTCTGCCCCGAGGCCTGGGCCGGGTCCGTGCGCGCGCCGGTCAGGTAGGCGACCGCCGCGGCGAACTGTGCGACGGCCGCCAACACGCACAGGATCGCCGTCCCCATGCTGAACGGCCAGATATCCATATAGAGTTCGTCGGTCGCGTCGCCGAATTCGAGATGGGTTTCGGCTTTGACCCACAGCCGCCAGGCGATGAACAGGACGGCGCCCGCGGCGACGAGATTGATGAATACGCCCTGCGCCCGCTTCAGCCCGGGCGGCACCACACCGTCCAGCAGGTCGATGGTGACATGGCCCTCGCGGAAGCACACCATCGGCAGGACGCAGAACACCAGCCCGGCCATCATGAATGCGATGATTTCGGCGAGGGCGGGCAGCGGGCTGTTGAAGATGTAGCGCCCGCCGACGTCGATGAAGGTCAGCGTCATCATCATGAACAGCACGGCACAGGAGATCACGGCCAGCGCCTGGAGCGGCAGGATGCCGATCCAGTAGGCCAGCGGCGAAACCCTGGTTTCTGCCGGTTCTTCGGACCCGTTGGTCACGCGTCAGATTCTTTGCTGTTCGGCGGGAGACGGACGGCGCCGCGGCACGCGCCCGCCGCCGCTCGAGAATCCGTCGGCGAACCGGCTGAAGCGGCCGGCCCCGCCGGGACCGCGCCGCTACAGCCGACCGCTAAGGCGTCGGCAACTATTTCTGAAGTTTCGCGACTTCGCCGTAGAAGAATTTGAGCACCGCTGAACCGTTGATGCCCTGTTTCTTCATGTCGGCGATGTAACGCGCTTCCAGGTTGGCCTTGATCTTCTTGACCGACGCCAGCATTCCGGCCGATGCCTTGCCGAACTTGTGGCCGCCCTTCTTGGCCGCCTCCAGGCCGTCGGCGTCGTTCTGGTTCCACACCTTGCCCGCGACGAAGGCGAAGGTCTCGCCGGACACGCTGGCGATGACCTGCTTGTCGGCGGCCGACAGGCCGTCATACTTCTTCTGGGCGATAAAGGTGTAGAAGCCGGAATTGTAGAGTCCGCCCGGCAGCTCCGTGTGGAACTTCACCAGGTTGACGATCTTGAAGCCGGTCAGCGCCTCGTAGGGGAAGGTGACGCCGTCGACCACGCCGGTCGACAGGACCTCGTAGGATTTCGGCGCCGGCAGCCGGATCGACGTGCCGCCCCAGGCCGTGACGATGGCAAGCGGCGCGGGGCCGCCGGTGCGGATCTTCTGGCCCTTCATGTCGGCGATCGACTTGATGAGCTTCTTGGAATGGTGGATCACGCCCGGGCCGTGGGTGTTCAGGCCGATCAGGTGAACGCCCTTGTAGAAGCCCTTGCCCTTGAAGAACTTGTCGTGGGTGCGCTGGAACGCGACCGACGTCGCCACCGCGTCTTCCCCGGTCAGCGGAAACTCGCTGAACGCATAGGCGCGCAGCCGCTTCGGCGAATAGCCGTGGACGCCGAAAGCGGCCCCGGCCTGTCCGGTGCGGACGATATCCATATGGGCGCGCGGATGACCGAGCGGCTTGGGCAGCTTGCGGAATTTCACCCGGCCTTCGGTCCTCTTCTCGATGACATCCATCAACGGGATCAGAAGGCGCGTGGACAGTTTGTGGGTCCACGGAATCCAGTTGGAAAAGGCGAATTCGGTGGCGGCCTGCGATGCCGGCGAGAACGCCGTCAGCGCAACGGCCACGCCGGCCGCGGCGAGCACAGGTTTCATGGCGGTTTCCTCCCTTGAACCTCTGTCTGAAGGCGGCGCATCGATCCGGCGAACCGCCTGAAGGATGCGGACATTACAAATCTTTCCGGTCCGGGTAAACTTACCAGTGCGTCGCGATTTCGCCCGCCGAAATCCGAACGCCGGAACAGGGAGGCGGTTATGCCCGACGATATTCGCACCCACGTCGACAGCACGATCGGCAGCAGCCTCCGGGCCACCGGGCGGACGGACAAGGCGAAACTCGCGCTCGCGGCGCGCATCCTGGCGGCGAACGGGCACGCCGCGGGCCTCGCCGGCCAGCTCACCGTCCGCGCTGTGCCGGACGGCTGGTGGACCCTGCCGCTCGGGTCCGGCTTCGAGGAAGCGTCGGAAGAAACCCTGCTGCGCGTCGACGAAAACGTCCGGACGGTCGAAGGCGCCGGTATCCCCAACCCCGCCGTGCGCTTCCATGTCTGGATCTACCGCGCCCGTCCGGACGCGCACTGCATCGTGCACACCCATCCGCCGGCGGCCTCGGCCCTGTCGACGATCGGCCGGCCGCTGGTTTGCGCACATATGGATGCGATGCCGCTCTACGACGATTGCGCCTGGCTGCCCGAATGGCCGGGCGTGCCGGTCGCCGACGAGGAAGGCCGGATCATCTCGGAAGCGCTCGGCGGCAAGAGCGCCATTCTGCTGGCCCATCACGGCCTGCTGATCGTTGGCAAATCGGTCGAGGAGGCGACCTATCTCGCCTACTGGTTCGAACTCGCGGCGCGCATGCAGCTCGATGCCGAGGCCGCCGGGACACTGCGCAGCGTCGAGCCCGCCCACGGCCTGGAGGCCCGCCGATTCCTGCGCCAGGACGCCGTCGTCGGCGCCAGCTTCGACCATCTGGCGCGGCGCGACGGATAGGGATCGGGTTTTACGCCCCCGCTATCGTAATGCCGTCGATGCGCAGCGTCGGGGCGTCGATGCCGTAGCGCAGGTCCAGGTCGTCGGCCGGCGTTATCGCCCTGAACATGTCCTTGAGGTTGCCGGCGATCGTCATTTCGGTCACCGGAAACGCGCGCTCGCCCCCGTCGATCCAGTAGCCGCCGGCACCGCGGCTGTAATCGCCGGTCACATAGTCGACGCCCATACCGATCATCTCGGTGACGTAGAGGCCGCTGTCGATGCCGGCGAGCAGGTCCTGCCGCGACACGGTCCCGGCCTCGAGCCAGACATTGGTCGCCGACGGCGCCGGCGGGCCGGAGGTGCCCCGGCTGGCATGGCCTGTCGGGGCCAGATCGAGCTGGCGCGCCGAGCGCAGGTCGAGCAGCCAGGTCGTCAGCACGCCGTCGTCGATCAGCGCGCTGCGCCGGTTGGCGATGCCCTCGCCGTCGAAGGGCTTGGAGCGCAGGCCGCGCGGCCGGTGCGGATCCTCGACCACGGTCAGGCCCGGCGCCATCACCGCTTCGCCGAGCCTGTCCTTGAGAAAGCTCGTGCCGCGGGCGACCGACGCGCCGTTGATTGCGCCGAGCAGGTGGCGCAGCAGGCCGCCGGCGACCCGCGGGTCGAACACCACGGGCGCCTTCACGGTCTTGACCGGCCGGGCGCCGAGCCGGGCGACCGCCCGTTCGCCGGCGCTCCGCCCGATCTCCGCCGGCGCCATGAGGTCCGCCGCAAAAACGGCGGTGTGGTGGTCGTAGTCGGTCTGCATGTCGCCGCCCGAGCCGGCGACGACCGAGACGCCGACGCTGTGCGAGCTGCGCGCGTAGCTGCCGGCGAAGCCGTTGGTCGCGGCGAGGTACACCCCGGTCCGGCCCCACGAGGCTTCCGCGCCCTCGGAGTTCGTTACGCCCTCGACGGCGCGGGCGGCGTCCTCGGCCTCGCGGGCCCGGGAAATCAGCAGGTCTGCCGGCGGTTCTTCAACGTCTGCCGTTTCCAGTTGCGGCGGCTGCGCGGCGAACTGGTCCGGACCGGCGATGCCGCAATACGGGTCTTCCGGCACGGCGCGCGCCATCGCCATCGCCCGTTCGGCCAGCCCGGCGAAGGTCTCCGGCTCGATCTCCGTGGCGGAAACGCTGGCCTGGCGATGGCCGACGAAGACCCGCAAGCCCAGATCGCGGCCCTCGGCGCGCTCGATCATCTCGACATTGCCGAGCCGCTGGCTGTGCGAAAGGCTGTCGCCCTCGATGTAGACGGCGTCGGCCGCGTCGGCGCCGGCGGCCCTGGCGGCCTTCAGCAGGTCCTCCAGTCGGTTCAGATGGTCGGTCATCGTTTCGGGCAGCCCCGTCGGTTTCCGGTTGCAGGTAATCGGTCGGCGCGAACGACCGAAGGGTCGGTTCAATCCCTCAGGACGCCGGTCCGCTTCATCCAGTCGTAGCAGTCCCGCACCATGAATTCGAGATCGGGTGAGCGGTAGCCCAACTCCTTCTCGGCGCGGTCCGACGCCACCCGGCCATGGGCCAGCACGATATGGGCGGCCTGCGGGGTCAGGTCCGGCTCCCTGCCGCGCAAGTTGCCCACGGCATTCTGGACATGGGCGACTGCCCGGAACAGCCAGGCCGGAAGAGCGCGCTTCGGCACCCGGCGACCGGCGATGCGGCCGACGAGGCCGATGACCTCGACATAGCTCGCCGCCGGGCCGGGCAGCAGATAGTTGCCGGCGGCGCTCTCGTTCTCGGCCGCCGCGATATGAGCCGCTGCGACCGCCGCGGCGTGGCAGAACACGCCCGAGCCCGGCGGGATGCCCGGCAGCCGGCGCTCGTGGACCATGCGGATCATGCGGCCCCAGTTGCGGCTGTCGTAGCGGCCCACGATGTGGCAGGGGTTGAGGATCGCGGCGGGCATGCCGTCCAGTGCGGCCTGCCTGACGATGGTCTCGGCGGCGAGCTTGGTCCGGTCGTAGAGCACGGGAGACGTATTGCCCCGCTGCGGCGTATCCTCGGCGATCGGCGGGTCGCCGGCCCGGTAACCCCAGGAATTCCAGCTCGACGTGAAGACGAACTTACGGGCACCCGTGCGCTCGGCCGCGGCAACCGCGTTGCGGGTACCGTCGACGTTGGTGCGCAATTGGCGCGAACCGTGGCGCGTCCACATGGTGAGGTCGGCGGCCATGTGAAACACGGCGTCCGCGCCTTCGGGCATCGCCGCGGTCAGGCCGCCAAGGTCGAGCAGGTCGCATTCGACGCCGGCGACGTCCCACTGCCGGAGCGCCTCGAAGCGCGCCCTGTCGCGATAGGCCGCGGTGATCGTCCAGCCCCGTTCCGCAAGCTGCTCGACAAGGTTGCGCCCGAGAAAACCTGTGGCGCCGGTGACGAAGGCATGTTTGGCGGCAGACGGCATAAGCAGCGGCGGGATCGGCACCCGGAGGACAGGCCGGGCAGGCACGGGTCATATAGGGGTTTTTGCGGTCCGGCGAAATCGGCGACAGTCGTTTCATTCCGCCGCCAAGGAAACGACCCGGCACCCCTCGTAGGCGAAGGCGTGCGCGTCCTGCTGGAGGACGGCCTCGCGGGCGAGGCGCAGGAACCGGTCGGCGGCGTTCTCGCGGATGAAATCCTCGACCGTCCCGGCATGGCCCAGGCGGCGGTGGACCTCGGCGATCGCCCGGGGCTGCGGCCATGACGGCCGGGACCGTCCCTGCGCCGCCGCCTCGGCCAGGCCGACCGTGTCGCCGTCCGCGTTGAGCGCGCCGCCGCGGTGGATGTAGGCGAAGGCCTCGTCCAGCGCCCCGCCGCCTTCGAGGGCAAGGTCGAGGCCGGACAGCACCGCGTAATCGTAAGAAAACCCCCGCCCCTCGGTGGCGTGCATGCGCGCCATCAGGTCGCCCGACAGCCAGGTGACCGAGACTTCCACCCGCACGCCCGGCGCCGGCATCGGGCAGGCGGAAATCGCGCCGTAGCCGGTGATATGGGCGGCGTAGACGACGTCGAAATCTCCGAGCCGGGCGCGCTGGACGGGAATCGTCGCCGAGTCGAAATCGAAATACTTGCGCGCAAGCTGGTCCGGCGACCGGTTCGAGCCGCAGGCGAGCACGGGATGCCGGCCGGCGGTCAGCGCACCGCCGATTTCCGCCGGCCGCCAGCCCGCCTTGTCGAAGACGAAGCTGCAATCCGGAACGGCGTAGGGATAACCCGTCGCCCGCTCGACCGGATCGAGGTCGGAGGGCGGGACGAACATGGACGCGTCGGTCGTCATGGCGCGGAATTTACTTTACACGCCCGCGGCTGCCCACGACTCTGATGCAGACTTGTGCAGCGGAGGCGCCCGATCCATGCGGAACACCGTCATTTGCGCCAGCACCGCAAGCATCGCGACTGCGCTCGCCGCAAGCGTCGGCCATGCGGCGGACTTCAACAGCGTGACCGCACCGACAATCGTCGAAATGCTGGAGTCCCAGGGCCTGCCGGTCATCACCGGCTACCGGAAGCCGTCGGGCGATCCCTATGTCAGGACCCGGGCGAGCGGGATCGATTACACAATCCTCTTCTACAAGTGCAAAAAGGCGCGGCGCCCGCGGCCGTGCCAGCACATCATGTACATGGCACGCTACACGCTGAAACGGCCGATTTCCTTTCGCGTCATGAACGAATGGAACCGGCGCATTCATTTTCAGCGCGGCTATCTGGTGCGGGACAAGGCGACAGGGCTGTGGACCCGCGCGCGGCTCGAAATGGATGTCATTCTCGCCGAACGGGGCTGGGTCCGGGCCAAGACGCTCCTGCCGTCCTTCATCGTGTTTCACCGGACGAACCGGCGGTTCTACGACCTCATCCGGTCCCGCAAGGGCGAGGGCAAGGAACGGATTCCGGGCGCCAAGGAGTTGTAGCTCCGGTCCCCGTCCGGCAGCCGCGGCAGATATCTTGCGGGCTTCCGCCCGCTTGTCCTTGCGCGGCGATTGGGCCATGTGTCCGGCATGTTTTCCGGTTCCGGACCCCGCTGCGTTGCCTGAACTGATTCCGATTGGGCCGGCATGAGCGCCGGCGGCACGCCCTATGCCTCGCTGCGCGATTTCCTCGCGCAGCTTGAGCGCGACGGCCAGCTGCGCCGCGAGGCCGCCCCGGTCTCGCCGGCGCTGGAGATGACGCGCATCCACCGCGCGGCGCTTCTGGAAGGCGGGCCGGCGATTCTGTTCGAACGGCCGCAGGACGGAGCGCAAAGCTGGGACATGCCGGTGCTCGTCAACCTGTTCGGCACGGTGGAACGGGTGGCGCAGGCGATCGGCCGGACGCCGGAACAATTGCGCGAGGTCGGCGAGATGCTGGCCTTCCTGCGCCAGCCCGAGCCGCCCGGCGGCTTCCGCGAGGCGCTGGAACTGATCCCGCTGGCGCGCAAGGTGCTGGCGATGAAGCCGAAGACCGTGCGCAGCGCGCCCTGCCAGGAGGTCGTGCTGGAGGGCGACGCCATCGACCTCGGCCGCCTGCCGGTCCAGACCTGCTGGCCCGGCGAGCCGGCGCCGCTCATCACCTGGCCGCTCGTCGTCACCCGCGGCCCGGCGCCGGAGACCGAGCGCACCGACGGCTTCAACCTCGGCATCTACCGGATGCAGGTGACCGGGCGGGACACGACGCTGATGCGCTGGCTGCATCATCGCGGCGGCGCCCAGCAGTTCGCGCGCTGGAAGGCGCAGGCCAAGCCGGATGAGCGGCGGGAGGGCTTTCCGGCCGCTGCCGTGATCGGCGCCGACCCGGCGACCATGATTGCGGCGGTGACGCCAGTGCCGGATACGCTTTCGGAATACCAGTTCGCCGGCCTGCTGCGCGAACGCAAGGTCGAACTCGCCGACTGCCGCACCGTCCCGCTCAAGGTGCCGGCCCAGGCCGAGATCGTCATCGAAGGCCGGGTCATGGCCGACGAGGCGGGCGACGAAGGCCCCTATGGCGACCATACCGGCTATTACAACAGCGTCGAGCGCTTCCCGGTGTTCCGGGTCAGCGCCGTCACCATGCGCCGGGAGCCGATCTACCTCTCGACCTTCACCGGCCGGCCGCCCGACGAGCCGTCGGTTCTCGGCGAGGCGCTGAACGAGGTGTTCATCCCCCTGCTGCAACAGCAGTTCCCGGAGATCGTCGATTTCTGGCTGCCGCCGGAGGGCTGTTCCTACCGCATCGCCGTGGTCTCGATCCGCAAGGCCTACGCCGGCCATGCCAAGCGCATCATGATGGGGGTCTGGAGCTACCTGCGCCAGTTCATGTACACGAAGTGGGTCATCGTCGTGGACGACGATATCGACTGCCGCGACTGGAAGGACGTCATGTGGGCGATTTCGACCCGCATGGACCCGGCGCGCGACACGGTGACGATCGAGAACACGCCGATCGACTATCTCGATTTCGCCAGCCCGGTGAGCGGCCTCGGCTCGAAGGCCGGCCTCGACGCCACCAACAAGTGGCCCGGCGAGACCGCCCGCGAATGGGGCCGCAAGATCGATGCCCAGGACCCATGAATGACGCGCCGAATGATGCGTCTTCCGGCCGGATGCTGACCCTCGACCGGATCGAGGCGACGCGCGCCGCCATCGCGCCGTGGGTCGTCGAAACGCCGATACTGGATTGGGCGGGCGTCGCCAAGGACACCCTGCTCGGCGCCGGGACGCGGGCGATCTTCAAACTGGAATTGCTGCAAAGGACCGGCAGCTTCAAGCCGCGCGGTGCGCTGGCGAACATCCTGGCTCTCGACGCGGCGCGGCGCGCGGCCGGCGTCACCGCGGTCAGCGCCGGCAACCATGCCATCGCGGTCGCCTATGCCGGCCGGTCGCTCGGCGTCGATGCGAAGGTCGTCATGCACAAGGCGGCCAACCCGTTCCGCATTGCCCAATGCCGGGAACTGGGCGCCGGAGTCGTGCTGGCCGACGATATTCGCGCCGCCTTCGCCGAGATGGCGCGCATCCGCGACGAGGAGGGCCGCGCCGTCATCCATCCCTTCGAGGGGCCGGACACGATCTCCGGAACGGCGACGCTGGGCCTGGAATTCGCCCGGCAGGCGCCCGGCTTGGACGCAGTCATCGTGCCGGTCGGCGGCGGCGGCCTGATCGCCGGCGTGGCGACCGGCTTCCGCCTCGCCGGCGCCAAGGCGCGCATCTACGGCGTCGAGCCCGCCGGCGCCTGCGGCATGCGCGACAGCCTCGCCCGGGGCGCGCCGCTCGACAGCGTCGCCGTCTCGACCATTGCCGACAGCCTGGGCGCGCCGCTCCACCTGCCCTACGCCTTCGGCATCGTCCGGCGCCTCGTCGAAGAGATCGTCACGGTGACGGACGATGCCTTGCAGGACGCCATGCTGACCAGTTTCAGCCGGCTCAAGCTCGCGGTCGAACCGGCCGGCGCGGCGGCCCTCGCGGCACTGGCCGGGCCGCTGCGCGAGCGGCTGCGCGGCAAGGCGGTCGGCCTCATCGTCTGCGGCGCCAACATCGACCCGGCCGGGTTCGCCGGCCATCTCGCCGCCGCGCAGGCCCGCCTGGATACCGTGGCATGACTGCGCCGGCGGGCGCCGCCGGGCAGCACGATACCGGCATCCGGCTTTATGTCGATACGCCGCTGGCGGTGGGTCAGACCGTCGTCCCGACGGCGGAACAAAGCCACTACCTGAAGAACGTGATGCGGACCGCGCCGGGGGATTCGGTCAGGCTGTTCAACGGACGGGACGGCGAATGGCTGGCGAACGTCGATTCGCTGGGCAGGAAGGGAGCTGCACTGACGCCGACGGCGCAAACCCGCCGGCAAGGCGCCGAGCCGGACCTCTGGCTGTGTTTTGCCCCGGTCAAGAAGGCGCGGATCGATTTCGTCGCCCAGAAGGCGTCGGAACTCGGCGTTTCCGCCCTCCAGCCGGTCCTTACCCGACACACCCGGGTCGCCCGGGTCAACGAGGCGCGGCTGCGCGCCAACGCCGTCGAAGCCGCCGAGCAATGCGCGCGCCTCACCGTCCCGGCCGTGTTTCCGACCGTGAAGCTGGACGCCCTGATGACCGGATGGCCGGCCGATCGCCACATCCTGCTGCTCGACGAGGCGCAGACCGGCATCCCGATCGTCGACACGCTGCGCCGGCGCGGCGATACGCGCGGCCGCCCCTGGGCCGTCTTCGTCGGGCCGGAGGGCGGCTATGCGCCGGAGGAGCTTGACCTTCTACGCGGTTTCCCCAATGTCACGCCGGTCGGGCTCGGCGGGCGCCTGCTCCGCGCCGATACCGCCGCGATTGCGGCGCTGGCGTGCTGGCAGGCCGTGCTGGGCGACTGGACCGCTCCGTTGGACTGACATGGCGGACTGATTGCCGTTCGCCGCCCCTGCCGCCGAGATCCGGATCGCTGCGCATGTCCATCCCTGCCGCCGCCAACGCCGAGCCGGTGCAGTCGAGAACGCAGCTTGTCGAGAGCGTCGAACAGGGGTGCAAGCCGGCGGCGGACTGGCGCATCGGCACCGAGCACGAGAAATTCGCCTTCCGCTGGGACGATTTCCGCCGCCTGCCCTATGACGGCGATTGCGGCATCCGGGCGCTGCTCGAAGGGCTGGAGCGCTTCGGCTGGGACCCGGTGCGCGAAGGCGAGACCGTCATCGGCCTGAAGCGCGACGGCGCGTCGGTCAGCCTGGAGCCGGGCGGGCAGCTCGAACTGTCGGGCGCGCCGCTGGAGACCATCCACCAGACCTGCGACGAGGTTCACACCCATCTCGCCGAAGCCGAAACGGTGACCAAGGAGCTTGGCGCCGGCCTGATCGGCCTCGGCTTCGATCCGAAATGGCGGCGCGAGGACGTGCCCTGGATGCCCAAGGGCCGTTATCGCATCATGCGCGACTACATGCCGAAGAAGGGCAACCTGGGCCTCGACATGATGGTCCGGACCTGCACGGTGCAGGTCAACCTGGACTACGCCTCCGAAGCCGACATGGTGAAGAAGTTCCGTGTCGGCCTGGCGCTCCAGCCGGTCGCGACGGCCCTGTTCGCCAACTCGCCCTTCACCGAGGGCCGGCCCAACGGCTTCCGGAGCTGGCGCGCCCATATCTGGACCGATACCGACCCGGACCGCACCGGCATGCTGCCCTTCGTGTTCGAGGACGGCTTCAGCTTCGAGCGCTGGGTCGACTATATCCTCGACGTGCCGATGTATTTCGTCTATCGCGGCGGCCGCTACCTCGACGCCAGCGGCCAGTCCTTCCGCGATTTCATGGCCGGCCGGCTGCCGGCGCTGCCGGGCGAAACGCCGACGCTCTCCGACTGGGCCGACCATATGACGACCGCCTTCCCCGAAGTGCGGGCCAAGACCTTCCTGGAGATGCGCGGCGCCGACGGCGGACCGTGGAAGAGCCTGTGCGGCCTGCCGGCCTTCTGGGTCGGCCTGCTCTATGACGGGACGGCGCTCGACGCCGCCTGGGACATGGTGAAGGAGTGGTCCGCCGAAGAGCGCCAGGCCCTGTGCACCGACGTGGCGAAGCACGGCTTCCAGGCCCGGTTCCGCACCGGCACGGTGCAGGACCTCGCCCTGCGCGTGCTGGATATCGCCCGGGCCGGCCTGTCGGCGCGGCGGCTGCTCGACAAGGCCGGCAACGACGAGACCGGCTTCCTCCAAGTGCTCCACGACCGCGCCGCCGCCGGCAAGAGCCCGGCCGACCTCCTGCTCGAAGACTTCGCCGGAGCATGGGCGGGCGATATCGACCGCATCTGGACCGCCTGCGCCTATTAGGGCGACGGGTTTCGCTGTTGCGATCCTTGCCGTAACCGCAGTTCGGAATATCCTGCCTGCACGTCCAGGGCGCGCCGGGATCGATCGCCCATGCCCCTCCAGACCACCACCATCGGCGCCTATCCGAAGCCGCCCTATGTGCGCCTGCCGGACTGGTTCGCCCGGCCGGACGGACCCGACACCGCCGCGCCGACGAAACGTTGGGCGCAGGCGATGGCGGATTTGGGCGACGACGCGGAAAGCGTCCTGTTGCGGGGCGTGCGCGACGCGGTCGGCGACCAGGTGGAAGCGGGCATCGACGTTCCCACCGACGGCGAGATCCCGCGCGAGAACTACATTCACTATCACTGCCGCCACCTCCGCGGCGTGAGTTTTGCGCGGCTCGAGGAGAAGGCGCTGCGCAGCGGCAACTACCGGACGCATCTGCCGACGATCGTCGGTCCCGTGCGGGCCGGCGCGCCGTTTCTTCCCGCCGACTACCGCCGCGCGCAGTCCTGCACCGGCCGCGCGGTGAAGATCACCATGCCCGGTCCGATGACCGTCGCGGACACGACGGTGGATCGGCACTACGGCGACCCGAAGGCGCTCGGCCGCGATCTGGCCGGGGCGCTGAACCGCGAGGTGCTGGCCCTTGCCGACGCCGGATGCCGCCACATCCAGATCGACGAGCCGCTGTTCGCGCGCAAGCCCGGCGAAGCGCTCGACACCGGGATCGAACTGCTCGAACGGGCGTTCCACGGCTGTCCCCGCCGGGTCGCCAGAACGGTCCACATTTGCTGCGGCTATCCCGACCGGCTCGATTCGGCCGACTATCCCAAGGCCGATCCCGGCGCCTACTTCCGGCTGGCCGATGCGCTGGACGAGGCCGAAATCGATGCGGTGAGCATCGAGGACGCCCATCGGCCGAACGACCTGTCGCTCCTGGAGCGGTTCGGCCGCACGACCGTCATCCTCGGCACGGTCGCCATCGCGAACAGCCGGGTGGAGACGACGGAGGAGATCGCCGGGCGGCTCGGCGACGCCCTGGGCCACATCGATGAACATCGGCTGATCGCGGCCCCGGACTGCGGCCTCGCCTTGCTGGGCCGCGATCCCGCAAGGCGCAAGCTCGCAAACCTGTGCCGTGCGGCCCGCGCGGTGGGCGGAAACGGCCCGGCCTGAGGCGGCGCACGCAGGGCCGGACGATTGCCCGATTGCTTCGGAGGCGGGCTTCGGCCAATCTGCGCGGCATGATCGGGAAAGCGATACTCCTGCTGATGCTCCTCGCGGCGGCGGCGGCGCCGGTACAGTCCCAGGAGAAGGCGCGCGACGGGCTCACCATCGGCATCACCCAGTTCCCGTCGACCTTCAACCCGATGATCGATTCGATGCTGGCCAAGAGCTACATCCTGGCCATGGCGCGGCGGCCCTTCGTGACCTTCGACCGCGAATGGAAGCTGGTGTGCCTGCTGTGCGAGACGCTGCCCACGGTCGAGAATGGCGGCGCGAAGGTCGTCACCTTCGACAAGGGCGACCTCAAGGGCAAGCAGGGCCTGCGCATCACCTGGCGCATCCGCAAGGGCGCGAAATGGGGCGACGACCGACCGGTCACGGTGGACGACGTGATCTTCGCCTGGAAGGTCGGCCGCCATCCGCAGAGCGGCGTCGCCGGGCGCGAGCCGTTCCTGCGCACCATTGCCATCGAGCGCATCGACGACCGGACCTTCGTGCAGGTTCTCGACAAGCTGCGCTACGACTACAACCAGCTCGTCCCCGACCCGATGCCGGCGCATCTCGAGACCGACGCGTTCCAGGAGCCGAAGGAATACCGGCAGCGCACGACCTACGACCGGGACCCGGCCAATCCCGGCCTCTACTACGGGCCGTACCGGATTGCGCGGATCGTCTCCGGCTCCCATGTCGAGCTGGTCCCGAACGAGACCTGGTGGGGCAAGGCGCCGTCGTTCAGGCGGATCGTCGTCCGGGTCATCGGCAACACCGCCGCGCTGGAAGCCAACCTGCGGGCCGGCGGCATCGACTATGCGGCCGGCGAGCTCGGCCTGTCGCTCGACCAGGCGACAGTGCTGCAACGCCGGGCGAAGGACCGCTACCGCTTCATCTTCAAGGCCGGGCTGATCTACGAGCATATCGATTTCAACCTCGACAACCCCATCCTGAAGGACCGGCGGGTCCGCCGGGCGCTGGCCTACGGCATGGACCGCAAGCGCATGAGCGCACAGCTGTTCCGCGGCCTCCAGCCGGTCGCCGATACCAACATCAGCCCGCTGGACCAGGTGGCGTCGAAGGAAGTGACGACCTATCCGTTCGATCCGAAGAAGGCGGCGGCGCTGCTCGACGCCGCGGGCTGGAAGCGGCGCGGCGACGGCTGGCGCTACAACGCGAAGGGTGAGCGGCTGAGCCTTTCGCTGATGACCACGTCGGGCCACCGGGTGCGCGAGCAGGTCATGGAAATCCTGCAGGCCTACTGGCGGCGCATCGGAGTCGAAATCCGGCTCAAGACCCAGCCGGCGCGGGTCTATTTCGGCCGCACCGTCACCCAGCGCCAGTTCCCGGCCATGGCGATGTATGCCTGGATCTCGGCGCCGGAATCGAACCCGCGCGGCACGCTGCATTCGTCGGAAATTCCGACGGCGAAGAACAACTGGTCGGGCCAGAATTTCCCCGGCTTCCGCAACGCCGAGATGGACCGGTTGATCGAGACGCTCGAAGTGACCCTGACGCTGAGGGACCGCCTGCCGATCTGGCGGCGCATCCAGCAGATCTACGCCGAGGAACTGCCGGTCCTGCCGCTCTATTTCCGCGCCAACCCCTATGTGATCCCGCGCTGGCTGGCGGGTATCCGGCCGACCGGGCATCAATTTTCCACGACCCTGTGGGTGGAGGACTGGCGCGCCGGCGCTGACGCGAAGCAGCAATGAGCGCCTTCCTGATCCGCCGGCTGATGCAGTCGCTGGCGGTGATCGCGATCATGTCCTTCCTGGTCTACGCCCTGATCGGGCTGATGCCGGGCGATCCGATCGACATCATGATCGCCTCGGACCCCAAGCTGACGCCGGACGACGCCGCCCGCCTGCGCGCGCTCTACGGCCTCGACCTGCCGATCGGCGAGCGCTACTGGAACTGGCTGAGCGCGGCGCTGGGCGGCGATTTCGGCTTCTCGCGCACCCACAGCCGGCCGGTGCTCGACGTCATGGGCCCGCATCTCGAGCGCACCCTGCTGCTGATGGGGATCAGCTTCGTACTCTCCGCCGCCATCGCCATTCCGCTCGGCGTCTGGGCGGCGGCCCGGCCCTATTCGCTGCACGACTATGCGATCAACCTGTTCAGCTTCGCCGGCCGCTCGGCGCCGCCCTTCTGGCTGGCGCTGATCCTGATCTTCGTCTTCGCGGTCTGGCTCGGCTGGTTTCCGGCCGGCGGGCTGGAGACCATCGGCAAGGGCGGCTTCTGGGACCGGCTGCAATATCTCGTCCTGCCGGTCCTGTCCCTCACGCTGCTCAACGTCGCCGGCTTCACCCGCTTCGTGCGCGCCGAGACCATGGCGGTGATGCGCCAGGATTTCATCCGCACCGCCCGCGCCAAGGGGGTCAGCGAACGCGGCGTGCTGACCGGCCACGCCCTGCGCAACGCCATGATCCCGATCGTCACCATCATTGCGCTGGATTTCGGCACCCTGTTCTCGGGCGCGCTGATCACCGAGACGGTGTTCGCCTATCCCGGCATGGGCAAGATGATCTACGATTCGATCCTCGCCAACGACTTCAACCTTGCGCTGGTCGGCCTGCTGTTCGCCACCTTCGTGACCCTCGCCGCCAATATCGGCGCGGACGTGGCCTACGCCGTGCTCGATCCCCGGATCGCGCTCCAATGAGAAGCGGGCAATGAGCACCGGGACATGACCGCCGCCGCAATCCCGGTCGCCGGCCGGCGCGAACTGCGGCTCAGGGTTCTGCGCCGCTTCCTGCGCCACCGGCTCGCCGTGGCTTCGGCCGTCGTCCTCATCATCCTCATCCTGGCGGCGGCCCTGGCGCCTGCGGTCGAGCGGCTCATGGGCGCCGACATCCGCGACGTCGACCTGAGCGCGATCCTCCAGGGCCCGAGCCTGGCCCATCCGCTGGGCACTGACGAACTGGGCCGCGACCTGCTGGTGCGCCTGCTCTACGGCGGCCGGATTTCGCTTCTGGTCGGGCTGGTGGCCGCCGTCTTCTCGGCGATGATCGGCGCCGTCATCGGCATTCTGGCCGGCTATTTCGGCGGCCGGCTCGACGACCTGCTGATGCGCATCACCGACGGCGTCATCGCCCTGCCGATCCTGCCGCTGCTGATCGTCCTCGCCGCGGTCGATCTGACCAAGCTCGGCCTGCCGCCGTCGATCGCCAATTCCGGCGACGTCAGCCTCTATCGCATCATCGTCATCACCGCCCTGTTCGGCTGGACCGGCGTCGCCCGGCTGGTGCGCGGCGCGACCCTGTCGCTCAAGGAGCGCGAGTTCGTGCGCGCCGCCATCGCCATGGGCGCGAGCCCGTGGCGGGTCATGCGCGTCCATATCCTGCCCAACGCCATCTCGCCGATCGTCGTGGCGACGACGCTGTCCGTCGGCGGCATTATCCTGTTCGAATCGGTGCTGAGCTTTCTCGGCCTCGGCATCCAGCCGCCGATCCCGAGCTGGGGCAACATGCTGACCGGCGCCCAGGAGCAATTGTCCAGCGCCCCGCTGCTGATGATCTGGCCGGGCCTGATGATCTTCGTCACCGTGATCGCCTTCAACTTCCTCGGCGACGGGCTACAGGACGCCCTCGACCCGCGGGCGCTCAGCGACTGACGGCGACGATGGCCAGGGCCAGTACGAAAAGACTGATGGCGCAGGCCCGGCGGGCGCTCGCCGAGGGCAACCGGGGCTATGCCTTGATGCTGCTGCGCGAGGCCCATGACGGCGCGCCGAAGGACAGCGCCGCCGCCGTACTGCTCGCCCGGGCGCTGCTTGCGCAGGGCCACCCGATGGCGGCGATCGAGATGCTGGCCGCCCATCTCGCCCTCAACCCGCGCTCGGCGGAAGCGGCGCGCAAGCTGTCGGATATCCTGGCCTCGGTCACGCCGGTGAGCTTCTCCCGGGTCAACGCCGCCGGCCTCGCCGCGGCGCTGCGGCTCGACCGGGTGACCGCCGATCCGCTCGCCCGGGCGGCCGGGCTGCTGCTGGCCGAACGCGGCGAAACGCCGGCCTTCTCCCGCGGGACGGACGAAGCGGACCTGCTGACCGCGCTGCTGGAGGCGGCGCCGGTCCGCGAACCGGCCCTGGAGGGCTGGCTCGCCGCGCGCCGCCGCACGGCGCTGGAAGCGCTGGCCGAACCGGCGGCGGAACGGGACGAAGCCCTGCTCGCCGCGATGGCCCGGCAGACCTGGCTGAACGAAGGGGTGTGGCCGGTCGCGGCAGCGGAACGCAAGGCCGTGGACCGGCTGGACCCGGCCGATCCGGCGCACGGACTCGCCGCGGCGCTGTACCTGCCGGCGGAACGCTGGTGTCCGGGCGGAGACGGCGGCGGCGCTGGCGGCGGGCTGCCGAAGGCACTGGCCGGGCTGGCCGGCGACATCCGGCGCGAGCGGCACGAGATGACGCGGGCCGATGCGGACCTCGGCCCGGACATCGCCGCCGCGGACGCAACCGGCGATGCCGTGGCGGCGCAATACGAGGCCAACCCCTACCCGCGCTGGGGCTGGGTGCAGCCGCCGCTGGCCGGCGCCGTGCGGGCGTTTCTCGACCGGATCGCCGGCGGGTCCGGGGGGCCGCAGCCGGACGGCGGCTGGACCGATGGCCCGCTGCGCATCCTGATCGCGGGCTGCGGCACCGGCCGGCAGGCGGTCGAGGCCGCGCTCGCCTACGCGCCGAACGCCCGGCTGCTGGCGTTCGATTTCAGCCGGGCCAGCCTGCGCTACGCGGCCATGAAGGCGCGCCGGCATCGCCTCGACGCCGTCCGGTTCCGGCAGGCGGATATCCTCGACCTGCCGGACTTCGCGCCGCCGTTCGACAGGCCGGCGGACCTGATCGAATGTATCGGCGTGCTGCACCACATGGCCGACCCGTTCGCCGGCTGGCGCATCCTGCTCGACCGGCTGCGGCCCGGCGGGCTGATGTATGTCGGCCTCTACAGCGCGACCGCCCGGCGCGGGCTGACCGCGCTGCGTGAACGGCTGGCCGCCGAAGGCATCGACCGAGCCGACGCGGACGCGATCCGCGCGGTCCGCGCCCGCATCCTCGCCCGGCCGGAGGACGATTTCGAACGCGGTCTCGCCGATTCGGCGGATTTCTATACCCTCAGCGAGGTCCGCGACCTGCTGTTCCACGCCCACGAGACGCCGCTGACGCTGGAGGCCATCGGCGCCTTTCTGGAAGACGAAGGGCTTGAGTTCCTCCACATGGACGTGCGCCCGCACATCGCCGAAGCCTTTGCCGATAGCCTCTCCGGCGGGCAGGGCGAATCGGCCGCGCGCGACCTCCGGGCATGGGCCGCGTTCGAGCGCGACAATCCCGACACCTTCGACGGCATGTACCTGTTCTGGGTCCGCAAGCCCGGTTAGCCCGGAGGCCGCCGCCCCGGCACCGGCTTTGCGCCGCCATGTGTCACGGAATGTCATGAAACGTCATGATTCGTCATGGGGCTTCGGGCTCGCACTGAACGCAACACTGTATCGCCCCGGACCCCGATCCGGGGCCCAGGGCCGACCCGACGGTCCGTGCCCGGCGACTCTGGACCCCGGATCGTCGCTGCGCTCCGTCCGGGGTGGCAAGGGAAGGTTGGGCAGCAATACGGCCGTCACGAATTGTCAGGAATTGTCAGGATATGTCATGGTCCGTCAGTCCCCGCGGCAGGGGCGCACCCAGTCGAATTCGGCGAGATACATCCCGGCGGTGCGGTTCTCCAGCGGCGGGCGGGTGCGGGCGAGCCCTTTGAGATAGTCCTGTTCCTCTTCGGCGGCGCGCCGCTCGACGGGGCAGGGTTCCCCGGCAGGCGGCAGGATGTCGACGGCGCCCGGCATGTCTCCGGTCCAGCGCTCTTCGGGGTTCTCGTCCCGGTCCTGCCGCCTGTCCGCCGCCATCTCCCTGGCCGTCCTGGCCCGGAGGTCGCGCAGGTCCGCTGCGCTGCATGTACGGTTGTCGCCCGCGGCCGGCGCCGGCGGTTCGCCGATCTGGTCGACCCAGGACGGCGCGCAGAGGGGCACCACGGGTTCGCCGTCCTCCCCGCCGTCCTCCGCCTCCGCCGGCAGCAGGCCGGCCCGGTGTAAGGAAATGTCAGGATCCGTCGGGACCGAGGCGTTCGGCGGGCTGTCCGGCGCCGGTGGGTCCGCTGCGGGATGTAAGGACCCGTGTAAGGAATTGTCAGGATTCGTCATGCCGGGCGCCGGCCTGCCGGCTGCCTGAACCGGAGTGCGGGACCGGCGCTCCTCGACGGTGGCGTGCAGGCGTTGCGCCGTCGCCAGCCAGGCCGCCTCGTCGAAGTCCCCGCGCCGCTCCAGCGCCTTGCGGCTGGCCCGGTGGGCGGCAAGGGCCCGTTCGGTCCGGTGCCGGCCCCGGCGCACCGCCTCGGCCAACGGACCGGCTGCACCGGAGTCACCTGCATCGGGCGCCGCCTCCTCTCCCGGCATTTCTCCGGGCAGGGGCCACAGGCCGGCGCGCCGGTGGGCATTGCGCCGGTCGAGGCCGGACAGCTCGGCCTGCAACCTGATGACCCGGAGCATGAGCGACGCCGAACCCTTCTCCACCGCCGCATCCCAGGCCTGTTCCAGCCGGCCGAGCAGGATCTGCGCCTCTTCGCGCTCGACCGCCTGCCAGGCCTGCCGGACGGCGCGCACCCGGGCGGCGACAGCCGGCCGCTCCAGCAGCTCGTGGCCGGTCTGGCGCGCCGAGCCCGCGGCATAGCCGGCATCCCGCGCCGCCCCGGCGGCGTTGCCGGTTGCCGCGTAATGGCGGCAGAAGTCCTCCTGCCGCTGGGTGAGGGGCGGGGACGCAGGGGGCGGCGACTCCGGCGCGGTTCCGGCCGGGTCGGCGGACAAGGGCTGGGACATGGCGGGCTCTCTTTTGTTCAATGAATGTTCTATTCAAGATATAGGAATATAACAGGATAATCAATAAATTTTCCTCTAACCCCGACAAACCCCCTCCGTCATTCCGACCGGAGCGCCCTCCCCTTGGGGATTCCTCTACGAAAGGGGCGAGCCTGGCGCATGCCCCTCCCCCCAACCCCCTCCCCCGGATGGGAGGGGGGATTCGATCGGCGCCATTTTCGCAGAAGAATCCCAAGGGGGAGGGATTCGGTCAGCATTCCTTTTTGCAAAAGAATCCCTTGGGAGAGGGGGTCAGCCGGCCGGAATGGCGGCGAGAGACCGTTGCCGCTCGCCGTACCCGTTCAGCCCTTCGCCAGTTCCTGCTCGACGAAATCCATCCGGTCCTTGCCCCAGAAGATTTCGTTGCCGACGATCAGGGTCGGCGCGCCGAATACGCCGCGGGCCAGTGCGCCGTCGGTCGCCGCGATCAGCGCGGCGCGGGTCTCGTCGCTTTCCGCGGCGGCCTCGAAGGCGTCCGGATCGGCGCCGAGCGACGCCGCGATCGGGCGCAGGCCGGCATAATCCCGGATCGAGGCGTCGTCGCGCTCCCAGTAGGCGGCGAAGATGGCGTCGATGAAAGCGGCCTCCCGGCCCCACTTGCGCATGGCGATGGCGCCGCGCAGCGCCCGGCTGGTCTTGATTGGAAAGACCGTCGGGAAGCGGAACGGCAGATCGTAATGTTCGGCCCAGCGTTCGAGATCGCGAATCCGGTTGGCGATCTTCGCTTCGGGCTCTTCCATCAGCACATAGTTATGGTGCCGGAAGACGTGGCCGAGATTGATCGGGATGTAGTGTATCGCCGCGCCGTGCCGTTCGGCGATGGGCCGGAGCAGATGCAGCGCGAAATAGCTGTTGGTGCTGCCGACCTCCCAATAAAAATCGACGGTCTTGCCCAACGGCCTACCGCTCCACCGCGCGCCAGCCGATGTCGCGGCGGCAGAAGCCTTCGGGCCAGTCGATGGCGTCGACGGCGGCATAGGCCCTTTCCTGCGCTTCGGCGACGGTCGGCGCCATAGCGGTCACGCCCAGCACCCGCCCGCCGGCCGCCAGGATGCGGTCGCCGTCGGCCGCCGTGCCGGCGTGGAAGACGACCGTGTCCGGATCGCCGGTCAGCGCGTCGAGGCCGCGGATTTCCGAGCCCTTTTTGTAGGAACCCGGATAGCCGCGCGCCGCCAGCACGACCGTCAGCGCCGGTTCGTCGTACCAGCGCAGGTCGAAGTCCTTCAGCTCGCCGTCGCGCGCCGCGATCAGCGCCGGCAGCAGGTCCGACATCAGGCGCATCATCAGCGGCTGGCATTCCGGATCGCCGAAGCGTGTGTTGAATTCCAGCACCTTCGGCCCGTCCGGCCCGATCATCAGGCCGGCATAGAGCACGCCCTTGAAGGGCCGGCCTTCGGCGGCCATCGCGGCGACCGTGGGCGCGACGATCTCCGCGCGGATGCGTTCGGCCAGCGCCTCCGTCACGACCGGGGCCGGCGAATAGGCGCCCATGCCGCCGGTGTTCGGCCCGGTATCGCCCTCGCCGACCGCCTTGTGGTCCTGCGCCGAGGCCAGCAGCACGAAATGCGCGCCGTCCACCAGGGCGAGGATGCTGGCTTCCTCGCCGTCGAGACAGTCCTCCACGACGATCTCGGCGCCGGCCGCGCCGAAGGCGCCCTCGTCCAGCATGGCGCCCGCCGCCGCCTGGGCCTCGGCGACGGTCTGCGCGACGATCACCCCCTTGCCCGCGGCGAGGCCGGACGCCTTGACGACGATGGGCGCACCCCGCTCGGCGATCCAGGCCCGCGCTTCGGCCGCGTCGGTGAAGCGCCTGTAGGCCGCGGTCGGGATGCCGTAGCGGGCGCACAGGTCCTTCATGAAGGCCTTGGAGCCTTCGAGGATGGCGGCGTCGGCGGTCGGGCCGAAGGCGGCGATGCCGGCGGCCTCCAGACGGTCGACCAGCCCGGCGCACAGCGGCGCTTCGGGGCCGACGACGACGAAATCGATGGCGTTCTCCTGCGCCGCGGCGACGATGCCGCCGATATCCTCGGCCCCGACATCGAGGCAGGCCGCCTCCTGCGCGATCCCGGCGTTGCCCGGCGCGCAATACAGTCGGGAGCACAGGGGCGAGGCGGCGAGCTTCCAGCACAGCGCATGCTCGCGCCCGCCGCCGCCGACGACGAGGACGTTCATCGGGCGCCTGCGGAGGGCCGTGCCGCGAACCCCCGGCACGGCAAAAGAAGAGCAGCGCAGCGCGCTCCGGGAGACGCCTTCCCCTGCCCCCTGCCCCAAGGGATTCCTCTGCAATAAGGGCACTGACCGAATCCCCCTCCCCTTGGGGGAGGGGCGAGGGGAGGGGTCGGCTGCCGCTGCACCGACGTCCAAATCCCCCTCCCCTTGGGGGAGGGGCAAGGGGAGGGGTCGCCCGCCGCCTCACCGCCGTCCGATCCGGCACCGATCCGGCCGCCCCATACCCCTCCCCCTGACCCCTTCCCCCAAGGGGAGGGGGGACAGCTTGCCTTGCCTGTCGGACCCGGCTCCCGGCCTTGCGCAGGGGAATCCGCCCGGGCCTGAGTCCAGGCGGAAGCAGCGGGGCGGTCAGAAACCGGCATCGGGATCATTCAAATACTCGTCTTCCTCCGGCGTGTTCGGCCGGCCGAGGATGGCGTTGCGGTGGGGGAAGCGGCCGAACCGGTCGATGACCTCCTTGTGGGCGACGGCCCATTGCAGGAAATCCGTGTCCGGGCAGCGCTCGCGCACCAGATCGACACAGCGCTGCTGGTCGGCGGCGTCTTCGGAATGTTCGAGGGGCAGGTAGAAGAACATCCGGTGCTCCTGGTCCGCCACGGCCAGATCGAAGCCGCGGGCGAGCGCCGCCGCCGTCACGCCGCGCGCCGTTGGATCGGCGGCGAAGGCGCGCGGCGTGTCGCGGTACATGTTGCGCGGAAACTGGTCGAGCAGGATGACCAGCGCCAGCGCGCCGTCGGCGGTCTCCAGCCAGCCGTCCAGCCGGCCGGCCAGGGCTTCGCCGTGCGCGGCCTCGAAATTCCGCCGGATTTCGGCATCGAAATCGGCATCCTTGTCGAACCAGCGCTCGCGGGTCGCCGGCGCGAGCCAGAAATCGAGCACATCATGCGGTTTCGTCATGCGCTGCGCCTCCCGAACGCCTGGTGGTCTGTCAGCATCTGTCGCGGGGCCGCGATATGGACACCCGATCCATAGCTATGGTGTAACCGCTTCGCCATCCCTAAATCCACCGTGCCGGAACCGCCGCGCCGCCGGCGGCCCCGAGCGCGCCGCATCCGGCCCTCATGCCGCTGCACCCGGAGCCCGATCCATGCCCCTGACCGGAACGCAGAACAGCTTCGATTCCCGCCGGACGCTGGAGGCCGGCGGCAAGAGCTACAGCTACTTCAGCCTGCCTGCCGCCGCCGAAAACGGGCTGAACGGCATCGGCGGCGATATCGCCCGGCTGCCCTTCTCCCTCAAGGTGCTGCTGGAGAACATGCTGCGCTACGAGGACGGCGGCACGGTCACCGCCGACGATATCCGGGCCTTCGGCGCCTGGCTGGACCGCCGCAAATCCAGCCGCGAAATCGCCTACCGGCCGGCGCGCGTCCTGATGCAGGACTTTACCGGCGTGCCGGCGGTCGTCGACCTGGCGGCGATGCGCGATGCCATCGGCGCGCTCGGCGGCGATCCGAAGCGGATCAATCCGCTGGTGCCGGTCGACCTCGTGATCGACCATTCGGTGTCGATCGACCATTTCGGCACGCCCGACGCCTTCCGGCAGAATGTCGAGCGCGAGTTCGAACGCAACCGGGAGCGTTACGAGTTCCTGCGCTGGGGCGCCTCGGCCTTCGACAATTTCCGGGTCGTGCCGCCGGGCACCGGCATCTGCCACCAGGTCAATGTCGAATATCTCGCGCAGACCGTGTGGTCCGGCGAGGAGAACGGCGAAGCCTTCGCCTATCCGGACACCTGCGTCGGCACCGACAGCCACACGACGATGGTCAACGGCCTCGCCGTGCTCGGCTGGGGCGTCGGCGGCATCGAGGCCGAGGCGGCGATGCTGGGCCAGCCGGTCTCCATGCTGATCCCCGAAGTGATCGGCTTCAGGCTGACCGGCACGCTGAAGGAAGGCGCGACGGCGACCGACCTCGTGCTGACCGTCACCCAGATGCTGCGCGCGCGCGGCGTGGTCGGCAAGTTCGTCGAGTTTTTCGGCGCCGGCCTCGACCATCTAAGCCTGGCCGACAAGGCGACGATCTCCAACATGGCGCCGGAATACGGCGCGACCTGCGGCTTCTTCCCGATCGACGCGGAGACCCTGCGCTATCTCGAATTCACCGGCCGGGATCCGGCGCGGGTCGCGCTGGTCGAGGCCTATGCGAAGGCGCAGGGCCTGTGGCGCGACGCCGATACGCCCGATCCCGCGTTCACCGACACGCTGGAGCTCGACCTCGGCGACGTCGTGCCGTCGATCGCCGGCCCGAAACGGCCGCAGGACCGGATCGCGCTGACGAACGCGAGCAGCGAGTTCGAGGCGCTCGAAGCCCGCCGCCGCGCACAGCCGGTCGCGGGCGCGGACTGGACGCTCGACGACGGCGACGTCGTCATCGCCTCGATCACCAGCTGCACGAACACCTCGAACCCGGCGGTGCTGGTGGCCGCCGGCCTGCTCGCCCGCAAGGCGCGGGAGAAGGGCCTGCAACGGCAACCCTGGGTCAAGACCAGCTTCGCGCCCGGCTCCCAGGTGGTGAGCGACTATATCGAGGCCGCCGGCCTCCAGGACGATCTCGACGCCCTCGGCTTCAACCTGGTCGGCTACGGCTGCACGACCTGCATCGGCAATTCCGGGCCGCTGCCCGAGCCGATCCATGACGCCGCCGAGGCCGGCGACCTCACGGTGTGCGCCGTGCTCTCCGGCAACCGCAATTTCGAGGGCCGGGTCCATCCGCTGACGAAGGGCAACTACCTCGCCTCGCCGCCGCTCGTCGTCGCCTATGCGCTCGCCGGCTCGCTCCGGATCGATCTCTACACCGATCCCATCGGGCAGGATGCGGACGGCGACGACGTGTATCTGAAGGATATCTGGCCGACCAACCGGGAGGTCGCGGAAACCATCGACCGCTGCGTGACGCCCGCCATGTTCCGCGAGCGCTATGCCGACGTCTTCACGGGCGACGAGAACTGGCAGACCATCGAGGTCTCCGGCGGCCTGACCTACGACTGGGATTCGTCCAGCACCTACGTCCGCAACCCGCCCTATTTCGAGGGCATGACGGCCGAACCGGCCGCGGTCGGGGACATCGCGGGCGCCCGCTCGCTCGCCCGGCTCGGCGATTCGGTGACGACCGACCACATCTCGCCCGCCGGCGTCATCAAGGAGGACGGCCCGGCCGGCGACTATCTCAAGACCTACCAGATCCGGCCGCGCGACTTTAACAGCTTCGGCTCGCGCCGCGGCAACCACGAGGTCATGATGCGGGGCACCTTCGCCAACATCCGCATCCGCAACGAGATGGCGCCCGGCACCGAAGGCGGCGTGACGCGGCACCAGCCGTCCGGCGAGGAAATGCCGATCTACGACGCCGCCATGCGCTACCGTGCCGAGGGCGTGCCCCTGGTGGTCGTCGGCGGCAAGGAATACGGCACCGGCTCGTCGCGCGACTGGGCGGCCAAGGGCACAAGGCTGCTCGGCGTGCGGGCGGTGATCGTCGAGAGCTTCGAGCGCATCCACCGCTCGAACCTGGTCGGCATGGGCGTGCTGCCGCTGCAGTTCAAGGACGGCGCGAGCCGCGAGAGCCTCGGCCTCAGGGGCGACGAGACCTTCGACGTCGCCGGCATCGCCGGCGGCATCACGCCGGGCATGGATGTCGACTGCACGATCCGCTATGCCGGCGGCGCGGCCCGGACCGTTCCCCTGCTGTGCCGGATCGACACCGCCGACGAGGTCGCCTATTTCGGCAACGGCGGCATCCTGCACTACGTCCTGCGCACCATGGCCGCGGCGGCGTAGACCTACCGGCCGGGCCGCCGCTGCCGACACGAAAGCCGAAAAGAGGAAGAAGAATGCCCGATGCGGAAATCCAGTCGCCGCCGGACTTCGGTTACGGGCGGCGCGATGCGGCCGCCGGCCTGAACGATGCCGAAGCGGCGATCACGACCCGGCGCTCGGTGCGCGCCTTCCTGCCCGACAGGCCGGTGCCGAAAGACCTGGTCGAGCGGATCCTGAACGTGGCGGCCCGGGCGCCGAGCGGCACCAACGTCCAGCCCTGGCATGTCACGGTCGTGACCGGCGCGGCGCGCGACCGGGTGAGCGCCGCCGTCCACGCGCGGCGCGACGGCGGCGGGCAGGAAATGGGCTACAACTATTATCCGGTGAAATGGTTCGAGCCCTACATCTCGCGGCGGCGCAAGCTGGGCTGGGACATGTACGGCCTGCTCGGTATCGCCAAGGGCGAGCGCGACAGGACCTACCGGCAGCACGGGCGCAATTTCGATTTCTTCGACGCGCCGGTCGGCCTGTTCTTCCACATGGACAAGCGCATGGAGACCGGCTCCTTCATCGACATGGGCCTGTTCCTGGAAAACGTGATGGTCGCGGCGCGCAGCCACGGGCTCGACACCTGCCCGCAGGCCGCCTGGGTTGACTATACGGACACGGTGAAGTCCGTCCTCGGCCTTCCCGAGGACCATATCCTGATCTGCGGCATGAGCATGGGCTACGAAGACACGTCCGCGCCCGTCAACGCGCTTTATTCCGAGCGCGAGCCCGCCGGCGCCTTCACCGACTGGCAGGGCTTCGGGGACTGATACCGACCGATGCCGCCGAAGCCGCGCCGGAGCGCGCGCCAAAGCGACGGCAGAAATTTAATCGTTTGACTATCCGCTCTTCCGGGGTATGCTGGCACCGGTTCGCAAACAGCCGGAAACCCAACCGGACGATCGGGATGGAGATTGCGGTAACCAAGATCGAAGCGGCGCTCGACGAACTGTCGGATCTGCCGGCCCGGGTCGGCGGGTGGCAGGTCGAAACGGGCCTCGACTGGGTGAACGAGCCGGCCGTGTGGGTCTGGGCCCTGCTGGAAGACGAGGAGGTCGAAGCCGCGGCCCTGGACCGGCTGCAGGAAACGATCCGCGACTGCGTCCACCGGGCAGCCGGCGACGCGAAGTGGGTCTATGTCCGCTTCCGCGGCGTATCCGAGATGGCGCAGCTCGCATGAGCCTCCATTCCGATCTGCTGGCCCAGGCCCGTCATCTCGCCCGCAGGGAATCGAAGCGGCCGCGGCAAGCCAGCCTGCGTCGGTCGGTTTCGGCCTCCTATTACGCCGTTTTCCACATGCTGATCGCCGAAGCGACGCGGCGCATGATGTCCGGCAACGACCGGATCGCCCTGCGCCGCTGCCTGGCCCGCGGCTTCTCCCATCGCAATATGCGGCAGGTCGCACTGCAATTCGCCGGCGGCAGCGTATCGCCGAAACTCCGCCCCGGCTTGAACGGCCTGCCGTTGCAGCCCGAGCTTGCGGCGTTGGCCAATACTTTCGTCGACCTTCAACAGGCCCGCCACGAGGCCGACTACGATCTGGCGCTCCGTTTCACCCGCCGCGAGGCTCTCAATCTCGCGAACCGGGCAGACCGGGCGTTGGCGGACTGGCGCGGTCTGCGGAAAACGGCGCAGGCGGATACCTTTCTCACCGGGCTCCTCGCGTTCGGAAACCTGCAAGGCTGACGAATCGCGCGCCCGGCGGCCGCGGTTCCGTTCCGCCGCCCGGCATGACGGGCCGGACGCGCCGCCGCATCCCGGCGGGCCGGGATGTCGCAAGCGCGCCGGCCGATCGGGCGCAAAGCCGCAGAATCCTTGGATTTCCGCGATTTATGTGACATCAGGTCGCGAAGAATCGGCTGGCGGCAATGGCGTCGCGACTCCTATTTTCGGCGGTGTTCCGGAGGCGCCTCCGCCATGAAACAGACCCCGGGTTGGACACGGGTCGAAGACATGGTGGCCGCATTCCGGCATGCCCCGGCCCAAGTCGACCCGATCGACGTTCCGCGGGGGCCTGAGTTTCGCGGCGCTGGCAGCAGCGGCGTACCTTGGCATAGCGGGATGAACCGATGTCGTTCGCCTTCCGTCCGGCGCGCCGCGCCGCATTTTCGGTCTTTACCCGGGGCCTCCCCGGGGGCCTGACGGCCGCCGCGGCGCTCGCCGCTTCCGGCGCGGCCTTCGCGGCGCAGCCCGAGCCGTGGCAGATGGGCTTCCAGAAAGCGGCGACGCCGATGATGGAGCAGGTGGACGAGTTCCACGACCTGCTGCTCATCCTCATCACGCTGATTTCGCTCTTCGTCCTGGCCCTCTTGGTCATGACGGTGGTGAAATTCCGCGAATCGAAGAATCCGACGCCGTCGAAGACGACCCACAATCTGCTGCTGGAGGTCGTGTGGACGGTCGTTCCGGTGCTGATCCTGGTGGTCATCGCCGTGCCGTCCTTCCGCCTGCTCTACTACACCGACAAGGCCCCCGAGCCGACCGCGGCCGAGAAGGCCGCCGGCAAGACGGTCATGACGGTCAAGGCGACCGGGCACCAGTGGTACTGGAGCTACGAATATTCGACCGCAGAGGGCGGCAAGCTGCGCTTCGAAAGCCGGATCGCCTGCCGCGGCACGATCGATGCGGACAACCGCAAGGAATGCGAGGAGGCGAACAAGCGCTTCCAGGCCGAATACAAACGCGACGTGGTCCGGCTGCTCGATGTCGACAACGAGATGGTTCTGCCGGTCGATGCGACCGTCCGGGTCTACGTCACGGCCGCCGACGTCATCCACGCCTGGACGATCCCGGCATCGGGCGCGAAGGTCGATGCGGTGCCCGGCCAGACCAACGAGACCTGGGTGCGCTTCACCCGTCCGGGCTGGTATTTCGGCCAGTGCTCGGAAATCTGCGGCCAGGACCACGCCTTCATGCCGATCGCCCTGCGGGTCGTGCCGGCCGAACAATACAAGGCGTGGCTAGCCGCGGCCTGGAAGAAGGCCACGGAAGACAGTGACGGATTCAGCGTGGTGCGCGAACCGCAGAAGACGGCGCGGACCGGAACGCCGGCGAGGATCGCCGCGGCTTCGGCGCAACGCTAGCCGGCCGCCACCGCCCGGCAGACGGCAAAGGGACGGCGCCCCGGGTTCCGGGCAGCGCCGGAGGACATAGGGAAGAGGACCTGACATGGCCTACGGTGCAGCCCACGCCCATGACGACCACGATCACACCCCAGGCTTCTGGGTCCGCTGGCTCTTTTCCACGAACCACAAGGATATCGGGACCCTCTACCTGATCTTCGCCGTCATCGGCGGCCTTGTCGGCCTGACCATGTCGATCTGGTTCCGGGCCGAGTTGCAGAACCCCGGCGTCCAGCTGATGGACGGCCATTTCTTCAACGTCCTGGTCACGTCCCACGGCCTGATCATGATCTTCTTCATGGTCATGCCGGCGATGATCGGCGGGTTCGGCAACTGGATCGTGCCGATCATGATCGGCGCGCCGGACATGGCCTTCCCGCGCATGAACAATATCAGCTTCTGGCTGCTGCCGCCGGCGCTGATCCTGCTGATCCTGTCGGCGATCCTGGGCGGCGGCGCGGGAACCGGCTGGACGATCTACCCGCCGCTCTCCTCGACCGGCGCCAATTTCGGCTTCACCGGCCATGACGGGCCGGCGATGGACATGGCGATCTTCGCGCTGCACATCGCGGGCGCCAGCTCGATCCTGGGCGCGATCAACTTCATCACCACGATCTTCAACATGCGCGCGCCGGGCATGACCCTGCACCGGATGCCGCTGTTCGTCTGGTCGATCCTGGTCACCGCCTTCCTGCTCGTCCTGTCGCTGCCTGTGCTGGCCGGCGCGATCACCATGCTGCTGACCGACCGCAACTTCGGCACGGCCTTCTTCCGGCCCGACGGCGGCGGCGACCCGATCCTGTTCCAGCACCTGTTCTGGTTCTTCGGCCATCCGGAGGTCTACATCCTGATCCTGCCGGGCTTCGGCATGATCAGCCAGATCGTCTCGACCTTCTCGCGCAAGCCGGTGTTCGGTTATCTCGGCATGGCCTACGCCATGGTGGCGATCGGCTTCGTCGGCTTCATCGTCTGGGCCCACCACATGTACACGGTGGGCATGGACGTGAACACGCGGGCCTATTTCACCGCCGCGACCATGGTGATCGCGGTGCCGACGGGCATCAAGATCTTCTCCTGGATCGCCACTATGTGGGGCGGCTCGCTCCGGATGGAAACGCCGATGCTGTTCGCGTTCGGCTTCATCTTCCTGTTCACCGTCGGCGGCGTGACCGGCGTCGTGCTGGCCAATGCCGGCATCGATTACGTGCTGCACGACACCTACTATGTCGTGGCGCACTTCCACTATGTGCTGTCGCTGGGCGCGGTGTTCGCCATCTTTGCCGGCTTCTACTACTGGTTCCCGAAGATGACCGGCAAAATGTATCCGGAGACGCTCGGCAAGCTGCACTTCTGGCTGATGTTCATCAGCGCGAACCTGACCTTCTTCCCGATGCACTTCCTCGGCCTCGCCGGCATGCCGCGCCGCTACGTCGATTACCCGGACGCCTATGCCGGCTGGAACCTCGTCGCCTCCCTCGGCGCCTACCTGGGCGGCCTTGCGACCCTCCTTTTCCTGTTCCTCCTGTTCAGGGCCTACACCCGGGGCGCGGCGGCAGGAGCCAATCCGTGGGGCGAAGGCGCAACGACGCTGGAGTGGAAGGTGTCCTCGCCGCCGCCCTTCCACACCTACGACGAGTTGCCGAAGGTCGAAGCCGGCGCGCACCACTAGGCGGCCGGCAGAACCCGAGGCAGGTCCGCAAGCGCCATGACCGAGACGACCGCATCGTCGCCGCTCATCGCCGCCGCACCGAACGAGGCGGACTGGCGGGACTATTTCGCCCTGCTCAAGCCGCGGGTCATGTCGCTCGTCGTGCTGACCGGCCTGGTCGGCCTCTATCTGGCGCCGGGCGCGATCCATCCGGTGATCGCGGCGCTCGCGGTCATCTGCATCGCCGTCGGCGCCGGCGCATCGGGCGCAATCAACATGTGGTTCGACCGCGACATCGACGCCGTGATGGCGCGCACCCGCGATCGGCCCATTCCGGCCGGCAGGGTGGAGCCCGGGAGCGCGCTCGCCTTCGGCGTGATCCTGGCGGTCTTCGCCGTCATGCTGATGGCGCTGACGGTGAACTGGGCCGCCGGCGCCCTGCTTGCACTCACGATCGGCTTCTACGTTTTCGTCTACACGATGTGGCTCAAGCGCCGGACGCCGCAGAACATCGTGATCGGCGGCGCGGCGGGCGCCTTTCCGCCGATGATCGGCTGGGCGGCGGTAACCGGCGATATCGGCGTCGGCAGCCTCGTTCTCTTCCTGCTGATCTTCATGTGGACGCCGCCGCATTTCTGGGCGCTGTCGCTCTATCGCGACGCCGATTACGCCCGGGCCGGCGTGCCGATGCTGCCGGTGGTCGCCGGGCGGCGGGAGACCAAGAAGCAGATCCTCGTCTACACCGCCCTGCTGGCGCCGCTGGCCCTGGCGCCCGTCGCCGCGGGCCTGGCCGGCTGGTTGTACGGCGCGGCCGCGGCCCTGCTCTCGCTGTGGTTCCTCCAGGCGGCGGTCGCGGTCTGGCGCACCGGCGACGGCGACGGCGAAAGCGACGACGCGGCCAGGCGCATGTTCCTGATCTCGCTGGCCCATCTGTTCGGCCTGTTCGCGGCGCTCGCCGCCGACCGGGCGCTGAGCGGTCTGCTCTGAGGCGGGTGCGATGGCCGACGCGGCGGAAACGAAGGGTCCTGCGATCAAGGCCGATACGGTCCGGGCCAAGCGGCGCGGCCGCAATCTGGCCCTGCTGGCCGTCCTCGTCGCCTTCGTGCTGATCGTCTACATCGTCACGATCGTCAAATTCGAGCTGGCGGCAGGCTGAGGCGGAAAGCGGATCATGGCGGCGCGCGGCTCTCTCGCAAAAAGCAAGCGGAACACGGTTCTCGGCGTTCTGGCGATCCTTTCGGGGATGACGCTGCTCGTCGTCTATGCCGTGCCGCTCTACGAGATGTTCTGCCGGGCAACCGGTTTCGGCGGCACGACCCAGCGGGCCGCGGCGGCGCCCGATACGGCTGCCGGCCGGACGATCACCGTGCGCTTCCTCGCCAACACCAACCCGAACCTGCCCTGGCGTTTCCAGCCTGCGGTCGACAGCGTCCGGGTTGCGATCGGCAAGCGGCGGCTGGTCGCCTATACCGCCCGGAATCTCGACGACAGCGCGACGACCGGCATCGCCACCTTCAACGTCACGCCCGCCAAGGCGGGGGTCTACTTCACCAAGATCGCCTGCTTCTGCTTCGACGAGCAGACGCTGAATCCGGGCCAGACCGTCAACATGCCGGTCAGCTTCTTCATCGATCCGGCCATCGCGAAGGACCGCAACCTGCGCGATGTCGACACCATCACCCTGTCCTATACCTTCTTCCGCGCCGCCGGGAACCCGGAGGACGACAGGACCGAGGACCAGGCCCGGGCAGCAGGCGACGAAACCGCCGCGCAGGCGAACCGCAACTGACGCACGGGACCATGACGTCCGGCGCTGCGCCGGGCCCGGGGAGAAAGAACGACCATGGCTGAAGCCCACAAACATCCCTACCACCTGGTGGATCCGAGCCCGTGGCCGATTGTCGGGGGCGTCGCGGCGCTCGCCCTGTTCGGCGGGGCGGTCCTGTGGATCCACGGCGTCACCGGCCCCTACATCTCGATCGCCGGTTTCCTGGGCCTGCTGTACGTCATGTATGTCTGGTGGCGCGACGTGATCCGCGAAGCCGAGCACGACGGCTACCACAACAAGGTGGTCCAGCTCGGCCTGCGCTATGGCATGACCCTGTTCATCGCCTCCGAGGTGATGTTCTTCGCCGCGTTCTTCTGGGCCTTCTTCGACAGCGCCATCTTCGGCGACGGCGGCGTGCAGGTCGGCGAGGCCGCGAAAATGTATGCCCGCGAACTGGCCAACGGCGGGCAGTGGCCGCCGGCGCACATCCATGTCTTCGACGCCTGGGATCTGCCCCTGCTCAACACCATGGTCCTGCTGCTGTCCGGCTGCACGGTGACCTGGGCGCACCACGCGCTGAAAGAGGGCAACCGCAAGGGGCTGATTCAGGGGCTGACCGCCACCGTCGTCCTCGGCCTGTGCTTCACCGGCCTGCAGGCGATCGAATATTCCCAGGCGCCGTTCAGCTTCTCCATGCTGATTGAAGGCGGCCAGAAGGTGACGGAGGAAGGCGCCCGGATCGCGAACGGCGGCATCTATTCGTCGGCCTTCTTCATGGCGACGGGATTCCACGGCTTCCACGTCATCGTCGGCACGGCCTTCCTTGCGGTCTGCCTGTTCCGGGCGATGAAGGGGCATTTCAAGCCCGATCACCATTTCGGCTTCGAAGCCGCGGCCTGGTACTGGCATTTCGTCGATGTCGTCTGGCTGTTCCTGTTCTGCTTCGTCTATGTCGTCGGCAGCGCGGGCGCGCCGGTCGCCCTCCATTAGCCGGCCGTCCACGAGACGGGGCCGGGCGCGAGTGGCGGCCGGGTGCAGATGAGCGTTTCCCCCTTCGGTGCCGGCATCCGTTGCCGATGCCCGGCCTGCGGAAGGGGCAACCTGTTCCGCGGTTTTCTTACGGTCGTTCCCGAATGCGCGGTCTGCGGGCAGGACCTGGGGGGCCATGAGGAAGGTGACGGACCGGCGGTTTTCGCCGTCCTGCTGCTGGGCGCAATCGTGGTCGGGCTCGCGCTGCTGGCCGAAGTGCATTTCCGGCCGCCGCTCTGGCTCCATGCCGCGCTGTGGGTGCCGCTTACCCTGGGCGGCGCGGTGGCGCTGCTCCGCCCCCTGAAAGCGACGCTCATCGCCCTGCAATTCCGCAACCGGCCCGAAGACTATGATGCCGCTGAGTAGGGACCGCTCCGGGTTAGCACAACGCTCCCGCCCGAATCCCCCTCCCCTTGGGGGAGGAGTCAGGGGAGGGGTCGTCCGCCGTTCGTACCGGCACCGTAGGGGAGGGTTTGAAACCCTCCCCTACCGCGGGCAATCACCACCGTTCGACTCCCCCTCCCCCAAGGGGAGGGGGCGGATCGAGGAGCCATGACCGTGCTCGGCTTCCGGCCGGCGCTGTGGCCGACGCTGATCGCCCTGCCGGCGGTCGCGCTGACCTTCGCGCTCGGGGTCTGGCAGGTCCAGCGCCTGGCCTGGAAGGAAGGGCTGATCGCCGAGCGCAAGGCCCGGATCGCCCGGCCGGTGCTCGATGCCCTGCCCGCGCGGTTCGACCCGGAGGTCCACAGCTTCCGGCGCGCCCGGTTCAGCGGCGTCTTCCTGCACGGGAAGGAGATGTACCGGCCGGCCCGGTCGCGGCGCACAGGCGAGATCGGGGTGCAGGTCGTCACGCCGTTCCGCCTCGAGGGCGGCGGGACGCTCCTGGTCAACCGGGGCTGGGTGCCCGGCCTGCGGCGCAATCCGGAGACACGGCGCGACGGGCAGGTTGCGGGGCGCATCGCCCTGGTCGGCGTGATCCGCACGCCGGCGCCGGCGGGGTATTTCGTACCGGACAACGATCCGGCGGTGAACGCCTGGTTCCGCCTCGATCTGCAGCAGATGGCGCGGCACGCCGGCCTCCCGGCGGTCCGGCCCTACTATGCCGATCTCGTGGCCGACGCGCCGGGCGGCTGGCCGCGCGGCGGCCAGACCCGCGTGACGGTGCGCAACGCCCATCTGGAATATGCCATCACCTGGTTCTCGCTCAGCCTGATCGGCATCGTCGTCTATATCCTGTGGCACCGCCGCTTCCGGCCGGCGGACAAGAGCAGGGCGGGCCGCGCAGAGGCGGACGACCAGGCGCCGTGAGCGCCTACGCGACCCTCGAGGACCGCTTCCGGCGCGCTGCGCTGATCGGCAGTGCGGCCGGCATCCTCGGGTGGGACCGCGCGGTCGTGATGCCCGAAGGCAGCGCCGGCGCCCGCGCCGAGCAGATGGCCGCGCTCGGGCTCGCAGCGCGCGAAATCCTCGCCGCCGACGACATGGCGGACCTGCTGGATGCGGCAGCGGAAGAACCCCTGGACGGCTGGCAGCGCGCCAACCTGCGCGAGATGTGCCGCGATCGGGTGCGCAGCGCCGCCATCCCGCCCCGCCTGGTCGAGGCCCGGAGCCGCGCCCACACCGCCTGCGAGATGGCCTGGCGCAGCGCGCGGCCGGCGTCGGACTATGCCGCGGTCCTGCCGCTCCTCGAAGAGGTCGCCGCGCTCACCGTCGAAGCGGGGCAGGCCCTGTCCGCAGCGCTGGACGTGCCGCTGTACGACGCCCTGCTCGACGGTTTCGAGCCCGGCGGCCGGTCGGCTGACATCGATCCGGTGTTCGACGATCTGGCGGCCTTCCTGCCGGGCTTTACCGGCGCGGTCATCGAGCAGCAGGCCGCCCGGCTGCCGCTACAAATCGAAGGGCCCTTCCCGGCCGGCCGGCAGGAAGCGCTCGGCCGCCGCTTCATGGACGCGCTCGGCTTCGATTTCGACCGCGGCCGGCTCGACGTCAGCCACCATCCGTTCACCGGCGGCGCGCCGGGCGATATCCGCATCACCACCCGCTACGACGAAGCGGACTTCCTGACCGGGCTCTATGCCGTCCTGCACGAGACCGGCCATGCGCAATACGCCGCCGGCCTTCCCCTGCAATGGCGGCATCAGCCGGTCGGCCGGGCGCGCGGGATGACGCTGCACGAAAGCCAGTCGCTGCTGATCGAGATGCAGGTATGCCGCGGCGCGGCCTTCATGGCATGGGCGGCGCCCCTGATGGCGGAGGCGTTCGGCGGCGCGGGGCCGGCCTGGGCCGCGGAAAACCTGCTCGCGCTCGTCACGCGGGTCGAACGCGGTTTCATCCGGGTCGACGCCGACGAGGCCACCTACCCGGCCCATGTCATCCTGCGCTACCGGCTGGAGAAGGCGATGCTCGCCGGCGACCTGCCGCTCGCAGACCTGCCGGGCGCGTGGAACGACGGGATGGAAGCGCTGCTCGGCATCCGGCCGCCGGACGACCGCCGGGGCTGCCTGCAGGACATTCACTGGTATTCCGGGGCGTGGGGCTACTTCCCGACCTACACGCTGGGCGCCATGGCCGCAGCCCAGCTCCATGCGGCGGCGAAGGCGGCGGACGGCGGCATCGAGCCGGCGCTGGCCGAGGGCGATTTCGCGCCGCTCTATGGCTGGCTCGGCCCCAACGTCCACGAACAGGCGTCCCGCTGCGGCACCGGCGCGCTGATCGAACGCGCCACCGGGCGGCCGCTTGATGCAGCGGCGTTCAAGGCGCATCTGGAGGCGCGCTACCTCTGATCCGGATTTGCTGTCCCGGCGCCGGCCGGGCGGGGACGAAGGCGGCCGCGCCGGAGTGAAAACGGTACGGCGGAAGGTTTGAAACCCGCCCCCGCACCGTAACGCTCCGCCGCTTCGCCGCTACTTCAGGGTCTTCCCGAAAAAGTCCGCCGTGCGCGACCAGGCGAGTTTGGAGGCCGCCTCGTCGAACCGGCCGCCGGAGGGATTGGCGAAGGCGTGGTCGGCGTCGTACCAGAAGACCTGCAGCGCGTCCTTCTTGCCCGCCGCCGTCATCGTCTTCTCGAACGAAGCGACCATCTTCGCGTCGATGAACCGGTCGCGTTTCGCGAAATGCCCCATGACCGGGCCTTTCAGCTTCTTCAGCTGATCGGCGCTGCGCAGCACGTGGCCGTAATAGATCACGGTGGCGTCGACCGGCCGGGCGATCGAGGCGTTGAGCGACCAGGCGCCGCCGAAGCACCAGCCCACGGTGCCGGTCTTGCCGGTCGAGCGCGGATGCGCGTTCAGCCAGTCGATCCAGGCGCCGCAGGTCTCGAAGCCGGCTTTCGGATCCTTCATCATCGCCCGCATCAGCGCCTGCGCCTCGCCCGGCGTCTTGCCGACCTTGCCGCCGTAGAGATCGATCGCCAGCGCGACATAGCCGGCCCGGGCATAGTCGGCGGCGACCGCCTTGATCTGGTCGTTGAGGCCCCACCATTCGTGGATCAGCACCAGGGCCGGCGCCTTCTGCGCGGCCGGCAGGGCCAGCGCGGCGCTGACGCTGCGGCCGCTCCCGGTCTTGATCGACACGGTGTCGAGACCGGCGGCGACGGCGGCGGTGATCGAGGCGTCGGCCAGAATGGCGGAAAGCGGCAGCGCGGCGGCGCCCTTCAGAACATTGCGGCGGTGAACGGTCATGATAGAACCCCTCCGGTTACGGCCCGCGCCCCACCGGGAACGACGGTTCGCGGGCGGCCAATACTCAGGTCCGGTACTCAGGCAAATGTCGCACGGAATTGCGACAGGACGGAGGCAAAACACCCGTGAGCCGGCGCGCTGCGATCCGGCGGGCCCTGCGGGCCGCGCTCGTTGTCCCGGTCGCCGTGGCGGCTGCGGTTCCGGCTGCCGCGGCCGCGGACGAGACCGTTCCCCTGGCGGTCGGAACCCGCCCCGCTCGACCCGGAGAATGAAACGCAGGTCCGGGCCGGCGCGCTGCTCTATCGCGGCGGTCTCGCGGTCCGCTCGCCGGACCCGCGGTTCGGCGGTTTCTCCGGGCTTGCGGTGAGCCGGGACGGCGCGCATCTCACGGCGATTTCCGACCGCGGCGCCTGGTTGCGCGCCCGGATTCGCCATGACGCAGCGGGCCGCCTGGCGGGGCTTGGCGACGGCCGGATCGGTGCGC
>CBDCQR010000007.1:0-25281 GCA_965220685.1 Alphaproteobacteria bacterium
CGACCGGTCGTTCCCGCTGACGGTCGCGGACCTCGTTGCGATGGGGCTCTGGCGCGAGACCGGCGCCTTCGGTCGCCTGCGCGACGCTCATCGCATGCGCATTGCCGACGCCATTTCCGCCGTGGGGCTCACGGGGTTCGAGTCCCGGCCCATCGGCGCCCTGTCCGGCGGCCAGATGCAGCGCGTGCTTTTCGCCCGTCTTCTTTTGCAGGACGCCCAGCTCGTGCTGCTGGACGAGCCCTTCTCCGCAATCGACGCCAGGACGATGGCCGACCTGATCGGCGTGGTGCACCGCTGGCACGGCGAAGGCCGCACCGTACTCGCCGTGTCGCACGATCTGGACACGGTGCGGGCCCATTTCCCGCAGACCCTGATGCTCGCGCGCGAACTCGTGGCCCACGGTCCCACGGCGCAGGTGCTCACGGCCGAAAACCGGTTCCGCGCCCGCCAGATGTGCGAGGCTTGTGCCGATCCTCTTCACACTTGCGGTCGGCGCGCCGCATGATCTGGGAGGCCGTAGGCCAGCCCTTCGCGGACTTCGGCTTCATGCGCCGCGCGCTTCTGGGCTGTATCGCCGTCTCGGTCGGCGCCACCCCCGTGGGGGTATTCCTGATGCTGCGCCGGATGAGCCTGACCGGCGACGCGATGGCCTGTGCGATCCTGCCGGGCGCGGCGGTCGGCTATCTCGTGGCCGGCCTCTCGCTGGGCGCGATGACCGTCGGGGGCCTGATCGCGGGCATGGCCGTAGCGTTACTCGCAGGCTTCGTGTCCCGCGTCACGGCGCTGCGCGAGGATGCTAGCCTTGCCGCCTTCTACCTGATCTCGCTGGCGGTCGGCGTGCTGATCGTCTCCGTTCGCGGCAGCAATGTCGACCTGATGCATGTGCTCTTCGGGACCGTGCTGGCGCTCGACGACGACGCGCTGGTCCTCCTGTGTTCCATCGCAAGCCTTTCGGCCCTGACGCTGGCGGTCCTGTTCCGGCCGCTGGTCCTCGAATGCGCGGACCCGCAGTTCCTGCGCTCGGTCAGCGGCCTCAGCGCCGCAACGCATTTCACCTTCCTGGCGCTGGTCGTCCTGAACCTCGTCGGCGGATTTCACGCCCTCGGAACCCTTATGGCCGTCGGCATCATGATCCTCCCCGCCGCCGCGGCGCGGTTCTGGGCGGCGTCCATCGGCGCCCTGATCTCCGTCGCCATTGCCGTCGCCGTCATCTCAAGCGTAAGCGGCCTGTTGCTGTCCTATCACTTCGGCCTGCCGTCCGGGCCGGCGATCATCCTTATGGCCGGTGTGGCCTACGGGATGTCGCTCGTTCTGGGGCCGGTGGGCGGACTTGCCGTGCGCGCGTCCGCATGACGCCGCCTCACCCCCTTCCGATAACAGGAGCGCCCGATGCCGACCCGCAGAACGCTGTTGAAATCCGCCGCCACCGCAATCGCCGTGGCCGCCCTGGCCGCCGTTGCGCCGGCTTCGGCCAAATCCGGCAAGCCGCTCAAGGTGGTGGCCACCTTCTCGATACTCGGCGATATGGCGTCGCGGATCGGCGGCGACCTTGTGTCCGTCACCGCGCTTGTCGGGCCGGACGGCGATACGCATGTTTACCGGCCGACCCCGGCCGCGGCCCGTACGGTGAGCGAAGCGGATATCCTCGTCTTCAACGGGCTGCACTTCGAGGGTTGGCTGGACCGGCTGATCGAGACGACCGGTTTCAGCGGCGTTCGCGTGGTCGCCACCGCAGGGATCGAGCCTCTCGCCACCGAGGGCGGCGGGCATGACGATCATGACAGGCACGACAGGCACGACGACCACGATGAGGGCAAGTCCGCGGACCGCCGTGGCGACAAACACGATAAACATGACGGGCACGACAAACATGACGAACACGGCCACGACCGTCACCATAAGGAAGGCGAGTCCGCGGACCGCCGTGGCGACAAACACGACGATCGCGACGGGCACCACGGGCACGACCACGGCGTCTTCGATCCGCATGCCTGGCAGAGCCTTCGCCATGCGACGGTCTATATCGACAATATTGCGGCGGCGCTCGCGAAGGCCGACCCGGAAAATGCGAGCGTGTTCTACCGGAATCGCGCGGCCTATGCGGCCGAACTCAAGGCGCTCGACGCCGAGATCCGCCGCCTGCTTACCGCGCTTCCCGCAGACCGCCGGACCGTCGTCACCTCGCACGACGCCTTCCAGTATTTCGGCCGCGATTACGGGCTGACCTTCGTCGCGCCGCAGGGACTGAGCACCGAGTCGGAGGCGTCCGCGAAGGATGTCGTCCGCCTGATCGGGCTCATCCGCGATGGCGGCATCCGCGCCGTGTTCGTCGAGAACATCACCGATCCGCGACTCCTGAAGCAAATCGCGGACGAGACGGGCGCCGCGATCGGCGGCACGCTCTATCCCGGCGCCCTCTCCGGCCCCGACGGCCCGGCGCCGACCTATATTGACCTGATGCGCCACAACGCGCGGACCATCGCGCAGGCGCTGGCGCCATGAGGCGGTCGCCAGCGCGCCCCGGGCCGTCCTGCGGTTCCGTCGCTCTGCTCTCCGGTCTTCCGAAGGCCGAATTGACCTGCACCTGAACCGCGGAGACCTGCCGCTTCCGGCCAACCGCCTCCTCGCTCCGTCATTCCGACAGAACCGGCGAATGCCGCGTGGCGGAGAATCCTCCCCGCTACGGCGCGCCGGACCCCGAAAAAGCCCTTGACATCGGGAAAAGAACATTATATGAACAATCATCGCCCTCGCCGCAGGGCGGCGGCGCATCGCGCCGGGTAAGTCCGGCAACCATCGCCGGCTCGCTCCGACAGTTTTGTCGTTGGGAAGACCGGTCTGTCTTTATTTTACATTTCGCGCAACTATATGTTTTTTCTCTATTTTTCAGGCCGGATCGCCAGAATTCGCGAATGATCGTACAAAAATAATCTGCGACTTTTTTCCTTTTCGCCAAAGGCGGACTTTCCGCTTACACCTCCTCCACATGCACGACCCCCGGGATCGACTTGATCGCCTGGTGGACCGCCGGGGCGGTCGGGATCGGGGTGTCGAGGCGGATTTCGGCCTCGCGTTCGCCCCACGGCACCACCAGGTCGACGGTGCCGTGGCCGCCCTGCTGGCGGGCGAGCAGGCCGTGCAGCGGGCCGACCGCCTCGTCGCCGGCCAGGAAGATCCGGAAGCCGCGGGTCGACCGCGCCGCCGCCGAATCCAGGGTCGCGAATGAGCGGACCAGCAGGCGCACCGAATCGCCGTCCTCGATCCGGACATCGGCGTTGATCAGCACCGGCGCGTTGGTTTCCGCCGCGTCGTCCAGCAGGTCGCGGCTGTCCGCCAGGGCCTCGGAAAACGCCGTGACCTCGTAGATGCCGCTCGCATCGCTGAGCTGGACGAAGGCGAATTTGTTGCCCTTGGCGTTGCGCCGCTCCTTGCGGCCGATCACCGTGCCGGCCAGCCGTGCCACGGACGGCGGCTCCCCGGCCTGGGCCCGCTCGACCAGCCGGCCGTAGGACACGACATCCATCTTCTCCAGGCTCTTGGCGTAGCTGTCCAGCGGATGGGCCGACAGGTAGACGCCGACGGCCTCGAACTCGTGGCGCAGCCGGTCGGTCAGCGGCCAGTCCGGCACGTCGGGCAGGCGCAGGGCGGCGCCGGCGGCGGCCGGATCGTCGCCGAACAGGTTCACCTGATTGCTCGACCGGTCGTCGGCGGCGACCGCGGCCAGCCGCGTGATCGCGTCCACGCCCTCGAACAGCTGCCGGCGGTTGGGATTGAGCGAATCCAGCGCGCCCGCCTTGACCAGATGTTCCATCTGCCGCTTGTTGACGACGCCGGTGCCGAGCCGGTCGGCAAGGTCGCCGACATCCCGGAACCGGCCCTCGGCCCCGCGCTCGCGCACCAGGTTCTCCATCGCCGCCGCGCCGACATTCTTGAGTGCCGCCAGGGCGTAGCGCACGGCGCCGTCCTCGACCGCGAAGGCGACATCCGAGCGGTTCACGTCGGGCGGCAGCAGGTCGATGCCTTCGTGCTGCAATTCGCGCCGGAAATTGGCGATCCGGTCGGCGTTGCCCATGTCGAACGACATGGAGGCGGCGTAGAACTCGACCGGATGGTTCGCCTTGAACCAGGCGGTCTGGTAGGCGACCAGCGCATAGGCCGCGGCGTGGGACTTGTTGAAGCCGTAGCCGGCGAAGGCCGCCATGGTATCGAAGATCTGCCGGGCGTGGCGCTCCTCGATGCTGCTGTGCTCGGCGCAGCCGGCGATGAAGGTCGCGCCCTGGGCGTCCATCTCCGCCTTGATCTTCTTGCCCATGGCGCGGCGCAGCAGGTCGGCGGAGCCCAGCGTGTAGCCGGCGAGGTCGCGGGCCATCTGCTGGACCTGTTCCTGATAGATCGGGATGCCGAAGGTTTCCTTCAGGACCGGCTCCAGCTTCGGATGGTCGTAGGCCACGGCTTCGACGCCGTGCTTCCGGTTGATGTAGGACGGGATATTCTCCATCGGCCCGGGCCGGTAGAGGGCGACGACGGCGATGATGTCTTCGAACCGGTCGGGCTTCAGGCGGCGCAGCACGTCGCGCATGCCGCTGCTTTCCAGCTGGAACACGCCCGTCGTATCGGCGCGCGAGATCATCGCGTAGGTCGCCGCGTCGTCGAGCGGCAGGCGCTCCAGGTCGACCTCGATACCGCGGGCCCTGAGCAGGTCGACCGCAGTTTGCAGGACCGAAAGCGTCTTCAGCCCGAGAAAGTCGAATTTGACCAGGCCGGCCTTCTCGACATCCTTCATGTTGAACTGGCTGACCGGCATGTCGGAGCGCGGATCGCGGTAGAGCGGAATCAGCTCTTCGAGTGGCCGGTCGCCGATCACGACGCCCGCGGCGTGGGTCGAGGCGTGGCGGTACAGGCCTTCGAGCTGCAGGGCGATGTCGATCAACCGGCCGACGCTTTCGTCCTGGCGCCGCTGCTCCTGGAGCTGCGGCTCGATCTCGATCGCCTCCTGGAGCGTCACCGGGGCAGCGGGGTTGTTTGGCACCAGCTTGCACAGCCGGTCGACCTGGCCGTAGGGCATTTCGAGCACGCGGCCGACGTCGCGCAGCACCGCGCGGGCCTGCAGCTTGCCGAAGGTGATGATCTGCGCCACCCGGTCGGCGCCGTACTTCCCCTGGACGTAGCGGATCACCTCGTCCCGCCGCTCCTGGCAGAAATCGATGTCGAAGTCCGGCATGGAGACCCGCTCGGGATTGAGGAAGCGCTCGAACAGCAGGCCCCAGCGCAGCGGGTCGAGATCGGTGATCGTCAGGGCCCAGGCGACGACGGAGCCAGCGCCCGAGCCGCGCCCGGGCCCGACCGGGATGCCCTCTCCCTTGGCCCACTGGATGAAATCGGCGACGATCAGGAAATAGCCGGGGTAGCCCATCGACTCGACGATGCCGAGTTCGGTTTCGAGCCGCTCGCGATAGGGCCGGGCCGCGGCCTCGCGCTCGGCTTCCGGAGCGCCGGCGTCGACGACGTGCCCGGCCAGACGCTCTTCCAGCCCTTCGGTCGCCCGGTGGCGCAGTTCGTCGGCTTCCGAACGGCCGGCCTCGGAGACGAAATGGGGCAGGATCGGCGCCCTTGTCTCCGCCATGACGGCGCAGCGCTCGGCGATCGCCAGCGTATTGTCCAGCGCCTCCGGAAGATCGGCGAACTGGGCGCGCATCTCCTGGGCCGTCTTGAATCGGAACTCCGGCGTCAGCCGCCGCCGGTCCGGCTCGTTGACCGACGTGCCGCCGGCGATGCACAGCAGGGCATCGTGAGCGGCGAACATGCCTTCCTCGGCGAAAAACGCCTCGTTGGTCGCTACCAGCGGCAGGTCCGTGGCGTCGGCGAGCGCCAGCAGCTTCGGCTCGATCGCCGCATCCTCGCGCACGCCCTGGCGGGCGATCTCGATATAGAGCCGGTCGCCGAAGATGGCCTTGAGCCGGGCGCAGGCCGCTTCCGCCGCGTCGTCCTGCCCGGCCGCCAGGAAGCGGCCGAGCGGACCGTGGGCGCCGGTGAGCGCGATCAGGCCGCCGGCATGGGCCTCGACCGCATCGCCGGGGACATGGGGCGCCGCCCCGGCCTCGACGGCCAGGAAAGCCCGGGACGTCAGCGACAGCAGGTTTCGGTAGCCGGCCTCGTTTTGCGCCAGCAGCACGAGCCGGTCGAAAGCGTCGCGCCGGAGGCGGTTCGGATTCGACGCCTCGAAGGCGACCGCCAGCTGGCAGCCGACGATCGGCTGGACGCCGGCCCCGGCGCAGGTCTGGGAGAACTCCAGCGCGCCGAACAGGTTGTTGGTGTCGGTGATCGCCACCGCCGGCATCCGGTTCGCTTTGCACAGTGTCGCGATTTCCGGGATCTTGAGCGCCCCTTCGGACAGCGAATAGGCGGAGTGAACCCGGAGATGGACGAAATCGGCGTGGGTCATGGGCGGTCCGGCGCGGCGGGTTGGGGAAGCCGATCGGTCGGCGCCCCAAATCTACATGCAATTCGCGCGCCGCGCCCCGCTCTCGCGCACCGGCAGTGAAGATTCCGGGGGATCGTTCGGTGGAAAACCTGTGAACAAGCCGGGCTATCCGGCCGGCCGCTCCCGGAGCCGGCCCTCGGCGATTTCGAGGATCCGGTCCATGCGCCCGGCCAGCGCCGGATTGTGGGTCGCGACCAGGGCGCCGATGCCGCTTTCCTTCACGAGTTTCAGGAATTGGCCGAACACGCGCTCGGCCGTCGCCTGGTCCAGGTTGCCGGTCGGCTCGTCGGCCAGCAGCACCTGCGGCCGGTTCGCGACGGCCCGGGCGATCGCGACCCGCTGCTGCTCGCCGCCGCTCAATTGCGCCGGCCGGTGCCTGATCCTGTCGTGCAGGCCGAGGCCCTCCAGCAGTTCCGCCGCCCGCGCCGCCGCGGCGGCCTTTCCCGCGCCGGCCAGCATTTGCGGCAGCATCGCATTTTCCTGCGCGCTGAATTCCGGCAGCAGGTGATGATACTGGTAGACGAAGCCGAGCAGCCGGCGGCGCAGCAGCGCCCGCTGTTGGCCGGACAGGCCGGCGCAATCCTCTCCGCACAGAGCGACCCGGCCGCCGTCCGGCCGCTCGAGCAGGCCCGCGATGTGCAGCAGGGTCGATTTGCCGGCGCCCGACGGGCCGACCAGCGCCACCATTTCGCCCGGCCGGATCGCCAGGTCGGCGCCGCGCAGCACCGCGATGTCCCGCCCGCCCTGCCGGAAGGTCTTGCGCACGCCTTCGAGCGCCAGCAGCGGCGCGGCGCCGGGCGCGGGCGCAGGCTCATTCATTGCGCAGGGCTTCCACCGGGTCGAGCCGCGACGCCCGCCAGGCCGGGTAGATCGTCGCCAGGAAGGTCAGCACCAGCGCCATCGCCACGATCTGCGCGACTTCCGGCAACTCGACCTTCGACGGCAGGCTCGACAGGAAATAGACTGTCGCCGGAAACAGCTCGGCGCCGAGCAGGTCTTCGAGCCAGCGCTTGAACCGGTCGATATTGTAGGCGACGCCGAGACCGAGCAGCACCCCGAAGAAGGTGCCGGCCACGCCGATGGTTGCGCCGGTCATGAAGAACAGGCGCAGGATGTTGCCGCGCGTCGCGCCCATGGTGCACAGGATGGCGATGGCCTGGCCCTTCTGCTTCACCAGCATGATCATGCTGGAGACGATGTTGAACGCGGCGACGAGGATGATCAGGGTCAGGATCAGGAACATGACGTTGCGCTCGACCTTGAGCGCGCCGAAGAAGGTCGCGTGGATGTCCTGCCAGGTCCGCACGAAAGCGCCCGGTATCTCCAGCGCCCGCACCCGCTCGGCCACCGCGTCGACCCGGTCCGGATCGTCGACCGCGATTTCGATGTTGGTGACGCCGTCGTCGATGCTGAAGAAATCCTGCGCGGTCTCCAGCGGCATGAAGAGGTAGCCGCGGTCGTACTCCGACATGCCGACGTCGAACCGGCCGGCGACGGTGAAGGAGGCGATGCCCGGCACGCAGCCGACCGGCGTCGGATCGCATTTCGGCGACAGCAGGCGGACGCGGCTCCCGGTCCCCGCCCCCAGATAGGAGGCCATGCGCCGCCCCAGGATCAGCGTGCCGTCGCGGAAGCGCGCGAAGGCGCCGTCGCTCAGGCTGCCGCTCAGCAGGCGGTGGCGCTTCAGGTCCTCCGGCGCGACGCCGCGGACGAAGGCGCCGCTGCTGCGTTTGCCGGCCGAGGCCATGACCTGGCCGTCGACCACCGCCGCCGCCGTCACGACGCCCTCGATCCTGCGGATTTCGGCGACCAGCCGGCCATGGTCGCGGATCGGCCGGTCGCTGCCGTAGACGACGACGTGGCTGTTGAAGCCCAGCACGCGCGAGAGCAGTTCGGCGCGAAAGCCGTTCATCACCGACATGACGACGATCAGCGTCGCCACCCCGATCACGATGCCCAGGAAGGCGAAGGCGGCGATGAGGGAGATGAAGCCTTCGCTCCTGCGCGGCCGCAGATAGCGGAAGGCGACCATGCGTTCTGCCGGCGAAAACACCGAAAACCGCTGCCCGGCCGCCATGCGCGCGGCCTCAGGCAGCGAGCCGCGCGAACGCCGATTCGGCGCTGAGTTCCTCGCGCGCGCCGGTCTTGCGGTTCTTCAGCTCCACGGTTCCGGCCTTCACGCCGCGCGGCCCGACAATGATCTGCCAGGGCAGGCCGATCAGGTCCATCCGGGCGAATTTCGCGCCGGCGCTGTCTTCGCTGTCGTCGTAGAGGCATTCGACGCCGGCCGCGTTCAGGCGGCCGTAGAGCGCATCGCACGCCGCGACGCAGGCCTCGTCCGACGCCCGCAGGTTGATCACCCCGACCCGGAAGGGCGCGACCGCCTCCGGCCAGACGATGCCGTTTTCGTCGTGGCTGGCCTCGATGATCGCGCCGGCCAGCCGCGACACGCCGATGCCGTAGGAGCCCATCTCGACCGGGACTTCCCGGCCGTCCGGCCCGGTCACGACGGCGCCCATCGGCGTGGAATATTTCGCGCCGAAATAGAAAATATGGCCGACCTCGATGCCCCGCGCCTCGACCAGGTCGTCCGGCGCCACCGGACAGGCTGCCGGATCGTGCTTGTCGTCGGCCGCCGCGTAGAGGCCGGTCCAGTGGTCGACGATCGGCTGCAGGTCGCTGTCATAGTCGACGTCTTCGGTGAAGATGTCGAAGGCGAGCATGTCCTTGTGGCAGTAGACGGCGCTTTCGCCGGTCTCGGCGAGAATGATGAACTCGTGGCTCAGGTCGCCGCCGATCGGCCCGGTCTCGGCCTGCATCGGGATCGCCTGCAGGCCCATCCGGGCGAAGGTGCGCAGGTAGGAGACGAACATCTGGTTGTAGGCATGGACCGCGCCCGGATAGTCGAGCGCGAAGGAATAGGCGTCCTTCATGAAGAATTCCCGGCCGCGCATGACGCCGAACCGCGGCCGGACCTCGTCGCGGAACTTCCACTGGATGTGATAGAGATTCTTCGGCAGATCGCGGTAGCTGCGCACCGAAGACCGGAAGATTTCCGTGATCAGTTCCTCGTTGGTCGGGCCGTAGAGCATGTCCCGCCCGTGCCGGTCCTCGATGCGCAGCATCTCCTTGCCGTAATCGTCGTAGCGGCCGGAGACACGCCACAGGTCGGCCGACTGGATGGTCGGCATGAGCATCTCGACCGCGCCGGCCCGGTCCTGCTCCTCGCGCACGATCTGCTCGATCTTCTTGAGCACGCGGTAGCCGAGCGGCAGCCACGAATAGATGCCGGCGCTGGCCTGGCGCACCATGCCGGCCCGCAGCATGTAGCGGTGCGACACGATCTGCGCCTCGGCGGGCGTTTCCTTCAGCGTCGGCAGGAAGAAGCGGGAAAGGCGCATGGCGGCTCGGTTTCGGCTGGCTGGGGAAGCGTTGTCGTACAGGATTTTTCGAGCGGTTCCGGGCCCGGCGGAAGCGTCCGGACTGTAGGGTTTCGGGCGAGGCAAGGCAACGGCGCGCGCGCCTCAGAAGTCTGCAAAATAGCTCTCGACGGCCCAGCGGATGACCATCGTCGCGACCGCCGCCAGCACCGTTGCGGCCAGCGCCTTGCGCACCAGCTTCGGCCGGACCGGCGCGCCGGCGTCGTGGCCCGGTTCGGGCGCTCGGTTCCGTTCGACGCCCCAGGGCAGCAGCATGAAGAAGAACAGCCACCAGACGATGGCGAAGACGACGATGGCCTCGACGATGCTCACGGGCCGATACTCACTGGCCGATACTCAGGGGCCGATGCTCGGGGGCCGGGGCCGGAAGCGGCGGTGTCAGACCTGCTCCAGCTCGACCAGCGTGCCGCAGAAATCCTTGGGATGCAGGAACAGCACCGGCTTGTCGTGGGCGCCGATCCGGGGCTCGCCGTCGCCCAGCACCCGGGCGCCTTCCGCCTGCAGCCGGTCGCGGGCCGCCAGGATGTCGTCGACCTCGTAGCAGACATGGTGCATGCCGCCCGACGGGTTGTTTTCGAGGAATTTCGCCACCGGCGAGCCCTCGCCCAGCGGGTGCAGCAGTTCGATCTTCGTATTGTCCAGCTCGACGAAGACGGTCGTGACGCCGTGGGCCGGCTGATCCTTCGGCTCCGATACGGTTGCGCCGAGCGTATCCCGGTAGGTCGCCGAGGCGGCGGCCAGGTCGGGAACAACGATGGCGACATGGTTGAGGCGGCCGATCATGCTTCTGCTCGCTCAATCAAGGCCGGCGTCAGGCGCACCACATGGACGTCGGTCGCCGGGCGCTTGCCGGTTTCGCTGCGGATCACCCGGCGTATCGCGGCCCGCACCGCCTGTTCAAGCTTTTCGTCGTCGCGCCGCCCGCCCGGCGACAGGTCGTCCACCGCGTCGTCGACCGCGTCGATCAGTTCAGCGTACAGCGCGTCGTCCCGCCGCTCGTCCTCGCCGCCGAGGCCGGCCAGGGTGACGATGGCGTCTTCCAGAAGCTCGCCCTTCGCGTCGACCACGACGGTCGCCACGGCCGCGCCGTTCTCCATCAGGCGGCGGCGTTCGCGGATGACCGGGCCGTCGACCGGCAGCAGGTTCTCGCCCTCGACCGCGAGACGGCCGCTGTGGACTTTCTCGACGATGGCCGCCGGTCCGGGCGCCAGGCGCACCATTTCGCCGTTCGTCGCGACGATGGCCTGAGGCGTCTGGCAGCGGCGGGCGAGCCGCCGGTGCTCGTGCAGATGGCGGCGCTCGCCATGGACCGGCACCGCGATCTGCGGCCGGATCCACTGATACATGTCGACCAGCTCGTCGCGCGCCGGGTGGCCGCTGACATGGACGAAATGCTCGGATTCGGTGACGACCTCGACGCCGCGGTGCACCAGCATGTCCTGCAGCCGGGCGATGGCGCGTTCGTTGCCGGGGATCTTGCGCGAGGAGAAGATCACGGCATCGCCTTCGTCGAGGCCGATTTTGGGATGGCTGCCTGCCGCGATCCGGGCGAGCGCCGCCCGGGGCTCGCCCTGGCTGCCGGTGCAGGCGATCAGCACCCGTTCGCGCGGCAGCTTCGCGGCATCCTCTTCGCCGAGAAACCGCGGCCAGTCCCGCAGGTAGCCGTTTTCGCGGGCGGCCTCGTCCATCCGGCGCAGCGACCGGCCGCACAGTGCGGCGTGCCGCCCGGTCGCCTTCGCGACCGCGGCAATGGTTTCGAGCCGCGCGACATTCGAGGCGAAAGCGGCGATCGCCACCCGCCTGTCGTACTTCCCGACCAGTTCGATCAGGCTCTGCCGGACGTCGGCCTCCGACCCGGACCGGCCTTCCTCGAAAACATTCGTCGAATCGCCGATCAGCGCCAGGACGCCGGCATCGCCGATCCGCCGCAGGGCGGCTTCATCGACCGGCGCGCCGATCAGGGGATCCGGATCGAGCTTCCAGTCGCCGGTGTGGAAGACGGCGCCCAGCGGCGTGCGGATCAGCAGGGCGTTCGGCTCGGGGATCGAATGGGTGAGCCGTATGAGCTCGACGCTGAACGGGCCGACCTCGAACGGCGCGCCCGGTTCGATCGGGGTAATCCGGGCCTCGTCCTCAAGGTCGGCCTCGGCGAGTTTTCGCCTGAGCACCGACGCGGTGAAGCCGGTGGCATAGATCGGGCATTTCAGCCGGCGCCAGAGATGGGGCACCGCGCCGATATGGTCTTCATGGGCATGGGTCAGAACCAGCCCGGCCAGCCGGTCCCGGCGTTCGGCTATGAATTCCGGATCCGGCGTAATCACTTCGATCCCGGGAATCGTGGGATCGCCAAAGGTCACGCCGAGATCGACCATCAGCCAGCGGCCGCGATAGCCGAACAGGTTGAGGTTCATGCCGATTTCGCCGGCGCCGCCGAGCGGCAGGAAATGGAGCGCGTCGCCGCTCATGCGCGGTTTCTGGCGAAAATTTCGCGCAATCCCCGCAAGGTGACGTCGGGGTCCAGGAGATCGATGGCGTCCGTCGCTTCGCAGAAGATTTCGGCCAGGCCGCCGGTGGCGACCACCTTCATCGGCGTCCCGCGCTCTTCGCGAATCCGGCGGACCAGCCCTTCGATCAGGCCGACATAGCCCCAGTAGACCCCGGACTGCATGGCCGGAACCGTCGCGGTGCCGACGACGCTCGCCGGCCGGCGCACGTCGATGCGCGGCAGCTGCGCCGCGGCCCGGTGCAGCGCATCGACCGAATGGGCGGCCGAGGGCGCGATGGCGCCGCCGCAATAGTTGCCCTCCCCGTCCACCACGTCGAGGGTCGTCGCCGTCCCGAAGTCGATCACGATCAGCGGTCCGCCATGCTCGCAGAAGGCGCCGACGGTGTTTGCGATCCGGTCGGCGCCGACCTCTTCGGGCGCATCGGTCAGCAGTTCGATGCCGAGGCGGACAGCGGCGTCGCCGATGACCAGCGGTTCGATTCCGAAATGGTCCCGGCACAGGGAACGCAGGCTGAAATCGTTGCTCGGCACCACGTTGGCGATAATGGCGGCGTCGACGACGCGGCGTTTCAGCCCTTTCATTTCGAAGAGCTGCATCATCCAGACCGCCAGCTCGTCCGCCGTCCGGTCGCCGCTGGCCGCGCTGCGCCAGACGGCGCGCCACCCGGCCCCGTCGTGCACGCCGAAGACGATATTCGTATTGCCGGAATCGATCGCGAGCAGCATCAGCGCCCCCCGGCGGAGAAGACCTCTCCGCTGTGGACGATCTCCCGCCCGGCCGCCGTCTCGAGGATCAGGGCGCCGTCGCGATCGAGGCCGCCGAAACGGCCTGCGACGCTGCGCTCGGACAGGACGACCCGGATTGCCGAGCCCACCGGCCCGGCCCGGTCGAGCCACGCCCTGCGGATGCAATCGAAGCCGTCGCCGATCCACTGAACCATCCACCCGTCGAGCGACCGGCTGAGCCGGGCCAGCACGGTTTCGGCATCGAGCCGGCCGCCGCCCTGCGCGCTCAGGCTGGTCGCGGGCCGCAACGCGTCGGCCGGAGCGCTGACGACGTTGAGTCCGATGCCGAGGACGATCCATTCCAGCGCGCCGTCGGAGCCGATCGAGGATTCGGGGAGGATTCCGGCGATTTTCTCCCCGCCGGCCAGCACGTCGTTCGGCCATTTGCACGCGACCGCCGAAGGCCTGCCGGTCAACGCCGCGACCGTATCGTGGACCGCCAGGGCGGCGACGTAGCCGATCTGCCCGGCGTGCCGCGGCGCGACGGCCGGCCGGAAGACGAAGGAGGCGTACAGGTTGCCGCGCGGCGATTCCCATTGCCGGCTGTACCGCCCGCGGCCGGCGGTCTGGGTCTCGGCAAGAACGATTGTCCGGTCCGGTGCGTCCTGCTGCGCCAGGCGCCGGGCCTCGTCGTTCGTGCTCGCGATGGCGCCCAGGCGGTGCAGGCGGAACCCGGCGGGAAGCGCGGCGGCCTCGCGAAGACCACCTCCGGCGCCCCGGATTTCCGGCAACAGCGGTTCCACGACCCTAGCCGCCGGTCAGGCTGAACACGGCCGTATCCGCCGCGCCGACCAGGAGGCTGGGAAAGAGGAAAAACAGCAGCGTCGCCATACCGGCAACGACCTGGACGGCGCCGAGGTCGCGGCCTGTCCGGGAATCGAGCGCATCTTCCGGCTCGTCGAAATACATCACCTTGACGATACGGATGTAATAGTAGGCGCCGACCACGCTGGTCACCAGCCCGACCACGGCGAGGAAATACAGGCCGGCCTCGACCGCCGCCAGGAAGACGTAGAGCTTGGCGTAGAATCCGGCGAGCGGCGGGATGCCCGCCATCGAGAACATGAAGATCAGCATCATGGCCGCCATCACCGGATTGGTGCGCGACAGGCCGGTCAGGTCGCCGATCTCCTCCACCATCCGTCCGCTGCGCTGCATGGCCAGGATCACGGCAAAGGCGCCCAGCGTCATCACGATGTAGATCGCCATGTAGACCAGCACGGCGCTGTAGCCCTCGCCGGTGCCCGACGCCAGGCCGACCAGGGCATAGCCGATATGGCCGATCGAACTGTAGGCCATCAGCCGCTTGATGTTGGTCTGGGCGATGGCGGCGAAGGCGCCGAGCACCATCGAGGCGATGGCCAGAACGATGACGATCTGGCTCCACTGTTTCACGAGGCCGCCGAACGGGCCGGCGAGCACGCTCACGAGCAGGCCCATCGCGGCCAGCTTCGGCGCTGCGGCGAAGAAGGCCGTCACCGGGGTCGGCGCGCCCTCGTAGACGTCCGGGGTCCACATATGGAACGGCACGGCGGAGACCTTGAAGGCCAGGCCGACCATGACGAAGACCAGGCCGACGACCAGGCCGACCGAGGGCGGCGCGGCGCCGGTCAGCTGGGCGGCGAGGCCGGCGAACGCCGTCGTACCGCTGAAGCCGTAGACCAGCGAAGCGCCGAACAGGAGCATTCCCGAGGCCAGCGCACCGAGCACGAAATATTTCAGGCCTGCCTCGCTCGACTTGACGGAATCGCGCCGGATCGCGGCGACGACGTAGAGCGACAGGCTCTGCAGTTCGAGCCCGATATAGAGGGACAGCAGGTCGCTGGCCGAAACCATCACCATCATGCCGAGCGCGGCCAGCACGATCAGCACCGGGTATTCGAACCGCTCGATCGCCTCGCGGGCGTTGTAGCCGACCGAGAGGACGATGCCGACCGCCGAGGCCAGCAGGATGCCGACCTTCAGGAAAGTCGTGTAGCCGTTGCTCACGAACATGCCGGCGAACGCCGACCGGCTCTCGACCGGCGACATCCAGACCGTAACGGCGGCAGCCGCGACCAGCGCCAGGATCGACAGCACCGAGACCAGCCGGAACGAGCCTTCGCCCCGGAACACGCCGATCATCAGCAGGACCATCGCCGCCACAGCGACGAACATTTCCGCTGCGGCATATTCCAGGTTCGGCAGGATCATGGCGCCGCGCTCCTAGCGTGCCGCAAAGCAGGCTTCGTTGACGCGGCAGGCGCCGGCCTTGAAGCTTGTCAGCAGGTTCTTCACGGAAGCGTCGAACACGTCGAGGAACGGCTCGGGCCAGATGCCCATCCAGAGCACCAGGATGACCAGCGGCGCGAAGATCGCGACCTCGCGCGGGTGGAGGTCCTTCATGCGCATCAGGTCCGGCTTGACCAGCTCGCCGAAGATGATCCGGCGGTAGAGCCACAGCATGTAGGCGGCGCCGAGGACCACGCCGGTCGCCGCCAGCGCCGCGGCCCAGACGTTGACCTGGAAGACGCCGAACAGCACCAGGAACTCGCCGACGAAGCCGCTGGTGCCCGGCAGGCCGACCGAAGCCAGCGTGAACACCATGAACACGGCGGCGTAGCGCGGCATCCGGTGGACCAGCCCGCCGTAACGGTCGATCCGCCGCGTGTGCAGCCGGTCGTAGACCACCCCGACACAGAGGAAGAGCGCGGCCGAGACGATGCCGTGGGACAGCATCTGGAACATCGCCCCGCTCACCGCCTGCTCGCCCAGCAGGTTATCGGGCAGATGGCCGGCGCTGAACTGCACGGTCGCCGCGAAGATGCCGAGGGTCACGAATCCCATATGGGCGACCGACGAATAGGCGATCAGCTTCTTCATGTCCTCCTGGGCCAGCGCGACCAGCGAGGTGTAGATGATCGCCACGATGCTCAGCGTGTAGACCAGCGGCGCGAAATAGACCGAAGCGTCCGGGAACATGGGCAGCGAGAAGCGCAGGAAGCCGTAGCCGCCCATCTTCAAGAGCACGCCGGCGAGGATGACCGAGCCCGCCGTCGGCGCCTCGACATGGGCGTCCGGCAGCCAGGTATGGACCGGCCACATCGGCAGCTTCACCGCGAAGGAGGCGAAGAAGGCGAGCCACAGCCATTTCTGCGCTTCCGGGCTGAAACCGGTTTCCCGGGCGAACCTGAGCAGTTCGACAATGTCGGTGGTGCCCTGCCCGGCCGACTTGCTGAGGAAGTACATCGCCATGACGGCGACCAGCATCAGGACCGAGCCGAGCAGGGTGTAGAGGAAGAACTTGAACGCCGAATAGACCCGCCGCTCGCCGCCCCAGACGCCGATGATCAGGAACATCGGCAGCAGCACGCCTTCGAAGAAAACGTAGAAGGTGACGAGGTCGAGGGCGCAGAAGGTGCCGACCATGAAGGTTTCGAGCACCAGGAACGCCGCCATGTATTCGCGCACCCGGGATTTCATCTCCCAGCTGCACAGGATGCAGATCGGCGTCAGCAGGGTCGACAGCAGGACGAACATCATCGAGATGCCGTCCACGCCCATGTGGTAGCTCAGCGTGTAGCCGCCCGGAATGCTGAACCAGGCCACCTTTTCGACGAACTGGAAGTCCGCCGTCCCGGTTTCGAAGTTGATCCAGATCAGCAGCGAAATCAGGAAGGTCGCGAGCGAGGCCCACAGGGCGAGCCAGCGGGCGTTGCGGTCGGTCGCCTCGCGGTCGCCGCGCACCATGACGAGAATCAGCAGCGCCCCGACCAGCGGGGCGAAGGTGACGATGCTGAGCAGCGGCCAGGTTTCCATCGCCTAGCCCCACAGCCCGAAGACGAAGAGGGAGACGAAGCCGAAGGCGCCGATCAGCACGGCAAAGGCGTAGTGGTAGACGTAGCCCGTCTGCAGCAGGGCGGCGAGCCGCGAGCCGCCCTGGGTCGCGACCGCGGCGCCGTCGGGGCCGAACCGGTCGATGGTCCCGCCGTCGCCCTTCAGCCACAGGCCGCGGCCGACGATCATGGCCGGGCGCACGAAAAGCCGGTCGTACAGTTCGTCGAAATACCACTTGTGGAGCAGGAAATAGTAGAGGCCGCGCAGGCGTTTCGCGAGCGCCTTCGGCCAGGCCGGCCGCAACATGTACAGGGCATAGGCGAGCCCGATCCCGGCCAGGCCGGCGACGACGGGCAGGACCTTGACCCAGGCCGGCACATGGTGCGCGGCGTCGAGGATCGCGCCGTTCCCGCGCATGTAAATCGAATCGCCCCAGAAGCCGCTCCAGCCGTGGCCGGCGAACCAGGCGACCGCGATCGCGCCGGCGAAGACCGAGCCGAACGCCAGCACGAACAGCGGCGCCAGCATGACCGTCGGCGATTCGTGAACATGGGCCTGGACCTCCTCCGGCGCCCGGCTCTCGCCGTGGAAGGTCATGATGATGAGCCGCCAGGAATAGAAGGCGGTCATGATCGCCGCGGCGATGCCCATCCAGAAGGCGAACAGGCCGAGCCCGGTATGGGCGCCGAACGCCGCCTCCAGGATCAGGTCCTTGGAATAGAAGCCGGCGAAGCCGTAGACGAAGGGGATGCCGACCCCGGCCAGCGCCAGCGAGCCGATCCACATCAGGATGTAGGTCGTCTGCATCTTGCGCCACAGGCCGCCCATGCGGCGCATGTCCTGCTCGTCCGACATGCCGTGGATGACCGAGCCGGCGCCCAGGAACAGCAGCGCCTTGAAGAAGGCGTGGGTCATCAGGTGGAACATCGCGACCGGATAGGCGCCGATGCCGGCGGCGAAGAACATGTAGCCGAGCTGCGAACAGGTCGAATAGGCGATGACGCGCTTGATGTCGTTCTGCACCAGGCCGACGGTGGCGGCGAAGAAGGCGGTCAGCGCGCCGACGGTGACGACGGTCGCGAGAGCCAGGGGGGCGAATTCGAACATCGGCGACAGGCGGCACACCATGAACACGCCCGCCGTCACCATGGTCGCGGCGTGGATCAGGGCGGAAACCGGCGTCGGACCCTCCATCGCGTCGGGCAGCCAGGTGTGCAGGAGAATCTGGGCCGACTTGCCCATCGCGCCGATGAACAGGAGGATGCAGGTCCAGTCGAGCGCGGTCTGGCCGTCGATGACATAGCCGCCGACGGTCGTGATTTCCTTGCCGGGAAGCTCCCGCGCCGCCGGCAGCACGGTCGAGAAATCGAGCGAGCCGAAAATGGCGAACACGGCGAAGATGCCGAGCGCGAAGCCGAAATCGCCGATGCGGTTGACCAGGAACGCCTTGATGGCCGCCGCGTTAGCGCTCTCGCGCTTGTACCAGAAGCCGATCAGCAGGTAGGAGCACAGGCCGACGCCTTCCCAGCCGAAGAACATCTGGGCGAAGTTCTCCGCCGTCACCAGCATCAGCATGGAGAAGGTGAACAGGCTGAGATAGGCGAAGAACCGCGGCTTGTGCGGGTCGTGGCCCATATAGCCGATCGAGTAGACATGGACGACGGCGGAGACCAGCGTCACCACCACGACCATGACGGCGGCCAGCGTATCGAAGCGCAGCGCCCAGTCGACGCTCAGTTCGCCCGACGCCATCCAGGTGAACAGGCGGATCGGTTCCTGCGGGCCGGTTTTCGCGAAGCCGACCTCGTACAGGATGATCGCGCCCAGCACCGCAGAGACGCAGAGCAGGCCGGACGTGATGTACATCGAGGCCCGGTCCCCGATGCGCCGGCCGAACAGCCCCGCGATGATGGCGCCGAGCAGCGGCAGGAAGATGGCGGCGACATACATGCCGCGTTCAGCCCTTCATCACGTTCACGTCTTCCACCGCGATGGAGCCGCGGTTGCGGAAGTAGATGACGAGGATGGCGAGCCCGATGGCAGCCTCGGCGGCGGCCACGGTCAGCACAAACATCGCGAAGATCTGGCCGACCAAGTCTTCCAGCGCCCAAGAAAAGGCGACCAGGTTGATGTTGACGGCGAGCAGGATCAGCTCGATCGACATCAGGATGATGATGACGTTTTTCCGGTTCAGGAAAATGCCGAAGATCCCGATGGTGAACAGGATCGCGGCGACCGTCAGATAGTGCGCGAGGCCGATCTCCCACATCGTCTCAGACGCCCTCCCCCGGCCGCACCTGCTTCAGCTCCACCGTCTCCTCGCGGCGGCGGCGGACCTGTTCGCCGATCTTCTGCTTGCGCACGCCCGGGCGCTGGCGCAGCGTCAGCACGATGGCGCCGACCATGGCGACGAACAGCACCATGCCGGCAAGCTGGAACAGGTAGATGTATTTCGTGTAGAGCAGCCGGCCGAGCATCTCGGTATTGGTGAGCGCGCTGCCCTCCGGCACCTTCTCCGTCAGTGCACCCTTGACCTCGGGCGCAACCGCCCAGATGCCGCCGACAAAGACGATCTCGCCGAGCAGGATCGCCGCGATCAGGCCGCCGACGGGCAGGTAGCGCTGAAAGCCCTCGCGCAGTTCGACGAAGTTGATGTCGAGCATCATCACGACGAACAGGAACAGCACCGCGACCGCGCCGACATAGACGATCACCAGGATCATCGCGAGGAACTCGGCCCCGGTCAGCACGAACAGCCCGGCGGCGTTGAAGAAGGTGAGCACCAGGAACAGGACGGAATGGACCGGGTTGCGCGCCGTCACCACCATGACGGCGGCGGCCACGGCGATGAAGGCGAACAGGTAGAAGGCGAGGGCTTGCAGGATCATCGGCGGCTACCGGTAGGGCGCGTCGGCGGCGAGCGCCTGCGCGATTTCGCTTTCCCAACGGTCGCCGTTCGCCAGCAGTTTCTCCTTGTTGTACATCAGCTCTTCGCGGGTCTCGGCCGCGAATTCGAAATTCGGCCCCTCGACGATGGCATCGACCGGGCAGGCCTCCTCGCAGAAGCCGCAATAGATGCATTTCGTCATGTCGATGTCGTAGCGCGTCGTCCGGCGGCTGCCGTCGGCGCGCGGCTCGGCCTCGATGGTGATTGCCTGGGCCGGGCAGATCGCCTCACACAGCTTGCAGGCGATGCAACGCTCCTCGCCGTTGGCGTAGCGGCGCAGGGCGTGCTCGCCCCGAAAGCGCGGGCTGAGCGGCCCCTTCTCGTAGGGGTAGTTGATCGTCACCTTGGGCTTGAAGAAGTAGACCAGCGTCTTCCACAGGCCGACGCCGATCTCCCAGAGCAGGACGGTTCGTGCCGCGCGCAGCATGGTTCTCGCTCCCTCAGGCCGGCAGCCAGCCGGCGTACAGCAACACGCCGGAATATGCCACCACGGCGATCAGCGACAGGGGCAGGAACACCTTCCAGCCCAGCCGCATCAACTGGTCGTAGCGATAGCGCGGCAGCGTCGCGCGCACCCAGATAAAGACGAACAGCAGGAACGCGATCTTCAGGGCGAGCCAGATCGGCCCCGGGATCCAGTTCAGCCACCAGACGTCGAGCGGCGGCAGCCAGCCGCCCATGAACAGGACGGCGGTGATGCCGCTCATCATGATCATGTTGATATATTCGCCCAGGAAGAACAGGGCGAAGGGAAAGGCGGAATATTCGACGAAATAGCCGGCGACCAGTTCGGCTTCCGCCTCCGGCAGATCGAACGGGTGGCGGTTGGTCTCGGCCAGCGCGGAGATGAAGAACACCACGAACATCGGCGCCAGCGGGATCCAGTACCAGTTCCAGAAGCCGCCCTGCTGGGCGAGCACGATCTCCGCAAGATTGAGCGAGCCGGCTACGATCAGCACCGTGATCAACACGAAACCGATGGAGACCTCGTAGGACACCATCTGCGCCGCCGAGCGTAGCGCGCCGAGAAAGGCGTAGCGCGAATTGCTCGCCCAGCCGGCCATGATGATGCCGTACACGCCGAGCGAGGAAATCGCGAAGAGATAGAGCACGCCGACGTTGATATTGGAGATGACCCACACGCCGCTCTCGCTCTGGCCGAGCGGGATGACCGCCCAGGCGATCAGGGCGAGGGTGAAGGTCAGGACCGGCGCGAACAGGAACACCGCCCGGTTCGCCCCGGACGGAATCACCGTCTCCTTCATCAGCAGCTTGAGGCCGTCGGCCATCGGCTGCAGCAGGCCGAACGGGCCGACCACGTTCGGCCCCTTGCGCAGCATCATCGCGGCCAGGACTTTGCGCTCGTACCAGGTCAGCAGCGCCATGCCGCCCAGCAGCGGCACGACGATCAGCAGGATCCAGCCGATCAGGATCAGCGCCGGCAGGGCGTAGCCTTCCCAGAACACCATCATGGGGCGCTACCCGTCCGTGCCCGTGCGCGCGCCGGCGTCGAGCGACCGGCGCATCTGCGTGCATTGCGCCATGGTCTCGGAGCAGCGGCCGATCGGGTCGGTCATGTAGAAATTCCCGACCGGCGAGCGGAACGGCGCAGAATCCGGGGCAGCATCTGCAATATCGCCGCCAAAGCCCTCCCATTCGGCCGGCACGATTTCGTCGATGGCGTCGAAGACCGGGTTGGCGTCGGCCAGCCGGGCGCGGACCTGGGCCAGCGAATCGTAGGGCAGCGTGTGTCCCGCCACCTCCGAGAACGCGCGGACGATGGTCCAGTCCTCGCGCGCGTCGCCGGGCGGGAAGATGGCAAGCGCCGTGCGCTGCGGCCGGCCTTCGACATTCACATAGGTCGCGCTTTTCTCGGTGTAGGCCGCGCCCGGAAGGATCACGTCCGCCCGGCCCGCACCGGCGTCGCCGTGATGGCCCTGATAGACGACGAAGGCTTCGCCGAGCCGGTCCATGTCGATCTCGTCGGCGCCGAGCAGCCAGACCAGACCGATCTCGCCCGTTGCCGCGCCGTCCAGAATCGCGGCGGTGTCGCGGCCGCCCGGCCCCGGCGCGAAGCCGAGATCGAGCCCGCCGACCCGGGACGCCGCGGTGTGCAGGACGTTGAAGCCGTTCCAGCCGTCGCCGACCATGCCGAAGCGTTCCGCCGCCCGGCGCGCCAGCCCGAGCATCGCGGCGCCGTCGTCGCGCGCCAGCACGCCCGGTCCGACGATCAGCATCGGCCGTTCCGCCCGTCCCAGCACATCTGCGAAACCGTGTTCGCCGCCGGCGAGTGCGGCCAGCGTTTCTGCGCCGGCGCCCAGGTGGTCATAGCGGTAGGTCAGGTCCGCCGCCTCGCCGATCACGCCGATGCGGAACCCGCCGGCCCGCCAGCGCCGCCGGATGCGCGCGTTGAGCACCGCGGCCTCGATCCGGGGGTTGGCGCCGATCAGCAGCAGGGCATCGACATCGTCGATTCCCGCGATCCCGCTGTTGAACAGGTAACTCGCGCGCACCGCCGGATCGACTTTCGCGCCGTCCTGGCGGCAGTCGATATGCGCCGAGCCGCAGGCCGCAAACAGGTCCTTGAGCGCGATCATGGCCTCGCAATCGGCCTGGTCGCCGGCGATCGCCGCCATGCCCGCGCCGCCGGTCTCCGCAATCCTGTCGGCAATCGCGGCGAAGGCTTCGGACCAGGAGGCGGGCTCGAGCCTGCCGTCGCGGCGGACATAGGGCCGGTCCAGCCGTTGCCGTTTCAGCCCGTCGCAGGCGAAGCGCGTCTTGTCCGAAATCCATTCCTCGTTGATGTCGTCGTTGAGCCGCGGCAGCACGCGCATGACCTCGGCGCCGCGGCTGTCGACCCGGATGCTGGAGCCGACCGCGTCCATCACGTCGACCGATTCGGTCTTGCGCAGCTCCCACGACCGCGCGGTGAAGGCGTAGGGCTTGGAGGTCAGCGCACCGACCGGGCACAGGTCGATGACGTTGCCCGACAGTTCGGAGGTCAGCGAGCGTTCGAGATAGGTCGTGATCTCCATATGCTCGCCGCGGTGCAGCGCGCCGATCTCCTCGACGCCGGCGACCTCCTCGGCGAAGCGGATGCAGCGGGTGCAATGGATGCAGCGGGTCATGATGGTCTTGACCAGCGGCCCCATTTCCTTGTCGTGGACCGCCCGCTTGTTCTCCTCGAAGCGGGTGCGGTCGTGACCGTAGGCCATCGCCTGGTCCTGCAGGTCGCATTCGCCGCCCTGGTCGCAGATCGGGCAGTCCAGCGGATGGTTGATCAGCAGGAATTCCATCACGCCCTTGCGGGCCTTGATGGTCTTCTCCGAATCGGTGAACACGACCATGCCGTCCAGGATCGGCTGCGCGCAGGACGCCACCGGCTTGGGCGCCTTCTCCACCTCGACCAGGCACATGCGGCAGTTGCCGGCGATCGACAGCCGCTCGTGGAAGCAGAAATGCGGCACTTCCTTGCCGATCGACTGCAACGCCTGGAACAGGGTCAGGCGGCCGTCGACCTCATGCTCGGTGCCGTCAACGGTTATCGTCGCCATCGCGCTTACGCCGCCACCTTGCGTTCGAGGATCCGGCGCTCCAGTTCGGGCCGGAAATGCCGGATCAGGCCCTGGATCGGCCAGGCCGCCGCATCGCCGAGGGCGCAGATTGTGTGGCCCTCGACCTGGTAGGTCACCTCTTCCAGCATGTCGATCTCGCCGATGTCCGCGTCGCCGCGCACCAGCCGCGTCATGACGCGCCACATCCAGCCGGTGCCCTCGCGGCAGGGCGTACACTGGCCGCAGCTCTCGTGCATGTAGAATTTCGACAGGCGGCAGATCGCGTCGACGATATCGGTCGACCTGTCCATCACGATGACCGCCGCGGTGCCGAGGCCCGATTTGAGGCCGGCCAGCGTATCGAAATCCATCGGCAGGTCCTGGCAGGTGTCCGCCGGCAGGCAGGGCACCGAGGAGCCGCCGGGAATTACGGCCAGCAGGTTGTCCCAGCCGCCGCGCACGCCGCCGGCGTGTTTCTCGATCAGCTCGCGGAACGGGATGCCCATCGCCTCTTCGACGTTGCACGGCGTGTTCACATGGCCGGAAATGCAGAACAGCTTGGTGCCGGTGTTGCGCGCGTCGCGGCCGATCCCGGCGAACCAGGCGGCGCCGCGGCGCAGGATCGTCGGCACGACGGCGATCGATTCGACGTTGTTCACCGTGGTCGGACAGCCGTAGAGGCCGGCGTTGGCCGGGAACGGCGGCTTGAGGCGCGGCTGGCCCTTCTTTCCTTCCAGGCTCTCCAGCAGCGCCGTCTCCTCGCCGCAGATATAGGCGCCGGCGCCGCGATGGATGTGGATATCGAAATCCCAGCCCGAACCGCAGGCGTTCCTGCCGATCAGCCCGGCCCCGTAGGCCTCGTCGACCGCAGCCTGCAGCCGCTCCCCCTCGCGGTAGAACTCGCCGCGGACGTAGATGTAGGCCGCGTTGGCGCCCATCGCGAAACCGGCGAGCAGGCAGCCTTCGACCAGCTTGTGCGGATCGTGCCGCATGATGTCCCGATCCTTGCAGGTGCCGGGCTCGGACTCGTCGGCGTTGACGACCAGATAGTGCGGGCGGCCGTCGCGCTTGTCGTCCGGCGGCATGAAGGTCCATTTGAGCCCGGTCGGGAAGCCGGCGCCGCCCCGCCCGCGCAGGCCCGATTCCTTGACCTGCTGGCAGATCCAGTCGCGGCCCTGCTCCAGGAACCAGGCGGTCTGGTCCCAGTCGCCGCGCCGGCGCGCGCCCTTGAGGCCCCAGTCCTCGAAGCCGTAGAGGTTGGTGAAGATGCGGTCGCGGTCGTCGAGCATCAGGCGCCGCCCTCCCCCGCTTCGGCCAGCGCCGCGGCCTGCGCGATCCAGTCCCCGCGTTCGATCCGGCCGCCGAGTTTCAGCGCCTCGTTCACCCACGCGCTCTGGTCCGGCGTCCAGGCCGCGACCTGGTCGAAGTGATAGACGCCGATGTCGTGCAGCGCGCGCTCGATCTTCGCGCCGAGGCCCTTGATGCGGGTGAGCGGGTCCGACTCGCCGCCGCGCGGCGCATCGAGCGCGGGCGGGCGGGCGGCCCCAGCGGCGGGCGGCTCGGCCGGGGCCGCCGACGGCGCGCCATAGATCGCCGCCGGATCGAACCGCACCGGAGGCGGCACGTCGAGCAGGGTCAGGGCGCCGCCTTCGGGCTCCGACGAGCGGCGGCCGGCCTGCGATCCTGCCGGCAGGTCGTCGCCGTTCTTCAGGGCGCGCAGGACGGCGGCGAAGTTCTCGTAGGTCAGATCC
>CBDCQR010000008.1:0-39550 GCA_965220685.1 Alphaproteobacteria bacterium
CCGCCGTCGGCGACGGCGAGGCCGACGCCGGCCCCCGAAAGTTCCTCGCCGAACTCGGCTGGCGCGAATTCTCGTACCATCTGCTCCACCATTTTCCCGACCTGCCCGAAGCGCCGCTGCAGCCGCGCTTTGCCGAGTTTCCCTGGGAGGAAAATCCGGAAGCGCTGCGGGTGTGGCAGCAAGGAAGGACCGGCTATCCCTTCGTCGACGCCGGGATGCGGCAGCTCTGGCAGACCGGCTGGATGCACAATCGGCTGCGCATGGTCGCCGCGTCATTCCTGGTCAAGCATCTGCGGATCCGCTGGCAGGACGGCGCGGCCTGGTTCTGGGACACGCTGGTCGATGCCGATCTCGCCAACAACAGCGGCGGCTGGCAGTGGGTGGCCGGCTGCGGCGCCGATGCCGCGCCCTATTTCCGCATCTTCAACCCGGTCGCCCAGGGCGAGAAATTCGATCCGCAGGGCGAGTATGTTCGCCGCTTCGTCCCGGAACTCGCCGGCCTGCCGGACCGGTGGATCCATCGCCCCTGGGAAGCGCCGCCGGAGGTGCTGCACGCGGCCGGCGTGCGCCTGGGCGAAGCCTATCCGCGCCCGGTCGTGGGTCACGCCACGGCCCGGCGCATAGCGCTGGAGGCCTATGAGGCGGTGAAGTCGGCGCGAGCCGGAGCGTAGGGGAGGGTTTCAAACCCTCCCCTACTGGCCGAAAGAGCGGAAACCGGAATTGCCCGGAAGGGCGTCGCCACCCGCTCACGCCGGGCGGATGATGTAGCCGGAGCGCGGGAAATGGTTGTGGACGGTGCCGACCCGGTCGTCGGCGCGCCGGACGACGACTTCGTTGCGCCGCACGGCGACGACCTCGCCGAAGACCGCTTCCGGCACCTTGTCCGCCGCCAGCACCGAGACCGTCTGCCCAGGGGCCGGCCCGGCATCGTCGGGCGCGCTCTCGCCCGGATCGGCCGGATCGGCGGATCTGGCAATATCCAGCGCCTCCTGCGCATCCAGATCGGTCGGCGACCCCGTGCCGAAGGCCGCAATCCGGCCGAGCCAGCCGCGGATGTTGGAGAACGGCTCGAGCAGCGCAGCATTTTTCCGGCCGGCCCGGTTCACCATCCAGAAGGGGTGGAAAATCGAGAAATCGGCCAGCCCGGCCGCGTCGCCGAGCAGGAAGAGCCGTCCGTCCGCCAGCCAGCTGTCGACCAGGTGGAGCGTGCGGTTCAACTCCGCGACCAGCCGGGGTGCGGCGGCCATGATCTTCTCCGGCGGCACCGGCTGCTGTCCGCGCATGGCGGCCCGGTCGGCGAAGAAGGCCGGCGGCATCCGATCGGCGATATGGGCGAAGGCCGCGCCGGTGACGGCGCCGAACAGCGCGCCGTCGGCCCAGAAGGTGAGCGCATGGGCCATCCCCTCGCCGCCGTTCGGATACAGGGTCGGCGCCGGGTGACGGCGCTCCAGCTCGGCGGCGATCAATTGGGTGTCGTGATAGACGTCGGCGCCGGCCTGCAGCACCGGCGTCCGCCGATAGCCGCCGGAAAGCGGCATCAGGTCCGGCTTCGGCATGATCATCGGGATCTCGACGGACCGCCAGGCCAGGCCCTTGAAGCCGAGGATCGCGCGGATCTTGTGGGCGAAGGGCGAGCCTTCATAGTGATGCAGAATCAACTCGGCCATCGACGAAACCCCTTCCTGCGCCGCCGCGGCAAGCGGCCTAGCGGTTCTTGAATTTCGGCGCGCGCTTCTCGATGAAGGCGGCCATGCCCTCGGCCCGGTCGTCGGTCGCGAAGGCGGCGTGGAACATCCGGCGCTCGAACAGCACGCCCTCGCGCAACGGCGTCTCGTAGGCGCGGTCGATCGACTCGATGGTCATGTAGACCGCCGGGCGCGACTGCTTCGCGATGGCTTCCGCGGTCTTGACCGCTTCGTCCACCAGGTCTTCGAGGGGCACGATGCGGCTGATCAGCCCGGCGCGCTCGGCCTCCTCGGCGTCCATCATCCGGCCGGTCAGCGACATTTCCATCGCCTTGGACTTGCCGACGAATTTGGTCAGCCGCTGGGTGCCGCCGGCGCCGGGCAGGATGCCGAGGTTGATCTCAGGCTGGCCGAAGCGCGCATTCTCCGCCGCCAGGATGAAATCGCACATCATGGCGACCTCGCAGCCGCCGCCCAGCGCATAGCCGGCCACCGCGGCGATGACCGGCTTGCGGATCGTCGTGACGACCTCCCAGCCGTTGGTGATGAAGTCTTCCAGATAGACGTCCTGGAACGACTTTGCCTGCATTTCCTTGATGTCGGCGCCGGCGGCGAAGGCCTTCTCGTTGCCAGTCAGCACGATGGCGCCGATGGCGTCTTCGTTCTGCGCCTTGTTCAGCGCGTCGCCCAGCTCGGCGACCAGCGCCGAATTGAGCGCGTTGAGGGCTTTCGGCCGGTTGAGCCTGATCAGCCCGACCGGGCCGCGGGTTTCGTAGATGATGTTCTCGTAGGCCATTCGTCTGCTCCGCTGCTCTCTCAAGGCGCGCGGCATCGGCTTTGCCTCGCGTCTTCGCCGGAAATTTGCTGGAGAGGCGCCGGTTCTAGCCTATCGCTGCCGGTGCGGACAGTAGAAAGTCGAGCGGTTGGACTGCACGATGCGCCGGATGCCGCCGGTCTTCCCGACGGCGCAGTCGCAGCCCGGACACGCCTCGCCTTCCTTGCCGTAGACCGCCCACTGGTGCTGGAAATAGCCCAGTTCGCCCGACGGCTGGACATAGTCGCGCAGGCTGGAGCCGCCGGCCGCGATGGCCTTCATCAGCACATCCTTGATGGCGCCGGCGAGCGCCTCGGCCTGCCGCGCCGAGACGTTGCGGGCCAGCCGCATCGGCGACAGGCCGGCGAAGAACAGCGCCTCGCAGACATAGATGTTGCCCAGACCGGCGACCGTCTTCTGGTCGAGCAATGCCGCCTTGAGCGGCGTGCGCCGGCCCTTGAGCTTCGCGGCGAGGGCCGGGCCGTTGAAGGCGTTGCCGAGCGGCTCCGGCCCGGCCCCGGCGAACAGGCGGTGCCGGTCGATCGTCTCGACCCGGTCGAGCGCGACAAGGCCGAAGCGGCGCGGATCGTTGAGCCGGATCGTGTCGCCCCGATCGGTCTTGAGCACGATATGGTCGTGAGCCAGCAGGTCCGGATCGCCCCGGTCGATATAAAGCCGGCCGGACATGCCGAGATGGAGGATCAGCAGCGCGCCGTCGTCGAGCGTCGCCAGGATGTATTTCGCCCGCCGCCGCACCGACCGCACGGTCCTGCCGGTGAGCCGTTCGGAGAAATCCGCCGGAACCGGAATGCGCAGGTCCGGCCGCCGCGCCTCGGCCCGGACCAGCACCGCCCCCTCCAGCACCGGCCGCAACCCGCGCACCACCGTCTCGACTTCGGGCAGTTCGGGCATTGGGACCTACCTCTGTCCGGTGAATTCGGAGTCCGCGAGCAGGCAGCGAGGTCCCCGCCCGGCCTGAGGCTTGTCGGCTACCGGTGATCCGGAAATTTCGCGTGCTGGCAACCTCGCAGAACTGTGAACGCCGCCTCGCGGCACCGCCTGCTGTATCGCGCCCGGCAATCGCCATATCGATTCGAGGAACGGACATTCAGACGAGGACAGACTCATGCACGCCTCTTCAACCCGAAACGACAGCGATCCCGTGCGCCGGCATGTGCCGCCGGGCCGGTTCGCAGCCGTCGCTCTGGCGGCGGTCCTGCTGGCGGCCTGCCAGGGCCCGGTGCTGGACAGCGGCGACCGGTTCACCAGGACGGCCTCGGCCGATGCTGCGGCGAGCGCTGCGCCGGGCGGCGACCGGTCCGACAGGACTGTCTCCACCGACCGTGCGAAGCGCGCGATTTACGGCGGCCTGGGCAACCAGCGGTAGCTGCGCCCTCAGGCATACCCGCCGCCACCGGTCGCGCCGCTCACCCATCGGCCGCTTCGCCGGCCGGCGCCGGCGGCAGCCGTCCCTCCTCGACCGCGTGGCAGGCCACGGCGCCGCCGTCGCCGGACTGTGACGCGCGCAGTTCGGGGCGCTCGGTGCGGCAGCGCTCGTTGGCGTGCGGGCAGCGCGGATGGAAGGCGCAGCCACCCGGCGGGTCGATCGGGCTGGGCACCTCGCCGGCCACCGCCTCGCGGTCGCGCCCGGTCATGCCGAGGTCGGGGATCGTCTCGAGCAGCAGCTGCGTATAGGGGTGCTGCGGCGCGGCGAACAGCGCGGCGGCGTCGGCGACCTCGACGAAGCGGCCGAGATACATCACCGCGATGCGGTCCGACATGTGGTGCACGACCGCGAGATCGTGGCTGATGAACAGGTAGGTCAGCCCCAGATCGTCCTGCAGGTCGCGCATGAGGTTGAGGATCTGGGCCTGGACCGAGACGTCGAGCGCCGAGGTCGGCTCGTCGCACAGGATCAGGTCCGGCTGGCTCGCCAGCGCCCGGGCGATGGAGATGCGCTGGCGCTGGCCGCCGGAGAATTCGTGCGGGTATTTCTCGCCGTCGGCGGCTGCGAGGCCGACCTGTTCGAGCAGCCCGTTGACCCGGCGGACCGATTCCCTCGAGTCGCCGGCGATGCCGAAGGCCCGGATCGGCTCGGCGATGATGTCCCGCACCCGCCAGCGCGGGTTGAGCGAGGCCTGCGGGTCCTGGAAGATCATGGTGAGCCGCCGGCGGATCGCCCGCGTCCGGTCCCGCGCGGCGGTCACGTCATGGCCGTCGATCGCCACCCGGCCCCGGGTCGGCCGGTAGAGGCCGGCGATCAGCCGGGCGACCGTCGACTTGCCGCAGCCCGATTCGCCGACCACCGAAAGGGTCACGCCCTTGCCGATGGCGAAGCTCACGCCGTCGACCGCCTTCAGGACTTTCGGCCTCCGGCCCATCGCCCGCTCGGCAACCGGTAGCGGCAGGCGGAAATGGACCGCCAGATCCTCGACCTGCAGGAGCGGCGTCTCAGCCATCGGCGGCCGCTCCTTCGGCTGCCGCGGCGGCATCGGACCAGCGCGGCGAGTATTGCCAGCAGGCGGCGCTCGTCGTCCTGCCGGCCATCATGACCGGCCGCTCGGCGCGGCACAGCTCGCGCACTTCCGGGCAGCGCGGCGCGAAGGCGCATCCCGCCGGCACCGCGCCGACCCGCGGCATGGACCCACGGATCTGGGGCAGCCGGCCGATGCGCGCGCCGATCGTCGGGATCGAGCCCATCAGCCCGTGGGAATAGGGGTGCGAGGCGTTGCGCACGACCTCGGAGACCGTGCCGTCCTCGATCACCCGGCCGGCATACATGACCGCAACCCGGTCGGCGGTCTCGGCGATCACGCCCATGTCGTGGGTGATCAGCATGACCGCGGTGCCGTGCTCCCGGCACAGCCGCTTGAGCACGCCGATGATCTGGGCCTGGATCGACACGTCGAGCGCCGTCGTCGGCTCGTCGGCGATGATGAGCCGCGGGTTGGCGCACAGCGCAAGCGCGATCACGACCCGCTGGCGCATGCCGCCGCTGAATTCGTGGGGATAGGCGCCGAGGCGCGAGGCCGCCGCCGGAATGCCGACCTCGTCGAGCAGTTCGACGGCGCGCCTTTCCGCCGCGTCCGCGCCCAGGTCCATATGGGTGCGGATGGTCTCGGTGAGCTGGAATCCGATGGTGTAGAGCGGGTTCAGGCTGGTCAGCGGATCCTGGAAGATCACGCCGATCTTCGCGCCGCGGATCCGGCGCAGCTCGTCGCCCGAGAGGCCGTCGATGCGCGCGCCGTCGAACCAGACCTCGCCGCCGTCGACCCGCGCCGGCGGCTCGAGCAGCCCGATCACGGCGAGGCCGGTGATTGATTTGCCGGCCCCGGACTCGCCGACCACGCCGAGGACCTCGCCTTCCTTCACATGCAGGTCGACGCCGTTGAGGATCGACAGGTGGCCGCGTCGGTTCGGCAGGCCGACCTTGAGGCCGCGCACGTCGAGCAGGGTTTTCGCTGCGGCCCCGTTCATCAGCGCAGCTTCGGGTTGAGGGCGTCGCGCAGCCAGTCGCCCAGCAGGTTGACGGCAAGCACGAGCAGCACCAGCGCCAGCGCCGGGAACAGGGTGATCCACCACTGGCCGGAGAACAGGAACTCCTGCCCCACCCGGATCAGCGTGCCGAGGGAGGGCTGGGTCGGCGGGATGCCGACGCCGAGGAAGGAGAGCGTCGCCTCGGTGATGACGGCGAGCGCGAGATCGATGGTGCCGATCACCAGCACCGGCCCCATCGTGTTGGGCAGGACATGGCGCAGCATGATGCGCCAGGGCGGGATGCCGATCACCCGCGCCGCCGCGACATAGTCCTTCGACTTCTCCACCAGCGTCGCCGAGCGGACGACGCGCGCATATTGCGGCCAGGCCGAGATGCCGATGGCGAAGATCAGGACGTAGATCGCGAAGGTCGCGTCGGTCTTGATGTCGGTGCCGGCGAAGATCGCCCGGGCGACGCCGTCAACCATCAGCGCGACCAGGATCGAGGGCAGGGTGAGCTGCACGTCGGCGGCGCGCATGACGACAGATTCGTACCAGCCGCCGAAATAGCCCGACGTCACCCCGAGACCGACGCCAAGCACGACCGAGAAGATGACGGCGCTGAAGCCGACGATGAGCGACAGGCGGCTGCCGTAGAGGATGGTCGAGAAAATATCCCGGCCCTGGTTGTCGGTGCCGAGCAGGTAGCTCCAGTCGCCGCCCTCGATCCAGGCCGGCGGCTTTTCCGCGTCGCCCAGGCTCAGCGTCGACGGGTCGAACGGTGTGTGCGGCGCAAGCCAGTCGGCGAAGGCCGCACCGAAGAAATAAAGCAGGGTGACTATGGCCGCGGTCACGACCACCGGATTGCGCCGGAAGCTGTAGGCAAGGTCGCTGTCGGCGCCGCGATAGAGCGCGCCGAGCAGGCGGCCGGCGGTGCCGGGTGCGGCGCCGGTTGCCGGACGGGCCGTCATGCCGTGCCCTTGCCGCGTTGGGCCGAGACGCGCAGCCGCGGGTCGACGGCGGCGTAGAGCAGGTCGACGATCAGGTTGATCGCGACGAAGGCGATGGCGGCGAGCAGCAGGTAGGCGCCCATGATCGGCACGTCGGCGAATTCGACACCCTGGATGAACAAAAGGCCCATGCCCGGCCACTGGAAGACGGTCTCGGTGATGATCGAGAAGGCGATCAGCGTGCCGATCTGCAGGCCGGCGATGGTGATGACCGGTACCATCGTGTTCTTCAGCGCATGGCCGAAATTGATCGCCCGGCGCGACAGGCCGCGGGCGCGCGCGAACTTGATGTAGTCGGTGCGCAGCACCTCGAGCATCTCGGCGCGCACCAGGCGCAGGATGATGGTGAGCTGGAACAGGCCGAGGGTGATGGCCGGCAGGATGATGGCGAGCCAGCCCGAGCCGGTGAGCAGGCCGCTGTCCCAGTCGCCGATGCGCACCGTGTCGCCGCGGCCGAAGGAGGGCAGCCATTCCAGGCCGACCGAGAAGATGTAGATGAGCAGGATGCCGATCACGAAGGTCGGCAGGGAGACCCCGACCAGCGAGACGGTGAGCACGAAGCGGCTGAGCCAGCTGTCGCGCCTGAGGCCGGTAAAGACGCCCAGCCCGATGCCGGCCGCCAGCGCGATGACCGCCGAGACGAACACCAGCTCCAGCGTCGCCGGCATGCGCTCCAGGATCAGGTCGGAGACCTTGCGCTGGAACTGGTAGGAGATGCCGAACTCGCCCTCGGCCGCGTTGGCGACGAAGCGCAGGAACTGCACGATCACCGAATCGTTCAGGCCGAGCCGCTCGCGCAGTTCCTCGCGGTCTTCGAGCGTCGCCTCCTGCCCGACCATGTTGTTGATCGGGTCGCCGACGTAATTGAAGATCACGAACGACAGCAGCGCGACCACCAGCAGAACGCCGACGGCCTGGAACACGCGGTTGACGAGATAGCTGAACATGTCCGCTCAGGTTTCCGGCCGGAAGCCGGCCTGCGATCCCCTATCGCAAAAGCAGTCCGCCGGCCGCCGGTCCCGCAGGGTGCGGAGCCGAAGGCCGGCGGACGGAACGCCGGGTGCGGTTTCCTGCTCGCCGGTTACTTGCTCATCTTCGCCCAGCGGAAGTGCGGGGAATCGTCGGCCCGGATCGGCAGGTCGAGCTTCTTCGACATGCCCCACACGATCACCTGGTGGTGCAGCGGCAGGTAGGCGTTGGCGCCTTTCACATGCTTCCACGCCTCGGCGATCATCGCGTCGCGCTTCTTGAGATCGACCGTGACCGGCATGGCGTCGGTCAGCTCGTCGACCCGCGGATTGGCGTAGCCCGTTGCGTTCCACGGCCCCTTCGAGTGGTAGAGGTAGGTGAACACATAATGGCTATCCAGCGTCGGCACGCCCCAGCCCAGCATGTAGAAGTCGGTCACCCGCTTCTGGATCTTCGGGAAGTGCTTGGACTTCGGAATCGCGTCCAGATTGACCTTGATGCCGACCTTGCCGAGCATGCCGACCACCGCGATGCAGATCTTCTCGTCGTTGTTGTAGCGGTTGTTCGGGCAGTCCAGCCGGACGGTGAAGCCGTTCGGATAGCCCGCCTCGGCGAGCAGGGCCTTGGCCTTGGCCGGATCGTAGGCCGGCCGCTCGTTCAGGGCCTTGGTATAGCCGTGGACGCCCGGCGAGGTGATGATGCCGGCCGGCACGGCGAGGCCGCGCATCACGACCTTGCGGATCGCCGCGATGTCGATCGCCCGGTACATCGCTTCGCGCACCTTGGCGTCGGCGAACGGGTTCTTGCCCTTGACGTCGGAGGTGCGCAATTCCTTCACGCCGGTGTCCAGGCCGAGGAAGATGGTCCGGATCTGCGGCGTCTGGACGACCTTCAGCTTGGCGCTGCGGCCGATGCGGTTGAGATCCTGGAACGGCGGATCGAGCACGAAATCGACCTGGCCGGAGAGCAGCGCGGCGACGCGCGTCGCGGCGTTCTTGATCGGCGTATAGACGATTTCGTCGACATTGCCGCCGGCGTCCTTCCAGCCCCACCAGGCCGGGTTGCGCACCAGGATGGTGCGGACGCCCGGCTCGCGCAGTTTCAGCATGTAGGGGCCGGTGCCGTTGGCATGGCGCGCGGCGTAGCTCTCTTCGTTATTCTTGAAGTCCAGCGGCTTCTCGACCTTGTGCTTCTTGGCCCAGGCGGCCGACATGATGCCGATCTGGGTCAGCTGGTTGGGCAGGATCGGGTTCGGACCCTTGGTGATCAGCTGCACCGTGTGGCTGTCGACCTTCTTCACCTCGACGACGCTCTTGACATAGTTCTTGAAGTCCGAGGTCGGCAGCTTGATGCGCTGCATGGTGAAGACGACGTCGTCGGCGCTGAACGCCGAGCCGTCGTGGAATTTCACGCCCTTGCGCAGCTTGAATTCCCACACGTTCGGCTTGCCGGCGACCGTCGACCAGTTGGTCGCCAGCGCCGGGATCAGCTTCATGGCCGGATCGCGGAACACCAGCGATTCGTAAATCTGCAGGGTCGCCGCGTTGGTCGGGCCCTCGTTCTGCGAATGGGGGTCGGCGGTCAGGGCGTCGCCCTGGCTCGCCCATTTCAGGACATTCTTGGCCGACGCCGGCATGGCGGCGGCCCCAAGGACGGCGGCAACCGCCACCGTTGTTACAAGTCGTTTCATCGTCACCCCTCCAGGGTCTTTGACATTCACAGGTCTCGTTCTTCCGGCGGCCCGGCGCCCGTACCGGAAACGGCATTCCGCCGCGCCGCACGCAGGGCGGCAGTCTTAGTCAAACTTGAAGCATGCGTCACGAAGGAATCGGCGCGCAGGCCCTGCGCTCAACCGGTTGTTATCCAATCGCCCCGGCAAAGGCGCGGATGTCGTCGAGCAGCAGGTCCGGCGCCTCCATGGCGGCGAAATGGCCGCCGCGCGGCATGTCGGTCCAGCGGGCGACGTTGTACCCCTTCTCGACGTAGGGCCGCGGCGGGAAGGGGATGATCTCGCGCGGGAAATTGGCGATGCCGGTCGGGACGCGCACGCGGCCGCCGGGCGGAAACAGGGAATCGCCGTCGCGGCTGTAGCCGTTATAGGTCCACGAGGCGCTGCCGAAGGCGTCGTTGACGATATAGAGCATCAGGTTCGTGAGCAGCCGTTCGCGGCCGATGACCCGGTCGAGACTGGCCTGTTGCCCGTCGATCCAGGTGCGGAATTTCTCGCCGATCCAGGCGGCGACCCCGACAGGGCTGTCGAGCATGGCGTAGGCGAGCGATTCGGGCTTGGTCGCCTGGACGTGGAAATAGCCGCCTTCCTTCATCCGCCAGCGTTCGCCCTTTCGCCGCCACGCGTCCTCTTCCGCGTTCTGCGGCGGGACGGGTTCGATGCCGCCGCCTTCCCGTTCCCGCGACGGACGGACGCCGAACATGTTGAGGTGCACGCCGCCGCACCCGCCGCGCCGTTCGCCGGCCGCATGGTCGTGGCCGATCCAGCCGCAGATCACGCTGCCCCAGTCGCCGCCTTGGGCGATGTAGCCGTCATAGCCCAGCACGTCGCCCATCAGGGCGGCGATGTGCCCGGCCATGCGCCGCGGGCCGATCGGGCCGGGGGGCTTTTCGGAAAAGGCGTAGCCCGGCAGCGACGGTGCGACGACATGGAAGGCCGGCGCGTCCGGCGCGCCGTGGGCGGCGGGGTCGGTCAGCGGCCCGAACATCTCCTCGAATTCGATGAAGGAACCCGGCCAGCCGTGGACCAGCAGCAGCGGCTTCGCGTCGGCCCGCGGCGAGCGGCAATGGACGAAATGCAGGGCCAGCCCGCCGGCTCCGGCCGTAAAATGCGGAAGCGCGTTGAGCCGGGCTTCCACCGCGCGCCAGTCGTACTCCTCGATCCAATAGCGGCAGAAATCGCGCAGCCAGTCCGGATCCGGACCCAGCGCCCAGCCGCTGTCGACCTTTTCTGCCGGCCACGGGAATTCGCGGACCCGTTGCAGGACCCGGTCGAGCTTTTCCTGTGGCACATCGATCGTGAAAGGCGTCGGACTCATGGTCGGGCTCGCTGTCTCGGACCTGGGCGCGCAGGAATTTGCGGCGCGCCGAACCTATCGCGCCGCGGTTGCCGACGCTATGGTCCGCTCCGCCCGGCCCTCCCGCCGGGCGCGTTGTCGTCCGGAGCCGCCCCATCCTCTATCTCTATTTCGCGCTCGCCTTCTGCCTTGCCGGGACGGTGAAGGGCTTGATCGGCATGGGCCTGCCGCTGGTGGCGATCGCGCTCATGTCGATCGTCATCGAGCCCAGGGCCGCGGTGCCGTTCGTCCTGGTGTCCAGCCTGGTGTTGAACCTGGTGCAGATCCTCCAGATGGGGGGCGTGCGCGACATCGCCCGCCGCTACACGGTGCTGGCGCTCGCAGCGGCACTCAGCGTCTGGGGCGGCACGGAATTGCTGTTCGCCGTCGACCAGCGGATCATCGAGGTGCTGCTCGGCGTCGTCGTGTGCGGCTATGTCGTCATCAACGTCACGCGCATTCCGCCCGCCCTGCCGCGGGTCTGGGAGGCGCGTCTGGCGATTCCCGTCGGTCTCGCGCTCGGCGTGCTCCAGGGCGCGACCGGCTCGCTCGCCGCGCCGCTCGCCGCCTGGTGGCAGGTGCTCGGCCTGAAGAAGGACGAGTTCATCCAGGCGTCGGGTTATGTGCTGTTCATCATCGTGGTGCCCTGGGCCGTATCGGTGGTCGTCAAGGGGGCGGTCACCTGGGAGGTCGCCGCGGTTTCCGCCGGCCTGATGATCCCGGCGCTCCTGGGCATGTTCGCCGGCGGCCGAATTCGCGCCCGGGTGCCGGAAGAGCGCTACCGCAACCTGATTCTCGCCCTGCTGTTCGTCGCCGGGCTCGGCCTGTTCGTCAAAGGGCTGGCGATGTAGCGGCCCGGCCGTTCGCCGCTCAGCCGCCCACCCGGTCGCCCACTCGGTCGCCCATTCAGTTTCCGGGCCGGTCCGCGGCGAACTCCGCCCGAATGGCCGGGCCGTGCTCGTCCAGGGCCGGGACGGCGCCGAGTCGCGGCGGGCCCAGCTCGCGGACCAGCGTACCGGGCGGGACCATCTGCGCCGGGCCGTTCGGCGTCTCGACCGGCACGCGCCGCAGCTCGGGATGGGCCGAGAGGTCGGCGACGCTGTTGACCCGCCCCCAGGCGATCTGCGCCGCCTCGAGCCGGCGGATCGTCTCGCCGCGCGATAACGCGCCGAAGACGGCGCCCATTTCGGCCTCCAGCGCCGGCCGGTTCGCCACCCGCGCCCCGTTGTCGGCAAAGCGCGGGTCGTCCGCCATGTCCGGCCGCTCCAGCACGGCTTCGCACAGCCGCACCCATTCGCGGGCATTCTGGATGGCGAGCACGATGGGCTCGCCGCCGGCGCACAGGAACAGGCCGTAGGGCGCGATGGTCGGATGGCGCAGGCCGACCCGCGCGAAGCCGCCGTCCCCAAGGTCGTTGTGGAACAGCGGCACGTTCATCCAGTCGGCGAGGGTGTGGAACAGGGAGACGGAGATTGCCCTTCCCTCGCCGGTCTTCTCGCGCGCGTAGAGCGCTTCCATGATCGCGCCGTAGGCATGCACTCCGGCGGAAAAATCGGCGACCGAGACGCCGACCCGGGCCGGCTCTTCCGGGCTGCCGGTGATCGCGGCGACGCCGGATTCCGCCTGCACCAACAGGTCGTAGGCCTTCATCGCCTCGTAGGGCCCGCCGTCGCCGTAGCCGGAGATATCGCAGGCGATGAGCCGCGGATGCCGCGCGCGCAGGGCTTCGGACCCGAAGCCGAGCTTCGCCGCCGCGCCCGGCGCGAGGTTTTGCAGGAACACGTCGGCCTTTGCGATCATCCGGTGCAGCAGCGCCGCGTCCGCCGCGTTCTTGAGGTCGAGGACGATGGATTGCTTGCCCCGGTTGAGCCAGACGAAATAGGCCGACAGGCCGTTGACCGCGGTATCGTAGTAGCGCGCGAAATCGCCGCCCGGCCGCTCGACCTTGATTACCCGCGCCCCGGCATCCGCCAGCTTGGCCGCGCACAGCGGCGCTGCGGCCGCCTGGTCGATGGAAATGACGAGAATGTCGGCGAAGGGATTCATGCGTGCCTTGCTCCCGGGGGATGGCGCCCGCCTCCGCGACTTCGCACAGCCCTCAAAACGATCGCGGCAGGCCCAGCACATGCTCGGCGATGTAGCTGAGGATCAGGTTGGTCGAGATCGGCGCGGTCCGGTAGAGGCGGGTTTCGCGGAACTTGCGCTCGATATCGTATTCCTCGGCGAAGGCGAAGCCGCCATGGGCCTGCATGCACATGTCGGCGGCCTCCCAGGCGGCGTCGGCGGCGAGCATCTTGGCCATGTTGGCCTCGGCGCCGGGCTTCTCACCGGCGTCGAACAGGCTGGCCGCCTTCTGCACCATCAGGTCGGCGGCTTCGGTCGCGGCATAGGCCTTCGCAATCGGGAACTGGATGCCCTGGTTCTGGCCGATCGGCCGGCCGAACACATTGCGCTCGGCGGCATAGTCGCGCGCCTTCCCGATGAACCAGCGGGCGTCGCCGATGCATTCCGCGCCGATCAGCACCCGCTCGGCGTTCATGCCGTCGAGGATGTAACGGAAGCCCTGGCCTTCCGCGCCGATCAGGTTGTCCGCCGGCACCTCCAGATCGTCGAAGAAGACCTCGGTGGTGGCATGGTTGATCATGGTGCGGATCGGCTGGATCGTCAGGCCCTTGCCCCGCGCCTCGCGCATGTCGACGACGAAGACGGACAGGCCCTCCGTGCGTTTCCGCACATCCTCCTTCGGCGTCGTCCGGGCGAGCAGCAGCATCAGGTCGGAATGCTCGGCGCGCGAGGTCCAGACCTTCTGGCCGTTCACGACGTAGCGGTCGTTGCCCTTCTTCTCGGCGACGGTGCGCAGCGAAAGCGTGTCGGTGCCGCTGCCCGGCTCGGTGACGCCGAACGCCTGCAGCCGCAGGTCGCCCGAGGCGATGCCCGGCAGCCAGCGCGTTTTCTGCGCCTCCGAGCCATGACGCAGGATCGTGCCCATGATGTACATCTGGGCGTGGCAGGCCGCGCCGTTGCTGCCGCTCTTGTGGATCTCCTCGAGGATCGCGCAGGCGGCGCGCAGGCCGAGGCCGCTGCCGCCGTATTCCTCCGGGATCAGCACGGCGAGAAAGCCGGCCTCGGTGAGCGCCCGCACGAACTCCGTCGGGTAGGCGCGCTCCCGGTCCTTCGCTCGCCAGTATTCGCCCGGATACCCGGCGCACAGCGCGCGCACGGACTGCCGGATCGCCTCGATCTCCGGGTCCGGGGCATAGGGGTTGCCGGCGATGCTCCCAGCAGGATCGGCGGCAGGATCGGCGGCGGGCGGGGCAGCTTCGACGATGGTCATGGCGCGAAATCTTCAGCGGCGGCCTCGGTCCGGCCCTTTTTGGCCATATCGCAAGCGAACCGTCAAATCGCAGACCATCGCCGGCAGCGCGGAAGTTCGGCTTGCCAAGCGTTGCCGCCGCCGCTTGAATCCGGGTATGGACGGCGCCGCCACCGGGACCGGGCTGAAGATCGTGCCGATCGCGCCGGCGATCGGCGCGGAAATCCGCGGCGTCGATCTGGCGGCCGAACTGCCGGACGCGACCGTGGCGGCGATCCGCCGGGCCCTGCTCGACCATCTCGTCGTCTTCTTCCGCGACCAGGAGATCACCCCGGCCCAGCAGCTTGCTTTCGCCCGCCGCTTCGGCGATCCGGTGCCCTATCCCATGGTCGAGGGCATCGACGGCTTCCCGGAAATCGCGCCGGTCGTCAAGCTGGAGCACGAGCGGGTCAATTTCGGCGGCATCTGGCATTCCGATACGACCTACACGGCAGAACCGCCGATGGGCGCGATGCTGGCGGCGCGGGAGCTGCCGCCGGCGGGCGGCGATACCCTGTTCGCCAACCAGTATCTCGCCTGGGAGACGCTTTCCGAAGGGATGAAGGCCGCGCTCCGGCCGCTGCGGGCGGTCAACAGCTCGGCCAAGGCGTCGGCCCAGATCACCCGTAACCGCGGCGACGCCGACGGGCCGGGCAAGGACGCGAAGACGCTGAAAGAGGCCGTCCACCCGGTCATGCGCACCCATCCCGAGACCGGCCGGCCGGCGCTCTACGTCAATGCCGGGCACACGACGCGCTTCGAGGGCATGACAGAGGCCGAGAGCGCGCCGATCCTGGAATATCTGTTCCGCCACCAGACCCAGGCGGAATTCACCTGCCGTTTCGTCTGGACGCCGGGCGCGCTTGCCTTCTGGGACAACCGGGCGTCCCAGCACTATCCGCTCAACGATTATCACGGCCACCGGCGCCTCATGCACCGCATCTCGATCGCTGGCGACCGGCCGGCCTGACCGCGGCGCCCCGCATTGAATCAGAGCGCCGGATGGCCGCTTTTCCGATGACTTTCTTCGAGAGCGTCACGGCGCGTCCCGGCCGCGCGCTCGCTGCGCTGTGCGCGGCACAGGCGTTGTTCTGGACCCTCGCGCCGGCGCTGACCCACAGCGCGCCGCCGCTCGACGTCGTCGAAATGCTGGTCTGGGGCCGGGAAGGCGTCGTCGCGACCTATAAGCACCCCAACCTTCCCGGCCTGCTGCTCGAAGCCGTCCGCCTGGCTGCCTTCGGCGCGCTCTGGCCGGTCTACCTGTTCGGACAAGGCTGCGTCGCCGCGACCTTCGCCGCCGTCTACCTGCTGGGCCGGGACCTGCTGGGGCCGGGCCGGGCGCTGGCCGGCACCCTCCTGCTGACCGGCATCTTCTACTATTCCTGGCCGACGCCGGAGGTGAACCACAATCTTCTGCAGATGCCGCTCTGGGCGTGGACCGGACTCGCGCTGTGGCGCGCGGTCCACAGCGGGCGCATACTCTGGTGGCTCTTGCTCGGCCTGTTCGCCGGCCTCTCGCTGTGGGCGAAATATTCGTCCTGCCTGTTGCTTCTGGCGGCATTTGTGTGGCTGCTGGCCGACGGGCGCGGGCGCGCGTGCCTCTCCCGGCCGGGCCCGTGGCTCGCGCTGGCGGTATGCGCCCTCGTCGCGGCGCCGCAGGTACGATTTTTGATCGCAAGCGATTTTCTGCCGCTCGACTATGCGGCGGCGCGGGCGGGATCGAGCAGGGCCGGAGGCCCCGCCGCCTTTCTGCTCGCCCAGCTGGCGGACCATGCCGTGTTCGCGCTCATGGCCCTTGGCGCCGGTCTGTTCGGCGCCGGTGCCGCACGCGCGCCGGCAGAGGAATCCGGGGCGCGCCGTTTTCTCATGGTCATGGGCCTCGGGCCGCTCTTGCTGACGCTGCTGGCGGCCGCCGCGGCCGGCCTCGGGCTGAAGGACATGTGGGGCATGCCGATGTTCAACTGGTCCGGCCTGCTGCTTATGGCGCTGTTGCCGGGGCGCTTCGACGGGCGGCGGCTCGCCCGGCTCGGCGCGCTGGCCGCCGGCCTGCTGGTGCTGGTCCCGGCGGCCTACGCCGGCGCCGTGCAGTTCGGCGCATCGATCTCCGACAAGCCGGTGCGGGTCGCCTGGCCGCAGGATGCGATCGCCGGCCGGCTGCTGCGCGGCTATGTCGAGGAGACCGGCGCGGCGCCCCGGATCGTCGCCGGGCATCAATGGCTGGCCGGTCTGGTCGCGCTGAAGGCGCCGGGCGATCCGTCCGTATCGATAAATGCCGATGCGCGGAAATCGCCCTGGGTTTCGGACCGGGACATCGCCGAGCGGGGCGCGCTGGCGGTCTGGCGGACCGGGCGGAAACTGCCGCCGGCAATGGCCGCGCTCGCCGCCGGGCGGCCGCTGCGCCGGGAGGTCTTCCGGTGGAGCGACTCGCCGACCGCCCGCCCGATCCGGATTACCTGGACGGTGATTCCGCCCCGGCCTCCCGGAACACGAAAAACCGGTTCAGCAGATAGGTGAGGACCGCCGCCAGCCCGGTGAACAGCAGGAAGCCGATGCGGTAGTCCAGCCCGCCGAGATCCGCCCAGAGCGCCATCGCTCCACCGTGCAGCGCGACGACGGCGGCATAGCCGGCGAGAAAGCGCGGCCCGGCCCGGCGGTGGGGCGCGCGGCTTCTGAGCACGAAGCTGCGGTTGCCGACATAGGACACCGCGATTCCGCACACGGCCGCCAGCGCGTTGGCGACCGCCGCCGACGCCATGCCGGCGCCTTCCACCAGGCCGGCGAGGACGGCGTAGTGCACCGCGGTCGCGAACAGTCCGTTCAGCACGAAGCGCAGGATCCGGCCGGCTTCCTCACGCATCGGAAGGATCGCCGGGGGCCGTTTCGGTCTCCAGGATCAGCGACGCCGCCGCCGCTTCGAGGTCCGCCGGCGAGCGGTAGCCGAGCGCGTTCATGATCAGCGCCACCAGGCTGAGGATCGCGGTCTGGAGAAAGACCAGGACCAGGAACCCGGTCACGAAGGTCAGCCAGCCCGGCGTCGTCTGGCCGGCGAGCTTCAGCGCCAGGCCGATCAGGAATATCGCGACGCCCGACGCCGCCGCCCAGGCGCAGACGGCGCCCATGCGGGTCAGCACGGCGTCGTCGAACACCGCCACCGCGCGCAGGCCGTGGAGCGCCAGGTCGTAGAAGTTCATCTGCGAGCGGCCCGAGTAGCGGGCACCGCGATCGCAGGGGATTTCCGCGCGCCTCAGGCGGGACTTGATCAGCGCCGCGGCAAGGTGAATCCGCGTCTCCTGCATCGCCGTCAGGCGCAGCAGGGCGCGCCGGCCGAGGGCGCAGAAATTGCCGGACCGGATTTCGCGGCCCGTCATCAGGCCGAAGAACAGGCGGTAGATCCGGTAGAACAGCCGGAACGACAGCGATTCGCGCCGGCGCCCCCGGCGGGCCGCGGCGGCGTCGCAGTCCGGCCCGACCGCCGCGATCAGGCGCGGGATATCCTCCGGCCTGTCCTCGCCGTCGCTGTCCATGACGACGGCCCCGGCACAGCGCGAGTCCGCGGCCGCCACCGTCAGGCCGACCCAGGCCGCGGTCTGGTGTCCGCAATTGCGCTTCAGGCGGACGATCCGGCCGGCGAGGCCCGCTTCGCCGATGGCGTCGATCGCCGGCGGCGAACCGATCGAGCCGTCGTCGACCGCGAGAATCTCCAGGGTGACGCCGGCGTCGACGCGCGCCAGGTCCCGGCATAGCGCGGCGAAGGAGTCGCCGTCCTCGAAAACGGGGGTGACGACAGCCCAGACCGCCTCACGGCTGTGCGACATCGATCCGGTGTTCCGGGACGGTGCGCAGTAGCTCGCGGAACCAGGCGACGGTCTCTGCGAGGCCGGCTTCCAGTTCCGTATCCGGCGACCAGCCGAGCAGCCGGGCGGCGCGCGAAATGTCGGGCCGGCGGCGCACCGGGTCGTCCTCCTGCAGCGGGACGAAGACCGTGGACGAGCCGCTGCCGCAGAGCCGCACGATCGTTTCGGCGAGCTCGGCGATGGCGGTTTCCTGCGGATTGCCGAAATTGACCGGCCCCGGCGGCGCATCCTCGAGCGCCATGTAGGCCAGAAGCCCGTCGACCAGGTCGTCGACATAGCAGAAGGACCGGGTCTGGCTGCCGTCGCCGGCGACGGTCAGCGGCCGGCCGAGCAGGGCCTGGACGATGAAATTGGAGACCACCCGCCCGTCCGACGCGTGCATGTGGGGCCCGTAGGTGTTGAAGATGCGCGCGACCCGGATATCGACGCCGTACTGGCGGTGATAGTCGAAGAACAGGGTCTCGGCGCAGCGCTTGCCCTCGTCGTAGCAGGCGCGCGGGCCGATCGGGTTGACATTGCCCCAGTCGTCTTCGGCCTGGGGATGGGTGAGCGGATCGCCATACACCTCGCTGGTCGAGGCCTGGAGGATACGCGCGCCGCAGCGCCGGGCGAGGTCCAGCATGTTGATCGCGCCGTGCACCGAGGTTTTTACGGTCTGCACCGGATCGTGCTTGTAGTGCACCGGGCTGGCCGGGCAGGCGAGGTTGAAGATGCGGTCGACCTCAAGGCGCAGCGGCTCCGTCACGTCGTGGCGGATGAATTCGAAATTCGGCGCGCCGAGAAGCGGGGCGATGTTTGCCTTGGACCCGGTGAACAGATTGTCGAGGCAGATGACGTCGCAGCCCTCGCGGATCAGCCGCGCGCAGAGATGCGAGCCGATGAACCCGGCTCCCCCGGTGACAAGTGTGCGTTCGGTGTAATGTTTCATCTGCGCGCCGGCGCCGGGTGATATGACCGCGGGATGCCGGTCCCTCCGCGTCCCGGCCGTTTCGGGCGCCCGCCGGTCCGGTATGCGATGTTCGGCGGCCGGTTATATCACCGGGCGCGGCGGGCAAGTCTGCGGCTTTACGTCTGGCGGAGATGGCGACGTCTGCAACGCGGGCGATATGGCCGCTTCCCCGGCGGCGCGGCTTCTGGCACCTGTCTTCCGGCACATCCGTTCGTCCCGACCCGCTCCCGCCATGTCCGAAGCCGATCCTCAAGCCCCGACAGAGGATGTCCCGCGCGACTTCATCCGCGACATCGTCCGCGCCGATCTGGCGAGCGGCAGGGAGAGCACGGTCGTCACCCGGTTCCCGCCGGAGCCGAACGGCTATCTGCATATCGGCCACGCCAAGTCGATCTGCCTGAATTTCGGCGTCGCGGCGGAATTCGGCGGGCGCTGCCATCTGCGTTTCGACGACACCAACCCGCTCAAGGAGGAACAGCTCTATATCGACGCCATCAAGGCCGACGTGCGCTGGCTCGGCTTCGACTGGGGCGACCATCTCTACCACGCCTCGGACCATTTCGACCGGCTCTACGACTGGGCCGAACATCTGGTCGACCGGGGCCTCGCCTATGTCGACGACCAGACGGCGGAGGAGGTGCGCGCCAGCCGCGGCACCCTGACCGAGCCGGGGACGGACAGCCCGTTCCGCGACCGCACGCCGGCCGAGAACCTCGACCTGCTGCGCCGCATGAAGGCGGGCGAATTCCCGGAGGGCGCCCGGGTGCTGCGCGCGAAGATCGACATGGCGAGCGGCAACATCAACCTGCGCGACCCGACGCTCTACCGCATCCTGCACGCCGCCCATCCGCGCACCGGCGGCCGTTGGAAAATCTACCCGACCTACGATTTCGCCCACGGCCAGTCCGACGCCATCGAGCATGTCACCCATTCGATCTGCACCATGGAGTTCGAGGACCACCGGCCGCTCTACGACTGGCTGGTCGAGAGCCTGCCGGCGCCGTCGCGGCCGCACCAGTACGAATTCGCGCGCCTCAATCTCGGCCATACGGTGCTCTCGAAGCGCCGGCTGATCCGGCTGGTCGGGGAGGGCCATGTCGCCGGCTGGGACGATCCGCGCATGCCGACCCTGGCCGGCCTGCGCCGGCGCGGCGTGCCGGCCGCCGGCATCCGGGAGTTCGTCCGGCGCATCGGCGTGGCCAAGGCCGACAACCTGGTCGAGGCGGCCCAGTTCGACGCCGCGGTGCGCGACGTGCTGAACGAGGCCGCGCCGCGCCGCATGGCCGTGCTCGATCCGCTCAGGGTCGTCATCGAGAACTGGCCGGAGGGCAAGGTGGATTGGCTGGCCGCCGCCAACCATCCGGCCGATCCGGGCCGCGGCACGCGCGATATCCCGTTCGGCCGCGAACTCTGGATCGAGCGCGCCGATTTCATGGAGGACCCGCCGCGAAAATTCTTCCGCCTGGCGCCGGGCCGGGAGGTGCGGCTGCGCTTCGCCTACCTGATGACCTGCACCGGCGTCGTGCGCGGCGCCGACGGCGCAATCGCGGAGCTGCGCTGCGCGATCGACCTGGACTCGCGCGGCGGTACCGCACCCGATGGCCGCAAGGTGCGCGGCACGATCCACTGGGTCTCCGCGGCCCACGCAATCGATGCCGAGGTCCGGCTCTACGACCGGCTGTTCGACGCCGAGATTCCCGGCAGCGGCGGCCGCGACTGGCTCGACGATCTCAACCCGGAGTCACTCAGTATCGTCCGCGACGCAAAGCTCGAACCCGCCCTCGCCGACGCCGAACCCGGCGAGACCCTGCAGTTCGAGCGCACCGGCTATTTCGCCCCGGACCCGGACGGTTTTTCGGACGGCGGCCCCGCCCGCCCGGTCTTCAACCGCACCGTCACCCTGCGCGACAGCTGGGCGAAACAGCAGGGGCGGTAGGGGCGGCTGCCGGCCGCCGCCTCGACAAGATTCCGGAAGGTCCGTTCTACGGCCGCTTCACCAGGGACCAGGCGAGGGTTCTGGCTTCCGCGTCGGTTTCGACGATCCGGTCCTTCGGGATGCGGTCGAGGACGCCGAAGGCGTAGAGGGTCCGGGCGATGCGGCTCGTGTCGCCGCAGACGACGACTTCGGTCCCCGTCTGCTTCGCCCGGTCGACCAGTACGGCGATCACGTTCGCCGCGCTGTCGTCGACATGCGTCGTGCCGGAAAAGTCGAAGATCACGACCTCGTGGTCGCGGATGTCGTCGCCGGCCTGCCGGATCAGCTTGCGCGACGAGGAAACCGTGAAGGTGCCGCGGAACGCCAGCAGGCCGACATGCGCATCGAAGGTTCCGGCCGCCGGGTCGAAGGTGGAATCGAGGATCGGGACGGAGACCACGCTGTCCAGCTCGAGGGCTTCGATCCGCGTGGCGTTGACGATGTTCGCCGCGATGACGCCGAGAACGATCGCAAAAAACGGATCGACGAAGACGGTTGCGCCCATGGTCAGCAGCATGACCGACGAGTATTTCGCATCCATCCGGCGGATTTTCCGCAGGAAGGAAAAGTCGATCATCTTCCAGCCGACCAGAATGACGATGGCGGTGAGTGCCGCGATCGGAAGCGGCGCCACATAGGGCCCGAGGCTGAGGATGAGCGCCGCGATGATGAGCAGGCAGACGACCCCTGCGATCACGGTTTTCCCGCCGAACCGGCGCGCCGACATGGTGGCGATGGTCCCGCCGCCGGGAAGGATGCCGACGGCGCCCGCGACCAGGTTGCCGAGGCCCTGGGCGACCAGTTCGCGGTTCGGGTTGTGCTGCGAGTTGGTGAAGGTGTCGGCGATGAGCGACCACATCAGGGTGTAGACCGAACTGATGAGGGCGACGAGGGCCGCCGGGCCGACCGCTTCGGGCAGGAATTCGAGGGACGGCAGCTCAAGGACGGGGACCGGCAGGCCGACGGGAACGGGCCCGAGCCGTTCGGCGCCGGGCAGGAACAACGTCGCGAGCCAGCCGAGCGCGACCACGGCAAGCGCCGAGGGCAGGAGCCTGCCCGCCCGTGCCGGCCATACCGCCATCAGGACCAGGCCGCCGGCGGCGATCACGAGGTCGATCGTGCCGAGGTGAAACAGCTTGTAGGCCTGCTTCCACAGGAGCAGCACGCCGATGCCCGACATGAACCCGGCGAGCACGATATGCGGCATGTAGGAGACGAAGCGCCCGATTCCGGCGAGCCCGAGGCCGATCTGCATGGCGCCGGCCATGACGATGATGACGGCAATTTCGGGCAGGCTGAACTGGTTTCCGGCGACCAGGGTGGCGGTGATGACCGCAAGCACGGCGCTGGGGCCGCTCACCATGGCGCGCGTGCCGCCGCACACCGCCGCAACGATCCCGACCAGAACGCCGCACCAGAGCCCCGCGAGCGGACCCAGGCCGGTGATGACGCCGAGCGCCATCGCCGTCGGGACAAAGGACGCCGTGAGGGTTATGCCGGCCTTGACGTCCGCCGAGAGGATCGCGGCCGAATAGGGCGGCCGTTTCTCGTTCCGTAATTTGTCGAACATTGCGATCCTCCGTCGGCTTCAAGGCACTACAGGAGGATTGCGCGATTTTCAATTTTACCGGTTTCGCCGGGAACCTGATTTGTGCAACCTATCGGTCTGTCGGACCCGCGGGATCGGCAAGCCGCCAAACCGGAAGGGATCGAGATGATCTACGAGTTGAGAACGGTCACGTACAAGCCGGGCTCGATGCCCGCGATTCTGTCCGTCAACGAGAAAACCCACCAGATATTCAGCCCGAAATACGGGGAGACGCTGGGGCTGTGGACCGGCGAAATCGGCGCGCTCAATCGCCTTTGGCGGCTTTGCGCCTACGACAGCCACGACGACTACCGGCAGAAGCGGGAAGGGCTGTCGAAAGACGCCCGCTGGCAAAACGAACATCTGTCGAAGGTGGCTCAACACCTCGTGCAGCACGAGACGCGGATATTGACGCCGGTCGTGCCGGGGCAGGCTCCGGAAGCCGACAGCAACATCTACGAATACCGCTATTACAGGACGGCGCCGGGGCAGGCCTCCCGGTATGCCGCGGAGATGGCGCGGGCGGCGGCGGTCCGCAGCAGGCATGTGTGCGATGTCGGCATGTGGATCACCGAATCGGGCCAGCCGGACGAATTCTCGCATATGGTTGCCCATCCCTCCATGGAGGCCCGGACAGTGCAGCGCGCGGCCTTGATGGCGGACGCCGAGTGGGCGGACATCCAGAGTGAAATCGCGGCGCTGCTGGTGGACGCCCGGTCGGAACTCCTGGTTCCGCTTGCCTGGTCCAAAATGCGTTAGGCGCCGTTTCGGCGGGGGCCGCGCCCCGCCCCGGCCTTGACCCCGGAGCAGGATCAGGGGACAGCCATGCCCGCCCCGAACCTCTATCTGATCGACGGCTCGGCCTATATCTTCCGGGCGTTCCACGCCATTCCGGTCGATTCCTTCAAGCGCTCCGACGGCGTCCACACCAACGCCGTCAACGGCTTCTGCAACATGATCGTGAAGCTGATCGAGCAGGTGCGCTCGGATGAGGCGGAAGATTATGTGGCGGTAATCTTCGACGCCTCGTCCAAGACGTTCCGCAACGATCTGTACCCCGAATACAAGGCGAACCGCGACGAGCCGCCGGAGGAATTGCGCCCGCAGTTCGCCCTGGTGCGCGAGGCGACCCGCGCCTTCAACCTGCCCTGCATCGAACTGGAGGGCTACGAGGCCGACGACCTGATCGCGACCTATGCGAAAGAGGCGACGGCCAAGGGCTTCGAGACCGTCATCGTGTCGTCCGACAAGGACCTCATGCAGCTGGTGAACGACGCGGTCACCATGTTCGACCCGATGAAGGACAAGCGGATCGCCGCCCCGGAGGTGGCCGAGAAGTTCGGCGTCGGGCCGGACAAGGTGGTCGACGTCCAGGCGCTGATGGGCGACAGCACCGACAACGTGCCCGGCGTGCCCGGCATCGGCCAGAAGACGGCGGCGCAGCTGATCGGCGAATACGGCGACCTGGATACGCTGCTGGCCCGGGCGTCGGAGATCAAGCAGAACAAGCGGCGCGAGAACCTGATCGAATTTGCCGACATGGCGCGCCTGTCGCGCGATCTGGTCGTGCTGAAGGACGACGTGCCGACCGACGCGGCGGTCGAGGATTTCCGGCTGACAGAGCCGGACCCGGACGTCCTGCTCGGCTTCCTGCGCGAGCAGGAGTTCCGCACCATCACCCGCCGGCTCGAGGCCGGCTTCGTCGAGTCCGGAATGATCGAGGCGCCGGCGGACGAGGCCGCCGATCCGGCGCCGGCGCTGGAGGCCGCGGTCTACGAAGCGGTGCAGGACGAGGCGCGGCTCGCAGATTGGATTGCGCTGGCACGCGAGCGCGGCACCGTCGCCTTCGACACCGAGACGACCTCGCTGAACGAGATGCGCGCCAAGCTGGTCGGATTCTCGCTGGCGGTCGAGCCGGGCCGGGCCTGCTATGTGCCGGTCGCCCACGTTGCGCCGGGCTCCGACGGCGGGGCGGCGCTGGCGCTCGACGGCGCGGCGGCGCCGGAGCAGATCCCCTTCGACCGGGCGCTCGCCCTGCTGAAGGACCTGCTCGAAGACCCGGCGACCCTCAAGATCGGCCACAACATCAAATACGATGCGGTGGTCATGGCCCGCTACGGCATCGGCATCGCGCCGGTCGACGACACCATGCTGCTCAGCTACGTCTGCGACGCCGGCCGGCACAAGCACGGGCTGGACGACCTCGCCTGGCGCCATTTCGAGCACAGCACGATCAAGTACGCCGACGTCTGCGGCAAGGGCAAGGCGCAGATCGGCTTCGCCGAGGCGGCGCTCGACAAGGCGACCGACTATGCCGCCGAGGACGCCGAGATCACGTTGCGGCTGCACCGGCTGCTCAAGCCGCGCCTGGTCGCGGAGCGGGTGACGGCGGTCTACGAGACGCTGGAGCGGCCGCTGGTTTCCGTGCTGGCGCAGATGGAGCGCACCGGCATCCTGGTCGACGCCGGGCACCTCAAGCGCCTGTCCGGCGATTTCGAGCAGCGCATGGCCGGCTACGAGGCAGAGATCCAGGAGCTTGCCGGCGCGCCCTTCTCCGTTGGCTCACCCAAGCAGCTCGGCGAAATCCTGTTCGACCGGATGGGCCTGGAAGGCGGCCGCAAGACCAAGACCGGCGCCTGGGGCACCGGGGCGGACGTTCTGGAGAGCCTCGCCGCCCAGGGCCACGACCTGCCGGCCCGGGTGCTCGACTGGCGGCAGCTCGCCAAGCTCAAGAGCACTTACACCGATGCGCTGGTCGGCGAGATCAACCCGGAGACCGGCCGCGTCCACACCTCCTACGCCATGGCGGTGGCGTCGACCGGGCGGCTGTCGTCGAACGATCCGAACCTGCAGAACATCCCGGTGCGGACGGAGGAGGGACGGCGCATCCGCGAGGCCTTCGTGCCGGACGCCGGCTACACGCTGGTCTCGCTGGACTATTCCCAGATCGAGCTGCGCCTCCTCGCCCATGTCGCCGACATGGACGTGCTGAAGCAGGCCTTCCGCGACGGCGTCGACATCCACGCCATGACGGCCTCGGAAGTGTTCGGCGTGCCGGTGGACGGCATGGACCCGATGGTCCGCCGCCGCGCCAAGGCGATCAATTTCGGCATCATCTACGGCATCTCGGCTTTCGGGCTGGCCAACCAGCTGCGCATCGACCGCGGCGAGGCCCGGGCGTTCATCGATGCCTATTTCGAGAAGTTCCCCGGCATCCGCGACTACATGGAGACGACCAAGGACTTCGCCCGGCGCAACGGGTATGTGGTGACGCCGTTCGGCCGCAGGATCCATGTGACCGCTATCGGCGACAAGAACCCGTCGCACCGCGCCTTCGCCGAGCGCCAGGCGATCAACGCGCCCTTGCAGGGCGGGGCGGCCGACATCATCAAGCGCGCCATGATCCGCGTGCCGGCGATGCTGGAGGCCGAAGGGCTGGGCGCCCGGATGCTGCTCCAGGTCCACGACGAACTGCTGTTCGAGGTGCCGGACGGCGAGGTCGACGGCACGGTCGCCACGCTCAAGCCGATGATGGAGCGCGCCGCCCTGCCGGCGGTCGAGCTCTCCGTCCCCCTCGTCGTCGACGCCGGCAGCGCCGGCAACTGGGCCGCGGCGCATTGAGGGGTTGCGTTACACAGGCAACCCGCTGATCGGCTCCGCAACGGGATCGTTCCGGTCGGGCGCAGCCTGCGACCGGCACAGTTCGGCCAGCGCCAGCGTATCGCGGGCGCAGTAGGCGCTCAGGTCGTCGAAAATGCGCCGGCGCTCTTTCGGATCGTCGGTCTCCAGCGCCTGGATGTAGCGCAAGGCCGCCGTCTGCCCGTCGGCGATCGGCAAATCGGCGTAGTTCATGCCGGGCACGAGCGCCGGCAGCACGGTCTTGATCGAAAAGGAGCCGCGGAACTCCGGGTGGTAGACGGAGTCGCGCACCGCCGGCAGCAGATCGAACAGCCGCGCCGCGATGGCGCGCAGCGCGGCGGCCCGGTCCGGCAGCGCCGCCGCAAGGCCGCGCAGGATGCGGCCTTCATAGCCGGACCAGGTGCATACATTTCCGCTGCGGCCCAGGGCCTCGATCAGCCGTTCGGCCAGCGCCGGGCGCGGATCGTCGCCGGTCTTGTGCAGATAGCCGGTATGGTCGGGCGGCGCGTCGCCGCGTTCGGTATGCACCGAGAACTGAAAAGGGACTGCATCGTAGGGACGGGTGCCGGCAAAGCGCGGAACCGCCGGCGAGAAGGTCTCGAAATCGAGATAGCGGATCGGTTGCGTCCGCCGGGCCAGCGCCTTTGCGATGTCGCCATGCCGAACCCGGCGGTCCTCGATGACGGCGCGGCGCGCGATGCGCTGCAACGGCGTGAGCGCGAAATCGTCGGGAACGTCGCGGATCTCCCGGATTCCTTCGGCTTCGAGCCGGTCGCGGTCTTGCTTCCTCAGCCCCGGCAGTTCGTCGATGCCGTGGTCCGGCGGCGCGATGTGGCGCGTGCAATGTGCATGGTACGGGCAGGGGTAGGGGTCGAAGCAGTGGCTGCCGGGTGCGATGTCCGGCGCGGCGGGTGCGGCCAGCATCGCCTGCATGTCGCGCACGTCGGCGCCAACGGCCGCGAGCAGGGCTTCCGCCCGGTCCGTCACCGGATGCAGCCGGAACAGCGCGCCGAGATCGTGCCGGCGACCGTCGTAGACATAGTCCCGGTCGAGGGTGAGCACGCACGCCTCCCGCACGTCGAGGCCCGCGCCGCGCAAAACCCAGAGCTGGACCGCGGCGTCGAGCACGAAAGTGTCCTTGAGCCGCGTCGTCGACTTGACCTCGGTCAGGCGCCAGCCGCCGCCGGGCAGGCGCTCGATCATATCGGCGCGGACCAGGACCCCGCGGTGCCGGAACGCCGCCTCGAACAGGGCCGGCGCGTTTCCCGCTTCGATAATCCGGCGGGTTTCCTCCAGCGCTTCCGGGATATGGCGGTGGTCGTGGGCGACGAGATGGCCGCCGGGGATGCGCGCGCACGCCAGTTCGCCGACCTCGTGCCCGGTCTCGAACACCGCCCGCAGCGCCTCGTCCGGCGCCGCCGCCAGGTGGCGTTCGTAACAATCGTACCAGAGCCGCAAACGGCACTGCGCCCCGGAAATGTAGCGGGACTTGGAGAGGGTCGGTTGCCGCGTCACGGCGCGCTGCCGATTTTCCGTGGGTCCATCTCTCCCGCTTGGTTTTCCCACCTCTTGAGATAGTACGCAAACATGGGGCCGAATCCGCCCCGTGCGGCGACGATGTCTGCAACGCAATCGAATCCGACTCTAGTAATTTCATTATACTTGATACCTACTTTTTTGCAGTCTTTCTCATTTGGATGTTGTCCATCGGGCGTAATGTAAACGATCTCAATTCTTTGAGTGAGATGTTCACAGAGTTTTATGCTACAAAAAACATCTTCCCACGTTGGATTTTTCTGACCGGGAGCTTCGTGTTTTCCATATATATCATCCTGAAAACAAATGAGACCAGCTTCCTTGAGTTGATGTAGGAAATGAACGTATTTTACTTTCTTGTCGGTTGCTTTACATATCTTTTTGACGCCATATAGCAGAGATCTGATGCCTGCCTTCCGAGCGGCAAGCAGATCGCAGAGCTGTTCTGGCCTGAATGAGTCTTGATCGGTTTTCAGTTCCACGAAGTAGGTTGTAGCGAGATTTTTTTGAAACACTACATAATCGACCTTTACCGACTGATTTCTCTGTTTTTTGTTTGGTCTTTTTTGCGCTTTCCCCTTGCTTCATCTAATGTTTCTATATGCAGCGGAAATTCGGGGATGACCGCGCTACCTTCATCGATAGTGGGGCAAACTGTTTCGCGAAGGATATCGCGCAGAAACAGCCCGAAAAACGGCGCGAGGTTAGGCTCCAGCCGGTAGGCGGGAAGATGCCGCCAGCGGTCCAGCGTGCGGAAGACGTCTTCTAGGGCCGGAGGTTGGTTGGTCATGCCTAATCCATCCGTGATCGGCGCGGCTCACAGGCGTTCGCGCGCGCAGGGGATCGATGCTCACTCTGGACGACATCTGCCGGTCCGGCAATGCGCTGCCGCTCTCCCCGTCTCCGGGGTTCTCCTGCGACACTCGGAAACCGCGAGAACGGGGCCGCCGGTGCGGCCCTTCCGCTGCCGCGGGGGAGGCCCCCGCCGGGACCCAGACGGAAACGCTGACAAAACGCGCTTGACATCGGAATGAAGAACATTATATGAACAAACCTGCGGCTTCGGCGGTCGGTTTGCTGTGGTCCGGTCCGGCGGCGCGACGCCGAACGGAGCGGCCGCCGCTGCAATTCGCGATGGACCATGACGGAACATGACATTTCATGACACGAGCTACCCCTCCCTTGTCACCCCGGATGGAGCGAAGCGGAAATCCGGGGTCCAAGGCCTGCCCTGAGCTTGTCGAAGGGGCCAACGGCGAAGATCGTGCAGGGCGATTCTGGGCCCCGGATCGGGGTCCGGGGCGACACGGTGTTGCGTTCAGTGCCAGCCCGGAGCGCCATGACGAATCATGACATTTCCTGACACATCCGCCGGCCCTTGCTCCGCCCGGCCGGAATGCCGGGAGACGGCGAAGACAGGAGCGCGATGACAAATCACGACGAATCCTGACATTTCATGACATGCCGGAACCGGGCGGCCGCTACCGGATCGCGAAGCCCTCGTAGCCTGCGGCGGCGATTTCGGCGCATCTGGCGGCGTAGGCGGGGTAGCCGCCGATATAGGGCATGAAGACCCGCGGCTTGCCGGGGATGTTGGCGCCGACATACCAGGACGAGCAGGTCGAGCGCAGGGAGGCGCCGGCCAGTTCGTTGACATGGGCGACCCAGTCGTCCTGTGCGGCCAGTTCGGCCTCGATGACCGTGGCGCCGCGTGTGCGCAGGGCTTCGATGCAGTCCGACACCCATTCGACATGCTGCTCGATCGACGGCATCATGTTGGTCAGCACCGAGGGGCTGCCCGGCCCGGTGATGGTGAACAGGTTCGGGAAGCCGCTCACCGCCAGGCCGAGATAGCTGCGCGGCCCGGCCTCCCAGGCGTCGTGCAGGGCCAGGCCGCCGCGGCCGCGGATGTCGATGCGCTTCAGCGTGCCGGTCATGGCGTCGAAGCCGGTGGCGAAGACGATGGCGTCGGCCGCGATCTCCTCGCAGCCGTTATCAGCGTCCCCGACCGCCACGCCGGTTTCGGTGATCGCCCGGATCGGCCGCTCGACGATGTCGATCAGGCGCACGTTGGGCCGGTTGTAGGTCTCGAAATAGCCGGTATCGACGCACAGCCGCTTGCAGCCGATCACGTTGGTGGGCATCAGCTTGCGCGCCGTCTCGGGGTCGGCGACGGTCTCGCCGATCCTGGCGCGCACGAAGTCCGCCGCGGTCTCGTTGGCGGCCGGGTCGTACAGCAGGTCCTCGTAGCTCGCCATGAAGGTGAGCCCGCCGGTCCGCCAGCGCCGCTCGAACTCGGCTTCGCGTTGCTCCGGGCTGTCGGCGAGCGCGGACGGCCGGGGCAGGTCGACGAGGAAGCAGCCGAAGCGCGTCTTGGCCTCCTCGCGCATCCCCCGGTAGTCGGCCTTGACCGCGGCGACCTCCGCCGGGTCGAGCGGGCGGTTCTGCGCCGGCACGGAATAGTTCGCCGTGCGCTGGAACACCGTGAGCTGCGCCGCCTGCTGCGCGATCGCCGGGATCGACTGGATGGCCGAGGAACCGGTGCCGATGACGGCGACGCGCAGGCCGGTGAAATCGACCGCTTCGTGGGGCCAGCGCCCGGTGTGGTAGGTCGCGCCGCGGAAGCTCTCGCGGCCCGGAATGTCCGGCAGGTTGGCGGTCGAGAGGCAGCCGGTCGCCATGATGCAGAAGCGCGCCGTCACCCATTCCGGCGCGCCGCCCTCGGGTTCCAGTCGGACCCGCCACAAGCCGGCGGCGTCGTCCCAGTGCGCCGCGGCGACGCGGGTGTCGAACCGCATGTCCGGCCACAGGGCGAAGCGGTCGGCGACATGGTTGGCGTAGCGCAGGATGTCCGGCTGGACGGCGTAGCGCTCCGTCCATTCCCATTCCTGCTGCAGCGCCTCGTCGAACTGGTAGGAGTAGGACATGCTCTCGACGTCGCAGCGCGCGCCGGGATAGCGGTTCCAGTACCAGGTGCCGCCGACCCCACCGCCGGCCTCGTAGACCCGGGCGCGGAAGCCGGCGCCGCGCAGCCGGTGCAGCAGATACAGGCCGGCAAACCCGGCGCCGACGATCAGGGTGTCGAGATCGGGCGCGCCCGGATCGGACGCGGCAGCGGAAAGGGTTTCATTCATGGGGCGGCAGTCTCGCCGAAGCGCGTGGCGGGTCAAGCCTTCGCGGTGCAGAGCCGGATTGCCCGGGGCGCCTGCGCCCGGCCCGCCGCTACCCGACCCGCCTGGTCGAGACGAAGGCGCGCCATTCGCACAATTTGTCGCCGCGCATCTTCCAGTGCTCGCCGGCGATCTGGCGGGCTGCGGTGCCGTCGGGATTGTCCCAACTCGCGGTCCATTCCACGGCGATCCAGTCGCCGCTCGCCGCGATCAGCGTCTTGTCGAGCTGCACGTTGCGGATCGACGGATCGTAGAAGCGCTCGTGGAAGGCGCGCACCTTTTCGGCGCCGCGCGCCACCTCCCGGCCGTTCCAGACGATCACCGCATCGTCGGTATACAGCGCCATCGTCGCCTCGATGTCGCGCCGGCGGTACACCGCCTCGGCCTGGCGCACGACCTTTTCGGCTTCGCTCTGGTTCACCGTTCCCGCCTTTCCCGAATGGCGGTTCCCCGCCCGGCCGCGCGCTACGCCGCGACTTCCCAGGTCGCGCCGCGGTGCAGCAGGGCGTTCATGTCGCCCCGGGTCGGCGCCTTGTCGGCGATCGCGCGGTTCTGGCTGAGGACGGCCTGCTCGTAGCTCTGTTCGGCCGGACTGCAATAGAGCACGCCGATGGCGACCGGGAAGTCCGGCGGCTTCAGGCGGGCGAGCGCGCCGCCGATCGTCCGGTTGGTCTCGTCGTGGACGATGATGTCTTCCTCGCGCACGCCGTCGTCGCCCAGCGTCACGACCTCCAGCTCGAGGGTATGGCGGTTCATGCGCAGGCCCTTTTCCCGGTCCTTGCCGAACAGCAGCGGCTTGCCGTGCTCAACCTCGAGCTGCATGTCCGCCTTCACCTCCTTCTCGGTGAAATGCTCGAAAACGCCGTCGTTGTAGACGATGCAGTTCTGGATGATTTCGACGAAGGAGCAGCCCTTGTGGGCGTGGGCGCGGGCCAGGAGGCCGGGCAGGTGGTCCTGCCGCCGGTCGATGCCGCGGGCCACGAAGCGGGCGTTGACGCCGAGGGCGAAGCTCAGCGCATCGACCGGCGAATCGATCGAGCCGTGGGGCGTCGACGGCGAGCGGGTGCCGAGCCGCGAGGTCGGCGAATACTGGCCCTTGGTCAGGCCGTAGATCTCGTTGTTGAACAGCAGGTAGCTGATATCGACGTTGCGGCGGATGGCGTGCAGCGTGTGGTTGCCGCCGATCGAAAGCCCGTCGCCGTCGCCGCCGACCACCCAGACGTCGAGGTCCGGGTTGGCCAGCTTGATCCCGGTCGCGAAGCTCGGCGCCCGGCCGTGGATGGTGTGGAAGCCGTAGGTCTCCATGTAATAGGGGAACCGCGCGGCGCAGCCGATGCCGGAGACGAACACGGTGTTCGCCGGATCGGCGCCGATTTCGGCCATCGCCTTCTGTACCGCTTTCAGGATGGCGTAGTCGCCGCAGCCGGGGCACCAGCGCACCTCCTGGTCGGTGGCGTAGTCCTTGGGCGACAGGCTCGCAGGGGTCTGAATGTTCATCGCTCGGTCTCCGCCGGCCCTAGAGCCAGGCTTTCAGCGCCTCTTCGATTTCGACGATGCGGAACGGCTTGCCGTTCACCTTGTTCAGCGGTTTGGCATCGACGAGAAATTCCGCGCGCAGGATCGTCGACAGCTGGCCGGTGTTCATCTCCGGCACGAGGATCGTCTCGTAGCTCTTCAGCAGGTCGCCCAGATTGGGCGGCATCGGCCAGATATGGCGGATGTGGATGTGGGACACGTCGTGGCCCCGGGCGCGCATGTTGGAGACGGCCCGGCCGATCGGCCCGTGGGTCGAGCCCCACCCGACGACCGCGATCCTGCCGCCTTCCTGCCCCTGGTCGACCGCCTGGTCCGGAATGTCCCTGGCGATGCCGAGAATCTTGTTCCGGCGGTTGTCGGTCATCTTCTGGTGGTTGTCGGCATCGTAGGAGATGTCGCCGGTCAGATGATGCTTCTCGATGCCGCCGATCCGGTGCAGCAGGCCGGGTGTGCCGGGCTTGACCCAGTCGCGGGCCAGGGTTTCCGGATCGCGCGCATAGACCTGGTAGCCCTCCGGATCGGTGCGGAAAGTCACCGGAAACGGTTCGTGGTCATCGAAATCCGGGATCAGCCAGGGTTCGGCGGCGTTGGCGATATAGCCGTCGGTCAGGAACATCACCGGCGTCATGTATTTGACCGCCAGGCGGCAGGCCTCGATGGCGGCGAAATAGGCGTCGCCCGGCGAATGGCAGGCGACCACGGCGAGCGGCGCATCCGCGTTGCGGCCGTAGACCGCCTGATAGAGATCGGACTGCTCGGTCTTGGTCGGCAGGCCGGTCGAGGGGCCGCCGCGCTGGGAATTGACGATGATCAGCGGCAGTTCGGTGGCGATCGCCAGGCCGACGGCCTCGGTCTTGAGCGCGATCCCGGGGCCGGAGCTGGAGGTGATGCCGAGCGCACCGGCATAGGAGCCGCCGATCGCCGCGCAGACCGCCGCGATCTCGTCCTCGGCCTGGAAGGTCGTGACGCCGTAATCCTTGAGCGGCGCCAGCAGGTGCAGCAGGGCCGAGGCCGGCGTGATCGGATAGCCGGTGAACAGCAGCGGCAGGCCGGCCAGCCGCGCGCCGGCGACCAGGCCCATGGCCACGCCCTCCGCACCGGTCAGCGCCCGGTAGGTGCCCGGCGCGATATCCGCCGGCGGCACCACGAAGCTGCCGAATTCGCGCGCCATGTCGGCGGTTTCGCCGAAGGCATGGCCGGCATTGAGCGCCGCGATGTTCGCGTCGGCAATGTCCGGCTTGCGGGCAAACTTCTGCTTCAGCCACTCTTCGTTGATCGATCGGTCGCGGCCGAACAGCCAGTCGACCAGCCCGAGCGCCCACATGTTCTTGCAGCGCTGCGCATCCTTGTTGCCCAGGCCGAACGGCTTCACCGCCTCGACCGTCATGCGAGTCATGTCGACTTCGAGCTTGCGGTAGCCTTCGAGCGTCCCGTCCTCCAGCGGGTTTTCGGCAAAGCCCGCTTTGCTCAGGTTGCGCGCCGTAAAGGCACCGGTATCGACAATGATCAGGCCGCCCTTGCGCAGGTCGCCGAGATTCGTCTTGAGCGCCGCCGGGTTCATCGCGACCAGCACGTCGACCGCATCGCCCGAGGTTCGGATCGTGCGCGACCCGAAATGAATCTGGAAGGCCGAGACGCCGAACGTCGTCCCGGCCGGCGCGCGGATCTCGGCCGGAAAGTCCGGGAAGGTTGCGAGATCGTTGCGGGCCATCGCGGTGGCCTGCGTGAACTGGGTGCCGGTGAGCTGCATGCCGTCGCCGGAATCGCCGGCGAAACGGACGACCGCGCTTTCGAGTTCGTTACCGGTTTCGTCCGATACGACCGAGCCGCCATCCATCGGCTCTCTCCTTCTGTCCTGCGGGTCCGCCGGCGGTTTCCGGCCTGCCCCGAACGTCTTCGCGCCTGCCGCTTATAGCGGGGCGCAGCCGATCGTTAAAGTCCCGAACAATCAGTCATCCAAATATTTCATACCTAAATCAATTTTCCGCTCCGGCCGCCGGCCGATCCAGCACGGCCAGCATTTCCGGGACCCGGCCGAACTTGCGGCGCGGCGCCGGCGGGGTTGCGGCGGCTTCTTCGGCGGCCTCGATCCGCTTCCAGTCGTCGAACCGCACATAGCGGATATTATGAACTTGCAGATGCTTTTCCAGCGCCCCGCGGCCCGGCTTGCCGGAACCGGCGCCGCAATCCCCGGCGATCTGCTCCGCCGCGGCGGCGCCGTCCGGCTTGTTCGAGCCGATTACGCCCGAGGGGCCGCGCTTGATCCAGCCGACGGCATAGAGGCCGGGCTCGATCCGCCCGTCGCTGTTGCGGCTCCGGCCGCCGTCGAAGGGCACGCCGTCGACCGGTTCGGAATAGTAGCCGATCGCCGGGATCACCAGCCCGCAGGCGATGTCGAAGGTCTCGCCCGTGCCGACCGCCCGGCCGCCCTCGATCCGCGTCCGCTCCATCCGGATGCCCTCGACCCGTGCGCCGCCGAGGATTTCGACCGGGCTGGCGCAGAAGCGGAAATGCACCCGCTTGGCCCGGCCACCCGGCGCCATGGTTGTGAAATCGCGCAGGGTCGCCAGGTTGCGCCTTGTCATGCGCAGGTCGCGGTCGTTCATCGTCGCGGCGGCATCCTCCGGCACGTCCTCCGGCACCTCGGCCGGGTCGAGGACCGGCGCGCTGTCTTCCAGCTGGCCCATCTCGCGCAGCTCGACATTGCTGAACTTGGCGTGGTGCGCGGCGCGCCGGCCGAACATGTAGACGTCGCGGATCGGCGCGGCGTGGATCGCCGCGGCGGCATAATCGGTGAGATCGGTCGCCGCCATTTCGGCCGGCGTCTTGGTCAGAACCCGGGCGACGTCGACGGCGACGTTGCCGACACCGATCACGGCAACCGCACCGGTATCGAGCGGCGGATCGAGATCGCGGAAATCCGGATGACCATTGTACCAGCCGACGAAGGCGGCGACGCCGAGCACGCCCGTCTTGTCGTCGCCGGGGATGCCGAGGCTGCGGTCGATGGCGGCGCCGGTAGCCAGCACGACGGCATCGTACATGCCGCGCAGCGCATCGAGGCCGATATCGGCGCCCAAGGCGACATTGCCCAGCGTGACGTTGCCGTAATAGCGGACCCGCGGGTCGCGCGCCGTCTTCTCGTAGGACCGCGCCACGTTCTTGGTCTTGGCATGGTCCGGCGCCACGCCGCCGCGGATCAGCCCGTAGGGCGTCGGCAGCTTCTCGATAAAGTCGATCTCGACCTCGTCCACCGAGCGCAGCAGGGAATCGGCCGTGTAAAATCCGCTCGGCCCGGAGCCGACGATCGCGACGCGGAGCGTCATCCTGTCAATTCGCCGTTGAAATCGTTCTCGTGCCGGATGGCGCGCGGCTGGCAAGCTAGTGCGTGCGCGCCTGTCTTGTGAAGCCCCTTTGTTGGCCCCTTCGCCGGCCCGCCGTTTGCGAGGCGGCCGGGACGGGCAAACGATCGGCGCCCGGTTCGGCCGGTCGCGTCAGTTCAGCCGGAACTCGCCGTCGACGAAGCGGACCTCCGCCGGCCGGACCAGCTGCCGGGACGCGACGCGCACGACATGCAGCGCGCCCTCCAGATTCTCCTCCCAGAAACACAGGAACCGGTGCAGCTTCGGAAAGCGCGGCGCGATGTCCAGGCCCTGCCAGACATAGGTCTGCAGCAGGGCCGGATGGTCGGGCAGGCGGTAGATGATCTCGGCGGTGGTCAGCCGGTGGCCCTGCAACTGTCGCAGCAGGCCCGGCGCGGCCGGCGGGCTGCGCGACCCCAGGTTCGTGCCCATGCCGTCCTCCCCGCTTGCCGTAACCGTGGAGAGAGCTTAACAGACGGAAATTAATTCAACAATATCAATGATTTAGCAGCGTTCCGGCGCGAGTGCTGACAAGATGGGCCGCACGCAGGAAACTGCTCGCCCGTCGATACGCGGCCTGCGGCCGCTATTCAGGATGAGGGGCGTATCGAGGGGCGTTTCGCCGGCCGCCGGCTACAGCCTCACATATTCGTAGTCGACCGGGTTGTTGTTGATGCCGCGGTCGGGCGGGGCGATCCAGCCGGCCATCCGGCCCGGCGCGGTCACCTGTTTCATCAGGCTCTTGATGTGGGCCCGGTCGGCCTCCGACGGGATCCAGTCGTTTATCCGGCTTTCGTAGGCCTCTTTCGAGACCGGCGTGCCGTCGGGCGCGAAATGGAAGCCGGCGAAGGGGCCGACCGTCCGGCGGAAGCGGTCCGACGGCAGGCTGAGCTCGAAATCGACCCCGGCCTTCCGGATCATCCGGTTCCAGCGCGTGATGCCGATATCGCAGTCCTTCGAATAGCCCTTGCGGGCGACCAGGTTCATGGCATTGCGCGTCGGGATATCGACCTCCCGCACGCCGGCGCCGTCCTCGGCCGGCTCCTCGATCCGGTAGAGCGTGTCGGTTTCGAGATGGTCCTCGAACGTGTGCTCGTCCGGCCGGCCCTTGAGGCCGTTGGCGAAATAGGCCGCGGCGTTGGTCGAGCGGTCGGCGCCGAACAGGTCGAGGGAGGAGGAGTACCAGTAGTTGATGTATTTCTGGACCAGGCCGAGATCGATCGCGCCGTGGTCGCGGATGCGCTGCGGATCGTCGGTGTTCAGTTCCTGCATGACCTCGAGCGCCCGCCGGATGACCCTGCCGAGGCCGGTCTCGCCGACGAACATGTGGTGGGCTTCCTCGGTCAGCATGAAGCGGCAGGTGCGCGACAGCGGATCGAAGGCGCTCTCGGCCAGCATCTTGAGCTGGAACTTGCCGTCCCGGTCGGTGAAATAGGTGAAGCTGAAAAACGACATCCAGTCGTCGATCGGCTCGTTGAAGGTCGTCAGGATGCGCGGGTTGTTGACGTCGCCGGAATGGCGCTCCAGCAGGTCTTCGGCTTCCTCACGGCCGTCGCGGCCGAAATGGGCGTGGAGCAGATAGACCATGGCCCACAGGTGGCGGCCTTCTTCGACATTGACCTGGAAAATGTTGCGCATGTCGTAGAGCGAAGGGCAGGTGTAGGCGAGCATGCGCTGCTGCTCGACCGAGGCCGGCTCGGTATCGCCCTGGGTGACGATCAGGCGCCGCAGGTCGGAGCGGAATTCGCCCGGCACCTGCTGCCACACCGGCTGGCCGAAACTGTCGCCGAAGCCGATGGTGCGGTCCTCCATCCTGTCGGCCAGGAAGATGCCCCAGCGGTAGTCGGGCATCTTGACGTGGCCGTAGGTCGCCCAGCCCTTGGCGTCGACCGAGGTCGCCGTGCGCAGGTAGACGTCCCGGGCCTGGAAGTCGCCGTCCGGGCCCATCTCGCCCCACCAGTTCAGGAAGGCGGGCTGCCAGCGCTCCAGCGCGCGCTGGAGCTGGCGGTCGGCGCTGAGGTCGACGTTGTTGGGAATCTTCTCGGCGTAGTTGATCGACATGAACGGGATCCTCGGGCTGGGTGTTTCGTCCGGGCGCCGGGCGGCGCTACACGCGCTGCCATTTGAAGCTGGGTTTGGTGCCGGTGCCGTAGAGCTTGAGCGCGCCCTGGTCGCCGACCGCGTTGGGCCGGATGAAAATCCAGTTCTGCCAAGCGGTCAGCCGGCCGAATACCTTGGTGGCCATGGTTTCCCGGCCGCCGAAGCGCAGGCTGGCCTCCATGCCGGTGAGCGCGTCCGGCGACAGGCTGGCGCGCTCCTCGATCGCGAGGCGCACCTCGTCTTCCCAATCCAGCTCGTCCGGCGCGAAGGTGACGAGGCCGAGGGCGGCCGCGTCTTCGGGACCGATGGGCTCGCCGATCCGCGCGCGGGCGTCGGCCTCGGCGTCGGCGTCCCCCTGGTAGTGCGCGGCGATCCGGGTCAGGCCGTTCGGCATCGGGAACAGGCCGAAATTCGTTTCGTCGAGCAGGATTGCCGGCGAGTTCTCCGGCTCCTCCTGGTCGTCCAGCATGTAGGAGCGATCGGCCGCGAGCAGCAGTTCGGCCAGGATCCCGGCGAAGGCCGTGCCGGTGTCCGCGATGGCGAACAGGCTGCGCGAGGAGACGTCGAGGCGCGCCAGCGTCCGCTTGAGATACTGGATCGTCTCGTTGACGAACCAGTTTTCCCGGTTGTCGAGCAGCGACCGCCCTGCCGCCAGCATGGCCGCGGGGTCGCCCTCGGCGCGCAGCAGCCACAAGCCGATATCGGTGTTGTTGGTGCGCAGCATCAGGATCGCGTCGTCCAGTTCGCGCGTCATCTGCAGCACCCACCAGCCGGCGCCCGCGGCCTCGATCCCCGCGGCCGTCGCCGGCGGCGCGCCGGCCGGGCCGCGCACCGCCAGCGTCGCGGTGCGGTCGGCCGAGTTAAGCGCCACATCGACGAATTCATAGTGATAGCCGTCGTCGTCGATCCGGCGATCGAGCGGGGTCAGTTTTACGCCTGTCGCGCCGTCCGGGCGGGTGGATCGCCCGGCCAGCGCCTTCGCCCGGCCGGCGACCAGTTCGTCGAACGCGGCGGGCGGCGCATAATCGTCGATCAGCTTCCACGCCTTGGCCCGGTCGGCGCGCACGCCTTCGGAGGTGGTGCAGAACACGTCGGCCAGGTCGCGGCGCACCTTGCGCTTGTCGGTCACCCGGGTCAGGCCGCCGGTGCCCGGCAGCACGCCGAGCAACGGCACTTCCGGCAGGCTGACGGTCGAGGAGCGGTCGTTGACCATCACGATCTCGTCGCAGGCGAGCGCCAGTTCGTAGCCGCCGCCGGCGCAGGCGCCGTTGACCGCCGCTAGCGATTTCAGCCCGGAGGTCTCCGACATGTCCTCGAGGCCGTTGCGGGTCTCGTTGGTGAATTTGCAGAAATTCACCTTCCACCAGTGTTCGGACGAGGACAGCATGTTGATGTTGGCGCCGGCGCAGAACACCCGGTCCTTGCCGCTGGTGACGACCGCTACCTTGACCGACGGATGCTCGAAGCGG
>CBDCQR010000009.1:0-464039 GCA_965220685.1 Alphaproteobacteria bacterium
CCGGCAACGCCGAGACGGCGAACCCGGTCTCCATGCGGGCGGGCCGGGAACCGGAAAGATCCACGATCAGGGTCATGAAAATCGCCGCGAGGCCGCCGGCGGTGATCCCGTTGGCGAAAATGCCGCCGGCGAAGTCGGAAACAAGCTCCGGAAAGATTACGCCGCTCTGGAAGCCGACCCCGAGCCAGAAGGAAACGCCGACGATCACGCCCTTGCGGGTGTCCATGCCGTCCTGCATCACCATCCCGATGCCGATCATGAACAGCAGCGCGACCAGGACCAGAAGATAGGCGGCGACGACCGGGCCCGGGATTGCCAGCACGACCGCCAACGCCTTGGGCAGGAATGCCAGGGCAACGAAAACCCCTCCGGTAGCGATCGCCACGGCCCGCCCGGCGACTCCGGTGATCTCGACAAGCGGCGCAGCGAGCGAATAGGTCGTGTTGGGAACAGTTCCGGCCAGGCCGGACAACAGGTTGCTCATGCCGTCGACCGTGACCGTGCCCTGCACCGCCCGGAAATCGACCGGCCGCTGCCGGCGCCACGAGATCCGCTGCAGGGCCGTGCTGCTGCTGATCGCCCTGATCGAGCCGATCACGGCGGTCAGCAGGAAGGCCGGAAGCAGCGCCCAGAAATCCGGCCCGAATGCCAGGTCGAAGCCGGGAATCGAGATATCCGGCAGCCCAGATCCAGGAGGCAGCAGCGATACCGGTCCAGGTCGTAGAGGCCGAAGAATGCCGCGAGCCCCGTGCCCAGGACGACACCGATAACCGGCGCGCCACAGCCGCAGCTTCGGCGTTCCCTTGAGGGAAATGCCGAGGATCGCCAGCAGCGTGACCAGCGCGATCGACGGCGCCGCGTGGGCCGGGCTGCCGTCCGGCACGTCGCCCAGCATGTCGAACACGATCGGCCATTATCGTAACCGGCACCAGCATGATCACGGGTTCCGGACACGGCCGGGGTCAGGATCCGGCGGAACAGGGCGAGCCTGGCGGACAACAGGAGCTGGGAGAAACGCCGCGCACAGGACGAGGCTCGCAAGCAGCGCGGGACCGCCCTTCGCCACCGCCGTAATGGCAACGCCGATGAACGCCGCCGAACTGCCCATGACCAGCACATGGCCGCCGCCGATCCTGCCGAACCGGATCGCCTGGAGCGCCGTGGCGACGCCGCTGATCGCGACCGCGGCGAACACCGCCCAGGCCAGATAGGCTTCGCCGGCGCCGCCGGCCCGCATCACCGCCGTCGGAATCAGGATCGGCACCGCCACGGTAATCAGGGCGAGCTGCACTCCGAGGCCCAGGACAAGCGCGCCGGGCGCGCGCTCGTCGGCCTGGTAGCGAAGCCCGGCGCCGCCGGCGGTTCGGTTCCCGCTCATGCCGGTTCGGAATCCGGGCAGACACCCCGGAACCGGAACGATTCCTGCCTGTCCATCGCCTCGCGACCTCCTGTCCACCCTGCCGGGCAGGCCGTCCCGGCGGGCCCCGGCGCCGCCGGGCGGCGGCAAATCCGTACGCGCTCCGGCCTTCCGGCGCGCGTGGCGGATTTTCCACACTTCACGATTTTGCGGTGTATAGTCCCAGTCAGAACGTTACCGGGCGGAAGCCGCGCGACTTTCGGGCAACCGGCGATTTGTGCGCTGTTTCGGATCGGAGAAGGCAAACCCGAATGATGGACCGAGACGTATCCCGGGATACCTCCGACGCTCTTTCGATCGAACCGGACGAAGGAGAAGGCAGGCCCGCCGGCGGCGGCGAGCCGATCGCCATCGTGGGCATGGCCTGCCGGTTCCCCGGGGCGGACGACGTCGCCGCGTTCTGGCGCCTGCTGGAAGACGGCAGGAACACGGTGCAGGAAGGCGTTCCGGGGTCCGGCGTCGGCCGCATCGGCGCCTTGTTCCCCGAAGATACAGGGCAGATCGAGGCCTGCCGCTTCGGCGCCTATCTCGACGGTCTCGACCGGTTCGACGCGGCCTTCTTCCGCATTTCGCCGGTCGAAGCGCAATTGCTGGACCCGCAGCAGCGGCTGCTGCTGGAGACGAGCTGGCGCGCGCTCGAAGACGCCGGCATCGATCCCGAGCTGCTGAAGGACAGCCGCACCGGCGTCTATGCGGGCATCAGCAACAACGACTACCGGGGGCTGATCCTGGAGGCCGGCGAAAATGCCGGCCCGGCCGAACCGGCGGCCAGCCTTTATGCGGTCACCGGCACGTCCCTCAACACGGCGATCGGCCGGGTCGCCTTCGCGCTGGGCCTCGGCGGCCCGGCGATGGCGGTGGACACGGCCTGCTCGTCGTCGCTGGTCGCGACCCACCAGGCGGTCACGGGCCTGCAGCGGGGCGATGCGGATCTCGCGCTTGCCGGCGGGGTGAACGTCATTCTTTCCGGCCGGCTGCTCGAATTCCGCGCCAATGCCGGGATGCTCGCGCCGGACGGCCAGTGCAAGACCTTCGACGCCTCGGCCAACGGCTACGTCCGGGGCGAGGGTTGCGGCATCCTGGCCCTCAAGCGGCTCGCCGATGCCGAGGCCGACGGCGACCGCATCTGGGGCGTGATCCGGGGCACGGCCCTGAACCAGGACGGTGCCAGTCCGGGACTGACGGTTCCGAACGGGGCGGCCCAGGAACGCGTGATCGCCGCGGCGCTCGAACGGGCCGGGGTCCGGGCCTCGGATATCGACTATCTGGAGGCGCACGGCACCGGCACCGAGGTCGGCGACCCGATCGAGATCGACGCGACGGCAGCGGTTTACGGGCGCGGGCGCGATGCCGGCCGCCCGCTGCTGATCGGCTCGGTCAAGACCAACATCGGCCATCTGGAATCGGCGGCCGGATCTGCCGGACTGATCAAGACCGTGCTGGCGATCAATCGCGGACTGATCCCCAGACACCTGCATTTCCACAACCCGAATCCCGAGATGGACTGGGAGCGGCTGCCCTTGCAGGTCACGGCCGAGCCGACGCCCTGGCCGGCCAATGCAGACCGCCCGCCGCTGGCGGGTGTGAGCGGGTTCGGCTGGTCGGGGACGAACGCCCATATCGTGCTGGAGGGATACCCGTCGCCGGACGGCGCCGCGCCGGCCCCCGACGCAGACCGCTGGATCGCCGGCGCCCCGAAGCCGGTCGCCGTATCGTTACCGGTCCCCGCCGCGACCCCGCCGCCGAAAGACGGGCTGGCCCCGCGCGCGACGCGGCTGCTGCCGCTTTCCGGGAAAACGGGCGCGGCGCTGCGCGATGCCGCGGAAGGCTATCTCGAATGGCTCGACCGGCAGGACGCGGCGCTCGCAGCCGGCGGCGCGGCGTCCGGCGCCCTGCTGTCCGACATAGCCTGGTCGGCCGGCATCGGCCGGAGCCATTTCGGCCACCGGGCGGGGGTGGCGTTCCGGGACGCGGAGTCGCTGCGCGAGGGTCTGCGGGCGATCGCCGGGGCGGACGAGCGGCCGGCGTCGCGCAAGGCGGCGACCGTGGCGTTCGTCTACACCGGGCAGGCCAGCCAGTGGCCGGGCATGGGCGCGGCGCTCTACGACAGCGAGCCGGTCGTGCGCGCGGTGCTCGACCGGTGCGACGCCGTGCTGGGCGAAGAGCGCGGCGCCTCGCTGCTCGACGTCATGTTCGGCCGTCCCGGCGCCGCGGGAGACCTGGACGATCCGCAGTGGAAACAGCCCGCGATCTACGCCCTCGAATGCGCCCTGACCGCGCTGTGGTCGAGCCTCGGTATCCGGCCGGACGCCGTGCTCGGACACAGTCTGGGAGAGATCGCGGCGGCGCACGCCGCAGGCGTATTCGATCTCGATGACGGCCTGCGCCTGGCGGCGGTGCGGGGGGCGCTGGTCGGCGCCCTGCCCGGCGAGGGGGCGATGGCGGCGGTATTCGCGCCGCCCGCCCGCGTCGCCGAGGCGCTGGGCGAATACAATGCGGCCGCGCCGGGCATCGGCCTGTGCATCGCCGCCGACAACGGGGCGCACCAGGCCATCAGCGGCCCGGCGGAGGACATCGCAGCGATTCTCGAGCGCTTGGAGGCCGACGGCATAAGGGTCGCGCGGCTGCGCCGGAGCCCCGCCTACCACAGCGCCATGATCGAGCCGGCGCTGGACGATCTGGAGGCCGCCCTCTCGCAGCTCGATTTTGCGCCGCCGTCGCTCCCCTTCGTCAGCAATCTCACCGGCCGGACGGTCGCTTCCGGCGAGACGGTGGACGCGGCCTACTGGCGCCGGCAGATGCGCGCGCCGGTGGCGTTCCGCGCCGGCGTCGAGACCCTGGCGGAACTGGGCGTGGACGCGGTGGTGGAAATCGGGCCGCACGCCGTGCTCGGGCCGATGGTTTCGCTGGCCTGGCCGGACGCGGGCGGGGCCGCCGAGCCGGCGGTCGTATCGAGTCTCCGGCGGCCGGCGACCGGCGAAGAACCGCCGGCGCCGGGCTCCGGCGGCGGCTTCGTGGAGGCCGTCGCCGGCGCCTACGAGGCCGGGCTGCCGCTGCGCTTCGACGGGCTGTTCGCCGGCGAGGCGCGCCGCCGCATCGCGCTGCCGGGCTATCCGTTCCAGCGCGAGCGCTACTGGGTCGAGGCGCCGAAGCGGCGGCGGCAGGCAAGCGGCCACCCGCTGCTCGGCAGCCGGCACGAGTCCGCCAGCGGCGAGACCGCCTTCGACACGGAGATCTTCCCGACCGATCCGGCGTGGCTCGCCGACCATCGCGTGTTCGGCCGGCTGATCGCGCCGGGTGCGCTCTACGGCGCCATGGCCGCAGCGGCCTGCCGCGCCGGGGGCGACGACGCGGTTGTCGTCGAGGACTTCCGGATGCAGAGCGCCCTGGTCTTCGCCGGGGAGGGCGCCGGGAAAGACACAGGCGACGGCGACGCGGGCCGGCATATGCAGGTCCTGCTCGATGCCGGCGGGGACGGCCCGGCGCGCCGGGTGCGCGTCCTCAGCCGGGGCGACGACGACGAGGAATGGACGCTGCACGCGGAGGGGCAGGTTTCGAGCGGCGCGGCCGGCCCGCTCCAGGCAATGCCGCCGTTCGATGCCGACGGCCTGAAGGCCGGGCTCTCGCCCGTGGACCTGCCCGCCTACTATCGCGCCAAGTCCGCGGTCGGGATCGATCTCGGCCCCGCCTTCCGCACCCTGACCGCGCTCTGGGCGCGGGACGGCGAGGCGCTCGGCGAGGTGGCGCTGCCCGCCGGGCAGGAGCGGGGCGCGCTCGACGTGCATCCGCTCGTGCTCGACGGCTGCTTTCAGATCATGGGAGCGGCGCGCGATCCGGACGGAACCGGGGACGGCACCACCTATCTGCCGTTCGCCTGGGAGCGGCTCTGGATCGGGGACGGGCTGCCGGACCGGCTCTTCTGCCATGTGACGATGCGGGAAAGCCCGCGCGATGCGGCGGCCGATGCCGGGAACGCCGGAACGCCGGAGGTTCATGCGGCGGACATGCGCCTCTACGCCGGGAGCGGGGAGCTTCTCGGCGAGCTTGCCGGCTTCACCGTCAAACGCGCGACGCGCGCGGCGCTGCTCGCAGCGGTCGAAGGCGTCGAAGACCTGCTCTACGAAGTGGTGTGGCGTGACAGCGCTCTCCCGCCGGGCATGCCGCCGGCGGACTTCCTGCCGAGCCCGTCGGCCGCTGCCGCCCGTTCGCATCCCTTCTCCCGGTATCTCGGCGACGAAGGGGTCGAGGTCGCGGCCGAGATCGACCTGCAGGGGGAAATGGAGCGGGTTTCGTGGTGCTACGCACTCTCGGCCCTGGAAACCCTGGGCTGGGAGCGCAAAGCAGGCGCGGCCGTGGACCCGGAAGCGCTGCGCGAGCGCCTCGAAGTCCTGCCCGAGCACACGCATCTGCTCCGCCGGCTCCTGGAAATCCTGGCGCGTTCCGGCGTGGTGCAGGAGACGGACGACGGCTTCGCGGTAGCGGTCGGAGCCGGCGACCCGTTGCCGGACGACATGCCGCGCGATGCCGGGGCGTTTCTGGCCGGGGTGACGGAGCGCTTCCCGCACGCGACCAACGAGATCGGGCTGTTCCGGCGCTGCGCCGGCGCCCTGCCCGAGGTCCTCCGCGGCAAGGAGGACCCGCTGTCGCTGCTGTTCGGCGATGCGGAGCCGTCGGCCGGCGGCCTGTATCGGCTGGCGCCGGTCTGGCGGGCGGCGAACCGGATGATCGGCGAGGTGGTCCGGACGCTCGTGGACGACTTGCCGGACGGGCGGCGGCTGCGCGTGCTGGAGGTCGGCGCCGGCATCGGCTCGGCGACCGAAACCATCCTGCCCGAGCTTCCGGCCGGGCGGTTCGACTATATGTACACCGATATCTCCGCCGGCTTTTTCGCCGATGCGGAGTCGCGCTTCAGCGCGGACGGCGCCTCGATCGACTACCGGATGCTGGATATCGAGAAGGACCCGGTGGACCAGGGCTTCGAGCCCCATGCCTACGATCTGGTCATCGCGGCCAACGTGCTGCACGCCACGCGCCATCTGGACGAGACGCTTGCCCACTGCCGGTCGCTCCTGGCGCCGTCGGGGCTGCTGGTGGCGCTGGAGAACCAGCGCGGCCGGGGCTGGATGGACCTGATCTTCGGCCAACTGGACGGATGGTGGCGCTTCGCCGACCGTTACCGCACGAACCACGCCCTCGCCGGGCCCGACGTGTGGCGCGCGGCGCTCGCCGATACCGGGTTTACCGACTCCGAGGTTCTCGGCGTGGACCGGTCGGAAGCGGCCGGCCTGCCGGATCGCGGGGTGATCGTGGCCCAGGGTCCGGCGAAGATCGACCTGCCGGAGGGCGTCTGGATTCTGGCCGCCGACCGGGGCGGCACGGCGGCGGCCCTGGCGGCGCAACTCGCGGCGCGAAACCAGCGGGTCGTGCTGGCCGGCGACGATTCGGAGGGTGCAGACGCGGCGGCCGGAAGCGCAGCGGGGATCGTCGCGGCATCGGTCGAGATGGAGCGGCGCGAATCGTGGCAATCGCTGGTCGAAAGCCTGCCCCCGGATGTGCCCTTCGCCGGCGCGGTGCATCTCGTCGGGCAGGACGGCCACGGGGCCGACGCGACGGCCGCGGACCTGGCGGCGGATGCGAAACGGATGGCGGCAAGCGCGCTCGCGCTCGTGCAGGGCATCGCGGATGCCGACGCCGTGCCGGAGAAGGGCCTGTGGTTCGTCACCCGGGGCGCGCAGGTGCTGGAACGGGAGCGCACCGGGCAACTGGCCGGCGCCGCGCTCTGGGGCCTGGGCCGGGTGGTGCTGCGGGAAGCGCCCCAGATGCAGGCGCGGATGCTCGATCTCGATCCGGAGGCCGCGGAGCCGGAGGCCGTCCTCGCCAACGAATTGCTGTTCCCCAATTCGGAAAGCCACATCGCGCATCGCCGGGAGCGGCGCCAGGCCGCCCGGCTGGTCCGCACGGGCGCCGGCGCGGCGCGTCTCGCCCTGCCGGAGGAGGCGGACTGGGTGCTGGCGCCGGACGAGGGCGGTGCGATCGAGACGCTGCAGGTGCAGCCGCTGGCGGCGCAAGCCCTGGAGCCGAACGAAGTGCGTGTCGCGGTCGACGCCTGCGGGCTCAACTTCCTGGACGTGTTCCGGGCCATGGGCCTGGTCGAGGAGGGATTGCTCGGCGAGGAATTCTGCGGCCGGATTGTCGAAACCGGCCCGGACGTAACCGCCGTCTCGGCAGGCGACCGGGTTGCCGGCTTCGCGTTCGGCACCTTCGGGCCGGAGGTCGTGACGCACGAGGACCTGGTCGCGCCCGCGCCGCCGGGCGTGTCGGCGGCGGCGCTGGCCACGGTTCCCTCGGTGTTCGTAACCTGCGTGCTGTCCTACGAGCTTGCCGGGTTGAAGGCCGGGGACCGGGTGCTGATCCACGCCGGCGCGGGCGGCGTCGGACTGGCGGCCATCCAGCTCGCCCAGGCGGCGGGTGCGGAGGTGTTCGCCACGGCGAGCGCACCCAAGCAGGACTATCTGCGCGCGCTCGGCGTCGAGCATGTGTTCGACAGCCGCTCGACCGCGTTCGGCCGGGATATCCTCGACGCGACCGGCGGCGCCGGGGTCGACATCGTGCTGAACAGCCTGACCGGCGAGGGCTTTATCGAGGCGAGCCTCTCCTGCCTCGCGCAGGGCGGCCGCTTCGTGGAACTCGCCCGGCGCGACATCCTGAGCGAAGACGAAATGGCGGCGCTCCGGCCCGACGTCGCCTATTCGATCCTCGATCTCTACGTCCTGAAACAGCGCGACCCGGCGCGGCCGGGCGCGGCCCTGAAAGACGTGCTGGCGCGCATGGCAACGGGCGAGCTTGCGCCGCTCAGGCACACCAGATGGCCGCTGGCCGAGACGAGCGCCGCGATGGGCTTCATGCGCGCGGCGCGGCACATCGGCAAGATCGTCCTGACGGCGCCGCCCCTCAGGGCCGGACGGCTGCGGCAGGACGGAACCTATCTGGTGACGGGCGGCCTGGGCGGCATCGGCTGCGCGCTCGCCGAATGGCTTGCCGAGCGCGGCGCAGGAACGGTCGTGCTGAACGGCCGCCGGCCGCCGGACCCGGCGGCGGAACAGGCGATCGAGGCGTTGCGCGCCCGCGGGTTCAGGATCGAGGTCGAGCTTGCGGACGTGACGGACACGGCTGCGCTCGATGCGATGCTGGCGCGGATGGACGAGGCCCTGCCGCCGCTCGCCGGCGCGATCCACAGCGTCGGCGTGCTGTCGGACGCCGCCCTCGGCAACCAGAGCTGGGAAAGCTTCGAGACCGTGCTGTGGCCGAAGATGCTGGGGGCCTGGCACCTGCACCGGGCGACGGCGGAACGCGATCTGGACCTGTTCGTCCTGTTCTCGAGCGTCGCCGGCATTTTCGGCAATCCGGGCCAGGCCAACCATGCGGCGGCCAACGCCTTCCTCGACCAACTCGCCGCCCACCGGCGTGCGCTGGGCCTTCCGGGCCAGGCCATCGCCTGGGGCGCCTGGTCGGAACTGGGCGAAGCGGAGGAACAGCGCGAGCGGATCGCCGGGCGCCGGGAGGCATCCGGCACCGGGTGGTTCACGCCGGAGCAGGGGTTCAAGGCGTTCGAGCGCCTGGTGCGCCAGGACGCAACGAACGCGGCGGTAGCGGCGGTGGACTGGCCGGTCTTTGGAGACGCCCTCGGCGGCCGCCCGCCCTTCCTGGAGGATCTGCTCGCCGGCGCGGCGGACGAGGAGGACGGTTCGTCCTCGTCGGAAGACCTGCTCGCGCAGCTCGGCGCGACCCCCGCGGCGGGGCGCGAGGACCTGCTGGCATCCTTCCTGCAGGGGGAGGTCCAGGCGGTGCTGAGGCTGCCCTCGGCGCCGGCGTCCACGGTCGGGTTTTTCGACTTGGGGATGGATTCCCTGATGGCGGTCGAACTGCGCAACCGCCTCAACCGCGCCTTCTCCGATACCTATGTCGCGCCGAATACCCTGGTGTTCGATTACCCGACCATCGCCGATCTCGCGCGGCATCTGGTGGACGCGCTCGGCGAGCCCGACCCGGCCCCCGAGGCGGCCCCCGGAGCGGTCCCCGAGGCGACCGCCGGAGCCGCGTCCGGGCCGGACGCACAACCGCCGGCCCCGCAACCGGTCGAGGGGCCTCAGGACGACGGCATCGCGATCGTCGGCATGGCGTGCCGGTTCCCCGGCGCGCCGGACATTGCGGCCTTCTGGCGCCAGCTCGAAACCGGCGGCGATGCGGTGACGAACGGACGGCAGGACGGCGGGTCGTGGACCGGAGTCGCGGGAGACCCCGCGGTCGGGGACGACATCTGGGGCCGGGGCGGGTTCGTCGACGGGATCGACCGCTTCGATGCCCGTTTCTTCGGCATGACGCCGATCGGCGCGCGCATGACGGACCCGCAGCAGCGGCTTCTCCTGGAGACGAGCTGGCGGGCGCTCGAGGACGCCGGGATCGATCCCGAGGGCCTGAAAGGCAGCCGCACCGGGGTCTATGCCGGGATCGCGACCAGCGAATACCGCGATCTGATGACGATGGCGGGCGGCGACGGCCTCAACTATCTCGGCACCGCAAGCGGCATGGCGGTCGGCGGCGTCGCGTACAGGCTGGGGCTCACGGGGCCGGCGATTCCGGTGATGCTGAACTGCGCCGCGTCGCTGGTCACGGTGCAGCAGGCGGTCGCCGGCCTGCGGGACGGTGCGGTGGACCTCGCCCTGGTCGGCGGTGTGAACGCGGTCCTCTCGCCCGGGCTGACCAGGGAGATGGCGGCGCTGGGAATGCTGTCGCAGCAGGGGCGCTGCAAGACCTTCGACGCCGCGGCGGACGGCTTCGTGCGCAGCGAGGGTTGCGGCATGGTCGTCCTGAAGCGGCTGGCGGAGGCCGAAGCCGACGGCGACCGCATCTGGGCGGTAATCCGGGGCGCGGCGGTCAACCAGAACGGGGCGGCGGCGGGGCCGACGGTGCCGAACGGCCCGGCGCAGGAGCGGGTGATCGAGGAGGCGCTGGCGCAAGCAGGCGTTCAGCCGTCGGATGTCGACTACCTGGAGGCGCACGGCGGGGCCTCGGAACTTGGCGACCCGATCGAGGTGCAAGCCGCGGCGGCGGTCTATGGCAGGGCGCGCCACGGCGAACGGCCGCTGCTCATCGGTTCGGTCAAGACCAATATCGGCCATCTGGAATCGGCGGCCGGAGTCGCCTCGCTGATCAAAGTCGTCCTCGCCATGCGCCACGGCCTGATCCCGAAACACCTGCATTTCCGCGACCCCAACCCGCATGTGGACTGGGAACGGCTGCCGGTGCGCGTGGTGTCGGAAGCGACGGACTGGCCGTCCGCGCCGGACCGGCCGCCGCTCGCCGGGGTCAGCGCCTTCGGGATATCGGGCACCAACGCGCATGTCGTCGTGGAGGGCTACGGCAATCCGGGCGACGAGCCGCCCGACCCGGCGGGCGTCCCCCTGCCGGTCGCCGCCGCGGACCTGCCGCAGCCGGGCGAGGGCCTTGCCGCACGCGAAACGCGGCTTCTGCCGCTCTCAGGCAAGTCCGCGCAGTCTCTTCGGGAGCTGGCGGAGCGGTATCTCGCATGGCTCGACGAACGGGAACCGGCGCTTGCGGCAGACGGCGCGGCGTCCGGTCCGGTGCTTTCGGACATGGCTTGGACCGCCGGCATCGGGCGAAGCCACTTCGACCATCGCGCCGCCGTGGCGTTCGAGGATTGCGGGTCGCTGCGCGAGGGTTTGCAGGCGCTCGCGGCAGCGGACGGCGATTCCGGACCCGTGACGCCGGCCAAGGTCGCCTTCTCCTATTTGGGCCACGGGAATGGGTGGCTCGGGATGGGCGAGGCGCTGTATGCGAGCGAGCCGGCGGCGCGGGCGGTTCTTGACCGCTGCGAAGAGGTATTTGGCGAAATACGGGGCGCCTCGCTGCTGGACACGATGTTCGGACGGCCGGGTTCGGGAGGAGACCTTGGCGATCCGCAGTGGGAACGGCCGGCGGTCTATGCGCTCGAATGTGCGCTCACGGCGCTGTGGTCGAGTGTCGGCGTGCAGCCGGGCGTCGCGCTCGCGCAGGGGACCGGCGCACTTGCGGCGGCGCACGCCGCCGGCGTGCTCGGCCTGGAGGACGGCCTGCGCCTCGCCGCGGCCCCGGACGATCCCGGAGCGGTGTTGGACGAAATCGCGATGGGCGCGCCGTCGCTGACGCTGGTCGATGCCGCGTCGGGCCGCGCGCTCGGACCCGACGATGTCCCGGACGCGGCCTTTTGGCGCCTGCCCGCGGCGTGCGAGCCGGCGGCTCTCGACCGCTGCGCCGGAACGCTGGCGGCGGCGGGTGTCGACGCGGTCGTCGCGGTCGGCCCGGACGCGGCATTGGCGACGATGCTGGCGGCAGCGTGGCCGGACGCGGCCGGCAACGCCGCCGCACCGGTCGTCCTGTCGAGCCTTGGGCCGGCGCCGGATCGCAAATCACCGTCGGGGCCGAATGGCGGCTTCGTGGACGCGGTCGCCGGAGCCTACGAGGCGGGGCTCGCGGTGTCCTTCGCGGGCCTGTTCGCCGGAGAAACCCGCCGTCGGGTCTCGCTGCCGGACTATCCGTTCGAACGCCGGCGTCACTGGATCGCGATCGGCGAGCCGCAGGCCCGCGAAGCGCAGGGCTGACCGGCTCCCTAGCGCGGATCCCCGCGCGCCGCGCGCCGCGCGGGCAATGCCGGTACGGCCGTGCCCGCCGTCGCGCGGACCGCGACCATGGTGAGAAGTCCGGGCTACGCCAGCGCCTGACGGTCGACGAACTCGCGGACTGCCGCCGCGCATTCCTCCGGCTGTTCGAGCTGGAGAAAATGCGTCGCCTCGGGAATGAAATCGTAGTCCACCTTCATGACGTTGCTGAAGTCGAAGGTTGGCAGGTAGGAATAGGGAAGGGTCGGATCTGCGCCGACAATCTTGGTCGGACAGGAGAGCAGGTCCAGATCGATGAGGGGAAAGAAGCTCCGTGCATAGTCCATGAGCTGCGCTTCGTATTCGCGCGGGCATCGAAGCTCATACCCGTCTCCGTCCGCCGTCTGCCGGAGAGTCGTCTGCGCCATGAGTTCCCGGACGCCGGGAACGACGCGCGCGAAGGTCGGGACATAGCCAAGAAATACGGCAAATTCATCTCTCGTCTTGAACCGGTGCCCGCGCCGCCGGGTCCTCTCGGCTGCCTTTTCGGCGGCCGCATGAAGCTCGACCTGATTCGCGCCGGGCTTGCAGAGCGGCGGATCGAACAGGACCAGCGCGGAATAGGACTTGGCGAACGACAGAAGCGGGATGATCGTGGAAAGGGAATGAAATACGCCGACTGTCAGTTTTTTTTCGTAGACACGGTCGATCGTGTCGAGAATGAGGTCATGATCGTGAATCAGAGTGGGAATATTGTGGTCGTTCGGTCCGTCGACGCTGTTCCAGCCATGGTTCCTGATGTCGTAGACGATGAGCTCATAATCGTCTGCAAGCAAGGACCAGAAGGGATAATAGAGATCGACCGCAAGGCCGTTGCCGTGGCTCAGAACCAGCCGCGGGCCTTGCGGATTGCCATGCTGCCGCAAGGTGGTGACGGTGTGGTCGTCAAGACGTACGTCGCATACCGAAAGCGGCTCGGGTATTTCCCACACGACTTCTGCTGTCATGACAAAAGGGCCGGTTTCCCCGGGCGTCACTCTTCAATCGGGGGCAGATATCGGCAGTATCGACTCCCGCGCCGCGCGGGAAGGCCGGCCGCCTCCGGATACGGAAGTGGCCGGTTCCGTTTACTCGCCGTCGGGGAACATCGCAATATTTGACCTCGACGGACGGAATGCATTCAGCCCGCGTTGGCGTCGATATAGTTCACAAGCAGACGCAGGGACTTGAACTGCAGGCATTCCTCGGCCTGCAGAGAGAGGTTGAACGTTCCGTTGACCTCTTTAAAGAACGCGACCGCATCCACCGAGGAAACCCCGGCATCGGCCAGCTGGGCATCTAGATCCGGGTCGGAACCGAGACCCAGATGCTGGTTGGCAAGATTCTTGACGCGATCTTCCGTTGATGACATTGGCGCTTTTCCTTCGATGGTGCATCCACCGTGCGGCACGAAAAGCGCCGTATCGGACCGGATTGCTAAAAAAAGGGACCTAACTCCCCAGATTCGTGCTGCATTGAGCCCCGCAACGATAAGCCTTGGAACTATGGTGCAAAGATAGGGCGGCGGCAAGCCTTTGGGAACAGGGGTGACGTACGAGGTAATGTGTCAGTGGCGGGAGGGGGTATTCCCTACGGTTAGCCGACAACCGCATAGAGGAGCATCCCCATGCCGCAGCGCACTGAGACGATCGAGAGTTTACCGATGGCCTTCGAGGTCGTGAAGCAGATGCAGGCCGACGGTCTGGAATGGGGCGAGGGCTATCGCCCGCTCGGCCGGCGCGCTCTGGCCGAGATCATCGAAGGCCGGATGGCCGAAGCTCCAGCAAGCTCCAGAAGGCGTCCAGATTCTCGGCGCCGGGAAACCGGCACGCCATGCCCACGACGGCGATCGGATCGTCGCCCCGCCCGTCGCCCTCCGGGGTCAGGCGGTGGGCGCCGGTGACAGGGGCTCCATCCTGACGATGAGATTTTGCCCGCTTCGACATCGAAGGTCCCTTTCGCGAATTCGGCGCGCTTCCGGCCCGTCCGCCATCATCTCGCGCCTGCGCTCCCATTTCCATCCCAATTCGCTCCCCATTCGCGCCCCATTCGCTCGGGGGCGCGGATCGGGAAACTGCGCGGCACGCGGGCCGGGTGCGCTAGTATGCAATCCGATCGAAGGAAACTTGGAACTCGCCTCCAGACATCATTTGCGGTCGGACGACAGCCGTCGACGAACATCCAGCCGATGAAGCCGGCTGGATGCCGCGATGCATGGCGCGTGGCAATATGCGATGGACCGGCGCCGGGTGCTGCCCGGAGGACGCTCTCCACGAACGAACGCCGCGTCCATCCCGCCGCCGCGAGCGGCAGGCGGCGCTGGACACGGTGCGGATTGTAACCTCTTATCCCCGGGAACCGTTGCAACACCGTGCCGGACCGGCGGGATCGGAAGGGAAGACGCCATGCGGCTGGACCGCGTCGATCATCCGACCGTCTACGGCACCCGGGCCAAAATCGGCGTCATCGTGCCGCCGGCCAACACCGCCAACGAGGCGGAGTGGGCCCGCATGACGCCGCCGGGCGTGACGATCCATGCGGCGCGCATGCCGCTGCATCTCGATACGGTGAGCGAAGCCGGCAAGGCGGCGCTCCACGCCGACCTTGCGCGCTATGCCGGCGACCTGGCGCTGGCCAGCGTCGATCTGATCGCCTACGGATGCACTGCCGGCTCCCTCGTCAATCCGGTCGAATCCCTGGCCGACTTCATGACCGAACGCACCGGCCGGCCGGCGGTGACGACCGCGCAGGCGCTGGTCGAGGCCATGCGCGCCCTCGGCGCGACGAAAATTGCGCTCGGCACGCCCTACGATGCATCGCTCAATGCCCACGAGGTGCGGTTCCTGGCCGACCACGGCATTGCCGTCGTCCACGAGGAAGGCTTCGGCTACGGCGCCGGCGGGCCGCAGGAGCATCGCAACATCGCGCGCATCCGGCCCGAGGAAGTGTATGCCTTGGCCCGGCGCGTCGACCGGGCGGAGGCCGAGGCGATCCTGCTGTCCTGCACCGATCTTGCAACCCTGGATGTGATCGAACGGCTGGAAGCCGAGTGCGGCAAGCCGGTGGTCAGCAGCAATACGGCGACCTTCTGGTTCGCCCTGCGCCGCGCCGGGATCGGCGATCGCCTGGACGGCTTCGGCCGCCTGCTGAGGGAACATTGAGGACCGACCGGCGCAGACGCGGCTAGCGGGGCTGCGCGTCGATCACTCGACGGCGAAGAGCGTCATCCGAACCGAGGATTTTTGCCGCGACCCCGTGCCGACGAACAGCATGCGGTTGACCCAGGCGTATCCGGCGTCGCCGGATTCGAGCCGGGCGTGGGTGCGCATGTAGTAGCTGTCGGGCGGGACATCCTCGCCGGCAGCGAGGCGCTCGATGACGTCCGCGGGCCCGTGGCGAAAGCCGTAGTTGACGATTTCGATCAGGGCCCCGTCGTCCGTTTCCATCGCGTACCGCGTGTCGAGCTCGGCCGTCCCGTCGGCGAAAATCGTCTGCCAGTCCGCGCCGAGGTTGAGGAGTCGTCCCGATATTCCGGGGCCTGTTACGCGGCCGCCGACGATCGGGATGATGCGGCGCCGTCCGGCGCGCCCCGCGCCCATTTCGCGGACCGGTCCCAGTTCGACGGCGATGTCGCAGAAGTGGCGCAGCCTGGGTACGGGGAGCATGTCTCCGCCCTTCAAAGGATCACGGGAGTCCCGCATGTACCCGCGATCCGGATGTGCAGGAATCGGGCAAATTGTGTCGCGGCGCCCCGTCCGGTCTGATAGGAACGGCGCTCGGGGTTCCGGCCCGAACGGCACGCAGATCGGAAAATCGGGGCATGACAGGCAGCAGGTTGTCAGAGCGCGCGACGGCCGGCGGCGCGATCGCGCGGCTCCCGGCCGGTTTCTGCAAATGCCGGACGGCCGGCCGTGGATCGTCCCGCGCCACGCGATGACCGCCGGCGGCCGCTGGGTCGGGGCTCCTGTCCCGCGCAAGGAGGACGAAGCGCTCCTCACCGGCCGCGCGCGCTTTATCGACGACATGGAGCCGGTGCCGGGGATCCGCCACGCGGCGCTGCTGCGCTCGCCGCACGCCCATGCCGAAATCCTGTCGATCGACGTTTCGAAGGCGGCATCGCACCCGGGCATTTACGGTGTCCTCACCGGCGCAGACATTGCCGCCGCGACCGGGCCGATCCCGAGCGCCGTCCGGGTGCCGATCGACTATTACCCGATGGCGGCCGGCAAGGTGCGCTACGCCGGCGAGCCGGTTGCGCTGGTCGCGGCCGAGGACCGGTACGTCGCCGAGGATGCGCTCGAACTGATCGAGGTCGAATACCGGCCGCTGCCTCCGGTCATCGATTTAAAGGCCGCCATGAACGACGGTTCGCCGCTGCTGCACGAGGCGGTCGGTTCGAACGTCGCGCACCATCGCACCTTCCGCTACGGCGACCCGGATAAAGCGTTCGAGGAAGCCGACCGCGTCGTCCGGCTGGACTGGACCTTCCCGCGCTATTCCTCGACTCCGATGGAGACTTACGGCGCGGTCGCGCAGTTCGAGTCCGCACCCGACCGCTATACGATCTGGTCGAATTTCCAGGGGCCGTTCATCCTGCACGCGCTGATGTGCGACGCGCTCAGGGTGCCGGGCAACCGGCTGCGCCTGATCACGGCGCCGCAGAGCGGCGGCAGCTTCGGGATCAAGCAGGGCATGTTCCCCTACCTGGTGCTGCTGGCGGCGGCGAGCCGCCTCCTCGGCATGCCGCTCAAGTGGATCGAGGACCGGCTGGAGCACCTGGTGGGTTCTTCATCGGCCTCGAACCGCGAAGATGCGGTCGAAGCGGCGTTCAGGAACGACGGCACCCTGACCGGCCTCCGGTTTTTCAACACGGTGGATGTCGGCGCCTACATCCGCGCGCCCGAGCCGGCCTCCGTCTACCGCATGCACAGCGCGTCCAACGGCGCCTACGGCGTCGGCAACATATCTGTTGAAAACCGGTTGGTGACGACGAACCGCCTGCCGATCGGCCTCAACCGAGGCTACGGCGGCCCGCAGTTCTTCTTTGCGCTGGAACGGGCAATGGAGGCCGGCGCGCGGGCGCTCGGAATCGATATCGCCGAGATCAGGCGGCGCAACTTCATCCCGAAAGACGCCTTTCCCTATCGCGCGCCGGCCGGATCGCTCTACGACGCCGGCGATTACGAGGCAGGCCTCGACAAGGCGCTCGACCTTGCGGGCTACGAGGCGTTGCGCGCCGAGCGCGTCAAGACGCGGGAGGAGGGCCGGCTGTTCGGCATTGGCATGGCGGTGGCAGTCGAGCCGTCAGGTTCCAACATGGCCTATGTGACGCTTGCCCAGACGCCGGAGGAACGCGCGCGCGCCGGCGGCCGGTCCGGCGGTCTTGGGACCTGCACGATATCGATCGATCCGTCCGGCTCGGTGACCGTGAAGACAGTCTCGACGCCGGCCGGGCAGGGACACGCCACGGTCGCCGCCCAGATCGTGGCCGACGCGCTCGGGCTCACGCCGGACGACATCGACGTGGTGACCGAGGTCGACACCCTGACCAGCGCGTGGTCCCTCGCCTCCGGCAACTACGCGAACCGGTTCTCGTCGGTGGTGATCGGCGCCATCGGCGATGCAGCGCGCCGGGTTGCCGACAAGGTCCGGGCAATCGCCGCGGAAGACCTCGAAGTGGCGGCTGAGGATATCGAACTCGCCGGCGGCGCCGCCCGCATTGTCGGCGTTCCGGAAAAATCCCTCCCGTTCCGCCGCGTTGCCGCCAAGACCCACTGGCACCCTGCCGGCCTGCCCGAGGGCATGGCGCCCGGCGTCTTCGAGACCGCGATCGTGTCGCCGCCCGAGCTTGGCCCGCCGGATGACCGGGACAGGGTGGCATCGGCCGTGACCTTCGGATTCATCTGCGATCTGGCGGCGGTGGAGATCGACCCCGGAACCGGAAAGGTCGAAGTGAAGACATACGTCTCGGTCCACGACGTCGGAAACGTCCTCAACCCCCTGATCGTGGAAGGGCAGATCGTCGGAGGGTTCGCGCACGGCGTCGGCGGCGCGCTGCTGGAGGAGATGGTCTACGACGCCGACGGGAATCCGCTTTCGGGCACCCTTGCCGACTATCTCTGCGTGACCGCGCCGGAAATGCCCCGACTTATCATCGGCCATGTCGGCACGCCATCCCCCCACACGGCGCTCGGCTCCAAGGGGATGGGCGACGGCTGTTCGATGCTGGCGCCCGTGGCGATCGCAAACGCTGTTGCCGATGCGCTCGGACGCGAGGACATCGATCCGCCCTTCACCCTCAACAAGGTCTGGGAGCTCCTCGCGGAAGGTGGAGGCGCCGGGTGAAACCCGCACCGTTCGAATACTGCCGGGCCGATACGCTGGGCGAAGCGCTGGATCTGATGGCCGAGTTCGGTTCCGACGCGGCGGTGCTGGCCGGCGGGATGTCGCTCGGCCCGATGCTCAACATGCGGCTCGCGCGGCCCGCCGCCGTCGTCGACGTCAACCCTATAGAAGACCTGTCCGGTATCAGGCTCGTGGACGATGCCCTCGAGACCGGGGCGCTCTGCCGGCAGGCCGACGCGCTCGATTCCGCGCTCGTCCGCGATGAGGCGCCGCTGCTCGCCGAGGCGCTGCCGTTCGTCGGGCATTTCCAGACCCGGAACCGGGGCACCCTGGGCGGCTCGGTCTGTCACGCGGATCCAAGCGCCGAAATTCCGCTGGCCCTGGCGACGCTCGGCGGCGATGTGATCCTCCGACGAAAGGGCGAGATGCGCGCCGTCGCCGCAAACGACTTCTTCGAGGGAATTTTCACCACCGTCCGCGAGCCCGACGAGCTCGTGACCGCGCTTCGCTGGCCGCAGAGCAGCCCGAAGACCGGCTATGCCTTCGACGAGATCGCCCAGCGGCGCGGAGACTTCGCTATCGGGGCGGCGGCGGCCGTCGCGACGGTCGCTCCGGACGGCAGCCTCTCCGCGGTGTCGCTCGGCCTCGGCGGCATAGAGGACTGCCCGGTACTGGCCGACCTTGCCGGTTTCGTCGGCGCGCCCGCGACGGCCCGAACGGCGTCGGAGGCGGCGGCGCTGGCTGCCGACCGCGCCGATCCGATGGAAGACCCCAAGGCCAGCGCAGCCTATCGGCGCCAGCTGGTTCGCGTCCTCGGCGCCCACGTTCTCCAACGGGCCTTCGGTAAGGCGGGCGCAGGGCCATGCTGAGGATTGCGCCGGGCGCGAAGCATCGCGTCACCGTTACGGTCAACGGTCGTCGCTACAGCGGTTTCGCCGAAGCGCGGACCCTGTTGAGCGATTTCCTGCGCCACGAGTTGAAGCTGTTCGGAACCCATGTCGGCTGCGAGCACGGGGTCTGCGGCGCCTGCACCGTCAACATCGACGGCCGCGCGGTGCGTTCCTGCCTCCACTTCGCGGTGCAGGCGGACGGCGCCGAGATCGGCACCGTTGAAGGGCTTGCCCGGGACGGGGTACTAAGCCCGCTGCAGGAGGCGTTCCGCCGCCGTCACGCGCTGCAATGCGGGTTCTGCACGCCGGGCATCCTGATCTCGGCGACACAGTTTCTGGAAACCAACCCGGACCCGACCGAAGACGAGGTGCGCGAAATGCTGTCCGGCCATATCTGCCGCTGCACCGGCTATGAGGGTATCGTTCGCGCAATTCTCGACGTTGCGGGAGGCGCGTCGTGATCGCCATACCGCTCGGTACGGTCTTCGCGCGGGCCGTTGCGCGGGACCCCGATGCGCTTGCCGTGGTCGACGGCCCGGTCCGGATGACCTACGCAGAGTGGAACGACGAGATCGCCCGTGTCGCCCACGGGCTGACGCAACTGGGGATCGATACCGGGGACGCGGTCGCCGCGGTGCTGTCCAACCGGGTCGAGATGGCGGCGCTTTTCTGGGCCTGCCAACGGATCGGCGCGGCCTTCGTCCCGTTCAACTGGCGGGGCAGCGCGGACGATTTCGCCTATGTGATCGGGAATTGCGAGGCGAAGGTCTTTTTCTACGAACCGCGCTCGGAAGCCTCGGCCGTCGAAGCGCTGCGCGCGACCGGGTTCCCGGAAGACCGCCGTGTCCGCGTCGCCGGAGCGGCAGGGGAGGGCGCGGCCTTCGAGGAGCTCGCAGGCGCGCCCGGCGGAATCGCGCCTCGTGCGGTCGATCCGGCGTCGACCTGCCTGATGCTCTACACCTCGGGAACCACCGGCCGTCCGAAGGGCGTGCCGCGGACGCACAACGCCGAACGCAACGCGACGTTCAACTGCATCCCGCAGCTCCATTACCGCTACGGGGAGGTGCAGCTCGGCGTGATGCCGCTGTTCCACACCATGGGCGTGCGCGCGCTGGAGATGGCGGCGGCACTCAACGGCGCCTTCGTCTGCATGCCCGCCTTCGACGCAGGCGATGCGATCGGGCTGATCGAGACGGAACGGATCGAGGCGCTGTTCCTGGTACCGACGATGTTCCACGATATGGTCCATCACCCCGGCATCGCGGCCGCCGACCTCTCTTCGGTCCGTCACATCGGATTCGCCGGGACGTCGATGACCTCGGCGCTCACCAGGACGTGCGCCGAAATCTTCCAGCCCGAAGTCTTCGTCAACTTCTACGGGTCGTCGGAGATCTATTCCTTCGCCGCCTGCGACCACGTGGTCGACAAACCGGGCTGCGCCGGGCGCGCGGCGACCGGTCAGGAGCTGCGCGTCGTTTTCGCCGACCCGGATTGCAGGAGCGGGCCCGATGAAATCCTGCCCCGGGGCGAGATCGGCGAGGTGATCGCGCCGATGGCCTGCCTGGACGCCTTCGCGGGCTACTGGAAGCGGCCCGATGCCGACGCCAGGGCGATCCGGGGCGGCTGGTACTTCACCGGCGACCTCGGCTACTTCGACGAGGACGGCGAATTGTTTCTCGTCGGCCGGGTCGACGACATGATCATCTCGGGCGGCGAGAACATCCATCCGGAAGAGGTCGAGGACGCGCTCGACGCCCTGCCGCTCGTTCGCCAGGCGGCGGTGATCGGGATACCCGACGAACGCATGGGCCAGAAGGTCGTCGCCTTCGTCGAGCCGGCCTCGCCGGAGGCAAGCGCCGAGCGCCTCGACGCCGCCTGCCTCGCCGGCGACCTCGCCCGATTCAAGCGGCCGCGCGCCTATGTATTCGTCGAGAGCATTCCGCGCTCGGCCTCGGGCAAGCTGCTGCGCCGGCTGCTGCGCGACGGGGCGTACACGGTTCTGCCGGATTTCGACAGCACCCTTTAGCCGGGGACGAAAGGAGAGATGATGGAGAGGGACTATGCCGAGCGGCGCGCGGAACGGCTGCGCGATCTCGATGGCGTGCGGGCCGAGATCGATCCCGACAAGCGAATCGGTCACGTCATCCTCGACCGGCCGCCGCTCAACATCGTTTCCTACCGCGCGCGCGGGCAGATCCGCGCCCTGCTCGAGGAGATGGACGAGGACGACGACATCGGCGTGATCTGCATCCGCGGCGCGGGCGGCGTCTTCACGTCGGGCGGCGACGTCAAGTCGTTTCCCTCGATCCCGAAGAACCGCATGTCCGATCTCGCAGACGATATCGGCACGCCGGAGCGCTGCCGGAAGCCGGTGATCGCAGCGCTGGAGAAATACTGCTTCGGGGTCGGGTTCGAACTGGCGCTCGCGTGCGATTTCCGGCTCGCCACGAAGGACTGCCTGGTCGGTCTGCCCGAGAGCGCCATCGGCCAGATGCCGGGGTCCGGGGGCAGCGTGCGGGTCGCGCGCATCGCCGGACTCACCCGCGCCATGGACATGGTGATGCTCGGCAAGCGGATTCCGGCGGAGCAGGCTCTAGACTGGGGCCTTCTCACCGCGACCGCCGAAGATGCCGGGGGGCTGACCGCGCTGGTACACGATTACGCAGCACGGCTCAACGCGCTCGCGCCGATCTCGATGCAGTCGCTCAAGCGCGTATTGAACAGCGCCTACGACACCAGCCTCAGGGTCGCGCTCGACGTCGAGGGCCATTCCTACGAGAAGCTCCGCACCACCGAGGATTACCGGGAGGGCATCGCCGCCTTCGCCGAGCGGCGCAAACCGGTCTATCGCGGCCGCTAGAGCCGGTCCGCTTCCATCGGAATCGCCGATGCGGCCGGGCCCCGTCGACTAGGGTCTGTTAACACTATTTGTTGACATTGGATCGTTGCTCATGCCAGTGTTTCCGCATGGAGATAACAGAAGCCCAGTATGCCCGCCTTGCCCCGTACCTTCCGGTGCAGCGCGGCAACGTCCGCCTGTCGAATCTGGATGTGCTCAACGCGATCCTCTATGTGGCCGAGCACGGCTGCAAGTGGCGGGGTCTGCCGGCGCGGTTCGGCAACTGGCACACCGTTTATACCCGGATGAACCGCTGGTCGAAAAGCGGGGTGCTCGACCGGGTGTTCGAGCAGTTGCAGCGGGACCGCATCGTTCGTCTCAAGCTCGAGGCGGTGTCTCTGGACAGCACGATCGTCAAGGTGCACCCCGATGGAACGGGGGCGTTAAAAAAAACGGACCTCAATCCATCGGCCGGTCCCGCGGCGGCTGGACCACCAAGCTTCATATGGTTGCCGCGGATGCCCGGACGGCCGTGACCTTCTCGCTCTCCCCCGGACAGGCGCACGATGCGCCGGAAGGGCGCAAGCTCTTGCGCCGCCTCGGCCGCCAGCCGAACGGCCCGGCGCTGGTGATGGACCGCGCCTACGAGGGCGACGAGACACGCCAGCTGGCCCTCGACCTCGGCTTCACGCCTGTGGTTCCGCCGCTCAAGACCCGGCGCACCCCCTGGACATACGACCGAGAAATGTACAAGCGGCGCAACGAGATCGAACGGCTGTTCCGACGGCTCAAAGGCTTCCGGCGCATCTTCTCCCGCTTCGAGAAACTCGATGCCCTGTTCCTGGGCTTCATCCACTTCGCACTCATCTACGATGCAGTGCGGTAGTGTGAACACGCCCTAGTCGGAATTGCCGGGGCGGGTTCGAAGGCGGCTCCTGCGATGCTTAATCGGTGCGCTGCAAGGGCTTGACAGCCAAGAAAAGAACATTATTGGAACAAACCAATCGCCCGATCGACCGGCTCGGTGGCGAAAAAACGCTATATATAGACCGGTCTGTTTTACCTTTGGACGGCGAGAAACGGCGCATTTCCTGGAAAAACCGGAACAGGAAGGAACAGGAAATTGATCCTTCTTCCGCAATACCCGCTTCGGCAGGCCCGGAGCCCGCCGCTTCGGCCGGCGCCGGGTCGGATTCACCGGAATTCAGGCTTGCTGCCGCTGAGCAGCGCCCCGCCGATACCGCCCGTTGCGATCAGTTCGACGAAGCGGGGATAGGCCCGGTAGAACCACGCGTCGCCCTGCGGTGCGCCGGCGGCGGCGGTTTCCTCACGCAGCTCCAGATACATGCGCAGCCGTTCCTTCAGGATTTCCGCCCATTCGGCGGACAGGTCGGTGAGGCGCACGTCTTCGAATCCTGCGTCCTCGAACGCTGCAACGTATTCTGCCGGGCTCACGCAGGAATTGAACATCAGCCCGCGGCGCAACAGGTCTTCATCCGCCGCCGCCAGGGGCGCCGGAACGGTGATGTCGGTCAGCGCCAGCCGTCCGCCGGGGCGAAGCGTGCGGAACGCCTCCGCCAGCGCCGCCGCCTTGTCGGGGACGTGCATGAAGGCTTCCTGGCTCACGACGGCGTCGAACGCGGCATCGGGCAGCGGCGCGGCGGCGATCGAGCCTTCGAGCACCCGCACCCTGTCCGACAGGCCGGCCGCCTCGTTCAGCGCGGCGGCGCCGGCCACGCGGTCCGGGCAAAGATCGACGCCGGTGACGTCGACTCCCTTCACGTGCGCAAACCATCGCGCCGGCCCGCCGATGCCGGCGCAAAAGTCGGCGATCTTCATTCCCGGCGCCATGCCGACGGCTTCCGCTATCCGTTCGTTGGCGGCGGTCCCGCCGTAATGGTCCTGATCGTGGGGCCACAGCGCATCCGGCGCATGCGGCCCCGGTCCGATCTTCGACAGGATATGCCGCGCCGAAATCGGATGGCGCGAATACATGGCGATCACGTCTGCGCGGGCATCGGTCATGGCAGGGGTCTCCGGCGCCGGATTGCCAATTGGAACAACGGCATGGAGTTCCGGGATCCGGCGCGAGCCTGCGGCGCCGGTCAGACGACGTTGAAATGATCCGGGACGCCGCCCGGCCAGGGATTTCCCCACATCTGGAATCCGCCGTCGATAATCAGCAGCTCGCCGGTGATGAAGTTCCCGCTGGACGCGGAGAGATAGACGACGCCCTCGGCAATGTCCCACGGATCGCCGAGGCGGCGCAGCGGATTCGCATCGCGGAACCGGGCGCTCGCTTCCGGCGGATAGACCGCCAGCCCTTCGGTCGATATCGATCCCGGTGCGATACAGTTGACCCGGATGTCCAGCGGCGCCCATTCCACGGCCAGGCTCCGCGTCAGCCCGATTACGCCCGCCCGCGCGGCGCAGGTGTGGGCGATCTGGGGCAGGCCGCGCGAGACCACCGCGACGATGCTGACGATGCTGCCGGGCATTTTCCGTTCGCGCCATTGCCTGGCCGCAGCCTGCATCATGTACCAGGTCCCGTTCAGGTTGAGATCGATGACCGTCTGCCAGCCCTTGTGGCTGTAGTCGATCGCGTCCTGGAAGAACTGGCCGCCGGCATTGTTGACCAGGCTGTCGAGACGGCCGAATTTCGAGAATATCTCGTCCATGAGCCGGTCGACGGCGTCGGGCTCCCGGATCGACATCGGGATTGCATGCACCGTGCCGCCGGCGGTCCCGGCGACCTCGTCCCGGGTCTCTTGCAGGACGTTTTCGCGCCGCCCGCAAATCACGACCCGGGCGCCAAGCCGCGCGAGAAGGAACGTCGTGACCCGGCCCATGCCCGTGCCGCCGCCGGTGACCAGGAACACCTGGCCGGCCAAAAGGTCGTCGCGGAAGACGGTCGGGCGCGAGGCGAGGACTTCGCCCGTTAGGCGCCACCGTTCGCCAGCGTCGTCGGTCTGTGCATCTGACATATTTCAGTCCAATTCCAACATCGTGCCGCGAGGGCAAACCCGGCCGCTGCCGGGCCGGTGCACCAAAAACGAGTAACACGATCCTTCGCTGCAAAGCGATCAGCCATTGCGACGAACCGGCAATTGTTCGTCGCTGAGGCGGCGGCCGTTTGCGGCAAGCCGATTGCCGGATAGCTGCGCACGCACGCTCCTGCGGCGTGCAATGGAAGTGTCACGGACGCGGCGGATTTTTTTCGTGCCGCGTTGCGCGAGTCCGACTAGTGTATAATGTATATTATGGAATTCGGTCCGGATCCGCTCCACGATATCCGGGGCGGCGGCAGGACGATCCACAAGGGAGGGAACCCTATGTTTGCGAATTCGAACCACGCACCGTCACGGTGCCGGGGCTTTTTGAAGTTCGCTTCGGTAGCTCTGGCCGGCGCACTTCTGCTGGCCGGCAGTCCGGCCACTGCGCAGGATGCCAAACTGAAGAAGCTGACGCCGTTCAAGATGCTCATGGTGCCCTACTTCTCGCCCGAGCAGATTGCGAAGGATCAGGGGTTCTTCAAGAAGTACAACCTGGACGTCGAACTGGTGAAGCAGGTCGGCCAAGGGGTGCGCGGCATGCAGGCGATGATCGCGGGCCATGTGCCGACGGGCCAGGGATGGGGCGCACCGCCGACAATCCAGGCGCTGGCAGGCGGCGCAAAGATCACGACGGTGCTGGCCGGTATCATTTCGACCGACGGCGATTTCCGCCTCTATTCGCTGGCCGGGAGCGGGGTCAAGACCGCCAAGGACCTGATCGGCAAGACGGTGGGGATCCATAATCCCGGATCTTACGCGGACTATATCCTCGCCGGGTTCGTCAAGGGCGCGGGGCTCGATCTCGCGAAAGTGCGACGCCTGACGGTCCCGCTTCCGTCGATGTGCCAGGCGCTGCTCTCCAAGCAGGTCGATGCCGTTGCGTTGTACAGCCTGTTCTACGTCGCCTGCACCCGGAAGAATCCCGGCAAGCTGCACCTGCTCGCCAAGGACAACGACGCTCTGCCGCCGTCGGCCAGGCTGTATTCGGCTTATACCTTCACCACCGAGTACACCCAGAAAAATCCCGACATCGTCCGGGCGTTCGTCGCCGGGATGAAGGACGCGATGGCGTTCATCGACAAGAACCCGGAAGCGGCGACGAAGATCATCGCGAAACGGACCGGCCTGCCCGAGAATCTCCTGCTGATTCCCAAGTTCGCCAAGGGCGGCTGCATCGATGCCGGGGCGGCGGCCGAATGGATCAAGATCCTGACCGACCTGGACGTCATCAAAGCCGGAAGCGTCAAGCCGACCGGATGGTTCACCAATAAATTCAACCCGGGCTGCTGAAGCGCGTTTCCCGACAGGGGACCGCGACCGCACCCGGCGGACGATGTTGCAGACCGGCGGCAGTCAGGCGACCGAATTGAGCGTCGGGCAGAAGCCCGGCGAATCGGGTTCGCGCGCCTGGTGGCCGCCGTTGCCGGGCTGGAAGAAGCCGTCCGGTCTGGCGGGCACGGTTCTGATCACCGGTCTGCCCATTTTTTCGATCTTTCTGCTGTGGGAAGTGGTGGCGCAGCTCGGCTGGGTCGGCGTGACGCTGCTCGCGCCGCCGTCGAAGGCGCTGGCCGTCGCCGTTACGTATTTCACCAGCGGCGAGATATTTCCCCACCTTGGATCCAGCCTCGAGCGGGGTGGGATCGGCCTTGCTCTGGCCATCGCGGTCGGCATCCCGCTCGGGCTGATCATCGGCTTCGTCAAGTCGTTCTCACGGGCCCTCAGCCCGGTGATCGAGTTTTTGCGGCAATTGCCGCCGCTTGCCATGTTGCCGGTGTTTCTGCTCTTCCTGGGCCTGGGCCTCCGCTCCCAGGTCGCGATCGTGCTCTGGGCTGCGCTCTGGCCGATTCTTCTGAATACGATAAGCGGCGCACAGAATGTCGATGTCAGGCTGGTCAAGGCCGCCCGCACGCTGGGCGCCGGGCGGCGTCATCTGTTTTTCAAGGTCGCCCTGCCTTCGGCCTTGCCGACGACCATGACGGGGATCAGGCTCGGTGCGTCCTATGCGTTCCTGGTCCTTGTCGCGGCAGAGATGATCGGCGCCGATTCCGGAATCGGCTATCTCATCCTGAACAATCAATACATCTTCAAGATTCCCGAGATGTACGCGGCGATACTGATTCTGGCCGGGTTCGGCGTACTGCTCAACTACAGCCTGCTCTGGCTCGAGAAATTGCTCATTCCCTGGAAAGGCCGCGGGTGACTTCGGTCGTTGCGTCCGCCGATCGACCTGCAGCGAACGCCGTGCCGAAACGGGCGAAGATCGCCATCGAGGGCGTGACGAAGGAATTCGCCACGGAGACCGGCGACTCGTTCCTCGCGCTGACCGAGATCAATTGCGCGGTTGCCGACCGCGAGTTCGTCAGCCTTGTCGGGCCGAGCGGCTGCGGCAAGACGACTCTTCTGGAAATCGTTGCCGGACTGCAAACGCCGACGCGCGGCCGGGTCCTCATGGACGAGGAGGAGATCGAGGGCCCGGGCCCCGATCATGTGGTCATCTTCCAGCAATATGCGCTGTTTCCGTGGCGTACGGTCGCCGCAAATGTCGAATTCCCGATGGAGATCGCCGGAGTCGGGCGCGCGGAAAGACGGGAGCGGGCCCTGGAATATCTGAAGATGGTCGGGCTGGACGGCTTCGCCGACCGCCGCATCTGGCAGCTGTCGGGCGGCATGCAGCAGCGCGCCGCCCTGGCGCGAGGAATTGCGTGCCAGCCCAAGGTGATGCTCATGGACGAACCGTTCAGCGGCGCCGATGCGATCACCCGCGAGATCCTCCAGGACCTGTTGGCGAGGCTTCGCAAGGAAACGCGGCAGACGATCATCTTCGTGACCCATAGCGTCGACGAGGCGATTCGCCTTTCCGACCGGATCATGGTGATGGGAACGCGTCCGGGCCGGATCGTCTCGACATTCGATGTGACCGACGATCTGCGCGACCATGGCGACCGGGTCACCGAGTTGCGCGATGAAATCTGGTCCGTCCTGCGCGACGAGATCGTGCCCGTGGTGGAGGAAGAGGGACGCACATGAGCGGCGTCATCGATTTCCGGGCGCGGCCGAACACGCCGGAATGGGCGCGCTACCTGGCGCGCCGCACCAGGACCATCCGGACCGAAGCCGGCGGCATGAGATACGGCGAGTACACGGCCGACGAGGAGACGCTCGACGGCTTTCTGAAGCAGCTCGACCAAGCGGGCATCGAGCGCGCCGTTTTCGCAGCGCGCGACCGGTCCGGCACCGATCCGGACTGGATACTGACCAACGATTTCGTGGCCGAATGCGTGCGCGCCGCCCCCGACCGGATCGTCGGCTTTGCCGGCGTCGACGGCAGCAGGCCCGAAGCGGCCGCCGAGGCGGTCAGGCACGCGGTCTGCGACCTCGGCCTCCTCGGCGCCTGTTTCGATCCGTTTCTGCTGCAGGCCGCACCGGACGACGAAAGGTTCGACGTCATCTACCGGGCGTGCAACGACCTCGGCGTTCCGGCGGTCGTCACCCTGGGCGGGCTGCCGGGCATCCCGACGCCGCTACGGAATTCGAGCCCGCTTGCGATCGACATTGTCGCGAAACGGTTTCCGGACCTTGTCCTGATCGCGTCGCATGGCGGCTGGCCCTTTCCCCTCGAGATGATCGCGGTCGCGTGGCGTTGCGAGAATGTCTACTTCGAAAATTCCTTCTACCACTTTGCGCCCGGCGCCGAGGTTCTGGTCGAAGCCGCAAACAGCATGATCGGCCACAAGATGCTGTACGCGTCGGCCTATCCCTTCGCGCCGTTGGGCGAAACGCTCAGAAAGTTCCGGAAACTGCCGTTCAACGCCGACGTTTTGGACAAGGTGCTTTTCGGCAACGCCGACCGGCTTCTGGCGCAGATTGCGGTTCGCGCGGCGGATGCCAGATAGCCATGGAACAAACGCCCGGCGACCGGGAGAAGACCGATGTTGAGTGCACGAGAAGCCGCCGCCGCGCGGCAGGAGATTTCGGAAGTCCTTTGCCGCTATGCGGTCTACGTCGACAATGGAGAATTCGACCGTCTGGAAACGCTGTTCGCCAGCGACGCGACCTTCGACATATCGCCGGACCCGAAAATCGTCCCGGTGCCTGCAATCGGCCGCCGTCAGATCCGCGAAATCCTCGAAGGGCGCTACGACGTCGTATCGAAGGTCGATCAGCGCCGCCATCTGATAACCAATCTTGTGATCGACGAGCTGAGCGACACGGAAGCGGTCACCCGATGCTTCCTGACCGTTCTTTCGGTCCCGAAAAGCGGGGGTAGCGTCGAACTGCGCGGCTCCGGCGTCTACCACGACCGCTTGCGGCGAATCGACGACGCCTGGCTCATTGCGGAGCGCCGGCTGGTGCTCGACGCGCTGGGGACCTGACCATGAATCGCACCGAACGCGCCGTCGCGACGACCGAAATTACCCAGCTGATCGGCCACTACGGCAATTGCCTCGACCGGGGCGACTTCGACGGTCTCCAGGCCCTGTTCACGGACGATGCCGAATTCCATGTCGGTCCGGACCCGGGCGTCGACTCGCCGCTTCGCGGCAATGCCGGCATCCGGCAGACTATCGAGCGGCGATGGCGAACCTTCGCCGACAGGGAACAGCGGCGCCACGTCATGCTTAACGTGGTCGTCGAGTCGTTGACTCCCGACGAAGCGACTGTTCGGACCACCATCGTGGTGTTCGTCGTCGGGCGCGCCAGCGGAGAGCATGTCAAAGCCCACGGACTGGGCGTGTTCGACGATATCGTGGTGCGCCGCGGTGACAACTGGCTGTTCCGCGAACGGCGCCTGGTCCTCGATCGTGTCGACTATTTTGCGCCCGGCTGGGTCAACCCCGACTGAGTTCTTGCTCTCGCGAAGGAGCGTCTGGGCGAGACCGAACGACGAGTCACTTTGCCGGGCCGCAGGCGCTTGAAGATGGCGAACACAATCGAAGCGACGACGATCGGCGATCTCCTCATCCGCGCTGCGGAGCGTTGGCCGGATGCGGATGCGCTGGTGCTGCCGACGTCCCGGCACACGTTCGCAGACCTGGCGGAGCGGAGCATCGACAGAGCACGCGCGCTGATCGCGCTCGGTGTCCGGCCGGGCGAGCACGTGGCGATGTTCCTGCCGACGTCGGTCGAGTTCGTCGAGTTCCTGTTCGGCATCGCCTTGGCGGGCGCCGTTCCGGTGCCGATCAACGCGCGCTATCGCGGGAACGAGCTGCGCTATCTGGTCGACAATTCGGACTCGGTTGCAGTCGTCGCCACGGCGGATGTCGCGGAGGGCGTCAACCTGCTCGAGCGCCTGTTGGAGGCGCTGGGCGATGCCGGCGCCGCGGGAATTGAAACGCTCCGTTCGATCGTATCGCTGAACGGTGACGCGCCGGGCGTTATCGGTCCGCGCGCCTTTGCCGGCCTCGCGGGCGACGTACCCGTTGCCGAAGTTCACCGGCGGCGCCTGCGGGCGCGCCTGCGGGATACCGGGATCGTGCTCTACACGTCGGGCACCACGTCCAACCCGAAGGGCTGCCTGCTGAGCCACGAAGCCGTCGTGCGCAACGGCATCGAACTGGGCCGGCGTTATGAAATGTCGGGACAGGACCGGTTCTGGTCGCCGCTGGCGATGTATCATATCGGCGGGATCATGCCGATCGCGGCGTCGTTCTGGGTCGGCTGCCGCTACGTGACGATGCCGCGGTTCGAAGCCGGCCTTGCGTTGCGCCTGTTCCGGGATGAAGGGGTGACGATCAACTATGCGGCCTTCTGGCCCATCATCGCCGACCTGATCAACCACCCGGACTTCGCGACGACGGATCTGTCGAACACCCGCCTGATGAACAGCAGCCTGGCGATGCAGCCCGAGCCGGCGCGCAGGACCCTGGCGCGCGCAATGCCGAATGCGTTTCAGGTCAGCACCTACGGCCTGACGGAGGCCGCGGGAACCGTCTCGACGAGCCGTCTCGACGATAGCTACGAAGCGCGCATTGCACGCCTTGGAGCGCCGCTTGAAGGCCTGCAGGTCAGGATCGTCGATCCGGACGGCGGGGAAGTGCCGCCGGGCGCGCATGGCGAGATCGCGATCCGCGGCTACGGCATCATCGACGGCTATTACAAGGACCCGGAAAAAACGGCGGAAGCCCTGAAAGACGGCTGGCTGCATACCGGCGACATCGGTTCGGTCGACGGGGCCGGCCACGTCATGTTTCACGGCCGCACCAAGGACATGCTGAAGGTCGGGGGCGAGAATGTTGCGGCGCTCGAAATCGAGGCGCTGGTCGGCAGTCATCCCGAGGTCAGGTTGTGCCAGGTCGTCGGCTGCCCGGACGAACGCCTTGTCGAGGTGCCGGCCGCTTTCGTCGAACTGAAGGTCCCGGATGCGGTCAGCGAAAGCGACATCGTCGCCTTCTGCACGGGCAAGGTGGCGGGCTTCAAGGTGCCGCGCCACGTCCGCTTCGTTTCGGAATGGCCGATGGGCGCGACCAAGATTCAGAAATTCAAGCTTCGCGACGGGTTGATCGAAGAACTCGGGCTGGCCGGGAAAGATACGTCCGGTTAGCGGCCGTCGGCGGACGACGATCCGGCACGGCGAACAGGGTCGCGGCCGTCCCAGTTCCGCGCGGCCTCGCGCATGTATTCGAAGCCTTTCAACAGTTTGCCGGCCGGCTCGATAACCTCCAGGAACGGAGCCGGTTCGGCCATCCGCGCATAGAAGAAACGGCCCCGGCCGCCGGACATCGTACCCTCGAGCAGGACCGAGGCGCCGGCACCGGCGCAGACTCTTTCCGCCACCGCGATGTCGCCGACGAGAATACCGACATGATGCAGGCCTTCGCGCCCGTCGTTCTGCCAGTCATGGAAAATCGACGGCGCATTGTTGTGCTGATGCACCAATTCGATCTGGATGTCGCCCCAGTAGCCGATGCCGACGGCGAGATCCAGTTGCACCGGAGCGCCGCGGTAGCGCACCTCGCCGAACTCGACATGATCGATAACGAAGAACGGGCCGGCGCCCATTGTCCCGCTCCAGAAGCGCAGCCCGGCTTCGAAATCGCGCCACATGAAGGCAAGCTGGACGATATCGCCGAGTCCGGCGACGGAAGCGGGCAGGGCGAAGGTGCGAAGGACGGTCATTCCGGCCGTGTGTCTGGATCGGGCGACAGAGCCGCTAGACCGCGGGCTGCCGGTCCGCCGGCCGAACCGAACCCGGTGCCGTCGTCCAGCCGTCCACATGGGCCTGGAGCACGTCGGGGACATGCAGATCCGGCGCGAGCCGGTCCTGCCCGATCCGGCGGTCCAGCTCGGCATGCCAATGGTAGAGGCGGCGCTCCTGATAGTTGAGCGGCATGCCGCGAAAGCCCGACGATTCCACCGATTTCTGGATCTCCTCGGCAAACTGGAGATCCTCGTCGAGGATATGGCGGAAATTGTCGAGGCGGGTTTCCCAGATGCCGGGCCGCGCGCCGTCTCCCCATGTCGGCGCGAACCAGTGAACCTCGATGATCATCGTCGCCAGATCGACCGGCCAGAAACACAGGAACGGCATGCCGGCGGGCGAAACCGGCGTTACGAGATTGGGGAAGACATTGAGCGAGACGTTGGTCGTGGCATAGATCGGATCGACTCCGGGTATCTCCGGCAGCCCGGCCACGCCGGGATCGGTCCAGCCTTCGCGCCGGTTGGGCGTTACCATGCGCGAATGGCCGCCCTGCCATAGCGTGATGAACGAGCCGCGGTGATCGAGAAAGCGGTCGACCGTCTTCCGGTGGATCGAATTCAGGTGATAGACCTCGAGAAAGGCGTCGAGCAGCACCTTCACGTTGCAATTGAGGGTAAACGCTTCCTTGTCGATCAGGCGCAGCTGATCCGGTCGGAACTCCAGGAGGTGATCCCACATCGGCCCCAGGCTTTCGGCAAGCGGCCCGGCCTTGGGGTCGAGATTGATGAAATACCAGCTGCCCAGCGATTCGCAGCGGACCTCGATCAGGGAGCGGCAGGATTCGTCGAGGCCGATGAAATCGCGGCGATCGCGCACGCCGACCAGGTGGCCCTCCATGTCGTAGGTCCAGCCGTGATACTTGCACGAAAAGGCGCGCCTCACCTTGCCTTGCGGCTCCATGAGCACCGGCGCGCCGCGGTGGCGGCAGGTGTTGTAGAAGCAACGCACCTTGTTGTCGGTGCCGCGAAGAAAGAACAGGGGATCGCCCGCCCGGTCCCAGCGGATATAGCTGCCGGCGGCTGGCACCTCGTCGTCGTGGATGGCGTAGAGCCAGGCCCTGCGCCAAAGGCGGTCGCGCTCGAGCGCGTGGAAGCCGGGGTCGACATAGCGCCCGCCGGGAATGTCCTGAAGATGGGGGAAGTCGTCCGGCGGTTCCGTGCGGCCGGCTTCATACTCGATTCCGGTCCCGATCCGCCGTGCTTCTTCGGGGTTCATCGCGAATCTTTTTCAGCGGTCACGATCCGGCCTCCGCAACCAGCCCTCTCACCCGTTCGGGGAAGCGCTCAGAATTGGACACGCTTCGTGAATCCGCCATCGACGATCAGGTTGACCCCCGACACCCAGCTTGCAGCGGGGCTTGCCAGAAACACGACGCATCGCGCCACCTCTTCCGGGCTGCCCATCCGTCCGCTCGGCTGTTGCGCGACGATGCTGTCGTAAAACGCCTCATTATCGGCCTTGATCTGCGCCCATGCACCCCCTTCGAAGTAGATTGGGCCGGGCGAAACGGTATTGACACGGACGTTGTTCCGGAACGTCGTCTGCGACAGCTGCTTGGCATAGGTGATCAGCGCGGCCTTGATCGCGTTGTAGGCCATCGGCGCGAGGAAGGTTTCCACCGCCGCGGTCGTCGAGATGAAGACGATGGAGCCGCCGTCGGATTCCTCCAGTGTCGGCATCAGGGCCTCGCAGCCGCGCACCGTGCCCATGAGGTCGATCTCGAAGTTGCGGTACCAGCTCTTTTCCCCCTCCATCCCGCCGCCCGCACTGACGTTCGGGATGAAGATATCGACTCCGCCCAGCGTCTCCGCCGCGCTTTCGAGCCATGCCTTGTAGGCGTCGGCTTCCTTAACATTCACCACCGAACCGTGAATGTTGACCCGGTGCCTTTGGAGGTCCCTGGCAGCCTCTGCGACCTGGTCGGCCTTGCGCGCGCAAAACGCGACGTCGCAGCCTTCGGACGCGAGCAAATCGGCGATTCGGCGGCCGATCCCGCGGGTTGCGCCGGTAATGATTGCCTTGCGGCCTTTCAGGCCAAGATCCATGCTCTGCACCATCTGGCGGAGGGGGCGGCAAAGAACGCCGTCCGGCAAGGACGCGCCCGCGCCCGGCCCGGCAATTAGGCCATACAGGGCAGGCACGCGCAAGGCTCGGCCGGCGGGCCGGTCCCGAGTGCGTTTCCCGGATCAGCCTCTCAGGATACTCCGGCCAATGCCGCCGGCGCTTCGACGTGCCGGCGCAGGGCCTGCAGGAATCGCGCCGCCAGGGCGCCGTCTGTGGCGCGATGATCGCATGACAGGGTCACGGCGACCGCCGACCGGAAGGCAACGTTGCCCGCCCCGTCCTCGTACGGCTCGCGCCGGATTGCGCCGATCGCAAGAACCGCCGCCTGGGGCGGCGTGATAATGGCGTCGAACTGGCGAACGTCGAACATGCCGAGGTTCGACACGGTGAAGGTTCCGCCCTCAAGGTCGGCGCCGGTCAGCGTACGCGCCCGCGCGGCTGCGGCCAGGCGGGCCGTTTCGCGCGCGATTTCCGTTACCGGGATGTTGGCGGCATCCCGCACGACCGGCGCTACCAGGCCTTCTTTCGTTGCCACCGCGAAACAGACGTTGACGGCATGGAACCGCGTGATCTCCGATTCCCGGACGTGAGCGTTGAGGCCCGGTTCGTCGGCCAGCGCAAAAGCTGCCGCCTTGATGAAGAGGTCATTGAGGGTCGGCTGCGGCGCGTCGTCGGCGGCTCTCAGGTCGTCGCGCAGCCGGACCAGTTCGTCGACCTGCAGGTCCGCAACAACGGAAAACCGCGGAATCGACTGTTGGGACTGCACCAGCGTCCTGGCGATCGTGCGGCGCGTCGCCGACATGGCGACCGTTTCGGATGCCGGTTCCGCTGTGTCTGCCCCTTCCGGCTCAACGGGGTCTTCGTCCGGGACGGCCTGCACCGTTGGGGGCCGCGCCGCTGCTGCCGCCTCGACGTCGCGTTCGGATATCCGCCCGCCACGGCCGGTTCCGGCCACCGTCGCGAGATCGACGCCGAGTTCGGCAGCCCTGCGCCGGGCAAAGGGGCTTGCGTTGACCTCACGATTGCCGCCGTCCGGTCCGGCAGCGGCGTCCGGCACCGCCGCCTCGGCGGAACGGTCCGGTCCGCCTTGCGTTTCAGGCTGCGATTCGGTTTCGGACAGGATCACAGGCCGGAAGCCGGCAACGAAGGTATCGATCTCGGCGGGCGAAACGGCAGAGTTGGCGATCACGGCGATCAGCGCGCCGATCGGAAAGGTCTCTCCGACCGGAGCGGCACGCCACAGCAACCCGTCGGCCTCGGACTCGAGCGTGTTTACGATCTTGTCCGTTTCTATGTCGACGAGGTCGGCGCCGCTGGTAACCGCTTTACCTTCCTCGACATGCCAGGCGGCGACCGTGCCCTCGGCCATTTCGAGCCCCCACTTGGGCAGGGTCACGGCATGGATTCGCTCCTGCGCCATCAGCCGCCGGCGATCAGCGCGCGGATTTCCGACTCGATCCTCCGGGGGCTCGGCACATAGGCGCGTTCCAGCTCGCGGGCGAACGGCGGCGGCGCGTGCGGCGCAGTGATCTGGACGATCGGCGCCTTAAGGTAGCCGAAGCCGTTTTGTGCGACCTGGCCGGCAATGTCGGCCGCGATGCTGCATCTCGGCGGCGATTCGTCGACGATGACGAGCCTTCCGGTATTGGCCACGCTCTCGAGAATCAGCTCGTCGTCGAGCGGCGAGGTCGTCCGGGGATCGATCAGGTCGCAGGTAATCCCGTCCTCCGCAAGACTATCGAGCGCCCTTTCGGCAAAAATGCGCATGCGGGCGATGGCGACGACGGTCGCATCGGAGCCTTCGCGGACAAGGCTCGCTTCCCCGAAGGGGATGGCATAGTCGCCTTCGGGCACGTCGCCCTTCCTGGCGTAGAGCGCCTTGTGCTCGAGGAAGACGACGGGGTCGTCGTCCCTGATCGCCGTTGTCAGGAGGCCTTTCGCATCGGCCGGCGTCGACGGCACGGCCACCTTCAGGCCGGGGACCGCCGTCAGCATCGGGTAGACCGTCTGGGAATGCTGGGGGCCGGCGTTCATCCCGGCGCCCATGGACATGCGGATCACCACGGGCGTCCGGGCCTTGCCGCCGAACATGTAGCGGAATTTGGCGGCCTGATTGTAGATCTGGTCGAAACAGACGCCGACGAAATCGGCGAACATGATCTCGGCCACCGGCCTGAGCCCGGCCAGCGCCGCGCCGTTCGCTGCGCCGACGATGCTGGATTCGCTGATCGGCGTATCGATGACCCGGTCTTCGCCGAACTCGTGAATCAGGCCTTTCGTGACCCCGAATATGCCGCCCGCGGCGTCCCGCATCCCCGACGATCCGCCGGCGCCGCCGGAAATATCCTCACCCAGCACGATCACGTTCGGGTCCCTGCGCATTTCGTTGAACAGCACTTCGTTCAAGGCGTCGCGCATTGTCATCGTCGGCATGGGCTGGCTCGCGCTCAGTAGGTTGCGTAGACGTCTTCGAGCACCGCTTCGGGCGTCGGCCGCGGCGCCGCCCTGGCCGCGGCGACGGCCGCATCGACCGTGTCGGCGGTTTCGCGGTCGATCCCGTCGAGTTCCGCCGCTTCGAGCAACGCGCCTTCGATCGTCCTGCGGCGGAAATTGAGCAGGCAGTCGTTGCCGGTGCGCAGGGCCTCGACCTCGCCCTTCGCGCGGTAAAGCTGGGGATCACCCTCGAAATGGCCGAAATACCGCATGGCCTCGGCGTAGATCGCGCTCGGCCCGTTGCCGTCCCGGGCATGGCCGATCGCCTGCCGGGCGGCTTCGTATACGGAAAAGAAATCCGTCCCGTCCGCTTCCCAGACCGGGAGGCCGAAGCCCGCAATCCGCTTTACCGGGTCTTCGGTGCCGACGCCGTAGGAGGCGCCCGTGTGCTCGCTGTAGCCATTGTTCTCAAACACGAAGACCTTGGGTACCTTGAGCACGACGGCCATGTTCATGGCCTCGAAGACGGTGCCCTGGTTGGACGCGCCGTCGCCGCTGAACGAGACCGCCACGCTGCCGTCTTTCTTCACCTTCGACGCGATCGCGGCGCCGACGGCAATCGGCGGACCGCCGCCGACGATCGCGTTCGCGCCGAGCATGCCCTTGTCGACATCGGCGATATGCATCGAACCGCTGCGACCCTTGCACATGCCGTCGCGGCTTCCGTAAATCTCGAGCATCATCGCCGTCACGTCGCAGCCCTTGGCGATTGAATGGCCGTGGCCGCGATGGGTGCTGATGATGTAATCGCGATCCGTAAGGTTCTCGCAGACCCCGACGGCAATCGCTTCCTGCCCGGCATAGAGGTGGATGAAGCCGGCGATCTCTCCGGTGCGGTTCTCGACGTGGAGACGCTCCTCGAACGCCCGGATCATCGCCATCTGTCGATAGGCGCGAAGCATTTCCTGGCGGCTGATTTGCACGGCAGTGCGTTCCTTCCTGAGCAGAACGGGCGAGCCCGGGCGCAATTTTTCGACGCGGCGCCTGATGTCTACAGATTATGGCGATAACCGTATACACGCATTTTCAGCGTTCCGCCGCCCAGCGGATGCTGCGGCGAAGCAGTTCGTAGAAGACCGGCAACTGCCAGGCGCCGCGCTCGACATAGGGGTAGAAGTCCGCCAGCGGCCGCAGATCGTACCGGCCGCGGGCATGTCCGAGCGTGAGGTAGAGAACCTCGCCGCCGCCATGCTCGCGCAGATACATCACCGCATGGTCGTCTTCCGGCCAGGTATCGCGGACGAAGAGCTCGGTCTTGCCGCCGAACCGGGTGACCAGGAGCGGCCTGTTGCCGGGCAGGCAATCCTGCAGATACTGCTCGTCCTCGACGACGAAGTTTGCGATGCCCGAGACCAGCGGGTGATCCGTGGCCGTGTTGACCACCTTGTAGCGCCCGATCGGCGAGGGATGGGCCTGGAACTGGCTGCCGATCATCGCGAGAAAGTCCGGGTCGAGCGGCGGACATTCGACGAGATTGTCTTCCCGGAAAGACAGCACCGAATTGGTGCCGTGCAGCGCGAGCCAGCGCCGCCCGCGGCCGAGAAAACGCGCAAGCGCCGCGATTTCGTCGCCGCGCGGAACGACGTCGCAGGTGTAGGTGATCAGGATGTCCGCGTCGCCGATCGCCCGGGCGTCGCTGTAATCGGATCCGACGGTCACGCGAATCCGCTCGTGCTCGGCGAGCAGCTTCAGCAGCTCGATCCGGGCGAAATCGATATCGTGATACTTCCCGCCGGCAACGAGATACGCATCGATCGGTCCGGCCATCGTTTCTAGCCTTCCGCTCTGCGGCGCATGAGGCCGATCCGGTCACGCATCGGAGTCACGCTCCTTCGCCGCGGCTGTCCTGCGCGTGGCGCCCGAAATAGTCGGCGATCACCTTGTGGAAATGGCGAATGCGCGTTTCCTGTTTTCCGAGCCAGAGACCCTCGAACGCCGCGGAATGCATTCCCGCCTGCACCCGGGGCAGGTTGGCGGCGTCCTGATCGAGAACGAGGCCGAGCGATTTCTCGCCATGCCGGAAATGCCGATGCCTCGGCCGGCGCCGCGGCGGTTCTTCGTCCGACTTCAGCAAACTGAAATTCTGCAGGTCGAAATACATCCGGTTCGGATCGGTCGGATGCGGCCGATGGCGAAACAGCATCAGGTCGTCGGCATGGGTGTTCAGCGTCACGTTGGGAAAGATCAGGTAGTTGTAGTCGTCGGTCAGCTGGTCATCCTCCAGCTCCGAATAATCGAGACCGGCTTCCGGGCCGTGCTCGCGTTTCCAGCGCTGAACCGCGCGGCGCACGTCTTCCACCCTGCCGTCGAAATCCGCGGGATCCATGTCCGCGTCGCGCATGATCAGCTTTATCAGTGGCGGGATTTCGGTGGTTTCGCCGACCCGGTGGCTGACCGTGGCGAACGGCACGATGTAGCGGCTGTGGCGCCCGAAACAGTCGATCCGGACCTTGAAGTCGTCCAGGTAATAGAGAAGCTGCGGATGGATGCCCTGAACGTGATAGCTCTCGTTGAAGGCGTCGACCGAGGTCTTCCAGTTGCAGTCCCACTCGACCGTCCAGTCGCGGGTCATGATCATCCGCTCGAAATGATACGGATCGAGCTGGTCCGGTAGCGGCTGAAGATACTCCAGCAGCGGTTCCGGCTCGGGGTTCATGGTGAACCAGACGAAACTGCCCCAGCTGTCGCACGCCAGCTCGACCAGCCCGTGACAGGGCGCGCCCTGCGGAAATGTCTCGATATCCGGTATGCGGCTGATCCGGCCGCTCAGATCGTATTCCCAGTGATGGTAGCCGCACTTCAGCGTGTCGTCGGTATGGCCGAGGCCGGGCGGAGCGACCCGGTTACCCCGGTGCTGACAGACATTGTAGAAGGCGCGGACCGAACCGTCCTGCTGGCGCACGACCAGAATCGATTCCCGGCCGACATCGTGGACATAGTGGTCGCCCGGCTCCGGGATCGCATCTTCGCGGCAGGCCAGAAGCCACACTCTCTTCCATAGCGCGGCCCATTCCCGTTCCATGAACGCCGGGCTGGTGTATTTCTCCTTCGGAATCATCGCCGTGCCGAAGTCGAACCCGGAGGCATCCACCACCGGGAAATCCGATTCGCCGGTTCTGGTTCGTTGTACCGCCAAAGCCACCTCCGTGGCTCAGAAACCGATTCGCTGGGAAAAGCCGCCGTCGACCGGGATCTGCGTGCCGTTCACCCAGCTTGCAGCGGGGCTCGCCAGGAAAACCGCGTAGCGGGCGATCTCGTCGGCTGTGGAAAGGCGCCTGGACGGGTGCTGCCGCACGGTCGCCTTGTAGAGTTTCGGATCGGCGTATTCCAGCATTTCCCACCGGCTTCCTTCGAACAGGGCGGGGCCCGGCGCCACTGTGTTGACCCGGATTCCGGATGGCGCCAGCGCGTGCGAGAGCTGCTTGGCATAGGTCGCGAGGGTGGATTTCATGGCGTTATAGGCCAGCGGCGGCCCGAACGCTTCGCCGGACAGGGCCTCGCCGATCATCACGATGGCCGCGCGGCTCGAGTCTTTCATCGCGTCGGCAAGCAGGTCGCATCCGCGCACGGCGGCCAAAACGTCGATCTCGAAATTGCGATACCAGTCGCGCTCGCTGTCCTTTCCGTCCATCCCGCCGCCGGCGCTGACGTTGGCAACGAAAATGTCGACGCCGCCCAGGGCCTCGCGCGCTTCCGAGAGCCATTGCACATAGCGCGCGCCGTCGCGCACATTGAGGGCGGAACCGAATGCACGAACGCCGCACTTTTCGAGGGATTCGACCGCGTCGGCCACCCGGCTGTCCGCGCGTGCGCACAGCGCGATATCGCAGCCTTCTTCCGCGAGCAGTTCGGCGATCCGCCGCCCGATGCCCCGGCTCGCTCCGGTAACGATCGCCTTGCCGCCCTGCAATCCCAGGTCCATTCAGGCTCCCCTCGCCGCGGCAGATTCCGGCGCGTTGCCCCGGCGCGCGCGATGCTAGTATACAGCGGATAACAATCCAAGCGTGCTTCCCTGCCGTCACGGCGCCCGAGAGAGGGCCCGGACAAACCGACACCGGACATCGCAATGGATGAATCGGCGACCCTGACGCCGGCGCCGCAGTTCATGAAGTTTCTGCGCGACGGCCGGATCCTCCTGCAACGGTCGAAGGCGACCGGCCGGGTCTTCTATTACCCGCGCATTGCAGAGCCAGGGACGGGCTCGACGGAGCTGGACTGGGTCGAGGTTTCCGGCCTCGGCTGCGTTTACTCGACCACGGTCATTCGCCGCCGGCCGCCCGAGCCGGATCGGAACATCGCCCTGATCGACCTGGATGAAGGGCCGCGCCTGCTGAGCCGGATCGAGGGTATGGACCCGGACCTTGTCCGTATCGGCATGAGGGTGCAGGCGCGCATCGGCGGTGAAGAGGAGCCTCTCATCGTCTTCGTGCGCGCGAGCGGCGAGGAAGCGTCGGCGTGAACGCTCAAGCCGGATTTCCGCGCGGCGACACTGCCATCGTCGGCGCCGCTACTTTCGGTGTCGGGGAGGCGCCGGGCTTCGACGCGATCGACCTGGCGGCGCAGGCGTCGCTTGCCGCCTTGCGCGATGCCGGACTCGCCGTACGCGAGGTCGATGCCCTGTTCGTCGGCCTCCCGCAGGACTACCTGTCGGGCCTGACGCTTGCGGAATATCTCGGCGTTCGGCCGACGCTAACCGACAATAACCGAACCGGCGGTTCCAGCTTTCTGACCCATACGGTCTGGGCCGCCCTCGCTCTGGCCGCCGGCATGTGCGACGTGGCCCTGATCGCCTACGGCAGCAACCAGCGAACGGGTGCCGGCCGCCTGGTCTCGTCATGGAGCGGCTCCGCTTTCGAAGAGGCGTACAATCCCGCCATGCCGATCGCCGGATACGCCCTGGCTGCGGCGCGGCACATGCACGAGTACGGCACGACGCGGGAGCAGTTGGCGGAGGTTGCCGTATCCGCGCGCCGCTGGGCGCAGCTCAACCCGGAGGCCTACAAGCGTGATCCCCTTACCGTCGACCAGTGCCTGACCGCGCGCATGGTCGCCGACCCGCTCACGGTGCGGGATTGCTGCCTGGTCACGGACGGCGCCGCTGCGATCGTGATGACCCGCGCGGACCGCGCCCGCGACCTGCAGAGACCGCCGGTGTTCCTGTTGGGCGCCGGCTCGGCGGTGACGCACAAGGAAATCGCCCAGATGCCCGATCTGACGGTGACCGGGGCGGCCGATTCGGGCCGGCGGGCCTGTGAGTCTGCGGGCGTAACGCCGTCGGACATCGATGTCGTACAGCTCTACGATGCATTCACGATCAATACGATCCTGTTTCTGGAGGATCTCGGCTTCTGCTCCAAGGGGGAGGGGGGCCGCTTCGTCGGGGAATCGCATATCGCGCCGGGCGGTTCGCTGCCCGTCAACACGAACGGGGGCGGCCTTTCCTGCGTTCATCCGGGAATGTACGGCCTGTTCACCCTCGTTGAAGCCGTCATGCAGCTGAGAGGATCGGCCGGAGCGCGGCAGGTGGACGGCGCAAAGCTCGCCCTGTGCCACGGGAATGGCGGGGTACTGTCGAGCCAGGCGACGAACATTCTCGGCACCGAAGAAACTCTCTGAACGGCGGAATCTCCATGGCGCCAGCGGATAGAGCTGCAAATCGGACACCGGAAATCGAGATCGACCTGCGCCGGGCGGAGACGCAGGGCTGCCCGTATACCGCCTACGATGCGCTGCGCGAGGAGGCGCCGGTCTGGCACGATCCGAATACCGGTTACTTCGTGATTTCCCGCTACGAAATCCTGAAGGAGGTTCTTCTCGACACGGAGCGCTTCAGCAACGTTCCGGACCCGGAACAGATGTTCGTTACGCAGGAACGCACCGAACTCCTCCGAAACCTGTACGAAAAGAAGGGATGGTATCCCGCCCCCAACCTGGCAAAACGCGACGACCCGAACCACAGGCAGATGCGCAAGCTGTTCGAACAGGCGTATCGGGCAAGCAGGATCAAGCAGATGGAACCGTTCGTGCGCGAGGTCAGCGAACGGCTCGTCGACGCCTTCATCGACCGGGGCCGGTGCGATTGGGTGCGGGAATTCGCGATCCCGCTGCCGCTCATCGTCATCATTCATCAGGTCGGCGCGCGCGAGGAGGATATGTGGCGCATCAAGGCCTGGACCGACGCCTACGTTCAAAGGCTCAGCCTCATGCATGGCGAGGAAACGGATGTGTGGGCGACGGAGATGGAAATCGAGATGCAGCACTATTTCCAGCCCATCTTCGAGCGCCTGCGCCAGGAGCCCGACGACACGCTGCTCAGCCACCTGGTGAATACCGAGATTCCCGAATGGGGCCGCACGCTGAACGACAATGAACTGCACGCCGAGATGATGACCGACACCTTCGTCGGCGGCGCGGAGACCACGACCAATGCGCTGTCGGGTGGCATACTCCTCCTCATTCAGAATCCCGGAGCATGGCGCCGGCTCAAGGCCGAACCCGACAGGTACCTGCGCACGTTTGTCGAGGAGGTTCTGAGGCTGGAGAGCCCGGTCCAGTTCCTGTTCCGGTTTGCAACCAGGGACCTCGAGCTCTGCGGCGTGCACATTCCCAAAGGGAGCCGCATCATGGCCGGCTACGGCGCCGCAAATCGCGACGAGCGCCAGTTTCCGGAGCCGGCGCGCCTCGATCTGGAACGGGCCAACGCCGCAAGTCACCTGGCTTTTGGTTCCGGAACGCACCATTGTCTCGGCGCCTCTCTCGCCCGGCGGGAACTGCATTGCGGGTTCCAGGCGCTCATCAACCGGATCGACGATTTCCGGCTGGCTCCCGAACAGGGCGAACTCAGCTATGCGCCTCACATGTTCCTGCGGGCCTTGAAGGAACTGCATATCGAGTTCGAGGCGAAACCGCGAAGGCAGGCGTAGAGGCGACAGTCCATTGCACGGAAGCAATTTCCCCGAAACAGGCGGACCACCGGACCGGGAGCGGCGGATCAGTCATGGATCTTGAGATCAAGGGGCGCGGCGCGTTCGTCGTCGGCGCAACCGGCGACATCGGGCGGGCGACCGTCGAGCGGCTGCTGGCGGAAGGGGCGCGGGTCGTCGCCGGCGCCCGCTCTGCCGAGCGGATGGCCGGGATGCTGGGCGCCGCAGGGCTCGACGTGCACGGCATGGTCGAAATCGATCTTCGCGACGAGGCGTCGACGGCGGCGGCGGCCGTGCGCGCTGAGGAGCTTCTGGGCGGCGCGATCGACATCCTGGTCTGCGCCGCCGGAGGCGACGTCACCTATGCGCCGGTCTGGGAGATTCCGCCGGGCGTGTACGAGCGGGATTACCGGATCAAGGTCGTCGGCACCTCGCAGCTCTGCACCAGGGTCGCTGCCCACATGGTCGAACGCGGCTCGGGCGCGATCGTCAACGTGATCGGGATCGCCACCGACATCGTCGTGACCGTCAACCCCGCGGGGAGCGCGGCAAATTCAGGGCTGCGCAGCTTCACGCGGGTCCTGGCCCGGGAAGTTGCCGGTTCGGGCGTCCGGGTCGTCGGCGTCAGCCCCGGATTTGTCGAAGGCGAACGCCTAGCCCGGTTCGCCACCGACGAACAAACCCGGCGGCTGAAGGAATCGATTCCGCTCCGCGCGCTGGCGGACCCGAATGAAGTGGCCGACGTGATCGTGTTTGTTGCGTCGCCGCGGGCGAGCTACATCACGGGCGAGATTGTCATCGTGGACGGCGGGGCCACCCTGCGGTAAGGCAAACGTGTCCCCGAAACCTCGCAGGCGACGCGCGGAGGAGGCCGAGGCCGGGATGAGATTCGCTGATAGAGTGCTGTTCGCCACCGGGGCCGGTTCCGGCATCGCCGCGGCTGCGGCGCGGCAATTTTCGGCCGAAGGGGGCCGGGTCGCGGTGGCCGACATCGACGGCGAGCGGGCGGCGGACGTGGCCACGTCGCTGGACGGCGCCATCGGCATCCATTGCGACGTCTCCAGCGAAGAATCGGTGAATCGCGCCGTTGCCGAGACCCGAAAGAGGCTGGGGCGGATCGATGCCGTCCTGAACGCTGCCGGACACGCGGATTTCGGCCCGATCGACGACTATTCGCTGGAACGCTGGAACCGGATGATCGCCGTTCATGCGACGGGAACCTTCCTGGTGTGCAAGGCCGCCGTACCGGCGCTGCGCGCCCAGGGCGGGGGTTCGATCGTCAACGTGTCGTCCATCGCGGCGCATGTCGGACGCATGAACCTCGTGGCCTACACCGCCGCCAAGGGCGCGATCCTTTCCATGTCCCGGCAGCTCGCGCTCGAATTGGCCGGGGACCGGATCCGCGTCAACGTCGTCGCGCCCGGCGTGGTGCGGACCGGGCTTACCGAAGCCGCCTATGTCGAACGGGGCGGCGGCGACTTCGACAAGGGCGCGGCGCAGGTCGTCGCCGACACGCCGCAGAAACGGGTCGCGGCCCCGGAGGAAATCGCGGCGCCGATCTGTTTCCTGCTTTCGGACGAGGCGAGTTTCTGCACCGGATCGGTGATAACGCCGGACGGCGGCATGACCGCGATCTGATTGCAACACGCCCCGCTCCGGTCGGGCATGCGCCGCGGAACGGAACCGGATTCAGCCGGAATCCGCCAGTATCAGGTCGCTTGCCTTCTCCGCCATCATGATCGTCGGTGCGTTGGTGTTGCCGGAGGTGATCGAGGGCATGGCCGAGGCGTCGACGACGCGCAGGCCGGCCAGGCCGTGAACCCGGAACCGGGGATCGACCACTGACATCGGGTCCCCGCCCATGCGGCATGTGCTGGTCGGATGGTAGATGGTCTGGGAGATATTGCGCGCGGCGTCGAGCAAATCCTCGTCCGACTGAACCTCCGTGCCCGGCAGATGCTCGTGCAGGACGAATTTCGACAGGGCTCCGGTGCCGATCAGCCGGCGGGTCATCTTGAGACCCTCGACGACCGTACGCCGGTCAAGCTCCGTCGCCAGGTAATTGGGCTGGATCGACGGATATGCGGCCGGGTCGGGCGAGCGGATCGCAATGCGCCCACGGCTTTCGGGGCGCAGTTGGCAAACCGACATGGTGATCCCGGAGAACGGGTGCATTTTCAGGCCCGGCTTGTCGGCGCTGAGAGGCTGGAAATGGAACTGGATATCCGGCGTCGACAACTCCGGCCGCGTCTTGCAGAAAATGCACACCTGGCTGGCGCCCATCGCCATCGGCCCGCGCCGGGTCAGGATGTAACGCAAGCCGATCGCGGTCCGGCGGATCAGATTGTTGATCTCGTCGTTGAGTGTCGGGACGTTGACCTCGTACACCGAGCGCACCTGGAGATGGTCCTGGAGGTTCTCTCCGACGCCCGGCAATTCGTGCCGGACCGCGATGCCGAGGTCGCTCAGGAGGGAACCGGGACCGATGCCGGAGAGCTGAAGAAGCTGCGGTGAACCGATGGCGCCGGCCGAGAGGATGATTTCGCCGCCGCCGCGCACCGTCGCCTGCCGCCGTTCGCCGCCGACGGAGTAGGCGATGCCAGTGGCGGTTCTCGGGCCGGCCTCGTCGAACAGCAGGCACTCCGCCAGGGCGCCGGTGACGACCTCCAGGTTCCTGCGGGAGCGTACAGGCTTGAGATAGGCTGTGGCGGCCGAGCAGCGCCTGCCGTTGCGGGCCGTGAGCTGGAAATAGCCGGCGCCCTCCTGCCGGCCCCCGTTGAAATCGTCGTTGCGCGGAATGCCGAGTTCTTCCGCCGCGGCAATCAGGGCTTCGCAGACGTCGCGCCGGGCGCGCATGTCCGAGACGGCGAGCGGCCCGCCGGTACCGTGGAACGGGTCGGCGCCGCGCTCCTGATCCTCGGCGCGGCGGAAGTATGGCAGGACGTCGTCGTATGACCATCCCTCGTTACCGAGCTGGCGCCAATAGTCGTAGTCTTCCTTTTGTCCGCGGACGTACAACAAGCCGTTGATGGCGCTGGAGCCGCCCAGCACCTTTCCGCGGGGCCAGTCCAGGGTGCGCCCGTTCAGGCCGGGATCGGAGTCGGTCCGGTAGCACCAGTCGGTGCTCGGGTTGTGCATGGTCTTGAAATAGCCGACCGGCACATGGATCCAGGGGTTGCGGTCCTCGCCGCCGGCCTCGAGCAGCAGGACGTTTTTCGAAGGGTCGGCAGACAGGCGGTTGGCGAGCACGCAGCCGGCCGAACCGGCGCCAACGATGACATAGTCATAGCCCATGCCTGCATACCTGCCCGCTGCGATCAAAAAATAGCGCTCATAGCCACTCAACGCTTGCAGAAGCGACAATATCTGCCATTATTGAGATTGTCAGTCTCAAACTTTGACATTTTTGTCGAAAGGTTGGGTGTGGCGGCTCCTAACCGATGCATGAGGAGGAAGCATCCATGCAATCGATCCCGGAAAAACTGAAGAACGTTTCGCGGCGCGACATGCTGCGGATATCGGGGCAGTTCGGCCTGTCCTCGACGTTGATCGCGGTTGCCGGGCTGACCGGCGCGATCACGGCGCCGCAGCTCGCCGAAGCGGCGAATTCCACCTACAAGAAGCGCTTCAAGAAGAAGGCGCGGTTCAAGCTGAAATTCGGCGCGGCCGGCTTCAACGAACGCAATCTGCTGATCGAACGGGCCGGGTGCCTGCAATTCGTCAACGATCTGGAAGAGCGGACCGACGGCGAAATCCAGATCGAGTTCATCGGCTCCAACCAGATTTGCGGCCAGCTGAATTGCGTGACCAAGACGCAGCAGGGCATCGTCGATATCTACGCCGCGTCAACGCAGAACTCGGCCGGCGGCGCACCCTACCTGAACGTGCTGGACTACGCCTACATGTTCCCGTCCCGCGCGGCGCAGTATCACTTCCTGTACTCGCCCAAGAGCATGAAGGTCCTGCGCGAGCCCATGCGCAAGCGGCATGGCATCGAGTTCCTGTTCTCCCATGCGGAACTGCGCGGCATTATGCTCGGCCTGAAGTGGAAGGACAAACCGACCGTCAAGAGTGTGAAGGAACTGGCCGGCACGAAGAACCGCGTGACGGGCACGCAGCTGGGCCGGATCGCGATGAAGCTGATGAACCTGAATCCGACGCCGATCGCCTGGGCGGAAACCCTCGACGGCCTGAAACAGGGCCTGGTCGACGGCGCCGAAACCTGGCCCTCCGCCGTGGCTTACGCCAACATGTCGCCGGTGGTCTCGCAGTGCGTCAATCTCGAGTTCTTCTGCGGCACCGAACATACGGCGATGAGCAGCAAGACGTTCGACAAGCTGGGCGGCGAACTGCAGGACGCCGTGATGGAATCGTCCTTCCTGACCCAGGTCCATGTCCAGGCGGCCAACGAGGTGTCGCTGGTCAACACGGTCGGCTTCTCCAATCCGCAGTTGCCCAACACGCTGTTCGCCAACCACAACGTCCGTGTTGCCTGGCTGAACGCCGCGGCACGGCGCGAGGCGGAAGAAATGTGTTCGCCGGAATTCCAGCCCAAGCACTGGGAACGGTGGCGCGAGAGGCTGAACGGCTGGTCCGGCGGCCTCGACACCTACAAGTATATCTACGACGTCGCGCGCGAGATTCCGGCTGACACGCTGGCCGAGAATGTCGAGCCGCGGCGCTGGTGGAAGGGCTAGGCGCCGGCCGGTCCCGAGGCATGCGCCAGAGGCAAAATGACGGGCTCCGGGTCCATTCCGGAGCCCGTCATCTCTTTCCGGGTCTGCCGCCCCGCCGGTGCGGTAGCGGTAGACAGGCCCGCGGTTAATCGGCTAGATCGGCATAGCGCAGCGAAACGCCGGCAGCGTCTGCAGCCGGCGGAAACGGGGAGCGGCAATGCGGCTACTGCGTTGGATCGACGCCCGGATCGAACGGTTCATCATCCTGGTCGCGTATGTCTTCATGGCCGGGATCATCTTTGTCGAAGTGATCCGGCGGTTCCTGCTGAGTGAGCAGGTTGCCTGGTCTTCGACCATCCCGATCTACCTGTTTCTCTGGGTCGTCTGGATCGCCTGCGCCTACAATGTGCGCATCCGGGCGCATCTCAGCTTCGATGAAATCCGCTCCCGGTTCTCCCAGCGCGGGCAACTGATGTGCCTGCTGCTGGACGCTGTCCTCTGGATCGTCTTTTCCGTCATCGTCATCTACTACACGGCGAAACAGGTCATGCTTTCCAGGGATAATTTCGCCATCGTCCAGGGCACCGACGAAGTCATGCAGTGGTGGTTCTATATCGTGACGCCGCTTGCGTTCGCCCTGTTGATCGTGCGGGTTCTGCAAAACGTGGCGAAGGATATCTCCGATTATCGCAACGGCCGGCCGCTGAAAATTCAGACCGGCATGCTCGGAGAGTAGGGGCGGTTGTGCAGACGTTCTGGATCCTGCTGATTTCCGGCGCCGTTACGGTCTTTTTCGCCGTCGGCGTACCGATTTTCCTCGTCATCGGCTTCTGGGTCATCGGGGTCAGCCTGGTAATCGACTTCACCCTCGCCAATCTCGGCGTAACGCTGTTCGAGGGGCTCAATTTCTTCGGTCTGCTGGCGCTGCCCCTCTTTATCCTGACGGGCGACCTGATCAAGGGCGCCGGCATTGCCAAACGGCTTTCCGAGTTCGCCTATTCCATGCTCGGCTGGCTGCGCGGCGGCCTCGGCATGGCGTCGCTCGGGGCGTGCGGCCTGTTCGCGGCAATTTCGGGATCGAACTCGGCGACCACCGCCACCATCGGTTCGATCATGCATCCGGAAATGACCAAGGGCGGTTACGACCGGAATTTCGCCGCCTCCACGATCGCCGCCGGCGGCACGGTCGGCATCATCATCCCGCCCTCGATCATCTTCATCGTCTACGGCTTCCTGATGAACCTGTCGATCTCCGACCTGTTCATCGGCGGATTGCTGCCCGGCATCCTGATGATCGTCGCCATGCAGTTCGTCTGCTGGCTGATCTGCCAGTTGAACGGCTGGGGCCATCTGATCTCGATCGAGTTTCGCCGCATCGCGAAGACGGCGATCGGCGCGTGGATCGGCTTCGGCGCGATCGTCCTGGTCATCTGGGGCATCTATTCCGGCAAGTTCTCGCCGACCGAAGCGGCGGGCGTGACCGCGGGCTTCTGTATGATCGTCGGCCTGCTCTTCTTCCCGATCTATCGTTACGTTCATCGCGGCAAAGCGGCCGACCCGGACTGGATCCAACAGGAGCAGGAGGAAGTCGCGGCGCTCTCGGCGGCCGACCGGGCCGGCCGGGGCAATCCGGTCGCCGAGCAGTATTCCGAAAATACCGGTTATCTCGAGCGGTTCGTCATCCCGGGTTTTTCGTACCGGGAACTGCCCGACCTGATCATGCGGTCCGGCCAGATAACCGGCGTCCTCGCGCCGCTGATCGCGATTTCCGTCGTGATGCAGCAGATCCTGACCCTGCTGGGGGCCAAGGATTTCTTCACCGATTTCGTCGGCGGGATGGGCGGCTACTACGCCGTGCTGTTCGTTTGCATGGCGATCGTGCTGCTGGCCGGGACCATTCTCGAGAGCCTGCCGAACACGATCATTTTCGCCCCGATCCTGGCGCCGATCGCCGCCCAGTTCGGCGTCGATCCGATCCACTTCGCCGTCGTGTTCCTGATCGGCGATGCCATCGGGTTCATCACACCGCCCTACGGGCTCAACCTGTATGTCGCCAGCAGCATCACCAACATCCCGTATTTCCGATTGTTGTATTACACCATGCCGTATTTCATCGCCCTGTCGGTCGTGTGGCTGGTGGTTGCTCTTGTGCCCGACATTTCCACCATATTGCTCGTGCACGAGGGGGCGGGCACGTTCCAGCATAACTGATTGTCGGCCGGACGTTTGTTGAATCCCGGGTCACCGCTGCAGCAAGACCGCCTCCCGGCAGGAATTCGTACCCTGGCGGTCATCGAGGCGCTGCTCGATGCCGGCGTCCCGCTTACGCCGACGGCGATCAACGACCGCCTCAATCTGCCGAAAGCGACCATCCACCGGATATGCCAGCAGCTGCTGGATGCCGGATGGCTGGTCCGGGACATGGACGGCAAACGGGTGCTGCCGGGCCGGCGCCTCGCTGCCTTTACCGGCCAGCTCGGGGTGTTCTCCCGGTACCTGCAGGCCCGGATCGCCATCCTTCGGCGCCTCTCGGAGACCATCGGAGAGACCTGCAACATCACAATTCCCGACAGGGAGGGCATGTTCTATCTGGACCGGGTCGAGACGCGCTGGCCGCTGCGCATCCAGTTGCCGGTGGGGGCGACGGTGCCGTTCCACGGTTCGGCCAGCGGCAAGCTCTACCTGAGTACGCTGCGGAGTGCGCAGCGCCGACGCCTGGTTCATTCACTGAGGCTGGAGCCGCTCGCGGTCAACACCATAACCGATCCGGAAAGGTTGCTGACCGCGCTTGAGCGGATACGGAAAAACGGGGTGGGAACGGACAATGAAGAACTCGTGCAAGGCATGGTCGCGGTAGCCGTGCCGATCGAAGACGAAAAGGGCCGCCTGGTCGCAACTCTGGCGGTGCACGGCCCAATGCACCGCATGTCGCTGGATGACGCCAGGCGGCATGTGCCGATGCTGCGCGATGCCGCCGCCGAACTCCGCGCCGTGCTCCTGGAAGGCAGACTCGACGTCTGTTAACTGCCCTCGCCCAGCGGCAGGCCGTTCCTGCCCTTCGTTCGTTGCCAGACGATAAGGACGAGCGTCAGGAGCGTGAGCGCCCAGAAGAACCAGGTGATCCAGCCCTGGAAGAAGATCGTCCAGTCACCGTCGCCGAGGCGCAGCGAGCGGCGGAAATTGTCCTCGAGCAACGGCCCCAGAATGAAGGCGATCAGGAAGGGCGCGGCCGGGATGCCGAGGCGCAGCATCCCGAAGCCGACGATCCCCATGACGAACATCACGAGCACGTCGAAGATCGTGTTGTTGATCGCGTAGGCGCCGAACACGCACAGCACCAGCACAACCGGAAACAGGATGCGCTGCGGGATGTCGGCGATCCGCGCGATCGAGCGGATCGAGAGCTTGCCGACGATGAACAGGTAGGCCGAGCTCAGCATGATGCCGATGAAGAGCGCGTAGATCAGCGTGATGTTCTGCTGGAACATCAGCGGCCCCGGCCGAAGGTCGTGGATCATGAACGCGCCCAGGATGATCGCGGTAATGACGTCGCCCGGCACGCCCAGCGCGAGCAGCGGGATCAGGGTCGCGCCGGCGACGCCGTTGTTGCCGGCCTCGGCCGCGGCGACGCCTTCCAGCTCGCCCTTGCCGAAATTGGCCTGGTTCTTCGACGTCCGCCGCGCCTCGCTGTAGGACAGGAAGGCCGCCGGCGCGCCGCCGATGCCGGGGATCACACCCAGGATCACGCCGATCGCCGAGCCGCGCAGGATGGACTTGAGCGCCCGGCGATAGTCGAGCAGCGAGGCGCCCTTGCCGGCGAGCGCGGAGAGTTTCTGCGCGGCTTCCGTCTTGGAGTAAAAGTTCAGCACCTCGGGAATTGCGAACAGCCCGATCAGCACCGGGATGAAGTTCAGTCCGCCCATCAGGTCGAAATTGCCAAAGTTGAAGCGCGGCGTGCCGAAAATTGCGTCGAGGCCGACGATCGCCAGGGCCAGGCCCAGCCCGGCGGCGCCCAGGCCTTTCAGCAGGTCGTCGCCGCTTACGCTGGCGATGATCGTCAGCGAGAACACGATGAGCGTGAAGAATTCCGGCGAGCCGAAGCTGAGCGCGAAGCTGGCGAGGATGCCGGCGAAGAAGATGAGAGACAGGTTGGAAATGAAATCGGCGGTGCAGGAGGCGTAGAGCGCCATGTCGAGCGCACGCCGCGCCTCGCCCTTGCGCGCCAGGGGATAGCCGTCGAGCCCGGTGCAGGACGCCGCCGGCGTGCCCGGCGCGTTGATCAGGATGGCGGTGATCGAGCCGCCGTAGAGCCCGCCCTTGTAGACGCCGAGCAATAGCAGGATGCCGGTGATCGGCTGCATCGTGAAGGTGAAGGGCAGGGCGAGCGCCACGCCCATCGGGGTCGTCATGCCGGGAATGGCGCCGATCACCGTGCCGATCATGACGCCGACGAACAGGGCGAGCACATTGTCGACCTGGGCGAACATGGCGAAGGAGGCGGCCAGGGTCTCCCACATGGCGTCAGATCCGCTGCAGCAGGAAATCGAGCACACCGCCCGGGATCGGCCGCTGCGCCGCCTTGACGAAGAACAGGTGCAGGGCCAGCGGCAACAGCAGCGCGACCGGCACGACGATCAGCGGCCGGCGTTCGCCCGCTAGCAGCATCAGGGCGACCAGCCCGAGCGTCGTGGTCAGAACGAAGCCGAGGAATTCCAGAGTCAGGTAAATCGTCAGGAGCAGGGCCATCACGATGAACGGCCGCCCGGCTATCCAGGCGGGCCGGCCGGCCGGCGGCGCTGCGTCGCCGGCTGTCGGATCCCCGGTCCGGGAAGCGGCCAGCAACTCGTAGACCAGGAGCAGCGCGCCGATGACGGCAATGCCGCTACAGACGATGTAGGGCCAGAATGAGGGCGAGAGAGCGCGGTACTTGACCGAAGGCGGCTGCACGATGCCGTAGGGAATAAGCACGGCAACCGCGAAGACGCCGAAACCGAGGAAACACAGTCCGGCAACGATGTTCCGGTTGAGCGTCATCGCTCAGGCTGCCGCCGGGCCGGCGCCGGCGGCATGGTTCGGCGCCAGCCGGCCGAGATCGAAGCGTTCGTGGAACAGGTGCCGGTCGAGTGCCAGCCAGACCGCCGACTGGGCCGTGGTCAGCGCGCTGACCCGGGTTTCGAAGGTGCGGCCGGGCAGGGCGGCGTCGGCTGCGACGCGCCGGACGCCGGCGACATAGTCCGGATGGCGCCCCACCTGGCCGGCCAGCAGGACGGCCTGGGGCTTCAGGACCGTTGCGAGCAGCCGCAAGGCCTTGCCGAGTTCCGCGCCGCATATCTCGATGACGTTCCGGGCATCGGCCGGCAGATTCCGGCCCGGTTCGGCGATGCCGCGCAGCCGCTGTCCGTCGTCCTCGGGTTCGGCGCTCTTCGTCAGGTCCATGCTGTCCAGCCGGTGCAGGATGGCGATTCCGGATGCCGTATCGTCCAGCGTCACGCCGGCTGACGGGAATCCGGCCAGTTGCCCGGCTTCGTTGGCCGCACCGCGCACCGGCGCGCCGTCAAGCATCAGCGCGGAGCCGAGCCGCAGCCCGACATTGACCAGCAGGACATCGCGCAGGCCGGCGGCGCAGCCCTGCCGGGCTTCGGCCTGCAACAGCGCCGCGGCCCGGCCCTCGGCGACGAAGGGCACACCGGTCAGGCGGGCGAGGGTGCCGGCAGCGTCGACCGTGCGCCAGCCCAGGGGGCCGCCGCTGCGCAACGCGCCCGTCGCCGGGTCGACCCGGCCGGCGATCAGCGCCGCACCGCCGAGAATGCGCTGCCGATCCTTGCCTGATTCAGCGATCAGTTCGATCGCCGCTCGCGCCAGCGCCGCCAGGGCGGGTTCCGGCCGTTCGAGCGGCACGTCGCTGCAGTCCCGCCGCGCCACGACGTTCCCGCGGCAGGTCGCCAGCACGACCTCCTTCTGGTTCAGCGTGATCGCCACGCCGAGGACGAAAGCGCCGTCGTCGGCGAAATCGAGCCGGATCTGCGGCCGGCCCGCCTGCCGCCGTTTGCCGGTCGCCGGATATTCGGTGAGCAGGCGGGCCTCGACCAGCTCTCTGACGATGCGGGACACGGCGGCGTTGGTCAGCCGCACGGTCTCTGCGATGACGGTGCGCGAGGCTGTGCCGTGCTCGGCGATCGCGCGCAGCACCAGATGCCGGTTCAAGCGCCGCAGATCGGTGGTGGAGGCCGGGGATGCCACGGGGCAATCCAATTTTTTAACGTCAGTAAATATTTCTTGATTCGAAAAGCCGGCTCTGTCAACTTGTTCCTGCATCGCGCGCGCTGCACCGGCCGGAGGACGCCGGAGCACGCGCACATCTGTGCTGTTTTCCGCGCCACAGACGGGAATATTCCAGGGAGGAACCGACGTGTACAAACTGACGAAATGGACCATCACCACCGTTGTCGCGATGGCGGTGGCGGCGGTCGCGATACCGGCCGGGGCCGTCGACTATCCGTCGCGGCCGATCACGCTGGTTGCGCCCTACGGGCCGGGCGGCGCGGCAGACCTGCATGCCCGCATCGTCGCCGGTACGGCGCCGAAATATCTCAACCATGCCGTGCTCGCGATCAACAAGGCGGGCGCCGCCGGCAGCATCGGCGCCTTCCACGTCGTACGGGCGAAGAAGGACGGCTACACGCTCCTTTCGGCGCGGGTCGGCAGCAATGCCGGGGTCCCGGCGTTCAACCCCAGCATCCCCTACAAGTGGGACCAGTTCACCTTTCTCGGACTGACCGAGCGCAACCCGTTCGTCCTGGTGGTCAACGCCAAGTCGGACATCAAGACGTTCAAGGACTTCGAGGCGGGCATCAAGGCCGGCAAGATCAAGACCTATTCCTCGGCCGGCGTCGGCACTCTGCTGCATCTTGCGGCGCTGGTGATGGCCGACGATATGGGCCTCGATCCGGGCCAGGTTACCCATATCCCGTTCAAGGGCGGCGGCAAGGCGCGCGCGGCCATCGTCGGCAACCAGGTTCATTTCCTGTGGCAGAACCTGTCCGGTGTGATCGGTTCGATCCGGGCCGGCCAGTTGCGCGCCCTGGCAATCACCACCGGCAAGCGCTTCAAGGCGGTGCCGGACGTCCCGACCGTTCGCGAGCTGGGCTATCCGAACATGGAGGCGATCATCGGCTGGAGCGGCATTTTCGGCCCGCCCGATCTGCCCAAGGCGGTGGTCGACAAATGGGTGAGCGTGCTGGCGTCGCTCAAGAAGGACCGGGCCTTCAACAAGCTGATCGGCAACCTTGGGTCGATTCCGGACATCCGCAGCCCGGCCGACACAAAGGCCTTTGTCAAGAACCAGTACGAGACCTTCAAGAAGGTGGTCGCCAAGCTGAAGAAATAGGCCCGCCGGCCAAACCTGCGGAACGGGCGGGCGGCTAACGCCTGCCCGTTTCCGTTTGAATGCAAGAGGGACGGAATCCCATGGCGACGGACAAGCCTAACATCCTGTTCATCATGGCCGACCAGATGAGCGCCCGGGCGCTCCGGCACTACGGCAACCGGACGACGCTGACGCCGAATATCGACCGTCTGGCCGACGAAGGCGTCGTGTTCGAAAACTGCTATTGCAACCTGCCGATGTGCGCGCCGTCCCGCGCCTCCATGATGGCCGGCATCCTGCCCTTCGCCATCGACATGTACGACAACGCCTCGGAATTCCACGCCGATATCCCGACCTTCGCCCACTATCTGCGCCATCTCGGCTACCGGGTGGAACTCAGCGGCAAGATGCATTTCGTCGGGCCGGACCAGATGCACGGTTTCGAAAAGCGCCACACGACGGACATCTATCCGGCCAATTTCGCCTGGACCGTGGACTGGTCGAAGGGGCGGGAATACCGGCCGACCAACCTGACCATGGCGCCGATCCTCGAGGCCGGCTTCGCCGTGCGCACCATGCAGATGGATTATGACGACGAAGTCGAGCATTTCAGCGTCCAGGCGCTCTACGACCTGGCACGCTACTGCACCGACCGGCCCTTCATGCTGACGGTCTCATTCACCAGTCCGCACCATCCCTATGTGATCGACGAAAAATACTGGGGCCTCTACGACCACGACGCGATCGAGGCGCCGGCGACTGCGCCGCTCGATCCCGACGAAATGGACCGTCTCAGCCGCAACCTGCACTTTTGCCAGGCGCGACATCTCTACGACCTGACCGTGGAAGACCGACGGACGGCGCGGCACGCCTACTACGGCATGATCTCCTACATCGACGAGAAGGTCGGCCGGATTGTCCGCACGCTCGAGGAGACCGGCCTCGCCGACGACACGGTCGTCATCTTCACCGCCGACCACGGCGACATGATGGGCGAGCGCGGCATGTGGTTCAAACAGCACTTCTTCGACTGGTCGGGCAAGGTGCCGTTCATCGTCCATGCCCCGAACCGCTGGAAGCCGCGGCGCGTGACGGAAGTGGTTTCGCTGGTCGATCTGCTGCCGACGCTCACCGACCTGGCGAGCGGCGGGAATTTCAACGGTTTCGTCAAGCCGCTGGACGGTGCCTCTCTGCTGCCCGCACTGGAGGGCGAGAAAGGCGGCATGACGGATACGGTCGTCTCCGAATTCGCCGCCGACGGCTCGACCGGCGTCAGCCGGATGGTGCGTCAGGGGCCGTGGAAGCTGATGTGGCTCGAGGGCGTCGATATGCTGCTCTACAATCTCGACGACGATCCCGAGGAGGTGAACGACCTGTCCGCCGATCCGGCTCATGCCGGCCGGCGCGCGGAACTGGAGGCGATCCTGTTCGAGGACTGGGATCCGAAGGCCTATACCGACATCATCGCCGAGAATCAGCAGCAGCGCCTGTTCATCCATCGCACGACCGGCGGCGACCCGGACTATGTCAATCTCGTGCGCGAGGGCGATGACGGTCGTTACGTCCGCAATGCCGGCGCCGCGGACACCAAGGCGAAGGCGCGCCTTCCCCGGGTCGAACCGGCACAGCCGAGCCGATAGGGTCCGCCGGGGCGGCGATGGCGGAACCTGCGGGATCGGCGCGAGACCGGCGGAGCAGCCTCGGCGCGCGGCTGTTTGCCTTCGCCGTCCTGACGGACACCCACCTCAACCAGGGCGAGGACGAGTACAATTCGCCCTTCGCGGTGAATGCGTTGGCCAACCGGCGTTTGCGCCACGTCGTCAACGACCTGAACCGGCGCGATCTGGCATTCGTCGTCAATGTCGGCGACCTCCTGCATCCCGTGCCGGCCGTGCCGGAGTTGTACGACCGGGCCGCCGCCCGTTATCTGGAACAGTCGGCGGCGCTGCGGCACACGCAATACCTGGCTCCCGGCAATCACGATGTCGGCGACAAACCCAACCCGTGGGCGCCGACCGCAACCGTCCGCGACGCCTATCTCGCCTGCTGGGAGGAACATTTCGGGCCGCATTACCGGTCATTCGACCGTGGCGAGTGCCATTTCGTCGTTATCAACGCCCAGATACTCAATTCCGGCCTGACGGCGGAAGCGGAACAGCGCGCGTGGCTGGAAGCCGACCTCGCCGCGCACCGGGATATGCGGATCTTCCTGTTCACCCATTATCCGCCCTTCGTCGCGGACGAGGACGAACCGGAGCACTACGACAATATCGGCGAACCGGGGCGAAGCTGGCTGACCGGCCTGGTGCGCGAATACGGCGTCGAGGCGCTGTTCGCAGGCCATGTCCACAATTTCTGGTTCAACCGGATCGGCGCGACGGACTGCTATCTCCTGCCGTCGACCGCCTTCGTCCGGCAGGACTATGCCGAGATGTACCGCGCACCGCCCGGCCCGGACGATGAGGCCGGGCGCAACGACAAGCCGAAGCTGGGCTATTTCGTCGTCCATGTGCACGAATTCGGCCATGTCTGCGAACCGGTGCGCACCTGGGGCGAGACCGCCGACGCTCTCGTGCCCCCCGGCGAAATGCCCGCACCGCCGTCGCCGCCGCACCCCAAACTGATCGACGGCGGCGCGTTCGGTTTCGACATGCGGCAGGACTGGATGGAGACGGTCGAGGTGCCGCCCTCCGGCGGGCTCGACGAGTTCGACCGCAAGCGGGCGCGCAACGATTACCCCGTGCTCGGCCTTTGGGAAATGGGCATCCGCAACCTGCGCATCCCGTTGAGCGACCTTGCAACGCCGGAACGGTCCGGCCGGCTGCGCGCGCTGGCTGAACACGGCTTCGCCTACACCCTGTTCACCTTCGGCCTGCCAGACACGCGGGCGCGCGGGCTGGTCGTGGAGAATGCAGACCTGTTGAGCGCATGGGAGGCCGGATTCGACCCGGAGGCGGATCGCAGCGTGCCGGAGATTACAGCCGCCGCCGCGGCTGCCGGCATCCCGCTCTACCTGTCGCGGCTGCGTTCCCATGACGAACTGCGCGCCGAAGCCGGGCGCTATTTCCATGTTGTCAATCACGGCTTCGATATTGCCGACCGGGACCGGATCGAAGCGCTGCTGGCGCAGCCGGCGCTCGCGGGAAACCTTGCCGGATTTGTGTTCCGCCTGCCGGCCGAGGCGCCGGTGTGCGAAACGCTGGTCGGAATCGACCAGCTGATCGGCAGCTTCGGTCTTCGCGCCTCGGTCCATTTGCGCACCACGGGCTTCGATCCTTCGCAGGCGGAGCGCAACGATCTCAGGATCGCCTCCCGGATGGCCGAAGCCCTGTTCACCGCCGGCACGCTCGGTCAGGTCAGGGTATTCGCCGATACTCTGGTCGACCACGACCGCGGCTATTTCGTACGGCACGGCGCCTATGACCGGCTGTGCAACCCCCGGCTCGCCGCGCAGGTGGTCCGGCATCTCAACGCCGTGCTGGCGCAGTATCCGGATTGCTTTGGCGGGTGCGCTGCCGCGGAAGCCGAGGGGCATGGCGGCCGCTGCCTGGAATCCGAAGGGCAGCGCGGTTCAGTCCGGGTTTTCCTGCCTGCGGACGGTTCGGATTATTCGCTTGCGCGCGCCTTTCCGTTCACCGCGAAATCGACGGGCACGACCTTTATCGAACTCGCTTCGGGTCTGAAGCGGGAGAGCGTTGCCGCCGGGCCGGTTGCGGCGGTATCGATGTAAAGGGCCAACCGGACCGCCGGGTCCGATAGTTACGTCAGCGCCGACAGCTTCAATATCCCGGCGGCGGCGTGAAGCGGTAGTAGCCTTCCTCGATCAGCCCGGCCATGTGCAGGCAGGTCAGATCGTCGTAGCGCCGCCCGACGATCTGGATGCCGACGGGCAGGCCGTCCACGAGGCCGATCGGCGCGACGGTCGACGGCAGGTAGTAGCCGCAGGGATAGCCGGCCCAGAAAAGCTGGTCGACGACCGGCTGGACCTTGTTGTTGACCACGATCGTCCGGTCGTGGCGCTCGCCCGCCTGATCGTGCGGGAAGGCCGGCGAGGATGCGGCCGGGCAGAGCAGCAGGTCCCAGGATTCGAACCATTCTTCCCAGCCTTCCATAAGGGCGTAACGCCGCTCGTTCCACCTTAGCCAATCCCGGTGCAGCATGGTCTGGGCTTCCAGCATCCGGCGGCGGTAGGGGATCGCGTCCGCCGGCAGGCGGCGCAGATCCTCGTGCGCCTGCGCCATCATCTCGTCGCTCAAGGGCTTGGACGTCTCGGCGCGCAGCAGCATCGTGTAGACCTCCATCGCCTCTTCGGTCGGGAAGTCGGGCTTCGCGCCGATCTCGACGGTCGCGCCTTCGCTTTCCAGCCAGCGGGCGAGCGCGGCGATGGCGTCCTGGTAGGATTGCTCGACCTCCGCCTGCGGATCGCTCAGCAGGAGGCCGACGCGGTACTCCTTCAGGCTCCGCCGGCGCGGCGCGGGCAGTTCCAGGCGCCATCCCCGCGCGGCCGGGCCGTCGGCGCCGGCCAGAAGGCCGAAGGCCAGCTTCAGGTCCGCCGCCGACCGGGCCAGCGGGCCGACGACGGCGATGTCGGTCGGCGCCCGGTTGCCCGGCAGCGCCTGGCCGCGGTCGGAGACGATCTCCCAGGTCGGCTTGTGGCCGAAGACCCCGCAATAGTGGGCCGGGTTGCGGATCGAGGCGCCGATATCCGAGCCGGCGTCCAGCCCCGTCAGCCCCGCGGCGAGGGCCGCCGCCGACCCGCCGGAGGAACCGCCGGGCGAACGGGCCGGATCCCACGGATTGTTGCAGGTGCCGTAGATTTCGTTGAAGCTCTGCCAGTCGCTCAGCATGAACGGCACGTTCGTCTTGCCGAAGACCACGGCGCCGGCGCCGCGATACTTCTCGACCACGGCCGAGTCCGTCTCCGCGATGTTGTCCCTGTATTCCGGAACGCCCCAGGTCGTGGGCGAGCCCGTCAGGTCGTAGCTTTCCTTCACGGTAACCGGCACGCCGTCCAGGGGGCCGGTGTCCTCCCCCGCCGCCCGGCGCCGGTCCGACGCGTCGGCTTCCGCCCGCGCGCGTTCCGCGTCCCGCCAGACGATCGCGTTGATCGCCGGATTATGCCGATCGACACGCTCGAGAAAGTGATCGAGCAACTCCCGCGCGCCGATCTCCCGCGCATCGAGCAGCGCCATCAGCTCGGTCGCCGATTGGTGGTGTATCCCGGACATCATGCGCTCCAGTTTGAATGTTCGGCGCTACAGCCGTTCGGCCACGGCCCTGCCGAGATCGGCGCAGCGCGCCGAGCCGCCCATGTCCGGAGTCAGCGTTGCGCCCTCCGCCAGGACGCCCTCGAACGCCGAGACGACCGCCGCCGCGGCATCCGGCTCGCCGAGATGGTCAAGCATCATCGCGCCGGACCAGATCTGGCCGATCGGGTTGGCGATCCCCTGTCCGGCGATGTCCGGCGCCGAGCCGTGGACCGGCTCGAACATCGACGGATGCTCCCGTTCCGGGTTGATGTTGCCGGAGGGCGCAACGGCGATGGTGCCGGTGGTGGCCGGACCGAGATCCGACAGAATGTCGCCGAACAGGTTGGAGCCGACGACGACGTCGAACCAGTCCGGGTTGCGGACGAAATGGGCCGCCAGGATGTCGATATGGAACCGGTCGGTCGTGACCTCGGGATACTCCGCAGCGATGGCGCCGAAACGCTCGTCCCAATAGGGCATGGTGTGGATGATGCCGTTGGACTTGGTCGCCGAGGTCAGATGCCGGCGCGTCCGGCCCCGCGCCAGCTCGAAGGCGTAGCGCATGATCCGGTCGGTGCCGCGGCGGGTGAACACCGTCTCCTGCATCGCCAGTTCGGCGTCGGTGCCCTGGTGCAGCCGGCCGCCGATCTCGGAATACTCGCCTTCGCAGTTCTCGCGCACGATCAGATAGTCGATGTCGCCCGGCTCGCGTCCGGCGAGAGGGCAGGGCAGGCCTTCGATCAGGCGCACCGGGCGCAGGTTGACATACTGCTCGAAGCGCCGGCGGATCGGGATCAGCAGGCCCCAGAGAGAGATATGATCGGGGACGCCGGGAAAACCGACCGCGCCGAGGAAGATGGCATCGAAGCCGGCCAGCCGGTCGAGCCCTTCCTCCGGCATGAGCCGGCCGGTCCGGGCATAGCGTTCGCAGCCCCAGTCGAACTCGGCCCAGTCCCATTCTATGCCGAACCGGGCGCCGGCGGCCTCCAGCACCCGGATGCCTTCCGGCACGACCTCCCGGCCGATGCCGTCGCCGGGAATGACAGCGATACGGTAGCGATTCATCGGATGGCTTTCGGTGGCGGGAACCGGCCTTCGCCGACGCGCGGCGTCAGAGCGCGCGCGTACCGGCTTCGATCAGTTCAACCTTGTACCCGTCCGGATCCTCGACGAAGGCAATGACCGTGGTTCCGCCTTTGACCGGTCCCGGCTCGCGGGTGATGTTGCCGCCCGCGGCCCGGATCCGCTCGCAGGTTTCGGCAACGCTGTCCACGCCCAGCGCGATGTGTCCGTACGCGGTACCGAGATCGTACTCCGACGTTCCGTGGTTGTAGGTCAGTTCGATTTCGGCCTCGCCGTTCCTGTTGCCGCCCCGAAAAGCGACGAAGGCGAGGGTATACCCCTGGTCGGGACGCTCGGTGGTGCGCAGCAGGTCCATGCCGATGACCTTGGTGTAGAAATCGATGGAGCGCTGCAGTTCGCCCACCCGGAGCATCGTGTGTAGAAATTGCATGGTCGTTTTCCTCGGGCGGCGGCGCGCCGGGACCGGTCTGCGCCAGGGCCGTCAAACTATCGCGTTTGTCTCGCGCGCCCAATAGCGCCAAAGCGGGACGGTTTCGTGTCGAGCGGCGAGCGGTCGCCCATGCCGGGCGCCGCGACGCCGGCTCAAATCGCCGCCTTCAATTCAGGCGATCCACCACGAGTTCCTGGAAGCTGCGCACGGCGTCTTCCCACACCGGAGAAAGCACACCGCCAGCCGCCGGATCGGAGGCGCGTCCCTGTTGCAGCCGCTCGCAGATGGCCACGTCTTCGAGATGCACCTCGCGCCAGAGCGCCGCGAGCTCCTCTTTCTGTTCGGCGAGCACCGAATCGGCCCCGATGCTGTAGATCGCGCGGCGATGAAGGGTGCGGTCCGGCGCCAGGGGCACGTTGAGATGCACGCCGACCTGATCCGGGATGTAGAGACCGAACACGAAATTCGGAAACAGCGTGAGATAGCGGGCGTCGGCCGACAGCGTGTCCGTCCGTGTCGCGCTGCCCGAAACGTCGATCGCGCACCCCAGGCAGCCGGGATCGTTGATCGTATAGTGGTCGGTGAGTGGCTGCTCCGTGGTCGTCGCGTGGACGAACTGGACGTGGTAGGGCTCGATGAAGTTCTCCATCAGGAGCTTCCAGTTCGCGGCCGCTTCGCCCAGGTCGACGGTGACCAGATGGCGAAGCTGAGAGAGGTCGAGTCCGTCGAGCCGTTTCTGCAACGGGGCGACGAAGTCCTCGATCGGCGGCGCGCCGCCGCCCAGGTTGACGAAGATCCAGTCGTGCCAGGTCGCCGAGCGCGCCGGGACCAGACCGTGGCGTTCGCGCTCGAAGCCGTCGGGCGCGGCGCGCGGGTCCTCCCCGCCGAAATGCGGAGCGACCTGCAGCGATCCGTCGAGACCGTAGGTCCAGAAATGATACGGACAGCGGATCCGCGATCCGAGGTTGCCGGGTTTGTCGACCAGCCTGAGACAGCGATGCCGGCATACGTTGTGAAACGCGCGAATCGCATTTTCGCGGTCGCGCACCAGAAGCAGCGGCCGGCCGGCGACGGTAACGGGCGCCACGTCGCCGGGCCGGGCGAGTTCGTGCGCAAAACCTGCGAAGACCCACGAGTCCGGAAAGAGCCGCTCGTTCTCGAGCGCGAAGAACGCGTCGCTCGTGTAGGCTGCGGCCGGCAATCCACTTGCCACGGGTCCCGGCGTTTCGAATGCGGCCAGTGCTTCTGCCCCCAGGATTGACTGCAGTGAAGAGCTCATGCCGGTCTCCTCAGAGCGCGGGGCGGGCTAGGGCAGGTGGCCCTTGAGCAGGAACTGGTTCTTGAACATGCCGAGGCGGGTCATGACCTCGACATGCGCAACGTCGGGATGTCCGTGGATGTGCTCGTTGAGGAAATTCGCGAACTCGGCGTCCTCGTCGCAAACGACCTCGACCAGCAGGTCGAACCGGCCGCTGACCCACATGACGTAGACGACGGCCGCAAGCGGATCGAGCCGCCGTGCGACGGTGGCCGGAGCGACTCCCGGCGCGGTCTTGATGCCGAGCATCGCGTCCGTCTCGTAGTCGACGGCCACCGGATCGACCGCGGCCACGATTCGCAGCATGCCTGCCTCGCGCATCCGGGCGACCCGGTTGCGGATCGTCCCGCCCGAGACGCCGAGCTTCTGCCCGACGATGTCGTAGGCCGCGCGCCCGTCGTCCTGGAGCAGCCGGATGATTTTCTGATTGAGGTCGTCGAAAGGCGAGGAGAGCGGCGAGACCCTTCCGTCAGGGTCCTCGCCGCTCTGAGCGGTCACGGCCTGCAATGAGTGAGCATCGGTACGGGAGGCAATCTCGGTCCGCAGCTCTGCCGACGATGACACACTGTGGTTGTTACCATTTTTGGAATTCATAGCGTATTCCTTGCTTAAATTCCAAAAAATATCAACAAAAATTTTAATTTAGTCAAAATATTGATATACTAAGGGCAGTTTCGTCAATTCCAGATGGGGATGGAACGAGAGGAACCGCCCGATGAACCGAACATTGCAGACCATGGCCGGGGCGCTTCCCGACATCGCGCGCGTCCGCGACGAGCATGCGAAGCTCGCCGAAGCGGGCGTCCGCTACGTCTTTTCCTGCTGGATCGACATGCACGGGCTGCCGAAGACCAAGCCCGTGCCGCTCAGCGACTTCGAGAATCTGTGCATGGGCAAGGGTCCGCAATTCGCCGTGCATTCGATTTCGTTCGTGCCGGAACTCGGCGCCTCCGATCCCGACCAGATCCCGATTCCCGATCTCGACACCCTGGTGATCTGCCCGTGGGACAGCACCTGCGCGTGGATGTTTGCAGACCTGTGGTGGGAGGACGCGCCCTACAACCTGTGCCCCCGACAGGCGCTCAAGCGGGTGGTGCGCGATACCGCAGCGAAGGGCTTCGCGGGCGCCGCCGGCATCGAGCCGGAGTTTATCGTCATGCGCTGGCGCGACGGCAAGCCGGTCAAGGCGTTCGACGACGATCCGATGCCCGACGAGGGCATCCGGCCGCGGCGCCAGGCGTTCGGCTACGACATCGAATATTCTATCGATTCGATGGGGTTTCTCGGCGCGGTCATCGACATACTCGAGGATCTGGGCTGGGGGCTGAAGGATGTGGTCTGCGAAGGCAGCTACTCGCAGTTCGAGCTCGATTTCGGCTACACGGACCTGGTCGCAATGGCCGACCGGCTGGTGTTTCTGCGGGTGCTGCTGAAAGAAGTCGCCAAGCAACACGGATTGTTCGTCACCTACATGCCCAAGCCGGCGACCGGCGACTGGCGGTCGGGCGCACATATCAACTACTCGATGCAGAAGGCGGACGCCCCGGGCGTCAATCTCTTCGAGGATCCCGACGGCGGATGGGCGGAAGCCGCCTACCACGCGGTCGGCGGGCTGCTGCGGCACGGCGCGGCGCTGACTGCGATCACCGCCTGTACGATCAACTCCTATAACGGCCTGGTCGCCCAGGTCGCCGGGTTCGAGGGGGGGACCTTCACCTGGGCGCCGACGCACATGACCTATGGCAACAACAACCGTTCGGCGATGCTGCGCCTGCCGCAGAACCGGTTCTGCATCGAAAACCGCGCGTCGGACCTGTGCATGAACCCGTATCTGGCGCTCGCAATGACGACCGCGGCAGCAGTCGCCGGCGTGATCGAAGGCATCGATCCCGGTCCGCCGATCAACAAGGATCTGTATGTTACGCCGGAAGAAGAAATTCTCGCCGCCGGCGGGCGCCGCCTGCCCCGGAACCTCCTCGAAGCAACCGAGGGCCTGAACGCCGATCCGCTCGCCGCCGAGGTGCTCGGCTCCGCCATGCTGAAATCCTGGTCCGCCTACAAGTTCGACGAGTGGGAGCGTTACCACCAGGCGGTTACCGATTGGGAGGTGCAGGAGTATCTGCGGCTCTATTGAGGACTTCGGTTCGCAGACGCCGCGAGATGCGGCGGAGGATGCCCGAATTGGCGCAGGACTACGACATTTTCGAACTCGGCGCAGTGCCGCTCCAGTCCGGCACGACGCTGCCGGATGCGAAGCTTGCCTACAAGACCTACGGCTCGCTCAACGCGCGCGGCGACAACGCGATCGTCATGCCGACTTTCTACACGGGCACGCATGTCCGCAACGAGGGCTACCTGCGGACGGTGCCGGCGCTCGATCCGTCGCGCTACTTCATCGTCTCGATCAACATGTTCGGCAATGGCCTGTCGTCGTCGCCAAGCAACACCGCGCGGCCGTTCGACGGTCCGCGCTTTCCCGCCGTCACGCTTCACGACAACATTGCCTGCCAGCACCGGTTGCTCACCGTGCTCGGCGTGAAGCGCATCGCCCTCGTGCTCGGATGGTCCATGGCCGGGTGCCAGTCGTATCAGTGGGCGGCGCAGTTTCCGGACATGGTCGAAGCCATCCTGCCATTCTGCGCCTCGGCGCGTACGTCGCCGCACAACAAGGTGTTTCTCGAGGGGGTGAAGGCGGCGCTCCTGGCCGACGGCACCTTCGCCGGCGGCGACTACATCGCGCCGCCCGAGGCGGGTCTCCGGGCCTTCGGCCGGGTCTACGCTGGCTGGGCGTTTTCGCAGACTTTCTATCGCGAGCGCCTCCACCGCGATCTCGGTTTCGAGACCTGGGAGGAATTGCTGCTCGACTGGGAACGCGATCATCTCGACTGGGACGCCAACGACCTGCTGGCCAAGCTCCGGACCTGGCAGCTCGGCGACATCAGCGCCAACGAACGCTACCGGGGGGATTTCGAAAGCGCGCTGCGCGCCATCCGCGCCCGGGCGATCCTCGTCCCCTGCACGACCGACCTCTACTTCCCGCCCGAGGACAACGCCTTCGAGGCCCGGCACATGCCGAGCGCCGAACTCCGGCCCTTCGACTCGCCCTGGGGTCACTGCGTGGCGTCGCCGAACCGCGCCGGCAGCGATTTCCTGCAATTCCTCAATTCTTGCGTATCGGAACTGCTGGCCGGTTGAGACCGGCGAACTGCGTGGCGACCGCGCTTTCTCAGGAAAGGCGTATGGTCCAGAGCAGGGCGTCCCCGTCGGCCTCGGCGTCGACCGTCATGAATCGGCGGTGCGACGCGACGGCGCCGCGCCACAGCTCGATCCAGCAGCCAAGCAGGTTTTCGCGTTCGGCGCCGGTGAGACCGCGCACGATCCGCAGGCCGGTCTGGCGCAGTCTGACAGCGGGTTTGCCGGCGTGTTCCGCGGAATTTTCCATGTCGATCCGGTCGCCCATCCCGCTGAACATGGCGCGCAGGAATGCGGCCGCATCCGCCGGTCCGCCGTCCACGGCGCCCACGGCATCGGCCATCCGGCGGTAGTGCTGCAAGCCGGTCAGCCGTGCCGCCAGCCTGCCATGCTGCAGCGCTTTCGCCTCGCCGATCGCCTGGACCAGTTCGCCGATACCGTTCCGGACATACTCGGTGGCGTAGTTCCGCCTGGCTTTCGCGCGGCGTTCGTCGCTCCATTCGGCTGCCGAAAGGGCCGGTTGCCGGTCCGGATTCCAGGAAGGCGGGCGTTCGCCGGGGGCAAAGACCAGCCGTTCGTCGGCGCCAAGATCGCGGTCGTATTCCCTGAAGTATCCGCACAGTCCGAACTGGCCGCTCATGTCCTCCGAGACGCAGACGAAGCCGAGCCGCGGATTGTTCAGCGACACGCCGTTCTGCGCATACCAGCCGTGCAGGAAGCCCCGGCTCGCCTCGATCGGGACGCCGCAGATCGCCGGCCCGTCATACATCCAACGCGGATAGCGGAAGCGCACCCAGGCTTTGGTCGCGGACTCCTCGATATAGTCGACCGCGACACCGCCGATGCCGTTGGAGAGGACGTGATATTTTGCGCAAGCCACGGCGTCCGGCTGGCCTTCGAGGCCCAGCGTCCGCAGACCCGCAAGGAACTTTTCTTCATGCTGGCGGCGGAACAGCCGGAACATCCAGTCGCCGACCGCGTCCGGACCCTCGCGGGTTGCGACCATGAGCTGGAGGCCGAGCAGGTAATGGTGATGCAACCCCGCCTGGGCGGATACCGCCGCCGGGAGAACGGATTTTTGTGCGCCGGGACCGGCCATTGCCTGCATTCTCTCCATTACCGCGCGGATACTCAGCCAATCCCCGGAAGCTATCCCACGGAGACCCGTTCCGCCGCCATGTCCCGCCGGGTCCGGCGCGTCCCGAAGATACGCGGTTGCGGGTTTCGGCGGGTTGGGACAGACTGTCCGGCAAGTTCGAACGCAAATCCGGCCAGGAAACCGGGCCTCAACCGGTCGGCCGGTCGTATGGCGCATCCGGGCCGGCCCGGGCGCTTCGGGGAGAGTCGGAAATGGCCGTTTCGTGGGCCGCTTGGGCCGCGAATTTTGCACGCATCGCGACGACGTATCCGTTCGATTACCGCATCGGGGCCTGACCTGCCGTGCGGAAACCGATGCAGCGCCGCACCGTTCTGATTCTCGGAATCGTCCTGCTGACTGCTGCGCTGCTGTGGATGATCTTTGCGGTCTGGCCGGGCTGGCTGATCGACGCCATCGGCCGCAAGAAAACCTTCGTCAACACCCTGCTTAACGGTATTACCCTCGGCGGCCTGTATTTCCTGGTGGCGAGCGGTTTCACGCTGGTCTTCGGCCTGATGCGCAACGTCAATCTCGCGCACGGCTCGATGTATCTGCTCGGCGGCTACATCGGCTATGAGGTGGCGGAAGCGACCGGGAGCTGGTTCTTCGGGCTCGCCGTCGCCTTCCTCGCCATAGCGATCAGCGGGATCGCGCTGCAGGTGACGGTTTTCCGGCGGATGCAGGGAGACGAACTGCGCCAGACCCTGGTGACCATCGGCATATCGATCATCGCCGCCGATCTGATGCTGGCCGTCTGGACCGGCACGACCTACCAGTTCGATACCCCCGAGGGACTCTACGGCGCCGTCGTCCTGCCGGTGATCTCGGTCATCAAGTCGTCAGGCGCGCCGGTGTTCATCAAGTATCCGATGTACCGGCTCACCGTGCTGGGCGTCGCCGTGGTCGTCGGCATCGGCCTCTGGCTGTTCCTGAACCGCACCCGCATCGGCATGATGATCCGGGCCGGGGTGAACGACCGGGAAATGCTGGCGGCGTCCGGCGTCAACGTCCATTTCGTCTTCGCCCTGGTCTTCGCCATCGGCGCGGGTCTGGCCGGTTTCGCCGGTGTGGTCGGCGGCACGGCGCTGTCGATCGCCCCGGGGGAGGATATCCGCTACCTGCTGGCCTCGCTCGTCGTCGTGATCGTCGGCGGCCTCGGCTCTGTGACCGGGGCTGCGATAGGCGCCCTGCTCATCGGCCTCGCGGAGCAGTTCGGCCTGGCCTATTTTCCGACCTACGGCGTCGTCCTGACCTTTCTGATCATGGTCGGCGTGCTCGCCGTCCGGCCCCAGGGCATCATGGGGACGCGCTGAAATGTTCGGCATTGAGCGGAATTCCGGCCGTTACCCGCTGGGCGTCAACCCGGCGGTGTTGCTCGCTGCGGTCTTCCTGATCGCCTATCCGCTCTTCACGTCGGATTTCTTCACCTTCCAGATCGGCGCCTATTCCCTGATCCTGGGGACCATCGCGCTGTCGCTGACGATGCTTGCCGGCTATGGCGGCATGGTCAGCATCGCGCAGATGACAGTTGCCGGATTTGCCGCCTACCTCATGGCGATCCTGGGCACCAACAGCGTCGGTGTGATGGGGCTGGGATGGCCGTGGTGGCTGACGGTCGTCATCGCGATCCTGGGCGCGGCACTGCTCAGCACCTTCATCGGCGCCATCGCTGCGCGGACCGAAGGCATCTACACCATCATGATCACGCTGGCGATCGCCGTCGCCTTCTTCTATTTCGTGCGCCAGAATTATGTGATCTTCAACGGCTTCACCGGCTTCGCGGGCATCAAGCCGCCGACCCTGTTCGGCGTGTACTGGCGCGATCCGACGCCGTTCTACTATCTCACCCTGGCGATCGCAGCCTTCTTCTATTTCGCCGTGCTTTACGGCGCCCGCTCAACCTTCGGCCTGGGGCTGCAAGCCGTCCGGGACAATCCGCGGCGCGTGCGAGCCCTCGGCATCAACGTCTTCCTGCATCGCATCGTCGCTTATTTCTACGCCGGACTGATCGCGGGAACGGCCGGCGTTCTGCTGGTCTGGTTCAATGGCCGCGTTTCGCCGGGCATCGTCGGCGTCGAGATGGCCATCGACATCCTGGTGATCGCCGTTGTCGGCGGCATGAGGGCGCCCATCGGCCCATTTCTCGGAGCGATCGCCTTCGTGCTACTCGAGAATTTCGCAATCGACCTGATCGACCGCGAGCGTTTCAACACCGTGATCGGCCTCGCTTTCCTGCTCGTGGTGTTGTTTTCGCCGGACGGCCTGCTCGGGCTTTGGCGCCGGATGGAATCGAGAATCCGGCTGCCGCGCGCGAACGTCCGCTGGGGCGTGCGCGCCAACCGGGGCGACTGGCATCCCGCCGGTTCGTCCGAACGCATGTAAAGAGGGAGAAACTACCATGCTGAAAGTTGCAGGAAAAACCCTGCTGGCGGCGGCGGTCTTTGCCGTGGCAAGCCCCGCCGTGGCGCAGGATACCATCAAGATGGGCGGGCTTGCGACCCTGGAAGGTGCCTTCGCTGCGCCGGGCCAGGACAGCATCCGCGGCATCAGGATGGCGCTGGAGGAGTTCAAACACACCGCCGGCGGCAAGAAGATCGAACTGATCACCGGTTCGTCGGACGCTTCGCCGGCGAGCGCCATCCGGGCGACCCGCAAGCTGGTCGAGCAGGACGGCGTCCAGATCATGATCGGGCCGCTGTCCGGTTCCGAGGGCCTGGCGGTCAAGGACTATGCCAAGACCAAGCCCAACGTCACGTTCATCAACGGTACGTCGGCGGCGCAGGATACGACTCTGCGCAATCCGGCGCCCAACTTCTTCCGCTTCTCGACGGAAGGCGCCCAGTGGATGGCCGGCCTCGGCGAGTATGCCTACAAGGTCAAGAAATACCGCAAGGTCGCCGTTCTGGCGGAAGACTATTCCTTCCCCTACACACAGGTGTTCGGGTTCCTGGAGCCGTTCTGCCGCCTCGGCGGCAAGGCGCCGATCGATGCGCGTTTCTGGGTGCCGATCGGCAACAAGGACTATTCGTCCGTCATCGCCGCGCTGCCTGACGATGTCGACGCGATCTACGTCGCCCTCGGCGGCGCCGACGCGATCAACTTCCTGAGCCAGTATCAGCAGGCGGGCGGCGAGCTGCCGCTGATTGCCGGGTCGATTACCGTCGACCAGACAGTGCTGGGCTCGAAGGGCAAGATCCGCGAGACCGTGATCGGCACGCCTTCGGCCGGGCCGATTTCGGACACCTGGGACGACCCCCGCTGGAAAGCCTTCGTTGCGCAATACAAGAAAATGTTCGCAGGGAAGGGCGGGTTCCCGTCGCCGTCGCTGTTCGCCCATGGCTATTACATCAACACCAAGGCCGCGCTGCTGGCCCTGAACCAGGTGAAGGGCGATCTGTCCGACGGCGGCAAGAAACTGCGGGCCGCCCTGTCGACGCTCAAGTTCGAGTCGCCGACCGGCATGGTCTCGCTCGATCCGCGCCGGAACGCCATCGCCGACATGTTCCTGACGGAAGTCGTCGTGGGCCCGGACGGCAACCTGGTCAACAAGACGATCGGGATCACCAAGCAGGTCTCCCAGACCTTCGGGGTCAAATATGAGGAGTTCCTGAAATACGGCCCGGTCAGCCGCACCAACCCGCCCTGCAAATAGGGCAGGGCGAACTGCGCAGCCGAGGTCCCCGTTGGACGAACCCGGCACCGCCGTCCCGCGTTCCGCCCTGCCGCAGGCCGGGCAGTTCGCGTTGGAGCTGACCGGCGTCGGCCGCCTTTTCGGCGCGCTGGTGGCGATGGCGGACATCGACATGACCGTTCGCGCCGGCGAGCGGCGGGCGGTGCTGGGTTCCAACGGGGCCGGAAAAACCACCCTTTTCAACGCGATCACGGGTGATTTTCCGCCGACCTCGGGGCGCGTCAGACTGTTCGGCGAGGACGTGACGTATCTGCCGGTTCACGAGCGGATCCGTCGCGGCCTCCGCCGGACCTATCAGATTTCGCTGCTTTTCAGCGGCCTTACGGTCATCGAAAACATCTTTCTCGCCTGCCGCGGAGTCGGGCGCGGGCGGCACTCGCTATTGCGGCCGCGCCGGGACGACGGCGCCATGGAGATGGCGGAGACGCTGCTGCATGCCGTCCATCTCGACGACCGGCGCAATACGCCGGTGGCCGAACTCAGTCACGGGCAGCAGCGGCAGCTCGAGGTGGCGCTCGCCCTGTCGGGCGCGCCGCGGCTGATCCTGTTCGACGAGCCGGCTGCCGGACTGTCGCCGAGCGAACGCGCCGATCTGGTCGAGATTCTGCAGTCCCTGCCGGCGCATATCGGCTTCATCATCATCGAACACGACATGGATGTCGCGCTGCGCGTCGCGGAGCGGGTCACCATGATGCACAACGGGCGAATCTTCAAACAGGGGAAGCCCGAAGAGATCGAGAACGATCCCGAGGTCCAGGAACTGTATCTCGGGCACGGCGGCAACGGGGCCGGGCATGCGTAGCCGCGCCCGCAGGCTGGAGCCGGATCCCGATGCGCTCAGCATCCGGGATCTGCACGTCTACTACGGCTCCTCCCACGCGCTCCAGGGCGTCGATCTGGAGCTGATGTCCGGCGTTCACGCAGTGGTCGGCCGCAACGGCATGGGCAAGACGACCCTGTGCAACGCCATCATGGGCCTGCTGCCGGTGCAGCGCGGATCGATCCGCATGGCCGGCGAGGAACTGGTCGGGCTGCCGTCGTACCGGATCGCCAATCTCGGCGTCGGCTATACGCCCCAGGGCCGCCGGCTCTGGCCGTCGCTCACCGTCCACGAGCATCTGCGGCTGGCCTGGAAGGGCGGCGGCGCCTGGAACGTCGACCGGGTTTACGATGCCTTCCCCCGGTTGGCGGAGCGCCGCAACAATGGCGGCGGCCAGCTTTCGGGCGGCGAACAGCAGATGCTCGCGATCGCCCGTTCGCTCCTGCAGGACCCCGAACTCCTGATCCTCGACGAACCGACGGAAGGCCTTGCGCCGCTGATCGTCGACCAGGTCGAGAAACTGCTGGCGGCGCTGGCGGAGGAAAACCGCGTCGCCGTCCTGCTCATCGAACAGAATATTTCGGTCGCGACCGCGATTTCCGAACGGGTTTCGATCATGGTCAACGGCCGCATCCGGCGCACCATGCCGTCCGCCGAGCTGGCCGCCGACCGGCTGCTTCAGGAACGGCTGCTCGGCGTCGGGCGCCATTCTCACGACGATCTGGATCTGGAAGATGACGGTCCGGCCGATGCCGCCGCCGTCGAAGAACCTGCGCCGCTCGAAGAAGCGGTGCCTGCAGACGAGACGGCGGCAGCCGGGGGCGATGCGGCCGCGCAGACGGGCAGGCCTGAAACCGGCGATCTGATCTATGTGCCGCCGACCCGATGGTCGGGCGCAACCTGGCAGCAGACCCGTGCCCCGGCAGCGGAAGGCGGCGGGCGGCCCTTCGATGCCAGGCCGGAGCCGCTGTTCCGGGAACCTGCGGCACAGCGCGGCGCGCTAACGGAAGGCAGTGTCTATCTGGCCGGCACGTTCGATACCAAGGGCGCGGAACTCGGATTCATCCGCGACCGGCTGGTCGCCCTCGGCGTCGCCGTGAAGACCGTCGACCTGTCGACTTCCGGCAATACGTCCTCGGCCAATGTGCCGCCCCACATCGTCGCCGCCTCCCATCCGCGCGGCGCCTCTGGCGTGTTCACCGGAGACCGCGGCGAAGCGGTGGGCGCCATGGCCGAGGCGTTCGAGGCCTGGCTGGTCCGTCAGCCCGACGTTGCCGGCATCATCGCGGCCGGCGGCTCGGGCGGGACGTCGCTCGCGACGCCGGCCATGCAGGCTCTGCCCGTCGGCATCCCCAAGGTGATGATTTCCACCGTCGCCTCCGGCGAGGTCGGCCGGTATGTCGGGGCGGCCGACATCATGATGATGTATTCGGTCACCGATGTGCAGGGCCTGAACCGGATCAGCCGCACCGTCCTCGCCAACGGCGCCAATGCCATCGCCGGCATGCTCGCAGAGCGCCGCAAGGCCGAACCGCAGCACGACGACAAGCCCTGCCTGGGGCTCACCATGTTCGGCGTCACCACGACCGCGGTGCAGCAGATCACCGGCCTGCTCGAAGACCGTTACGACTGCCTGGTTTTCCACGCCACCGGCACCGGCGGCCGCTCGATGGAAAAACTGGCGGACAGCGGAATGCTGGCCGCCGCCGTCGATCTCACCACGACGGAAGTCTGCGACCTGATGATGGGCGGCGTGTTCCCGGCGACGGAAGACCGCTTCGGCGCCTTCATCCGCTCGCGCCTGCCCTATGTCGGATCCGTCGGCGCCCTGGACATGGTGAATTTCGGCCCGCGCAATACGGTGCCGGACCGGTACAGCGACCGCATCTTCGTCGAGCACAACCCGCAGGTGACGCTGATGCGCACGACGCCGGAGGAAAACGCCCGCATGGGCGCGTGGATCGCCGAGCGGCTGAACGGGATGGCCGGCCCGGTCCGCTTCCTGATCCCGGAAGGCGGCGTTTCGGCGCTGGATGCGCCCGGCCGGCCCTTCCACGCGCCAGATGCGGACGCCGCCCTGTTCGACGCTATCGCCGCCACACTGCAGGAAACGCCGACCCGGCGCCTGATCCGCCTGCCGCACCATATCAACGATCCGGCCTTCGCACGCGCGATCGCCGACGCCCTCGACGAGATCAACCCCTTGGCCAGGACGGCCCGCCATGCCACGGTTTGACCGCAAGTCCCTTGTCGAGAAGTTCCGGGCGATGAAAGCCGGCCGCGTGCCGATCATCGGCGGCGGCGCGGGCACCGGCCTGTCGGCCAAATGCGAGGAAGCCGGCGGCATCGACCTGATCGTCATCTACAATTCCGGCCGTTACCGCATGGCGGGCCGGGGATCGATGTCCGGCCTGCTGGCCTACGGCAACGCCAACGACGTGGTGTTGGAAATGGCGCACGAGGTGCTGCCCGTCGTGCGCAACACGCCCGTCCTCGCCGGCGTCAACGGCACGGACCCGTTCTGCATCTTCGACGCCTACCTGGACCGGCTATCCGAGCTGGGTTTCTCCGGTGTGCAGAATTTTCCCACGGTCGGGCTGATGGACGGGGTGTTCCGGGCCAACCTCGAGGAAACCGGCATGTCCTACGGCCTCGAGGTCGATATGATCCGCATGGCCCATGAGAAGGACATGCTGACCACGCCCTACGTCTTCTGCGAGCAGGAGGCCGAGGCCATGGCCAGGGCCGGCGCGGACATCGTCGTCTGCCATCTCGGCCTGACCACCGGCGGCTCGATCGGCGCGGAAACCGCCCTGAAGCTGGAGGACTGCCCGGCGCTGGTCGACGCCTGGGCCGCCGCCGCGATGCGCGTCGACCCGGAGATTATCGTGCTGGTGCACGGCGGGCCGGTCTCCATGCCGGAGGATGCGCAGTATATTCTGAACGAAACCGGGAACTGTCACGGATTTTACGGCGCTTCCTCCATGGAGCGCCTGCCGACGGAAACAGCCCTGACCGAACAGACGAAGGCCTTCAAGGCGGTCAGGATCGGAGGATAGGGAGGGCCGGAACATGACGGGAAGCCTGATCGGGAGCATCATCCTGTGGCTCATCGTGGCGATCATCGCCATCGTGGTGATCGTCTATCTGCTCAACTGGCTGTATCACCGCTCGACCAAGGAAGTCGCCTTTGTGCGCACCGGTTTCGGCGGCGAAAAGGTGGTGATCAACGGCGGGGCGCTGGTCCTGCCGATCATCCATGAGGTGACGCCGGTCAATCTGAACGTGGTGCGCATTCCCATCGCCCGCACCCGGGAAGAAGCGGTTATCACCGGCGACCGGGTGCGCGTCGATATCGAGGCCGAGTTCTTCGTACGGGTTCTGCAACAGCGCGAAGCGGTCGCCGCCGCGGCTTCGACGCTCGGCCGGCGCACATTGGAGGCCGACAGGCTGTCAGAGCTGCTTTCGGGCAAGTTCGTCGGCGCGCTGCGCTCCGTCGCGGCCGAGCGCTCGCTGGACGAGATGCACGAGCGGCGCGGCGAATTCGTGGGCGACGTTGCGGCGCGGGCCGCCGTGGATCTCGCCCAAAACGGCCTTGAGCTCGAATCGGTTGCGATCACCGATCTGGACCAGACCAACCTGGAATTCTTCAACCCGTCGAACCGGTTCGACGCCGAGGGCCTGACCCAGCTGATCGAGACCATCGAGGCGCGCCGCAAGCTGCGCAACGATATCGAGCAATCGTCCATGGTCGCGATCCGCAGCCAGAACCTGGAAGCGGAAAAGCAGACCCTCATGCTGGAACAGGAGAGCGAAGACGCACGCCTGAACCAGCAGCGCGCCCTGGAAACCCTGCGCGCCGATCAGCGGACAGAGGTCGCCAGGATCCAGGCGGCCCGGGAGAGCGAGGCCGAGCAGGCCCGGATCGGCAGTCAGCAGGAGACCCGCGGTTTCGAGATCGACCGCCGCCGCACGCTGGAAGAGGCGGAAATCCGGGCGCAAGAGGAGGTTGAGCGCGCCCGCATCGCCCAGGAGCAGGCGCTGGAAACCGCACGCATCGAGCGCGAACGGCTGGTTCGGCAGGAGCAGATTCGCCAGCGCCACGATCTGGAAAATGCCGAGATCGCCGCCAACGAGGATCTGGAGCGGGCGCGCATCGCCTCCCAGCGCCAGTTGCGCGAGGCGCAGATCATGGCCGAAGCCGAGACCGAAGCGCGCGATATCTCGCGCAACCAGCAGACCGAGACCGCGCGCATCGAGGCCCAGAAGGAGGTGGAGAGCGCGCGCATCGATCAGGACCGGACCCTTGACAAGGCGCGCATCGAGCGGGACCGGCAGCTCCAGGCGCACCAGATCGACCAGCGCCGGGCGGTGGAGGAGGCCGAGATCGCGGCCCGCGAAGAGGTCGAACGGTCGCGCATCCTGTCCGACCGCGGCGTCGAGGAGGCCCGCATCGTTCAGCAGCGCGAACTCCGGCGGCTCGAGGTCGAACGGGAGATGGCGGTCGAACTGGCCGAGATCGAACGGCAGATCGAAGTGCTGAAAAAGAACTCGGAGGAGGCCGAAGCCCGGATCGAAACGGAATCGGTGCGCGCCAGCGCCGTGGAGGCCGAAGAGAAGGTTGCGACGGTCCGCGAGACCGAGGTTGCCGAGCGGATCGCCGCCATCGACCGGATCGTTGCGGGCAAGGATGCCGATACGGCGAAAATCGCCGCCGAGGCCGACCGGGTGACGGCCGCCGTCGCGGCAGAGGCCGAGCGCCTGCGCAACGAGGCGGACAACCTGCTGACCGAGGACGCCCGCGCCGGGCGGCTCCGGGTCCGGCTGCTCGACCGCCTGGAAGGCATCATCCGCGAGAGCGTCCGGCCGATGGAGAATATCGAGGGGATCAAGATCCTGCATGTCGACGGCTTGGCTGGTAGCGGGGGCGGCAGCGGGCGCAGCCCGACCGACGAGGTTGTCGAGAGCGTGTTGCGCTACCGGGTGCAGAGCCCGCTGATCGACGAGATGATGAAGGAGATCGGCATCGAAAACGCCAATGTCGCGCGCCTCGGCGATGTCTTCCGCTCCGCCCGTGACGCAGCCAGTCTGGCGAAAGACGCGGAGGAAAAGAAGGACGGGGACAGCTAGATCATGGCCCGGGTCTACATCTCCTCGGTGATCGGTGCGCCGTCCGACCGGATCTGGCAGACCGTCCGCGATTTCAACGCCCTGCCGGACTGGGTGCCGGCGGTGCGCGAAAGCCGGATCGAGGGCGGCCAGCCGTCCGACCAGGTCGGCTGCGTCCGGGCCTTCCGCCTGGAGGACGGCGGCTTCCTGCGCGAGCGGCTGCTGGCGCTGTCGGACTACGACTACAGCGTCACCTATTCGATTCTCGAAAGCCCGATGGGGGTCGAAAACTATATCGCGACGCTGAAGCTCGTGCCGGTCACAGACGGCGACCGGACCTTCGCCGAATGGACGGCCGAATTCGACTGCGATCCGGCGGCGGAGGCCGAACTCGTCGCCAACATCGGCAACAACGTCTTCCAGGCTGCTTTCGACGCGCTCAAGGTCCGCTTCGGGGCCTGACGCCATGATCCGGCGATGATTCGGGTGGTCCGCAGCACGGTGATCGACGCGCCCATCGCGGCGGTGTGGGAAATCCTGCGCGATTTCAACGGCCACGACCGCTGGCACCCGATTGTCCGGCGCAGCTTCCTCGAGGAGTCGAAGCGCACCGACCAGGTCGGCTGCGTGCGCAACTTCGACCTGGAGGACGGCGCCAATGTCCGCGAGCGCCTGCTCACCCTGTCCGACCGGGACCGCCGCTTCCGCTACACCATCGTCGGCGCGGATATCCCGCTGCACGACTATGTCGCCGAGGTCGAGCTGAAGCCGGTGACCGACGGCGACCGGACGTTCTGGCGCTGGTCGTCAACCTTCAACACGCCACCGGGCCAGGAGCGGGAGCTGGCCGCGCTGGTTGCGACAGAGGTCTACGATGCCGGCTTCACGGCGGTCCGGGAACGGGTGGAGAGCCCGCCCGGCAGGGAGCGGCGAACCTGGGAGGCCGCGCCGGCTGCGCCCGCGGTCGGGCGGGGTGCGGGCGCCGCCATCGCCGGCACCGCCATCGTCATCGACCGTCACGGCGGCGCGGAGGAACTCCGCCCGCAACCGGCCGAGGCGCCGCCGCCGGGGCCGGGCCAGGTCCGCCTGCGCCAGACCGCGGTGGGCGTGAACTATATCGATATCTATTGCCGGACCGGCTATTTCGACCTGCTCGAACCGCCGGGCGTGCCGGGCCTGGAGGCGGCCGGCGTCGTCGTCGATGTCGGCGCGAATGTCGGCCATCTGGCGCCCGGCCGGCGCGTCGCCTACGCCTGCCCGCCGCTCGGCGCCTACACGACCGTCAGGACCATGGACGCCGGCCTGGTAATTCCGCTGCCGGACCATATCGATGACGAAACTGCCGCCGCCGGACTGCTCAAGGGCGTGACGGCGGAGTTCCTGCTCCATCGCGTCCATGCCGTTGCGCCGGGCGAGACCGTGCTGGTCTACGCACCCGCCGGCGGCGTCGGGCGGCTTCTGTGCCAGTGGGCGAACCGCCTCGGCGCCACCGTGATCGGCGCGACCTCGACCGAAGAGAAGGCCCGGGTCGCGCGCGCGGCCGGCGCCCATCATGTCGTCGTGCCGGGCGAGAAGAGCCTCGAGGAGCAGGTCCGCGACCTGACCGACGGGCGCGGCGCCGATGTGATCTACGACGCGGTCGGCCGGGACAGCTTCGCCCATTCGGTTGCCGCGCTCGCCGTGCGCGGGCATCTGGTCAGTTTCGGTCAGGCCTCCGGCGATATCGGGCCGCGGGATATCTCCATGCTGGCCGGCTGCTCGGCCACCCTGTCGCGGCCGAATTACGTCCACTACACGGATACGCCCGAGAAATTCGGCGCCGCCGCGGACCGGCTGTTCGACGCCATCGAGCGGCGCATCGTGACCGTCGAGATCGGGCAGCGGTTCGCCCTGGAGAATGCCGCCGAAGCGCACCGTGCACTGGAAAACCGTGCGACGACCGGCTCGACTGTCCTGATCCCGGCCGAGCAAGGGGAGGCGGAAACCTGAAGCTCGTCGTGTTCGACTGGCAGGGCGGCCGTCATGTCGGCCGGATCGCCGAGGGCGGCGATACCGTCGAGCGGTTCGTCCTGCCCGGCGGTGCAGCCGACAGCGATGGCGTTGCGGCGCTGATCGGCCGGGATACGCCGGCGACGGACCGGGCGATTGCCATGGGCGAAATATCCGTCCAGGCGCCGATCCCCCGGCCGCGGCGCAACATCTTCTGCGTCGGCAAGAACTACCACGAGCATGCGAAGGAATTTGCGCAATCCGGCTTCGACAGCTCCGCTGCGAAGGGTGTCGTGCCGGACGCCCCCATCGTCTTTTCCAAGCTGCCGGAATCGGTCATTCCCCACGGCGCGGAAATCCGTCTCGATCCCGGCGTCACCGAAGCCGTGGATTACGAGGCGGAACTGGCGGTCATCATCGGGACGGCGGGCCGGAATATTTCTGCGCGGGACGCGATGCGCCACGTCTGGGGCTACACCATCGTCAACGACGTCACCGCGCGCGATCTGCAGAGCCGGCACAGCCAGTGGCTGATCGGCAAGTCCCAGGACACCTTCTGCCCGATGGGGCCGGCCGCCGTCACGGCGGAGGAGATCGACCTGGCCGACACGCCGGTCCGGTGCCGGGTCAACGGCGAACTGCGCCAGGAGTCGAACACGGCGCTGATGATCTTCGACGTGCCGGCCATTATTGCCGCCATATCCAACGGGATCGCGTTGATGCCCGGCGACGTGATCGCGACCGGCACGCCGGCCGGCGTCGGAATCGGCTTCGATCCGCCGAAATATCTCAGGGCCGGCGACCGGGTGGCGGTCGAAATCGGCGGCATCGGAGTCCTCGAAAACCCGGTCGCGGAGGTCTGAGCGATGGCCGACCTGCGCCTCGGCAGCATGGTGACGGAAGACAGCGGCGGTTCCGGGTCGGCCGTCGTCCTGATCCACGGCCTGGGCGGCGATTCGAACACGTTCACTCCTCTGATGGGCGCGCTCGATGGCTGTCGCGTGCTGCGGCCCGATCTGCCGGGCGCCGGCCGTTCCGCCCTGCGCCCCGGCCGGCCCGGACTGAAAGGGCTGGCGGCGGCGGTCTGCGATGCGGTCCGGGCCGCCGGGATCGAGCGTGCCCATTTCGCCGGCCATTCCATGGGCACGCTGATCTGCCAGCATCTCGCTGCCGATCTGCCCGATGCTGTCTTGAGTCTTGCGCTGTTCGGGCCCATTCTGGAACCGGCGCCGGCGGCGCGCCAGGCGCTCATGGAACGGGCCGAAGCGGCCCGGCGCGAAGGCATGGCCGGGATCGCAGACAGTGTTTCGACCGTGAGCATCTCTGAGGCGTCGCGCAGAAACAATCCGGTCGTGCCGGCCTTTGTCCGGGAGAGCCTGATGCGCCAGGACCCGGCCGGATATTCAGCGCATTGCAGGGCGCTGGCGACGGCGGCGGCGGCGGACCATACGGCGATCCGCTGCCCGACGCTGCTGATCGCGGGCGAAAGGGATCCGGTCGCGCCGGTGGCTATGGCCGAAGCGTTGAAAAACCGTATTTCAGGAGCGGAACTCGAGATTCTGCCCGATACGGGTCACTGGATGACGATCGAGGCGCCCGCGCGGTCGGCGGAACTGCTCAGGGCGCATCTGGACAGGGCCGCATCCTGACGCGGCGCGACAGGGAGGAAGACCATGGCGGAAATCGCTTACGGCGGCTGGGCCGGTACCAACGGCAACGGACGCCCGGACCCGGAGATCGTGTTCTCCAACGTCCGCATCCTCGACGGCACCGGCGAAGCGCCCTACAGCGGCGATGTCACCGTTGCCGGCAACCGGATCAAGTCGATCTCCCGCGCCGGCGGCGGATATAGCGGCGGGATCGGTAACGGCGGCTGGGGCCCGCAGAACGGCACCTACAGGATCGACGGGCGGGGCATGACTCTGATGCCCGGCATGGTCGATGCCCACCTGCATCTGAGCTGGAACAACGCGCCGGGCATCGACCCGATCCAGCTCATGCCGCTCGAAGAGCATACGCTCAACTGCGTCTACATGGCGAAGCTGCTGATCGACGCCGGCTTCACCGCGGGCTACGGCGCGGCGGCGGCCAAGCCGCGGCTGGACGTGGTGATCCGCGACGCGATCAAGGAAGGCAAGGTGGCTGGCCCGCGCTACACCGCCGCCGGACCGGAGCTGACGGCGGTTGGCGGACTCGGCGACGCCACGCTGCCGCATATCGACCACAACGCGCTCAATCTCGGCATCGTCGTCTCCGGTGTGGAGGAGATGCGGCGCGAGGTCCGCACGCTCATGAAGTGGGGCGTCGATACGATCAAGATCAACCTGTCTGGCGAAGAGATCACCCAGTTCGGCGCGGAGGAGAACCAGTTCACCGACGAGGAGGTCGCCGTGGCCGTTGCCGAAGCCAAGGGGCGCGGTCGCCGCCTTGCCGCCCATGCGCGCTCGAAGGAATCGATCCAGCGCTGCGTGAAGCACGGCATCGAGATCATCTACCACGCCTCCTTCTCCGACGAGGAGACGCTCGACCTGCTGGAAGCCAACAAGGAAAAACACTTCGTCGCTCCGGCCCTGGCCTGGCTGATCAACGTGGCGCGAAACGCCGCGGAATGGGGCATCGTTCCCGGGACGCCGATCACCGACAAATACGAAAGGGAACTCGAACATGCGTGTGCAACCATGTCGGAGATGCACAAGCGCGGCATTCGGGTTCTGGTCGGCGGCGACTACGGTTTCGCCTGGACGCCCCACGGCACCAACGCCAAGGACTTCGAGTATTTCGTCGACATGGTTGGCTTCTCGCCGATGGAGGCGATAAAGGCCGGCACGATGTACGGCGGCCAGATCATGGGCATGGGCGACGAACTGGGCATGATCCGCGAGGGCTGTCTGGCCGACCTCCTGCTGGTCGACGGCGACCCGCTCACCAACATCAAGGTGCTGCAGGACCAGTCCCGGCTGGTCGCCATCATGCAGGACGGCAGGTTCCACAAGGAACCGGACATGAACCGGGTCGGCATGCGCCTCAGCGCCTGACCCGTCCCTCGATACGGCGCTGGCGCGCCTACTCGGGATGAGGGTGTGTAGTGGGAGAATCCCCTTCCTTCTCCCTCACCCTGAGTAGCCCCGGCCGCCAGGCCGGGGCGTATCGAAGGGCCGGGCACCCGTCCCGGCATTGTAGGGGAGGGTTTCAAACCCTCCCCTACGGCCTCGACGCGGACCGAAAGCCTGATCGGCGATTGCGAACGTGCCGTTCCGGCGCCGCCCGGTACGGCGCGTCCGGGCCGGCGGGGGCTTCAGCAGCCGGAGAGAAAGGCGAGGATTTCCCGCGCGGTCTCGTCGGGTGCTTCCTCGGCCAGGAAATGGCCGCAGTCGAGGGCGCGGCCGCGGACATCCCCTGCCCGCTCCTGCCAGCTCCCGATCATGTCCAGGGTGCCGCCGGTCTGCCAGCCAGGGCGCCGGGCCATGTTGCCGGCCCACAGCACCAGCATCGGGCAGGCGATTTTGCGCCCCCGGTCGGCCTCGTCGTGGACCAGGTCGACCGCGATGGCGCGATAGTCCATGCAGGTCGTACGGATCGTTTCGGGGTTGCTGAAGCAGCGGAGATATTCGGCGTAGGCCGCGTCGGTAATCGCGCCGTCCACGGCCGTCCACTGGCCGAGCAGGAAATCCAGATAGAATTTGACGCTGTTGCCGATCAGTGTCTCCGGGAACGGGGAGGGCTGGCGCATCAGGTGCCAGTGGAACCATGAGTAGGCAAGATCGCGGTTCATGTTGTCGAAGGCCGCCTGGGACGCCACCACGTCGAGCGATGTGAAACTGCGGACCCGCTCCGGATTGTCGAGGGCCATGCGATGGCCGACCCGGGCGCCGCGGTCGTGGCCGACGACATGGAAGCGCTCGAAACCCAGCGCCGCCATGACCTCGACCTGGTCCTGCGCCGACGTGCGCTTGCAAAAGTCGTTCAGGTCGTCCGAGGCCGGCTTGCCGCTGTCGCCGTAGCCGCGCAGGTCGGGCGTGACCACCGTATAGTGTTCGGCGAACTGCGGCGCCACCTTGTGCCACATCGCATGGGTCTGCGGATAGCCGTGCAGCAACAGCAGCGGCGGCCCCGTGCCGCCCTGCACGAGATTGATGGCGATGGACGAGACCTCGATCCGGGTCTTCGTGAAGCCTTCGAACATGGTCATATCGTTTCCAGCCAAGGGTGGCGAACGCGCCCAAGATGCGGCGCATTTGCACAAACCGCGAGTCCAAATTCAGATCAACCGGACGTCTGCGGTCGCCCGCCGAATGACCCCGGCGCAGTCCGCCGCCGAGACCCGGTCCGCGCTGGCGAACGTGACCCGGCAGATCCCGGATGGACAACCTGTTGAGAGATCACATCTGGTCCCGCAGCCGCCGCACCCTTTCGAGCAGCACCTCCAGTTCCGCATCCGGCTCGCCGGCTTCGGCGAGATGGGCCACCATGTCCGCCAGATAGTCCGCGCAGGGTCCGAACTTTCCTGCAGCGCCGGCGATGATGCGCGCCTGCCGGTCCGCGCCGAGCGGCGGGCAATATTGCGGATGGGCCGGGTCGATGACGAAGGCGAGGGCGGTCAGGGGCTCCGGATCGGGCTCGTCCGGCGCTTCCGCGGCAAATACCGGCACCCAGGCCGGCTGGTAGACGGCGGAATACATTTCCCGCGCCCACAGCGTTTCGATGTCCGCCGCCTCGGTCGCGCCGGCGATCCTGAGGGCGACGCCGCCGCAACGCGCGCCCGGCGCGGCCTCCAGCCCCAGGCCGAGGCCCGGCCGCTCCGGCGTGCCGCGGGCCGACACGGTCCAGAAGCAGAAGGCGCGGCGATAGCCGTGCAGCACGGCGCGGCGGCGTTCGGCCGGTTCGAATGCGGGATTCCAGATCAGCGAGCCGTAGCCGAACACCCAGACCGGCCCGGCCGGACGGCGCGCCATCGCGGTTTCGCGGCCGGCGGCGAGGGCGGCCTGGTCAAGCGGCTCGGCCCGGACGGCGGGCCAAGGGATGTCGTCACGCTCGGGATCGGGGCCAGTCTCGGGGCCGGTTGCGCGGGGCATCGGCCTACAGCAGGCCCATCATGCCGAGGCAGCTGCGCAGGATCGCGCTGCGGCTGTCGGCAAATCCGTCGGCCATGTCGAAATGATTGGCGCCGGCGATCTCCATGGCTTCGGCCCGGTGGCCCCGCGCCCACAGGACCTCGGCGAAGCCGCGCGACTGGCGGCGGAATTCGTCCAGCTCGCCGCTGCCCCAGAACAGCGCCAGGGCGGGCAGGCGGTCCGGGATGTTGTGGACCGGGCTCAGCCGCCGCGCCGCGACCTCGTCCAGATTGACGTAGTCGTTACGCGCCGACAGGCGCACCGGCTCCAGGTCGTACATGCCGCTGACCAGCACCGCGCCCTTGATGACGTCCTCCGGCAGACCGGCCCGGGCGCGCCAGCCGTCCTGGACCAGCGTGCCGCCGACATGGGCGCCGGAGGAATGGCCGCAGACATAGAGCCGCTCGGGATCGCCGCCGAAGCCGCGCGCGTTGCGCCACAGCCAGGCCAGCGCCGCCCGGTTCTGGCGCACCTGTTCGTCGAGGCTGACCTCGGGCAGCAGGGAAAAATCGGCAACGACCCAGGCCGCGCCCGCCGCGGCGAAGGGTGCGGCCGGATAGCTGAAACTGTCCTTGGACAGCGCACGCCACGCGCCGCCGTGGATGAACAGCATGACGGGCACGCCGTCCGCGCCGTTCTCCGCCGGAAAGATGTCGAGGGTTTCCGCCGGTCGGTCGCCGTAGGGCACCGAGAGCCGGCAGGGCTGGCCGTCGCGCACCCGCGCGCTCTCCGTATCCCAGGCGTCGAGATAGCCGCCGATATCCGGCACCAGCGTCGCCTGGTTGTACTGCGCGTCCAGTTCCGCCTGGCTGTAGCCGCGGTAGACCGCCTTGACCTCGGGGGCGGGCGAACCCGGGGATTCGGACGGGTTGTCAGGCGGCATGGCGGATCAGCAGGCCAGGTCGCGGTGCTTCATCAGGAACGGCAGCAGGGCCGCATCGAACTCGGCGGGCTTTTCCAGATTGATCAGATGGCCGGCGCGCGGCACGACGACGAATTCCGATCCGGCGATCCGCTCGTGCAGGCCGCGGCCGATCTCCGGCGTGGTCAGGGAATCGCCGTCGCCGTAGATCAGCAGGGTCGGCACGCGGATCGATTCGAGCTCGGCGGTACGCTCGAACATCGAGGTCGCGCGCACCGTCTTCATGTAGCTTTCCTTGTGCAGCGCCGCCATGCTGGCGACCAGCCGCGCATACTGCTCTTCCGTCGCGTCCGGCCCGCGCAGGGTCGAGGCGACGACCGGGGCGATGTCCTTCGGCACCTTGCCCTCCTCGGCGAGCGGCTTGAGGCGCAGCGCCACGAAGCGTTCGCGTTCGGCCGGCGAGAAATTGCTCTGGCCGGCGAAGGTGGCGACCAGGGCAAGCGTCGCGATGCGATCCGGATAGAGGGCGTGGAAATCCTGGGCGATCCGCCCGCCCATCGACAGGCCGCACAGATGGGCTTTTTCGACGCCGTAACGGTCGAGCAGCCGGGCCAGATCGTGCGAGAAGTCGCTGAAATCCAGCGGTCCCTCGTAATCGTCGCTGTCGCCGTAGCCGCGGGCGTCCCACGAGACTGCGCGGAAGCCGCGGGCGGCGAAGGCCTCGACCTGCTCGGTCCAGTTGGTCCGGTTGCCGCCGATGCCGTGCATGAAGACGAGCAGCGGACCCTCGCCGGCCTCGTCGACGGCGATATCCGGCGGACCGGGGATTTTCCTGAACCGGATGGCGGTCATCGGTCGAACCTCTCTCGAACCTGTCGCTTGCGCTTCAATTGTAACGGACCCGCCGGGCCAGCGGATCGATTACCAGCTTTTCGCCGGCGATGAACAGGATGACGACGGCGAAGCAGGCGGCGAATACCGTGGCGGCGTCGGACAGGGTCTGCGCCCGCAGCATCAGGAAGCCGAGGCCGCTTTCGGTGCCGAACAGCTCGGCGACCAGCGCGATCTTCCAGCCGACGCCGTAGGCGATGCGCAGGGCCGCCACGATGTAGGGCATCAGGAGCGGGATCGTGACCAGGAAGAACACCCGGCGCCGGGTCCGGGTGAAGCTGCGCGCCATCTCCATCGCCTCGGCGTCGAGTTCGCGCAGGCCCTGGGCGACGTTGACCAGGCAGAAGGGCGTCAGGATGGCGACCTCGACGAAGACGATCGTTTCGTGGGACGGACCGAACCAGATGCTGGCGACGATCGCCCAGCCGACCGACGGGAAGGCGTTCAGGAAGGGCTGGATCCGGCCGTAGACGATCACGTCGAGCGCCGGATAGCGCCGCGGCAGGAAGGCGAGCAGCGTTCCGAGCAGGACGGCGGCGATGACGGAAATGACGACCCGCAGCATGCTGGTCAGCGTGTGCGCAAGCTGGTCCGGTTCGGTGAACAGTTCCGCGGTCGTCACCGCGACCGTCCACGGGTCGGGCATCACGGCGTCGGACAGGTCGCGCGAGACCGCCCACCAGCCGACCACCGCGGCGACGATCAGCCCTTCGGCCAGCACGACCGGCAGCGGCCGGATGCCGTCGGCAGCGGCGACGCGGGCGGCGTCAGGCGGCATGGTGGCGCGCCAGCCGCTTCTGGACCGGATCGAAGACGAACCGCTCCACGCTGTAGACGAAGGCGATGATGATCAGAATGATGCCGAAGATCAGCGGCGTATCGAAATCGTTGCGCGCCAGGTTGAGCATGTAGCCCAGCCCGCTGTTGCCGCCGAACAGTTCGGCGGTCAGCGCCACCTTCCACGAGACGCCGAAGCTGATGCGCAGCGTCGCGAACATGAACGGGAACAGCGACGGCAGGACGAGCAGCAGCAGCGCGCGCACCCGGCGGCGCGAGAAGCTGCGCACCATCTCGAGCAGCTCCGGGTCGAGCGCCTCCAGCCCCTCGCGCATGTTGATGATGGCGAAGGGGATCAACACCATGCTGATGACGAAGACGACGGTGAAATCGTTCACGCCGAACCAGATGATCGCCAGCATGGTCCAGCCGATGCCGGGGTAGGAGTTCAGGAAGGGCGTGAGCCGGCCGTGCATCATCCGCCGCGTGGCGCCCAGATACCAGGGCAGCAGCGCCAGCGCGAAACCGATGAAGAAGGAGATGACGACCGCGGCGATGATGTGGCCGAACGACCAGAACATGTGGCCGATTTCGTGCGCGTCGGTGAAGAACAGGCCGAGGCGCTCGGCGACCGCCAGGGGCCCCGGCATCTGGTAGCTCTCCACCGAGGCGCCCCAGGCCGCCCAGGCGGCGAGCACGCCGAGCGTGAACAGGTGCGCCGCAAGGCGCGAGGTGCGCCCGGCGGCGGTCGGGTCGGCGGCCCCGGCGGACGCCGGGGCCGTTACGGCTGCCGGAACTTCCAACGATCCGGCTCAGGCTGGCCGGCGCCTATTCGCGGATGGCGTGCTCCCACACCACGTCGGCGGCCTTCGGCACCGACTTGAGGATGCCCATCTCCTTCGCGCCGGCCCAGATCGTCTCCATCGCCTTCATGTCGGCGTCGGAAACCGCGCCGGGGAAGTAGGAATAATCCGTCAGCCAGGCCTTGAAGTAGGCGGCGCTGATCTTGCCGCCCTTGGCGATTGCCGCGCCGACCTCGTCGGGATTCTTCACGGCATACTGCACCGATTCGTACAGCATCCGGTTGAATTCCCTGAAGGCCTCCGGCCGCTTGGCGAGCTTCTCGGGATAGGTCACGTTGACGGCGGCCACGGTGTCGACGCCGTAGAGTTCCCGGATGTCCTTGTTGGTCCAGGCGAGCACCCGGTAGTTGCCGGAGCCGCGCGCCCTGTAGGCCTGGGAATGGATCAGGGTCGCGGCGTCGACCCGGCCGGTCTCCAGCGCGGTCAGCAGGGCCGGCGCGGGGATTTGCACCCAGTTCATGTCGCCGCCCTTGTAGGACACGTTCAGCTTGTATTTCTTCAACAGGGCCAGGCGGATCCAGGTCGTGCCGGTCGCGCGCAGGGCATAGTTGCCGATGGTCTTGCCCTTGAGGTCGGCCATCGTCTTGTAGGGGCTGTCCTTCTTGACCCAGATGCCGGCGCCCAGCCCGCCCTTGCCGGCGCGCAAGGCGCTGGACAGGACGACCAGTTTGAGCCCGCGCTTGGCCGCGAGCGGAATCGCCATGACGGCGTTCATCAGCACGTCGAACCGCTTGGTGGGGGTGGACTGGATCAGCGCCGGGATGGCCAGCGCCTTGCCGTCGATCTCGATCTTGTCGGATTTCACGATGCCCTGCTTGATGGCGTAGAGCACGCCTTCGAGCGCCGGGTCGATCAGATAGCCGTAGGTGACTTTTTCCTTGGCGGCGGCCGGCGCGGCCCCGAGCCCAAGAGCCCCCATACTCAAAGCCAGTGCCCCGGCGCACAGGCCGGCGCCCAAACGGACAGGCGCCCGGCGGCGAGCCGGCAAAATATTACGTTCGATCATGCTGTTTCTCCCTCCAGATTGACTTCGCCCGGTTCCAGACGGCGGAACAGGCGCACCAATTCGTCCCGCCGCTCTCGCAGGCTGGGCGTCTCGCCGATATCGCGCGGACGCGGTTCGTCGATCGCGAGTATATCCAGAACCGATGTCGGCTTGTTGGACAATAGCAGGATGCGGTCGGCAAGCACCAAGGCTTCGTCGATGTCGTGAGTGACGAACACGATGGTCTTGCCGGTTTCGCGCCAGATGCGGATGATCTCCTGCCGCATGCGCCGCCGTGTGTTTAGGTCGAGGGCGGAGAACGGCTCGTCCATCAGGATGATGTCGGGCTCGACCGAAAGCGCCCGTGCAATCGCCACGCGCTGGCGCTCGCCGCCGGAGAGCATCGCCGGGAATTTGCCGGTGTCGGCGGCGAGGCCGACAAGGTCCAGCAACCGTCCGGCCCGGTCCGCCTTTTCGGCCCTGGCCATGCCGTCGAAGCGCAGGTCCATCCCCAGCATGACGTTGCCGAGCGCGGTGCGCCAGGGCACCAGGCGCGGCGACTGGAAGACGTAGGCCAGCCGGTCCCAGGCTTCGGCCGGCGTCCGGCCCTCGATCTCGACCCGCCCGCCCTGGATCGCCAGGAGGTCGCCCATCAGCCTGAGCGAGGTCGACTTGCCGCAGCCGCTCGGCCCCAGGATGCACAGGAATTCGCCGGCCTCGACGGCAAAGGAAAGCCCGTCGTAGATCGTTTCGTCGCCGAAGCGCACGCTGACGTCGTCGAAGCGCACGACCGGCGCGGCAGCGCTGGCACCGGCCATCGCTATTCCGCCGCCTGCGATGCCGTCACGGCGCGGTTCGAATCGATCCTGCCGTTGGCCGACAGCATGACGGCAAGCGGCCGGGTCGTTTCGAACTTGGCCAGCACGATGTTCAGGATCACCATGATCGGCACGCACAGGAACATGCCGATGATGCCCCAGATGCTGCCCCACAGGATCAGCGACATGATGATGACCAGCGAACTCAGGTTGAGCGACCGGCCCATCATGCGCGGTTCGACGAAATTGTTGATCACGGTCGGGATCGCGATCAGCACGACGATCACCGAAACGATCAGCGGAATGCTCGTGAACTGCACGATCATGAGCATGGCCGGGAAGAACACGGCGAGGATCGCGCCGATGGTCGGGATGTAGTTGAGCAGGAAAAACAGGACGGCCCAGAACTCGGCGAAATCGACGCCGGCGAGCTTCATCGCCGCATAGCACAGCACCGCCACCGCCGCCGACAGCCAGGTCTTGATCCGCATGTAGGTGTTGATGTCCTCGCCGATCTCCCGGATCGCCGTGTGCAGGTTCTCCCGGTGGGTGTCGGTCCGCGCGATCGCGTTCAGCTTGCGCCGGAAGGTCCAGGTTTCGAGCAGCAGGAACAGCACATAGACGATGATCAGGCCCATGTCCTGGACCAGGCCGCCGATCGCGCTGGCCGCGCGCGAGAGATATTCCTGCGGCCGCAGGTTGGCGATGAACTCGCGCAGGGGATTCTCGCCCTCGTAGCCGGTCAGCTTCAGCGTGTTGCCGATGATGTCGTTGATCCGGTCCTGGTATTTCGGGATCTGCGCGATGACCCCGTTGATGCTGGAATTGATCAGCACCACGATCAGGGTGATCGCCAGGACGGTCGCCGCGATGGCGAGAATCATGGCGATCGCGTTCGGCACCGGAATCCGGGTGTATTTCGCGCTCTGCTTGAAGGACTCCTTCAGCGCGATCATCAGGTACCAGATCGCGATCGCTACGACGAAGGGCACCAGGAAATCCCGGCCGACGACGAGAACGAAGAACAGCAGCGCGACCAGGCCGAGAGCGGCGGCAATATTAAGAAAGCGCAGCCGCGCCGGCGCATCGGCGAGCAATTGCCGTCGCGCGCGCTTGCCGTCCCCGGCCGGAATTGCGCCGTCCGTGTCGGGAACGTCGGTCATGCAGCCGTCCTGGAGCCGGCGTCGTTCATGCGGCCATCTTCCCGCGCCGGCCGGGCAAAGCCAACCCGTCCGGCGATCAATCCTGCGTCATGCCGGACGGCGTTTCCGGCAGAGGGTGGGGACAGGCAAGGCATCGTCCGGCCCGTCGCAGCGAAGAATGCCGGGCCAACCGCTTCGGATCAAGCGTTGGCGGCCGGGAAACCGGCACCGTTGTCAAATCAACGTTCGGTTGACGGACGGGCGCCCAGCGGCGAACATGGGGCAGGAATTCCCGACGGATGACCGAGGAAAGAGGGAAAGGAAGACCCATGAAGAATTTCGTGCGGGCCGGCGTTCTGGCGGCGGCCGCTGCTGCATTCGGCCTTGCGGCCGTACCGGCGCAGGCCAAGACAAAATTGTTGTTCTGCAGCTTCGTGACGCCGAAGCATGTGATCAGCCACGGCATTCTCAAACCCTGGACCAAGGAAATCGAGAAGGCGACGGAAGGGCGGGTCTCGATCCGCTTCGTGCCGGCCTGCCGGATGGCGCCGCCGCCGTTGCAGATGGTGATGGTGCAGAAGGGCACGGCTGACGGCGCGTTCGTATTCAACGCCTTCGTGCGCAAGCTGATTCCTTCGACCCAGATCAGCATCCATCCGCAGATGGCCCTGACCGCCGTCGGCCGTTCGGTCGCCCTGTGGCGCATGTATCAGAAATTCTTCAAGGACAAGGCGAACTACAAGGACGTCGAGATGGTCGGCTATTTCGGCGCACCGGACGGCCTGTGGTATTCGATGTCCGACAAGCCGCTTCTGTCGATGGATTCGCTGAAGACGATCAAGACCTGGACCCTGCCGTCGATCCCGGCGCAGGCGCTGAAGCTGTCCGGCGCCAACATCGTTCCCGGCCCGGCCGTGCGCATCTACCCGATCGTCTCGAAGGGCGTGGTCGACGCCTTCGTCGGCCTGACTCCCGGCGACCTGCTCGCCTTCAAGATCGACAAATACGCCAAGTCCGGAACGGAAATTCCCGAGGGCTGGTTCGGCGCCTCCTTCTCGACCTTCTGGAACAAGAAGAAGTGGGACACGATCCCCGAAAAGGACCAGAAGATCATCTGGAGCCTGTCCGGCGAAAATCTGGGCCGGCGCAGCCTTCCCTGGGACGAGCTGAAAGCGAAGACGCTCAAGCGCTTCCTGAAAACGCGCAAGGTTCACACCATGCCGGACGCGGAAATGGCCAAGTTCCGCAAAGCCTGGGCGCCGCTGTTCGCCGACTGGATCAAGTCGATCAACGCCATGGGAGTCGACGGCAAGGCGGCGATGGCGTACTATAAATCGCAGACGACGGCCGTCGATGCCGAAGTGCTGAAGCAATTGGCGAAAAAGTAATTTTGGGACTATAATGGGGCCTGCATCCCGGCGTTCCCGTTGGACGCCGGCGGTGCAGGCAAAAGCGGACGGAGACCGCGACGCAAACGCGGCCATACTCGGTCGTCCGCCGGCATACGGGCCCGGTAGCCCCCGATACTCTGCCGGCCCGTCCGTTCCGTAGCCGACGTCACGGAACGGGCGAGCGCTGTGGGGGCGGCAATTCTCCGGGCGGCTGATGAGATTGCAATCGGTCCGACTCGTCGGAGCCGGACACGGCTGTCGGCCGCTTGGGCTCGCGCGGGTTCGCGGGCGCACGTTGTTTGACGAAGGAGACAATGGGAATGAATATTCAGACAATTGCAAGTCCGGCCCAGGATCCAGCATTGGCGAAATTCGGCCCTTCGCTTGCCGCTGGGGGTATCGAGCAGCCGCCCGGCAAGTTTCGGGCGTTGACAGCAAGGGACCTCGATACCGTCACACAGTTCGGCAATGTGTCGGATGACGATCTGTTCGCCATGCGTGTCGTCAGTTCGGTGCTGCCGTTCCGCACCAACCGCTATGTCATCGAACACCTGATCGACTGGGACAGGATCCCCGACGATCCGATCTACCAGCTGGTCTTTCCGCAACGGGAGATGCTGGGCGAGGCGGAATTCCGCCGGATCGCCGACCTTCAGCTTCGCGGAGCGTCGAAGCATGAGATCGATCTGGCGGCGGCCGGGATCCGTGCAGGCCTCAATCCCCATCCGGCCGGCCAGAGGGAGTTCAACATTCCCAGCGAGGATGACGAGGTCTTCGAGGGGCTGCAGCACAAATACCGCGAGACCGTGCTGTTCTTCCCGAGCCAGGGGCAGACCTGCCACGCCTATTGCACCTTCTGCTTCCGCTGGGCCCAGTTCGTCGGCGACAAGGAGCTGAAAATCTCCTCCAAGGACGCCGAAGGCCTGCACCGCTATCTCGCCGCCCACCCGGACGTTTCGGACCTGCTGATGACCGGCGGCGACCCCATGATCATGAAGACCCGGGTGATGGAAGGCTATCTCCGGCCCTTCATCGACGATCCGGCACTCGAGCATGTTCAGAACATCCGGATCGGCACCAAGGCGCTCACCTTCTGGCCGCACCGCTTCGTCCATGACGAGGATGCCGACGACATGCTGCGGCTGCTTGAGGATATCGTCCGGTCGGGCCGCCATGTCGCGATCATGGCGCATTTCAACCACTGGCAGGAGTTGCGGACCAATGTGGTGCGCGAGGCGATCCGCCGGATCCGCGAAACCGGCGCGGTCATCCGCGGCCAGGCGCCGCTGCTCGCCCATATCAACAACGACCCGGACGTCTGGGCGCGCCTGTGGCGCGAGCAGGTCCGCCTCGGCATCACCCCCTATTACATGTTCGTCGAGCGCGACACCGGCGCGAAGCGGTATTTCGAGGTGCCGCTGGTGCGCTGCTGGGAGGTCTTCCGGGGGGCGGTGGAGCAGGTCTCGGGCCTCGCCCGCACCGTGCGCGGCCCGAGCATGAGCGCGACGCCGGGCAAGGTCGAGGTGCTGGGCGTCCAGGAGGTCGCCGGCGAGAAGGTCTTCGTGCTGCGCTTCCTGCAGGGCCGCGATCCCGACTGGGTCGGCCGGCCCTTCTTCGCGAAATTCGATCCAAAGGCGACCTGGCTCGACGGGTTGGAACCGGCCTTCGGCGAAAACTCCTTCTTCTTCGAGGAGGGTTTGCGGGCGATGACGGGTTAGGTTCGCGGCTGCGTCGAAACCCGATAACCGCGTGTCGCCCGGAGGCGTGACCCTGATCCGGTTCGGGGCATACTCTAGGGCGTAGGGGAGGGTTTCAAAGGGATTTTTACCTTTGACTGTGCGATGCCGGATATTCCGCCGGCGGCGGGGGGACGCCGGCGATGGCTGTAAACGCCGCGCGTTCGCCGATGCAAATCCGAATGCCAATAATGCCGCCCCGAACTTGAGCCGGGAGATAAGATGAGCGCGGTTCCGGGAACCGTGGCTGGCAATCGCCGAGCACGGCAATAGGGGTGTCAGAGCGGTTGACGGCGGCCTGGCTGGCTATGCCATCAAGCGCCGAACGCTGCGCCCGGCGGCTCAGGGAGCCGCGCGTTCATGGGCCGTTTACCGGACCAAGCGATAGAAAAAATTTCAATTAGCCGACGCATAACCTTGCAATCGGCCGGAGTCCGAACTTACAATTGGCCGATGTCGAGTCCGGTCTTCTATCCCCGATCCGTTGAGCGCCGGCTTGTCGAAGCGCTAGAGGATTCGCCGGTCGTGCTGATACACGGCCCGCGTCAGTGCGGGAAGACCACGCTTGCTCAATTCACCTGTGCGCCGAACTACCTGACGTGGCGTGGCAACCACCTGACCTGGCTCGGCAATCGGCTCGCATGGGGATACTCCCGGGAGGACCGGGACTACAGCTATTTCAGCTTCGACGATCCCGTCACGAGAGACGGCGCCCGGGCGGACCCGACGGGTTTCGTTGCCGACTTGCCGGAGCGCGTCATCCTCGACGAAGTCCAGCATGTTCCCGATCTGTTTGAGGCGATCAAGATAGCCGTGGACCGCCAGCGGGCTCCGGGTCGTTTCCTGCTTACGGGCTCCACCAACGTCTTTCTTGTTCCCCGATTGTCGGATTCGCTTGCGGGACGACTACAAATCGTGCCCTTGCATCCTTTGACGCAGTTTGAGCTTACGGGTCATTCAAACCCGTCCCGTCCCGATGCGGACTTCCTGAACGCTCTGTTCGGAGACGGTTTCCCGATATTCCAATGCGAGCGTCTCGGCGGACAGCTTATCGAGAAGATCGTTGCCGGCGGCTATCCTGCGGCATTGGAGCGCCCGACAGCGAGGCGCTCGGCAAACTGGTATCGCGACTATGTGGAGGCGCTCGTCCAGCGCGACGCGCGGGACATAACGCGGGTCCGCTCGCTCGACGTGCTGCCACGGCTGCTGCGCGCCGCAGCCGCGCAGACGGCCCAACTCTTCAACCTCAGCAGTCTGGCCTCGCCCTTCGAACTCAGTCGGCCTTCGATCGGGGACTACGTTACGCTTCTCGAGAGGCTTTTCCTGCTGGAACGCCTCCCTGCCTGGCACGGCAATCGACTGAAGCGGTTGGTCAAGAGTCCGAAGTTGCATCTTACCGATACCGGCCTCGCCGCGGCGTTGCTCGGTGCTGACGCCAATGCTCTGGCGGCAGATCGAACCCTCCTGGGCCAATTGCTGGAAACGTTTGCGTTTCAGGAATTGCGAAGACAAGCGAGTTGGCAGGACTCACCGACCGGTTTCTTCCATTTTCGGGACAAGGACGGCGCTGAAGCGGATATCGTGATGGAGCAGGCGTCCGGCGCCATCGCCGGCGTGGAAATCAAGGCAGCCGCATCGGTGAGTTCGAGAGACTTTCGCGGATTGCGCAAACTCCAAAAGGCGGCCGGCGGCCGCTTCATCCGCGGCGTCGTGCTCTTTGACGGCGAGACCAGCATTCCCTTTGGCGATCGTTTTCATGCAGTGCCGATGTCCCGGTTATGGAAGATGCCGTAGCCGCTATGGATACTCACAGCGTCCGAGCCGCGGGCATCGGCATATCGCACCCCCGCATACGAGTTTCATGAAAGACTGAGTGCCCAAAGACAGCTTCGGGCGCGTGGCCGTCGCTGAGTACTCGATCCGGCCAAGACCCGGGATGGCTGGGCAATCTTAATGCAAGGCCGGGCCGGGCGCCTTGCCGGCTTTTTGTGAATCTATGGGTTTCGCTGCCGGCCAAGTAGCCACATGTAGCCGGTCAACGCCACGATTCGCCGGCCCCCGCGCCTTCACATTTCCTCACACATGCATGTGCGCCGCCAGCGTTTCTTCGGTCATGTCGGCCGCGGCGCCGGCGAGCACGACCTCGCCGTGGTCCATGACGATCACCCGGTCGGCGACTTCGAGCGCGAAGGCGAGATTCTGTTCGACGATCAGCAACCCCCGGCCCTCGGCCTTGGCCTTGAGCAGGAAGCCGGCCATGCGTTCGACATTTTCCTGCTGCACGCCTTCGCTCGGCTCGTCGAGCAGCAGCAGCCGCCCGGGTTCGGCGGCGCCCCGCACGAATGACAGGATTTTCCGTTCGCCGCCGCTCAACGTTCCCGCCGACTGGGCCATACGGGCTTCGAGTATCGGAAAGGCGGCAAAGTAGGGGGCGTAGCGGCCTTCGCTTTCGGACGACGACATCAGGGTCAGGTTCTCCCGGACCGACAGATTGTCGAACACCGGCCGCTCCTGCGGGCAATAGATCAGGCCCAGCTTGTGGCGCCGGTCGGGCGGCAACCCGTCCAGCGGTTGCCCGTCGAACGACACCGCGCCCGACTGAAGCGGCAGGTGCCCGGTGAGCAGGCGCATCAGCGTCGTCTTGCCGACGCCGTTGCGGCCGAGCACGCAGCAGGCCTCGCCGGCCGAGACTTCGCCGCCGACCGACCGGACGACGGTCGTCGCGCCGTAGCCACCGGTCACGCCGGAGAAGGAAAACAGCGGCTCGCCCGAATCGCCGGTCATGCCGAAGCTCCGACATAGACGGCCCGGACCCGCTCGTCCGCCTGGATTTCTGCAACCGTGCCCGATGCGAGCAGCCGGCCCTGGTGCAGAACGAAGATCCGGTCGGCCAGTTCGCGCACGAACGTCATGTCGTGTTCGACGATCACCGTGCAGGCGTTCAACCGCCCGCTGACCCAGCGGACGGCTTCGATCACTTCCTGGGTCTCGGCCGGCGAAAGGCCGGCCGACGGCTCGTCGAGCAGGAGGAGCCGCGGCTCCGCGATCAGGACCATGACCAGTTCCAGGATCTGGCGCTGGCCGTGCGAGAGGTCGCCGGCCCGGCGGTCCTCTTCGGCGAGGAACGGAAAGCGGCTTTGCGCCTCGCGCAAGATGGCGCTCGACCAGCGGTGGCTGCCCATGCGGATCAGGTCGCGCCGCTGCGCCCGGCCGCCCCACAGGCCGATATTGAAATTCTCCGCCACGGTCAGGTCGGGGAACAGGCTGGGGGCTTGGAACTTGCGCCCGACGCCGATCCGGCTCAGCAGGTCGGCCGCCGTTCCGGTGCGCGCCTTGCCGAAGATGCGGATTTGACCGCTGCGCACCGGCAATTCCCCGGTCATCGCGTTGAAGCAGGAGGTCTTGCCCGCTCCGTTCGGCCCGATCAGGCAGTAGATGCCGGGGCGGTCGATTTCCAGGTCCAGCCCTTCCAGGATGCTCACCGAACCCATGCGAACGCGCACGCCGTCGAGGGCAAACCCCGTATCGGCAAACCCCGTATCGCCGGACGCCGCGGGCCGGGCCGGGCCGTCGAGCGTGCGCTCCGCGTGGCGGCGCCACAGCCGTTCGAGCCGGGGCTCGACGAAGCCCATCAGCCCCTGCCGGAAATACAGCACGACGGCGATGAAGATGGCGGCGAGGATGACCTCCCAATAGCTGATCTCGTCGCGCAGGTCGGCGGTCAGGATGCCGATCAGGACGGCGCCGACGACCGGGCCGTAGAGCGTCGCCCGCCCGCCGACCGCCGCCCAGATCACCAGGTCGGCGGACAGGAGAAAGCCGCAAAGCTGCGGCGTAACCAGGTTTTGCTGGGGCGCATAGAGGGCGCCGCCGATGCCGGCGAGCACCCCGCTCAGGCCGAACACGGCGGCCTTCACATTCTGCACCGCGAAGCCGCAGAAGCGCACCCGCTGCTCGTTCTGGGAAACGGCGCGCCAGAGAACGCCGGCCGGCGCCCGCCGCAGCCAGGCGATGCCGAGCAGGCAGACGGCCAGGGCAATTGCAGAGATATAGTAGAGATCGGTGAAATCGCTCAGCCCGGGCAGGCCCGGGATGTTCTTGAGGCCGTTGAACCCGCCGGTGACGTCGTTCCAGCTGTTGGCGATCTGGAAGGCGAGCAGGGTGAGCGCCAGCGTGATCATGGCGAAGAAGGGCCCGCTCAGCGTCCGCCCGCGGAACACCAGCAGGCCGATGCCGTAGGCCAGCAGGCCGGGCGCCAGCGCCGCCGCCGGCAGCAGGAGCAGCAGCAGCCAGCTATCCTTGAAATGGATCAGCGAGAGGCCGGAGAGATAGGCTGCCAGCCCGAAAAACATGGCCTGGCCGAGCGGCAGGAAGCCGGCCTGGCCCCAGCACAGCCCGATGCCGAGCGACGCGATGGCATAGAGGAAATACAGCGCCAGCGTGTAGGCCCAGAACTCGCCGACCAGCTGGGGCAGCACGGCGAGCGCCGCGACCAGGGCCGCGCTATGTCCGAGGAAAGAGGCCATTGGGGCGCAGCCAGAGGAACAGGATCGCGATGATGAGCACGGTCGTATAGCCGTAGGTCCGGTCCAGGAAGGCGCTGACGACGCTTTCCACGCCGCCGATGATCCCGGAGCCGGAGATCAGGCCGACCAGGCTGCCGAGCCCGCCGACCACCAGAACAAAGAACGACTTGAGGATGAAATCCAGGCCCAGTGTGGGATTGACCGGCAGGAGCGGCGCCAGCATGACGCCGGCGAGCGCGGCGAGGCAGCAGCCGAACACGAAGGTGTTGCGCGCCAGCGCGGTGACGGGAATTCCGACCGAGCCGGCAAGTTCCGGATTGTTGACCACGGCGCGGATGCGCCGGCCGGTCGCGCTGCGCACGAACCACCAGACCAGCCCGGCGACCAGCGCGATCGACACGACCGTCAGCAGCAACCGGTAGGACGGATAGTCCGCGCCGAACACGTCGACGCTGCCGGTCAGCGGCGTGGCGACGCTGCGGAAGCCCCGGCCGTAGACCGCCTCGACGGCCTCGCGCAGCAGCATGCTCAGGCCCCAGGTCGCCAGCAGCGTATCGAACGGACGGGCGTAGAGCGGCCGCACGAGCAGCCGCTCGACGACCAGCCCGAGAACGGCGCAGACAAGGAGCGCCAGGGGCACGGCGGCGAGGAAGGGCAGGTTCTGGGCCTGCACGAAAAAGGCGCAATAGGCGCCGATCATGACGAACTCGCCATGGGCGAGGTTCATGACCCCGAGCAGGCCGAACACGACGGCGAGGCCGAGCACGACGACGGCGAGGGTCGAGACCTCGTACACCACATTCAGGATGTTGGTGGTGAGGATCGGATCCATCGGCGTCAGGGCTCCCGGCGCGGGTGCGCCCTCGGCAGAATGAAGGGCGGCAGAATCACCCGCGGCAGAATCAAGGGCGGCAGCCAGAGTATATCCGGCTGCCGCCCCGAAGCGAGACTTGACGCGGGATCAGCCGCAGGTCTGGCCGTGCGCCACCGCCTTGAAAGTCTGGACGATGTCGAAGCTCGTGCCCTTGCATTCGGCAAGGTACATGTCCTTGACGACGTGCCGGTTGGTCATCACGGCTGTGCCGGTGGCGGTCTTGTAGCTGAGGTTGTCGGCTGCCGCCATCAGCTTGCCGGCGTCCGTCGTACCGCCGGCCTTCTCGATCAGCGCCTTGGCGCAGTAGACGCCGGAATAGGCGTCGACGCCGAGCATGCTGAGCGGCGGCGGTTTGGGCGCGAAGGCTTTGGCGAAACTCGCCTTGAACTTCGCGTTGGCCGCGCTCTTCTCGTTCACGAAATAGGACATGGCGCTATACAGGCCGTTGCTGCTCTTTTCGCCGATGCCGAGCAGGGTCAGCTCTTCGAGCAGATAGGAGATGCGCTTGATCGACTTGTCGAGGCCGAAGCCGGCGAAGGTGCGATTGAAGTTGACGTTGTCGCCGCCGACCAGGGTGATGACCACGAGGTCGGGCTTCTTCGCCTTGATGCGGGTGACGGCATCCTCGAACTTGTTGGGCGCGCCGAGGGGCACATACTCCTCGCCGACCACCTTGCCGCCGGCCGCCGCGATGTATTTCTTGGCCTGCTCGTTGGTCTTGTGCGGCCAGACATAGTCGTTGCCGATCAGGTAGTAGGTCTTCGCGCCCAGGGTTTTCGCCAGCCAGGAGATCGAAGGCTGGACCTGCTGCTGGGGCGTGTCCGCCGTCACATAGACGTTCGGGTTGCATTCCCCGCCTTCGTAAAGCGGCGTGTAGACATAGGGGACCCGGCCCTTGAGCGCGGCGACGATCGCCTCGCGCACCGCGCTGTTGTGCGAGCCGATCACGAGATCGACCTTGTCGCGCAGCATCAGCCGGATCGCCGCCTTGGCGGCCTCGGCCGGTGGTGCGCCGCCGTCGGCGGGAATCACCGTCACCTTGCGGCCGCCGATGCCGCCGGCGGCATTGATCTCATCGACGGCAAGCTTGGTGCAGGCCGTTCCCGTCGGCCCGAACAGGGCTGCCGGGCCGCTCAGCGGAAAGTATGTTGCCAGTTTCAGTTCGCCGGCGGCCCGCGCGCCGGTCAGGACGGCCGGTGCGGCGACGGCCGCGCCCGTGCCTACCGCGCCGGCGACGAAGCGGCGGCGCGAAATCGGATTGAGGATTTTGGTCATGACGTTCACTCCCTGTTGATAGGTTCGATTGCCACCTGGGGGGACCGGCGGTTCATTCGCCGGCCCCGCTTGAAGCCGGCGCCGGAGTAGCCGGCAGGATTTCTTCGACCGCGGCGCTCAGCGCCAGCAGGGCGCGGTCGCTGCCGGCCGGGCCGTCGAGTTCCATACCGATGGGAAGGCCGTCGGCGGAAATGCCCGCCGGCAGGGTGACGCCGGGGATGCCGGCGACACTCGACGGGCCGGTATTGCGGATGAAGGTGAGGAAGGTCGGCACCGGTTCGCCGTTCAGCTCGACGGTCTCGTCCTCGCCGATCCGTGCGGCGGGCAACGGCGTCGTCGGGAAGATCGCCGCGGCGACATTGTTCGACGCGAACCAGTCGGCATAGGCGGCCTGGAGCGCCGGACGCGTCACGTCGAGCGCCTCGCGATAGACCGCCTCCGGGATCGCGCCCTCCGGCGTCGTCAGGCTTTGCAGCAGGCCGGCGACGTCCGGACTGGCGGCGGCGGCCGCCAGGGCGGCGTAGTCGATCGGCAGCCCGTGGCCCGACAGGTAGCGGTTCAGATCGACGACGGTTTCGTAGAGCGCGATCGGGAAGCCTGCCGCCTCGTCGAGCTTCGGCACGTCCGGCATGTCCGCTTCGACCAGCACGGCGCCGGCCGCGGCGAGGGCGGCCAGCGCTTCTTCGGCGACGCGGGCGGTTTCCGGATGCAGGTTCTCGAAAAAGTGCCCGCGGGGCACGCCGATCCGCGCGCCCTTCAGGGATATCGCCGGAAGATCGTCCGCCGCACCGGCAATGACGCTGTCGAACAGGGCAAGGTCCTCGACCGAGCGGGCGAGCGGGCCGGCCGTGTCCCGCGTGTTGGAGATCGGCACGATGCCGGCCTGGCTGTATCGTCCGGTCGTCGGGCGCAGCCCCGCCACGCCGCACAGGGCGGCCGGGATGCGCACGGAACCGCCGGTATCGGAACCCAGCGCGACCGGCGCCATGCGCGCGCCGACAGCGGCCCCGGATCCGCCGCTGCTGCCGCCCGGAATCCGGTCGGGATCGTAGGGGTTGCGGGCCGGGCCGAAGGCGGCGTTGTTCGACGTGATGCCGTAGGCCAGCTCGTGCATGTTGAGCTTGCCCATAACGATCGCGCCGTCGTCGATCAGCCGCTGGACCACGGGCGCATTGCGCGCCGGTCTGTGATCGCGCAGCCCCGGGGTGCCACCCGTCGTCGGCATGCTGTCCGTATCGAAATTGTCCTTCACCGGCACCGGCAGCCCGCGCAGCCGGCCGCCCGGCCCGGACGCCGCACCCTCGGCGTCTTCGAGCACCCGGTCCGGATCGAGATGGATGAAGGCGTTGAGCCCGGCCGCGGCTTCGCATTGCGCGAGCAGGGCTTCGGCATATTCGCGCGGCGAAATGCGTCCGGCGCTCATCTCGCGCAGCGCCTGCGATGCCGTCCAGTCCGTTGGAATGCTCACGTCGGGTTCCCTTTGTTCGGTTCGACCTGTGGAAAGGTCTGCCGGATCGCGAATTCGACGCCGTCGGCCTCGGCAAGGTGCATGTCCTTGACGAAATGCCGGCCGACCATGCGCATCCGGCCGCGCGGTCCGGTCATCTCCAGGCCGTCGGCGACCCGGCCCAGTTTTTCGACATCCAGGCTGCCGGCGGCGGACACGATCCGGTGCAGGAACATCAGCCCTTCGTAACAGGACTGGCCGATCGAGTTCAGCACCGGCGCGTGCGGGCCGAACCGGCTCCGGTAGCGGCGCACGAACGCCTCGTTCTCGGGGTGGGGCAGGTTCGCGAAATAGGCGGCGCTGGACAGCAGCCGCCGGCTGCATTCGGCGCCGATGCCGAGCACCGTGTTTTCTTCCGTCAGCAGGCCCAGCCGCCAGATGCGGTCGTCGAGGCCGGCGCGGGTGAAGGCCCGGTGGAAAATGACGGCGTCGCTGCCGATCAGCGTCACGATCAGCGCATCGGGTTGCAGCTTGCGGATCTCGGCGACGACGGCGTCGAAATCCTCGGTCTCAAGCGGCACCATCGTCTCGCCGGCAATCTCGGCTTCCTGCTCGGCAAGCAGCCGGTGCGCCATGCGATGTACGTCGCGCGGCCAGCGATAGTCGTTTCCGATCAGGTACCATCTCTGCGCGCCGAGATGCGATTTCATCCAGGGCAGAACCGGCGCCAGCTGTTGATAGGCAGTCTCGCCAAGAAAGAAGACGCCTGGCTCATAGGCGTCGCCTTCGAAGATCGGTGTATAGACATAGGGTAGCCGGCGGCCGATCCGCGGCCCCAGAATTTCGCGCACGCCGCTCGGATGGGTGCCGATCAGGGCGGCAACGCCGTCTTCCTCGATCAGCCGCTCGCCCTCCCGGGCGGAGGCAGCGAACGACATGCCGCCATCGCCGACGACGACCTGGACCCGCCGGCCGAGCAGTCCGCCGTGCGCGTTGATCTCCTCGGCGGCCAACTGAGCGCAATACCGGCCCGACGGTCCGTGCAGCCCGCTCGAACCGCTGATCGGCAGCAGCAGGCCGACGCGGATAAGCCGCTGTTCGTGCGTCGAGCGGTCCGTGCCCGACGGCGCGCGCCGGCCCCGACGGTCGGCAAGACGCCCCGACGCCCCGTCACCTGCCGCGCTGTCGACAATCGGCCTGTCCAGTATGCCGACCGACTGGTCCAAGGCGTACTTACCTCCCTGCAGCGTTCGGCCCTGTCCACCTTGTCGGCGTGTCCGGCCGCCTCGGCGAAAATCTTTCGGGCCTTTTTGCTTGATCTCTTCGCGATGCAACCATATTTTCCTTGAAAAGTAAAATATTAAAAAGGCAACGATTCACGCATGGACCGCCCGCCCGACAGCGCCGACCCGGCCCCGGAGACCCTGACGGAACTGATCCTGCGGGCCAGCGCACAGGTCAGCAGCACCCTCGGGATTCGGCTGAAGCCCCTGGGGGTTCAGGTCGATGAAATGCGGGTTCTGCATGCCCTGAATGCGACCGGGAGTACCGGCAGCGGGATGAGCATGACCGAACTGTCGGAGGCTCTCGTGATCGGCGGACCGACCCTGACCCGGATGGCGGACCGGCTGGTCAGCGAGAATCTGGTCTATCGCGCGCCGGACCCGCACGACCGGCGCCGGGTCAGGCTGCACCTTACCGATACCGGCGCGGCCTGCGCCGCCGAGGCGGCCGAGATCGTCGCGGACATGCAACAATTGCTGACCGCGCGCTTTGCCGAACTGGACCTCGACGATCTGTCGTCGGCGCTGGCGCGAACGGCCTCGCCGCTGAAAGACTGATCCGCCGCCCTTCGCCTTCCCGAATTCCGGCCCCTCGCCGTTTCGCCGCCCGGAATGAATCCGGCCGGGGCAAGCCATTGTTTCGATCCCGGCTCCCTGATAGGATCGGACGGTGACAATGGGCATGGCGTCCGGCCGGAAGAGCCGGACGAAATCGCGAAATGCGCAGGAGATTCGCCATGCCGCAGCCGGCCGGTTGCGGAGCGCCTCTGCCCTAAGCCGCGAGCCTTACTTCCGATGAAGCGCGCAGGGGGTCATCGGGAAAGCAGAAGGATGTTGAACGTCACGACCGAGCGGTTCGGCAATGTTCTTGCCGTCCACGTCGAAGGACGCATCGACAGCGCAAATTTCGGCCGGTTCCTGGACGTGATGAAGTCCGGGATCGAAGAGAGCGACCGCGCGGTCGTCGTCAACATGGAGCGGCTGGTCTACATCGGCAGCGAGGGCCTGCGCGCCCATCTGGTGACGGCCAGGTTTCTTCAGCAACGCGACGCCAGGCTGGTATTCTGTTGTGTCGCCGATCATATCCGCGGGGTCTTCGAGCTGACCGGGATGGACAAGGTCGGGACGTTTTTCGCAACGAAGAACGACGCGTTTGCCTCTTTGAACCTGCCGGAGCAAGCCTCCCGCCGACCGTAGCGTCTGAGCCGGTTTCGCGCCGAAGCGCTTCGGCAAACCGGCAGACCGATTCCGCCCGATCGGCAGTGCGCGCGACTCCGGCAATTTACCGACGCCCGAGAGCGGACATGCAATTGCGTGCGCGCGCCATTCCCGGTAAGAGTGCCGGCAGGTGCGGCGGCGGCCGGCGCAAGGCCCGGCCGGGTCCGCCGCGCGGATCCTTAGAGAAAATCTCCGAATGGGAGGAAATGGTATGACGATCAAGCAGACAGGCCGGAGCCTGGTGCTGGCCGGCGTCGCGGCGACGGTCCTCGCGGCTCCGGCGATGGCGGCCGGCGCCAAGATCGGCTTTCTCGGCGGCATCACCGGCCCGATCCAGGGCGCGGTCCCGCCGATCATCGACGCCGCGCGCCTGGCGGTGAAACATGTCAACGACCAGGGCGGCATCCTGGGCGGCAAGCTGAGCATGGTGCTCGGCGACTCGAAATGCGATCCGCAGAGTTCGGTGGGCGCCGCCAATAAGCTGGTGAATGTCGAGAATGTCGCCGGGATCGTCGGCGCCCTGTGCTCCGGCGCAACCATCGGGGCAGCCAATGCCGCAGCGGTTCCGGCCGGCGTCGTGATGATCTCGCCGGCCTCGACCTCGCCGGCGATCACCACGCTGAAGGACAAGGACTTCATTTTCCGCGTCGCGCCGTCGGACAGCTTCCAGGGCAAAGTCCTTGCGCGCGCCGTCCTGGCCCGCGGCATCAAGAAGGTCGCGCTTACCTATGTCAAGAACGACTACGGCAAGGGACTGGCCGACAATTTCCGCAGCGAATTCGTCAAGGGCGGCGGCACGATTGCCGGCGATCAGGCGCATGAAGACAAGAAGAGTTCCTACCGGTCCGAGCTGGCGACGCTGAGCAAGGGCGGCGCAAAGCATCTCGTGCTGGTGGGCTATCCGCAATCCTCGGCCCCGGTCATCATCCGCCAGTCCCTGGAAGGCGGCCTGTTCGGCAAGTTCATCGGCCCGGAAGCCATCTATGACGCGAAGATGTGGAAGACCGTCGGGATCAATAATCTCGAGGGCCTGTTCTACACGCGCCCGGCCTCCCCGTCCGGCCCGTCGCTCGACGCGTTCAACGCCGCCATGAAGAAGGCGTATCCCAAGAGTGCGGGCGGGCTGTTCGTGCCGCAGACCTATGACGCAGCCTTCGTTCTCGCGCTCGCGATCGCCAAGGCCGGATCGACCGACGGCACCAAGGTGCGCGACGCGCTGCGCGCCGTCGGCAACGGCAAGGGCATGAAGATCCTGCCCGGCCAGTGGAAGGAAGCGCTCGCGGCCATCAAGGCGGGCAAGGATATCGACTATGCCGGCGCGACCGGCGACATCGATTTCGACAAGGACGGCGATGTTGCCGGCTCGTACAACCAGTGGGAGGTCAAGGGCGGAAAGGCCGTCGACCTCGGACCGGCCAAGTAGCCACCGGCACGTCCGGACATTTCGAACCCCGGTTCTTCGGAACCGGGGTTTTTCTTTTGGTGTCGCGGTCTCGTTGCGGTCGTCAGGCTTCAGGAAGCCGCGGTCGCCACGGCCAGTCTCGGCACCGGTGCTTCCTTGATCGGCAGATGGATCAGGCCGGCGAGAACGCCGAGCGCCACACCCATCCACCAGACGACCTCATAGCTGCCGGAGGCATCGTAGAGGAGGCCGCCCAGGTAAACGCCCAGGAACCCGCCGATCTGGTGCCCGAAGAACACGACGCCGAACAGCCCGGACATGTATTGCATGCCGAAGAACTGCGCGACCAGGCCGGTGGTCAGGGGCACGGTCGACAGCCAGAGCAGGCCGAGGAAGGCGGAGAAAATATAGACCGACCAGACCGAAAGCGGCGTCAGGATAAAGACGGCGATCGTGGCGGCGCGCAGGAAATAGATGACAGAGAGCGTACCGCGCTTGCTGAACTTGCCGCCCAGCCAGCCGGCGCCGAAGGTTCCGACCAGGTTGAACGCGGCAATCAGGCTCAGGGACACGCCGCCCACCCACAGCGGCAGGTCGGCATCCTGGATATGCTTGGGCAGGTGGGACTGTATGAACGCGACGTGAAAGCCGCAGACGAAGAACCCGGCGCACAGCAGCAGATAGCTGCGATAGCCGAGAGCTTCGGCAAACGCCGCGCGGGCGGTCTGGTCCGGCTGGCCGACTTCCGGCTCGCCTTTGCCGGTCACGGCGAGGGACAGAGGTACGATGGCCAGCAGAAGGCATGCCAGGATGTAGAGCGAATTCTGCCAGCCGTAGGCATCGATCAGATAGGCGGCGAGCGGAACCAGTATGAGCTGGCCGACCGAACCCGAGGCGATGCCGACGCCGAAGGCGAGCGAGCGTCTTTCCGGCGTAACCTTGCGCCCGAATGTGGCGACGACGATGGTGAAGGAGGCGAAGGCGACTCCGGTGCCGATCAGCACGCCGGCCGTGACATGCATTGCAATCGGCGCCGTGGAATGCGGAATCAGCGCCATGCCTGCGGCGTAAACGATCGTGCCGATCGCAAGCGATTTTCCGGCGCCGTACTTGTCGGCGAATGTTCCCGCGAACGGTGCCACGGCGCCCCAGACCAGGTGCTGAATCGCCAGGGACAGGCTGAGGATCGCGGTCTGGTTGTCGAAGAACGACACGCTGATGTCGTTCATGTACAGGCCCATGCCGGCGCGCGAACCGAAGCTGATGGCGCCGATCAGGCAACCGCAGGTGATCAGCAGCCAGAAGGGTACGGTCAGGGGGGCGAATTTCGGCAAGATGTCTCCACTCGATTGGCAGCGCTGCCGCGGATGTCGGCCGCCTGCGCGCTACATAGCTGCGAACCGGCAGCGGACAATTCTCCGTGTTGTCCCGGCGGCGCATGGTCATGTCCCTGTCGGCGCATGGTCGCCCGGATGCGGCCCGGACACCGCCCGGAAGCGGCCCGGATGCAGGGGGTGGCGCAGAGCCGCCGCGGGGGCCGCCTGCCGCCGTTCCTCGCCATCGATCGAATGGACCGGTCGGCCGCTTAATCGGTTTTGTTTTTCCCCAATTTCATCCACAGGATGGGCAAATTTGGCAACAAATCGTGAATATAACATGAAAAATCAAATTACCCGTTGACGAATCGACGTTAAGGATACTGTATTCAATAAATGTCGATCGAAGCTCTGCAACGACCGCAATCCTTGCGCCAGCAGGTGTACGAGCGCCTGCGGACGGCGCTGCGCGCCGGCGAATACCGGCCGAACCAGCGCCTGACAGAGATTGGCATTGCCGAGGCGCTGGGCGTATCGCGGACCCCGGTGCGCGAGGCGCTGGGCCTGCTCAGCCGGGAGGGCTTGCTGTCGTCGATGCCGCACGGCGGGTTCAAGGTGCCCGACCTGCAGATCGACGATCTCAACGACATTTTTGAACTGCGCTATCTGCTCGAGCCCTATGCCGCCGGCCTGGCGGCCCGCAACGCCTATCACGAGGGCGTAACGGGCATGCATGATGCGATCCAGACCGAGAAGCAGTGCCTGATCGATTCCGACAACATCGCCTTCGTGCGGGCAAGCCAGGATTTCCGGAGCCGGCTGTTTGCGATGGCCGGGAACCGCCGCCTGGCCGCGGCGATCTCCCAGATCGAAGGCCATGTCCAGTTCGTCCGCAGCGAGACCTTCGACGACTGGAAGACCCGTACGGTCCTGATCTCGGCGCAGGAGCAGATCCTGGAGGCGGTGCGGTTGCGCGACGCCGAAGCGGCCGCCAAGGCGATGCGCGCGCTGCTCACGACGACGAAGAACACGCTGCTGGCCGCGATGCAGCAATACAAGGTCGACGACGCGCCGGACGTCTACTACTGATCTTCTTCCGGATTCGCTGACAGGCTCCCGAGGGCCGCGGCGCCGTTTCCGCTATGCGCCTTCGTTGCCGAACCGCCTTGTTCCGCATTGTCTTGCTGTGGGATGATTGCCGGCACCAACCGGAAAGGGAGGAGTCCGATCATGCCGAGAACCAAACCCACCGGAGCGCTTCTGGCCGCTGCCGCAATGACGGCCATGCTTTCGGCCGGCGCGACCGGAGCGTCTGCCCAGGTGAAACTGAATCTGGTCTACCCGTTCCCGGATTTCCTTATCTACACCAAGCAGTGCAAGCAACTCGCCGCCGACATCACCAAGGCGGCCAAAGGCAAGCTCGCGATCAACGCGCTGCCGTTCAACTCGATCAAGATGTTCCAGCAGCCGCCCGCCGTCCGCAAGGGCCGGGTAGATCTGATGTGCACGCCCTACGCCTTCTTCGCCCGCGCGGTGCCGGAGAACGAGGCGGTGTCGACTTCCGCCTCCGACCCGGCGACCGTTCGCGCCAATGGAGGCCTCGCCATGCTGGACGAGATTCAGCAAAAGTATTTCGGCGTGAAGAATCTCGGCTGGACGTCTTCGGGCGGGCGCTTTCGCATTTACATGGAGAAAGCACCCAAATTCGACAACAAGGGCATGCTGGACCTTGCCGGCGTGAAGCTGCGCGACAACCCGATCTACGGCGCGTTTTTCCGCGCCATGGACGCGACGACCCATCCGTTGCCGGCAACGCAGGTCTACTCCGCATTGGAGAAAGGCGTGGTGAACGCCGCCGCCTGGGCCACCATCGGCCTGAAAGGCATGAAATGGGACAAGTTCCTGCGCCATGCGGTGGAGCCGGAATTCTACCACACCGATATGGGCTGGTTCATGAACCTGAAGAAGTGGACCAGCCTCGACGCCGGCCTCCAGAAGCTGATCCAGGACCTGGTGATCGCCAACGAACTGGCGGTGCGCAAGGTTCTTCTCGAGGAAGCGAAGAAGGAGCGGGCGACGCTGGCCAAGGAAGGCATGAAGTTCCACGCCGTACCGGCGGCCGCGGTCTATTCGAAGCTGGCGATCGATTCGGCCTATGCGCGCATGGTCGATCGCCTGAAGAAGGCGAAGCGTCCGACCGGCCATGTCGCAAAGCTGCGCGAACTCTGGCAGCAGCAATAGACCGGCCCGGATAGCCGTTTCCCCGACTTAGGGGGCACCGTCCGATGGCAGGGGACGGCGGCGCCGGCAACCGGACCGCCGCCGCTTCCTTGCCGGTGCGCCGCCGCTGCGCGGCAGCCTTCCCGCCCGTGTGTGCGGCGCCAGCCGCCACCTTTCGCGCCGTGGAAACCCGATGACCTTCCTGCGCGCCGTCGATAAAGCCTGGGCCGGCCTGCTGTGGTCCATGATGGCGCTGGCCGCGCTCTATATCGGCTTCATCATGCTGGCGATCGTCTACATGACGATCTTCCGCACTGCGGGCTGGGCCTACAACCAGTTCGTTTTCACGCTGATCGAGTACGGATTTCTCTACATCCTTTTTCTGGGTTCTCCCTGGCTCGTTCGGACCCGGGGCCATGTCTATATCGAACTGCTGACCGCAGCCGTCCGCGAGCGCAGCCGGAAGGCCCTGTCCCGCGGCATCGCCGCCCTGTGCGCCGCGATCTGCCTCGTCTGGGTCTGGTACACCTGGGGCATTTTCATCGAGCATGTCGAAGACCCGCTCGCCTTCGACGAACTCCGCGACGATCGCGGTATGCGGCTATGGACGGTCACCGTCGCCTATCCGGTCGGCTTCCTGTTCATGGCGGTCGAGTTTGTCCGCTTCGTCTTCGGCCGGAACACCATGCACAGCGGCGAAGCCGGCGTCGGCAGCGACCGGGTGGAACTCGAGGAAACCCGGCGCAGCCTGACGGAAACCCGCTAGATGGAGTGGTACTGGATCCTTCTGGCGCTGTTCGGCTCCATCCTGTTCCTGATGTTCGCCGGCCTGCCGGTCGGCATCGCCTTCATCGCGGTCAACACCGTCGCCGCATTTTTCATCTTCGGCCGGTTCGGCGATTTCGATACGCGCCTGCAGTCTGCCATCGGCCAGCATGTCGACAACGCGTTCGGCAACATGGCGATTTTCGCCATCGTGCCGATTCCGATGTTTCTGCTCATGGGCGAACTGTTTTTCCATACCGGCCTCGCCGGCCGGATGTTCAACGCCGTCGAGAAGCTGATGGGCCGGGTGCCGGCCCGCCTGTCCTACGTCACCGTGGCGGGCGGCACGGCCTTCGCCACGCTTTCCGGCTCGTCGATGGGCTCGACCGCCCTGCTCGGCACGCTGATGGTGCCGGAGATGACCCGGCGCGGCTACAAGAAGAGCATGTCGATCGGCCCGATCCTGGGCACCGGCGGCCTCGCCATGCTGATCCCGCCGTCGGCGCTCGCGGTGCTGCTCGGCACGCTGGCGGAGATCGATATCGGCAGGCTGCTGATCGCCGGCGTCGTGCCCGGCCTGCTGCTCGCCGTATTCTATGCGATCCTGATCTTCATCCGGGCGACGCTCGATCCCGAAGCCGCGCCGTCCTACGATGTCGAGACGGTGCCGGTCAGCCAGCGCATCCTGCTCTTTCTGCTGGATGTCCTGCCGATGATCTCGATCATCGGTTTCGTCATCGCCCTGATCATGGGCGGGGTGGCGACGCCTTCGGAAGCGGCCGCCTACGGCTCGGTCGGCGTCATCCTGCTGGCGGTCGGCTACCTGTTCGCGGTGCCGTTGCTGCGCGGAGATCTCCGGCGGGCCCTGGCCTTCGGGCCGCACTTCGCGGTGGCGATGTGGAAATCGCTCTGGGGCGCCGGGCGGGTGACGGTGATTGCGCTGATGATCCTGTTCGGCTCCTCTCTGTTCTCCAATGTGCTGGCGGCTTCGGGCTCGAGCGCGGCGCTGATCGAGTGGGTCGCGGGTTTCGACGTCTCGCCCTACGTCATGCTGCTGATGATGTTCGGCATCCTGCTGCTGCTCGGCATGTTCATGGACCAGCTCGCCATGATGCTGCTGACGGTGCCGATCTTCTTCCCGATCGTGCAGGGGCTGGATTTCGGCCTGGCGCCGGAGGTCAAGCTGATCTGGTTCGGCGTCATCATGCTGCTGGCGATGGAGATCAGCTTCACGACGCCGCCCTTCGGCCTCTTGCTGTTCGTCATGCAGGGCGTCGCGCCGCCCGGCACCCGCTTCGGCGAAATCTGCCTCGCCGCGCTGCCCTTCATGGGCTGCGCCCTGCTGCTCACCCTGCTGATCGTGATCTTCCCCCCGCTCGCGGTGTGGCTGCCCTGGCTGGGCGGATAGGAGGCGATCCCCTCACGCCGCCCCGTCCGGCTCGTTCAGTTCCGTTATCGCGTCGTCCGGCCTTGCGCGGATCATGTCCATGAGTTCGCCCTGCGCTCCGGCCACGCCCGGGTCGTTCCAGCGGTTGTCCATTTCCTGCGGATCGTTCGCCAGGTCGTAGAGTTCGCCGGTATCGGACAGGGCCTCGTAGGTCAGCTTGTGGGTCTTCGTGCGGACGCAGCGCAGGGAAAGTTGCACGCCGGCCCGGTTCGGATGCAGTTCCCATTCGTTGTAGGCATAGTCCCGGCCCGCGCCGTTGCACCCGCCATTCTCCCCGCCGCCCTCGATCAACGGGCGCAAGCTCGTCGAATGGCGGGCGTCGAGGCCGGTCGCGCCCGCCCATTCTGCGCCCGCCCAGTCCACGAAGGTGGCCGGCAGGTCGATGGTCGAGACCGGATCGTCGATGACCTCGCCGGCCGGGACGCCCGGGCCGCGCAGGATCAGCCCGACGCGCAGCAATCCTTCGTAATGCATGGGGCCTTTCAGCACGAGGCCGTGATCGCCCAGCCAGTCGCCGTGGTCCGACGAGTAGACGACGACGGTGTTGTCCGCCTGGCCGCTCTCCGCAAGGGCGATCAGGATACGGCCGACATGATGGTCGATCAGGGAGATCTGGCCGTAATAGTTGGCGATCAGATGGCGGAGCTGCCGGTCGCTCTGGAAGGGGATCCGGCTGTACTGCGCGCGGAGCTCGGCGAATTCGCCCTCGATCTTCTTCTCGACGATTTCCCGGTGCCACCAGGGCCGCCGGTCGAAGTCGGGGGTCCGGTGCGCGGGCAGGTCCACGTCGTCGGGATGGTGCAGGGTGCACCATGGCTCCGGCGCATCGAACGGATGGTGCGGGTCCGGGAAGCTGGCCCAGACGCACCAGGGCGTTTCGTTTCCCTGCCGGATAAAGTCGATGGTGCGGTCGCCGACCCAGGCGCTGTTGTGCCAGGCTTCGGGCAGTTTCGAGTTCCAGGTCTGGGCGGCGAGCCCGCCGGTCTCCCGGAAGTCGCCCCAGTACAGGTCGGTTTTCTCATCGCCCCGTCCGTCGGCGTGATACCAGCGTTCGTAGTGCAGCCCCTGGGGCGGCTTGCGGACGGGAAACCAGTTGTGGCCCACGAGCATCAGCTGGACCTGCTCGAAGCCCATATAGGGGCCGGTCCACTCCGGGCCGAAGTTCCGCGAACTCTCGATGCATTCCGGCCTGCCGGTCGGCGCGAAGGTGCTGTAGGTCGCGAAATGCGCCTTGCCGACGAAACCTGTGCGATAGCCGGCGGCGGAAAGGGCGCCGGCGAAGCCCGCCGCGCCGATCTCGGGGTCCAGGGAGATGCCGTTGTCGTGCACGCCGTGGGTCATCGGCAGCAGCCCGGTCAGGATCGACGCGCGCGACGGCTGGCAGACCACGTTGGGCGTGATGCAGGCGGCAAAGCGCGTGCCCTCGGCGGCCAGCCGGTCGAGATGCGGAGTCTTGATCCGGCGCCCCTCGAAACCGTAGCAGTCGCCGCGCTGCTGGTCCGATGTGATGAACAGGATGTTGGGGCGGCGGTCGGCGGTGTCGGTCATACGGTCTTCTCAATATTCACGAAGCCGCGGTGCCGGACGGCGATCGGGGCGCGAGGGACGAAAACGGGCGCGGCAGCGACAGCCGCGGCAATCGGCGCCGCGAATTTCGGCGGCTGCGTCATGATTCTCTGACTGGATTTGCCGAATCGAAGAGGATTTGATTATATCGTTGATTTATCAACTATTTGAGTCAAGCTGAAATCGAACGGCGGGGGCCGTAACGTGACGGATCGGGCAAAACCGGGCGCCCAAGCGCCGGAGGATAAACGGGCAGCAGCCGCAACCCGGCGGGCGGGCGCCCTTGAGCGCGAAACCGGACCGGCCGGCGACGAGCCGGTCCTCATCAGCCAGTTCTACACCTATCGCCTGCACAAGCTGTCCACGTTGCTGAGCCGGCAGATGCACGACGAATTGAAGGCGCAGTACCGGCTCGGCCTCGCCGAGTGGCGAACCGTGGCGGTGCTGGGCGAATTCGGCCCGCTGTCGCTGCGCGACGTTTCGCGCCGCGGCGCCATCGACAAGGCGCAGGTTTCGCGCCTGCTGCCGGGCCTGATCGATCGCGGCTACGTCGTGCGCGACCCCCATCCCACCGATCGGCGGCGCGCCTCGCTGCGTCTGACCGATGCAGGCCGGAAGCTTTACGAGGAAATCCGGATTATCGGCCGGCAGCGTCAGGCCTGGCTGGTCGAGGATTTGACGGGCGACGAGCGGGCCATGCTGGTCGGCTGTCTCGACCGGCTCCTGGCGCGGATCGAAACCGAACCGGCCGGACCGTTCGCGCGCAGGAAGAAGCCGGAGTGATCCAGCCGCGGCGGCGCAAGGCGCGACCGCCCGGCCGGCGCGGGTGACACGGCAGGAGCAGCGACCCGATGCAGCCGCACAACCTCGTCATCGTCATGTCGGACGAGCACGATCCCCGCTTCATGGGGCATAGGGGCCATCCGCGGGTGCGGACGCCGAACCTGGACCGGCTGGCCGCGGGCGGCACGGCCTTCACCGCGGCTTACACCAACAGCCCGATCTGTGTGCCGGCGCGGGCGAGCTTCGCGGCCGGCCGCTACGTTCACGAGATCGGCTACTGGGACAATGCCATCGCCTGGGACGGCAGGGTCAGGGGCTGGCCGAACCGGCTGCAGGAAGAGGGGTTGTACAACGCCACCATCGGCAAGCTGCACTACCGCCGGGAGGAGGACCCCTACGGCATCGACCGGCAGATCGAGCCGATGCACATCTATAACGGCATCGGCATGGTCTGGGGTTCGCAGCGCGATCCGTTGCCGGACACGCGCGGCAGCTTCCGGATGCTCAAGGCGATCGGCCCCGGCGAAAGCGGCTACAACCGCTACGACATGCGGATCGCCGACCACGCGGCGGCCTGGCTGCGCGAGGCCGCGAAGCACGACTATCCGCGCCCGTGGGTGCTCTATATCGGGTTCGTCGCGCCGCATTTTCCCCTGGTCGCGCCGCAGCGGTATTTCGATCCCTATCCGATCGAGGACATGCCGTTTCCGAAGCTGCATCCGCAGGGCGGCTACGAACGCCATCCCTGGGTCGAGGAGCATGCGCGCTTCTCGCAGACCGACGACCAGTTTGCGAGCGAGGACGAGCGGCTGCTGGCGATCGCCGCCTATCACGCGCTCTGCACCTTCGTGGACGAACGGATCGGCGCGGTGCTGGATACGCTGGACGAAACCGGCCTGAGCGACCGGACGCGGGTGGTCTACACCAGCGACCACGGTGACAATGTCGGCGCCCGCGGCCTGTGGGGCAAATCGGTGCTCTATGAGGAGGCGAGCCGGATCCCGATGATCGTCGCCGGGCCGGACGTGCCTGCCGGCAAGACCGTCGCAACGCCGGTCACCCTGGTCGATCTCTATCCCACGGTGATCGACGCCGTCGGCCTCGATCCGGCCGAAGACGAGGCGGCACTGCCCGGCCGGTCCCTGTTCGCCCTGATCGACGAGGCGGACGACCCCGGCCGGATCGCCTTCTCCGAATACCACGCGGTCGGTTCGAACAGCGGCGGTTTCATGCTGCGCAAGGGCCGGTACAAGTATCACTACTATGTCGGCCACCCGCCGGAACTGTTCGACCTCGAAGCCGATCCGGAAGAACTGGCCGACCTGGCGCCCGACCCGGCCCATGCCGCGACGCTTGCCGAATGCGAGGCCCTGCTGCGGGAGATCGTCGATCCCGAGGACGCCGACCGCCGCGCCAGGGCGGACCAGCGCGCGCTCATCGAGCGCTACGGAGGCTGGGAAGCGGCCCGCAAGCTCGGCGCCCCGGCCGCGACGCCGGCGCCGGGTGCGGGGTTCGAGTAGACGCCGGCCATTTCGCTGCGCCGCTTCGGGATTATGGCTGGCGGCGGGCGGCTATCGGGCAACCGGCGGATTCAAGCGGCTTCGGATGTCGGCGACGGACCGCCGGGCAACGGCGGATCGGGCAGAGGCGTCAAGTCGCGGCGCATGAACACGGCTTCCAGCAGTCCCTCGATGCGCGCCACGCGGTCGCGCAATTCGTTCATCTCGCCGCGCAGACCGCCGATTTCGTTACGCATCTCGTCGCGCAGACCGCCGATTTCGCTCCGCATCTCGCCGCGCAAACCCCGGATGTCCTGCCGCAGCCAGGCGAACAGGCCGAGGATCAGCGCTCCGAGCGCGACCAGACCGGCGAGATTGGCGTCCATACGATTTACTTAACCCATTAAATTTCTGCTGTCCATATCCCTGGACCGGCCGTGCTGCCGACATTCCGCGGCCGGCCCTAAATCTCCGCCGTCACCGCATTGTATTCGAACAGCCAGTCGTGGCGGGCGGCGACGGCGGCGGGGTCGAACTCCTCGCGGGCGATGCGCGCGGTCTCGGCCGGGTCGGCCAGCTTCGGATTGTGAAAGCGCGCCGTGTTGGCCGCCGAGCCGCGCACCATGCGCGCCGTGCGTTCCAGCCGCGCTGCCTCGTACCGCTTCAGGGCGGTCTCGACATCCGCGAACGCGTCCAGCGCGCGGGCGAGCACCAGACCGTCCTCGATGGCGTGGTTGGCGCCCTGGGCGAGGAAGGGCAGGGTGGCGTGGCAGGCGTCGCCGAGCAGCGTCATCCGCCCCTTCGACCACGCCTCCATCGGCTCGCGGACATGCAGCGCCCATTTGTAGGGCGCCGGAATCGCGCCGATCAGGCTGCGCAGCGTCTCGTTCCAACCGTCGAAATCGCGCAGGCATTCCGCGACGGTGCCCGGCGTGTTCCAGCTTTCGATCCGCCAGTCGCTGCGCTCGATGGCGCCGACGAAGTTCATCAGCGCGCCGTTGCGCAGCTGGTAATGCACGCAATGGCCGCCCGGCCCGATCCAGATGGCGCTCTGCGGCTCCAGCAACGGCGCCGGCAGATCTGCGGTCGAAACGACACCGCGCCAGGCGACGATGCCGGTGAACTGCGGATCGTCGGGGCCGAACAGGGCCCGGCGGACGACCGAATGGATGCCGTCCGCGCCGACCAGCGCCGCGCCGGATACCCGCTCGCCGCCCAACAGCACCGCCGTAGCGCAGATGCCGTCCTGCTCGACGCCGGCGAGTTTCGCGTTCAGGCGCACGGCATCGGGCTGCGCCGCGGCGACGGCATCGGCCAGCACCGCGTGCAGGTCCGCCCGGTGGAACATGCAATAGGGAAACCCGTAGCGTTCCACCGATTCCGCGCCCAGATCGTAGAGCGGCCAGCTTTCGCCGGTGCGGTAATGGTAGATGCGCTTGCCCTCGGGCTGCCAGGCCAGCGATTCGAGCGCCGGCCACAGGCCGAGATGATCGAGCACACACATGCCGTTGGCGCCGATCTGGACGCCGGCGCCGACCTCGCCCAGCGCCGGCGCCTGTTCGAGCACGGTCACCCTGAGGCCGCGCCGGATCAGGGCGAGCGCGGCGGTCAGCCCGCCCAGGCCGGCGCCGGCAATCAAAATGCGGTCGTTTTTGGCGGTCACCGTTCCAGCCGCTTGAGAAGCTCGTGGGCGAATTCCGTCAACGTATCGTCCCGCGCGCCCATGACGACGATCCGGTCGCCCGGTCCGGCCAGTTCGAGCAGCCGGTCCCCGCAATCCGAACGGCGCTCATGCGCTTCGGCCCGCCGCCCGGCCGCAGCGACGGCCAGGACGATAGCGCGGCTCGAAATGTCCCGGGTCACCGTACCGCCGAAATAGACCGGTTCCGGCATGAGCAGCACATCCTCCGCGCTGAGTTTCCCGGCGAACATGTCGATGAAACCCGTCCGCATCTTGCGCAGCGGGCCGAAGCCGTGGGGCTGGAACAGGATGAGCAGCCGGCCCGGAAAGGCGTGCAGCGCGTCGAGGGTGGCGGCGATCTTGTCCGGGTTGTGGCCGAAATCGTCGATCACGGTCACGCCGCCGGCTTTTCCCACGGTTTCGAGGCGGCGGCGCAGGCCGGCAAATCCGTTCAGATGCCGGGCCGCCTCCGCCGCGGGAACGCCGCACGCCGTCGCCGCGCCGATTGCGGCGAGTGCGTTGGCGACATTGTGGATGCCGGGAACCTGCAGATCGACCTGCTGCCCGTTCGGCAGCCCTTCGGCGAACAGGCGGAAGCCGATGCCGTCCGGCGCCGGTTCAAGCCGGTCGGCGGACAGGCCGGCGCTGCGGTCTTTCAGGCTGAACCGGATCTGTCGGCCCGCGCTCAGGCTTCTACCGATGGACCGGGCTTCCGGATCGTCGGAATTGAGGACAATACGGTCTGCTTTACCGACGAATTCAGCGAACAGGCCTCGCAGCTCGTCCATCGTCTTGTGGTCTTCCGAAACGTTGGTCAGCACGGCGACAGACGGGTCGAACAGGGCGATCGAACCGTCGCTTTCGTCGATTTCGCTGACGATGGTATCGCCCGATCCCGCCAGCGCGCTCGCGAACGGATCGTCCGGCCCGGCAAAATTCTTCATCACCGCGCCGTTGACGACGGTCGGGCCGCGCCCGGCGCAATGGAGAATCCAGGCGATCATGCCGGTGACGGTGGATTTGCCGCTGGTCCCGGCGACGCCGACGCGCTGCGGCGCGGCGTTGAACAGTTCGGCGAGCGCCTCCGGCCGGCTCATGCGCCGGGCGCCGACCGCGCGCGCCGCAGCGACGTCGGGCACGCTGTCCTCGACCGCGGCGGAGGCGACGAGGATCTGGCCGGCCCGGCGGATGCCGCTGCCGTCCTGCGGATGCAGGCGGATGCCGCGGCGGCGCAGATAGTCGAACTTGGCCGCGGCTTGCTCCCCGCCGGGTGTCGCGTCGAGCGTGCGGTCGGACCCTTCCACCCGATGGCCCTGCGCCTGTAGGATCAGGGCCAGCGGCAGCATTCCGCTGCCGCCGATGCCGCACAGGAAATAGGATCGGGGCCCGCTGGTTTTTTGGGTCATCTGGGTATGAAGATAGCCATCGTCGCGCCGAGCAACCGCATAGACCAGTCCCTGGTCGAATGGGTCAAGGCCATTGCTGCGGCGCAGTTTGCCGACCGGCCGTTCGCCCAGCGGCCGGAGTTGTTGTTCCACCCGCAATGCTTCCTGTCGGCGGGCCATTTTGCCGGAACCGACAGGGAGCGCGCCGCAGCCTTCCTGGAAGTCGCCAACGATCCCGCGGTCGACGCCGTCTGGTTCGCGCGCGGCGGCTACGGCGCCGGCCGGCTCCTGCCGCATATCGAGGGCGCGCTTGCTCCGCCGGCGCTGGAGAAGACCTATCTGGGCTACAGCGACGCCGGCAACATGCTGGCGCTGCTGATGAAAGCCGGCGTCGCCGACCTGGCGCACGGGCCGATGCCGACGGACATCAAGCGCAAGGACGGGGAGGCCGCCTTGCGCCGCGCGCTCTCCTGGCTGGTCGATCTCGATCCGGAGACCGTCGAGCCCTCGGCGCGAAACGGCGCGCCGGCCGTGGCCTTCAACCTGACGGTGCTCAGCCACCTGATCGGTACGCCGTGGCAGCCCGACCTCGCCGGGCGGGTCCTGATGGTCGAGGATATCGACGAATACATGTACCGGCTCGACCGGGCGCTCTGGCAGGTCCTGTCGGCGCCGGGCATGGACCGGATCGCCGGCCTGCGCCTCGGCCGCTGCGGCGAGATTCCGGAGAACGATCCCGATTATGTCCTGACCGAAGAGGAAATGGCGCGGGAGCGCTGCGCCGCCGCCGGCATCCCCTATCTCGGCCGCGCCGATATCGGCCACGACGCCGCGAACAAGATCGTGCCGATGGGCGGATGACGGCGGGAAATCTCAGGCGGCCGAGCAGGAGGCATTTCTTCCGGACCGCCCCAATTTGCCACGCCGGACTTGATCCGGCGTCCAGAGCAAAGGGCACCAGAATTCCGGACCGGCCCCCCGGTACCTGACTTTTCGGCCGGCACTGTAGGGGAGGGTTTGAAACCCTCCCCTACGCCCCTGAACGCAGTCCGGTCCTGCGGCCCTGGACTCCGGACCGTCGCTGCGCTCCGTCCGGGGTGGCAATGAGGTTCATACGCTGAGACTCTTCTGGAACGGCGACGCGTCGGCCGGCCACGCCTCTTGCCTGGCCGAACTAAACGATCCGGCTGTCCCGCCTGCCCCAGTAGCGGTCCTTGAGGAGGCGCTTGTAGAGCTTGCCGGTCGGGTGGCGGGGAGCTTGCCGGTCGGGTGGCGGGGCAGGGCTTCCAGGAAGTCGACGCTGCGCGGCACCTTGACCGCGCTCAGGCCGGCGCGCGCGAAGGCGATCAGGTCGCCGGCCAGCGCGTCGCCGGCGTCAGCCATCGAGAGCGGCTGGACGACGGCCTTCACCGCCTCGCCGAATTCCTCGCTGGGCACGCCGATCACCGCCACGTCCGCGACCTTCGGATGGGTGATCAGCAGGTTCTCGATCTCCTGCGGATAGACATTCACGCCGCCGGAGATGATGGTGAACGACCTGCGGTCGGTCAGGTAAAGATAGCCGTCTTCGTCCATGTGGCCGATGTCGCCCAGGGTGGACCGGCCGCGGTCGTCATAGGCCTCGGCGGTGCGCGCCGGATCGTTGAAATATTCGAAGGGCGGCCCGTGGGAAAAATAGACCGTGCCGGTCTCGCCGGGCGGGAGGTCCGCACCGTCCTCGCCGACGATGTGGAGCACGCCGACGACCGGCCGGCCCACCGAGCCGCGGTGCTGCAGCCATTCTTCGGTGTTTATCAGCGTCAGCCCATTGCTCTCCGTGCCGCCGTAATATTCCAGCAGGATCGGGCCCCACCAGTCGATCATCGCCTCCTTCACGGGAATAGGGCAGGGCGCGGCGGCGTGGATCGCCGTGACGTGGCTCGACAGGTCGTGCCGCGTCCGTTCGGCCTCGGGCAATTTCAGCATGCGCACGAACATGGACGGCACCCACTGGCTGTGGGTGACCCGGTGGCGCTCGATCAGCGCCAGGCTGTGCGCAGCGTCGAACCGCTCCATGACCACGCTGGTCGCGCCGCGCGCCACCGAGGCCATGTTGTAGCGCAGCGGGGCGGCGTGATAGAGCGGCGCCGGCGACAGGTAGACCATGTCGCGGTGCAGGCCGACCGCGTCGGCGAGCATGGCGAGCGCCCCGTCATGTTCGCCGAACGCCATGCCCTGGAGCGGCCGCTTGACCGCCTTGGGCCGGCCGGTGGTGCCGGACGAATAGAGCATGTCCGTGCCCTCGACCTCGTCGGCGATCCGGCCTGCCGGCTGGGCGGCGACGGCGTCCTCGTAGGAGGCGAAACCGTCCGCCGCGCCGCCGATCATCAGGCAGTGCTCCAGCTTCGGGCAGAGCGGCGGCACGGCAATCGCCGCGTCGCGCTTGTAGTCCGTCGAGACGAACAGCCGGGCGCCGCAGTCGTTGACGATGTAGGCGACCTCGCCGGCGGTGAGGTACGAGCTGATCGCCGTATAGTAGAGCCCGGCCCGCTTGGCGCCCCAGCACAGCTCGAAGAAGCGCGGATGGTTCTCGACGAAGAAGGCGATGTGGTCGCCGGCGCGGATGCCGAGCGCGCGCAGCAGGTGGGCGAAGCGGTTGGAGCGCGCCTCCAGGTCCGCATAGGTCACAATCTCGCCGCTGCCGGCCATGATGAGCGCAGGCTTGTCAGGCGTCCGTTCGGCGAAGTCGGGCAGGGTCGGCATGGTCGGGCCATCGGAGGGTCGGAAAACCGACATCGCGGTCGGCGCGCAGTTTCTTACGGCAAGGCCCGCCCGATGGAAAACCCCGTAGACGGCGGCGGCGCAGCCCTGTGCCTTGCCGCCCCGCTTGCCGGAGGGCCGGCGGTGGCGTAAGCAGGATGGGAACGGAAGCGGGTTCGCCGCAACCCGCAAGAAACCGGGAGGCCCCGGCATGGCCCTGCAGATACACCGTACGGTCGAGCACCGGCCGGAGTCGCGGATCGACGAGGCGGTCGGTATCCTCAAACAGCGTTTCGGCGACCGGCTTTCGACCTCCGAATCGGTGCGCGAACAGCACGGCAAGGGCGAGGACCATCACCCGGTCGTGCCGCCGGACGCCGTGTTCTACGCCGAATCGACCGAAGAGGTCGCCGAGGCGGTCACGGTCTGCGCGGAGTATCATGTGCCGGTCATCCCGTTCGGCACCGGCACCTCGCTCGAGGGCCATGTCGCGGCGCTGAACGGCGGCCTGTGCATCGACCTGACGCGCATGGACGCGGTGCTGGAGGTCAACGCCGAGGACCTGGACTGCCGCGTCCAGCCCGGCGTGACGCGCAAGCAGCTCAACGAATATCTGCGCGATACCGGCCTGTTCTTCCCGATCGATCCCGGCGCCGACGCCTCGATCGGCGGCATGACGGCGACCCGGGCGAGCGGCACCAACGCGGTGCGCTACGGCACCATGCGCGAGAATGTGCTCGGCCTCACCGTCGTCACCGCCGACGGCCGCATCGTCAAGACGGCGCAGCGGGCGCGCAAATCCTCGGCCGGCTACGACCTCACCCGCCTGTTCGTCGGCTCCGAGGGCACGCTGGGCGTGATTACCGAGATCGCGCTGCGGCTCTACGGCATTCCGGAATCCATCGTCTCGGCCCTGTGCGCCTACCCGTCGCTCGAAGCGGCGGTCAACACGGTGATCGAGACCATCCAGCTCGGCATCCCGGTCGCGCGCATCGAGATCGCCGACGAAGTGCAGATGAAGGCGACCAACGACTATTCGGGCACCGACCTGCCGGTCGCGCCGATGCTGTGGTTCGAGTTCCATGGCACCGGGGCCGGCACGACCGAGCAGGCCGAAATGGTCAAGGCGATCTCCGACGAATGGGGCGGCGGGGACTTCCAGTGGACCGCCAGCGCCGAGGAGCGGGCGAAGCTGTGGCAGGCCCGCCACGACGCCGCCTACGCCGCCAAGAACATCCGCAAGGGCGCCGAGGTCTGGGCGACCGACGTCTGCGTGCCGATCAGCCGGCTCGCCGAATGCATCGTCGAGACCCAGAACGACATCCGCGAGAACGACCTGATCGCGCCCATCGTCGGCCATGTCGGCGACGGCAACTTCCACCTCGTGCTGATCGCCGACAAGGAAGACGCGGACGAGATGGCCCGGGCCAATGCGGTCAACGAGCGCCTGGTCCACCGCGCCATCGCCATGGAGGGCACCTGCACCGGCGAGCACGGCATCGGCATGGGCAAGATGGACTTCCTGGTCGCCGAGCACGGCGAAGCGGTCTCGCTCATGCGCATGGTCAAGAAGGCCCTCGACCCGGACAACATCATGAACCCGGGCAAGATTTTGCGGGTTTAGGGCGCGCGAGTGATGCACAAGTACGAGATCGTTCTCTATTGGAGCAATGAAGACCGGGCTTTCATCGCCGAAGTCCCGCAATTGCCGGGATGCATGGCGCATGGCGACACGCAGGAAGCCGCGCTCCGGAACGTAAACGAGGCGATGGATTTCTGGATCGATACGGCCCGGGAACTCGGCGACCGGGTACCGGAGCCGAAAGGCGAGCGCCTGATGCTCGCTTAACCGCGACCGCGATCTGTTAGAGGCGCAGACACCGCCCCAGGGAAGGATCGGCCATGACCCCCGAGAAGGTTCTCGAACATCCGGCGAAGGTGCTGAGCGACGCGCAGCGCCGGTTCTATTTCGAGCACGGCTACCTGCATCTCGACGGCTTCGTCTCCGAGGACTGGCTCGACCGGCTATGGGCGGTGACGAACCGCTTCATCGGGGACAGCCGGGCCTGCACGGTGTCGAACGACGTGTTCGACCTCGAACCGGCCCATTCGGCGGACAATCCGCGGCTGCGCCGGCTCAACCATCCGGTGACGCAGGATCCGGTGCTCGAGGAATTCGGCCTGCGCGGGCCGATCGTCGATCTCGCCGAAGACCTGCTCGGCCCCAACGTCAAGTTCCACCACTCCAAGCTGAACTTCAAATGGTCCGGCGGCGGCGAGGAGGTGAAATGGCACCAGGACATCCAGTTCTGGCCCCATTCCAACTATTCGCCGCTCACCATCGGCGTCTACATGGCCGATGTCGACGACGAGATGGGGCCGATGGGCGTCATTCCCGGCAGCCATGAGGAAGACCTGTTCGACCTCTACGACGACGACGGCCAGTGGGTCGGCGCGATCCACGACCGCGACCTGCCCAGGGTGCGGCTGGGCGACGTCGTCTGGCTGAAAGGGAAGCGCGGCTCGGTGACGATCCACAACTGCCGGATGGTCCACGGCTCGATGCCGAACGAGTCCAGCCGCTCCCGGCCGCTGCTGCTGCACACCTATGCGGCGGCGGACGCCATCACCCTGTTCCCCGGCATCGTCGACAACATCGCGCTGTCCAACAGCGTCATCCGCGGCGAGGCGGCGCGCTGGGCCGAGTTCGATCCCCGGCCCTGCCTGATCCCGCCGGACTGGTCCAGGGGCTATACTTCGATCTTCGCCCTCCAGCAGGAAGAGGACAAGGCGGCCTGAGCCCCTCCGAACGCCCCCGGGCCGGTGGGAAATCGGCGGGGAATTGGACTCCCGAACGGTTCGGTGCTAGGCTTTCTCCGCGTGTCGCGTAAGGTTCCGCAATCGCTGAATCCCGGCAGTTTCGGAATCGCATAAGCCGGCCCACGGCATCGTCCGATACCACGGGGCCGGCGTTTGGTAGGCAAATGATGCGACCAGCCAGGTCGGGTGACTGGCAGTTCGATTGCCTGCGGGCGGTCGAAGCGCTGCCGATTCCGGCCAGGACGACACGAAAATCAGATAGCGGATCACCGCGGGTTTCCCCGAACGTGAGCGACGTCGCCCGCGGGCGGGGGCGAATATTATCCCTGTAACTGCGAGGGCGGATCGATGTTGGGTAATGTGGAAAGCATTTGGCGCTATCCTGTGAAGAGCATGCGCGGAGAGGAAGTCGACGAAATATTCGTCGCCTTTACCGGCCTGATGGGCGACCGGGTCTACGCGGTTTCCTCGACCGCGGCCGACAAGGCCTTTCCCTGGCATACGGCCCGCGAGCAGGAAGATTATGTGCTCTACCAGGCGCGCTTCAAGCAGCGCGACGGAACGCTGAAGCCCGACAATATGGAAGAGGCGATGGGCCACCCGGCCAATATCCATGCGCCCTTCCCGACCGACCCGGGCGCCTTCGGCGTCGAGGTCGAAACGCCGGACGGCGCGGTGGTCGACATCGAGGATCCGGCCTTCCTGGACGGCCTCAAGGACAAGTCCGAGGGCGAACTGGCGCTGCACCATACCCAGCGCAACATCGTCGATTGCCGGCCGGTGACGCTGTTCTCGCTCCAGACGGTCGATCAGCTCAGCGAGGAGACCGGCACCGATATCCACAAATTGCAGTTCCGCGCCAATTTCTACGTCGACTGGAGCGACATGGGCGGCTTCTACGAGGACGAGCTGGTCGGCAAGACGGTGAAGATCGGAGACACGGTCGAAGTCATGGTCGTCGAGCGCGACCCGCGCTGCAAGTTCATCACCATCCATCCGGAAACCGCCGAGACGGACCCCGCGTTGCTGCGGCACGTGACCAAGGCGCACGAGGGGTTTGCCGGTGTCTATGCCGCGGTAATCAAGGAAGGCCCCGTCAGGAAGGGAGACGCGATCGCGCTCGCGAACTGACGGTCCGGCAGGCCTTCATGCAAAACAAAGAAGGGACGTGACGGGCCATGACCAAACTCATCTATATCGAAGTTTCTCCGCGCAAGGAGCGCTCGCACTCGATCGCCGTGGCGGAAGCCTTCCTGGAAGCCTACCGGGCGGCCAATCCGGATCACGAGATCGACAAGATGGATCTGTGGGATACCGAGTTGCCCGAGCTCAACATGGCCATGATCGACGCCAAGTACCGGCTGTTGGACCTCGACACGCTCGACGAGCGGGAAGCCAATGCCTGGAAGGATGTCGAGGCGGTCTTCAACCGGGTGAACTCGGCCGACAAGATCGTGCTCAGCACGCCGATGTGGAACTTCAACGTTCCCTACAAGCTGAAGCATCTGATCGACATCATCATCCAGCCGGACCTGGCCTTCGCCGTCGTCGAGGGCGGTTACGAAGGGCTGGTCAAGGGCAAACGGGCGATGGTGATCGTCGCGCGCGGCGCCGCCTATCTGCCGCCCTCGGATTTCTTCGAGGTCGATTTCCAGAAGCGGTATATCGACTTCCTGCTCAGCTTCATCGGCTTCGAGGATATCCGCTCGCTGGTCGTCGAGCCCATGCTGTCGCCGCCGGAGGAACAGGCTGCGACCCGGGCGAAGCTGATCGAGGAAGCGAAGGCCGCTGCCGCCGAGTTCTAGAGCGCATCCGTTATTGTTTGGGCCGGCGATCGGGCCGAGGTACGCCCTTCGATACGCCGCTTCGCGGCTACTCAGGGTGAGGGGACTTTATAAGGAAGGAAATTCCTTACATACCTCCCTCATCCCGAGTAGGCGCGCTAGCGCCGTATCGAGGGACGCCACGCCGCTCCGATTCCTTCCCGGACAGGTATACTCCATCCGACAGTCGCTTTATTTTGCTCGGACCATCGCGCCGGTGCAGGGCGCGGATGCGTGACACGATGGTGAAATTTTATCCGCTCACGATCACAGGGATCATCGACGAGACCGTGCAGGCCCGGTCGTTCCGGTTGCGGCCGGCCGGCGAGCACGCGCATCTGTTCGGCTACAGGCCCGGCCAGTTCCTCACGTTCCGCATTCCGCAGGGCGACGGCCATATCGAGCGCTGTTACTCGCTGTCGAGCGCGCCTCCCGGCGACGCCGAACTGAAGGTTACGGTCAAACGGGTCAGGGACGGGTTCGGCTCCAACTGGTTCAACGACGTCCCGAAACCGGGCGACGCGATCGATACCGCGCCGCCCAGCGGACGCTTCGTCCTGCGCAACCGGGACCGGCAGCCCGTACTGTTCGCTGGCGGCAGCGGCATCACGCCGGTCATCTCGCTGATCAAGCAGGCGCTGCACGAGACCGCGCTGGCGCCGCGCCTGTTCTACGCCAATACGGATTACGACCAGATCATCTTCCGGCGCGAACTCGACGATCTCTGCGCCCGCTTTCCCGGCCGGCTGGAATGCCATCACCATATCGACGCGCAATCCGGACTGGCCGATGCCGGCCTCATCCGGGACTTCGTCGGCGACCGGCAGGACAGCGACTTCTTCATTTGCGGGCCGGCACCGTTCATGGACCTGACGGAGGATGTCCTGAGCGGCCTCGGCGTCGGCGACAGGCACGTTTTCATCGAGCGTTTCACAATGCCCGAAGACGGCGCCGGCGAAGCGGAGACGGAAATTCCGGCGGCCGGCGCCGTCGAATCCTTCCGCGCCACAATCGACGGCGCGGAACACGAGGTTCCCTACCTGGCCGGCGAAACCCTGCTCAGATCCATGCTGTCCCGGGGCCTCGATCCCGTCTATTCCTGCGAGGACGCCCATTGCGGCTCCTGCATGGTGATCCGCAAATCCGGCGCGGTCGCGATGCGCAAGAGCACCGTCCTGTCGAAGCGCGACAAGGAGCGGGGCTATATCCTGCTGTGCCAGGCCGTGCCGCAGTCGGACGACGTCTGGGTCGATTGCGACGCCTGACGCCGGCTGGCGCGACACGCCGGGCTCTATCGCGGCATTAGGCAAACGACCGAACGTCCGTGCTATAACGCCCGCCTCACTAACCCTCACCGCATTGGGCGGAGGCCGATCCGATGAACAAACCCGTCGATCCCGCCGTCGCCGGCCTGGCCGCGGCGGCGTCCGCCCGCGGCTCCGGGCCGGCGCGCGAGGCCGGACCGTCGCTGCGCGCCTGGCTCGAGACGCTGGAAGCGCACAACCAGCTGCGCCGGATCGACGTGCCGGTCGACTGGGACGAGGAGATCGGCGCCATCGCCCGGGCGAATATCGCGCTGCAGGGGCCCGGCCTGTTCTTCCGCAACATCCGCGACTACCGGACGACCACGAGCACCAAGTTCGTCACCTGCGGGATATCGAACAAGGCTCAGGTCCGCCTGATGCTCGGCCTGCCGGAGGATGCCGGCGACAAGGCGATGGTGCGCCATCTCAAGGACGCCTACCGCAATCCGGTCCGCCCGGTGACCGTCGATCACGGGCCGTGCAAGGAGAATGTCCTGACCGGCGAGGCCATCGACCTCGAACAGTTCCCGGCGCCGCGCTGGCACGCCACGGACGGCGGCAAGTTCATCGACACCTTCTGCGGCGTCGTCACCCACGACCCCGCCACCGACCGGCCCAATATCGGCCTCTACCGCGGCCAGGTGCTCGGGCCGGCGAAGATCGGCAAATTGCTGGTCCCGACCCAGGGCTGGGGCGACCATTTCCTGAAATACCGCGACGCCAAGGGCCGGATGCCGGTCGCCATGTCCTACGGCTGGCACGACGTCATGCCCTTTTGCGCCGGCTCGCCCTTCCCGAAGCATGTCTGCGAATGGGACATGATGGGCGCGATCCTCGGCCGGCCGGTCGAGCTGATCGACTGCGAGACGGTGCCGCTCCAGGTTCCCGCGAGCTCGGAAATCGTCGTCGAGGGCTGGATCGACCCGGACCCGTCGACCTGGGAGATGGAAGGCCCGTTCGCCGACTATCCCGGCTATCTCGGCGGCAAGCCGTCGCCCAAGCCGGTCGTCGAGGTCTCCTGCGTCACCCACCGCCACGACCCGATCATGCGCGGCGCGCTGGAGGGCGCGCGCCCCGGCTTCCCGTCGGAGGATTCGCTGCTCTGCGCCTATTCCTGGTCGGCGATCGCCTGGAACATGCTGGAGGACGCCGGCGTCAGCGGGATTACCGACGTCTGGATGCCGCCGGTCGTGACGGGCTGCAACATCGTCGTGCAGGTGCGCAAGCAGTATCGCGGCCACGCCCAGCAGATCGGCATGGCGCTGTGGGGCACCAGCGCCGGCCAGTGGTTCTTCAAGAATGTCACGGTGGTCGAGGAGGACATCGACATCCGCGATCCCGAGGCGCTGGAATGGGCCTATGCCTTCCGGATCAACGCCGGGCGCGGCGATGTCTGGCTGGTCGGGCCGACCTACGGCTCGGTGCTCGATCCCTCGACCCTGCGCGAGGACCGCGACGTCAAGGCCTACGGCACCGGCAAGTGGACCCGCACCCTGATCGACGCGACCCGGAGCTGGGAGCACGCGCCGAACCCGGACTGGGACGGCAACCGCTGGCCGCCGGTCAACACCATCGACCCGGACCTCGAGCGCAAGGTCGCCGCCCGCTGGCGCGACTACGGCATCGGCGTCCCCTATCTCGACGAGGCGCAGCGCGAGCAACTGACGCTGGAAGAGACGCGGAAGGTGCTGAAGGACCTGTAGGGGGGCGGGGGGCGTCCGGCGGCAAAATCCGCCTTGCCGGCCGGAAAGGGCCCGCCTGGGTAACGTCGGGTTTCGGTGCAAGGCCGGCGCGCGACGGAAGCGCGGCGTCCTGCAAACTGCCGGAACCGGCCCGTGCAAGACAGGGCTTGACATCCACGCATAGAACATTATATGAACACTCCACGCTCCGTCCGGGGCGGAGTGAGTGTTTTCAGGCGGGCCTGGACCGGCGTAAACCCCTCTTCGTCATTCCGACCGAGCAAAGCGAGCGGAGGAATCCCGGCTCGATCCCGGCAACGGGAACCCGGAAGTCAGCGACGGGATTCCTCCACTCCGCCGCCCCTTCGGCTCCGCTCAGGGCAGGCTCTTCCGGGCGGCTCCGGTCGGAATGACGGGGGAGTTGGAGCGAACACCGAAAGGCGGACCCTGACGAATCATGACATTTCCTGACACATGCCGAATGCCGCCGTTCCGGCGCCGCGGCCGCGCCGCCGCCACCGCCACTGCGCAGCCGTCCGATGCGGGCAGTCTGGGAAACTATGCATAGTATGCATTTTTTCCGCGCGGGTGCCGGAACGGAAATGGCGGATTTCCGGGGATTCCGAGCCGGAAGAACGGCTCTACGGCGGAAAAAAACACGAAATATAGACCGGTCTGTCTCAACCCTGAGGCCGGGCCGCGGATCCGCAACGGAGGAGGATACCGCCACGAATCATGACGAATCATGACATTTCATGACAGATCCCGGGACCGCCATCCCGACCGTGCGCAAATCCTGTCCCGTCATTCCGACCGAGCGAAGCGAGCGGAGGGAACCCGGCTCGATCCCGACGACAAGAACCCGGAGTCCGGCGCCGAGATTCCTCCACTCCGCGATCCTGCGGATCGCTCCGGTCGGAATGACGGGATAGGGATTACGGTTTCGGTGTCCGGCCGGAAGGACGAATGCGGGCAAGCGGGACGGCCCGGAAGCCGATCATGACAAATCATGACATTTCATGACACATCGGCATGTCCCGCGGCGCGACCCGTCAGGCTGCGGAAGCGGGCCGGCGGTTACGCCGCCGCCGGCAGCGCGGCCTCCAGCTTTCCGATGTCGCCGATGTCCGGGCAGCCGGTCTGGGCCTGGAAGCGGTCGAGTTCGTCGCGCAGGATGTCGAGCGAACGGGCGGCGCCGGGCTGGCCGGCGGCGCCGACGCCGTAGAGCGTCGCGCGGCCGACCAGCGTGAAATCCGCCCCGAGCGCCAGCGCCCGGCCGATATGGGAGCCGCGCCGGATGCCGCTGTCGAGGATCAGGGCCATCTCCGGCCCGACGGCGGCGCGGATCGCGGGCAACACGCTGACCGGCGCCGGCGCGGCATCGAGCTGCCGCCCGCCGTGATTCGAGACGATGATGCCGTTCACCCCCAGCGCCTTCGCGCGGGCGGCGTCGGCGGCGGATTGCAGCCCCTTCAGGATGAAGGGCTTGTCCCAGGCGTCGCGAAGCCAGGCGAGGTCGTCCCAGGTCAGCGTCTGCGAGATCCGCGCCACCATGAAGGCCGCAAGCGTCCCTGCGGTGGCGCCTTCCGGGGCGTAGGCGGCGATGGTGGCGAGGCGCGGCGCCGGGTTGGCGAGGAAGCGCATCGCCCAGCGCGTGTGGAGGGCGCCGTCGAGCAGCGTTTTCGGCGTCATCCTGAACGGCACGCTGAAGCCGTTGCGCAGGTCGCGCTCGCGCTTGCCGGGCCAGGGCGCGTCGACGGTGAGGACCAGGGCCTGCGCGCCCGCCTCGCGCGCCCGGCGGACGAGGTCCAGGTTGGTTTCCCGGTCGCTCTGGGCGTAGAGCTGGAACCAGAACCGGCCCTCGGTCGCCCTGCCGATATCCTCGATCGATGTCGTCGCCGCGGTGCTGAGGATATAGGGCACGTTGGCGGCCAGGGCGGCGCGCGCCAGGCACAGGTCGGCGTCGGGCCACAGCAGGTTGCTCATGCCGGTCGGCGCGATTCCGACCGGGCGGTCCCAGGTCTGCCCGAACAGGTCCTTCTTCTGGCTGCGCCTGCCGATATCGATCAGATAGTTCGGCGTCACCCGGACGGCGTCGAGCGCGGCCGTGTTGTGCACCTTGCCCAGCTCGTCTTCGGCCGCACCGTCGACGAAATCGAAGATCACCCTGGGCAGCCGGCGCTGCGCCGCCTCGCGCATGTCGGCAATCGTCAAAATGCGGGAAAGTCCGGCCATCCTTACCGCCGGCGCCCCGGCCGGCCACCTGTTCCGGGAAATCTGCGAGTGTCCTGCCATGCCGACCGTGCCGCACGCCAGCCTCAAAATCGCCGTCAAGGCCATGCTCGCCGCGATGGGCAGCAGCGAAAGCGAGGCGGAAACCGTGGCGGACCACCTGGTCGAGGCCAATCTGAAAGGCCATGACAGCCACGGCGTCGGCATGATGCCGCTTTATGTGCGGAACTGGCAGGCCGGCACGCTGGCCCTCAACCGGCCGCTCGAAACCCTGCGCGACGACGGACCGTTCCTGGTCTGCGACGCCGGCGGCGGCCACGGCCAGGTCGCGGCGCTGGAGATCACCCGGCGGACGGTCGAGCGGGCGCGGGAAACCGGCGTCGCGGTGAGCGGCCTGATCCTGGCGCACCATATCGGGCGGGTCGGCACCTATGGCGAGGTCTGCGCCGAGGCCGGCATGGTCTCCATCCAGTTCGTCAATGTCGGCGGCCACGACGCGACCGTCGCGCCGTTCCGCGGCGCCGACGCCCGGTTCCTGACCAACCCGGTCTGCATCGCCGTGCCCGCCGCCGGAGACAAGCCGGCGATCATCCTGGATTTCGCCACCAGCAAGGTAGCGCTCGGCAAGGTCCGCGTCGCCATGAACGAGGGCCGGCGAATGGAAGACGGCCTGCTGATCGACAGCGCCGGCCGGCCGACGACCGACCCCACGGTCATGTTCAGCGTCCCGGGCGGCGCCATGACGCCGATGGGCGATCACAAGGGTTACGGGCTCGCCCTGATGGCCGAACTGCTGGGCGCGGCGCTCACCGGCGGCATGACGATCCGGCCGGAACGGGGCCGCGACTCCGGCATCCGCAACAACATGCTCAGCATCGTCATCGATCCGGAGCGGCTGGCCGGCCGCGGGCCGTTCCTCGCCGAAGCCGCCGCCGTGGTCGATTGGGTCAAGGCCGCGCCGCCGGCCGACCCGTCCGAGCCGGTTCTGGTCGCGGGCGAGCCGGAACGCCTGGACAAGGCCGAACGCAGCCGCGCCGGCATCGGGATCGACGAAACGACATGGTCCGAATTGCAGGCCGCCGCGACCGCCACCGGGCTGGGCGCTGCGCGGTTCTCGGAACTTGCAGGCGCCGGATAACCGGACCTCGCGGGCTTGACGCCGGATGCCGCCGCCGTTCTGCGCAGCGCGGGATTGCACATCGGCCGCCCGTTCCGCATATTCTCAAGACGGCTTGCTGCCGTTCGAGGCTCCGAATGCGTATTCTTCCATTGCTGATCCTGGCGCCGCTGTCCGCAACGCTGCTCGGCGCCTGCGCGTCCACCGGCGGCGTCTTCTCGTCTGCCGAAGTGGCGCAATGCGAAAAGGCGCTGGCGGTGCTGGTCCGGACCGGCCCCAACACCGCGAAATTCAGTGTGGACGACAGCGCCGAGGCTGCGCGGACGATCGACGGTCAAAAAGTCACCGATGTGACGCTGACCTATATCCAGAACAACACCCGCAAGCTGGCCAGCTGCTTCTACCCGCGCGGCAGGAAAGTTGCGGTCGGCTACGTCTTCGAGGGCCAGCGCCTGTCGGACGCCGCAACGGCGGCGGTCAACCGGCAGCTCTGAATAACGGATTGCGCCCTTCGATACGCCCCGCCCTTCGATACGCCGCCTCCGGCGGCTACTCAGGGTGAGGGTGAGTTTAGAGAAAACCCTCATCCCGAGTAGGCCCGCAGGGCCGTATCGAGGGGCGGCCCGCGGTCAGACCACGCCTTTGCAGCGCAGCTCGGCAACCGCCGCTTCGTCCAGTCCCAGCAGTTCGCCGAGCACCTCTTCGGTATGCTCGCCGACGGTCGGCGCCGGGCGCGTGTATTCCGGCGGCGTCTTCGACAGCTTGAGCGGGCTGGCGATGTAGGGTTCGGCCTTGCCGGTCGCGCTGTGCGGGATTTCGACGACCATGTCGCGCGAGCGGACCTGCGGATCCTCGAAGGTCTCGCCGATGCTGTTGACCGGCGCGACCGGCACGCCGAGCGGCGGCAGGCCCTCCAGCCAGTGATTGCGCGGTTTCAGCCGGGTCAGCGCCGAGACCGCCTCGACGCAGGCGGCCCGGTTGCGCACCCGCAAGGCATTCGTGGTGAAGCGCGGATCCTCGGCCAGCTCCGGCGCGCCGGCGAAGTCCGCGAAGGCGACGAACTGCCGGTCCGTTCCGACCGCAAGAATGAAGCTGCCGTCCGACGCCGGAAACGCCTGGTAGGGCACGATCGAGACGTGGGCCGAGCCCCAGGCCTTCGGCGACTCGCCGGTGTGCAGATAGTTCATGCCCTCGTTGACCAGCCAGGCGACCTGCGAATCGAGCAGCGCCATATCGAGATGCTGGCCCTCGCCGGTGCGCTCGCGATGGCGCAGCGCGGCCAGGATGCCGACATTGCAGTAAAGGCCGCACATCAGGTCGGCCACCCCGACGCCGACCTTGCACGGCTCCTGGCTTTCCGGTCCGGTGATCGACATGATGCCGCCCGTCGCCTGGATGACCAGGTCGATGCCGCTGCGCGGCGCGTACGGGCCGGTATGGCCGAAACCGGTGAGCGAGCAATAGATCAGACCCGGAAATTCATCTTTCAGATCGTCGTAGGCGAGGCCGTATTTCGCCAGCGCGCCGGTCTTGTAATTCTCGAACAGGATATCGCACTGCGCGATCATCCGCCGGGCCAGGCCCTGACCTTCCGGCGTTGCCAGGTTGATCGTGACCGAGCGCTTGTTGCGGTTCGCCGCGTTGAAATAGACGCTGTCGTTGAGCAGTTCTTCGCCGTCCGCGTCCTTCAGGAAGGGTGGACCCCAGCCGCGCACGTCGTCACCCGTGCCGGGACGCTCGACCTTGATGACGTCGGCGCCGAGGTCGGCCAGGACCTGGGTCGCGGTCGGGCCTGCGAGGATTCGGGTCAGGTCGAAAACGCGGAGTCCTTCCAGCGGACCGGGCATGCGAATTTCCCGTCGGGTTGCGGAGCGTGACGGCGGCGAGGACAGCAGGGCGCTTATAGGCAAGCCCCGGAACCGGCGCAACGGCGGGGCGGCTGCAACGACTGTTGGCGCGAAATCGATGCATGGCGCACGATAGGGCAATGCCGTCCGAACCGTTCGCTTCAGAGCAGCGCTCTTCATCATTGCCGACGCCCGGCCGCTCGGTCGCCGGGGTCGACGGCTGCCGCGCCGGCTGGGTCATGGTCCGGCGCGATGCGGCCGGCCGCTTCGCTGCGCCGATTGTCGCCGCTTCGCTGGACGGCCTGCCGGAGACCGGCATGGTCGTGATCGACATCCCGATCGGCCTGCCGGAGAGCGGCCGGCGGGCTTGCGACCTGGAGGCGCGCGCGATGCTCGGCCCGCGGCGCAACAGCGTGTTCACCGGCGTGCGCCGGCCATTGCTGGCGATGGGCAGTTACGAAGCGGCCAACGCCTGGGGAAAGCGCGACGGCGAGGGGCTGACCAAGCAGATGTGGAACATCCTGCCCAAGATTCGCGAGGTCGATGACTGGATCACGCCGGCGCGCAGCCGAAAACTCCGCGAAGGCCATCCTGAACTGGCGTTTGCCGGCGTTTCGGGACGGCCGATGGCCCACTACAAGAAAACGCCGGAGGGTGAGGCGGAACGGCTGGCCGCGATGGCCGGCTTCATCAGCCGGGATACGGTGCTCGAATGGCTGGACGGCGCGCGCGGCTCCGGCGCGGCGCGGGACGACATCGTCGATGCGCTGGCCCTGTGCCGCTCGGCTGCACGGGTTCTCCTGGGTTGCCACGGGCAATTGCCCGCCGATCCGCCGAAAGACGCCCGCGGCCTGCCGATGGAGATGGTGTTCTGAGTTTCTCCGGCCGGAGTTTCTTCGGCCGCGGGGAACGGCGTTCTTGCCATCCAGGGGCGCTCCCAGCACAATCCGGTTTCAGACCATCAAGGGAGGCATCCGCCATGAACCGCCGCGATATCCTCAAAGCCGGGGCCGTGGGCGCTGGCGCCTATGCACTCGCGTCCGCCGGGGCCCGGGCCGCCGGCAAGGCGAAGCCGGCCTTCGTGCTGGTGCACGGCTCCTGGCACGGCGCCTGGACCTGGAACGAGATGACGATCCGGCTCGCCAGGGCCGGTCACGCCGCCTACGCCGTGGATCTGCCCGGCGCGGGCTCCCGCACCCGGTTTCCCGCCTCGTTCCTGAAGCGCCCGCTCGACAAGAAGGCCTTCGCCACCGAAGTCTCGCCGGTCGCCAAGGTCACCCAGGCGCAGCGCACCGCCCATGTCGTCGACGTGGTGAAGAGCGCGGCCGGCGTCGGCGACGGCAAGGTGGTGCTGGTCGGCCATTCCTGGGGCGGCAACACGATCTCGGCCGTCGCCGAGGCGGTTCCCGATCTCATCCATTCCGTCGTCTATCTGACCGCCTTCATGCTGCGTGGCGGCATGTCGCCGGGCGAGATGCTCGGCGATCCCAGCTTCAAGGCCGGCAAGGTGCTGCCGCTGGTGATGGGCGATCCGGCCAAGATCGGCGCGTTGCGGATCGATCCCAGATCGTCCGATCCCGCCTATGTCGCCGCGGCGAAGGAAGCGTTTTACGCCGACGTGACCGACGGCCATTTCGCGGCGATCGCCAACCTGCTGCATTGCGACGAGGTCGCCCAGACGGTCGGCGTCAAATCGCCGGTCACGCCGGAGAAATTCGGCAAGGTCGCCCGCCATTACGTCCACTTGGCCGAGGACCGGGCGATCCCGGCGGCGGCGCAGGACAGGATGGTCGAACTGGTCGACGGGTCCGGCGTCGGCGGCAAGACGGTCGTGCACCGGATGGGCGGCAGCCATTCGCCCTTCTACGCCCAGCCGGACGCGCTGCTGGAGGTGTTCCGCAAGACGGCGGCCTGACGGCGCTTCATCCGAACGGAGAGCGGGTGGCCGAGACCCGGCCGCTCGCGGGTTTTCGGCCAAAGCGGGGACATCCGCCATGCTGCTCCTTTACGGCTTTTACCGGTCGTCCGCCGCCTACCGGATGCGGATCGCGCTCAATCTCAAGGGCCTCGATTACCGCAAGATCTCGATCCACCTGCGCGACGGCGCCCAGTTCAGCGCGGACTACAGCCGCATCAACCCTCAGCATCAGGTGCCTACCCTGGAGACGGAAGAAGGCGATCTGCTGGTGCAGTCGCCGGCGATCTTCGAATGGCTGGAGGAGTCGTACCCGGAGCCGCCGCTGCTGCCGCCCGATCCGCTCGGAAGACAGAGGGTGCGCGCCATGGCGGCGGTGCCGGGCTGCGATATCCACCCGATCGGCAACCTGCGAGTGCTGCAGTATCTGCAGAACGAACTGGGCCAGGATCAGGAGGCGGTGACGGCCTGGGCGCGGCACTGGATCGAGCTCGGTTTCGCCGGGCTCGAGCGCATGCTGGCCGGCCATCCGGCAACCGGAGCCTTCTGCCACGGCGATGCGCCGACGATGGCCGACGTCTTCCTTGTGCCCCAGTTGTTCAATGCCGCGCGATTCGGAGCGGACATGGACCGCTTTCCGACGATTCGGCGCATCGGCGAAACCTGCAACGCGCACGATGCCTTCGAGCGCGCCGCGCCCGGCAACCAGGAGGACGCCGAGTAGCGCGCGGCTTTGCCTGGCCGGGTGAACGTGGTTAAACAGGCCGGACAATCGGCAACCGCCGTCCGCCGCCGCAATCGATCCAAAGTTGCGCTGCGACGGCAAAGTGCGCAGGCCCGAACCGTATGTCCGCCCCCGACGTTCCGCTTTCCGCATCCATCCCCGAGGCCCTGACGTTCGACGACGTCCTGCTGCAACCCGGCCGGTCGGACGTTCTGCCCGCCGAAACCGGGACCGGCACCCGGCTCACCCGGTCGATCCGGCTGGGTATTCCCCTGATCTCGGCGGCGATGGATACGGTCACCGAACACAAGCTTGCCATCGCCATGGCCCAGGCCGGCGGCATCGGTGTGCTGCACAAGAATATGGCGCCAGCGGACCAGGCCGGCGAAGTCCGCAAGGTCAAGAAATACGAATCGGGCATGGTGGTGAACCCGGTCACAGTCACGCCCGACAAGACGCTGGCCGACGTGCTGCATCTGATGAACCGCCACAGGATCTCGGGTGTTCCCGTAGTCGAGCGAGGCAACGGCCGGCTGGCGGGCATCATCACCCACCGCGACGTGCGGTTCGCCGACAATCCACAACAGCCGGTGCGGGAGTTGATGACCAGCGAAGACCTGGTCACCGTCGCCGAATCGGTCGACCGGGCCGAGGCAAAGCGCCTGCTGCACAAGCACCGGATCGAAAAGCTGCTGGTGGTGGACGAGGACGGCATCTGCACCGGACTGGTCACGGTCAAGGACATCGACAAGGCCGAACGCCACCCGAACGCCTGCAAGGACGAGCGGGGCCGGCTGCGGGTCGCCGCGGCGACCGGCGTCGGCGAGGCCGGTCTGGAACGGGCCGAAGCCCTGCTCGACGCCGGCGTGGACGTGCTGGTCGTCGATACGGCGCACGGTCATTCCGAGGGCGTTCTGGCGGCGGTTAAGCGGATCCGGAGGCTGAGCAACGCCACCCAGCTTGTCGCCGGCAATGTCGCGACGGCGGACGGCGCGAAGGCCCTGATCGATGCGGGTGCGGACGCCGTGAAGGTTGGTATCGGGCCGGGGTCGATCTGCACCACAAGGATGGTGGCGGGCGTCGGCGTGCCCCAGTTGACGGCAATCATGGAATGCGCCGAAGTCTGTACGGCGGCTGACGTTCCGGCGATCGCCGACGGCGGCATCAAATTTTCCGGCGATCTCGCCAAGGCGATCGCAGCGGGCGCATCCGTCGCGATGATCGGTTCGCTGTTCGCCGGTACGGACGAAGCGCCCGGCGAGGTCTTTCTCTACCAGGGCCGGTCCTACAAGAGCTATCGCGGCATGGGTTCGGTCGCGGCCATGGCGCGCGGCTCGGCCGACCGCTATTTCCAGCAGGAAGTCGCCGAACCGCTCAAGCTGGTGCCCGAAGGCATCGAAGGGCAGGTCCCCTACAAGGGGCCGCTCGCCGCCGTGCTGCATCAACTGGTCGGCGGCCTTCAGGCGGCGATGGGCTACACGGGCAGCCGCACCGTCGCCGAATTGCAGCGCAACGCCCGGTTCCTGCGCATCACCGGCGCCGGCCTGCGCGAGAGCCACGTTCACGACGTGACGATAACCCGCGAAGCGCCGAATTATCGCGGGCTCTAGACAGGCGGCATGACCCCGGGCGGGCGCGTTCAGGCGGCGATCGAAGTCCTCGACGCCATCCTCTCGCCGCCGGCCGGGCGGGAGCGGACGCCGGCCCATGCGGTCGTCGCAGGATACACCCGGAAGCGCCGCTATATCGGATCGAAAGACCGCCGGGCGATCACCGGTCAGGTGTGGCAGGCGCTGCGCTACCGGGGCCGGGCGCATTGGGCGGCGAAACGGGAGATCCTGTCCGGCCGGGACCTCGCCATCGCAGCGCTGGCCGGCGCTGCGGGCCTGTCCGATGCGGACATGGATGGCCTGTTCGGCGGTTCAGCCTATGGGCCGCGGGGGTTGAAGGCATCGGAGAAGGCGCTGGCCGATGCCGTGCGCGCGGCGTCCGGGCCGCCGCCCTGGGCCGTTGCCAACATGCCGGACTGGCTGGCTGCCGAAGCCGAACCGGTGCTCGGCGCCGCCGGTCCGGCAGGCTGGCCGGCGCTCGCGGCAGAGCCGCCGGCAACCCTGCGTGTCAACACGCTCAAGGCCACCCGCGGTTCTTGCCTGGCAGCGTTGCGGCAGGCCGGCGTCGATGCCGTTCCGACGGCGCTTGGCCCGCTCGGGATTCGATTGCTAAGCCGGGTGAACCTGGCGCAATTGGCGGCGATCCGGGAAGGCTGGCTGGAAAGCCAGGACGAAGGTTCCCAAATTGCAGCGGCGCTGGTCGCGGCCGAGCCGGGTATGCGCGTGCTCGACTATTGCGCGGGTGGCGGCGGCAAAAGCCTGGTGCTCGCTGCCGCCATGGCGAATGAGGGCAGGATCGTCGCGACCGATACCGATCCCGACCGTCTGGCCCCGCTGTCCCGCCGGGCGCGGCGCGCCGGCGCGACGATAGTTGAGACCCGGACCATTGAACCGGGCGATCCGGTGGAAGCCGGCGGGTTCGATCGTGTATTGGTCGATGCGCCGTGCAGCGGCAGCGGCGCCTGGCGCCGCCAGCCGGAGGCGCCCTGGCGTCTCGATCGCGAGCGCTACGATGCTTTGCAGGCCGCCCAGATCGACATTCTGACCGCCGCGGCTGCTGCGGTCGCGCCGGGCGGCCGGCTGGTCTATGTCACCTGTTCGATATTTCCGGCCGAAAACGATACGGTCGTTGAACGGTTTCTCCGCAGCAATCCCGCGTTCGCGCCGCTTGCGGCCGGCGATATCTGGCCAGCGGTCCTTGGCGCCGCGCCGCCGGCCAACGTCATCGCCGGCAACGCCGTCCGGCTCCTGCCTCACTTTTCATCGACCGACGGCTTCTTCGTCGCCGTCATGGAACGGACGCGGCAGTGACAACGCACGGTCGCTTCCGGATCGAACGCGCCCGGCCGGCGGATGCCGGCGGGCTCGCCCGGGTCTATGTCGAGACCTGGCGGGCGGCCTATGCCGGCCTGGTCCCGGACCGGGTTCTCGTGTCGATGAAGGAATCGGTCCACGAAGCACGGTTCGCCCGTTGGATCGGTCAGCAGACGGCCAGGCAATTCATTCTTGTTTGCCGGGTGCCTGACCGCGGCGTCGTTGGCTTTTGCAGCGCTGGGCCCGCGCGGGGCGGACCCAAGGCGCAAGGCGAAGTCTATCTGCTCTATGTTGATCAGGACTGGCAGAACCGGGGCATCGGCCGGTCATTGCTGCGCGCGGCGTTGCGCGGGCTGCGCGCCGGCGGCTACAGTAGTGCGATGCTGTGGGTGCTGGCCGGCAATCCGTCGCGCTTCTTCTACGAGGCGGCCGGCGGGGTGCGGGCAGCCGAACGGACCGAACGGCTGTGGGGCACGGACCTGAAGGAAATCAGCTATACTTGGCGTGACCTGAGCGACGTCTGACGTGGCGGGAAATTCGCCCGTGGCCCGCGGAAGCCCGCCGCTGCTATAAGCCCGTCCAATCGCCAATTTCCGGGCCGCCGACACCGCCATGACCGACCGTGTCCTGATTCTCGATTTCGGTTCGCAGGTGACGCAGTTGATTGCCCGCCGGGTTCGGGAATCCGGTGTCTATTCGGAAATACACCCGTTCGATATCGGTGAAGCGGCGATCCGCCGATTCGGCGCGACGGCCATTATCCTGTCCGGCGGTCCGGCCTCGGTGGCGGCGGCAGGCACGCCCGCCGCGCCGCCGGTCGTCTTCGGGCTCGGCGTGCCGGTGCTCGGCATCTGCTACGGCGAGCAGACCATGGTCGATATCTTGGGTGGTACGGTCGAATCCTCCGACCATCGCGAATTCGGCCGGGCCACGGTCAGGGTCGAGGCGGAGTGCCGGCTGTTCGACGGGGTCTGGCGGCCGGGCGAAACCCGCCAGGTCTGGATGAGCCACGGCGACCGGGTGATTTCCCTGCCCGAAGGGTTCCGGGTCGTCGGCACCAGCGAAGGCGCGCCCTTCGCCGCCATCGCCGACGAGGACCGGCGCTTTTACGGCGTCCAGTTCCATCCCGAGGTCGTGCACACGCCTTCGGGCGCGCACCTGCTGAGGAATTTCACACACGGCATCGCGGGCTGCGCGGGCGACTGGACGATGGCGGCGTTCCGGGACCAGGCGATTGCGCGGATTCGCGCACAGGTCGGCCGCGGGCGCGTGATCTGCGGCCTTTCGGGCGGCGTCGACTCGTCGGTCGTCGCCGTGCTTCTGCGCGAGGCGATCGGCGAACAGCTCACCTGCATCTTCGTCGATCACGGCCTGCTGCGGCTGGGCGAGGCGGAACAGGTCATCGAACTGTTCCGCAACCATTACAACATCCCGCTTGTCCATCGCGAGGCGTCGGGCCTGTTCCTCGATGCGCTGGACGGCGTCGACGACCCGGAGGCCAAGCGCAAGATCATCGGCGGCCTGTTCATCGACGTGTTCGAGGAAGAGGCTAATACGATCGGCGGCGCCCGGTTTCTGGCCCAGGGCACGCTCTACCCCGACGTCATCGAATCGGTTTCAGCGACCGGCGGGCCGAGCGCCACCATCAAGTCGCACCACAATGTCGGCGGTCTGCCAGCACGGATGAACATGGAGCTGGTCGAGCCGGTGCGCGACCTGTTCAAGGACGAAGTGCGCGCGCTCGGCTGCGACCTGGGACTGCCCGAAGCCTTCATCCGGCGCCACCCCTTTCCCGGCCCCGGCCTGGCGATCCGCATTCCCGGCCCGGTGACGCGCGAGAAGGCAGACCTGCTGCGGCGCGCCGATGCCATCTATCTGGAGGAAATCTGCAACGCTGGGCTGTACGACGAAATCTGGCAGGCCTTCGCCGCGCTGCTGCCGGTGCGCGCGGTCGGCGTCATGGGCGACGAGCGCACCTACGACTGGGTCTGCGCCCTGCGCGCCGTCACCTCGACCGACGGCATGACGGCGGACAGCTACGCCTTCTCCCACGATTTCCTCAGCCGCACCGCGACGCGCATCGTCAACGAGGTCCCCGGCATCAGTCGCGTCGTCTACGATGTGACGTCGAAACCGCCGGGAACCATCGAGTGGGAATAGGGGTAGGCAAACCGTCTTACAGCCTGTCGCGGCGCGCGACCTGGCCAAGCGAGGGCCAGTCGGGCCGGGTAGCGATGTCCTTCGACTGGCAGTTGGTGCAGTGCATCCGGGCCCCAATCTCCGGCACTGGCAGGGCCGGCCCGACCTTCGCGGCGAGCATCCAGCTGTCCACCGAACTGTTATGGCCGCAGCGGTTGCACCAGCAGAAGATCGCCAGGCCGGCGTCGGTGATATCGCCCAGCCGCGCCGCCCGCCGGCTCTCCTCCGATCGCCTGATCGATTGGTCCTTCAGTCGCCCCATGCGCCGTTGCCCGCCCGGCCCTGAGAAATACTTGCACCCGGCGCGCGGCCGGGACCGGACTATAGGATACGGCCTGCGCGCGTTTCGAACAAAAAAAGAACAATGAAGCGTGCTGGCTTTATCCCGCCTTTCCAGGGCGTCCGTTCGGCTACGCCGCCCTGGCGCTGAACCCGCCGTCGACCACCAGCTCAGCGCCGGTGATGTAGCGCGCGTCGTCGCTGGCGAGGAACACGGCAGCGTGGCCGACGTCCCAGCCGTCGCCCATATAGCCGGTCGGGCACTGGGCGTTGCGCGCCACGGCCATCCGTTCGAGATCGCCGCCGCCGTAGGTCTCCTTGAGCGGCTCGACGACCATGGGCGTATCCATCAGACCGGGCAGGATGGCGTTGGCGCGGATGCCCCGGCCGGCATATTCCACGGCGATCGTACGGGTCAGCGGCAAGATCCCGCCCTTGGTAACGGAGTAGTGGATATAGGGCACGCCGAGCCAGCGGATGCCGGCGATCGAGGCAACGTTGACAATGGCGCCCCGGCCGATCTTGCGATCGTCGGCGTCGGTGCGGAATTCGTTGCGTTCCATGACCGGCAGGACGGCGCGGCAGGTCAGGAACATGCTCTTCAGGTTGACGTCGTGAAACCGGTCCCACTCCGCGTCGCTCAACTCGGCGGTCGGTTTGGGCGCGACGACGCCGACATTGTTGTGCAGCACGTCGATGCGGCCGAACCGGTCGAGGCAGGATTCTACCATCGCCTGGACCTGCCCGGTCCGGCTGACATCCGCCGTACAGGCTTCGGCAATGCCGCCTTCTCCGGCGATTATGCCGGCCGTTTCCGCCGCGGCTTCCGGGTTGATATCGACAGCCAGCACTTTCGCCCCTTCCCTCGCATAAAGCACTGCCGCTGCCTTGCCGTTGCCCCAGCCCGGTCCGATCGATCCGGCGCCGGATACAACGACCACCCTGTCCTGCAGTTTGCCACTCATGGCAAAGTCCTTCCTCTCGACGCGGTTTCGGAAATGGCTAGCCGAGACCGGTGCTCACGGGCAAGGGGGCGCAGCCTCGGTTTCAGCGGTGGAGCAGGGCGCTCCCGTTGCCGCCGAGAATGCCGGCGCTGTCCGCTTCCGGCAGTCCCGACGACCGGACGGCTTCCAGGGTGCGCGCGGTATCGAAAATCGGATGGTCGGTGCCCAGCAGCACGCGTTCTGCGCCGAAAGCACCGGCGGCCAGCGCAATCGACCTCGGGCCAAAGCTGGAGGTATCGACGTAGATCCGGCTCATGCGGCTCGACGGCAACGGGGTATCCGGCGTGCGCCGCGATGAAACATGGTCCATGCGCTCAACCATCATCGGCACCGATCCGCCGAGATTGGCGACCTGAACGGTGAGGTCCGGGAAGGCGTCGAGGAAATCGGTCAGCGTCAGGGTGACGGTTACCGCACTCAGCCGGGCCTGCACGTCCAGTACGATGTGACGCAGGTTAGTGTTGTCGCCAAAGTCGGGCGGCGGCTGGGCGCCGACGGCCGGCACCGGGCCGGGGTGGATGAAGATGTGGGCGCGGTGCCCGTTCGCCGCATCGAGCAAGGGCGCCCAGGCCTCGGCCTCGCGGCGGGTGAGGAAGGCGTCTGCCGGCAGGATCGCGCCGGCGAACCCGGGGTTATCCATTGCCCGCGCCAGCTCTTCGACCGCCGCCGCCGGATCGGCCAGCGGCAGGGCGGCCAGCCCGGAAAAGCGCTCCGGACTCTCCGCCATCAGGCTGGCGAGGGCGTCGTTGAACAGGCGTACCAGCGGGGCGGCCTCGTCCACCGGCAGGCTATCGATCCCGAACAAGCCGGGCAGCGAAAGAACCTGCCGCGATACGCCGTGCCGGTCCATGAATTCGAGGCGGGCGCCGGACTCGATCAAGGCCGGCGTGACCGGCAGGACCTCGCGATGAACGTCGAGCCGCTCGCCCTCCGGGCCGCCGCCGACGCGCGGCGGCTGCGTGCGCGCCCGCAGTGCATCGGCCAGTTCCGGCGGCAGCCAGTGGACATGCCAGTCAACGATCATGGCGGAAACCGGCCGGCCGGCCGCGCGAATGGTTGAAGTCCGATTGAAGAAGGCCGGCGCCGACGGCTTGCGGCGGCAGGGCGCGCGTCTCGGCGCGGTACAGGATGGCGATGGCGACCGAGATCGCCAGTATGAGAAGGAGTTTCCGCATGGGCCGAACCGATCGAGCCGTCGCTACTACGAAGAATTGCAGAATTTCGAACTGCGGCAATATAACCGTTCATTTGCGGCAAAATTCGTAAAGAGCAACTGCCGCAGCGTTTGAGACGTTCAAGCTATCGATCAGGTTAACGCATTTTGCGTTATTTGCATACTGCATGGGTATGCGAACGAGAATATTGCAGTTTTCTTTGGTCAGCCGCCGGAGACCTTGACCTTCTGCACCGAGCACGAGCGCTATTTTTGAATTGCCGTCCGCGAGGCCGGTCCCGGCAAGTGTCACTTCCGCGCTGCCGTCCAGGCCGGCGACCCACCAGCCGGCGTCCCGGATTGCCGCCAGAGCGCGGGCGAGATTGGCGACCCGCACCCACGGCACGAGGTCGAGCGCTCCGGCGGCGGCCTTGGCCAGCACACCCGATTCCGGCGGGGCGTGGCGGTCGGCGGTGATCAGCGCCACCGCCCCGAACACCGCGCAGGAGCGTAGAATTGCACCGACATTGTGCGGGTCCGTCACCCGGTCGAGCACGACGAGGGGGCGGGCCGGCGCTTCGGGGGCGAGAATTGCATCGAGCGGAACCCGCCGAAGCGGCTCGACGGCTACCGCCACACCCTGATGAACTGCGCCGTCGGGCAGCCGGGCGGCGAGTTTCGCGGCCGTCACCGTTGACCACGCGAAATCCGGCTTTCGGAATCGCGAATCTCCAAGTTCCCTCTGCGCCGAAGGGGTGGCCCATCCAGCGGCGACCCGCCGCGCCGGATTGGCGAGCGCCGCTCGGACCGCGTGCTTACCCCACAGCATGAGCGTTTGTCTCGGCGCCTTCGCCGGCGCGGCAGCAGGCCCATGCCGGGCCGGCCCCGGCCTCGCTGCGACGCCGTGTTGCGGCCGGGATTTTTGCCGGCGCGGATGCTTGCTTTTCGCCATGGAATCGCATAGTAGCGGCGACCGGAACGCAAACAAGCTGCAGGAACGGCGGCCGGAGTGCGATGGCGGCGGCTTCTGCGGCTCGTTTTGCGTCTGGATGCATTGACATCCGGCAAGCGGATTCCAAATGGCGTTACCCGGAATTCCGGTTCTTTCGGTATGCCGGCGCCGGACCGGTCTTGTCGCGGAGGGGTGCCCGAGTGGTTAAAGGGGACGGGCTGTAAACCCGTTGGCTTAGCCTACGTTGGTTCGAATCCAACCCCCTCCACCAACGCCATCCAGCCGCAATGCGCCGGAGTTCCGGTTGCGGGTGTAGCTCAATGGTAGAGCCCCAGCCTTCCAAGCTGGTTATGCGGGTTCGATTCCCGTCGCCCGCTCCAGTTGACGATCCGCCGGATCGTTCGTCGTCAAGCGTGGCAAACGCCGAAGCGCGGCAGGCCACAGGAGAATCGGAAATGCCGGCGCCGCCCGGCCGGTGCGCCGCGGGGCGGCGGAGCCCGTGAGAACAGGAAACAGGCGACCATGTCGAAAGAGAAGTTTGAGCGTACGAAGCCGCATGTGAATGTGGGTACGATCGGCCATGTTGATCATGGCAAGACGACGCTGACGGCTGCGATTACGAAGGTGATGTCGGAGACGTTGGGCGGTACGGAGGCGGTATCGTTCGACCAGATCGACAAGGCGCCGGAGGAGCGCGAGCGCGGGATTACGATTGCGACGGCGCATGTCGAGTACGAGACGTCGAACCGGCACTATGCCCATGTCGATTGTCCGGGCCATGCGGATTACGTGAAGAACATGATCACGGGCGCGGCGCAGATGGACGGGGCGATTCTTGTGGTGTCTGCGGCGGACGGCCCGATGCCGCAGACGCGCGAGCATATTCTGCTGGCGCGCCAGGTCGGCGTTCCGGCGATCGTGGTCTATCTGAACAAGGTGGACCAGGTTGACGACGAGGAGCTTCTGGAGCTTGTCGAGCTGGAGGTCCGGGAGCTGTTGTCGAGCTACGAGTTTCCGGGCGACGACCTGCCGGTGGTGATGGGCTCTGCGCTGGCGGCGCTTGAGGGGCGGGACGACGGCATCGGCAAGGACAAGATCATCGAGCTGATGGCGGCTGTGGACGATTACATTCCGCAGCCCGAGCGTCCTGTGGACCAGGCGTTTCTGATGCCGATCGAGGATGTGTTTTCGATTTCGGGCCGGGGCACGGTTGTGACGGGCCGTGTCGAGCGCGGCGTGGTGAAGGTGGGCGACGAGATCGAGATCGTCGGTCTGAAGGAGACGGCGAAGACGACGTGCACGGGCGTGGAGATGTTCCGCAAGTTGCTCGACCAGGGCCAGGCCGGGGACAATGTGGGCGTGTTGCTGCGCGGCACGAAGCGGGACGAGGTGGAGCGCGGCCAGGTTCTGGCCAAGCCGGGCTCGATCACGCCGCACACGGAGTTCACCTGCGAGGCCTATATCCTGACCAAGGAGGAGGGCGGGCGTCACACGGGTTTCTTCTCGAACTACCGTCCGCAGTTCTACTTCCGGACGACGGACGTGACCGGCGCGGTGACGCTTCCGGAGGGGACGGAGATGGTGCTGCCGGGGGACAATGTGCAGATGGACGTGACGCTGATCCAGCCGATCGCGATGGACGAGGGGCTGCGCTTCGCGATCCGCGAGGGCGGACGCACCGTCGGCGCCGGCGTCGTCGCAGCCATCAAAAAATAGCGGGAAGGAAACAACGGGGGACGAATAAGCGGCGCGGCAATCCGTTGGCTTGATTCAGGGCTCTGAATGCGTATGTAGACCGCCTCATTTCAGCGTCGGTGTCGCGATACAGCGGGCCGACGCCGTTCCTCGACCGGGGACGGCGCTTCTCCGGCCGCCGGCAGGGCAGGCAGGAGTGTAGCTCAATTGGTAGAGCACCGGTCTCCAAAACCGGGGGTTGGGGGTTCGAGCCCCTCCACTCCTGCCAGACAGGCGGTCCGCGCACCCGAAGAGCGCGCCGACCGGCATGCGACGGGTAGCGCGTAACCGGCGACCTCAATCAGGCGGAAAACGACAGGTATGAACCCGGCCAAGTTCTTACGCGAGGTGCGACAGGAGACCAGCAAGGTCACCTGGCCGTCGCGCAGGGAAACCGTGCAGACGACCGTCATGGTATTCGTCATGGTGGCACTGGTCGCTGTGTTCTTCATGATCGTGGACTGGCTGCTCGGTTCGGTCGTGCAGGCCATACTCGGCCTCGGGAGCTAGCCGGATGGCGCAGCACTGGTATGTCATTCACGCCTATTCCGGCTTCGAGAAGAAGGTCGCCGGTTCGATCCGGGAACAGGCCCGGGCAAAGGGGCTGGAAGGGCAGATCTCCGACGTGCTGGTGCCCACCGAGGAAGTGGTGGAAATGCGCCGCGGCCAGAAGGTCAATGCAGAGCGGAAGTTTTTTCCCGGTTATGTGCTGATCAACATGGAACTGACCGACGATACCTGGCATCTCGTGCAGAATACGCCGAAGGTAACGGGGTTTCTGGGCGGCGGCGGCAAGCCGGTCCCGATCACGGAGCGGGAAGCCCGGCAGATCCTGCAGCAGGTCCAGGAGGGTGTGGAGCGTCCGAAACCCTCGGTCACCTTCGAAATCGGCGAGCAGGTCAGGGTGTGCGACGGACCGTTCGAGAATTTCAACGGCATGGTCGAGGAAGTGGACGAGGAGCGAACGCGCCTCAAGGTTCTGGTATCGATTTTCGGCCGGTCGACACCGGTCGAACTGGAGTACACCCAGGTCGAGAAGGGTTAGACGGCCGGAAATTCCGGTCAGGGAAGGGCATCGGCCGGCGCCGTCTGCCGGCTGTCGCCGAATCGTGCGGGAGGCCCGCCATAGCCGCACCGCGCGTCAGCAATCCGGCAGCGATGAGGAAAATCGCCGCCGAATCGGGAGCTGAAAGAGCATGGCAAAGAAGATCGATGGGTATCTGAAACTTCAGATACCGGCGGGGCAGGCCAACCCGTCCCCGCCAGTTGGGCCGGCGCTGGGCCAGCGCGGCATCACCATCATGGAATTCTGCAAGGCCTTCAACGCGGCGACGCAGAATATGGAACAGGGCATGCCGATCCCGGTGATCATCACCGTGTATGCGGATCGCAGCTTCTCGTTCGAAACCAAGGCTCCGCCGGCCAGCTATTTCATCAAGAAGGCCGCCAAGCTGGAAAGCGGGTCGACCGAACCCGGCCATATCGTCGCCGGCTCCGTGACACGCAAGCAGCTCGAGCAGATCGCCGGAGAGAAAATGAGCGATCTGAATGCCAACGATGTCGATGCGGCCGTTCGCATTCTCGCCGGTTCCGCCCGCTCGATGGGCATCGAGGTGGTGGGGTAGTCATGGCGCGCGCAGGAAAACGTCTCCGCAACGCTCGTGAAAGCCTTGAAAGAGACAGGGTTTATCCGGTGGAGGAAGCCGTCCGGGTTATCAAGGAGAGGGCGACCGCGAAGTTCGACGAGACCATCGAAATGTCGATGAATCTCGGCGTCGACACCCGCCATGCCGACCAGAATGTGCGCGGCGCCGTCACCCTGCCCAACGGCACCGGCAAGAGCCTTCGTGTGCTGGTCTTCGCGCGCGACGCCAAGGCCGAGGAAGCAACGGCGGCCGGTGCCGATATCGTCGGGGCCGAGGACCTGGCCGAGGAAATCCGCAACGGGCGGTCCGATTTTGAGCGGGTGATCGCGACTCCGGACATGATGCCTGTGGTCGGCCGGCTCGGCAAAATCCTCGGGCCGCGCGGCCTCATGCCGAACCCTAAGGTCGGCACGGTAACGCCGGATGTCAGCAAGGCGATCCAGGACGCCAAGGGCGGCCAGGTCCAGTATCGCGCCGAGCGGGCCGGCATCGTCCATGCCGGCATCGGCAAGGCGAGTTTCGCGGAGGAGGCACTGGTCGAAAACGCCCGGGCCTTCTTCGGCGCGATCAGCGCCGCCAAGCCGAGCGGGGCCAAGGGAACCTACATCAAGCGGGTGTCGATCGGTTCGACCATGGGTCCGTCCGTCAGGATCGACGTGGCGGATATGAGCGGCGGCTAGCCGCAGCAACGGGATTTCGTCGGGCCGCGGGGCCCGGCGGAGTGGCGGCCGGGCTTTTCGGAGCGAGGTCGCCGGCCCCTGTCCGAGATTGCAGGCGCCGGACCGTCCGCGCAGATGGAACGGCTTAATCGCCCCCCATCACCCTGTGGGGCGGCCGGCATGAGACGGAGGAAAAGGGTTTCGATCCGGTGACGGATGGGAGCCGCGTTTCTCCGGGACAGGTTTCGGCCCGGCGCCGGGTTCCGGCCCGGCGCAGGGCGAGTGAAACCGGTTTGCGAACGCCGTCATCCCGACGGCCGGAACGGACCAGACAAGTGTCGGAGACGGAAAACGTGGACCGCACGCAAAAAGTGAAGCTGGTTGCCGAAATGAACGGCATTTTCAGCGACGCCGAGCTCGTCATCGTCACCCGGCAGACCGGGATGACGGTGGCCGAAACCTCGACGCTTCGCGCGGAAATGCGGGAGGCCGGCGCCCGTTTCAAAGTGACCAAGAATCGGCTGGCGAAGATCGCCCTGGAGGGCACGCCGCACGCCGGACTGGCCGACCGTTTCGAAGGACCGACCGCCATTGCCTATGCCGAGGATCCCGTATCCGTGGCAAAGGCGATTCTCGATTTCGCCAAAAGGAACCAGAAGCTCGATGTTCTTTGCGGCGGACTGGGCGGTAAGGTCATCGAGGTCGATCAGATCAAGGCGCTCGCGACGCTGCCTTCGCTCGACGAACTGCGCGCCCAGTTGCTCGGTCTCCTTCAGGCCCCGGCCGCGAAGCTCGCCGGCGTTCTGCAGGCGCCCGCGCGGGATACAGTGGGCGTCCTGGCGGCCCCGGCGCGCGACGTTATCGGCGTGCTGGTGGCACAGGGAGCCAAGGACTAAGCGCACCCGCCAATCTTCAACGGGCATTCGATTTTGTTCGATTGCCCGCTGGCCGATCCGGAAATCAACCCTATCTCACTGGAGTAAAGCCACATGGCCGATCTGGAAAAAATCGCAGAAGATCTTTCGTCGCTGACCGTTCTGGAAGCGGCGGAGCTCAGCAAGATGCTGGAAGAGAAGTGGGGCGTGCAGGCCTCGGCCGGCGGCGGCATGATGATGATGCCGGGCGCCGTACCGGGTGCCGCCGCTGCCGAGAGCGATGATGGCGCCGCCGAAGAAAAGACGGAATTCGATGTCATTCTGAGTTCCTTCGGCGACAAGAAGATCAACGTCATCAAGGAAGTGCGCGCCATTACCGGCCTCGGCCTCAAGGAAGCCAAGGATCTGGTCGAAGGCGCGCCGAAGCCGGTCAAGGAAGGGGCCAGCAAAGACGAAGCCGAAGAAATCAAGAAGAAGCTGGAAGAAGTTGGCGCTTCAGTCGAGCTCAAATAGTTCGCCTGACGGCGCTTTCGAAAGCGCTGTTGCCGTAGAGGCCGCGGGGCCGTACCCCGCGGCCCGTTCGGCGTTGCCCTTGGAAATAAGTCGGGCGTGGCAATGCCGGGTGCAGGATCCGGCAACGTATCGCTGAGCCGGAAGTGACGGGCCGGGCGGCCTCGGCCGCGGTACCGGGTGTATGAAAAGGAAAGTCGATGGCGAAGACCTTCACAGGCCGCAGCCGCATTCGCAAGAGCTTCGGGAGGATTGCCGAAGTCGCGCCGATGCCGAACCTGATCGAGGTCCAGAAAACCTCCTACGAACATTTTCTGCAGCGGGACACCGATCCCGATGCGCGGGGCAAATGGGGGCTGGAGGCTGTTTTCGATTCGGTCTTCCCAATCAGCGACTTTTCCGGCCGGTCGATGCTGGAATATGTCCGCTATGAATTCGAAGAACCGAAATTCGATGTGGAGGAGTGCCAGCAGCGCGGCATGACCTTTGCGGCGCCGCTCAAGGTGACCCTGCGACTCGTCGTATGGGATGTCGACGAGGAAACCGGCGCCAAATCGGTCCGCGATATCAAGGAGCAGTTCGTCTACATGGGCGACATGCCGATGATGACGAAGAACGGCACCTTCGTCGTCAACGGAACGGAACGGGTGATCGTGTCCCAGATGCACCGCTCTCCGGGCGTCTTTTTTGACCACGACAAGGGCAAGACCCATTCCTCCGGCAAGTTCCTGTTCACCGCGCGGGTCATTCCGTATCGCGGCTCGTGGCTCGACTTCGAGTTCGACGCCAAGGATATCGTGCATGTCCGCATCGACCGCCGCCGCAAGCTGCCGGTCACCACGCTGCTGCTTGCGCTCGATAACGATGAAACGGCAGCCCGGCGCGCCGAATTCGAAGAGCAGGGCAAGGCGTTCGACCCGCATGACGGGATCGGCTACAGCCAGGACGACCTGCTGAACTATTTTTACGATACGGTAACGTTCACCAGCTCGCAGAAAGGCTGGAAGACACCGTTCGACCCCGAGCGGATGGCCGGCCAGAAGCTGGTCGCCGACATGATCGATGCCAGGACTGGCGAAATCGTCGCCGAGGCCGGCCAGAAGGTCACGCCGCGCCTGGTCCGGCGCCTCAAGGACGGCGGATTGAAGGATCGGATTGCATCGCCGGAAGAGTTGATCGGCTCCTACGTCGCCTGCGACTTGGTCAACCGGGAGGACGGCGCAATCCATGCCGAGGCCGGCGACGAGATCACCGAGGCGCTGCTGGACACGCTGAAAGAGGCCGGCGTCAAGGAATTGCCGATCCTCTACATCGATCATGTGACGGTTGGGCCCTATCTGCGCAACACGCTGGCGGCCGACAAGAACATGAACCGCAGCGAAGCGCTGATGGACATCTACCGGGTCATGCGCCCGGGCGAGCCGCCGACAGTGGAAGCGGCGGAGAACCTGCTCCGGTCCATGTTCTTCGACCGCGAGCGCTATGACCTTTCGGCGGTCGGCCGGGTCAAGATGAACGCGCGCCTCGGTTTTTCCAACGACGAAGTGCCGGACGATATCCGCGTGCTGCGGCGCCAGGACATCATGGAGATCGTCCACCTGCTGCTCGAGTTGAAGGACGGCCGCGGCGAGATCGACGATATCGACCATCTGGGGAACCGGCGCGTCCGCTCGGTCGGCGAGCTGATGGAGAATCAGTACCGTATCGGTCTGCTGCGCATGGAACGGGCGATCAAGGAGCGAATGTCGACGGTCGAGATCGACAGTGTGATGCCGCACGACCTGATCAACGCCAAGCCGGCGGCGGCTGCGGTGCGCGAGTTCTTCGGCTCTTCGCAACTCTCCCAGTTCATGGACCAGACGAATCCGCTGTCGGAGATCACCCACAAGCGGCGCCTGTCGGCGCTCGGTCCAGGTGGCCTGACCCGCGAGCGCGCGGGCTTCGAGGTGCGTGACGTGCACACGACCCACTATGGCCGGATCTGTCCGATCGAAACGCCGGAAGGGCCGAATATCGGCCTCATCAATTCGCTGGCGTCCTATGCCCGCGTCAACAAGTACGGCTTTATCGAAACGCCGTACCGCAAGGTCAACGACGGCAAGGTCTCGGATGAGGTGGTCTATCTCTCAGCGATGGACGAGGGCAAATACACCATCGCCCAGGCCAATGCCGGGCTGGACGACAAGGGCCGCTTCGTCGACGAGTTGATCAGCTGCCGCAAGGCCGGAGACTACTTGATGGTTCCGGCCGACGCGATCGAATACATCGACGTCTCGCCCAAGCAGGTCGTCTCGGTCGCCACCTCGCTGATTCCTTTCTTGGAAAACGACGACGCCAACCGCGCCCTCATGGGCTCGAACATGATGCGCCAGGCGGTGCCGCTGCTGCAGCCCGAGGCGCCGATCGTGGGCACCGGTATGGAAGGCCGGGTGGCGCGCGATTCCGGCGCCACGATCGTCGCGCGCCGGGCGGGCATCGTCGACCAGGTGGATGCAACCCGCATCGTGATAAGGGCGCGGGAAAACGATGTCGAGACCGGCTCGCCGGGCGTCGACATCTACAGCCTGCTGAAATTCCAGCGCTCGAACCAGAACACCTCGATCACCCAGCGGCCGCTGGTCAAGGTCGGCGACGACGTCGAAAGCGGCGAGATCATCGCCGACGGCCCGTCGACCAGCCTCGGCGAACTGGCGCTGGGCCGGAACGTCCTCGTCGCGTTCATGCCGTGGAACGGCTACAATTTCGAGGACTCGATCCTGCTGTCCGAGCGCATCGTGCGCGAGGACGTGTTCACTTCCATCCATATCGAGGAATTCGAAGTCATGGCCCGCGATACCAAGCTGGGCCAAGAGGAGATCACCCGCGACATCCCGAATGTCGGCGAAGAGGCGATGAAGAACCTCGACGAAGCCGGCATCGTCTATATCGGCGCCGAGATCCAGCCGGGCGACATCCTTGTCGGCAAGGTGACGCCGAAAGGCGAATCGCCGATGACGCCTGAGGAAAAGCTGCTGCGGGCGATCTTCGGTGAGAAGGCCTCGGACGTGCGTGATACCTCGTTGCGGCTGCCGCCGGGCGTCGCGGGCACTGTTGTCGAGGTACGCGTTTTCTCGCGGCGCGGCGTAGACAAGGACGAGCGCGCCATGGCGATCGAGCGCCAGGAGATCGCGCGCCTGGCCAAGGACCGGGATGACGAACGCGCGATCCTCGAGCGCGCCTTCTATGCAAACCTGAAAGACCTGCTGGTCGGCCAGACCGGCGAGAACGGCCCGGAGGGCTTCAGACGGGGAAGCAAGATCACGGAAGTAACGTTCGACGAGTACCAGCGTTACGAGTGGCGCCACTTCACCGTCAAGGCGGACAAGGTATCGAAGCAGATTGAAGGGCTGTCCAAGATTTTCGATGCGTCGCTCGCCCGCCTCGAAGAGCGTTTCCAGGACAAGGTCGACAAGCTGCAGCGCGGCGATGAGCTGCCGCCCGGCGTGATGAAGATGGTCAAGGTCTTCGTCGCGGTGAAACGCAAAATGCAACCCGGCGATAAGATGGCCGGCCGCCACGGCAACAAGGGCGTGGTGTCCAAGATCATGCCGATCGAGGACATGCCCTATCTCGATGACGGAACGCCGGTCGATATCGTACTCAATCCGCTGGGTGTGCCGTCCCGGATGAATGTCGGCCAGATCCTCGAGACCCACCTCGGATGGGCCTCGGCCGGCCTCGGCCGGCAGGTCCGCGAGGTGCTCGAGGGATCGCTAGGCGGCGCCAAGAAGGAGGCGGCCAAGGCCTTGCGCGAGCATCTGCGAACGACCCTGGGCGACGAAACCTACAAGGAGCATGTCGCGGGCTTGGGCGACGACGATGTGATCGAACTTTCGCGCAGCCTGCAATCCGGCGTGCCGATGGCCACGCCGGTCTTCGACGGCGCCCGGGAAGACGATATCGTAGACCTGCTGGGCAAGGCCGGACTGGACGTCTCAGGCCAGGTCACGCTGATCGACGGGCGCACCGGCGAACCCTTCGACCGCAAGGTGACCGTCGGCTACATCTATATGCTGAAGCTGCACCATCTGGTGGACGACAAGATTCACGCCCGGTCCATCGGGCCGTACAGTCTCGTGACCCAGCAGCCGCTGGGCGGCAAAGCGCAGTTTGGTGGCCAGCGTTTCGGCGAGATGGAAGTCTGGGCCCTCGAGGCCTACGGCGCCGCCTATACGCTGCAGGAAATGCTGACGGTGAAATCTGACGATGTTGCCGGCCGGACCAATGTCTACGCCAAGATCGTGCGCGGACAGGACACGTTCGAGGCCGGGATACCCGAATCGTTCAATGTCCTGGTCAAGGAACTGCGTTCGCTGGGCCTGAACGTTGAGTTGAAACAGGACGCATACTGAACCGGGCTGGCAGGTGCGGCGGCTGCAATGCCGCCGTTTCCTCGACCGACCCTCCTCCGGCCCGCGCCATAGCCCCGGCGTCGGGCCGCGGCAACGCTCCGGGAGACGCTTGCATGAACGAAGTGATGAATGTCTTCGGTCCCGTCCGCAAGACGGAGGATTTCGACCAGATCAAGATTTCGATCGCGAGCCCGGAACAGATCCGCTCTTGGTCGTTCGGCGAGATCAAGAAGCCGGAGACCATTAACTACCGCACGTTCAAGCCGGAGCGCGACGGCCTATTCTGTGCGCGGATTTTCGGTCCGATCAAGGACTACGAATGCCTGTGCGGCAAGTACAAGCGCATGAAATACCGCGGCATCATCTGCGAGAAGTGCGGTGTCGAAGTGACGTTGCAGAAGGTGCGCCGCGAGAGGATGGGCCATATCGAACTGGCCTCGCCGGTGGCGCATATCTGGTTCCTGAAGTCGTTGCCCAGCCGCATCGGACTGCTGCTGGACATGACGCTCAAGGATCTGGAGCGGATCCTCTATTTCGAAAACTATGTCGTCACCGAGCCTGGCATGACGGCGCTCGCAAAATACCAGTTGCTCAGTGAAGAACAGTACTGGGACGCGATCACCGAATTCGGTGACCATTCCTTCGAGGCGGGCATCGGCGCCGAGGCTCTGAAGGCGCTGCTCGAGGAAATCGACCTAGAGAAGGAGCGGATCACCCTGCGCACGGACCTCAAGGAGACCCGTTCCGAGGCCAAGCGCAAGAAGTTCGTCAAGCGGCTGAAGCTGGTCGAGGCCTTTATCGGCTCGGGCGCCAGGCCGGAGTGGATGATCATGGATGTTGTGCCGGTCATCCCGCCGGAACTGCGCCCACTGGTGCCGTTGGACGGCGGCCGTTTCGCGACTTCCGACCTCAATGATCTCTACCGCCGGGTGATCAACCGGAACAACCGGCTGAAACGGCTGATCGAACTGCGCGCGCCGGATATCATCGTCCGCAACGAGAAGCGGATGCTCCAGGAATCGGTTGACGCACTGTTCGACAACGGCCGCCGCGGCCGGGTTATCAGCGGCGCCAACAAGCGGCCGCTCAAATCGCTCAGCGACATGCTGAAGGGCAAGCAGGGCCGCTTCCGGCAGAACCTGCTCGGCAAACGCGTCGACTATTCCGGCCGATCGGTCATCGTGGTCGGCCCGGAACTCAAGCTGCACCAGTGCGGCCTTCCCAAGAAGATGGCGCTGGAACTGTTCAAGCCCTTCATCTACGCCAAGCTGGAGGAGCGGGCACTCGCGACGACCATCAAGGCGGCGAAGCGCAAGGTGGAAAAGGAGCTGCCCGAGGTTTGGGATATCCTGGAAGAAGTGATCCGGGAGCATCCGGTGCTGCTGAACCGCGCGCCGACGCTGCACCGCCTCGGCATCCAGGCCTTCGAGCCGGTGCTGGTGGAGGGTAAGGCGATTCAGCTCCACCCGCTGGTCTGCACCGCTTTCAATGCGGACTTCGACGGTGACCAGATGGCGGTCCATGTGCCGCTGTCGCTGGAAGCCCAGCTCGAGGCCCGGGTGCTGATGATGTCGACCAACAATATCCTCAGCCCAGCCAACGGCAAACCGATCATCGTGCCGTCCCAGGATATCGTCCTGGGCATCTACTATTTGTCGGACGAACGGCCCGACGTGACCGGGCCGCAGGTCGATATCCCGTCGGAAGATGCGTTGCGCGCGGCGGTCGACCATCATGACATTCTGGTCAAGGACCCGAAGAAGCCGCTCGAAGAGGTTGAGGTTACCGACTTCAAGGCGTCATTGAAGGCGCTCAAGGCCGGCGCGCTTGCCGCCTACCGCGTCCCGCGCTTCGCCAATTTCGGCGAGATCCAGTTGGCGTTGGACAACGGCGTGGTCGATCTGCACACGCGGATCAAGGCGCTGTGGCGCTCGAAGGACGACGCCGGCGACGAGACCGTGGAACAGGTGATTACAACGCCGGGCCGCATGATCATCGGTGATGTGCTGCCCCGGCATCCCAACGTGTCGTTTGACCTGGTCAACCGGGTGCTGACCAAGAAAGAGGTTGGCACAGTCATCGACACCGTCTACCGGCATTGCGGTCAAAAGGAGACGGTGATCTTCGCCGACCAGATCATGGGACTTGGTTTCTCATACGCCTGCCGGGCTGGTATCTCGTTCGGCAAAGACGACCTCAAGATCCCGGCGTCCAAGGACACGCTGATCGTCCAGGCTCAGGAACGGGTCAAGGAGTACGAGAAGCAGTATCAGGACGGTCTGATCACCCAGCGCGAGAAATACAACAAGGTGGTCGACGCCTGGTCGCGCTGCACCGATCTTGTGGCCGAGGAAATGATGCGCTCAATGCAGGCGGTCGAAAAGGACAAGCCGACCAACTCGGTCTTCGTTATGGCCCATTCGGGCGCCCGGGGCTCGGCGGCGCAGATCAAGCAGCTTGCCGGAATGCGCGGGTTGATGGCCAAGCCGTCGGGCGAGATCATCGAGACGCCGATCATTTCGAACTTCAAGGAAGGGCTTTCGGTCCTTGAATACTTCAACTCGACCCACGGTGCTCGCAAGGGTCTGGCGGATACGGCGCTGAAGACGGCAAATTCCGGCTATCTGACCCGGCGTCTGGTCGACGTGGCGCAAGATTGCATCGTCTACGAACAGGATTGCGGCACCGACCGGGGCATCAACCTCCGCGCGGTCGTCGAAGGCGGAGATATCGTCGTCTCTCTGGCAGAACGCCTGCTCGGCAGAACGGCGCAGGGCGATGTCCTCCATCCTGCCGACGAGACCGTTCTGGTTGCGGACGGGGAGCTTATCGGCGAAGAGGAGGCCGATGCGATCCAGGATGCCGGCGTCGACGTGGTGAAGGTGCGCTCGGCACTAACCTGCGAGGCGCGCAACGGCATCTGCGCCAGTTGCTATGGCCGCGATCTCGCCCGCGGCACGCCGGTCAATGTCGGCGAGGCGGTCGGCGTTATCGCCGCCCAGTCGATCGGCGAACCGGGCACCCAGTTGACGATGCGGACGTTCCATATCGGCGGCGCGGCGCAGCGCGGCGCGGAACAGTCCAGTGTGGAAGCGAGCATCGATTCGGTCGTCTCGATCACGAACCGGAATGTCGTGGAGGCCGCCGACGGACGGCTGGTCGTGATGGCCCGCAACTCGGAGATCGTTCTGAAAGACGAAACCGGCCGCGAGCGCGCGCGTTTCCGCATTCCCTACGGAGCCCGGCTGCACGCCGATAGAGACGCCAAAGTGGCGCGGGGCGAAACTTTGGCCGAGTGGGATCCGTATACGATGCCGATCATCACAGAGAAAGCCGGCACGGCCAACTACATGGACCTCGCAGAGGGAGTCTCCATGCGCGAGGATGTCGACGAGGCGACCGGTATCGCGAGCAAGGTCGTGGTCGATTGGCGACAGCAGCCGAAGGGCGCCGAATTCCGTCCGAGGATTACGCTGCGTGACGACAGCGGAGAGGTGGTCGTGCTGCCGAACGGGCAGGAGGCCCGCTATTTCATGTCGGTCGGCGCGGTGCTTTCGGTCGAGCACGGTCAGAAAGTCCAGGCCGGCGACGTACTGGCCCGCATTCCGCGGGAAACAGGCAAGACCCGCGACATCACCGGTGGCCTGCCGCGGGTCGCGGAACTGTTCGAGGCACGCAAGCCCAAGGATTTTGCGATCATTTCGGAGATCGCCGGCCGCGTCGAGTTCGGCAAGGACTACAAGGCCAAACGGCGCATCGTCGTGAGGCCCGAGGCCGAGGAGGCGGGACCCCGCGAATATCTGATACCCAAGGATCGCCATATCACGGTCCAAGAAGGCGACTGGGTGGAGCCGGGCGACCTGCTGATGGACGGCAATGCCGTGCCCCACGACATTCTGGCCGTGCTCGGGATAGAGGCGCTGGCGGACTATCTGATCAACGAGATCCAGGAGGTGTACCGGCTGCAGGGCGTGCCGATTAACGACAAGCATATCGAAGTGATCGTGCGCCAGATGATGCAGAAAACCGAGGTTCTGGAGCCCGGCGACACCACTTTCTTGGTCGGCGAGCAGATCGACCGGTACGAGTTCGAAGAGGAAAACGACCGGGTGCGCGCGGACGGTGGCGATCCCGCCAGGGGCGTCCCGGTCCTTCAGGGCATCACCAAGGCGAGCCTCCAGACCAAGAGCTTCATCTCGGCAGCGTCGTTCCAGGAAACCACCCGCGTGCTGACCGAAGCGGCGGTCAACGGCAAGGTTGACCGGCTGACCGGCCTCAAGGAGAACGTCATCGTCGGGCGACTGATCCCGGCGGGGACGGGTAGCGTGATGAAGCGTCTGCGCCACGAGGCTTCGGAGCGCGATCAACAGATCATTGCGGAACGCGCCGCCTGGGCAGAGGCCGAAGTTGCCGAAGCCCTCGAGGGTCCGCGCGAGGAAGCGGGTTTCGACGCCGCCTGACCTCGGGCATTGCAACTGGCTCGCCCGGCGATTTCCGAATCGCCGGGCGTTTGGCGGCGGGATGCCATTTCGAATCCCGACAAGCGTATCAAAACTGTCGCATCGCAGCGGTTTATGGGGGATTTCCCGCAGCTTGCCGCTTGACGGACCGCCGGGTCGGCAATATTTTCCGCTCGCGTTCAGGCGGGAGCGGATGAATGCCGCTCCCGCAGCTATTTGTAGAGCCATCCACACGATCCGGCCGGTTCGGGCGTCAGACGCAGCGTCCGGTACTGCCGCCGGACCGGCTTTGCACCGGCCTGAAGCCGACGAAGCGCTTTCGGGTCGGTGTTTTGTATCGACCGGTCGCTGCGTCGACTTTCAGGCGGCCCGCGAAGCGGATCGGTCAACGAGAACAAGGAATGCTGGAAGCCCGCGCCCGCCAATTCGGGGCTGCGCGCGTCCGGTGTGAAAAGGCAGGGCAGTCATGCCGACGATCAATCAGCTGATCCGCAAGCCGCGCAAGGCGCCGGTCAAGCGGAACAAGGTGCCGGCCATGGAATCCTGCCCGCAGAAGCGGGGGGTATGCACCCGCGTCTACACGACGACGCCGAAGAAACCGAACTCCGCATTGCGCAAGGTCGCGCGCGTCCGCCTCACCAACGGTTTCGAGGTGACCTGCTACATCCCTGGAGAGGGCCATAACCTGCAAGAGCATTCGGTGGTGATGATCCGGGGCGGCCGCGTAAAGGACCTGCCGGGCGTCCGCTACCACATCATCCGCGGCACGCTGGATACCCACGGCGTCGCCGACCGCCGCCAGCGCCGCTCGAAATACGGCGCCAAACGGCCGAAGTAACCGGGAAGCTGAAGCAAAACAACTTGAGTAGCGCCGGCTTACCGCGGAGCGGCGGGCCGGTCCCAGAGGAAAGACCGACCCATGTCCCGTCGCCACCGCGCAGAAAAACGCGAGATTTTGCCGGACGCCAAATTTCACGACATGGTGCTGACCAAATTCATGAACAGCATCATGAAAGACGGCAAAAAATCGGTTGCCGAAAATATCGTCTACGGTGCGCTCGACCGCGTGGAAAGCCGGATGCGCACCGAGCCGCTGCGCGTGTTCCACGATGCGCTTGATAATGTCCGCCCGGCCATCGAGGTGCGTTCGCGTCGTGTCGGCGGTGCGACCTATCAAGTGCCGGTGGAAGTTCGCCAGGACCGCGCCCAGGCGCTGGCGATCCGCTGGCTGATCGCCGCGGCCCGGGCGCGGGCCGAACGCACGATGGCCGAGCGGCTGTCGGCCGAACTCATGGAGGCGGCGGAAAATCGCGGCGCCGCTGTCAAGAAGCGCGAGGATACGCATCGGATGGCCGAGGCCAACCGCGCGTTCTCGCATTATCGCTGGTAACGGAAAGATAGAGGAATTGCGGTTTCCGGTTTCGGGAATCGCCTGCAAAGGCCCGCAAGAATGGCACGCAAGACACCCCTGGAGCGCTATCGCAATATCGGCATCATGGCCCACATCGATGCCGGCAAGACGACGTGCACAGAACGCATCCTCTATTACACCGGCCGGTCCCACAAGATCGGCGAGGTGCATGACGGCGCAGCCACCATGGACTGGATGGAGCAGGAGCAGGAGCGTGGCATCACGATCACGTCCGCGGCGACCACCTGTTTCTGGCGCAATCACCGGGTCAACATCATCGACACGCCGGGCCATGTCGACTTTACCATCGAGGTTGAGCGGTCGCTGCGTATCTTGGACGGCGCGGTGGCGGTATTTGATTCGGTGGCAGGTGTCGAACCGCAGTCCGAAACCGTCTGGCGCCAGGCCGACAAATACGGCGTCCCACGCATGTGTTTCGTCAACAAGATGGACCGGGTCGGGGCGGACTTCCATCGCTGCATCGCGATGATTGAAGACCGGCTGGGTGCGACGCCGCTGGCCATACAACTGCCGATCGGCGCTGAAGCGAGTTTCGCTGGCGTCATCGACCTGATCCGCATGAAAGCGGTCGTCTGGTCTGGCGAGCAGCTGGGCGCCGAATTCCGTGACGAGGAAATTCCGGCAGATTTGCGAGACAAGGCCGAGGAATATCGGGACAGGCTGCTGGAAGCCGCGGTCGAACAGGACGATGCGGCGCTGGAGGCCTATCTCGATGGCGCCGAGCCCGACGAGGCGACGCTCAAATCCTGTATCCGCAAGGGCACGATCGGCGGCGCCTTTATTCCAGTGATGTGTGGCTCGGCCTTCAAGAACAAGGGCGTGCAGCCGCTGCTCGATGCCGTGGTCGATTACATGCCGTCGCCGGTCGATGTGCCGGCTATTGCCGGTATCCTGCCGGGCAGCGAAGAACCGTCGGAACGCAGGAGCGATGACGGGGAGCCGTTCTCGGCGCTCGCCTTCAAGATCATGAACGATCCCTATGTCGGGTCGCTAGCCTTCGCCCGCATATATTCCGGTATTGTCAACACCGGCGATTCGCTGCTCAACACCGTCAAGGGCAAGAAGGAACGGGCCGGCCGCATGCTGCTGATGCACGCCAACAGCCGGGAAGACATCAAGGAAGCGCGCGCCGGTGATATCGTCGCCTTTGCCGGGCTGAAGGAAGTTGCCACCGGCGATACCCTGTGCAACGCCGCCAAGCCGATTGTCCTGGAGCGTATGGAGTTTCCGGAGCCGGTCATCGAGATCGCGATCGAGCCCAAGACCAAGGCTGACCACGACAAGATGGGGCTGGCGTTGGGCCGGCTGGCGGCCGAGGATCCGTCGTTCCGGGTCAGTTCGGACGAGGAAAGCGGGCAGACGATCATCGCCGGAATGGGCGAGTTGCATCTCGAAATTCTGGTCGACCGACTGAAGCGCGAGTTCCGGGTCGACGCCAATATTGGCGCGCCCCAGGTCGCCTACCGGGAGACGATCTCGCAGGTTGCCGATATCGACTATACCCACAAGAAGCAGACCGGCGGCTCGGGTCAGTTCGCTCGGGTCAAGATCCGCTTTTCGCCGTCCGAGCGGGGCGAGCCGTTCGTTTTCGAAAACACGGTCGTGGGCGGCAACGTGCCGAAGGAATATGCGCCGGGCGTCGAGAAAGGCATCCTTGGCGCCAAGGAATCCGGCATGCTGGCTGGTTTCCCGGTGATCGATTTCAAAGCCGAACTCTATGACGGCGCCCATCACGACGTCGATTCAAGCGTCATGGCCTTCGAGATTGCCGCCCGCGCCGCCTTCCGCGAAGCGATGCAGAAGGGCAAGCCGAAACTGCTCGAACCGATGATGAAGGTCGAAGTGGTGACGCCGGAGGACTATATGGGCGATATCATCGGCGACCTGAACAGCCGGCGCGGCCAGGTCCAGGGCATGGACGCCCGCGGCAACGCCCAGGTCATCGACGCTATGGTGCCGCTCGCCAACATGTTCGGCTATGTCAACACGCTGCGCTCGATGAGCCAGGGCCGGGCGACCTACACCATGCAGTTCGACCACTATGAAGAGGTGCCCCAGGCGGTCGCGGAGGAAGTCCGCGCCAAGATGGCCTGACGGCGAGGCTCAACCCAGCAGGAAAAACCGGCAGGAAAGAAAAGGACCCCGGCAGGGGGCAGGCAGAGGCAGGACCATGTCGAAAGAGAAGTTTGAGCGTACGAAGCCGCATGTGAATGTGGGTACGATCGGCCATGTTGATCATGGCAAGACGACGCTGACGGCTGCGATTACGAAGGTGATGTCGGAGACGTTGGGCGGTACGGAGGCGGTATCGTTCGACCAGATCGACAAGGCGCCGGAGGAGCGCGAGCGCGGGATTACGATTGCGACGGCGCATGTCGAGTACGAGACGTCGAACCGGCACTATGCCCATGTCGATTGTCCGGGCCATGCGGATTACGTGAAGAACATGATCACGGGCGCGGCGCAGATGGACGGGGCGATTCTTGTGGTGTCTGCGGCGGACGGCCCGATGCCGCAGACGCGCGAGCATATTCTGCTGGCGCGCCAGGTCGGCGTTCCGGCGATCGTGGTCTATCTGAACAAGGTGGACCAGGTTGACGACGAGGAGCTTCTGGAGCTTGTCGAGCTGGAGGTCCGGGAGCTGTTGTCGAGCTACGAGTTTCCGGGCGACGACCTGCCGGTGGTGATGGGCTCTGCGCTGGCGGCGCTTGAGGGGCGGGACGACGGCATCGGCAAGGACAAGATCATCGAGCTGATGGCGGCTGTGGACGATTACATTCCGCAGCCCGAGCGTCCTGTGGACCAGGCGTTTCTGATGCCGATCGAGGATGTGTTTTCGATTTCGGGCCGGGGCACGGTTGTGACGGGCCGTGTCGAGCGCGGCGTGGTGAAGGTGGGCGACGAGATCGAGATCGTCGGTCTGAAGGAGACGGCGAAGACGACGTGCACGGGCGTGGAGATGTTCCGCAAGTTGCTCGACCAGGGCCAGGCCGGGGACAATGTGGGCGTGTTGCTGCGCGGCACGAAGCGGGACGAGGTGGAGCGCGGCCAGGTTCTGGCCAAGCCGGGCTCGATCACGCCGCACACGGAGTTCACCTGCGAGGCCTATATCCTGACCAAGGAGGAGGGCGGGCGTCACACGGGTTTCTTCTCGAACTACCGTCCGCAGTTCTACTTCCGGACGACGGACGTGACCGGCGCGGTGACGCTTCCGGAGGGGACGGAGATGGTGCTGCCGGGGGACAATGTGCAGATGGACGTGACGCTGATCCAGCCGATCGCGATGGACGAGGGGCTGCGCTTCGCGATCCGCGAGGGCGGACGCACCGTCGGCGCCGGCGTCGTCGCAGCCATCAAAAAATAGCGGGCAATAGCGGGATGCCGCCGGACTTTTCGAAACCGGCGGTATTTTGATTGGGATTGACGATGGAAAGCCAAACGATACGGATCCGGCTCAAGGCCTTCGATCACCGCCTGCTCGATCAATCGACCGGCGAGATCGTCAACACGGCCAGGCGGACGGGCGCGCAAGTACGCGGACCGATCCCGCTGCCCACCCGGATCCGCAAATATACGGTGAACCGTTCGCCGCACATCGACAAGAAATCGCGCGAGCAGTTCGAGACCAGGACGCATAAGCGGCTGATCGATATCGTCGACCCGACTCCGCAGACGGTCGATGCGTTGGGCAAGCTCGACCTCGCGGCCGGCGTGCACGTCGATATCAAGCTGAAGGAAGAAGCGTGATGCGCACCGGTCTCATCGCCGAGAAAAAAGGCATGAGCCGCATCTTCGCGGAAGACGGCCGGCATCTGCCTGTGACTGTCTTGCAGCTCGATGCCTGCCAGGTTGTCGACAACCGGACGACGGAACGCGACGGCTACACCGCGGTCCAGCTCGGCCACGGCACGGCGAAGGCGAAGAATGTCACCCGCGCCATGCGCGGCCATTTCGCGAAGGCGAAGGTGGAGCCAAAGCGGCGGCTGGTCGAATTCCGGGTCAGTGAAGAGAATCTGGTCGAGATCGGCGCAGAGCTCTCGGCCGAGCATTTCGTGCCGGGCCAGTTTGTCGACGTCGCCGGTGTAACCATTGGCAAAGGATTTGCCGGTGCGATGAAGCGGCATAATTTCAGCGGTCTGCGGGCGTCCCACGGCGTTTCCGTTTCGCACCGCTCGCACGGCTCGACCGGCCAGTGCCAGGACCCCGGCAAAGTGTTCAAGGGCAAGAAGATGGCCGGCCACATGGGCACGCAACGCCGCTCGGCCGTCAATCTGGAGATCGTCGCGACCGATGCCGCTCGTGGCCTGATCATGGTCAAGGGTGCGGTGCCCGGCGCCAAGGGCAGCTTGGTCGAAATACGCGATGCCCGGAAGAAGGCCGCGCCGGACAATCTGCCGGTACCCGCCGCGATCGTGGGTGCCGCCACGCCGGCCGATGCTTCGGACGGCGAAGGCGCCGATGCCGCCGAAGGGGGCGCAGACTGATGGCCATCGAGATCAAGTCCGTCGACATGGCGGCCAAGGCTGCGGGAAAGGTCACGCTGGACGAAAGCGTCTTCGGGCTGCCGGCGCGCGCGGATATTCTGCACCGGGTGGTGCGCTGGCAGCTCGCCAAACGCCGCGCCGGAACGCACAACACCCGGGGCATGGCCGAGATCACGGGGACCGGCCGCAAGCCCTGGAAGCAGAAAGGCACCGGCCGCGCCCGCGCCGGCAATCTGAAGGCGCCACAGATGCGCGGCGGCGGCGTGGCTTTCGGGCCGAAACCGCGGAGCCACGCCCATGCCCTGCCCAAGAAGGTCCGAAAGCTCGGCCTCAAAATGGCGCTTTCGGCCAAACAGGCGGAAGGCCGGCTTGTGGTGCTGAAGGCGGCGTCATTGAAATCCGGCAAGACCCGGGACCTGGCGGCCAGCCTCGAAAAACTCGGCTGGTCGCGACCGCTGGTGATTACCGGAGCAGAGGCCGACGAGGGCTTCGTGCGCGCCGCGCGCAATCTGCGGAATATCGATCTGCTGCCTCAGCAGGGCGCCAATGTCTACGACATCCTGCGCCACGACACTCTGGTCCTGACGTCGGATGCGGTGGAAGCGCTGGAGGCGCGCCTGAAATGAGTTGGAAATATCTAAATTGGGCGAAGCCGACCAAAGAGCGGATGTACGACATCATCCGGGCGCCGGTGGTGACGGAGAAATCCTCCTCCGGTTCGGAAAACGCCCAGGTCACTTTCCGCGTGGCAATGGATGCGACCAAGCCGGAAATCAAGGCCGCGGTCGAGGGGCTTTTCGGCGCCAAGGTCAAGCGTGTCAACACCCATGTCCGCAAGGGCAAGGAAAAGATGTTCCGGGGCCGCAAAGGCCGGCGCAACGACGTGAAGATAGCCGTGGTTACCCTGTTGGGCGATCAGGCTATCGACATCACGACCGGCGTCTGACCGGCATCGGGAACTGACGGAACGGGGCGGAACGATGTCGCTGAAGCACTACAAGGCCATGACGCCGGGCCAGCGCGGCCTAGTGCTTGTCGACCGGTCCGGCCTGTACAAGGGCAAACCGATCAAGCACCTGACCGAAGGAAAAAGCCAGAAGGGTGGCCGCAACAATGCCGGGCGGATCACGGCGCGCCGTCGCGGCGGCGGCCACAAGCAACGTTATCGCATCGTCGATTTCAGGCGGACGAGGGAAGGCCGGGCGACGGTCGAGCGGTTGGAATACGATCCGAACCGTACTGCCTTCATCGCGCTCATCCGCTACGAAGACGGCGAGCTATCCTACATCCTGGCGCCGCAGCGCCTGGGGGTAGGCGATTCGGTGGAGTCCGGCCCCGGCGCTGACATCAAGCCGGGCAATGCGCTGCCGCTGCGCAACATTCCCGTCGGCACTATCGTCCATAATGTCGAAATGAAGATCGGCAAAGGCGGGCAGATCGCACGCGCCGCCGGCGCGTATGTCCAGCTGGTCGGCCGGGACAGCGGCTATGCCCAGCTGCGCTTGGCATCGGGCGAAATGCGCATGGTGCGTCAGGAATGCATGGCGACGGTCGGCGCCGTCTCCAATCCGAACAACCAGAACACCAACCTCGGCAAGGCCGGCCGCAACCGCTGGAAGGGCAAACGCCCGTCGGTGCGCGGCGTTGCCATGAACCCGGTCGATCATCCGCACGGCGGCGGCGAGGGCCGTTCGTCCGGCGGACGCCATCCCGTCACGCCGTGGGGCAAGCCGACCAAGGGCCGGCGCACTCGCAGTAACAAGGCGACGGACAAATACATCATCCGCAGCCGTCACGCGCGGAAGAAGCGGTAGGAGACGACAGTGACGCGTTCAGTCTGGAAGGGGCCGTTCGTCGACGGCTACCTGCTGAAGAAGGCGGAGAAATCGCGCGAATCAGGCCGCAACGAGGTCATCCGGACCTGGTCACGCCGGTCGACGATCCTGCCGCAGTTCGTCGGCCTGACCTTCGGCGTGCACAACGGCCACAAGTTCATTCCGGTGCTCGTTACCGAAAACATGATCGGCCACAAGTTCGGCGAGTTTGCGCCGACACGGACCTACTACGGCCACGCTGCCGACAAGAAGGCGCGCAGGGGGTAGAGGACGATGGGCAAACCCAAGGCCGAACGGCGGCTCGAGGACAATCAGGCCAACGCGGTGGCGACGCAGTTGCGCGTCAGCCCGCAGAAGCTGAACCTGGTCGCCGCCCTGATCCGGGGCAAGAAAGCCGAGAAGGCGGTCATCGATCTTGCCTTCTCGCGGCGGCGGATCGCAGGCGACGTCAAGAAGGTGCTGGAATCGGCAATTGCCAATGCCGAGAACAACCACGGCCTCGATGTCGACCAGCTGTGGGTCAAGGAGGCCTTTGTCGGCAAGGGCTTGGTCATGAAGCGGTGGAAGGCGCGGGCACGCGGTCGCGTCGGACGGGTGAAGAAGCCGTTTTCGAAGTTGACCGTGATCGTCGAAGAGCGCGAGGAGGCCTGATCGAATGGGTCAGAAAGTAAGCCCGATCGGCATGCGCCTGGGCATAAACCGGACGTGGGAATCCCGCTGGTATGCCGACGGCGACTATGCCGAACTGCTGGAGCAGGACCTGGCGCTCAGAGATCATCTCAAGCGCCGGCTGTCGAGTGCGGCTGTCTCGAAAATTGTGATTGAGCGCCCGGCGCGCAAGCCGCGCGTGACGATCCATACGGCGCGTCCCGGCGTCGTGATCGGCAAGAAAGGCGCTGACATCGAGAATCTGCGCCGGGAAGTCTCCCGGATGACGGGCGACGATGTCAGCCTGAACATCGTTGAGATCCGCAAACCGGAAATCGAAGCGCAACTCGTCGCCGAGAATGTGGCGCAGCAGCTTGAGCGGCGGGTCGCATTCCGCCGGGCGATGAAGCGTTCGGTGCAGTCGGCCATGCGCTTCGGCGCCGCCGGCATCCGCATCATCTGCGGCGGCCGGCTGGGCGGTGCGGAAATCGCCCGCGCCGAGCGCTACCACGAGGGCCGGGTGCCCCTGCACACGCTGCGCGCGGATATCGACTATGGCGAAGCCACGGCCCAGACGACCTACGGCACCTGCGGCGTCAAGGTGTGGGTCTATAAGGGCGATATCATGGAGCACGATCCGCAGGCCCAGGAACGCCGCGCCCTGGACCTGCAGACCGCGGGCCGAAACTAGCCGACGGGAGCGGGAAGGATGCTCAGCCCCAAGCGGACCAGGTTCCGCAAGCAGCACAAGGGCCGCATTCACGGCTTTGCCAAAGGCGGCACGCAGCTGAACTTCGGCGCCTATGGCCTGAAGGCGACGTCGCCGGAACGCGTCACTTCGCGTCAGATCGAGGCGGCACGCAGGACGATTACCCGCCATATGAAGCGTGTCGGCAAACTGTGGATCCGCATTTTCCCGGATCTGCCGGTCAGTCAGAAGCCGGCCGAAGTCCGCCAGGGAAAGGGCAAGGGATCGCCCGAATACTGGGCGGTGCGCGTCCATCCGGGCCGCATCATGTTTGAGCTCGATGGCGTGCCGGAAGATGTCGCGCGCCGGGCCTTCGAGCTGGCTTCGGCCAAGCTTCCGGTCAGCACCCGGTTCGTCAAGCGGCTGGAAGAGGAGTAGGGGCCATGCACGCTGGCGATCTCCGCCCCAAGTCCATGGATCAGCTGATCGAGCAGCTGGAGGGTCTGAAAAAGGAGCAGTTCAACCTGCGCTTTCAGGCGGCCAGCGGCCAACTCGAAAACACCGTACGGGCACGCGAAGTCCGGCGGGACATCGCGCGGGTTAAGACGATCATGAATGAAAAGCGGCGCGCGACGGCCACCGCCGCAGGGAGTTGAGGCAGATGCCGAAACGCATACTCCAGGGTGTCGTGGTAAGCGACGCTGCGGACAAGACAGTGATCGTGCGGGTCGAGCGCCGGATCATGCATCCGCTCTACAAGAAATTCATCCGCCGCTCGAAGAAATTCATGGCGCATGACGAAAACAATGCCTGCAAGGCGGGCGATCGCGTGTCGATCCAGGAGTGCAGGCCCTATTCGAAACGCAAAACCTGGCAGGTTCTGGCCGGCGATGCCTGACGGCGGAGCACGGCTTGAATTCGGGAGACCGAAACCATGATCCAGATGCAATCCAGGCTGGAAGTCGCAGACAACAGCGGCGCGCGCAAGGTGCAGTGCATCAAGGTGCTTGGCGGTTCGAAGCGCAAGTCGGCTGGCGTTGGCGACGTCATCGTCGTGTCGGTCAAGGAAGCGATTCCGCGGGGCCGTGTGAAGAAGGGCGACCTGCATCGTGCCGTGATCGTACGAACCGCGAAGGAAGTACGCCGGGACGACGGCACGGCGATCCGGTTCGATCGCAACGCCGCCGTGCTCATCAGCAAGACCGGCGAGCCGGTCGGCACCCGTATCTTCGGTCCGGTAACGCGCGAGCTGCGCGGCAAGGGCTATATGAAGATCATCTCGCTTGCTCCGGAAGTGCTTTAGGGCACCGGCGGAAGAACGAACGGTCGGAAGGAACGGTCGGGACCATGGCTGTCAAGATCAGGCTGAAGAAGGGAGACCGGGTGGTCGTCACCGCCGGCAAGGACAAGGGCAAGACCGGCGACATCACCAGGGTCATCAAGGGGAGCAAGCCGGGGGATCACCGCGTCGTCGTAGGCGGCGCGAACATGGTCAAGCGGCACACCAAGCCGACCCAGATGAATCCCGGCGGCATCGTCGAGCGCGAAGCGCCAATTCACATTTCGAATGTGGCGATGGTCGATCCGAAGGATTCTACGGCGACGCGGGTCGGCTACACCTTTCTGGAAGGCGGCCGGAAAGTGCGCTTCGCCAAGCGATCTGGCGAGATCATCGACCGGTAGCGGCGAGCGGAAGGAGCAACCGGACCATGTCTTCGCCCAGACTGTACGAACACTATAAGTCGACCGTGCGGGACCAGTTGAAGCAAGCCTTCAACTACACCAACCCGAACCAGATTCCGCGTCTGGAGAAGGTCGTTCTGAATATGGGCGTCGGCGAGGCGACCCAGGACCGGAAAAAGATCGACGGCGCCGTGGACGATATGACCCGGATATCCGGCCAGAAGCCGCTCGTGACCCGGGCAACGCGGTCCGAGGCTGGCTTCAAGTTGCGCGAGGGCATGACGATCGGCGCGAAAGTTACGCTACGCCGGATACGCATGTACGAATTCCTCGACCGGCTTGTGACCATCGCTCTGCCGCGGGTGCGCGACTTCCGGGGCCTCAGCCCAAAAAGTTTCGACGGCCGGGGCAATTTTGCCATGGGCATCCGCGAACAACTCGTGTTTCCGGAAATCGACTACGACAAGACCGACACGATTCGCGGCATGGACATTGTGATGGTGACGACGGCGCAGACCGACGAAGAGGCGCTGGTACTGCTAAAGGGCTTCAACCTGCCCTTCCGCGCCAGCTAGGCAACGCAGGAACGAGATCCGACGATGGCGAAAAAAAGCGCAATCGAAAAAAACGACAAACGGCGCCGGCTGGTGGCGAAATTCGCGGGCAAACGCGCCGCGCTCAGGGCGATGGCCAAGGATGCCTCGCTGCCCCCGGAAGAACGCTTCAAGGCGCGGCTCAAGCTGAACGAATTGCCGAAGAACGGCGCGGCGACCCGCGTGCGCAATCGTTGCGCCGTAAGCGGCCGTCCGCGCGGCTACTACCGCAAGTTCGGCATCTCGCGCATTGCGCTGAGGGAGCTCGGCTCGAAGGGCCAGCTGCCGGGCGTCGTCAAATCGAGTTGGTAGGGGGCGGACCATGGCGATGAGCGATCCTCTCGGCGATCTGCTGACCCGTATCCGCAACGGTCAGCGCGCCTCCAAATCCAGCGTCGTGTGTCCCCACTCGACGCTGAAGATGAATGTCCTGCGCGTACTGAAGGACGAAGGCTATATCCGCGGCTACGGCGAACGCGAGGTCCGCAAGGGCATCAGGGAAATCTTCATTGAGTTGAAGTATCACGAGGGCGCTCCGGTGATCCGCGAGATCGCACGGATTTCCACGCCCGGCCGGCGGGTCTACTCGGCAATCAAGGATTTGAACCGGGATCGCGGCGGATTGGGTACAAAGATCCTGTCCACCGGGCGGGGCGTCTTGTCGGACAACGCGGCCCGCGAGGCCAATGTGGGCGGGGAGGTGCTCTGCCGGGTCTTCTGATCGCGGCAGGAGCGGAACGAAAAAGACGGAACGGAACAAGCCATGTCGCGGATCGGCAAGGAACCGGTGAAGATCCCGAGCGGTGTCGACGTCAAGATCGACGGCCTGCTGGTGACCGCCAGGGGCAAGCTGGGCGAAGAGAGCTTCCGGCTGACCGACGACGTGATTGTCAGCCAGCAGGACGGCGCGCTGACCGTGTCGCCGGCGAACGACGGCAATCGGGCGCGCACCATGTGGGGCACGACGCGCAGCCAGCTGCAGAACATCGTCACCGGCGTGTCGAAAGGTTTTACCTACAATCTGGATATCCAGGGCGTCGGCTATCGCGCCGCCGTACAGGGCAAGACCCTCAATCTGCAGCTCGGCTACAGCCACGATATCGACTATCCGATCCCGGACGGCGTCAGTGTTTCGGTCGAGCGCAATGTAGCGATCGAGGTCAAGGGTACGAACAAGGCCGTGATCGGGCAGTTCTGCAGCGAAGTGCGCGCGTTCCGCCCGCCCGAACCTTACAAGGGCAAGGGTGTGCGCTACCGCGGCGAATATGTCATGCGCAAGGAAGGCAAAAAGAAATAGGCGCCGGTTTCCGGTTGGCGGATCCCGGGCCGTCTGTTTCCCGATTTTTGGCGAGAAGCGACACACGATGGCAACCAGAGAGAAAAGACTGTTTGCGCGCCGCATGCGCCGCAACCGGCATGCAATCCGGAAGAAGGCGAATGGACGTCCGCGCCTGTCGGTCTTCCGCTCCGGCAAGCACATCTATGCTCAGGTCATCGACGATCTGACGGGCGAGACCAGGGCTTCGGCCTCGACCGTCGAGAAGGATGTCAGGAGCACGCTCGGAAATGGCGCCAACATAGCGGCCGCCGAAGCCATTGGCCGGCTGGTGGCGGAGCGCGCGTTGAAGGCCAAAGTCGACTCCGTGGTCTTCGACCGCGGCGGCTACATCTATCACGGCCGGGTCAAGGCGCTGGCGGAAGCCGCGCGCGAGGCCGGTCTCAGATTCTAGGGACAGGACGGTAGTCGAATGGCTCGAGAGAACAGGCGGGATGACCGCCGCCGCGGCGGCGGGGATGACCGGGAAGAGAACGAGTTCGTCGAGAAACTCGTCAGCATCAACCGGGTCGCCAAGGTTGTGAAAGGCGGCCGGCGGTTCGGCTTCGCCGCACTTGTTGTGGTCGGCGATGGCAAGGGCCGGGTCGGGCACGGCGCCGGCAAGGCGCGCGAGGTGCCCGAAGCGATCCGCAAGGCGACGGAACAGGCCAAGCGCCAGATGATCCGGGTGCCGCTGCGCGAGGCGCGCACCCTGCATCACGACGTCAAAGGCCGTTACGGCGCCGGCAAGGTCGTGCTGCGGGCGGCGCCGGCGGGAACGGGCATCATTGCGGGCGGCCCGATGCGGGCGATTTTCGAAAGCATCGGAATCCACGACATCGTTGCCAAATCGGTCGGCACCTCGAACCCGCACAATATGGTCAAGGCGACCTTCGATGCGCTGACGCAGATCCAGTCTCCGCGCGATGTCGCGTCGCGCCGGAGCAAGAAGGTCGGCGATATCGTCGGGCGCCGCCAGGATGGCGGCGAAGCCCGCGAATAGTACAACAGCGCCCTGGAGCCGAAGTTCGGGGCGTCGGAGCAGGCGCAATGGCAGAGAAGAAAAAGACTTTGCGGGTAACCCAGACCGGCAGCCCGATCGGCCGCCCGAAGGATCAGCGCGCGACGCTGGTCGGTCTGGGCCTCAACAAGATGCACCGGACGCGCGAGCTGGAAGACACGCCGGCCGTGCGCGGGATGATCCGCAAGGTGCACCATCTGGTGCGCGTCGAGGACTGAAGCGGGAGCGGCGATCGGCAGGGCGTGCAGCCCGCCGGCAACAGCGGATTTGGAACGATGAAACTCAACGAACTGGCCGATAACAAGGGCGCGCGAAAGACGCGGACGCGGATCGGGCGGGGCATCGGCTCGGGCAAGGGCAAGACGGCCGGCCGGGGCCACAAGGGCCAGAATTCCCGGTCCGGCGTCTCGATCAGCGGCTTTGAAGGCGGACAGATGCCGCTGTACATGCGCCTGCCCAAGCGCGGCTTCAACAACATATTCCGGAAGTCCTATGCGGCAGTAAATGTCGGCCGCGTGCAGCAGGCGATCGACGCCGGAAAACTGGACGCTGGCGCGCCTATCGATGCCGGCGCGCTTCTGAAAGCCGGTGTGATCCGACGGCCGCTTGATGGCGTGCGCCTGCTCGGCCATGGCGAGATTTCCGCTGCCATCGAGATATCGGTCTCGGGCGCAACGGGTGCGGCGGTCGCAGCGGTTGAAAGGGCTGGCGGCAAGGTCAATATCGAAGCTGCGGCGCCGAAGCCGGAAGGCAAGTTGCCGAAGAACGAGAAGAAAGCAGCGAAGCGGGCAGAGCGCGCCAGTCGCGGCAAGGCCGTCGCACCGGCGGAGTCGTGAGCCAGAACCTCGTCACGCAGACGCGACAGGCAACCGGATGGCAGTGACCGACAGAATAGCTCCGAGCATGGGCTGGAGCGCGTTTTCGAAGGCGACCGACCTGAAAAAGCGCCTGTGGTTCACGCTGGGCGCACTGATCGTTTACCGACTGGGGACCTACATCCCGATCCCCGGCATCGATCAACAGATTTTTGCCGACATTTTCGCCCAGATCAATCAGGGCGGCGGCCTGCTGACGGTGCTCAGTACCTTTTCCGGCGGGGCGCTCGAGCGCATGACCATCTTTGCGCTCAACATCATGCCCTATATCTCCGCGGCGATTATCATCCAGCTCCTGACCGCCGTGTCACCCAAGCTGGATCAACTCAAGAAGGAAGGCGAATCCGGCCGGAAGAAAATCAACCAGTATACCCGCTATCTCACGGTGCTCCTAGCAGCCGTCCAGGCCTACGGCGTTGCCGTGAGCCTCGAAGGTGCCAGTTCGAGCGCCGGCAATGCGGTCGCTAATCCCGGCATGTTCTTCCGTGCGACCGTCGTTATCACGCTGGTCGGCGGCACGATTTTCCTGATGTGGCTGGGCGAGCAGATCACGGCGCGCGGTGTTGGCAACGGAATATCTCTTATCATCTTCGCCGGCATCGTTGCTAGCGGTCCGGCCGCCATGGCGCAACTGTTCGAGATGGGCCGCCGAGGCTCGCTGTCCGCTTTCGCGATCATCGCTTTCGTCGCCATGGCGGTCCTGGTTGTCGCCTTTGTGGTGTTTATGGAGCGGGCGCAACGAAGAATTGTCGTCCAGTATCCCAAACGGCAGCAGGGCAACCGGCAGATCGGCGGCGAGCAATCGCACATCCCGCTCAAGCTCAACACCGCCGGCGTGATTCCACCGATCTTCGCGAGTTCCCTGTTGCTTCTCCCGGCGACGATTACCGGCTTTTCCGGGCAGGGCGGTCCGGAATGGCTGAACGTGGTCAACGCACTGATGGGGCGCGGCCAGCCGTTGTTCCTGCTAATCTATATCGGGATGATCGCCTTCTTCACATTCTTCTACACGGCGATCGTCTTCAATCCGCAGGACACCGCGGACAATCTGCGCAAATATGGCGGCTTCATACCTGGAATCCGCCCGGGTAAGCCGACAGCCGACTATCTCGACCATGTGCTTACGCGAATTACCGTCGTCGGCGCGCTTTATCTGTGTGCGGTTTGCGCGCTTCCCGAAGTACTGATCACGCAATATGCGATCCCGTTCTACTTCGGCGGCACCTCGTTGCTGATCGTGGTCTCGGTGACCATGGATACCGTGGCGCAGATCCAGGGCCATATGCTGGCGCATCAGTATGAAGGGCTGATTCGAAAATCCCGTCTGCGAGGCAGAAAATCTTGAATATCGTTCTGATGGGCCCGCCCGGGTGCGGAAAGGGCACCCAAGCCCAGCGCCTCCAGGAAAGATTCGGGATGGTTCACCTGTCGACCGGTGACATGCTGCGCGCGGCGGCGGCTGCGGGCACCGAAGCGGGTCTCAGGGCTAAGGCGATTCTCGACCGCGGCGACCTTGTGCCCGACGACATGGTCGTCGGCATCATCGTCGCGCGAATCGAAGATGCCGAAATCCGTGAAAAGGGCTTCATTCTGGACGGGTTTCCGCGCACAGTTGCCCAGGCCGAGAAACTGGACGATGTCCTCGCCGACAAGCGGATCGATATCCATCACATTATCGAGATGCGCGTGGACGAGGCCGCCCTGTTCGCCCGAATCGAGAGGCGGGCGCAGGAAAGCGCCGGAGCCCGGGCGGACGACAACGCCGAAACCCTGAAAAAGAGGATAGTCGTCTATCGGCAGCAGACCGCACCGATTCTGCCCTATTACGCGAAATCCGGCCGTCTGGAGACGGTCGACGGTATGGCTGCGATCGATGACGTAACGACGCAACTGGCCGCGATAGTGGAAAACAGCGCCCGAACGCAAGGGTCCGCTGATTGACAGGCGAAGGCAGCAGGCTATATTCGCCGTGGCTCCGGGGAATTTACCCTTTCGGGGCCCATTTGTGCTTGCGCGCACCGGATTCGTTTCAGCCCCGAAGCGAAGCTGGTATGGCCTTGAAGCGGCAGCGGCCTGGTAAGAGAAGGAGAGTGCACCTTGGCGCGAATTGCTGGTGTCAATATCCCGACCGGTAAACGGGTCGTCATCGCCTTGACCTATATCCACGGCATTGGGCCGGCCCATGCCCGGCGGATCGTCGAGACCGTGGGCGTACCGATGGAAAAGCGCGTGAATCAGCTTTCCGACGATGAGGTGGTGCGGATCCGCGAGACCATCGACAGAACCTTCCAGGTCGAGGGCGACCTGCGCCGCGAGACGGCGATGAACATCAAGCGGTTGATGGACCTCGGCTGCTATCGCGGCCTGCGGCACCGCAAGGGTTTGCCGGTCAGGGGCCAGCGCACACATACCAACGCGCGCACTCGCAAGGGCAAGGCGCGGCCGATCGCCGGCAAGAAAAAGTAACGACTGTCAAACGCGCCGGCAGCGGCGCGTTTGCCCGATCCGGGCACCGTCCCGACCGATGCGAAAGGTCGGGGCACACCGGAAACCGCACGCAGGAGCAGTGGATGGCAAGTCCAACGACAGGGCGGGTTCGTCGCCGCGAACGAAAGAATATCACTTCCGGCGTCGCCCATGTGAACGCATCGTTCAACAACACGATGATCACGATCACCGATGCCCAGGGCAACGCAATTTCCTGGTCGTCGGCCGGATCCCAGGGCTTCAAAGGATCGCGGAAATCGACGCCCTATGCCGCGCAGATCGCCGCCGAGGATGCCGGCCGCAAGGCGCAGGAACACGGCATGAAGACCCTGGAAGTCGAGGTCAAGGGGCCAGGCGGCGGCCGCGAATCCGCGCTGCGGGCTCTGCAGTCGATCGGGTTCAACATTACCGCGATTCGCGATGTGACGCCGATACCACACAACGGCTGCCGGCCGCGCAAGCGCCGCCGGGTCTAGCATCTCCCGCCGAAGGGGAGTGCCGCCGCAGATCTGAACGAACGACGCGCCGGGCAACCGGCAGTTATGGGCTCTTGGTATGAACGTACAACAGAAAAACTGGACCGATATCATCAAGCCGAACGGCCTGGCGACCGAGTTTGGCAGCGATCCCGACCGGCGGGCGACCATCATCGTTCAACCGCTGGAGCGCGGGTTCGGCCTGACCCTCGGTAACGCGCTGCGCCGGGTGTTGCTGTCCTCGCTGCAAGGCGCGGCGGTGACGTCGATCCAGATCGAGGGCGTGCTCCACGAATTTTCCTCAATTCCCGGAGTGCTCGAGGATGTCACCGATATTGTGCTCAACGTAAAGGCGTTGGCCCTGCGCACGCATGGCGTTTCGTCACGCCGCCTCTCGCTGCGCGCGCAAGGGCCCGGCGCAGTGACCGCAAGTCAGATCGAGGGGGTCCACGACGTCGATATCCTCAACCCCGATCATGTGCTGATGCATCTCGACGAGGATGTCGAGGTCGTCATGGAAATGACCGTGGAGAGCGGCAAGGGCTATGTACCGGCGGTCCAGAACCGCGCCGAAGACTCGCCGATCGGCCTCATCCCAGTGGATGCCATCTTCAGCCCTGTCAAGAAAGTGTCCTACAAGGTCGAAAATGCGCGGGTCGGACAGGTGACCGACCTCGACAAGCTGTCCCTTACCGTTGAGACCAACGGTGCGGTTTCTCCGGAAGATTCCGTCGCCCTGGCGGCGCGCATCCTGCAGGATCAATTGCAGCTCTTTATCAATTTCGAAGAGCCGAAGCAGATCGTCAGGGAAGAACAGGAAGGCGATCTGCCGTTCAACCGGAACCTGCTGCGCAAAGTGGACGAGCTGGAACTGTCGGTCCGGTCGGCAAACTGCCTGAAGAACGACAACATCATCTATATCGGCGACCTTGTGCAGAAGACGGAAACGGAAATGCTGCGCACGCCGAACTTCGGCCGCAAGTCCCTGAACGAAATCAAGGAAGTGCTGTCACAGATGGGGCTGGCTCTGGGAATGGAAATACTGGACTGGCCGCCGGAGAACATCGAAGACCTCGCCCGCAAGCTGGAAGAGCCTTACTAGAGCGAAGCGCGCCACGGCGCATCGCGCTTGCCTTCGGTTTTCCGGCGGGGGCGGCAGGAACAGATCGGCCGACCGAGGCCGCCCGGGAGTTGGAGCCATGCGCCACAGAATAAGCGGCCGGAAGCTGAACCGGACGAGCAGCCACCGCAAGGCCATGTTCGCCAATATGGCGGCGGCGCTCATCAAGCACGAGCAGATCAGGACGACCCTGCCCAAGGCGAAGGATCTGCGCGGCGTCACCGACCGCCTTATCACGCTGGGCAAGCGCGGCGACCTGCATGCGCGCCGGCAGGCCCTGGCGGTGCTGAAGGACCAGGCGCTCACCGAAAAGCTGTTCGGTACGCTGGCCGAGCGCTACGCCTCGCGCCGGGGCGGATATACCAGGGTGCTGCGCGCCGGCTTCCGCTATGGCGATTCGGCGCCAATGGCGGTTATCGAACTGGTCAACCGCGACCCCGATGCGAAGGGGCAGGACAGCGGCCCGACCCAGGACACCGAGGTAGCTGAGGCGGAAGAGAGCTAGGCGCCCGTAGGCGCGGAACCGCTCCGGAACGTCCATTCCGCCGCTGCCCGACCCTCGGGTCGGCGCCTTGACAGGGTGAATGCCGATGGCGCTCAGCGCGACGCCGCAGAACACCCCTGGATTGTTCGAAAGTCATGCGCCCCGGCCGCTGGCCGACCGGCTGCGGCCGGAAACCCTGGAAGGTATAGTCGGGCAGGATCACCTGATCGGCCCCGAAGCGCCGATCGGCCGGATGCTGGCGACCGATTCCCTCGTATCGCACATTCTGTGGGGTCCGCCGGGCACCGGAAAGACGACCATCGCGCGTCTGGCGGCCGATCGGACGGCGCTTCATTTGGAGCCGGTTTCGGCCGTGTTCTCCGGCGCCGCAGAACTGCGCAAAATATTCGAGGCAGCTCGACAGCGGCGGACCGGCGGGCAGGGCACGCTCCTGTTCGTCGACGAAATCCACCGCTTCAACCGGGCCCAGCAGGATGCTTTCCTGCCGGTTGTCGAGGATGGCACGGTCATCCTGGTCGGCGCGACGACGGAAAATCCGTCCTTTGAGCTCAATCCCGCGCTGCTCTCGCGCTGCCGGGTGCTGGTGCTGAACCGGCTTGACGATGCCGCCCTCGAATCGTTGCTGACGCGCGCAGAAACCGTGGAACGGAAGCCGCTGGACCTCACCGTCGAGGCGCGCAGTGCGCTCAAGGCGATGGCTGACGGCGACGGGCGCTATCTTCTGAATTTGGCGGAAACCGTATGGGCTGCGGATACCGCAGACGAGGTCGATACGGCGGCTCTGTCGTCGCTGGTCCAGCGCCGGGCGCCGCTCTACGACAAGGGGCAGGAAAGCCACTACAATCTGATCAGCGCTCTGCACAAGAGTCTGCGCGGCTCGGACTGCGATGCTGGCCTCTACTGGCTGGCTCGGATGCTCAGCGGCGGCGAAGACCCGCACTATATCGCCCGGCGGCTGACCCGCTTTGCCGTGGAGGATGTCGGCCTTGCCGACCCGAACGCGCTTACGCAGGCGATTGCGGCCTGGCAGGCCTTCGAGCGAATCGGTTCGCCCGAGGGCGAACTGGCTCTCGCCCAGCTCGTCATCTATCTCGCGTCAGCGCCGAAGTCGAACGCGGCCTACAAGGCTCTCGGCGCAGCCACGCAGAGCGCCCGCAAGACCGGTTCGCTCGCCCCGCCGAAGCATATTCTCAACGCGCCGACCCGGCTGATGAAGGATCTGGGCTACGGCGCCGGCTATGCCTACGACCACGACGCGGAAGACAGCTTTTCAGGACAGAACTATTTTCCCGACGGTATGCCGCGGGAGGCCTATTACCGTCCGGTCGAGCGCGGCTTCGAGCGCGATATCCGAAAGCGGCTCGACTATTGGGCGCGTCTGCGTGAGCGCCGGGCACGTGCCGACGACCCGTCGCCCGACGACACGGAAGAATGAAGATCCTGCTTGCAGCCCCGGCCGCCGCTTCGGCGCTGGCCCCTTGGGCCGGGTGGCTGGCGGATCGCGCCACGTCAAGCTGAATAACGATGCCTGTAACCCGGCACACCATTGCGGAAACCGACGGCGACCAGCGGCTCGACCGCTGGTTCAGGCAGAGATTCCCGGAGCTGGGTCACGGCCGGCTGGAGAAACTCCTGCGCACCGGCCAGGTACGGGTCGATGGTAAACGGGTGAAGGCCGGGCACAGGCTCTCTCCCGGCCAGGTGATCCGTATCCCACCGCTGGAACCTGCGTTGCAGGATGCGTTCCCGGCGAGACGCTCGAAGGAACGGCCGGCCGGATCGGTGAGGGAAGACCGGGAGTTCCTCGAGTCGATCGCACTGTATCGGGATGACGCAATTCTCGTCCTGAACAAGCCCGCGGGTCTGCCGGTCCAAGGCGGCTCCGGACAGATGCGCCATCTCGACGGCATGCTGCAAAGCCTAAGACGCTCGGGCGAACCGCCGCGCTTGGTGCATCGGCTCGACAAGGATACCAGCGGCGTCATCGCCGTCGGCCTTACGCGGCAGGCGACCTCGGCGCTGGCTGCGGCATTTCGGGGCCGGCAGGTGTGCAAGCTGTATTGGGCGGTCGTGGTCGGGACGCCGGAGCGGCGGCGCGGCTTCATTGACCTAGCGCTTGCCAAGCGCGCCGGCCCGGCCGGCGAGCAGGCGGTCGTCGGGGAAGACGCCGGAACCGGCAGGAAAGCCGATGACGCCCGCTCCGCACGAACCCGTTATGCGGTCATCGACCGCGCGGCAAATCAGTTGACCTGGCTCGCCCTCATGCCGCTGACCGGGCGAACCCATCAGTTGCGCGCGCATTGCCCGGCGATCGGGACACCCATCCTCGGAGACGGCAAGTATGGTGGTCGCGACGCGTTCGTCGCCGGCCTGTCGCGCCAGGTCCATCTGCATGCGCAGCGACTGATTGCACCGCATCCGGTAGGCGGATGGATCGATGTAGAAGCCGCGTTGCCGCCCCATATGTCAGAAACGTTCGATACGATGGGCTTCGACTCGCGCGCCGACACCGATCCATTCGGTCTCGGCGCGGTCGGACAGTAGGCCGGAGGGGAACGATGCGCTGGTTTCTGCGCGGTGCAATCGGTCTGGCGGTCGTCGCGATCCTTATTGTCATGGTCGCGGTCGTTACTGTCGGTACGACCGATTTCACGGCCTACCGCGACGACATCGCCGCCGCTGTGGAGGAGGCCACCGGTCGGAAGGTCACAATCGGCGGCCGGATCGAGCAGAATATTCTGACCTCATCGCCTTCGATTGGGCTGACCGACGTGGCCGTCGCCAACGCGGATTGGGGTTCGCGGCCGCAGATGTTGACGGCAAAACGCGCCGAAATCGAAATCGCCCTGCTGCCACTGATTGGCGGCGCAATCAAGGTGACGCGCTTTCGATTGACCGGCGCAGACCTGCTGCTCGAGACGAACGTCGAAGGCGCAGCGAACTGGCTGTTTGCCGGAAAGGTCGGCGAAGATTCTGGGACACCGTCCGAGGCGCCCGACAATTCCGCGTCTTCCGCGGTGCCGGTCGTACCTCTGTTGAAGCATGCCCGGATCGAGGAGTCCGTCGTTACTTTCCGCGACGGCCGCAGCGGGCTAATCAGCAAGCTGCGGATTGATAAGGTCGCTGCGCAGGCGCCAACCTTCGAGAGCGCCATCGCCTTCAGAGCCCGCGGCGCCTACAACGGACTCTCCGTCGCCGCGGAAGGGACTCTCGGCCAACTCGACGCCCTGTTCCGGCGGGTCCGGAATTACCCGGCGGCGGTAGCGTTGACGGTCGGGCGGAGCCGGTTGCGGGCTTCCGGCGCGGCCGATCTCTCCGGCCCTCTGCCGGAAATTTCAGGCAGCGTCGATGCCGAGTTGCTGGACCTCGACCAGATTGCGACTGCAACCGGTCGGGGCGGTGGTAGGCCCGAGCCGGCGAAGAGCGGGGCGTCGGGCGGGACCGCAAGGCGGAACCCGGGTGGAGCGCCTGTCCTGTTCCCGGAAGACGAACTGCCGCTCGGAATTCTCGGCCTGGTCAACGGGAAAATCACGATCGGAATGAAACGGCTGGTCGTGGCGCGCAACGCATTCGACAAGGTGCGGGCCGAAGTTGCGCTCCGGGACGGCCGGGTGGCTGTGCGCAAATTCAGCAGCCGGCTGGCCAAGGGCCGGATTGCCGGCACTCTGCGGCTCGACATAGGCAGCCGGACGCCGCAATTCGCCGCAGATTTGCAGGCGTTGCGGATTTCCTCCGGTGCGGTGCTCCGGCAGGCGCTTGGTGAACCTCTGATCGACGCTCTCGTGGCTGCGCGCGCCAGGATCTCCGGCGCCGGACGTTCGGCACACGCCATTGCTTCGACGCTCAAGGGGCCGGTCACGGTGACGATCGGCAAGGGTCCTGTCGCCAGCTGGCTGCTCGACGTCGCGACGACCGACCTGCTCAAACTGCCGTCGCAGAATCCCGGTGGGCTACAGGTCATTTGTGGCGAATTCGCAGTGCAGTTCGACGGCAGGGGGAGGGGTCGCGGCAGACAGCTCGTGCTCGATACGAACAGGGTGACCTTTTACGGGCAGGGCGTCGTGAACCTCGAGCGCGAATCGCTGGATTTCCGTTTCGTCCCGGCCGGCAAGGGCGTCAGCCTGGCCCGGTTGGCGAGCATTCTTCCGATTTCGATCACCGGTTCCCTGACCCGCCCCGACATATCGGTCGAGGCGACGGCTATCCCGAAACAAGCGGCAACCGAATTGCTCGGCTTTGTCACGCGGCCTTTCGGGGCAACGAAGGGCAAGACCGACGCGCGCCGGAGATGCGGATCGCGGGAGGCGACCGAAAAATCCGGCCCGAAGGAGAGACCCCGCGCCAAAAAAAGCAAATCGGGAGCCGGGCGTTTGTTGGACGACCTCAAAAAGCTCAATCCGTTTCGCGAATGAAACGGTTTTACAGGGCGGTGGCCGTCGAGGAGTTTGACGGCGACTTCGGACTTTCGCTCGATGGCCGGCCGGTCAGGACGCCGGCCCGCGCGGCGCTGCGCGTCCCGACCAGGGCGCTCGCAGAGGCTTTGTGCGAAGAGTGGGCCGCGCAAGGCGATCGTGTCGATCCTCTGTCGATGCCGCTTTCGCAGCGTGCGAACACGGCGATCGATCGAATGCCGGACGCACGGCGGGAAACGGTCGCCGAGTTGGTGCGATACGGTGAAACCGATCTCCTGTGCTACCGCGCCGAGCGACCCGAAGCCCTGGTCGCGCGGCAGGCAGCGCTGTGGCAGCCGCTGCTGGACTGGCTACAAGGCCGTCACGGAATCGCATTGCGCACAGTCGTCGGCGTGCTCCCGCAGCCACAGGACCCGCATACGATTGCACGGTTGGAACGGGTGATCGACGCGCATGACAACTTCGCGCTCACCGCGCTGCATATGGGGGCGACCGGCGCCGGATCCATCGCGATCGGCCTGGCCATGATTGAAGGCGAAATTTCCGCCGACGAGGCCGCCGCGGCGGCCTTTCTGGACGATCGGCACCAGATTGAGCGATGGGGCGCCGACGAGGAGGCCGAAGCGCATCTGGCGCACGGGAGCGCCGATCTCGCCTTGGCATCACGGTTGGGCCATCTGCTTCGCGTCTGACCCGGCCGGCCGGGCGAACCCGTAACGGACTGGTCACGATCCGGGCAGGATGCTCTAATCCCGATCCGGCGCTCACCAATCGGGGCGGGAATTCAGTCATGCAGGAAATTCTTGCAGAACTTGGCAAGCGGCGCGGAGCCGCTCGCCTCGGCGGCGGCCAGAGGCGGATCGAGGCCCAGCATGCCAAGGGCAAATTAACGGCGCGCGAGCGGCTCGACGTATTGCTCGATTCGGACAGTTTCGAAGAGTACGACATGTTCGTCGAGCATCGCTGCGCCGATTTTGGTATGGAAAAACAGCGGGTGCCCAGCGATGGCGTGGTGACCGGCTGGGGTCGGATCAACGGCCGGGTCGTCTTCGTGTTCAGCCAGGATTTTACCGTGTTCGGCGGATCGCTCTCGGAGGCCCATGCCGAGAAAATCTGCAAGATCATGGACCAGGCGATGAAGGTCGGCGCGCCGGTCATCGGTCTCAACGATTCCGGCGGCGCGCGCATCCAGGAGGGCGTCGCCTCGCTCGCCGGCTATGCCGAGGTCTTCCAGCGCAACGTGATGGCTTCTGGCGTGATACCGCAGATTTCCTGCGTCATGGGTCCCTGCGCGGGCGGCGCGGTCTATTCCCCGGCCATGACCGACTTCATCTTCATGGTCGAAGGCAGTTCCTACATGTTCGTGACCGGGCCGGAGGTCGTGAAGACCGTCACCCACGAGGAGGTCACGGCCGAGGAACTGGGCGGCGCGATCACCCATTCCTCGAAATCGGGCGTGTCGGACATGGCCTTCGAGAATGATATCGATGCCCTCCTGCAACTGCGCCGCTTCGTCGATTTCCTACCGGCGTCGAACCGGGAGGCGCCGCCGCAGCGCGATTGGGAAGATCCGGTCGACCGGCCGGAGCCTTCTCTGGATTCGCTTGTCCCGGACAATCCGAACAAGCCATACGATATCAAGGAACTGATCCTAAAGGTTGCCGACGACGGCGATTTCTTCGAGCTTCAGCCGGACCACGCAGCGAATATCGTCATCGGCTTCGGCCGGATGGCCGGGCGCACGGTTGGCTTCGTCGCCAACCAGCCGATGGTGCTGGCCGGTTGCCTGGATATCAACTCGTCGCGCAAGGCGGCGCGTTTCGTGCGCTTCTGCGATTGCTTCAATATCCCCATCGTGACCTTCGTCGACGTGCCCGGTTTCCTGCCCGGTACGGCGCAGGAATATGGCGGCATCATCAAGCATGGCGCGAAGCTGCTGTTCGCCTATGCCGAAGCGACCGTGCCGAAAGTGACGGTCATCACCCGCAAGGCCTATGGCGGGGCCTACGACGTCATGGCCTCGAAGCATCTGCGCGGCGACGTCAACTATGCCTGGCCGCAGGCCGAGATCGCCGTAATGGGGCCAAAGGGCGCGGTGGAGATCATCTTCCGCGAGGACCGGGACGACGCGGAGAAAATCGAGGCGCGGACCGAGGAATACCGCCGCAAGTTCGCCAACCCCTTCATCGCCGGGCGGCGCGGCTTCATCGACGACGTGATCATGCCGCGCAGCACGCGCCGCCGCATCTGCCGTTCGCTCGACCTGCTGCGCAACAAGAAGCTGGAGAACCCGTGGAAGAAACACGCAAACATTCCGCTGTAAAGCGGCCGAAAAATGGGCGCCGAAGCTTGACGGAACCCTTGTCGACGACAGGATCAGCCGATATCGACTTCGACCCGCCGCGAGTCCAGATCGGAAGCAAAGCACCCGATTTTGATAAATCTGCTACGGAAACAACCGACATCCGTTCCGGCGCCGGACGAGAGTAGCCGGGCACCCTGCGGCGGGGTGGGACAAGCGCCGCCGCAGTCAGTCGCGCCGCCCGGACGGCGGGCGCGGGTTCAGCATGCGCTTCAGGGTGGAGCCCCGGTCGATGAAATGGTGCTTGAGCGCTGCGCTGGCGTGAAGGGCGACCAGGGCGATGCCGCCGTAGGCCAGATAGTAGTGCAGGTCGATGGCAAGGTCCCGCAACTGCTCGGATTTTCCGAGCAATGCGGGAACATTAAACAGGCCGAACATGTCGATGCCGGCGCCCTCGGATGTCGAGATGACGTAGCCGGTCGCCGGCACAAGGACGATGAGCGCGTTCAGGAGCCAGTGCATTGCAGTAGCGCCGGTGCGCTCGTGCCGCTTCAGATCCGCGACCAAGGCGGGCTTCGGATCGGCCAGACGCCAGCCGAATTTCGCAAGGGCGAGCGCCAGGGCGACGATCCCGATCGCCTTATGCAGGGCGAGGGAATCGTTGTACCAGGGATCGTAGTAGCTCAGCCCGACCATCCAGACGCCGAGCCCGACGAGCCCGACGAAGGTCAGGGCGAGGGTCCAGTGAAAGGAGATCGAGACCAGGCCGTAGCGGTTCCTGTCGTTCTTCCACATGGCGTTTCCCTAGGACGGCGGAACGCCGGATTCTGGCGATCCCTACTTGCGAATGCCCTCGACCGAAAGGAAGAAATGCACGGTGTCGGACGCCGGGCCCAGGCTCATGCCGGCGCCGAAGGCCTTGCGGGACAGGGTGACCGAGCCCTCGAATCCGGCGCGGTAGCCGCCCCAGGGGTCCTTGCCTTCGCCGGTCTTCTTGACCGCGATTGCGATCGGTTTGGTGACGCCCATCAGCGTCAGGTTCCCTTTCATCGTGCCGCCGTTGGCATCGCCCTCATAGCCGGTGCTGACGAAGGTCGCCCTGGGAAACTTCCGCACGTTCAGAAAGTCGGATGAGCGCAGATGCTTGTCGCGTTCGGCGTGGCCCGAGTCGATGCTGGCCGTGTCGATCTCGACCGATATTTTCTGGCCGCCCGGTCCAGCCGCCGGATCGAATGCGAAGCTGCCCGAAATTTTGTCGAAGACGCCGACCATCCAGGAAAAGCCGAGATGGCTGATCTTGAACTGGATAAAGCTGTGGCCCGGATCGATCCGGTACTCGGCGGCCCGGCTTGTCGTTGCCGAGAATGCGATGGCGGCGGCAAGGATAGCTGCCAGTGTGCGTGCTTTCATGGCTCGAGGCTCCGTTCGGATGAATCCGGTCGACCGGAAAGAGGCAGGCAAGTTGCAACTCCATTTTGACGGCGGTCAGGACATCAAGCAAATTTCTTCTGTAACGAAAATTACTGAAAGAAAAGACAAATCTGCCCTTACCAACGCGATACAAGAGTTCGCCAAGTAATTGCAATATCACCGCCAATAACGAAAGCGGCATTACAATTGTCAGCCAAATTTGCCTGCAACGTACCCGTCCGGCACCCGGCGGCACGGGACGCAATGTATGCTACCCGTTGAAAGCGGCACCGTTTTCGCAGAACTGGTCGGACCGGCCTTTACACAAACGGAAATTCGACCCGGGCCGTGCTGTGCCCGTTTCGCTGAGCGAGGCGACGGCAGGAATCCGTCGTACTGTTGGCACCGGTTCAGGATTTGCGCAGGGCGGACAGTTTCAATTCGTGTTGATTGCCGAGCCAGGTCGCATAGTCCCTGTGATCGGCCAGGTCGTCACCAGTCAGCGGGTGGAGAAAGACATCGAGTTCGCCACGGTTGAGAATGAGAAAAGGCAGGAGTTCGCCGAGTTGCTCGGTCTTGAAGGCGATCTGATAGCTCCACTGCGGATGAGGGCCGACCGGGAAGTCCCGCCATCGCCCCATGACGATATCGAAACGGGCTTCGACCGCTTCGCGCAGCAGGGCAGCCGCCGGCTTCGAATCCGCCGCATAATAGACATGGGCGTGGTAACCCTCGATGGACGCGGGATCGGCTGTATCGATGGTCATGACTGCTGACTTTAAACCGGCCGTGCGCCGCCGATATAGGTTTTCTGCACCTCCGTGGCGACGCCCGGCCTGTACCTGATCGGCGCCCCGCGATAAACAGATTGCAAAGCGTTCGTTCCCGGAAGCCCGCCATGTTCGAGAAAATTCTGGTCGCCAACCGCGGCGAGATCGCCTGCCGGGTGATGAAGACGGCAAAACGGCTGGGGATTGCCACCGTCGCCGTCTATTCCGAGGCGGATCGGGACGCCCTGCATGTTGCCATGGCCGACGACGCGGTCGCCATCGGGCCGCCGCCTTCCGCAGAATCCTATCTGGTTGCCGACAGGATAATTGCGGCCTGCAAGGAAACCGGGGCGGATGCGGTTCATCCCGGCTACGGTTTTCTTTCGGAGAACACCGGCTTTGCCGAAGCGCTGGCCGCGGCCGGCATTGCATTCATCGGCCCGCCGCCCGCCGCCATCGCTGCCATGGGCGACAAGATCGAATCCAAGCGCATTGCGATGAAGGCGGGCGTCAACACAATTCCCGGCCATGTTGGCGTCATCCGGGACGATGCCGAGGCGCTGAAAATCGCCGAAGACATCGGCTTTCCCGTCATGATCAAGGCTTCGGCTGGCGGCGGCGGCAAGGGCATGCGCATCGCCCGCGCGGCGTCGGTGTTGGCCGAGGGCTTCCGGCTGGCGGCCAGCGAGGCCCGCAACTCTTTCGCCGATGACCGGGTCTTCATCGAGAAATTTATCGAAGACCCGCGGCATATCGAAATCCAGGTGCTCGCCGATACCCACGGCAGCGTCGTATACCTGAACGAACGCGAATGCTCGATCCAGCGCCGCCACCAGAAGGTGATCGAGGAAGCGCCGTCACCCTTCATCGACGAAGCGACGCGGCGCGCGATGGGCGAACAGGCGGTCGCTCTGGCGAAGAATGTCGGCTATTGCTCGGCCGGGACCGTCGAGTTCATCGTCGACGCAGAACGCAATTTCTATTTCTTGGAGATGAACACGCGCCTCCAGGTCGAGCATCCGATAACCGAGTTGGTCACCGGCCTCGATCTGGTGGAGCAGATGATCCGCGTCGCTGCCGGCGAGAAACTGTCCTTCGGTCAGGACGACGTGACGCTGACTGGATGGGCGATGGAAAGCCGGGTCTACGCCGAAGATCCTCTGCGCGGATTTCTGCCGTCGATCGGCCGGCTGGTGCGCTATATCGCGCCGGAAGAAGGCGAAACCGTCCGCGTCGACACCGGAGTCGGCGAAGGGTCCGAAATCTCGATGTACTACGACCCGATGATCGCCAAGCTGGTCAGCTACGGCGCGACCCGGGACAAGGCGATTGCGGAAATGCGCCGGGCGCTCGACGGCTACTATGTCCGCGGCGTGAACCACAACATGCAGTTCCTTTCGGCCGTCATGCAGCATCCGCGGTTCGTCGCCGGGAACCTGACGACCGGCTTTATCGACGAGGAGTTCCCCGACGGGTTCAAAGGCGTCACGCCGGGATCGGCGGAAACCGGAACGCTTGCCGCAATCGCCGCAGCGGTGGCGCAGATCGTGCGCGAACGCGAAAGGTCGATCGGTCCGGATGAACCGGCGTCGGCAGAGCCGGCCCATTGGGTCGTCCAGCTCGGTGCGGACTATGTCGACACTTTCATTGAGGGTGAACCTGGCGATGTCGAGGTGACGATCGGACGCCCGTCGGCCGATGGCGCGGACGACCGCACGATCGTTCCGGTGCTGACCGGCTGGCGCCCCGGCGAGCCGCTGTTCAGGGGGCAGGTCGGTGGCGCGCAGGTGACCGCGCAGATCGACCCTAAAGGCAGTGGATGGCAGATCGGGCACGGCGGTGTGGCGGTGACAGCGCGCGTCCTGCGGCCGGGTGTTGCGCGGCTGGCAGCCACGATGCCGGTCAAGGAAGCGCCGGATATGTCGAAGTTCCTGCTCTCGCCGATGCCGGGCCTGCTGGTTTCGGTGGCGGTGACCGGCGGGCAGTGCGTGAAGGCCGGCGAAGAACTGGCGGTCGTCGAAGCCATGAAGATGGAAAATGTCCTGCGTGCCGAACAGGATGGCGAAGTGAAGGCCGTCCATGCCAATCCGGGCGATTCGCTGACGGTGGACCAGAAGATCGTCGAGTTTGCCTGAAACGCTGCTTGCCGGACGCTTCGGTCCATCACTTGCAATCCGGGACCGGCAGATGGGAAAAGGGATGCCGGAAACAGCCGTGCATCTGCGCATTTTCGGCAAAGTCCAGAATGTCTGGTTCCGCGGCTGGCTGGTCGAGGTGGCGGACGGCGCCGGGCTCAGAGGCTGGGTCCGCAACCGGTCGGACGGATCTGTCGAGGCGTTGTTGATCGGTCCGGATAGCCTCGTGCAGGAGGTGGCAGGCCATTGCCGGTCCGGTCCACAAGCCGCTATCGTCGGCAGGGTCCTGGCCACGCCGGGTTGCGATGACGGATCGACCGGCTTCCAGCTGCGCCCCTCTGTGTGACCGGGGGCGCGAAACCGGCTTGGAAAATGAGTTGGCGCGCATGGGCCGTTTGTTGATCGAGGGGATCCCCTTTCATGTCGACAGCATGGGGGGATATGTCGGCAAGCCGATCGGCGAGAGCGATTGGATGCCGATCGACCAGACGCGGATCGACCTGTTCAGCGAGGCGACGGAAGACCGGAACCCGCTGCATGTCGATCCGGCCTGGGCTGCCGCCAACGGCCCGTTCGGCAGCACGATCGCCCACGGGTTTCTCACCCTTTCCCTGCTGAGCTTTCTTTCCCGAAGCGGCGACCTGCAGCCTGACGGCGTCGATTACGGCATCAATCTCGGCTTCGAGCGGATACGTTTCCTCGCGCCGGTGACCGTCGGCGACCGCATCAAGCTGCGGCTGACCCTGATGGAGATCAAACCGCGCGGCGAGGGCAAGTGGCAGTACAAGCTGCGCTGTTCGATCGTCACAGAAAAAACCGGAAAGACGGCGCTGAGCGCGGTCTGGCTGGTGTTGTTCGTCAGTGCGGCGCGCGCGGGAGAAGACGGCCGACCGTTTGGCTGAATGTCGCTTTCAGCGCGGCATCGAGATCGGCCATTGACGCGCCCGTCTCGAGGTCGGCCAGCGAGGTTACGCCATAGCGCGGATCGTCGATGCCGCATGGCAGGATGCGCCCGAATTCCGCGAGATCCGGCGCGACGTTGATCGAGACGCCGTGGTAGCTCACCCAGCGGCGCAGCCGGATACCGAGGGCGGCGATCTTGTCCTCGCAACCCGGCCCCTTATCCGCCGACCGGTCGACCCACAGGCCGACCCGGCCTTTTCGGGCAACGGCGTCCACGCCCAACTCGCAGAGTGCCGCCGCGATCCAGGCCTCCAGGGCGCAGACGAACTGGCGCACATCCCGGCGCCGGCGGTTCAGATCCAGCATGGGGTAGACGACGCGCTGGCCGGGGCCGTGCCAGGTATAGCGACCGCCGCGCCCGACCCGGAAAACGGGCAGGTCGCCGGGATTGCGCAGTTCGGACGGCGCGGCGCTGGTTCCGGCGGTCAGCACCGGCTCGTGCTCGAGCAGCCAGATCGTCTCGCCTGCGCGCCCCGCCAGGATCGCTTCGACCCGGGACTCCATGTCGCGCAGCGTCGGGCCGTAGGGGCGCAGCGCGGGCGCGGTCGACCATTCCGGCGCCGTGACGTCCGCCGATGCCGCCGCATACCGTTCTCCGGCAGAACTCACCTGCGCCCGATCCTTTCCACACCTCGTCTTGCGCCGATTTGGCCGCCTTGGCCGCCGCGGCTGCCGCCTATATAAGCTGTCTGCCTTTGCCGGTCCCTGGAGTCCATATCGGCGCTATACATCGGCGGGCCCTTCGAGCGGACAGTTCCGGTCGGACGGGCGCTGCATGCGGTCGTGGCGGAATTGGTAGACGCGCAGCGTTGAGGTCGCTGTGGGCGAAAGCCCGTGGAAGTTCGAGTCTTCTCGACCGCACCATATCGTCCGAGGGCTGGCAGGCCGGCTCCTTGCAAGACGGGCAGCCGGTGGTCGGCGTTTGCGTCGTCGCCTCGCCGGGGGAATCCGGATATGGCCGACACGATCGACAAGCCGGAAAAGAAAAAGAAAAAACACGCCGCGGCGCCGCTCTATGGCCTGAAGCCGGCGGTGGTCCATGCTGTTGTGGATGCCGCTCGGGCCGGGCAGGCGAAGCAGGTGCGCCGCCTGATCCATCCCCTGCATCATTCCGACATTGCCGACCTGCTCGAGCGCCTGCCGTCGGATGTCCGGTACCGGGTCGTGGATTATTCGCGCCGGACCCTGCCGGCCGAAGTGCTGCCCGAACTCGACGACGCGGTGCGCGACGAGGTTCTGGACATCCTCGAGCCCAGGCAGGTCGCCGCCGCCGTCAGCGACCTCAGCACCGACGACGCGGTCGAGATACTCGAGGATCTGGATCACGCCACCCGGCAGGAAATCCTGACCTCGGTGGAGCCGGAAGACCGGCAGCTGATCGAGGAGAGCCTGTCCTATCCGGACGACAGCGCCGGCCGGTTGATGCAACGGGAATCGGTTGCCGTCGCGCAAAGCTGGACGGTCGGCGAAGTGATCGACCACATGCGCGAAAGTACCGATCTGCCGGACGATTTCTACGATATTTTCGTGGTTGACAGCGGGCCGCGCACGCTGGTCGGCAGCCTGCCGCTCAACAAGCTGTTGCGCACCCGGCGGGCCGTGCGCATCGCCGCGATCATGGACCGGGACATCACGATCATCCCCGCGACAATGGACCAGGAGGACGTCGCCATCCTGTTTCGCGATCGCGACCTTGTCTCGGCCCCGGTGGTCGACGGCGACAATCGCCTTGTCGGCATGATCACCGTCGACGACGTGGTCGACGTGATCGACGAGGAGGCGGAGGAGGACCTGCTGAAGCTGTCCGGCGTCAGCGAGACGGATTTCTATCAGGACATGGTCCAGACGACCCGGCGCCGCTTCAGCTGGCTCGGCATCAATCTGGTCACGGCGATCGCGGCTTCGATCGTGATCCTGATCTTCGCCCGGACCATCGAGCAGGTCGTGGCCCTGGCGGTGCTCATGCCGATCGTCGCCTCGATGGGCGGCATCGCCGGCACCCAGACGCTGACGGTGGCCGTCCGCGCCATCGCCATGCGGGATTTCGGGCCGGGCAAGGCGTCCCGTTTTATCCTCAAGGAGCTCTCGGTCGGCCTGGCGAACGGCGTCCTGTTCGCTGCGATCATGGGCCTGATCGCCGGCTTCTGGTTTGCCGATCCGGGATTGGGCCTGGTCATCGCGGTCGCCATGGTGCTGAACCTGCTGGTCGCCGGCCTTGCGGGCGCGATGGTGCCGTTCCTGCTCGACCGCCGGGGCATCGATCCCGCGATCGCGTCGCCCGTCATCCTCACCACCGTGACCGATGTCATCGGCTTCCTGACATTCCTCGGCCTGGCGACCGTCTTCCTGCTCTGACCGCCCGTGCGCATCGTCTTCGATACTTGGCAGTTCGTCCGCGTGATGGTGCGCCTGGAGGATACGCGGGACCGGGACGCCGCCCGCCGCGCCCTGTGGGCGGCCTGGTCGGCGGACTGGCGCAGGCTGGATCGGGATCTCGAGACCCTGCGCTCCGAGGATTTCGGGCGCTTCGCCGAAGCCATGATGGACCAGGAGGTGATCTTCGATCCGGTCGATGCCGCGACGGCGCGCACGGTCGCCCGGTTGGCGCGGGAAGTCGCCGGCGAGATCGGGCGCGCGCGGCAAAGCGCTGCTCCGGAGGCGCAGCAGGACCTGGCTTTCGAGCACGCCGGACTCTCCGGTCTCGCGGATCGCCTTGAGGAACTGGCCCGGCGAGGACGCGCCTGAGGGCTATTCGCCGCTGTCCGGCTCTTCGTCCCGGTCGCCCGCCGCCCGTTCCAGCCGGTCGACGCGTTCCGCCAGATCGCGCAGCCGGTTCAGGGCGCGGCCGACCCGCATCTGGTTCATTTCCAGCGTCCGTTGCTCCTTGATCCGGCGGGCGGGAAATCCGGCATAGATGCCCCTGGGTTCGACATCGCGGCCGATGCCCGCCTTGGCGGCGATGACGGCGTCGTCGCCGATGGTCTTTTGGTCGGCAACGCCGACCATGCCGCCGATGACGACCCGGTCGCCGATCGTTGCGCTGCCGGCGACGCCGCTGCTGCCGGCGATCATGACATTCTCGCCGATCGTGACGTTGTGGGCGATCTGGACCAGATTGTCGATTTTCGTGCCGTCGCCGATCCGGGTCGGGCCGAGCGTGCCGCGGTCGATGCAGGCGCCGGCGCCGATCTCCACATTGTCGCCGACGATGACGGTGCCCAGCGAATCGATGCGCTGGATGTCGAAGTTGAATGCGGTGACTTCGCCGGTCTTCTGCGCCCGTTCGATACTGCCTTCCTCGGTCGTGACGAAACCGAAGCCGTCGGCGCCGACCGACGCATTGTGATGCAGGATGCAGCCCTGGCCGATGACGCAGTTCTCGCCGATCCGCACGCCCGGATGAAGGATGCAGCCGGCGCCGACCTCCGCGCCGGCCGAAACCGTGACCTGGGACAGCAGCACCGCGCCCGGCCCGACCCGCGCGTCCGGCCCGACGACGCAGAGCGGCCCGACCGAGGCGCCGTCGCGGATATTCGCCGCCGGATCGACCACGGCGCTGGGATGGATGCCGGGTACGTGGTGGAGAGGCGGTGAAAACAGCCGGGTCAGCCGGGCCAGCGCGACGCGGAATCGTCCTTCGAACGCCAGGCCGCCGGCGAACCGCTCCGGATCGATCTCCATGCCGCGCGCAACGATCGCCGCGCCGGCATGGGTGCGGTGGAGCAGGGCGTGGGAGCCCTTGTCCATGGCGAGCGCGAGGGTCTCGCGATGCCGGGCGAATTCCGGATGGGCCACCGCGGTCACCGCGAAGCCGCCGTCGCCGATAACCTCCGCGCCCAACAGTTCGGCAAGGTCGTTCAGCGTGTGCGGTTCGGGGGGCGAGAGCAGGGGCATCGGAGACAGCCGGCGCGCATTGGCTCCGCGGCGGGACGGTTCGGACCGCCGGGGCGTTGACGGGCGATCAGATAAGGCGGCCGGCGCAGCGGCGGCAACTCGCGCCGATGCCGCATCGGCTCAGGCGGCGTGGCCGAAGCGGCGGAGCATGGCCTCCACGGCGTCCCACACGGCCTCGGGCCGCTCGATCTGCAGGAAATGGGTGCAGTCGGCAATCATGGTGTAGGGCAGGCCGTGTCCGTCCGCCAGCGCCCGGCCGAGCAGGGCCGGCGGCTGGACCTCCTCCAGCGTCACGTCAGCGCCGACCACGGCGATGTCGCCGGGCATGGCGCCGACCGTGGGCCAGATCGTCGGATCGATATTGGCCGCGAAAATGTTCGCTTCGAGCCGTTTCGGGCAGGCGAGGACCCAGCCGTCATCCGTCCTGCGCGTCGTCGCCAGGGCGAACAGTTCGTGCGCGCCGGGCAGCCAGCGGCGGAAAGCCGGCCGCTTGCGCAGCACGGCGGCCAGCTCTTCCGGGTCGGCGAAACGGTCGGGCCGGCGCAGGGCGATGGCTTCCATATCCTCCATATGGATGCCCTGTTTCGATTGCAGCTCATGGCCGGGCGGCGGGAAGATCGGCGGGTCGATCAGGATCAGCGGCGACCACCGCTCCCCGAACGCCCGGGTCTGCATCAACGCCGAAATCCCGGACATGGAATGAAAGACGGCGGCGGCCGGCCCGGTCCCGAAGAGCCGGTCGATCGCCTGCCGCACGAGTTCGAAATCGTCGCGAAACTGGCGCCAATTGTGGTTTTTTGCGCCGTCCGGCGGATTCTGCCCATGGTTGCGGGTGTCGAACAGGATGACGTCGTAGCCGGCCAGCATCAGCCGCCAGAACGGGTAATAGGCCTCGATCGCCATGCCGTTGCCATGACTGAGCGCGACCCGTGGCCCGTCCGGATTGCCGTGGCGCCGCAGGATCATCGTGGCGCCGTCCGACAGGGCGAGGGCATGGATTTCGTGCGGCTCGGGCGGAACCAGCGCCGGCGGCGGATGGATCGAGAAATTCATGGCATCCGGCTAGGGTCTGTTAACACTATTTGTTGACATTGGATCGTTGCTCATGCCAGTGTTTCCGCATGGAGATAACAGAAGCCCAGTATGCCCGCCTTGCCCCGTACCTTCCGGTGCAGCGCGGCAACGTCCGCCTGTCGAATCTGGATGTGCTCAACGCGATCCTCTATGTGGCCGAGCACGGCTGCAAGTGGCGGGGTCTGCCGGCGCGGTTCGGCAACTGGCACACCGTTTATACCCGGATGAACCGCTGGTCGAAAAGCGGGGTGCTCGACCGGGTGTTCGAGCAGTTGCAGCGGGACCGCATCGTTCGTCTCAAGCTCGAGGCGGTGTCTCTGGACAGCACGATCGTCAAGGTGCACCCCGATGGAACGGGGGCGTTAAAAAAAACGGACCTCAATCCATCGGCCGGTCCCGCGGCGGCTGGACCACCAAGCTTCATATGGTTGCCGCGGATGCCCGGACGGCCGTGACCTTCTCGCTCTCCCCCGGACAGGCGCACGATGCGCCGGAAGGGCGCAAGCTCTTGCGCCGCCTCGGCCGCCAGCCGAACGGCCCGGCGCTGGTGATGGACCGCGCCTACGAGGGCGACGAGACACGCCAGCTGGCCCTCGACCTCGGCTTCACGCCTGTGGTTCCGCCGCTCAAGACCCGGCGCACCCCCTGGACATACGACCGAGAAATGTACAAGCGGCGCAACGAGATCGAACGGCTGTTCCGACGGCTCAAAGGCTTCCGGCGCATCTTCTCCCGCTTCGAGAAACTCGATGCCCTGTTCCTGGGCTTCATCCACTTCGCACTCATCTACGATGCAGTGCGGTAGTGTGAACACGCCCTAGACCGTCCCGGCCGGTCGGTCAACGGACACGGGGGAATGGCGCAGCTTTGTGAGGTATGGATGTGTCATGAAATGTCATGATTCGTCATGCCGCCCCGCCCGGTCCGCCGCCGCGCTCCGTTCGGGGTGGCACGGAAGAGGCGCCGGGCGTCATGGAATGTCATGATTTGTCATGATCCTGCAGGTCCGCTCTCTTTGCCGCCCCGGATCGTCGCTGCGCGGCGTCCGGGGTGACATGCAGGGGCTCGGGAACGCCATGATGTGTCATGATTCGTCATGATCGGTTGCAGCGCACCTACCGCCCTCGCCCGTCATATCGACCGGAGTGTCCCCGCAGGGACACGGAGCGAACATATCTTTCCAGCGCCGAACCTGGACTGAATCGCCGAGCGGAAAGAATTTCTTCGTTTCGCCCCGGATTGAACCCGGGGCTTCGGTCGAAATGACGGACGGGAGGGCATGTGGGCGTCAGGAAATGTCATGATTCGTCATGTTTGGCCGCTGCACGGACCGTTTCCCGTCATTCCGACCGGAGCAATCCGGAGGATCACGGAGTGGAGGAACCCCGGCGCAGGGCTCAGGCTTTGTCTGCGAAACAGAGTCGAGATCCTTCCGCTCCCTCCGGTCGGTCGGGATGACGATGGGGGGATTGCGCCCGGTCGGGATGACGGTGAGAGGGACGCCCGGTCGAAACGACGATGAGCATGTGTCATGAAATGTCATGTTTTGTCATGCAGGCGGCCGGTATGTCGCTTCCAAGTCGGTTGGTGCGAATACCTATTATAGGGAATATTACAGAAAATTCAAGGCATGCCGCCGAGAATCCGGTGCGCTTCGGCGCCCGCTACCGCGGGATGAATTCGCGGCGGCCCGACCTGCCGGAGCCGGCGATTTCTGGGCGACCGTTCACGCCGGCGCGAGCCGCGCCGGTCCCGCCGCATCCGGCGCTTGACGGCCCTTCGGACCCTACCATAAGGGGCGGCGTACCGCTGGCTGATCGATCCTTCGACTAGGGAAGAAAGGCTTGGTTGCGGGCGCGGCACGACACGTTATGTCGACAGGGCTCTCAAACGGGATAAGTTTCCGATTTCCGCCTGTACCGGCGCTCTGTAAGCGCTCGGTCTTCCGGTCTAAAATCAGTAGCGCCGGTGTGCGAGCTGCCGATTGCCTCGTACAGACCGGGGAAACGGAGGCGAAACCATGACCCTGGTCCTGCACCATGCCTGGGATGCGGTTTGTCCGATCAAGGTGCGGATGTGCCTGGCAGAGAAGGGGCTGGCCTGGCAATCGGTCGCCTATTCGATCGCAGCCTTCGAGCATCTCGCGCCGGACTATCTGGCGCTCAATCCGAACGGCACTGTGCCGACATTGGTCGACGGGAACACGGTCGTCTTCGAATCGTCGGTGGTCAATGAGTATCTCGACGACATCGGCCCCGGGCCGCCGCTCAAGCCGGCCGACGCCGGCGAACGGGCCGAGATGCGCATGTGGGTGAAGTTCCAGGACGATGTGCTCCATCCGGCGACCCGGCCGCATACCTTCAGCCTGATCCTGCTTCATCCCGAGTGCCCGATGGCGCGCCTGTCCGACGCGGAAATGGAACGCCGGCTGGCGAAGCATCCCGACCCGAACCGGCTCGCCATGTTCCGGCAGATGGGCCGTACGCCGGCGCCACCAGCTGCGCTGGAGCAGGCCGAAACCGCTCTCGGCCGCGCGCTCGACCGGCTCGAGCGCGGCTTGGCGGACGGCCGGTCGTGGCTCGCCGGCGATACCTTCTCGCTTGCCGATGTCGCGATGGCGGGTGTGATCGACCGGCTGCACTATTGCGGCCTCAGCCGCCTGTGGGAGGCGCGGTCGGGTACCGGGGCCTGGGTGGAACGGCTGCAGGCGCGCCCGGCCTACGCCGCCGCCGTTCCGGCGCTCTCGCAGCGCATGCCGGGGCCGCTAACGGCCTGATTCCCGGTCTTGCAGGTTATTGGTGGGAGAGACCGCCGTCGACCGTGAAGGACTGGCCGGTTACGAAGTCGCTGGCCGGCGACAACAGATAGATCAGCAGCCCGGCGAGGTCGCGCGGCACGCCGGAGCGGGGCACAACCTGCCGGGCCACCACGGCGGCGATGCTCTCCTCGGTCTGGCCGGGATTTTCGACTTCGGTGAGGATCTGCCCCGGGCTGATAGCGTTGACGGTAATGCCTGTACCGCCGAGTTCGCGCGCCATCGAGCGGGTCATGCCGGCCAGCGCCGCCTTCGAGGCGACATAGTGGAGGTAGTTCGGCAGGCCGAGATGCCAGGCGGCCGAAGAGATGTTGACGATACGGCCCCAACCGGCCGCGCGCATCGCCGGCAGCACCGCCTTGGCGGCATTGAAGGCGCCGCCGGCATTAACGCGCATCACCCGGTCCCATTCCTCGGCCGGAATCTCCCAGAACGGCCGGCGGGCGAGCGCCGCGTTCAAGCCGGCATTGGCGATCAGGCCGTCGATTCGGCCGAAAGTCTCCTCCGTGCGGTCGGCCATCGCCTGCGTAGCGTCCGGATCGGTCACGTCGGTCGCAACGGCAAGGTGCGGCCCGTTGAATTCGGCGATTTCCCCGGCCACGCGCCGGCCCGCTTCCCCGTCGACATCCGCGACGACGATCTTCGCACCGCCACGGCTCAGCAGATGGGCGTAGGCGCGGCCCAGCCCCCGGCCGGCGCCGGTGATGGCGACGACGCGCCCGGCGATCCCGGTTTCCGGCAGGCCGCCGACCAGTTCGTCGAACGGGCGTTGCGCCATCAGGAGCCGTTCAGATGCTGCTGCAGGAAGGCGAGCGAGCGGGTGTTGGCAAGGGCAGCCGCCTCTGCGCGATAATTTTGTCCGCCTTCCAGGGCGAAGGCGTGGCCCGCGCCCTCATATTCGTGGAGGGTTACGGCGTCGAGAGGGTCCAGGGTACCGACGATCGCATCGTGCGCCTCCTGTGAGCAGAGTTCGTCGGCCCCGGCGATGTGGAGCATCAGCGGGCCGGCGATGGCGCCCGCCTCGCCGAGATACCGGTCGATATTGACACCGTAATAACCGACCGAACAGTCGGCGTTGCTGCGCGCCGCCGTCAGAAAGGCGAGCCGCCCGCCCAGGCAATAGCCCAAGGCCCCGACCAGTCCGGTGCAGTCCGGGCTGCCGCGCAGCCAATCGATAGTTGCATTCAGGTCTGCCGTAGCCGCCGCATCGTCGAAGCCGGCGTTGAGTTCCAGAGCGCGCTGCTGTTCTTCCGGGTCCGGTTTCGACGGATCCTGGATCAGCTGGACGCCCGGTTCCTGCCGCCAGAACAGGTCCGGACAGGCGACGAGATAGCCCCGGCCGGCGAAGCCGTCGGCCAGGCGCCGCATCACGGCGTTGACGCCGCAGATATACTGCATCAGCACCAGGCCAGGCGCGGGTCGCTGCGCCGGACGGGCGAGGTAGGCCTCGAATTTGCCGTCCGGCCCGTCTATCGCTACGGTTTCTCCCAACACGGTCGCCATGCCGTTTCCCCGAATATTCCGCCGGTCCCGAGCGAACATATGCCGATGCAGATAATCCGCCAAGCAAGGAAACTCCCGCCTGTAGTCGCTGGCCGAAGGCCGTGGGCCGCCGTCGGAGCCGCCGGCCTATGACCCGGAGCGATCCGGGCGAGGAGACCATCCGCGGCCTGCCGTTCCGGTTGGAGAACAGCCCGTTCTACCTGATGGCGCGGGCCATTTCGAAGGCGACGCACGGCATAGACACCGCGCTCGGCGCAACCCGCTTCTCCCAGACCCAGTGGCGCGTGCTGATCACACTTTTCGAACGCGGCGCTCTCTCGATCGGCGACCTTGCAACAGCCATCTTCGTCGAAAGCTCCGCGGTCGGCCGGGCAGTCGGCCGGATGGAGGGGGACGGCCTGGTGAGGCGAGAGCGCGACCGGGACGACCGGCGCATCACGCGGGTCAGCCTGTCGCCCGAAGGGCGACTCAGGATGGAGGAACTCAGGGCCGTCGTCGCCGCCGAACTCAACCGGCTGCTCGACGGTTTCAGCGCCGAGGACGTGCGGACCCTTAACGCCTGGCTCGACCAAATCTCGAATACCGCTGACGAATTCGAACGCCACTGCACTGACGCAGACGCAGACGGCTGAACGGCCGAATTCGGTTTGAGAATTGTCTTTGCTGACTTGCCGACCTGGGATATATCTGCACATGCAGATAATTTGACGTTCTTTGTCGGAAGGATGGACGATGGATGGGTCGGAGACTGTTGATGCCGCCGCCCGCATAACCGGGCCGAGCGGCGATTTTTCCCGCATTCCTTATCATCTGTATACCGACCAGACGGTGTTCGACCTGGAGCAGGAGCGGATATTCCGGGGCCCGACCTGGAGCTATCTCGGCTTCGAGAACGAGGTGAAAGAGCCGGGCGATTACATCACCGGCTATGTCGGCACGACGCCCTATGTCCTGACGCGGGACAAGGCCGGCGCGCTCCACGCCTTCGTCAACCGCTGCGCGCATCGCGGCGTCGCCGTGGTCCGGGACCTGCGCGGCAACGCCCGCAACTTTACCTGCATCTATCACCAGTGGTGCTACGCGCTGAACGGCGACCTGATCGGCGTGCCGATGATGAAGGGCATGCGCGGCATGGGCGGCTATCCCGACGATTTTTCCGTCGACGGGCACGGGCTCCGGACGCTCAGGGTCGAGACTTTCTCGGGTATCGTTTTCGGCACGTTCAGCGACGAGACGCCGCCGCTAGAGGACTATCTCGGCCCGGCGATCTGCGCGCGGCTCAAGCTGGTCTGCGGCAGGCCGATCAAGATTACCGGCTATCACCGTCACACCATGCGCGCGAACTGGAAGCTGTTCGTCGAGAACACGCGCGACATGTACCACGCGCCGATGCTGCACCCCTTCCTGCCGGTGTTCGGCATCGCCGACATGAACATGCGGGCGACGATGGAGATGAACGAGCGCGGCGGCCTGAATTCAGTGCTGGCCGGCTACAGGCCGTCGCCGGACGACGGTGAACCGCTGCCGAAGCGGCCGTCCAAGGGACTCGTGCTCGAAGAGCCCGGCGTCGCCGTCGGCGTCCCGGAATTCCAGGACGGCCTGGCGCTTGCGATCATCTCGATCTTCCCGTCCTGCCTGTTCACCCTGCCGGGCAATACCTTCAGCGTGCGTCAGATCCGGCCGAAGAAGCCGGATCTGGTCGAGACCCTGTACACCTGGTACGCGTTCGAGGACGACGACGAAGAGATGCTCCAGCGCCGCCGGATGCAGAACAACCTGTTCGGACCGGCCGGCTATGTCGCCATGGAAGACGCCGAAGCGTTGGAACTGATCCAGCAGCGCATCTCCGACGCCGCGCTGGAGGGCCGCTCGGTGCTCGAATTCGGCGGGCGCGGCACCGAGGACCGGATCGACCATATGCTCAGCGAGGGCGCGATCCGGGCATTCTGGAAGGGCTATTGCGACATCATGGGTATCCCGGTCTCGGAAGATCGGGCAGCGGTGTAGGAACGGCGGCGATGGACTCTCTGGAAACCGAACTGCGCATCGGCCGCCTGAACCAGGAATATGCCCGCTGCATCGACGAGGATCGGCTGGAAAGCTGGGTCGACTTCTTCGACGGCGAGGATGCGCGCTACCTGATCCATCCGCGCGAGAACGCCGACGCGGGCCTCGAAGGCTACTGGATGTATTGCGAGAACAAGCCGATGATGCGCGACCGCATCGTCGCGTTGCGCAAGGCGAACATCTACAACATCCACTACGACCGGCACATCGTTGGTGGCAGCCAGGTCGTCGGCGTCGAGGACGGCGTCTACGACGTGCGGACCAGCTATTGCGTCATCCAGACCGATGTCGAGGGCCGCAGCGAGGTGTTCAGCGCCGGCGAGTACCGCGACAAGGTCGTGCTGGCAAACGGTGAGGCGAGATTCCGGGAGAAGATCGTCGTACCGGACACCTTCAACATCGAGCGCCCGCTCGCCGTGCCCCTTTAGCGGTTCGCTCTACCCCCGGTTCCGTTCGCCGGCCGCCGCTCGGGCACGACGCGTACCCGCACCAGGTCCGCGCCGCTGCCGGTGTTGTCGGTGAGCGAGACCGACATGGCGGCGACAGCATTGAGGTTGGGCAGGTTCCTGTCCTTCGCGTAGGGCGTGACCCAGTGATCAAACTGGCCGATCATCAGGACGGTGTCCGGCCGGATGCCCTCGTGCAGTTCGGCGATCCCGGAAGTTGCGCCGGTCGCCGACTCGATCCGTACGGGATCGCCGTCCCCGATGCTGAGCGCGTGCGCCGCCGACCGGTTCATCACGACGCCGCGGTGGCCGGCGACATTGTCCGCCACCTCGCGGATCATCGGGATGGTGACGTTGGCGCCCCAGGAATATTGCATGCTGCGCGCGGTCAGCGCCCACAGCGGGTAATCGTCCGGATCGGCGCCGACCTCGCGGACGTAGTCGATCCAGTAGTCGGGGAAACTGCGGTAGGACGGTAGTGGCTCGTATTCCTCGAGTTGTTTCTCCCACCAGTCGATCCCGGCCTCGCGCAGCCGGTTGGCGAGCTGCTCGCCGTGCCTCTTGAGACGCTCCTGGTAGGGCATCTCGAAGCGCAACCCATGCTGCTTGAAGAACGGATAGAGATACCAATCGCCCTCCGCTGCCTCGCGCAGCAGGTAACCGTGCTCCCGGAACCATTCGATACCGCGGATTTCCTCGCCCCCGGTCAGCGCATGGCTGCCTGCGCGCGCGACACGGTCCCAAATTTCGTCGGCGGATTGGCGCCGGTCTGGTGCAAGGCTGTAGTCGTATGCCTCCGCCGCCAGCGGCACACCGAGCCGGCCTTCGTTGATGACGCCGTGATAGGCGTCGAGGATTCCCGTGCGCTGCGCCAGTTCGCTCGCGATGTCGGTCATGTCGCGGCAGTCGACCGCCGGCGCGACGGCGGGCTGGCGGATCGCCCAGCCGCGGTGATGCCAGAACTGTTCCATGAACTGGCTGCCGCCGATCTTGATGAGCTGCAGGCTTTCGAGATCGGTCGCCTCCGGCAGCAGCAGGTCGGCCATCCAGTTGGTTTCGTCGAGCGTGTAGGCGAAGCTGATCAAGTAGGGGAAATCCGCAATCATGTCGGCGACGCGCGGCCCGTCCCACATCGAGATCGCTGGATTGGTTCGGAAGGTGATCCAGACATCCGGCAGGGTCTGGCGCGGCATCCCCTTCGGCTGACGGTTATGGAAGATCCAGGGCAGCGTCGTCGGACCGAGCGCCTGGGAGCGCGGCGAATCCCCGGCCAGCGGCACCAGCGTGTTGTAGGCGTTGCGGATATTCGGCTGCGCCTGCCAGCCCTGGCGCGATGTGTCGTTGAACGGAAAGTCCATGAATCCGTCGTTGGTCGGCGTAATGCTGGCGAAGCGGTCGTCCGGCGGTTCGTTGAGCTTGAGCACCGCAGGGCCGACGGTGCCGCCCGGCACTTCGAGGGCGCCGACCAGCGTCAGCAGCACGACGCGCGCCCAGCAGGCCTGGTAGCCGCCCCAGCCGTTGTTGACGCTCTTGCCGAGCAGGATTGACACCGGCCGCAACGGCAGCGTTTCGCCGTCGATTTCGACGGTCTCGCCGACCCGGGCGTGGGCAAGGAACTCGTCGGCGACGCGCCGGATGCGCTCGGCCGGGATGTCGCATTCGCCTTCCGCCCAGTCCGGCGAATAGGGCGCCATATGGTCCAGCAGGAGCTGGAACGCAGGTTTCGCCTCGGCATCCTCGTGCCGCCAGAGCGCACCGTCCGCGCCCCGCTCGACGCCCACCGCGCGAAAGCTGCCTGCAAGAGCCGGTTCACCGATTTCGGCGTCGAACGGCTCGGCCGCGCCGTCCGCCAGGTCCCGGATCAGCGGTTTGTCGGTTTCCGGATCGCGCAGATAGTAGCCGTTCGGCCCGACCAGATAGGGCGCGCTCGTATCCTCACCGAGGAACGGGAGGTCGCAGACCGCCCGCCAGTCCCGCTCGTGCAGAATTCGGTGGATCAGCGCGTAGAGGAAAGCGGCGTCGGTCTTCGGTTTGACCGGCAGCCATTCCGACGAACAGGCCGCCGTGACCGATAGATGCGGCTCGACCTGGATCCGCTTGAGGCCGGTAGCGCGTGCGTCGGCCTGGCGCCAGGCGCCGGTGACGCCCGACGAATTCTCGATGTTCTTGCCGCAGTTGATAATGTAGTCGCAGCGCGGCGTGTCGGGCGCGCAGACGAAGGCCCGATGCCACAGCTCGCCGTAGAAATGCTCCGAATGGTAGCATTTGGCGCCTGAACCTGCACCGTAGCCCATATCGACCGCGCCCCAGGCGGCGAAGAAAGCGGGCAGCGTGCCGATATATTTGGGCGGCGAATCGTTGCCGCCGACCGTAAAAGCGAGTCGCGGATAGCCGGACCCGTCGCGCAGGCCGGCAGCCCGGATGGCGTTGAGCTTTTCGGCGACGATGTCGAACGCCTCGTCCCATGAGATCGGTACGAATCCGGGATCCTCGCCCCGGCCTTTGCGAGGATTTGTCCGCTTCATCGGCCGGGCGATGCGGTGCGGGTTGTAGGTCTTCTGGATCAGCCCGTAGGCCTTGACGCAAATGCGCCCGCCGGCCGGATGCTCGGCGATGTCGAAATTCGGCTCGACCCGCAGCGCCACGCCGTCGCGCACTTCGACCTTCATCAGGTCCGGGCCCGCGGCGCACTGGTTGCAGTAGACCGGAACCTTTCTTGTCTTGCCGCCGGTCATGGCGCGGTTCCTCCCCGCAGTGGGTGGCACGGCCTGCGGCAATTATGTCAACTTCGCGCCGGTTTGCCTATGATGGCGCGGTGTATGGCCGGACGGCCGCAACGCTTCCGCCAATCGGCCGCGGCGCCGCACGGGGGACGTTCCCGGGGCGAGGTGCAGATGTGATCGAACTTTACCATCATCCGGTTTCGCCCGCGTCCCAGAAGGTGCGCCTCGTACTCGCCGAAAAATGCATCGACTACGAGGCCAGGTATGTCGATCTACCGGCCAAACAGAATCTGGACGACTGGTATCTCAGGCTGAACCCGAAGGGCGTTCTGCCAACCCTGGTCGTGGACGGCGCGCCGATCTGCGAATCCTCAACGATCTGCATCTATCTCGACGAGCGTTATCCCCGGCCACCGCTGGCACCGGATGATCCCGTGGATCGGGCGCGCATGCGTAACTGGATGAAGCATGTCGACGAACACCTGCACTACGCCGCGGGTGCGCTCGTCTGGACCTTGGCGATGCGCCCGACGATGCTTGAGAAGTCGGCGGACGAACGCGATGCCCTGCTCGGCCGCATCCCGGACCGCGACCGGCGCCGGCGCCACAGGCGCTGGATCGAACGGGGCATCGACAGCGAGGATTTTCCGGATGCGGTTGCGACTTACAGGGAGACGATCGCCGGGCTCGAAACCGCCCTGGCCGTTTCGGACTGGGCGGCAGGCGCGCGTTTCACCCTGGCGGACATCGCGCTCGCACCGTATTTCCAAGCGATTGACCAGTTCGGTTGGAACGGTCTGCTGGACGGCGCACCGCGCGTCGCGGCCTGGTTCGACCGTATCCGCAGCCGCGACTCCTATGCGCCGTCCGTCGTCGACGGTTACGATCCCGGCCAACTCGCCTGGATGAAGGGGACGGGTGCCCGGGAGTGGCCGAAAATCGCGTCGGTTCCCTCGTGACCGAAACCGTCGAGTGTATCGTTGCCGGCGCCGGCATCGTCGGTCTTGCGATCGCGAGGGCGCTGGCGCGGGCCGGGCGCGAGGTCGTCGTCGTCGAACGCAACGCCTGGATCGGCAACGAGACCAGTTCGCGCAACAACGAGGTAATCCACGCCGGTTTTCTCTACGCGCCGGGCTCGCTGCGCGCCCGCCTGTGCCGACCGGGCGCCGAGCGCACCTGGCGCTATTGCGAAAGCCGGGGCATTCCATGCCGCCGCATTGGCAAGCTGATGCCAGCCACAGACGAAACCGAGCTCGGGATGCTGGCACGGCTGGTCGAGACGGGACGCGCCGCCGGCGTTCCGGAACTGGAGGTGCTGGACACCGCCGGGGTCGCGCGGCTGGAGCCGGCCCTGCGCTGTGCCGGCGCGCTCCATTCGCCGTTTACCGGTGTGGTCGATACTCATGCGCTGATGCTCGGTTATCGCGGCGATGCCGAGGATCATGGCGCAATGGTCGCCTTTTCGAGCGCGGTAAAGGGTGGTGACGTGCGCGATTGCATCCGGTTGCGCGTCGCCGGCAAGGATGGCAGCGGGACCGCAGTCGCCTGCCGCATGTTCGTCAACGCTGCCGGCCTCGGCGCCCGGCGGATCGCGACGTCGCTGACCGGCCTTGCGCCGCGCTTCGTGCCGAAGGTGCATTATGCCCTCGGTCGCTTCCTGGCTTGGAACGGCCCGCCGCCGTTCGGGCGCCTCGTCGTGCCGCTGGGCGACCGACTCGCCAACGGCGGCGCCTTCACTCTCGACATCGCCGGCCGAGGCAAGTTCGGCGGCGACCTGGTCTGGGTGGACGAGATCGACTACCGGGTGCCAGGCAATCTCGTGGAGAAATTTGCCGGCGCGATCCGCGGCTACTGGCCCGAAGTCGACGAGAGCCGCCTGTCGCCCGACTATGCCGGCATCCGGCCGCGCACCTGGGGGCCGGTGGAGGGCAACGGCGACTGGACGGTCTCCGGCCCGGCCGATCACGGCGTGCCGGGCCTGGTCAACCTGCTTGGCATCGAAACCCCCGGCATCACCGCGGCCCTGTCGATTGCAGATTACGTCCTTGAACTGCTGGGGATTGCACCGGCCGGGGAGGACTGAGATCGGTCGCTACATCTGGTTCGGCAGCCAAAGCACGATGATCGGGAAAGCGATCAAAATCACAAGGCGCACGAGGTCCGAGGCGATATAGGGCGTCACGCCGGCATAGATCGACTTGAGCGGCACGTTCGGCGCCTCGCCCTTGATGACGAAGACATTGAGGCCAAACGGTGGCGTGATCAGGCCGAGTTCCGTCACCATGACGACGATGACGCCGAACCAGATCGGATCGAAGCCCAGGCCGACGATACTGGGAAAGAACACCGGCACCGTCAGCAGGATGATCGCCATTGCCTCCATGAAACAGCCGAGGATGACATAAAACAGGATGATGAGCGCCAACGTGCCGTAGCGCCCGAGATCGAGGGAGAGCAGCGTTTCGGCGACCTGCTGGGGAAACTGTGTGATCGTCAGGAACCGGGCGAACAGAATCGCCCCGATCAGGACGATGAACAGCGCACCGGTCGTGATCAGCGCTTCGCGCAGGCAGTCGAGCAGCCGGGCGATCGACATGCGGCCGATGGCGAACGCTAGGATGCCGACGGCTGCCGCGCCCATGGCGGCGGCCTCGGTCGGGGTGAATACGCCTCCGTAGATGCCGCCGATCACGAAGGCGAACACGGCCAGGATCGGCCAGACGGTGCGCAGCGAAACGATGCGGGTGCGCCAGTCCGACCGTTCGCCCGCAGGAACCCATTCCGGCCGCGCCACGGCGACGCCCTGCACCGCCGCCATATACATCAGCACGGCGAGCAGGCCGGGGATCAGGCCGGCGACGAAGAGGCGGCCGATATCGGTTTCCGTGATGATGCCGTAGACGGCGAGAACGATGGACGGCGGAATCAGAATGCCCAGTGTGCCACCGGCCGCGATGGTGCCGGTCGCCAGGCTGTCGGCATAGCCGTAGCGGCGCATTTCCGGCAGCGCGACCTTGGACATGGTCGCCGCGGTCGCAACCGACGAACCGCAGATGGCGGCGAAACCGCCGCACGCCGCGACGGTGGACAGCGCCAGGCCGCCGCGCCGGTGGCCGAGCCAGGCGTTGGAGGCGCGGAACAGGTCGCGGCTCATGCCGGACGCGTTGGCCAGCGCGCCCATGAGGACGAACAGGGGCACCAGCCCGAAGGTGAAATCGGTGAGCGTGCGGATCGGCGTCAGTTCCAGCAGCGACAGGGCCGGGCCGACATCCGTCAGCACGGCGAATCCGCCGACGCCGACCAGCACCATCGCGATGCCGACCGGCACGCGCAGCAGCATGAGCGTGAACAGGACGGCGAAAGCGCCGATCGCGAGGCTCAATCCGTCCATCCTGCGGCGGCCCGCCCGCTAGTCGACCGCCGGCCCGACCGCCGGCGCGGCGATCTCCCTGCCGCGCAGGACCGCCCAGAGGCGCACGGCACTCAGGAGGGTCGCGGCACAGGCCGAGAGCGCCACGAGCCCGTAGAAGATCCACAGCGGGAGGGCGAGATCGAATGTCACCTCCTCCGACGCGATGACGGAGTCGACCCGGCCGAACATGATCCAGGCGATCGCCAGGATGACCGCGAAGGTCACCGCCGTCGCGACGATGTCGATGATTCGCTTCGCGCGCGCGCCGACGGCAAGCCATACGGTGTCCATGGTGATCTGCTGGCCGTAATAGGACGCCAGCGCGATTCCGTTCATCAGGGCGATGCCCATGACGAGCCGGCCGAGATCGTTGGTGTCGGGAATCGGCGCATTGAAGAAAAAGCGCAACAGCACCGAGACGAAGACCAGCAGGGTCACGCCAAGCAGGAGCAGGGCGGCAAGGACGGACAGGGTCCGGATTGCGTTGTCGAGAAGTTTCGATTCCATTCCTGGCCCGGTATCGGTCAGCACGGCGCCGTCGCCGCTCGTCCTTTTTCGCACTTCGGGTGCGCTCGCGCATCCCCGACATATGAGAATATTATTGTATTTTACATGTTTTTCGGTATGGTGAGAACCGCTTGGAACAGACGGCCGCCGGCCCGGTTTCCGGCCGGGTGCGGACGCACCTTTGCGGGCATCGAGGGAGGAAAACAGATGGTTATTCGCACAATCCGCATCGCGGCCGCCACGGCACTGGGCCTGTGCCTGCTGGCCGGCCCGGTCCAGTCGAAAACGGTCACCCTGAAGTTTGCCCACTGGGTGCCGCCGGTGCATCCGCTGCACAAGGCATTCGTCGCCTGGGGCACGTCGATTACCGAAAAATCGGGCGGCAGCATCAAGTTCCAGTATTTTCCCGCAAGCCAGCTCGGCAAGGCGAGCGATCACTACGACATGGCGAAGACGGGCATCGCCGATGCGGTCTGGATCAATCCCGGCTTCAACCCGGGTCGCTGGCCGGTCACGTCGCTGCCGGAACAGCCGCTGATGCTGAAAGAGCCGCTCGGCGCCTCGCGGGCGCTGACGGCTTGGTACGCCGAATTTGCCGACCGGGAAATGACCGACGCCAAGAACTGCCTGATGCACACCATGGTGCCGCTGACGATTTTCTCGACCCGCAAGGCGATCAAGACGCCGGCGGACCTCAAGGGCGTCAAGATGCGGCCGTCGAACGCCACCCAGGCGCGCATCTTCAAGCAGGCCGGCGCGGTCACGGTGTTCTCGCCGTTCCCGAAGATCCGCGATACCTTCGAGCGCGGCATCGCCACCGCGTCGACCGGCGTCCACGGTGCGCTGATCGTTTTCGGCGGTCACAAGGCGACCAAATACATCATGGATGTCCCGCTGTTCGGCGCGGTCTGGAACATCGTGCTGAACAAGGCGGCCTACGCCAAACTGGACGCCAAGCAGAAGGCGGTCGTCGACGCGCACTGCTCGCCGGAATGGGCGGTTCGGATCGCCGATCCGGTGGCGCAGTCCGACTGGGCCGGCGAGAAGAAGCTCCGCGCGATGGGCAAGACGTTCGTGCCGATTTCGGACGCCGACAAGGCCGCCTGGCGCAAATTCGCAGCGCCCGCGTTGGAGGTCTGGAAGAAGAGCGTGGCGAAGCGAGGCTTCGACGCCGAAGCCGTCCTCAAGTCGCTGATCGACAAGCTCCGGGCCGAAAAGGCGCTGGTCGAATAGGGCGGAATCCGAACTCAGAACGGAAGCGGGCGCGCAGCCGCCGGTTTCTTTCGCATCTGGCGCAGGATCGCCCGGGTATCACCGGCGCTCCCGCCGGATGGGAGGATTGCACATGCCGGCCTATCTCGTGACCAGCGTCGAAGTCTTCGACCTGCCGACCTTCAGAGCGGAATACAGCACGCGCGGTTCGGCCGCCGTCGCGCAATATGGCGGCCGGTTCCTGGTCGAGGGCGGCAAACCCGAACCGATCGAGGGGAACTGGCTGCCGAAGCGTATGGCGATCGTCGAGTTCGAGTCGGCGGAGGCGGCCCGCCGCTTCTACCGTTCGCCCGAGTATCAGGACGCCATTCGCCACCGTCGCGATATCGCCGATTTCAACATGATCCTGGTCGAGCCGCCGGACGGTTAGCCCGGCCGGAACGGTTCGCGCAGGCCGGCCCGCTCCAGCAGGGGCAGCACCCGCTCGATAAAGAAGGGCATTTCCTTCCGGAAATCGAAGAAGCTCAGCGAGGCGCCCGAGACGCCGGTGTCGTGCAGAGCGATCAGCCCCTCGGCAACCTGCTCCGGCGTCCCGACCAGCGGGAGGGAGCCGTGACCGCCGGCGACCCGCTGCCGCGCGGCCATGACATCCGCCGGGGCGGACTGGGAGGTTGCCGCCTTGGCGCCGGTCCAGCGATCGACCGCCTCGTCGTCGGCCTGGCGGAGCGCGTAGTCGTCGTAGAACTCGCGGGCCTCGGCCTCGGTTTCCCGGCACACGACATGGGTTATGGCGCAGATGCCCGCGAACCGGCCCCGGGTCGTAGCGTCGGCGGCGATTTCCTCCACGACCGCGGCGGCGTGATCGGCGTCGCGCACGACCGCGAACAGAAAATCCGCGGCATGGGCGGCGAAGGCCCGGCCTGCCGGCGACCCGCCGGCCGACATGATGACAGGGCCCGGCTGCTGTACGGTCGGCGGATCGGAATAGGCGTCCTGCAACCGATAGTGGGCGCTAGCATGGTCGAAGCGATCACCACGCACCAGCCGCCTGAAGATCCCGAACCATTCCAGCCCCTGCTCGTAGCGCGCATCGTGCCCCGGCAGGGGCACGCCGAACATGTCGAACTCGTCCCGGTTCCAGCCGCAGACGATGTTGAGACCGGCCCGGCCGCCGCTGACATGGTCGATGGTGGAGACCGCCTTGGCCGCAAAGACCGGATGGACCAGGGCGACATGGACGGTGCAAAAAATGCAGGCGTGTTCGGTGATCGCCGCAAGTGCCGCCGCTTGGGTAAGCGTTTCGTAGGACCGGGCGGCGTTGTCGTGGGTCCCGCCGTAACCCTTCCAGCGCGCCAGCGGCAGGTTGAATTCGAGGCCCGCCCGGTCGGCGATGCGGCTCGCCTCGGCGATGTCGGCCCAAACCGCTGGCCAGCGGCCTTCCTTGCGCGTGATCGCCAGCCCGCCTTCGGCATTCATCCGGAATACGCCCAGCTTGAAGGCGTTGGGCCCGAACATCGGATTGGCCCGGCGCGCTATTGTCACGGAAAGAGGCCCTGCGTCCGTTGCTGTCCGGCCGCGCACATTACGGCTATTCTGCGGCGATCCGCCCGTCCGCGCCGGCCTCCGGGAACAGCGGCGCGACCTCCTCCATGAAGCGCTGCATCTCCTCCCGGGTCCGCTGCGGGTCCTTGAGGCCGATATTGACGTAGAGGCCGAGCTCGTCGATCCCCATCTCGGCGAAGCGGCCGACCGAGTCGGCAATCGCCTGGGTGCTGCCGAGCAGGACCATGCCCGAAACGAGGTCCTCCGGCTTCATCCGGCTGACCCGGTCGGCCATGTCGTGCCAGTAGTCGTAGGATTTGGTCTTGGCCTTGGAGGCGGTTCGCATCGTCGGCAGGGCGTTTTCCAGGAAGAAACGGATTTGCCGTTCCCGCGCCGCCCGTTCCTCCTCCGGCGTGTCGCCGAAATGCAGGAAGATCGACGAGTTGACGATACCCGGCTCGTGCCCGTTGGCCGCGCAGTTCTCCCGATAGTAATCGATCATCTTGTCGACGCCGCCGAACGACATGCCGGCGGCGAAGGGCGCGATCGACATGTTGAAGCCGCGCCGGCAGGTCATGTCCACGGTCGGCCGGGAGAAGCAGGCGACATAGACCGGCAGCGGCTTCTGGACCGGCTTGGGGACGATCTCGACATCCTCGAAGCGGAAGAACGCGCCGTTATAGGACCAGCGCCCTTCTTCGCTCCAGGCCCGGTGGACGATGTCGAGCCCTTCGGCCAACAATTCTGCATTGCGCTCGAAATTGACGCCGAAGCGGTCGTATTCGTGCTTATCGAAGCCGCGGCCGCAGGCAAAATCGACCCGCCCGCCGCTGATCACGTCCACGGTCGCCCAGTTCTCGGCGACGCGCAGCGGATGATGCAGTGGCAGCACGGTCACCGCCGGCATCAGCCGGATACGCTTGGTCCGGGCGGCGACGACGCCGAGCATGATCTCCGGCGACGCGTTGGTACCGAATTCGTTGAAATGATGTTCGCCGATCCAGGCGGAATGCATGCCCAGTTCCTCGGCATAGACCGCCTGGTCGACGATCTGGAGGAGCAGGTCTTCGACCGTCCGGGTGTTGTTCGTGTAGGTATTGTCGGCATTCGAGAAATAGCTGAATTTCATCCACCGTCTCCGACTGTACGCTTCCAGCCCGCCACTCCGGGTTCGGATATGCAGAAAATTAGATGCCTTTCCAGACTAGGACGGACGGTTGGGCAAGCCAATATCCGAAGGCCGAACCGGTCTGGCGGCTTCGAGCCAAGCCACGCCAACGCGGAGTTGAGCCAGGTGGCGCTCGACCTGCCGGAACGAGGATACGCGGCTGCAATGGCGTTCGACGAGAAATGGGCTTCGGACGAGTGGGCCGAAATTCGCCGGACGGCATCGTAGACCGGGAAGCCATTCGGCAGCGTACCCGGAAGCGCAGAATCCCGAATGGAAGGGACACATCGCCGGCAAGGATCTCGTCGCTATGGGCAGCTATTTCCTACGGGCCGCAGCAGTTGAAGCGATGGCGGAGACTATGGAGGAGTGCAGCGCCGTCTCTAAAAACGGGCCGGGTCCGGAGCACCTCTCCCCACTATCTACAGGCTATGGGATTGACCCCCTGAAGTCGGACAGTTGGTTTGAAGCGGTTTGAGCGGTGCCACGGTCCTGTGTCAGGTCCTTCCATCGCGTGACACGGCGCTATTCTCCGAGCGCCCCTTCGCCCAGTAATCGCGCGCAGGCAGAATCCGAATAGGAAAGTTCCCGCTTCAGGACGTCGAGCGTGTCTGCGCCGAGTGCCGGAGCTCGACGTCGTACAATGCCCGGTGTACCCGAAAGGCGCGGCACGACATCGGGCGTCCTGAATTCGCCGATCTCGTCATCCCGCTCCCAGCTGAAGCCGCGGGCAGCCAGATGTAGGTCTGCCGCCAGATCAGCAACATCGTTGATAGGGCCGGCAACCAGACTCTGGTTCTCGAAGCTTCGAATGAGTTCCTGGCGGGTCTGCGAGCGCGCCCAGTCGGCGAACTCGCGGCAGATCTGCTCCCGGTGTTTCGTTCGCGACGCGTTGTCGGCGTAACGGCGATCGGTGAGCCAGTCGGAACGATCCATAAGCCGTGCCAGACGCCGAAATTGCTCGTCATTCTGTACGGAGACGCAGACCCATCGATCGTCGCCGGTCAGAAAATGTCCGGTCGGCGCGCCGCCCAGACTGTGATTTCCGCTGCGGCTCCAGACCTCCTGCGAAAGGTCGAAGTAGCTCAGGAGCGGCGCGGTCATTCTGAATGCGACGTCATAGAGCGCGATATCCACGGACTGGCCGCGCCGGTCGGGGGCCCTGTCCCGGCCGTAGAGCGAAAGAACGGCGCCGAGCGCTCCGGCGACACCTGTCATGAAATCGCAGACAGGAATGCAGCCGCCTGCCCGCATGGGCGGCCCATCGGCGTCGCCGGTCATGTCGCTGAGGCCACTGAATCCCTGGGCAATTGGATCGTAGCCGCCTTCCGACGCCTTGGGGCCTGTACGGCCGAACGCGCTGACGTAGACGACCACCAGGCTTGGGAAGGATGCCTTCAGTATCTCTTCGGTGAATCCCCATTTTTCCATGGTACCGGGTCGGAGGCTGTTGATGAGCACATCGCAGCGCGCGATCAACTCTCCGAGCACGGTCCGGGCCGAGGCCTTCTCGAGGTCGAGCACGACGGACTTCTTGTTCCGGCCGTTGGCCTTCCAATACAGGCTCTCGCCATCGACCGTCGGCCCGAACTGGCGGAGAATGTCGCCGCGGCCGGGCCTCTCGACCTTGATCACCTCGGCGCCGAATTCGCCCAGCAGCGTGCCGATGAAGGGGCCGGCGACGAGTTCTCCAAGTTCGAGAACCTTGAGACCGGAGAGAGGAGGCTTGGTCATCGATCGTTCGCCGTCGTCTCGATTCCTGGGATGCCCGGCAATCGGCCGCGGGCTTCGGAGAACAGGCTTGCGGACAATTGCCTACGTCCGAATTCCGGAGCTATCGGAACTCCGGATCAGGCCGCCCGCCGCCGCTCCTTGCTCTGGCGGATCAACCCGATCGCCGTGTCCGTCGAGATGACCGGGGCGAAGAACATGTCGAGCCGCTCCAGGGTCGGCGCCTCGTCCTGCTCCCTGCCGCAGCCGCAGGCGTCGCCAATGACGATGGGCATGTATCCCATGTCGCGGCAGCTCCGGGCCGCCTGCTCGATGCACCAGTCAAGGTGGAAGCCGGACAGCAGGACGGTTCGGACTCCCCGCATGTTGAGGTAGCTCGACAGCATCGTGCCGAGGAACACGTTGCCGAGCGACGTATAGTGGATGATCTCGTCTTCCGGACGCATCAGTTCCTTGATTTCCGCGACAGTGTCGCAGTCCCGTTCCCGCTGTTCGTCGGTCCAGTCCTCCTTTCCGGAGGCCCAGTAGTCGTACTGCGACTTGTCCAACGGCGATTGCGGAAAGTTCTGCCGGAAGATCTCATAGCGGGTGAAGAACAGGTGCATCCCGGCGTCGCGGCTGGCGTGAAGCAGTTTGACGGTATTGCCGAGGGCGCCGCCGGGCAGGCGGGTCCGCTCCCACAGCCGCTCGTGGGCCTGTGCGCCGAAACTGCTTAGTATGCTGTTGGAGTATCCGATCGCCAGATACGCCGTTGGCAGGGCCAGGATTTCCGCGAAATCGATACCTGCCCATTGCGGATGCAGTTCCGGGATTTTCGAACGCCAACCGGTCTTCTGTTCAGGAATCATCGCTTCCTCCTCTGGAATGATGTTCATGGGGACTGCGCACGCCTGCGGCGGCGCGTTTTTCCTCGAGTATTTTCCGGTAGCTCTGGTGTTCCTCGTGATCGGCCATGCCGAGATAGAAGCGTCGAACGCTGTCGTCACGGGCCAATTTATCGGCACGGCCCTCGGAAACGATCCGGCCGCCCTCCATCACATAGGCGTACTCGACGATGGAAAGCGCCATGAGGGCGTTCTGCTCGGCCAGAAGGATGGCGACGTCTTCTTCCCGGTTGAGACGATGAACGATTTCAAAAATCTCCTTCACCAAGAGCGGCGCCAGTCCCATTGAGGGTTCGTCCAGAAGAATGAGCTTCGGACGCCCCATCAGGGCCCGGCCGATCGCAGTCATCTGCTGTTCTCCGCCGGACAGATAGCCGGCCTTGAGCTCGCGCCGCTCCGCGAGATTCGGAAAATACTCGTAGACCCGCTCGAGATCGTTCCTGACTTTTTCCCGCCGGGTTTGCGCATAGGCTCCGGCACGAAGGTTTTCCTCGACGGTCAAATGCTCGAACAGCCGCCGGCCCTCCAGGACCTGGACGACGCCGAGCCGCACGATATCGGCAGGATCGAGCTTCAGGATAGAGCGGCCGAGAAACTCAATCGAGCCGCGGGCGACCTCTCCGCGTTCCGCCCGCAGCAGGTTCGACACCGCCTTCAACGTCGTGGATTTCCCCGCGCCGTTGGCCCCGAGAAGGGCAACGATGCCCTTCTCGGGGATATCGAGCGACACGCCCTTGAGGACGTGGATGACGCCGTCATAGTAGACCTCGACATCCTCGATCCTCAGTACGGGCGACACGGTTTCACTGCTTGGTCTGTTTCTTGTACTCGGCGGCGGCCCGCTTGATCTCGGCCCGGACCACATCCTCGTAAGGCGGGACCCAATCGGAAATCGTGGTCCATTTCTTACCGTCCCAGCGCTGGAAGAGCTGCGGTTCTATACCGCCGTGGTAGGTCGCGGAGAACACGAGCTCAGGCAGCAGTCCCTCCGCGCCGAGTTCCTTGAGCCTTTTCGCGTCCAGTTTGATCATGCGGAAGCCGTCGCGCACCTTCTTGCCGTCGAGCGGCATGCCTGCGCTCTTGATTGCGTTGCGGAAGGCTTCGACGATGATGATCCCGGTCAGCACCCCGCGGTTGTAGGCGACCGTACCGACGCGCTGCCGTTCGATGTTGCCCTTGCCCTTGTCGTGCACCTTCTTGATGATTTCCTGGATCACCGGGAAATCGAGGCCGACGCCATGATAGTTGGCCGAGACGTAGCCTTTGGCAAGATCGCCTGCCGGCGTGACGTCTTCCTCGGAACCGCACCAGAGCGTCCCCACGAATTTTTCGATCGGAAATCCGACCTTCTTCATCTCGGTCATCGGCACGTTGCAGGACTGGCCGTAGTTCCATTGGATCGCCCAGTCGGCCCGGAATCGGCGCGCGATGTCGACCCAGGCGGCGCTCTGTTCAAGAGCCGGCCAGGCCAGGGGCCACGACTTCCATTCGAAACCGTATTTCTTGGCGAGCGCATCGAAGATCGGGAACGGCTGGCGGCCGTATGAGTTGTCTAGGTGCACGAAGGCGATCTTCTTGCCCTTGAGCTTGGCCTCGCCGCCTTCCTGCTGTGCGATATACCGGATAGTCGATGCGGCCTGGGACCAGAAGTTCAGGATGACCGGGGAGAGATAGGGAAACGTTTTCCCGTCCGTCGATTCCGATCGTCCGCCCGCAAGGTTGATGCCTAGGACCTTGTCTTCGGTAAGCCGCTTGGACAGCGCGAAGATCACCGGAGTGCTGTTCGGGTAGACGATCTTCCACTTGCCCCGGAACCGCTCGTAGCATTCCAGAGCGCGCGGCGTCTTGTAGCCGAACTCGCATTCCTCCCATCTGATCTTGACGCCGTCGATGCCGCCGTTGGCGTTGACCAGGGCAAAATAGTCCTGCTGGCCGGAACTGACTCCGCTTGCGGCAGAAGCGAACGGGCCGGTCCGGGTGACCAACATCGGATGATAGATTTCTCCCTCCGCGGCGATGCTGGTCTGCGTCGGTAGAGCCGATACCGTCGCCAGCATGCTCGCGGCCAGGACTCCGGATGCGAGTGCCGGGGAAAGGCGTACGGATGCACGTTTCATCAACATGTCGACCTCCTGTTTCCGTGCCGTTGCACGACGGACAATGTCGAACCGGCCCGATCGGCCGATCCTTCGACCTGCTCGCGAACGTCGCGCCGCGTCATGCGCGCACCGCCGACCGGAACCGGATCTCGAAGCGCGCCGAAAACCGGCGCCAGATGTGCGCCAGCCCCAACGGTTCGAAAATCAGGAAAAGGACGATCAGAACGCCGAACACGACATGCTCGGCGTTCGCGAGCACGGCGGCGGATACGATTTCGCCGCCGACAATTCCGTAAAGGTTGTGCATACCGATGCTGATCCCGATGGGCAGCAGCGCGATAAATGCAGCGCCCAGGTAGGATCCGAGAATGCTCCCGAGGCCCCCGATGATGATCATTCCCAGGATCTGGATCGAGAGCTCCAGCTCGTATTCCTGGATGTTCGCGGCCCCGACCCAGGCAAAGACGACGAGAGCGCCGGCGATGCCGCCGTAGAACGCCGACACCATGAAGGCGAGCAACTTGTAGCGCAGCATCGAAATGCCCATCACCTTCGCGGCCACGTCGTGATCGCGGATGGCCATCCAGGCCCGTCCGATGCGGCTCCGCGTCAGGTTCCAGGCGAAGAGCGTCAGGATCGCGGCGACTCCGAGCGAGAAGTAATACTGCTCGAGCGCGGTATCGATCTCCCACGCGCCGATGAAGACCGGCGGCGTGTCGATGGTCACCATCGACCCCGCACCGATCCAGGGCACGCGCTGGATCGTCCAGACGATGATGAACTGGGCGGCAAGCGTGGCGACCAGAAGGTACAGGCCCTTGATGCGCAGGGACGGCGTCCCGACGACGGCGCCGACGAGGGCCGCTGTCACGCCGGCGATGAGCAGCGTGAGGGGGATGGGAATCCCGTATCGTCCGTAGGCGATGACGCCGGCGAACGCGCCGACGGCCATGAACGCCGCCTGGCCCAGCGAAATCAGCCCGGCATACCCAGTCAGCACGTTCAGGCCGAGGGCGGCGATCGAGAGGATCAGCATGGGAACGAGGATCCCCTTGAGCCAGTAGTCGCCGAGAAACGGCGGAACGACCATGAAAAGGACGACAAGCAGGAACAGGGCGAGCCGGTCCAGGGCTCCGGGCAGGTAGCGCATGTCCCTTTGCAGGTCTTGCGGCAACGGCATTCGGGGATCCGGAAGGGCCATTCACACCCTCTCGATCATCTCTTCGCCGAACAGGCCGTAGGGCCGGAACATCAGGAACAGCAGCGCCACGAGATAGGCCATGATGTCCTGGACGCCGCCGCCGACCAGGGGCCCGATGAATCCTTCCCCCAGCGCCTCGGCAACGCCGACGATCAGGCCGGCGACGATGGCGCCGGGAATGCTCTCGATCCCGCCGATAATGAGCACGGGAAGTGCCTTCAGCGCGATCAGCGACATCGCGAAGTGGACGCCGATCCGCGCGCCCCAGAGCATTCCGGCGGCGAGCGCCACGATGCCGGCCAGGACCCAGACGATCGTCCAGACCTTGCGCAGCTGGATGCCCATCGACTGGGCCGCCACATGATCGTCGGCGATGGCCCGCAGTCCGAGCCCGATCCGGGTCTTGTGGAAGAACAGGACCAGCAGCACGACGAAGAAGGCGGCGGCCAGGGCGGAAATGAAATCCGGCATCGACACGAACACGCCGCCAATCATCAGCGGCTCGACCGGCAGGCCGAGCTTCAGTCCGTGGGGCTGCGTGCCCCAGAATATCTGGGCCGATCCTTCCAGGATGAAGGCGAGCCCCAGCGTCGCAACGAAGATGACCAGCGGTTCGGTGCCGACCAGGGGGCGGAAGATGGCCCGCTCGGCGAAGACCGCGACTCCGCACATCACTGCGACGGTGAGCAACAAGGCGACCCAGAAGCCGGCAAGGGGGATGAGGCCAACAAGGGTCAGCGCGGCGAACAGCGTCATCGCGCCCTGCGCAAAGTTGAATACGGAGGACGCCTTGAAGATGAGGACAAATCCGAGGGCTACCATCGAGTACATTGAGCCGATGAGCAGCCCGGTGATCGTGAGTTCGATGCCGTAGATGAGGTCGTTCATCAGGCTTCCTGTCCGAGATACGCCCTGATGACGGTCTCGTCCTGCCGGACCGTTTCCGCGTCGCCCTCGGCGATCTTTTCGCCGTGATCGAGCACGACCACGCGATCGGAGATGTCCATGACCACGCTCATGTCGTGCTCGATCAGGATGATGGTCGTCTTCAGGTCCACGTTGGCGTCGATGACGACGCGCACCATTTCCTCCTTCTCCTGCCGGTTCATGCCGGCCATGGGCTCGTCTAGAATCAGCATCGCGGGCTCGGCGGCCAGCGAGCGCCCCAGTTCGACCCGCTTCTGAAGGCCGTAGGGCAGGGTATCGGCAGCCCGAGTTCGGTATTCCGTGAGGTTCAGAAACTCGACAATCTCTTCGACCCTGCGGCGATTTTCGAGCTCTTCGCGCCGCGCCGGGCCCCAGTGGATCCCGCCGGCGAAGAGGCCGGTGCGCATGTGCAGATGGCGACCGACGAGGATGTTCTCGACCACCGTCAGGCCGCGGAAGAGCGCTAGATTCTGAAATGTACGCGCGATGCCCAACGCCGCGACGGCCTGCGGCGAGGAGGCGGTTCGGTCCCGACCTTTGAAGAAAATGCGCCCGGATGTCGGCCGGTACAGGCCGCTGATCACGTTGGCCATCGACGTCTTTCCGGCACCGTTGGGGCCGATGATCGAAAGGATCTCCCCTGTCAGCACGTCGAATCCCACATCGATCAGCGCCCGAACGCCGCCGAAGGTGAGAGAGATGTCGTCGGCCCGCAATATCGGCGCTTCCGATCGGCTGGAAACCGGGATCGTGCCTCCGGTTTCCTCTGCGGTGGCATCCTCGGCCGATGCGTTCTCGAACCGCCGGTCGGCATCGGTGTCGGCTTCCTCAATCACTCTCGTGCTGCCCGGACTCTCCGGTCTCCGACCGATGGACGCGCCGGCGAAACCGGTCTTCCGATGACGTCGCGGGCAACGGCTTCGCCCTGGTCTCCGGTTGTTCCGAAAATGGCCGTATCTCCCCCGGGAAGCCTGCCGGTTGCGCGCCTAGGGGTCCCCGCCCCCGTGCGGCCGTCGCCCGCCTTCCGGGGTCTCTTCAGGCCGCACTTTATTCCGCCGCACGGCGGTCGCGCCGGGACAGTCCTTCCGCAATGAACCCGACCGCCGCTTCCGTCGCGATTACCGGCGCATAGCAGTTATTGATCTGCTCCAGCGTCTGGTGGTGCAGCGGCTGGGTGCTGCCGCACGCATCGCCGACGACGACCGGCATGTAGCCCAACTCGCGGGCGTGCCGGGTTGCCATCTCGATGCACCAGTCTGTGTGGTATCCCGAGATCAGCAACGTCCGCGTGTGCCATTGATTGAGCCACCGGTTTACCGGCGTCCCGGTGAAGACGCTCCATCCCGGATAGACGAGGGTGATGTCGTCAGGCTCCATGATCACCTTCACCTCGGGAACGAGATCGGCTTCCCAGTCCTTCCTCGCGCGGTCGCCGACATAGTCCTTGTTCCAGAAGTGGTATTGCACGCGATCCATTTCGTTCACGGGCTCGATTTCGCCTATGAAACGGTCGTATCGCAGCCACAGGAACGGCATGCTGACCCTGCGGGCGGCTTCGGCCAGGCGTAACGTGTTGTACAGCGGGCCGCCCTGCTCGTTGGCGTCGACCCAGATCCGTTCGTGGGTCAGACAACCTTCGGGATTCAATATGCTATTCTGGGAATCGGTATTGAGGAAAGCGACGTTGGAGGTTAGCAGGCCGGGAAAGTCGAGTGGCCTCCATTGTTCGTGAAGTTCCGGAACCATGTCCCTGCTGCCCCACCTGTTTGAATCGATGCCGCAACGGCAGACAGTCGATTATGGGAAGCTGCCCATGTATTTGTCCAATGCAATTTAGTTCCAAAACCTAGCTAATTTCGATATGAATTGAGGCATGAAGCTCACCCACTTTCGTTATTTTGCTGCCGTCGCGGAGGAGATGAGTTTCTCCCGCGCCGGAGATAGGCTGCGTATCAGCCAGTCTGCCCTCTCCAGGCAGGTTCTTCTGATGGAAGAAGAACTCGGGGTGCGCCTGTTCGATCGCATCGGGCGGCATATCGAACTGACGGCAGCGGGTCGGGACCTCCTCGACCGCAGCAAGGCCATCCTCAATGATGTCGATGCTCTGAGCCTGCGGGCGAAGGCGCTGGCCAAGGGTTCCAGGGGTGTGCTCCGGATCGGCGCGACGCCGCAAACAATGGAAAGCGTGGTCGCGCGGTTTCTGGCGACGTTCCGCCGACGGTCGCCCGACATCGAAATCAAGCTGGTGGAAGACGGCTCTGCGCGGCTGAGCCAGCGCCTGGAGAGTGGCGATCTGGAACTGGCGATCGCCGGGCTGCCTTCGAACTCCGCGCTCGCAGGAAGGCCGTTGCTGCCCCTGGGTCTCCTGGCGGTGGTTCCGGCCGGGAGTCGCTTCGCCGGACGCTCGAGAGTCGACATCGGGGAACTGGCGTCGGAGACGATACTGCTTTTGAAACCACAATTCATGACGCGGCGTATTTTCGATGGCGTCTGTCAGGTCGCCAACATCAACCCGCAGATTCTCATAGAGAGCGACAGCCCCCATTGCCTGCTGGCGCTTGTCGAGTCGGAGCAGGGGATCGCCGTGGTACCTTCGACGGTTCTGCTCGGTCCGCTTGAGGACAGGGCGATCCCGATCTGCCACGGCGATCGCCTGCTCGGCTTCAACATGTCGGTGTTGTGGGATCCGAGGCGGTTTGTGTCCCCGGCGATGAAGGTCTTTATCGAAGACCTTTACGCGGCAACACGGATCAATTTTCCAGGCAGTTCGTTCAATTTCCCCGACATGGATGTGACCGTTTCCCGGCCACAAAGCCGAGGCGGTTCTCGTCTGCGGTCTCGGGGCGGATCGCAATAGCCCGACGGAAGGCTCGGTCCTTAGGGCGTCTCGACGGGTCGTGGATTGCATCGGTTCCGCGGGCGACCACGGCATAGCGCTCGCCGCCAGTCTCATCGGGCTCGTCGGTGCGGACGACGAGGTTCTCCTGCAGCCGGGGGCGGCGATGGACGCCTTGAGCTCGGCGTCGGCCCGGGATCGGGCGGCGTCTTGCGGACATTCTCGGGGGCGAGGGCGAGCCGGCTCAGCGGGATCTACGAGACGACCGGGCTGTCGCGCGTCGGGTCAGCCAGCCTGGTCGAGGCGGTCAGCGACGAAACGGTAGGAGCGCATGTCCGGGGCGAGTACCTGAAGATCTCTGGGTTCGGCAGCTTCGTACAGCGAGCCGCGCCGGGCCTGCCGCATCCGGCGCTTGACGGCCTCCCGGACCCTGCCATAAGGGGCGGCGATGCAGCGGTATTCGATCTTTTCGCTTGCCCGGAATGCGCTGACCGGCCACCGCAACTGGCCGCAGGCCTGGCACAGCCCGGCGCCGAAGCCGGAGTACGACGTCGTCATCGTCGGCGGCGGCGGCCACGGGCTGGCGACCGCCTACTATCTGGCGGCGGAGCACGGCATTTCCAACGTCGCCGTGCTGGAGAAGGGCTGGCTCGGCGGCGGCAACACCGGCCGTAACACGACCATCATCCGCTCCAACTATCTGTGGGACGAGAGCGCAGCAATCTACGAAAAGGCGCTGCAGCTTTACGAGGGCCTGAGCCGCGAACTGAACTTCAACATCATGCTCAGCCAGCGCGGCGTCCTCAACCTGGCGCATAACGAGCACGATCTGAAGGAAATGTCGCGCCGGGTCCGCGCCATTCGCGGCAACGGCGTCGATTCGGAAATCCTGACGCCGGCAGAGATCAAGAAGCTGGCGCCGGCGATCAACATATCGAAGGACGTCCGCTATCCGATCCTCGGCGCCTCGCTGCAGCGCCGCGGCGGCATCGCGCGCCACGATGCGGTCGCGTGGGGCTTCGCGCGCGCGGCCGACGACCGCGGTGTCGACATAGTCCAGAATTGCGAAGTCACCGGCATCGACCGGGAAGGCGGCCGGGTGACTGGCGTCCAGACCACGCTCGGCCCCATCAAGGCCGGCAAGGTCGGCGTCGTCGTGGCCGGGCACGCCAGCGTACTTGCGGACATGGCCGGGTTCCGCCTGCCGATCGACAGCCATCCGCTCCAGGCGATGGTCAGCGAGCCGATCAAGCCGGTGCTGGACTGCGTCGTGATGTCGAACGCCGTGCACGTCTATGTCAGCCAGTCGGACAAGGGTGAACTCGTGATCGGCGCGGGCATCGACAGCTTCAACAGCTACGCTCAGCGCGGCAGCTGGCAGATCATCGAGGGCCAGATGGGCGCGCTGGTCGAGCTGTTCCCGGTCTTCTCTCGGCTGCGCCTGATGCGCAGCTGGGGCGGGATCGTCGACACCTGCCCGGACGCCAGCCCGATCCTGTCCAAGACTCCGGTCGAAGGGCTTTATTTCAACTGCGGCTGGGGCACCGGCGGCTTCAAGGCGACGCCGGGCTCCGGCTGGGCCTTCGCCCACACGATCGCGCGCGACGAACCGCACCCGATCAATGCGCCATTCTCGCTCGAGCGTTTCGCAACCGGCGCGCTGATCGACGAGCACGGCGCGGCGGCCGTGGCGCATTAGGGGCCGGGGGAGGGGACGCATGCTGCTGATCCACTGCCCCTGGTGCGGGCCGCGCGACGAAAGCGAGTTCAGCTGCGGCGGCGAGGCCGATATTGCCCGTCCGCTGGAGCCGGAAACGCTGAGCGACGCCGAATGGGCCGACTACGTTTTCATGCGCACCAACACGAAGGGCCGGTTCAAGGAACAGTGGGTGCACACCCACGGCTGCGGCCGCTGGTTCACCCTGGTGCGCCATACGGTGACCCACGAGCAAGGCGAGACCGGCGTGTTCGGCGGCGTCGCGCCGGAGGCCGGCGGATGAGCGGGCCGCGATACCGTTTGGCGAAGGGAGGCCGGATCGACCGGGCGGCACTGCTCGGCTTTTCGTTTAACGGCGAGAGCTTCACCGGCTACGCCGGCGATACGCTGGCCTCGGCCCTGCTGGCCTATGGCGCCTTTCCGCTCGCCCGCAGCTTCAAATACCATCGTCCGCGCGGGATCCATGCCGCCGGCGCAGAGGAGCCGAATGCGCTGGTCCAGCTCGGGACCGGCGCATTCAGCCAGCCGAACCTGCGCGCCACCCAGATCGAACTTTACGCCGGCCTGACGGCGGCGAGCGTTAACGCCTGGCCGTCGGTCGACTTCGACCTGATGCGGGTCAATGACTGGCTCTCGCCCCTTTTTCCTTCGGGATTTTACTACAAGACCTTCATGGGCGCCGGCATCGGTGCCGGGCGCTGGTGGAAACTGTTCGAGCCCTTCATCCGGCGCGCCGCCGGCTTCGGCCGCGCGCCGACCGGGCCGGACCCGGACCGCTACGAGCGCATGAACGCCCATTGCGACGTGTTGGTCGTCGGCGGCGGCCCGGCCGGCCTCTCGGCGGCGCTGGCGGCGGCGAACCGCGGAAGCCGGGTCATCCTCGCCGACGAGCAGGCCGAGCCGGGCGGCGACCTGCTGGCCGGCGACCGCAGCATTGACGGTGCGCCCGCGATGGACTGGGCCGCGACCGCCTTGAAGATGCTCGGCGCGGCGCCGGACGTGACGGTCCTCACGCGCACAACGGTCGCCGGATTGTATGACGATAATTTCGCGACCGCCCTCGAAAGCGTCGGCGACCGCTTCGGGCCGGGCGCGCCGGCGCATCTGCCGCGCCTGCGCCTGTGGCGCATCCGGGCCCGGCAGATCGTGCTGGCGACCGGCGCCCACGAACGGCCCTACGCCTTCGCCAATAACGACACGCCGGGCGTGATGCTGGGTAACGCGATCCGGCATTATGCCGGGCGCTACGCGGTGGTCCCGGGGCGGCAGACCCTGCTGGGAACCAACAACGATACGGCTTATCGCACCGCCCTTCTGCTGGCGCAGGCCGGCATTGCCGTGACCCTGGCCGACGCCCGCGAATCGCCCCCGTCCGTGCTGGCGGAGGCGGCCCGCAGCGCCGGCATCGTCCTCGAATCGGGATGCGCGATTGCGGCAGTCGCGGGCGACAGGCGCGTTCGCGGCGCGAAGATCGCTCCGGTTCGGGCGGACGGCGAAATCTCGGGCTCGGCGCGCTCAGTCGACGCCGATCTGGTGGGCGTATCCGGCGGCTGGAACCCGGCCCTCCATCTGGCCTCCCATCGCGGGGCGAAGCCGGCTTGGAACGAGGCGCAGGCGTGTTTCGTACCCGACGACCTGAGTGCGCTCGGCGTGCGGGCCGCCGGTGCGGTAACCGGGGCGTGCGCGCTCGCGGATTGTCTGGAACAGGGCTATGCCGCAGGCCGTGATGCGGCCCGGACGGCCGGCCGGACGAAGCGCACCCGCAAGCCGGCGCTAACGACCGACGATAGCGCGCCCGGCGCGCCGATTCGGCCGCTCTGGGCCGTCGCCGGCCGCCGGCTCGGCGACCGCAGGGGCAAGGCCTTCGTCGATTTGCAAAACGACGTGACGGTAAAGGATGTCGCCCTTGCGGCGCGCGAGAACTACCGCTCGGTCGAGCATCTCAAGCGCTACACCACGCTCGGCATGGGCACCGACCAGGGCAAAACCGCCAACGTGACCGGCCTGGCGCTGATGGGCATGGAGACCGGCCGGTCGCCGGACGCCGTCGGCACCACGACCTTCCGCCCGCCCTATACGCCGGTCCCGTTCGGCGCGCTCGCCGGGCGCGACCGCGGCGACTTGTTCGACCCGGTGCGCGAGACGCCGATGTTCGACTGGCACGCCGCCAACGGCGCGGTCTTCGAGGATGTCGGCCAGTGGAAGCGGCCCTACGCCTACCGGCGCGACGGCGAATCGCTGGAGGCCGCGATCGAGCGCGAGGTCCGGGCCGTGCGCAACGCGGCCGGCGTCATGGACGCCTCGACGCTGGGCAAGATCGACCTCAAGGGGCCGGACGTCGTCACCCTGCTCAACCGCGTCTACACCAACGACTGGGAGACGCTGAAGGTCGGCCGCGCCCGCTACGGCCTGATGTGCCACGAGGACGGCATGATCTTCGACGACGGCGTGACAGCCCGGCTCGCCGACGATCACTATGTGATGACCACGACCACCGGCAACGCCGCCACCGTGCTGAACTGGCTCGAAATGTGGCTCCAGACGGAATGGCCCGACCTTCGGGTGTTCGCAACATCGGTGACGGAGGCCTGGGCGACCGCAACCGTCGCCGGGCCGGACGCGCGCAAGCTGGTCTCCGGCCTGGACGGCGACATCGACTGGTCCGACGGGGCGTTTCCCCATATGGCGGTCAGGACCGGAACCGTAATGGGCGTGCCGGCGCGGGTATTCCGGGTCAGTTTCAGCGGCGAGGCCTCTTGGGAAATCAACGTGCCGGCGCATTACGGCCCGGCCCTCTGGCAGGCGCTGATCGACGGCGGCGCGACGCCCTACGGCACCGAGGCCATGCACGTCCTGCGCGCCGAAAAGGGCTTCATCATCGTCGGCCAGGAGACCGACGGCACCGTAACGCCGCAGGATGTCGGCATGGGCTGGGCGGTCAGCAAGCGCAAGGACTTCATCGGCAAGCGCTCCTACAAGCGGCCCGATACGGCCCGGCCGGACCGCAAGCATCTGGTCGGCCTGCTGCCGCTCGATAGCAAGACCGTGCTGCCCGAGGGCGGCCAGATCGTCGCCGACCCGGAGCAGGAACCGCCGGTGACCATGCTGGGGCATGTCACGTCCAGCTACAAATCGCCGAGCCTGGACGGCGGCTTCGCCCTGGCCCTGCTGAAGAACGGCCGCAATCGCCTGGGCGATATCGTTCATGTCCTGAAGCTGGACGAGGGCGCCGACGCGGCGCGGGTCGTCGCGCCGCCCTTCTACGACAAGGACGGAGGGCGGATGCGTGGCTGAACCCCTCGCCCTCACCCATCCGCTCGCCCTGCAGCCGGAAGAACGGGAACCGGACAGCGCCGCCGTTATCCTGACCGCTGCGCCGCCGCTGGTCCTGCTCGACCTGCGCAGCCGGGACCGGGACGCTCTCGATGCGTTGCTCAAGAAGCCGCTCGGGCTCGCCTCGCCGCCGGTCGCGCAAGTGGTGTCCAACGAGAAGGGCGTGCTGTTCCGGCTGGGGCCGGACTGGTGGCAACTGCGCTGCAAGGGCCGCAAAACGGCGGACCGGCTTCTGAAAGCGAAGGCCGCCGGCCCGGTCGGCGTGACCGACATCTCCGACGCATATCTCGCCATCGGGGTGGCCGGGCCGCGGGCGCGGGATGTTCTCGCCAAGGCGGCGACGGTCGACCTGCATGCCGGCGCGTTCCCGGCCGGGTCCGCGGCGCGCACGCTGTTCGGCCGGGTGACCGTGATCGTCTCGCGCCTCGACGAAGGCGAGCCGGCCGCCTTCGACGTAACGGTCAGCCGGTCCAATGCCCGTTTTCTCTGGCGCTGGCTCGCCGATGCGGCGCGGGAATACGGCTACACGCTGCTTCCGTTTGCCGGGATTCCGTATGCCGGCGGCGATTGATCGCGGCCACCGGACGAAACGGCTGTTTGGTCGCGACCGCCGGCGGTAATCGCGCCTCGACCCGGCGCACGCGATCGGCTAGTCAGCACCGGCCACCGTACAGGAACGGTATCGACCGGACCGGCCGGAAACCTACCTTTCTCCTATGACAGACGTCACCCGCCAGGCCGCCAAGACAGGGCGGCGCAAGGCCCGCCCGACGCCCAAGGGCCGCCAGGTCGACCCGGCAGCGCTCGAGCGGGTGCGCGCGCTGCTCGGCGACGCACCCCGGCAACGCGACCTGTTGATCGAGTATCTGCACCTGATCCAGGACGCCTGCGGCCATCTTTCTGCGGCCCATCTGGCGGCGCTGGCCCAGGAGATGAAACTCGCCCAGACGGAGGTCTACGAGGTCGCCACCTTCTATGCCCATTTCGACGTGGTGAAGGAGGACGAGGCGCCGCCGCCGGCGCTCACCGTGCGGGTGTGCGACAGCCTTAGCTGCATGATCGCCGGCGCCGACGGGCTCATCGGCGCGCTGGCGGCGGGCGCCGATCCGGCCGCGGTGCGCATCGTCCGGGCGCCCTGCATGGGCCGCTGCGAATCGGCGCCGGTCGCCGAGGTCGGCCACAACCATATCGTCGATGCGACGGTCGAAACCGTCGAGGCGGCGATCCGGGCCGGCCGTACCCACCCGGAGATTGCGCCCTATCAGGATCTGGCGGCCTATCGCGACCGGGGCGGTTACATGCTGCTGCAGGATTGTCTGAACGGGCGGCGCACGCCGGACGAGATCATCGGCATCCTGAGCGACGCCGGGCTGCGCGGCCTGGGCGGCGCTGGCTTCCCGACCGGGCAGAAATGGCGGTTCGTGCGCGCCGAGGCCCGCCCGCGCCTGATGGCGGTCAACGCCGACGAAGGCGAGCCGGGCACCATCAAGGACCGCTACTATCTGGAGACCGAGCCGCACAAGGTGCTGGAAGGCACGCTGGTCGCCGCCTGGGCGGTCGAGGCCGACGCGGTCTATTTCTATCTGCGCGACGAATACCCCCACATCCGCGAAATCCTGCTCGCCGAGATCGCCGCGCTGGAAGCGGCCGGGCTGGCGCCGCACACCGAAATCCATCTGCGGCGCGGCGCCGGGGCGTATATCTGCGGCGAAGAATCGGCGATGATCGAATCGATCGAGGGCAAGCGCGGCCTGCCGCGGCACCGGCCGCCCTACGTCTCGCAGAACGGCATTTTCGGCCTGCCGACCCTTGTCAACAATGTCGAGACTCTCTACTGGGTTCCGGTCATCGTCGAGAAGGGCGCCGACTGGTTCGCGGGCCACGGCCGCAACGGCGGCAAGGGCCTGCGCAGCTATTCGGTCTCCGGCCGGGTCCGGGAGCCGGGTGTCAAGCTGGCGCCGGCAGGCGTCACCCTCGCCGAACTGATCGACGAATTCTGCGGCGGCATGGCCGAAGGCCACACGCTCAGGGGCTTCCTGCCGGGCGGCGCCTCGGGCGGCATCCTGCCGGCATCCATGGCGGACCGGCCGCTCGAATTCGGCGTGCTGGAGAAATTCGGCTCCTTCGTCGGCTCCCACGCCGTGGTCGTGCTGTCCGACAAGGACGACATGAAGGCCTGCGCGCTCAATCTGATGCAGTTCTTCGAGGACGAGAGCTGCGGCCAGTGCACGCCCTGCCGGGTTGGCACGGAAAAGGCGGTCAAGCTGATGCAGCGCGAGACCTGGGACGCGCCGCTGCTCCAGGAACTGTCGGCGGCCATGACCGACGCCTCGATCTGCGGCCTCGGCCAGGCGGCGGCCAACCCGCTGCTGTCGATCTTCCGGCATTTCCCGGACAAGCCGACGACCTGAGCGCCACCGGCTTCCAATTTCTCAAGAACTCGTGAAGTCGATACGGGGTCGTGCCGGCCGAGGTCGGCCGGCACGCTGAACGCAAGGCTGCAACCCAAAAATTTCCGCCGTTCGCCGGGCATCGGAAGGTTGCCGCCGGCCTCGCCGGGTCATGTCCGTCGGGAACGATATTGACGCCCCTCCGATGGCATGATGGGGTTTTCCGCGATCTGGACCGGTAATGCCACGGGCGCAGGCGTTGGCATCCGAGAGGCCTGCGCCGTGGTTTCCTTTCCCGGCGCAAATTGCGGGAGAGACGGCATGGACCGGATTAACTCGATCATCGATTCGATCAACGCATTTGCCTGGGGTCCGCCGATGCTCGGCATCCTCGGCGTAACCGGGCTGCTGCTGACGCTGGGCCTGGTGTTCATGCCGTGGCGGAAGGTCGGCTATGGCTTCCGGCTGCTGTTCGACAAGAACCAGGCGGTCGGAGAGGGCGAGGTCAAACCCTTCAACGCGCTGATGACGGCGCTGTCCGCGACCGTCGGGACGGGAAATATCGCCGGTGTCGCAACCGCGATCGCGTTGGGCGGGCCGGGCGCCATCTTCTACATGTGGCTGATCGCGCTGTTCGGCATGGCAACCAAGTATGCCGAGGCCGTGTGCGCCGTCACCTATCGCGAGGTCGATGCGACGGGCAAGTATGTCGGCGGGCCGATGTATTACCTGCGCAACGGCGTCGGCGAATTCGCTCCCGAACTCGGCAAGTGGCTGGGAATCGCGTTCGCAATTTTCGGAGCGGTCGCCGCGTTCGGAATCGGCAATGCGGTGCAGGTCAATTCCATGGCGGCCGTGCTGATCGACAGCTTCGGGGTGCCGACATGGGTGACAGGGGTGGTCGTCGCGGCGCTGGTAGGCATCGTCGTCATCGGCGGAATCCGGCGGATCGGCGATGTCGCAGGCAAGCTGGTGCCGGCGATGATCGTGCTCTATCTGGGCGCGGCGTTGCTGATCCTCGCCATCAACGTCACCGCGATCCCGGACGCGATCGGCATGATCTTCACCTATGCCTTCACGCCGGCCGCCGCGACGGGCGGCTTTGCCGGGGCGGCTGTCGCTGCCGCGATCCGCTTCGGGATCGCGCGCGGGGTGTTCTCGAACGAGGCCGGCCTGGGCTCAGCCGCCATCGCGCACGCGGCGGCGCAAACCAACAGCCCGGTGCGCCAGGGCCTCATCGCCATGCTCGGCACCTTCATCGACACCATCATCGTGTGCACGATGACGGCGCTGGTGATCCTGACCTCGGGAGCGTGGACGATGACCGGCTCGGACGGCGGCGGGCTGACCGGCGCGGTGCTGACCTCGACCGGTTTCCAGGCCTCCATCGCCGGCGGCCAGTATATCGTGACCATCGCGCTGGCGGTGTTCGCGTTCACCACCATTCTCGGCTGGTCCTATTACGGCGAGCGGTGTTGGCAATACCTGTTCAGGGAGAAAAGCCTGTTCATATACCGCGGATTGTGGGTGGCCGCGGCGCTCGCCTTCGCCAATGTGAAGGTGGACCTGGTGTGGAACCTGTCGGACACCCTCAACGGGCTGATGGCAATCCCCAACCTGATCGGGCTGTTGCTGCTGGCGCCTATGGTCTTCAAGGTCACACGGCAGTATTTCGACGATATCGGCAAACCGCTCGGGTAACGCTGCGGCGCTTCGTGCGCCGCTTCCCGGTGTTGTTCGGCGTCGGTACTTGACTCTATTGTCACGAGAGGAATCGATACGCAGTCATGCCGATCGGCGTCCAGCCGGCGCGCCGAACAACACACGGGACGATCCGCCATGATCCCGAACCAGCTTCCCGCCCTGAATTTCGATCTCGGCGAGACCGCTGACATGATCCGCGATTCGGTCATGACCTTCGCGTCGGACCATGTCGCGCCGCTCGCCGCGGAGATCGACCGCACTGACAGCTTCCCGCGCCATCTGTGGCCGATGATGGGCGAACTCGGCCTGCATGGCATCACGGTGGAGGAGGACTACGGCGGCGCTGGCATGGGCTATCTCGAACACGCGGTGGCGGTCGAGGAGATCAGCCGCGCCTCGGGCTCTGTGGGCCTGAGCTACGGCGCCCATTCCAACCTGTGCGTCAACCAGATTCGCCGCTGCGCCAACAAGGAGCAGAAGCACCGTTATCTGCCCAAGCTGATTTCCGGCGAACATGTCGGCGCGCTTGCCATGTCGGAGCCGGGCGCGGGCTCGGACGTGGTCTCAATGCGCACCCGCGCCGACCGCAGGGGCGATCGCTTCGTGCTCAACGGCTCGAAAATGTGGATCACCAATTTCGAGGAGGCCGACACGCTGGTGGTCTACGCCAAGACCGATCCGGACGCCGGCCCGCGCGGCATCACCGCCTTCCTGATCGAGAAGGGATTCGCGGGCTTCTCGACCTCCCAGAAGCTCGACAAGCTCGGCATGCGCGGCTCGCCGACCGGTGAGCTGGTGTTCCAGGACTGCGAGGTGCCGGAGGAGAATGTCGTCGGGGAAGTCAACGAGGGCGTCCACGTCCTGATGTCGGGCCTGGACTATGAGCGCGCCGTGCTCGCCGCCGGTGCGCTCGGCATCATGCAGGCCTGCATGGACGTGGTGGTGCCCTACATCCACGAGCGCAAACAGTTCGGCCGGCCGATCGGCGAGTTCCAGCTCATGCAGGGCAAGATCGCCGACATGTACACGACGATGAACGCCTCCAAGGCCTACGTCTACGCCGTGGCGAAGGCCTGCGACCGCGGCGAGACCACCCGCAAGGACGCCGCCGGCGCGATCCTCTACGCCGCGGAAAAGGCGACCTGGATGGCGCTGGAGGCGGTCCAGGCCCTGGGCGGCAACGGCTATATCAACGAATACCCGACCGGCCGCCTGCTGCGCGACGCCAAGCTCTACGAGATCGGCGCCGGCACCAGCGAAATCCGCCGTATGCTGATCGGCCGGGAGCTGTTCGAGGAGACGGCGTAGGCCTGGCGCCTGCTGATCGGTCTACAGTTCGCCCTTTTCCTCCAGCACCTTGCGGGCGACGCGGAAACATTCGAGGGCCTGGGGTACGCCGCAATAGATGCCGACGACATGGCAGGCCGCGCGGATTTGCTCCTTGGTCACGCCGTTGCCGAGCGCGCCGCGGCAGTGGGTCTCCCACTCGGTCATCTTGCCGAGCGCGCCGATCATGGCGAGGTTCATCAGCGAGCGCGTCTTCGGGTCAATGGCGTCGTCGCCCCAGCCGAAGCCCCAGCACCAGGCGGTCATCGCCTCCTGAAACGGCCGGGTGAAATCGTCGGCATTGTCCAGCGCCTTCTGCACATACTCCGCGCCGAGGGTCGCCCGGCGCTGCGTCAGGCCGGTCTCGAACAGATCCTGATCCATGATGTCTCCTGGGTTGGGTGAAATAACGGGCTTGCTACCCGCCCTCCTTCTCCGTCAGCGCCGCCAGAACCCGCTCGGGCGTGAGCGGCAGTTCGGTGAGACGGACGCCGACGGCGTCGTAGATCGCGTTGGCGATTGCGCTGGCGACCGGCAGCATGCCGCCTTCGCCCATGCCCTTGGCCCCGAACGGGCCGGGGCCGTGGCCCTGCTCCTGGGTGACGGAGCTGAAATCCGCCGGCAGGTCGTCGGCGAGCGGCACCCGGTAGGTGAGCGCGTCGCCGTTCACCAGCCGCGAGCCGTCGTAGATCATGCGCTCGAATAGCGCCTGGGACAGGCCCATGAGCGCGGCGCCCTCGTCCTGGCCGCGGCAGACCAGCGGATGGATCGCCCGGCCGGCGTCGCCGGTGACGAACAGCTTTTCGACCGTGACCAGGCCGGTCTCGGTATCGACGGCGACCTGGGCGCCGCCCCAGCCGATCTCCCAGAACACGCAGGGCGCCTCGAGCGGCGCGGCGTGGCTGTTCGCCGCCTTGTGGAAGCCCTCGCCGGCGAATTCCCAGCCGGTGCCGCCGAAATGGCCCATGATCATCGGCGCGAGCGGATGGGCCTCGTTGCCCCGGCGGATCTCCCAGTCCACAAGGTCGAGTTCGCCCGCCGGGCAGTCCAGCACCCCGGCGGCGAAATCGAGAATTTGCGCGCGCGCGGCCAGCGCCGCCCGGTCGACCGCCTGGCCCATCACCGAGATCGCCGAGCTGGCGTTGGTGCCCTGGTCGAAGGGCGTGTGGTCGGTATCGACCGGCATGTAGCGGACCCGCGAACGGTCGGCGCCGAGCCGTTCGGCGACCACGGCGGACAGCGCCGTGTGCGCGCCCTGGCCGATCTCGGCGGTGCCGCATTGCAGGAAGATGTCGCCGCCGGTCGAGACCTTGACCCGGGCGAGCGCCGGCTTGTTGACCCCGCCGCCGTCCTTGAAGCCGATAGCAAGACCCATGCCGCGCTTGACCGGTCCGTCGTCCTTGAGCTCGCCCCGCCGGCGGTAGCCGAGTTCGCGCACCACCAGGTCGAGGCCCTCGCGCAGGTCGCTGTCCATCCCGCTCTCGCCGGGCACGAAGGGTTCGCCCAGGTCGATCAGGTTCCTCCGGCGCATTTCGCAGGGGTCGATGCCGAGCCGGTGCGCGATCATGTCGATCTGGGATTCGCAAGCCCAGCTCGTCTGGGTACCGCCGAAGCCGCGGAACGGGCCGGCCGGCGCCGTATTGGTCATCACGCAATAACAGTCGGTCTTGATGTGCCGGTAGCGGTAGGGCCCGGGAATGCGGTAGCCGGCCTTCTCGGCGACCAGCGGGCTGCCGTCCGAATAGGCGCCGGAATCGAGCAGGATTTGGCTCTCCCGCGCGATCAGCATGCCGTCCGCCATCACTCCGGTCTTCACCTTGAGGATCGCGGCATGCTGGGTGTTGGTGACGAAGCCCTCCTCCAGGGTCAGGCAGAAGCGCACCGGCCGGCCGGCGAGGCGCGACAGGGCGAGCGCGACCGGTTCGGTCTTGCAGCCGTTCTTGCTGCCGAAGCCACCGCCAATATAGGGCACCCGCACCGCGATCCGGTTCTCGGCCAGGCCGAAGATGCGGGCGATCTCCTTGCGCACCGGGAACGGGTTCTGGCAGCTCGTCCACAGCTCGATCCGGTCTTCGCGCGACCAGTCGGCAACGCAGACGAAGGGCTCCAGATGGAAGTGGTGCATGCGCGAGAAGTGAAAGACATCCTCGAAGATGTGGTCGCAATCGGCAAAGGCGTCGGCCGGGCCGGTCTCGTATGAGAATCGATAGCAGACGTTCCGGCGCGGCCGCAGTTCGCCCGAGGCGCCTTGCCCGTATTTCGGCACGATACCGATGGGCGGTTCCTCGAACAGTTCCGGTGCGCCGGGATCCGAGGCGCGTTCGATATCGGTGACGGCGGGCAACGGCTCGTACTCCACGCGAATCGCAGCGAGCGCCCGGTTCGCTGTACCCTCGTCCTCGGCGGCGACCGCGGCCACAATATCGCCCTCGTAGCGCACCTTGTCGGTGGCCACGATCGGCTGGTCCTTGATGAAATAGCCGTAGACCGGCATCGGGATCTCGGCGGTTTCGTCACGGGTCAACACCGCGTGGACTCCCGGCATGGCGCGCGCCGCCGAAGCGTCGATGGACCGGATCCGGGCGTGGCCGTGCGGGCTGCGCAGCACCTTCGCGTGCAGCATGCCCGGCAGGTCGATATCGGTCGTGTAAACCGCCCGGCCGGAAACTTTCTCCCCGGCGTCGATGCGCCGGTCCGCCCGGCCGATATTGCGCAGCGGCTGCAGGGTGCTCATTCGGCAGCCTCCCGTTTGCGCCTGGCGGCGTCGCGCACCGCCTCCAGGATCAGGCTGTAACCGGTACAACGGCAGATGTTCGAGCCGATCCAGTCGCGGATCGTCGTGTCGTCCGGGTCCGGATCGCGGGCGAGCAGTGATTCGGTCAGCAGGATCATGCCGGCGGTGCAGAAGCCGCACTGGAAGGCCGAATTGTCGGCGAAGGCGGCCTGAACGGGGCTGAGATCGCCGTTATCGGCCAGTCCCTCCACCGTGCGCACGTCGCTGCCTGCGACCTCGAAGGCGAAGACCGAACAGCTTGCCCGCGGCACATCGTCGATCAGCACGGTGCAGGCGCCGCAGACCGCGCGCTCGCAGGCCAGCCTGGTGCCCCGGCCGTCGCGGCGTTCGCGCAGCAGGTCGGCCAGGGTGGTCGACGTGGTTGTCGCGGTATCGGCCGGCGCCCCGTTCAGGATGAAGGAGAGATCGAAGCGGGGGTCGAGGCGCTCAGGCACGGCCCGCCTCCTGCCGCGCCAATTGCCGGGCCAGCACCGCCGCCCCGGCCCGGCGCAGCCATTCGTTGCCGCTCGCCGGATCGGCGAAATCGTCGGGCAGCGCGTCGCAGGCCGCAGCAGCGATGCCTTTGGGGTCGTTGCCCGACAGGTCGAGATCGAGCGCGACCGGCTGCAGATATTCCGTGGCGATGACGGCCCGGCCGCGCGGTCGACCCGCGCCGTCGCGCCACAAGGCGAGCGCCTGGGTCGTCAACGGGCGCAGGGAGCGGTCGTAATCGAGCCTCAGGTCGGTCGCGAGCGGGATCGACAGGCGCGTCAGCAGCGACCGCGGCGGCTCCGCCCGGTCCCAGATTTCCGCCGGGGTCAGCGCGGCTGCCCCCTCGGCCGAGGCGAAATGGGCCGTGCCTCCCAGCGCGGTCAGCAGGATCGACATTTCGTATCTGGTGTGGCGCGCCATCAGGTTGCCGCCGGCGGTGCCGCTCAGCCGGATGCGCATCTTGCCGAGCTTCGACCAAGCCCCGGCCAGACCCGGAATTGCGGCCGTTGCCCCTGCCGCCGCGCCTTCCGCATGGGTTGTCAGGGCGCCAATGGAGAGCGTGTCGCCCTCGACGCGCACGCCACGCAGTTCGCCGAGCCGCTTCAGCCAGATCAGCGTGCCGATCGGCTTGCCCTCGCGTACCGCGCCGCACAGGTCGGTGCCGCCAGCATGGGGCACCGGCGCCTCGGCGTCGGCCATTGCCGCGACCGCTTCGTCCACGCTTGCCGGCGCGATTACCGGAAAGGGCGGGATATCCCTGTAGGAGGCCGCAATCAGCCCGGCCCGGGCGACGTCATACATGCGCGCGGCGATCCTTCCGAATTCGGGGTCCGAAGTGCGCCGGCAACGCTATCCGCTCGCCCGCATCCTGTCACCCCGAACCTGAATGAAAGAGGCGGGGAAGGCGCAGCTTCCGGCCCCATCGTCCGGTGTCTTCCGGCCTGCCGCGCTTCCCTTTAACGGCGACTGTCCAATCCCCATCTGAACGTCTGTGACACCGATGCCGAGTGTCGGGCGCAAGGAACAGGCCGGTCCGCATGTACAGCGAGAGCGATATCGACGATGCGGTGAAGGCGGGCGCCCTGTCGCCCGAGACCGCAGCCGCGTTGCGCGATCATACCGCCCGGCGCCGGGCCGCACCGGCGGCGGACGAAGAGCATTTCCGGCTCATCACCGGCTTCAACGATATATTCGTCGTGGCCGCGGCGATGCTGGTGCTCGGGGCGGTCGGATGGATCGGCACGAGGCTTGACGGCGCGCTGGGCGGCGCGGGCGTCGCCCTGGCGTCCTGGGCGCTGGCTGAATATTTCACCCGCCGCCGACGCATGGCCTTGCCGTCGATCTTCCTGTTGCTGACGTTTGCCGGAGGCGTGTTCTGGTGCACGGCCGGACCGTTGTTGGACGGGGTGGGGCCGGGCTATTCAGAGGTGGGTCCGGAATATTTTGAGGACGCATTGGCGCCGGCCGCGCTGATCGCCGGGCTTGCTGCCGGTCTGCACTGGCGGCGTTTTCGCGTGCCGATCACGGTGGCCGCAGGCGCCGCGGCCCTCGTGGGCACCCTGTTCGGCCTGATTCTCCGTTGGGCGGACGAACCCATGTCGGTCTTCATGCCGGTCATGTTCGTCGCCGGCCTCGGCGTCTTCGCCTTTGCCATGCGTTGGGATCTGTCCGACACGGCCCGGACGACGCGGCGTTCCGACGTCGCCTTCTGGCTGCATCTCCTGGCCGCGCCCCTCATAGTGCATCCGGTGTTTTCTCTCGTCGGATCCGGCGGTCCCGAGCCCGCCCTGTCCGCCGCAATCGTCGTCGCTCTCTATGCGGCGGTGGGGATCGTCGCGCTGGCGATCGACCGGCGCGCCCTGCTTGTATCGGCGCTCGTCTATCTGCTGGGCGCCGTCTACGACCTGTTTCGGGATTTCGACGACTTCAGCCTCCGCCTGGCCGTAGCGGCGCTGATCGTCGGTGCGGCCCTGCTGCTGCTGTCCGCATTCTGGCGCAACGCCCGCGCTGTCGTCGTCCATCGCCTGCCCACCACTTTGCGTACCCGGCTCCCCGCGGCAAGCGCCTGATTGATTCCGATCGCTCCTTCGCCGCGCCGCGCGAAGGTTCCGCGCTTGCGCCTGTCGTCGTGCCGAGCCACGATGCGCGCGATTTTTCGGCCGACGGCCGCGTCCGAACCCTGGAGGACCGATGGATCTCGCATCCCGGCGCTACGATGTCGCCGACGTCATGGCGGCGCAGGAGTTCTACCACAGCCGGGGCTGGACCGACGGCCTGCCGGTCGTGCTGCCGACGGCGGAGGCGGTCGAAGCATGCTTGGAATGGGCGATGCTTGCGCCGGATCATCTGGTCGGCATCGAGCCGGTGCGCGCCCGCGCGCTGACCGCCGAGAAGCTGGCCGTCAACGCCGTCATGGCCGGCTGCCTTCCAATGCATTTCCCGGTCGTCGTGGCGGCCTTTACCGCGATGCTCCAGAAGCCCTTCCTTCTGCACGGCGCGACCGCCAGCACGGGCGGCTGCGCCGTTCTGGTCATCGTCAACGGGCCGATCGCCGCCGAGATCGGGATGGATCCGACCTTCAATGCGCTCGCCGCCAGCGACCGCGCCTCGACGGTCATCGGCCGGGCGGTAAGGCTTTGCCTGATCAACCTGCTCGATGTCCGGCCCGGCGCCATCGACCGTTCGTCGCTCGGCCATCCGGGCAAGATCAGCTACTGCCTGGCCGAGGACGAGGCCGGCTCGGACTGGCTGCCGCTTTCCGACGAGCGCGGCATGCCGCCGGGCGCCTCCAGCGTGACCGTCATGGCAGCCGGCGCACCGCGCCAGCTGATGAACGAGTGGACCACGGTTCCCGAAGAGATCCTCGATACCTTTGCCGCCGAAATGCGCGCTAACATGCGCCACTATTCGATCTGGCCGGGCAACTATGCGATCGTCGTGCCGCCGCAGTTGCGCGCCCATTTCAACGCCGCCGGCTGGTCCAAGGCCGATATCCGCGCCTGCATTTTCGGGAAGGCGCGCATCCTGCGGGCGGAGTGGGCCGAGTGCGGCAAGGCGGCGGTGGTGCGCAACCGGGGCGATCGGGAATATGCCGCCCTGAGTGCGCCGGAGGACCTGCTGGTGGTCGCTGCCGGCGGCCCGGCGGGCGGCTTCGGCGCTGTCATCCCGCCCTGGCTGGGCGACAAGAGCCGGGCGGTGACGGTGGCGATCGGCGCCTGCGTGGATTGCAGGGTTCCGTAGTCGGGCGGTCTTGGGAGCGACAATGCAGATACTCGATCCATCGCATGAGGAAGGCGCAACGGCGTTCGCGCCGGCGGCCCGCCTTGCCGCGCTCGAGGGCGCGACCGTCGGGGTGATCTCCAACGGCAAGGAAGGCACCAGGGATTTCTTTTCGGCCTTCGAGAAGGAACTCCGGCAGTGCTACGGCGTCGCGCAGGTTGTGCTGCGCACCAAGTCCAACTTCAGCGCGCCGGCGGACGCGGCGCTGATGGACGAGGCGAAGCGCTGGCATGCGCTGGTCGCCGGGGTCGGCGACTGAGGCAGCTGCTCGTCGTGCAGTTTGCACGACGCGGTTGCCGGAGAACGGCTGGGCATCCCCTCCGCCGGCATCATGACGGAAGCCTTCGTCAGCGCGGCCGAACTGATGGCGCGCGTTCTGGGCGCCGACGGCTATCCCTTCGCTGTGATCGAGCATCCGATCAGCAGCGCGGACGGGCCGGCGCTCGCCGCGCGGGCACAGCGCGCCGCCGCCGATTGCGCGCAATTACTCACCGCACCGAAAATCCCGATCGCCAAAACGTAAGAACCCCGCCGCTTGCGACGCCGGCTTCGGATCGAGGCGGGCGTGAAGTCAGACGGGGTTCAGCGCCTTTGCGCGTAACGGTCTCTCGGACCGATCACAGCGACTCAGCTTGTAGAGTCGCGCATATTTCCTGAATGTTCCTTAGGGAGCGGGCCGTATCGTCCGTCGACCGGTTCGGGGTGTCGACGGAGCCGACGGCCCGGAAGTTCGTCCGGTGGATCGTTCGTCATACGGCGCCTCCTCGACAGGGTGTCACCGAGCTGCCTCAACGGCAGCTGGCGAACAGTGTCGACCCGCGCCGGATGCCTGTCAAATCACGATTTTTCTTTTTCCAGCGCATCGTGCAGGTTTTCCAGCGTCTCGTACAGGGCCTCGACCCGTTCCTTGCCGAACGCGTCCTCGATGGCGCGGTACTGGGCTTCCGAATACGGCGCCCGGCGTTCGAGCAGTGCGCGGCCTTCCGGCGATATGGCGACAAGGGTCCTGCGCTGGTCGGACGGTGCGGGGCGGCGCGAGACGAGGCCGGTCGATTCAAGATGCTTCAGGATGCGGCTAAGGCTGGGAGTCAACAGGCAGCACAGGCCGGCAAGCGCGCCGGTCTCGACCTCGCCGCGGTCGTGGAGGGCGCGCAGCACCCGCCATTGCTGCTCCGTAATGCCGAAATCGCGCAGCGACGGCCGGAACCGGTCCATCACCGCTTCGCGCGCCCTGAGCAGGGCCATCGGCAGCGAGCGGGAAAAATCCCGCATCGGCGGATCGGGAAGACCGTCGCCGTTCATCCGCCGAACCGGGCGGGCGGACTCTCGTCGTCCGCGACCCTGTTGGAAAGGATGCCGATGCCCGCCGCCTCGACCTCCACCGTATCTCCGGGTACCAGCCATTTCGGCGGGTCGAAGAAGGCGCCGGCGCCGGTCGGCGTGCCGGTGGAAATCACGTCGCCCGGCTTCAGCGCCGTGAAGGCCGAGACGTAGGCGATCAGATAGCGGAAACCGAAGATCATGTTGGCGGTGGTATCGTCCTGCCGGACCTCGCCGTTCACCCGCGTCGTGACGCGCAGATCGTCATAACCGTCGAATTCGTCGGCGGTGACCATCCAGGGGCCGGCGGCGCCGGACCGTTCGAAATTCTTGCCCTGGGTGATGTTGAACTTGCCGTGGCGCATCCAGTCGCGGACCGAACCTTCGTTGAGGCAGGTCAGGCCGGCGATATGGTCTTCGGCCCGGTCCTGCGGAATGCGCCGGCCCGGCTTGCCGATGACGATGGCGATCTCGCCCTCATAGTCGAACTGTTCGGATTCCGGCGGCCGCAGGACCGGCTGGCCGTGACCTGTCAGCGACCCCGGCGTGCGCATGAAGACGTTGGGATATTTCGCCTGCGCCGACCTGTCGACATATTCGTCGTCCCGGTTTGCGTAGTTCACGCCGATGCACACCGTCTTGTCCGGGTCGGGAATCGGCGGCAGGAAGGCGATATCGTCCAGCGCATAGTCCGCCGGCGCGCCGCGGGCGGCCTTTTCGGCCTCGGCCAGCGCATCGGCGCGCAACAGGGACAAAAGATCGGGATAGCGGCCCAGACGCGCGCCGAGATCGATCGCGCCGGCGCCGTCGGCCGCGCCCCACCGGTCCCGCCCGTCGGCACGGAAGCTCAAGAGTTTCAAAGGAAAATTTCTCCGGTTACGGGTCTATTCATGCGGCCTGCGCACGCCGGCTATCCGATTGACAGCGGAACAGGCCGGCCATATTACTTAACATGTTAATAGTTTGGCAGCGGCAGGTCAAACGGTGCTGCCGCGAGGAGCGGGGACTCCCGACATGCCGCATTTCCGTGTCGAATATTCGTGCAATCTCGAGGAGGCTCTGGACCTGCCGGAACTGTTCGAGCGGCTGACCGGCGTTGCGGCCGGCACCGGCGTCTTTCCGCTGGCCGGCATCCGCTGCCGGGCGCTGCCGCGAGACTCCTACCGTATCGCCGACGGCCATCCGGACAACGGCTTCGTCCATGTCGAGTTGCGGGTCGGCGCCGGGCGCGACGTTCCGACTTTGCGCCAAGCCGGTGAAGCGGTTTTCGCCGCCCTCAAAGATCATATGGCGAGCCTGCTGGCGCGCCGGCCGGTTGCCCTTTCCTTCGAAATCGCCGAGATTCATCCGGATCTGAACTTCAAGGCCGGCACGATACGGGACCATATGAAGGGGCGGGCGGAATCCGCGGAGGCGGCCGAATGACCGATATGCTGAACGAGCATCTGGCGAAGCTGGCGCCCTACCGGGAGCGTATCTGCGCCGGCATCCTGCCGCACTATATCGGCGGCGCGCCGGATCCGGGCGCATCGGGCAGAACCTTCGAGAACCTGACGCCGGTCGACAATTCCAAACTCTGCGACGTCGCGCGCGGCACGGCGGTGGAGATTGGCAAGGCGGCCGAAGCGGCCGAAGCGGCGTTCGCGGACTGGCGCAAAGCCTCCGGTAAGGCGCGCAAGCAAATCCTGCACCGGATCGCCGACCTGATCGTGGCGCGCCGCGAGGAGATCGCCCTGCTCGAATGTCTCGACACCGGCCAGACGATCCGTTTCATGAAGGCGGCGGCCGAACGGTCGGCGGCCAACTACCGCTATTTCGCCGACCGCGCACCCGAGGCGGCGGACGGTCTCGCCCTGCCGGCCGACGAGCATCTGAACTACACGACCCGGCAGCCGATCGGCCCGGTCGGCGTCATTACGCCGTGGAACACGCCCTTCATGCTGTCGACGTGGAAGATCGCGCCTGCCCTGGCGGCGGGGTGCACGGTCGTCCACAAGCCGGCCGAATGGAGCCCGCTCACCGCCACGATCCTCGCCGAAATCAGCCAGGAGGCCGGCCTGCCCGCCGGCGCGCACAACCTTGTGCACGGGCTGGGCGAAGATGCGGGAGTCGCGCTGACCGAGCATGAGGCGATCAGGGCGATCGCATTCGTCGGCGAATCGGCGACCGGGTCGAAAATCATGGCTCAGGGCGCACCGACCCTGAAGCGGGTGCATTTCGAACTGGGCGGCAAGAACCCGGTGATCGTGTTCGAGGATGCGGACCTCGATCGGGCGCTCGATGCCGCCGTGTTCATGATCTACTCGCTGAACGGCGAGCGCTGCACCTCGTCGAGCCGGCTCCTCGTCCAGAGCAGCATCCACGACGTCTTTGTGGAGAAACTGGCGGCGCGGGTGCGCAACATCCGGGTCGGCCATCCGCTGGATCCGGAAACCGAGGTCGGCCCGCTGATCCACCCGGCTCATTTCGACAAGGTGATGGGCTATATGGACGTGGCGAAGGCGGACGGTGCGGCCATTGCCGCCGGCGGCGCGCGCTCCGCTTTCTCGGATGCCGGCAATTTCGTCAGCGCCACCCTGTTCACCGGTGCCCGAACCGATATGCGCATCGCCCAGGAAGAGATTTTCGGCCCCGTGCTGACCGTCATTCCCTTCGAGGATGAGGAAGAGGCTGTGCGCATCGGCAACGACGTGCGCTATGGCCTGGCCGGCTATCTCTGGACCGGCGATGTCGGCCGCGCCCACCGGGTCGCCCAGGCGCTCGACGCCGGCATGATCTGGGTCAACTCCCAGAATGTCCGGCACCTGCCGTCGCCTTTCGGCGGCACCAAGGCGAGCGGCATCGGCCGGGACGGCGGCGACTACAGCTTCGATTTCTACATGGAAACCAAGAACATCTGCGTCGCCCTGGGCGACCATCGGATTCCGCAGATGGGCGCATAGCGCGATGAGCCTCTACTATGTCCAGAAGCTGCTCTACCAGCTCAACCGCGATCCCCGGGTGCGCGAGCGCTTCGAGGCCGATCCGGAAAGCGTGCTGGAAGAATACGAACTGACGGACGAGGAGCTGGAGGCGATCCGCAAGCCGGATATCGGCCTGCTGTTCGTGCTCGGTGTCAACGGCCAGCTCCTGATGCACTATGCGGCGATGCACCAATATCCGTGGGCGGACTACATTCAGGCCATGCGCGACGGCGTCGCCGAACACGGCAGGGTGCGCGAAGGGCTTTACGCCATGCTGGAGGAATAGCGCGATGCCGCTGGTCTTTGCCGGCGTCGGCAGCCACGCCCCCGGGATCACCGGCCGGGCGCATCTGGCCGATCCGGCGATTCGCGACGAGTTCTATGCAAATTACCGCCGTCTGCGCGATGCCTTGGAAGCGAGCCGGCCGGACGCCTTGGTTGTCGTCGGCGCCGAGCATTTTGCCAATTTCTTCTTCGACAACATGCCGGCCTACTGCATCGGCATGGCGGACTTCTACGAAGGCCCGATCGAGGACGAGGAGTGGCTGGGCATCGAGCGGCGGCGGATTCCGGGCGCGCCGGATCTGTCCAAGCGGCTGATTACCCGGATCATGGACGATTGCGACGTCGCCTACGCCCAGGAGTGGAAGTTCGACCACGGCATCTCGGTGCCGCTGCATTTCCTGACGCCGCGCTACGACCTGCCGGTCGTTCCGGTGAACATCAACTGTCAGGAGCCGCCGCTGACGCCGCTGCACCGCACCTGGGCGTTCGGCCGGGCGCTGCGCCAGGCTTGCGACGCGGCGCCGGAGCGTATCGCGCTGGTCGGCACCGGCGGCATTTCCCACTGGCCCTGCACGCCGGACAGCGGCACGGTCAACGAGGCGTTCGACCGGGATTTTCTCGAGAGGTTCGTCAACAACCGCAAGGACGACCTGCTCGCCTATACCGACGAGGAGGTGTATCGCGAGGCCGGCCACGGCGGCTTCGAGATCCGCACCTTCATCGCGGTCGCCGCGGCGACGGAAGGCGCGACCGGCGAGTTGTTGTTCTACGCGCCGATCCCGATCTTCGCCGTCGGCTGCACGGTGGCGACCATGGGCGTTCAATGAGGAGGCAAGGATGGACGGTTCGGTAACCCTGGACGACCTGGCCAACCGCCCGGCGCACATCCACGAAGATGAGTGGCTGATGCGGGTCGAGCTGGCGGCCTGCTACCGCGTCTTCGACCATCTCGGCTGGATCGAGCTGATCTTCAACCATATCACCGCCCGGGTTCCGGAACGCGCTTCGGGCGACGAGGTGCACTTCCTGATCAATCCGTTCGGCCTGATGTACCGCGAGGTGACGGCGTCCAACCTGGTCAAGATCGACCTGGACGGGAACATCATCGGCGACAGCGCCTGGGGCATCAATCCGGCGGGCCTGCCGATCCACAGCGCGATTCACGGCCATCACCCGAATGCCCATTGCGTCATGCACACCCACACGACCGCCGGCATGGCCGTGGCGTGCAAGGAGGCCGGGCTGGACTGGAACAATTTCTACTCGGCGCAGATCTACAACCAGGTCGCCTACCACGATTTCGAGGGCATCACGGTGAATCCCGGCGAGAAGGTGCGCCTGCTCGCAAGCCTGGGCGACAAGCGTCAGCTCATCCTGCGCAACCACGGCCTGCTGAGCTGGGGCGAAACCATCGCCGAAGCCTTCGCCCGCCTCTGGACCCTGAACCGGGCCTGCGAGATCCAGATGGCGGCCGAAGGGATACCCGGTCCGTCGATCCCGCTGTCCGAGGAGGTCCGGCAGCAATGCGCCCGGGTCAACCTGCAGTTCGACCGGCAGTATGGCGGCGGCCAGAACGTCTTCGACGCGCTGCGCCGGACGGTCGACGCCGTCGACCCGTCCTACAGGACGTAGCGTGAAGCTCTGCATCTACGGCGCCGGCGCGGTCGGCGGCTTCGTCGCCGCCCTGCTGGCGGAAAGGGGCCACGCCGTCTCGGTCCTCGCCCGCGGCGCCCACCTCGACGCGATCAGGGATGGCGGGCTGCGCCTGGATTTCGAGGGACGCCGCGTCACCGCGCAGGTCGAGGCCTCGGATAACCCGGCCGACCTCGGTAACCAGGATATCGTTATCGTCGCGGTGAAGGCGCCCGCGCTGCCGGCCGTTCTGCCGATGCTGGAACCGCTGCTGGGGCCGGAGACGCCGATCGTCACCGCCATGAACGGCATACCCTGGTGGATGTTCGACGGTTTCGGCGCGCATGACGGCCTGAACCTCCGTTCGGTCGACGGCGACGGCGCGCTTGCCCGGTTCGGCAACGCGGAGCGGCTGATCGGCTGCGTCATTCATACCGCCTGCGAGGTGCCGGAGCCGGGCCTGATCCGGCACAACAGCCAGAACCGGTTCATCCTCGGCGAGCCCGACGGCACGCTGAGCGCACGGGTGAACGGCCTCGTCGACGCGATGGCCGCTGCTGGCATCGGCGCGGAAGCGACGGCCCAGATTCAGCAGGAAGTGTGGATCAAGCTGCTCGGCAATCTGCCCTTCGCGCCGGTCAGCATGATTACCGGAGCGATCAACGACGTTATGGCCGCCACGCCGGATATCCGCCGGCTCATGCTGGACATGTTCGAAGAAGCCGCCGCGGTCGGCCGGCATTTCGGCCTCGAGCCCGGCATGACGGCGGAAGCGCGCATCGACCTCGGTGGCTCCCTGGCCGGCTTCAAGACCTCGACCCGGCAGGATTACGAGCAGGGCCGGCCGGTCGAACTCGACGTTATCGTGAACGCGGTGCGCGAAATGGGCGACATCGCCGGGATCGACACGCCGACCATCGATATCGTCTACGCCCTGGCGGCGCAGAAGGCGGCGATCGCCGGATTGTACCGCTATGACGGAGGCCCGGAGGCCGGGGACGAAGCCGTATGAGCCAGCGAAAGAAACCGCCGTTCCGCGCCGATCATGTCGGCAGCCTGCTCCGGCCACAAGAACTGGCGGAAGCCCGGCGGCGATGGCAGACCGGGGACATGCCCGAAGACGATTTCCGCACCGTCGAAAGGACGGCGATCCGCGATGTCGTTGCCGGCCAGCGCGACGCCGGGCTGGTGGCGATTACAGACGGCGAATATCAGCGCGACTGGTGGCATCTCGATTTTCTCGCCGGATTCGACGGCATGGAACTGTGGCGCACCGAACTGGGCGGCGGATTCAAGATCGCCGAACAGCCGCCGCTGGTCCGCTGCGTCGGCAAGGTCGGCTGGCCGAACGGCGGTATCTTCGTCGAAGCCTTCCGGCGGCTGAAGGCGGCGGTCGATGAGCTCGCGCCCGTGGCGACGCCGAAGATCACGATCCCCGGGCCGGGCATGATGCAACTGCGCGCCGGCAAAAAAGCCGTCGATCCTGCGGCCTATACCGACATGGACCTGTTCTGGTCCGACCTCGCGGCAGCATACCGGAAGGAGATCGCCGCGCTGGCGGACGCCGGCTGCACCTACCTGCAGATCGACGATGTGAGCTTCGCCTATCTGTGCGACGACAGCCAGCGCGCCGGCTTCCGGGAGCGTGGCGAGGACCCGGACGACGTGCTGCACCTCTATCGCGACGTCACAAACGAGGCGCTGCGCGATCGGCCGGCGGGCCTGACCGTCACGACCCATATGTGCCGCGGCAATTTCAAGAGCAGCTGGGTCGCCGAAGGCGGATACGGCCGTGTCGCGGAGACACTGTTCCCGACCCTGGGCGTCGACGGCTTGTTCCTCGAATACGATACCGATCGCGCGGGCGGCTTCGAGCCGCTCGCGCACGCCTCCGCCGACAAGCATGTCGTGCTCGGCCTGGTCACGACCAAGACCGGCGACCTGGAGGACCGGGGCGACCTGCTGCGGCGGATCGACGAAGCGTCGGCCTTCCTGCCGCTGGACAGGCTGTGCCTCAGCCCGCAATGCGGTTTCTCCAGCACCCATCACGGCAACGAACTGAGCGTCGAGCAGCAGTGGGCCAAGCTCGGCCTGATCGCCGACGTCGCCCGCGAGGTTTGGGGGTAGGGGCCGGACGGCCGGCCCGGCGCGCTACTCGCCGGGCTCTGCCAGTTTCTTCAACCCGTCCCGGTAACGCCGGGCGTTCCGGACATAATACGTCGTGTTGAGCCGGATGGCGGCGATCTGCCTTTCGTCCATATGGCGGACTGCCTTGGCCGGCGACCCGACGATCAGCGAGCCCTCCGGGAACGCCTTGCCCTCGGTGACGAGCGCGCCGGCGCCGACCAGGCAGTTCGGCCCGATCTCCGCATTGTTCAGGACCGTCGCGCCGATGCCGATCAGCGCGCCGTCACCGATCGTGCAGCTGTGCAGGGTGACATGATGGCCGATCGTGACGTCCCGGCCGACGGTCAGCGGAATGCCGGGATCGGTGTGCAGCATGGCGAAATCCTGGATGTTGCTGCCTTCGCCCACGACAAGCGGCTCGTTGTCGCCGCGCAGCACTGCCTGCCACCAGACGCTGGCGTCCTTCGCCAGGAATACCTTTCCGATCAGCGTGGCGTTGGGCGCCACCCAGCTGTCTTCATGGCAGTCGGGCGAAAATCCGTTCAGGCTGTACAGGGTCATGGGGCGCAAGCTCCTCAAACGGCGAAGGGACGGCCGAACCGGATTCCTGCCTTCATGCAGTCCCGCCGGTCAGGCCCCGGACGCCGTCGACCATTGCACCGTCGAGTCGCGCGCCGGCGAGATCCGCATCGTCGAGCCGGGCTTCGTGAAGATCGGCGCCGGCGAGGTTGGCGCCTGCCAGCCTTGCCCGTTCCAGATCGGCGTGGTTGAGTTCGGCGCCGGTCAGGTCGGCGCCAGTCAAGTCGGCTTCGACCAGCAGGGCGCGGTGCATGAATGCGCCGGACAGGTCCGCACCCCTCAGGTTGGCGCGCGAAAGGTCCGCCCGGATCAGTTCGGCGCTCCGCAGCGAGCAGCCCTCGAAGTCGGCGCCTTCGAGCGTATGGCCGTGCAGGTTGAAGCCGTCGAGCACCGCGCTGCGGAAATTGCCTCGCGCCCCGGCCTTGCCGCCGGTGAGCAGCCAGGTCATGTGCCTGTGAAAGGCGTCGTCGAATTCTGCGCGTGTCATCGCCGGCTGCGGCTCCTGTCCGGAAGCGCCAGACGGACCCCGACCGGCGGCAAAGGTCAAGTCCTTTCGTGGCGGACCGGGAGGCGGCAGGGCGAAGGAGGAAGGTTGTCCGCCTCAATTATTCCTGAGTTTAACGCAATGGAAAAATTGCAGAAATTGACGTAACTTGCCATCGGAAGCTGCGACGGACTCGCAATGCGCGAATCGTTCACCTATTTGTCGAACGCACGGCCCGCAAGCCGATTGCCCGGCCGTAATTTCAGGAAAGTCGGCGCTCATGACTGCCGAAGCTCAACCAGAAAACCGTCCGGCTCAGCCGTCCGGAGATAGCGGGGCGGCGCCCGCGCCCCGGGCGCGCAAGGGCGGTTTTTTCCGTGCGCTCGGCCGCGGCACCCTCCTGCTTTTCAAGGCGGCAGTCCCGGTGGCCGTCCTCGGCGGCGCGTATCTGGTCTTCCAGTATATGATGGCCACCCGGCCGGAAGTCGTTCGCAAGCCGGTGGCGGAAAAGGTCTATTTCATCGACACTGTCACGGCGTCCAAGCGCACGATCGTGCCGCGGCTGGTGCTCTACGGCAATATCGTTGCCGGGCGCGAGGTCGAGTTGCGGCCCCTGGTCACCGGCCGCGTCGTCCGCGTCGCCGGGACCTTCTCCGACGGCGGCATCGTCAGGAAAGGCGATCTGCTGGTCGAGATCGATCCGTTCGACTACCGGATCGCGGTCACGGAGCGCAAGACGCAGCTTTCCGAGGCGCAGGCGCGCCTGACCGAGATCCAGGCGGACCTGAAGGGCGAGAAAGCCCTGATCCGGCATGCGCAGAACCAGATCGAGCTTCGTCAGCGGGATCTCGCCCGGCGGAAATCGTTGCTCGAACGCGGCGCCGGCACCGCGAAACTGCTCGACGATTCGAAACTTGCGCTGAGCAGTCAACAGCAAAAACTGGACGAACGCATCCGCCGTGCCGCGACGCTGGAAGCGCGCCTCGTCCAGCAGAAGGCGGTCATCGCGCGCGCCGAATGGGCGCTCACCCGCGCCGAACGCAACCTGCGCGATACCCGGCTCGTCGCGCCGTTCGACGGTTTCCTGAGCGACATCTCCACCGAGATCGGCAAGAAGGTCGGCGTCAACGACAAGATTGCCCGCCTGACCGACGCCGGCCGATTCGAAGCCGAGTTCCAGGTCAGCGACGCCCAGTACGGCCGCCTGGTCCGCGAAGGCAGGGTGATCGGCCGGCCCGCATCGGTTGTCTGGCAGACCGGCGGCCGGAATTTTGCCTTTCCGGCGACCATCGCCCGCGTTTCCGGCCTGGTGTCGAGCGCCAGCGGCGGGGTCAACCTCTTCGCCCGGCTGCAGGCGACGGACACCACGACCCTGCTGCGGCCCGGGGTTTTCGTCGAGGTCAGGATGGCGGACACGACATACCGGGATGTGTTCCGGCTGCCGGATGACGCGCTGGACGACGGCCGGTTCGTGTATATCGCGGTCGACGAACGCCTGGTGCGGCGGCCGGTGAGCGTGGCGGGGCGGGTCGGAAACGATATCCTGGTGCGGGGCGAAATCGCCGACGGCGACCGCGTCGTGGCGCGCACATTCCCGGAAATCGGGCCGGGCCTGAAGGTCGACCCGCCCTCCGCATCTGCCCGCAAGACCCAGTGACCCCGCCCCGATGAGCGCTTCGGCAGACCGTTCCGGGGAGCCCGGCAGCATCCGGTCCGATACCGGATACGGGCCGCGCAATATCCGCCGGAAGAACGATCTGATCGGCCTGTTTACACGGCATCGCACGGCGGCAAATTTGCTGATGGTGCTGATGCTGGTCGCCGGATTCTTCGGCCTGTACCGGATGACCACGCAGTTCTTTCCCGATTTCGGCATCGATGTCGTGCTGGTTTCCGTCGCATGGCCCGGCGCCAGCGCCAGCGATGTCGACAGCAACATCGTTCAGGCCGTCGAACGGGAAGTCCGCTTCATCGACAGCGTGAAGGCGGTGAAATCTTCAGCGTTCGAAGGGCGGGCCTCGATCGCGGTCGAATTCGAGCCGGGCTCGGACATGCAGAGCGCGCTCTCGAACATCGAAACGGCGGTCGGCCAGGTGACCACCCTGCCGCAGGACTCCGAGACGCCGATCGTGAGGCGCATCGTGCGCTACGATACCCTGTCGCGCATCCTGGTGTCCGGGCCGTATTCGGAGGCCGCGCTCAAGGTCTACGCCAAGCAGGTTCGCGACGGTCTGCTCCGGCGCGGCATCGACAAGATCGACATCGGCGGCGGCCGCAACGAGGAAATTCTGGTCGAAATCAAGCCGGAAACGCTGCGCCGCCTCGAACTGACGCTGAATGAAGTTGCCCAGAAAATCCGCCAGATCACGCAGGATGTTCCGTCCGGCGATGTTGCTGGCCGGGCGGAGCGCCAGCTGCGCAGCGTCGGCGACGTCAAATCGGCCCGGGAACTCGGCAGGATCGAGATCAAGTCGCTGGCGAGCGGCGAGAAAATCCTGCTGCGCGACATCGCAAATGTACGAGAGGCCTTCGACGACGACGGGCGGAGCTACTGGCGGGGCCGCAACCGCGCCATCGAACTGCACGCCAAGCGCACGCCGGCGGACGACGCCCTGATCCTGGCGGACGAGGTCGACCGGTATCTCGCGGAAATCGGCCCGACCCTGCCGCCCAACCTGAAACTGGAGCGTTTCGACGTCCAGGCGGAGCTGGTCCGCAGCCGCATCAACCTGCTGCTCGAGAACGGCGCGAGCGGCCTGCTCATCGTGCTGGTCGTCCTGTTCCTGTTCCTGAACGGCTGGGTGGCATTCTGGGTGGCGGCCGGCATCCCGATCTCGCTGGCGGCGACGATGCTGGTGATGTGGCTGTCCGGCCAGTCGATCAACATGGTCAGCCTGTTCAGCATCATCATGGCCATCGGCATCATCGTCGACGACGCCATCGTCGTCGGCGAGCATTCCGAGGCGCTGCACCGCCAGGGCTACGACAACAAGCTGGCGGCCGAAGCGGGCGCCCGGCGCATGGCGACGCCGGTGATCTGCGCGGCGCTGACGACGATCGCGGCGTTTCTGCCGCTGCTGCTGATCACCGACGTCATCGGCTCGATCATCCGGACCATCCCGCTGGTGGTGATCGCCGTGATCATCGCCAGCCTGGTCGAATGCTTCCTCGTGCTGCCGGGCCATATGCGCCACGCGCTGGAGCTCACCGCCCGGCGGCGCGGGCGCGCGCGCTGGTTCGCGCCCGTGTTCGGCATCCCGCTCGTCTGGCTTTGGCCCGCGATCCCGCTGGTTCTGGCTCTTCGCCTGCTTATCCGCATCCTGATGGCGGTCAAGCGCGGGTTCGATCGTGCGTTCGAATTTTTCCGCGAGCGGATCTTTCTCCCGATCGTCCGCACGACGATACGCTGGCGCTATACCACCGTCGCGCTGGCCCTCGCCGCCCTGATCGGCGCCGCGTCCATCGTGGCTGGCGGGCGCATGAATTTCGTCTTCTTCGCCAATCCCGAGGTCGACAACGTCTTCGCGACCGTCGAGTTTTCCGCCGGGACGCCGCGGGCGCACACAAAGGCGATGGTCGAGGAGATGGAACGGGCCATGCGCGACGCTGAGCGGCACCTGACCGGCGGCAAGAACGGCCTGGTCCGCTTCAGCTACAGCGTGATCGGCTATCCCTTGGGCACCCGGCCGAACGAATCGCCGGTCCGGGGCGGCCATGTCGGCGGCATGTTCGTGCAACTCGTTCCGGCCGACCGGCGCACGATCCTGTCCAATCAATTCATCGCGGCCTGGACACAGCGGATTCGCAGCATGCCCGGGCAGCAGCAGCTGAAGATCAAGTCGGCAACCGGCGGGCCGCCGGGCAGGGATGTCGATGTCCGCCTGACCGGCCCATCGACCCTCGAACTCAAGAAGGCAGCCGAGGAACTCAAGCTCGTCCTGCAGACGATCCCGGGCGTCCGGGCGACGGAAGACAATCTGCCCTACGGCAAGATCGAGACGCTCCTCGAACTGACCCCGCGCGGCCGGGCGCTCGGCTTCACGACGGAAAGCGTCGGCCGCCAGGTCCGCAACACTTTCGAGGGCGCGATCGCCAAGCGGTTCGCGCGCGGCGATGAGGAGGTCGTCGTCCGGGTGCGCTTCCCGAAAGACCGGCTGACGTCGGAAGCGTTGCACAGCCTGCATCTGCGCGCGCCCAACGGCAGATTCGTGCCGCTGGGCGCCGTCGTCAGCATTCGGGAAAAACAGGGATTCGCCCGGATCAAGAGCGAAGACGGGCTGCGCGAGGTTGCGGTGACCGCGGATCTGAACACCCGGGTGATGACGACCCAGCAGGCGGTCGCCGAAATGAAAAGGTCCGGGCTGGACGACATCGCCCGGAAATACGGCGTCGACTACCGGTTCGAAGGGCGCGACAAGGAGCAGAGACGCACCTTCAAGGACATGCAGATCGGCGCCGGCATCGGCCTCACGCTGATCTTCATCATCCTCGCCTGGGTGTTTGCCGGCTATCTGCGGCCGCTGGTCGTCATGTCGGTCATACCGATGGGTTTCATCGGCGCGGTGCTCGGCCACTATCTGATGGGCTTCGACCTGAGCATCCTCAGCCTGATCGCGCTGATCGGCCTGTCGGGCATCGTCGTCAACAATTCGATCATCCTGGTGTCGGTGGTGAAGGAACGCATCGAATCCGGGGAGCCTGTCTACGATGCGATTGCCAACGGCGCGCGCGACCGCTTGCGCGCCATCATCCTGACCTCGGCGACGACCATCGGCGGCCTGACGCCGCTCCTGTTCGAGACCGACCTCCAGGCGCGGTTCCTGATCCCGATGGCGATAACGCTGGTCTTCGGCCTGATGGTCGCGACCCTGCTCGTCCTGTTCGTCGTGCCGTCGCTGATCGCCATCCAGGCCGATTTCGGGCGCGTCTTCCTGGGCCGCGATCCGCGCGCCGCCGGGGTGCCGGTTCCGGCGGAGTGACGGCGTTAGCGGGGCTAGGCCGCGGCGACGGCGGCGGAGTGCGCCGTCGCCGGCAGTTGTGCCCCGCGTTTGTGTCGATACACTCTTCGGCGGACTCCGGCTCGCCTGGGGGGCTGCCGCAGCGCTGCAGCCGCGAAAATACACGAAGCGATCATGGCCGCCGCGGTGTCGGAAAACCTTGAAAATCGGCAGGTTGCAAGGGTTTCTGAAACGTGGGATCATTCCGTCGGGTGGATGGAAATCGATGGTCCGGACATGGCGTTTCGAATCGGCTTGCTGCTTTTTCCCGACATTATGCAGCTCGATATGACCGGGCCGCATGAGGTCTTTTGCAATTTTCCCGACACCGAGGTACTGCTGGTTTCAAAGTCCCTCGACCCGGTGCGGTCGGGCGGTGGAATGCGGATTCTGCCGGATGTGACTTATGACGAATGCCCCCAGCTGGATCTCGTATGCGTGCCGGGCGGCGCCGGCATGAACGCTCTGCTGACGGATACGGAAACTCTGGATTTTCTTCGCCGGCAGGCTCAGGGCGCGCGCTATGTGACCTCGGTCTGCACGGGCTCTCTGGTCCTGGGAGCGGCGGGGCTCCTGAAGGGGCGGCGTGCGGCGTGCCATTGGATGTCGCGGGAAATGTTGTCGGCCTTCGGCTCGATTCCGGATCCGTCCCGGGTCGTCATCGACGGCAACATCATTTCCGGCGGCGGGGTGACGGCCGGGATCGATTTCGCCCTGACCGTTGCCGGCGAACTGTTCGGCCCGGATGTCGCGAAAAAGATACAGCTCGCTATAGAATACAATCCGCAGCCGCCGTTCGATGCCGGGTCGCCGGAAGCCGCGGGCGCAGACATCGAGGCGGCGGCCCGTTCGGCGGCGAGCGAACGTCAGGCCCAGCGCGAGGCGGCGGTCCGCGCCGCGGCCCGGGCCGGATAAGGCGGAAAATATCCGAAGCGAAGGAACAGTCGCGCAATCTTCGGGAAAATTCCGGATTGCGCATAATTTTTTCACACCGGGGACACTTTACGAATTGCCTCTCACCCTGAAATCTCTCGCGGGCGCAGTCGAAAGCGGGTTCCGGCATAACGGAATGCATTTCGGGTAAGCGGCCGGCCAATGGATCTTGTCATCGCCTTGGCCCTGAACGGCCTGGTCTGGGGATTGATCATTGCGCTGATCGCGCTTGGCCTGTCGATCATCTTCGGTCTGCTCGACATCATCAATCTGGCGCATGGCGATTTTTTCATGGTGGGGACGGTCCTCACGTGGTTTGTGCTCGAAGCGACCGGGAATTACTGGCTTGCGTTCCTGATCGTGCCGCTGTTGGGCTTCCTGCTGGGGGCCCTGGTCGAGCGCTCGGTCATTCAGCCGATCCGCGGCATGGCGGCGCTCTCCATCGTGGCGACTTTCGGTCTTTCGATCATCATTCAGGAAGTCGTGCGGGCCGGCTATGGCGCCGCCCCGAAACGCATTCTGCCGCCGATCGAGGGAACGATACCGCTCTTCGGCATAGAGTATGATTACTATCGGATATTTGCGGCGGCGGTTTCCGTCGTCGCGATCTTCGTGTTCTTCGCCTTCCTGCATCGCACCAAGCTGGGCACGTGGATGCGCGCCGTCCGGTTCGACCGGGATACCGCGCTTGCCATGGGGGTGCCGGCGCGAACCGTCTACATGGTGACCTTCGCCCTCGGATTCTCGATGGCCGCGCTCGGCGGGGCGGTGGCCGCGCCGATCACCACGGTGGACTTTCAGACCGGCGTCGATGTGCTGCCCTTCTGCTTCATGGCGGTGATAATCGGGGGGCTGGGCAACTTGCCGGGAACGGTGGCCGCCGCGGTTCTTCTTGCCGTTACCGAAGGTGTCGTGACCAGCTTCACAGATCCGACAGTCGCGCGCATCGTATCGCTCTGCCTCATGAGCGCCGTTCTGATTGCGCGGCCGCACGGCCTCTTCACCGGTGCAACGCGATGAAGGCGCGCATCAACCGCGCCGTTCTGCTTGCCGTCGTGGCGCTTCTGATCGTGGCGCCGTGGGTCCTGCAGGCGGTCGAGCAGGAATTCTGGCTCGATATCCTGGCCGAAGTCCTGATCTGGTCCCTGTTCGCGGCAAGCGTCAATATTCTGTTCGGTTACGCCGGACTGCTGTCTTTCGGGCAGGCATTGTTTTTCGGGATGGGCATGTTCGGCGTCGCCATCGGCATCGCCAAGCTCGGCCTCGGATTCTGGCCGGCGCTGGGACTGGGCATGGCGGTTGCCGTCGGTACCGCGGCAATCACCGGCGCGCTCGCGGTGCGGCTCACCTGGCATTATTTCGCGATCATCACCGTCGTCTTCTCGCTGATTTTCTACTTTATCGCCTTGAGCGCAAAACCGCTGACCGGCGGCGACGACGGAACGAGCTTTTCGATGCCGGCCATGCTGGAGGCCGGCGAGTTCGAACTCAGCCTCACAGACCAGACGGTGCAGTATTTCTTCATTCTCGCAGTTGTCGCAGCGGCCTATTTTGTGAAATTCCTGATCGTCAGGAGCCCGTTCGGCATGGCGCTCATGGCGGTTCGGGAAAACGATGTTCGCGCATCCCTGATCGGCCTGAACGTCTACTTCCTGCGCTGGTCGGCATTCGTTATCGCCGGCGCGTTCGCAGGGCTGGCAGGATGCCTATTTGCCATGTTCGGACGTTATGCCTCGGCGACATACATGTTTTATCATGTGTCGGGGGAGGGCGTGGTGTGGACGATCATCGGCGGCGCGGGGACGCTGTTCGGGCCGGTGATCGGCACCGCGCTCCTGATCGTCGTCCGCGAAGAACTGTCCAATATGTGGGAGCATTATCCGATTCTGGTCGGCATCGTTGTGATTCTGACGGTCATTTTCGCGCCCAAGGGGCTGATGGGTTTCTGGAATGCGCTGCTCGACCGCCTGACGCAGCCGCCTGCCGATCGGGCGGCCGGAGGGGAGCCGCCGCACGAAGAGGCTGCCACCGCAACGCAGGTCCGCGGCAGGGGTGGCCCATGAATGCGCCTATCCTCGAAATCGACAACCTGACCAAGCGCTTCGGCGGCTTGGTGGCGCTCGATCGCGTAACGCTCGACTTCGAACCGGACGTGCTCCACGCGATCATCGGCCCGAACGGAGCCGGCAAGACGACCCTGTTCAATACGATTTCCGGCATGCTCAAATCGGATTCCGGGACGGTGAAGTTTCGCGGCACGGATATTTCGGGGATGGCGCCGCACCGGATCAGCCGTCTCGGCATGAGCCGGTCGCTGCAAATCAAGAGCGTGTTCGATTCGATGACCGTGGCGGAGAATCTCTGGATCGCGGCGCAGGCGAGCCAGGGCGTCATGCATCCCTTCGCCAACCGGTCCCGGTTCGGCCGGACTGCCGAACGCGTCGATGAAGTCCTCGAACAGACCGGGCTTACCGGGCTGCGCGGCACTCCTGCGGGCACACTGTCCTACGGCGACGTCGCCTTGCTGGAAATCGGCATAGCCCTGGCGACCCGGCCGTCTCTTCTCCTGCTGGACGAGCCGATTTGCGGGATGGGTCCGGCGGAGACGGCGGCGACGGTCGAAAAAATCCGCCATCTGGCCGAAGCGGTCGATATTATAGTCATAGAACACGATATGCCGGTCGTGTTCGATCTCGCCGACAAGATCACCGTAATGGCGCAGGGCGGAGTCCTGGCCCGGGGCGCTCCGGGGGAGATTGCGGACAACGCGGCAGTGCGCGAAGCCTATCTCGGCGAGGAAGAGGACGAGGACGATTTCGATGCTTGAGGTGCGCGACCTTCATGCCAGCTATGGCAAGGTGGAAGTGCTCCAGGGCGTTTCGCTCGACGTCGGCAACGGCGAGATCGTCGGTCTGCTGGGCCGCAACGGCGTCGGCAAGACAACCACGCTGAAAGCGATCATGGGTCTGGTCCGCGCCTCGGCGGGACGCGCGATCTTCGACGGCGTTGACCTTACAGGCATCGCGGCCCACCGGGTGCCGGCTCATGGCATCGGCTATGTTCCGCAGGGGCGGGGCATTTTTCCGAACCTCACTGTCGAGGAGAATCTTTTTCTCGGCCTCAGGAGCGAACCGTCGGCGCAGCAACGCGCCATGGTTTTCGAGCGCTTCCCGTATTTGCAGGAACGGCTGGCTCAAAAGGGCGGCACGCTGTCCGGCGGCGAGCAGCAGCAGCTGGCGATCGCGCGCTGCCTCGTCATGCAACCCAAACTTCTGATTCTCGATGAGCCGACCGAAGGAATCATGCCGATCCTGATCAAGGAAATCCGGTCCGAAATCCGCAAGATCAACAAGACCGGCGTATCCATCCTTCTGGTCGAGCAAAATCTGGTAACTGCATTCAAAATTTGCAGCGTCATCTACCTGATGGAGAAAGGGGCCATCGTTCATCGGTCGAGCGCTGCAGATCTCAAGACCCAGCCCGATGTCATTCATCGGTACCTCGGTATGGCCGCATAGAAACTTTAGGGAGTAAGGAAATGACCCGCAAATTCGAGAAGAGAAATCCGATTGCAAAGAAGGTTCGGGCAGAATTGCCGCGTCGTTCTTTCTTGCAGACGGCGCTGGCCGGCGGCGCAGTCGCGTCGACCGCCTATCTGTCGCTCACCCGCGACCTGGTCGCCAAGGAGAGCGGCCCCATCGTGATCGGACACCAATGCGAACTGACCGGCGGATTTTCGTCGTGGGGCTACTGGCACGACAAGTGCGCCAAGGCCGCCGCGACACTGATCAACGAAGGCGGTGGAATAGCCGGCAGGAAGCTCGAAGTGCCGGTGGCCGACACGGAGTCGAATCCCGCTGCAGGCGCGCGCAAGCTGCGTTCCCTGATTCAGCGCTCGAAGGCGCGTTTCGTCGTCGGCTCGGTCCATTCCGGCATCATGCTCGCGTCGATCCCGATCGCCACCGAGTTGAAGACGCCCTATTTCTCTGCGGGCGAGGCGACCGAGGCAACCGGATCCAGGGGCTCGCGCTACAGTTTCCGCACCGGCACCGACACCTATGCCCTGGCGGCAGCGGGCGCGCCCTGGGCCTTCAAGAATCTCGGCAAGAACTGGACGATGATCTTCCCCGACTATGCCTGGGGCCACAGTCATCACCAGGAACATCGCAAGCTGATCGAATCGATGGGGGGCAAGGTCAACGATCCGATCGCGGTTCCGCTCGGCACGAAAGACTTGGTGCCGTATCTCGCAAAGATTCCCGAGGAAACCGAAGTTCTGTTCTCGGTCTTTTTCGGGGCGTTGTCGGTTGCGTTCTATACGCAGTCCAAGGCGATGAAGCTGGACGAGAAGATGAAGATGTACTCGGTCAGCGGCACCATCGAGGCGATCCACCCGAAGGCGATCAACGGTGCCGCGGAAGGCGTCTTTTTCCTGGAGAACTTCCCGCGCCCGCTGGAGTACAAGGACGACGAACACCACAGGAAATTCATCGAATTGATGAATATCGATCCGGTGCACGCCAAGGAAAACGGGTCCGACCGGGTCATGGCGAAAAGCCACGCCTGGCAGTCGTACGAGAACTTCTTCGTGCTGAAAAAGGCGATCGAAGCGTCGGGCTGGCAGAGGAAGAAGGACACTCCGGGCGCCATCGAAGCGCTGGAAGGCCTGGAGATGGAAAATTCCCTGGCACACCCGCAGGGCGCCAAGCTGCTGCGCGGCGAGGACCACAGCGGCATGATCGACTGCTACATGAGCCAGGTTGTGAACGACAAATTCGTCGTCAAGCGGCGGATCCCGCGCGCGGAAATGGAGGCCCTGCTGCCGCCGCGCTACGACTTCCGCAAACAGAAGCTGTAGGCAACAGACGGCCCTGGGCGCTGCCCCTGCCGGGGGCGGCGTCCACTGGTCGCCCCTCGGCAATCCGGGGCGCTGGGGGCGCCGCATCCGATGCGGCGGGGCGGGAGGCCTGCGCGGCCCGGCATCGGGTGTTCCCGGCGCACTGACTTTTTCCGGTGACTGGCCGGGCTGTTCCGCTACAACCGGTCCGCGGCGAAACGATTTCCGGGGATAGACGATGGCCGACGATAAGGTTGCCGTGCTGACGGCGGCGGGCAGCGGCATGGGCGCCGCGGCGGCCCGCAGACTGGCGGAACTGGGCTACCGGATCGCCATCCTGTCCTCTTCCGGCAAGGGTGAGGCGCTGGCGGAGGAGCTGGGCGGCGTCGGCGTCACCGGATCCAACCGGTCGAACGACGATCTCCAGGCGCTGGTCGACAGGACGATGGCGGCCTGGGGCCGGATCGACGTGCTGGTCAACAGTGCCGGCCACGGCCCGCGCGCGCCGATCCTGGAGATCACCGACGACGACTGGCACACCGGCATGGAGGTCTATTTCCTCTGCGTCGTGCGCGCGGCCCGGCTGGTCACGCCGGTCATGCAGCGCCAGGGCGGCGGCGCCATCGTCAATATCTCGACCTACGCCGCCTACGAACCGTCGCCGACATACCCGACGTCGAGCGTGTTCCGCGCCGGATTGGGCGCCTACGCCAAGCTGTTCGCCGACAAGTATGCTGCCGACAATATCCGGATGAACAACGTGCTGCCGGGCTATATCGACAGCTTCCCGGCGCAAGAGGAATTCCGCGCGAAAATCCCGATGCAGCGCTACGGCACGGTCGGGGAGATTGCCGACACCATCGCCTTTCTGGCCTCGCCGGGCGGCGCCTACATCACCGGCCAGAATATCCGGGTCGACGGCGGCATCACGCGCTCGGTGTAGCCGGGGTCAGACGTCCCCGTCATCCCCGCCGCCCCCGCCGCCGTCCCAGGGGCGCCGGTTGATCGCATAGCCGCCCTCGCCGCGCCGGAAAGGCTGCAGGAGCATCCGGTGCAAATGCAGTTCGCCTGATTCGCGAAAGGTATCGAGACCGATCGTCATTCCCTCGTGCCCGAGCGCGGGCTGCGCCCGGTAGGTGCCGAACAGCCGGTCCCACCAGGGCAGGTTGAAACCGAAATTGCTGTTGGTCTCCGCCGGGATGTCGGAATGGTGGACCCGGTGCATGTCCGGCGTCACGACGAACCAGCGCAGCACCCGGTCGAGCGCTGCGGGCAGGCGCACATTGCCGTGGTTGAACATGGAGGTGCCGTTCAGCAGCACCTCGAAAATCAGCACAGCCACCGCCGGCGGGCCGATGACCACGACAGCGGCCAGCTTGAGCAAGACCGACAGGACAATCTCGACCGGATGGAAGCGGGATCCGGTCGTCACGTCGAAATCCAGGTCGGCATGGTGCATGCGGTGCAGCCGCCACAGCGCGGGAACGGCGTGGAACATGACGTGCTGGAGGTAGATGACCAGATCCAGCACGACGACGGCGAGCGCGACCTCCAGCCAGAAGGGCAGGGCGACCGCGTTGAGCAGACCCCAGCCGCGTTCCGCCGCCAGCAGGGCCAGCCCGACGGGCGCCAGCGGAAAGATCAGCCGGACCAGGACGGTGTTGAGCGCGACGATGCCGATATTGCCGTACCAGCGCAGCCAGCGCGGCCGCGAGAGCGCGCGGCGCGGCGCGGCGATCTCCCACAGCGCGACCAAAGCGAAGATGCCGAGAAAGAAGCCGAGCCTGACGGCCGGTTCGCTGGCGGCTAGGAACTCCGACATTTCTCCTTCCCGAGAGGCTTGATGCGCCGACGACCCGATCCAAGGCCGCACCGGCGGGCGGTATTCCCGGAATATAGGCGCCGGCCAGCGGATTCCGATGGAGGCGGCCCGGCGCGCCTACCCCGAGCGCAGCATCCGGACGCCTTCCTCGCGTTCGAACAGATAGAGCAGGGTGCGCAGGGCCTCGCTGCGTGGCCCCGTCAATTCCGGGTCGCGCTCCAGGGCGACGCGCGCGTCGGTGCGGGCGATCTCAAGCAGGTCGCCATGTTCGGGAAACTGCGCCAGCCGAAAGGCCGGCATGCCGCTCTGCCGCGTGCCCAGCGCCTCGCCGCCGCCGCGCAGCCGCAGGTCTTCCTCGGCGATCGCGAAGCCGTCGTCGGTCTTGCGCAGCACGTCGATCCGCGCCCGCGCCGTCTCGCCCAGCGGCGGCTCGTAAAGCAGCACGCAGGACGATTTGCGCGCGCCGCGCCCGATCCGGCCGCGCAGCTGGTGGAGCTGGGCGAGGCCGAACCGCTCGGCATGTTCGATCACCATGACGCTGGCGTTCGGGACGTCGACACCGACCTCGACCACCGTCGTGGCGACCAGCACGGCCGTCTCGTTGGCCAGGAAGCGCTGCATGGCGGCGTCTTTCTCCGCCGGCTTCATCCGGCCGTGGACCAGCGCGACGGTCCCGCCGAACTGCTCCTGCAGCCAGGCGTGCCGCGCCGTCGCCGCGGTGACGTCGAGGACATCGGACTCGTCGACCAGCGGGCAGACCCAGAAGGCCTGCGCGCCCGCGTCGATGGTCCGGCGGATACCGGCGGCGACCGGTTCGAGCCGGTCGAGCGGCATGGCGCGGGTGTCCACCGGCTGGCGGCCGGCGGGCTTCTCGGTCAGTTTCGAGGTGTCGATATCGCCGTAGGCCGCCAGCATCAGGGTGCGCGGGATCGGCGTTGCAGTCGTGGTCAGTATGTCGACGCCGCTGCCCTTGCCGGCCAGCGCCATGCGCTGCTGGACGCCGAACCGATGCTGCTCGTCGATGACGATCAGCCCGAGGTCGCGGAAATTCACGTCCTCCGAGAACAGGGCGTGGGTGCCGACGACGATGTCGACGGTTCCCGCTTCGATGTCCGCGGTGAGCGCCTTTCGTCCGGCGCCCTTGAGCCGCCCTGTCAGCAGTTCGACGCTCAGGCCGGCCGGCGCGCCCAGGCCCCGGAGCGTCTCGCAATGCTGTTGGGCGAGGATTTCGGTCGGCGCCATCAGGGTGGCCTGGCCTCCGGCCTCGACTGCCGCTGCCATGGCCATCAGCGCGACCACCGTCTTGCCGCTGCCGACATCGCCCTGGAGCATCCGGGCCATGCGCGCCGGCGCCGCCATGTCGCGGGTGATCTCGGCCAGCGCGGTGTTTTGCGAGCCGGTCAGGGAATAGGGCAGGGCGCCGGCGATCTTCGCGCGCAGGCGGCCGTCGCCGGCCCGGGCGCGGCCCTGAATGCGCCGTTGGCGCTGGCGCACGAGTAGCAGGGCGAGCTGGGTCGCCAGTAGTTCGTCATAGGCGAGGCGCGACCGGGCCGCCGAGTCGGGCAGCAGGTCCGGCCCGCTTTCCGGCCGGTGCGCCCGTTGCAGGGCCTCGCGCCAGTCCGGCCATTGCCGCTGCGCGATCAGGGCTGCATCGGCCCATTCCGGCAGCGCGGCGGCGCGGTCCAGCGCGCCGTCGACCGCCCGCTTCATGACCGTTCGGGTCAGCCCCTGGGTCAGCGGATAGACAGGATGCACCGTCCGGATGCTGTCCGCCTGTGCGGCCGGGACCGCGAAATCCGGATGGGTCATCTGCCGCCCGCCGCCGAATTCGTCGACGCGGCCGCTGACCACCCGGGTCTCTCCGACCGGGTAGGTCCTTTCCAGCCAGTCCTGCTTGGCGTGAAAGAAGACCAGGGTCAGGAAACCGGTTTCGTCGGAGCAGATGACGCGATAGGGCCGCTTGGGCGCGCCCGGCTGTTCGTGCGCGTCGATCCGTACGGTGATGGTGGCGATCTCGCCGATCACGGCCTCGGCGACCTTCGGGGAATGGCGGCGGTCAACCAGCCCGGTCGGCAGGGTCCACAGCAGATCGACGATGCGCGGCCCGGCGACCCGCGCCACCAGCCCCTTCAGCCGCGGGCCGATGCCCGGCAGCGCGCCGATATCGCCGAAGATCGGGAACAGGGATTGCGGACGCATGAGGGAGAGTGTCCGAAGCCTTGGCCGTTGGCGCAAGACCCGAGAGGGGGTGCGCGGGCCGCCGCCCAGTTGCCGCGTCTTGTCGAACGTTGCCGGAGCGCCGATGCGTCGCGTGTGACGAGCCGACCGTTGCGGGTTATGGAATGTGCCGCGGGGACGCCCGGTTTCGGGGCGCAAACAGGCCTGATGTCAGAACATAACAAAAACATAGAAACGCTACGCCGCCGGCTGAACTTCCGCTCCTGGCACCGGGGGACCAAGGAGCTGGACCTGTTGTTCGGGCCGTTCGCGGATGCCCGGCTTCCCGACTACGACGCCGCGGCGCTCGCCCAGTATGAGGATCTGCTGATGGCGCCCGATCCCGACGTCTATGGCTGGATCGTCGGACTGGAACCGCCGGATCCGGCCTACGACACGCCGGTCCTGCGCGACGTGATCGCCTTTCAGCGGACCCGCCATGCCTGAGGCCGAGGCGCAGGAACCGCCGCGGCACAGGTCCGGCGCGGGCGTCATCCACGGCGCGCCGGCCGGTATCGACGCGCGCATCCTGGCGGCGTTGTCGGCACAGGGCGACGTCATCCATGTTGCGGCCGACGATCGCCGCTTGAGCCAGATCGTATCACTGGTCCGCTTCTTCCGGCCGGAGGCTGCGTTGCTGCGTTTTCCGGCCTGGGATTGCCTGCCCTACGACCGCGCCTCGCCCCACGCCGACATCCTCGCCGCCCGGGCCGCGACCCTCGCGCGGCTGGCCGGGCGAAGCGGGCGCAAGCCCAGGCTGGTCGTTACGACGGTGAGCGCCGCCCTACAGCGGGTGCCGCCGGCGGAAACCTTCCACAAGTCGCTGGTCGCCCTGCAGAAAGGCCAGCGCACGCCGATGGCGGCGGTGCTGCGCTATCTGCGCCGGCAGGGCTACCGGCGGGTCGGCACGGCGCGCGAGCCGGGTGAGTACGCGCTGCGCGGCGGCCTGTTGGACATCTATCCGCCGGGGCTGGACTACGCCGTACGGCTGGATTTCTTCGGCGACGACCTGGAAGCGATCCGCCGCTTCGATCCGCTGACCCAGCGCACGATCCGGGCGAGCGGCCGGGTCGTTCTGCGGCCGGTGTCGGAACTGGTGCTGACCGACCGGCGGATCACCCGTTTCCGCGATTCCTACCGCGCGGCCTTTTCCGGCGATCCGACCCGAGATCCGCTGTACGAGGCCGTTTCGGCGGGCCAGGCCTTTCCCGGCATGGAGCACTGGCTGCCGCTGTTCTACGACCGGATGGCGACGCTGTTCGACTATGTGCCCGATGCGCGCGTCACCCTCGACTTTCAGGCGGCTGACGCGGTCGCCGCCCGGCTCGATACGATCGCCGACTATTTCGAAGCGCGGCGCCGCCATATGGACGACGCGCCGAGATCGGCGGGACAGTTCGTCTACAAGCCCGTGCCGGCCGGCCGGCTCTTCCTGGACGAAGCGGAGTGGGCCGGGCTGCTCCGCCGAACGAACGCCGGCACCTTCTCGCCCTTTGCCGCGCCGGAGGGCGTAGCCTCAGACGTGCCCGATGCTGCAGTCTCCGGCCGTGCCGGCCGCAGTTTCGCCGATATCCGGGCGAGCGAGAAGGTTCCGGTCGCCGAAGCGGTGAGCGGGCACATAAAGTCGGTACGGCGCTCCGGCCGGCCCGTGGTCCTGCTCGCCGGCAGCGCCGGCTCCGGCGAGCGGCTCGCCCGTCTCCTGAATGAGGCCGGCGGCCTTTCGCCCGAACGGATCGACCGGTGGGACGGGCAAATGAAGGGCCTGTTCCTGGCCGTGGCGGAGCTCGACCACGGCTTCGAGAGCGACGACCTGGCCGTCATCACCGAACAGGACATCTTCGGCGACCGGCTGCGCGGCCGGCCGGGAAGAAACCGCAAGACCGACGCTTTCCTCACCGAACTGTCGACGCTGAGCCAGGGTGATCTGGTCGTCCATCGCGAGCACGGCATCGGCCGCTACGAGGGGCTGGAGACCGTCGCCGCCGCCGGCGCGGACCACGATTGCCTGCGCCTCGCCTACCAGGGCGGCGACACGCTCTTCGTGCCGGCGGAAAACATGGAGGTGCTGTCCCGCTTCGGCAGCGATTCGGAAACCGCCGTGCTCGACCGGCTGGGCGCCACGGCTTGGCAGGCGCGCAAGGCCAGGGTGAAGGGCCGGATCGCGGAGATGGCCGGGCAGCTCATCGCGATTGCCGCCCAGCGCGAATTGCGCAAGGCGCCGGTCGCGGACGGATCGCACGGCCCGGCCCGGGAGTTCGCCGCGCGGTTCTCCTTCGCAGAGACCGACGACCAGATCCGTGCGATCGACGAGACCCTGGACGATCTGGCGTCCGGCCGGCCGATGGACAGGCTGGTGTGCGGCGATGTCGGCTTCGGCAAGACGGAAGTCGCCCTGCGCGCGGCGTTCGCGGCGGTCATGGCCGGGTTGCAGGTCGCCGTGATCGTTCCCACGACGCTGCTGGCGCGCCAGCATTTCCGCACTTTCCGGGAGCGGTTCGCGGGGTTTCCCGTCCGGGTCGGCCAGTTGTCCCGCCTCGTGGCGCCGGCCGAGGCGGCGCGCACCCGAAAGGAGCTGGAGACCGGGACCCTCGATATCGTCGTCGGCACCCATGCCCTGCTCGGCAAGACCGTGCGCTTCCGCGCGCTCGGCCTGGCGGTCGTCGACGAGGAGCAGCATTTCGGCGTCGCGCAGAAGGAGCGGTTGAAGAAGCTGCGCGCCGACGTCCATGTCCTGACGCTGACCGCGACGCCGATCCCGCGGACGCTGCAACTGGCCCTCGCCGGCGTGCGCGACCTCAGCCTGATCGCGACGCCGCCGGTCGACCGGCTCGCCGTGCGCACCTTCGTGCTGCCCTACGACCCCGTGGTTATCGAGGAGGCCATCCGCCGCGAAATGCTGCGCGGCGGGCAGGTCTTCTGGGTCTGCCCGCGCATCCGCGACCTCGATCTCCTGGCCGAGCGTGTGACGCGCCTGGCGCCGGGCGTGCGCTATGCCATCGCCCACGGGCAGATGGCGGCGGCGGAACTCGAGCAGGTCATGGCGCGCTTCTACGACGGCGAGGTGCGCATCCTGCTCTCGACCAACATCATCGAATCCGGCCTCGACATCCCTACGGTCAACACCATCGTCCTGCACCGGGCGGACCGGTTCGGGCTGGCCCAGCTTTACCAGCTGCGCGGCCGGGTCGGGCGCTCGAAGACCCGCGCCTACGCCTATCTGACCCTGCCGGAGGACAGGAAGATCACCGGCACGGCCCTGAAGCGGCTCGAAGTCATGCAGACCCTGGATACGCTGGGCGCCGGTTTCTCGCTCGCCAGCTACGACATGGACATCCGGGGCGCCGGCAACCTGCTGGGCGAGGAGCAGTCCGGGCATATCCGGGAGATCGGGATCGAACTGTACCAGCAGATGCTGGAGGAGGCGGTTGCCGAAGCGCGGCAGGGAGAGGACGCCGATGCGGCGCCCGCGCGGGCGCGCTGGTCGCCGCAGATCAACCTCGGCGCCTCGGTGCTGATCCCCGAGACCTATGTCCCGGACCTGGGCGCCCGTCTCGGCCTGTACCGCCGCCTGTCGGACCTGGTCGAGCCCGCCGACCTCGAAGGTTTCGCCGCAGAACTGGTCGACCGGTTCGGCGCCCTGCCGCCCGAGGTCGAAAACCTGATCGAGACCGTTGCGATCAAGCAGCTCTGCTATCCCGCCCATGTCGCGAAAATCGACGCCGGCCCCAAGGGTGCGGCGATCGCCTTCCACGACGACATGTTTCCGGACCCGGACGCCCTGGTCGCCTACATCGCCGGCGAGCGCGGCACGGTGACTCTGCGCCCGGACCGGACGCTGCTCTTCCGTCGCAACTGGGGCGATGCCGCCGCCCGGATGCGCGGGGCAAAGACCGTCCTGAAAATCCTCGCCGGCCTGGCGGGCGGCGGCGGGGAAGGGTCCGGCGTGCTGGAGAACCTCGGCAGCGGGTCTTGACCGGGCCGCCAGCCCGGCTGTTTCTTGAATGAACGTCTAAAATTACATTTTCTAACTCTTTGAAATCACTTGGTTTTCTGCAGGCTCCGTTTAGACAGACCGGTCTGATCTTTTAACTTTTTTTGCAACCCGTCCGCCCTAACTCCTTGGAATCGCCGGGAAATGACATTCGGGAGTGACGCAATTTTGCTGCAACAAGGCATTTGTTCCCATACCGACCGGGCGGGGCTGCGGCAGGCGCACTTCCGGCGCTGATAAAAGATCAAATAGGGAACAAAAGTGGATTTGTCAAGAGATAGTATCGTATTTCGGAGAATGTTATTCTCCGCATCGCGCCCGCACCACCGGCAGTCCTCCGCGAAGGGGCCCCGGTCGCCGAAATTGCTTCCGCGCCGCAGGCGGGTTCGGGCCGGTTCAGGCGGCTTCGGGTTGCGGCGGTTCGGGCGCGGCGCCCCTTTTGCCGCGCAGTATGTTCGCCTCCAGCAGGCCCTCGATGCGCGCCGACCGCTCGCGCAGCTGGCCGATCTCTTCGCCAATGCGTGCCGTCCGTTCGCGAAGTTGACCGATCTCTTCGCCCTGTTTCCCGAATCGGGCGTTCATCTCTTCGCTCTGCTTCTCGAAGCGGGCGCTCACTTCAGCGCGCAATTCCTTGATTTCGGCACGCATTTCGGCGCGCAGCGCACGGTTATCCTGGCGCAGCCACGTAAACAGGGTGAGCAGCATCGCGCCGAGCGCAACGAAACCGGCAAGATTGACAACCATGGCGCAATAGTATCACCGCCGCCGCGCGCCTGTCGACATCGATATTGTATCGATTTAAATTCAGGATTCGAACAACACCCGAATTCGCCGCCCTTGCCCGATTGCCGCCCCGGACCGCCGCTTCCCGGCCTGCGGCCCGGACAGACCGCCGCTTGATCGATGCGTCTGTCCCGCCTAGGGTGCGCCGCACTGACCCGGCCGCGCCCGCCCCAAGATCGTGCGGGGGTGCCGATTCCCTCACGACAGGCCCTTCGATGACCGAACAGATCCGTTTCACCGGCACCGACAGCTATGTCGCGACCGAAGACCTGATGGTGGCGGTGAACGCCTCCGTGACCCTGCAGCGGCCCCTGCTGATCAAGGGCGAGCCCGGCACCGGCAAGACCGTGCTGGCCCAGGAGGTCGCCCGGGCGCTCGGCAAGTCGCTGATCGAATGGCACATCAAGTCGACGACCAAGGCGCAGCAGGGCCTCTACGAATACGACGCGGTCGACCGGCTGCGCGATTCCCAGCTCGGCGACGAGCGGGTGCACGACATCCGCAACTACATCAAGAAGGGCAAGCTGTGGGAGGCCTTCGAGGCCGACGATGCGCCGGTCCTGCTGATCGACGAGATCGACAAGGCGGACATCGAATTCCCCAACGACCTGCTGCTCGAGCTCGACCGCATGGAGTTCCACGTCTACGAGACGCGCGAGACGATCCGGGCCCGGCACCGGCCGATCGTCATCATCACTTCGAACAACGAGAAGGAACTGCCGGACGCCTTCCTGCGCCGCTGCTTCTTCCACTATATCCGCTTCCCGGACCACGAGACGATGGAGCAGATCGTCGACGTCCACCATCCGGGCCTGAAGAAGAACCTGCTGCGCGCGGCGCTCAAGGCGTTCTACGACATCCGCGAGGTGCCCGGCATCAAGAAGAAGCCGAGCACGTCGGAACTGCTCGACTGGATCAAGCTGCTCGTGGTCGAGGACATCCCGCCCGAGGCGCTGAAATCCGACGACATGAAGACGATCCTGCCGCCGCTCTACGGCGCGCTGGTCAAGAACGAGCAGGACGTCCACCAGTTCGAGCGCCTGATCTTCATGGCCCGCAGAGGGCAATAGGGCGGGGACAACAGGGCGCGGGCAAGAGCCGCGACGGTACGGGGCGCCGCCGACACCCATGACGGATCGCAATGCCGGCCCGGACGCCGATTTCGAGCGGACCGTCCGGGACCTGATCGACAGCAAGACCAAACCGCTCGGCGCCTTGGGGCAGGTGGAGGCGGTCGCGCTGCAGCTGGCGCGCGCGACCGGGACCGTCGCGCCGCGGCTCGACTTATGCGAACTGACGATCTTCGCGGCGGATCACGGAATCGCGGCGGAGGGCGTATCGGCCTATCCCCAGGCCGTCACCCGCGAAATGGTGCGCAATTTTCTCAACCGCGGCGCCGCCGCCAATGTCTTCGCCGCCGCTGTCGGCGCATCGGTCCGGGTGGTGGATGCCGGGGTGGCCGGCGAACCGATCGACCATCCGGACCTCGTCCGGCGCCGGATCGGGCCCGGCACCCGGAATTTCCTGGCCGGGCCGGCCATGACCGGGGTGCAATGCGACGAGGCCTTGCGGGCCGGCCGGCAGCTTGCCGAAGACAGCCCGGCCGATGTCCTGTGCTTCGGCGAGATGGGCATCGGCAACACCTCTGCGGCGACGCTCCTCGCCCACAAGCTGCTCGGTCTCCCGGTCGTGGACCTTGCCGGGCGCGGCACCGGGCTGGACGATGCCGGCCTGGCGCACAAAACAGCCATTCTCGAAGCCGCTGCCGAAAGGACCGCGCCGGACCTGGGCGCCGCGCAGGCGCTTGCGGAGTATGGCGGCTTCGAGATCGCGATGATGGCCGGGGCCATGCTGGGTGCGGCGCAATCGAACCGGCCGGTTCTGGTCGACGGCTTCATTTCGACGGCCGCGGCGCTCGTGGCGCTCGGTATTGAGCCGGCCGTCCGGCGCAACCTGATCTACGCCCATCGCTCTGCCGAGCACGGACACCGCAAGATACTCGATGCGCTCGCCGCCCGGCCGATCCTCGACCTGGAGATGCGCCTCGGCGAAGGCACCGGCGCGCTGCTTGCGTGGCCGGTCGTCAGGGCGGCGTCGGCGATGCTCACGGACATGGCGAGTTTCGAGAGCGCCGGCGTCAGCGGGCCGGCCTAGGGCCGGGGGGGCGTGCGATGCGGTCCGCGCTCGCCCGGCAATGGCTCCTCTTCCGGCTCGCCTGCCAGATGCTGACGCGGGTTCCGGCGGCCCGGGGCATCGACTACGCGCCCGAACTCGACGCCGCCGCCGTGCGCTACTATCCGGCGGTCGGCATTCTCGTCGGACTGGCCGGCGGCGCCGTATTCGCAGCGGCCTACGGACTGTTCGGACCCTTTTCGGCCGCCGTGCTGGCCCTTGCCGCGACCGCGCTGCTGACCGGCGCCATGCACGAGGACGGGCTCGCCGACACGGCGGACGGCATCGGCGGCGGGCGCACCGCCGAGCGTGCGCTGGAGATCATGCGCGACAGCCGGATCGGCGTTTACGGTGTGCTGGCCCTCGGCCTTGTCGTGGCGACGCGGGTTTTCGCCCTGACCGGGCTCACCCCTTGGACCGGCTTCGCGATTCTCGTCGCCGCGCACGGGTTGAGCCGCTGGAGCGTCGTCGTCGTCATTGCGACCGCCCGCTATGTGCGCTCCTCGGGTACGGCGACCCCTGTCGCCGGCCCGGTTTCGCAGGCCTCGCATATCGCTGCCGGGGCGGCGGCGCTGGCATGTCTCGCGCTGGTCGGGCTTGTCACATCGCCGGTGGCCGCGCTCGGCGCGCTCGGCGGGCTCGCCTGCGGCCATGTCGCGATCCGGGCGTTCTTCCAGCCGAAATTGAAGGGCTATACCGGCGATACGCTGGGCGCCACCCAGCAGATCAGCGAAGTGGGTGCCTATCTCGGCCTGCTGGCCTGCCTCTGAGGCCGCAACGGCATTATCGACGCATTTCGTTGCTGTGGCAGCGGCCCGGCGCCGACGCCGGGCGTAGGGGAGTATTTGAATCCCTCCCTTACAATTCTGGCGGGCCGGGAGCCGGGTCCGAAAGGACCGCCGCCAGGGCGCTGTCGAGCCGGATCCAGGCGGCCTCATCGGGCGGCAGGCCGAAGCGCAGCCAGTCGGGCCGGTCGGGAAAGTCGCGGACCAGAATGCCGGCCTGCCCGAGGGCTTCCGCCACGGCCGGCGCCTGCTCGTGCCGCACCAGGCGGAACAGCGACGTGCGCCCGACGGGATCGAGGCCGTATCCGGCCAGCAGCGAATCCAGCCGGTTGCCGGCCGCTGTCAGCCGCTTGGCCGTCGCCTGCCGCCACGCTGCGTCGTTGAGCGCCATACAGGCAATGTGGATTGCGGCGCCGGAAACCGGCCACGGCCCGAGCGCCTGCTCCACCCGCTCGACGACGGCGCGCTCCGCGATCAGGAAGCCGAGGCGCAGCCCGGCCAGCCCGTAGGCCTTGCCGAACGAGCGCAGGACGATCAGGCCGGGCAGCGGGACAACGGAAACGGCGCTGAGGTGCGCGTCGCCGAATTCGGCGAAGGCCTCGTCGACAATCAGCCGGCCGCCGCGCCGCGCCCTTTGCGTCTGCAGGGTTTCGATCGCCGCCGCGTCCAGCCTGTGCCCGTCGGGATTGTTCGGATTGCACAGGATGGCGACGTTGCCGGATTGCAGCACCTCCGGTTCGGCGCCTTCCACAACCGAGGCGCCGGCGGCCGACCAGACGGCGGCATGTTCGCCGTAGGTCGGCGCGAGGACGGAGACCTGCGCCGCCGGGAGAATGTGCGGCAGGGTCGAGATGATGAGCTGGGTTCCCGCGGCGACGGCGATCGTCTCCGGATCGCGCGCGCCATAGGCGCCTGCCGCCGCTTCCTTGAGCTGCCGGATTTGTGCCTGCTCCGGCAGGCGCGTATAGGCTGTGTCGGGGATTGCCGGCACGGGATAGGAAAAGGGGTTGATGCCGGTCGAAAGGTCGATCAGCGGTTCCGGCGCGTCGGGAAACCGCCGGCGCAGACGGGAGAGATCGCCACCGTGGCGAATCATGCGGCGGGCCCCGGCCCGTTCGGGGGCCGTCCGGGTGCGGCAGGTATGGTAACGGCCGGAATGTGGTTCGAGACCAATCTGCTTCTCCTGGCCGCCGCCCTCCTGGTCGAGGCGGCGTTCGGCTATCCGAAGAGCCTGACCCGCCGGATGGGCCATCCCGTCATGTGGATCGGCGCGCTCATCGATCGGATCGAGCGCCGCTGGAACCGGCCGACCTTGCCCGATCCGCAGCGGCGCCTCAACGGTGTGTGGTGCGTTGCGGCAATGCTGATCGTCTCGGCCGGCGCTGCCGCCATACTGCAGGGTATGGCCGTCCGGCTTCTGCCGTGGCTCGTCGCAGTGCTCTGCCTGGCCGTTCTCGCGTCGTCGCTGTTCGCGCAGCGCAGCCTGCACGACCATGTGGCGGCGGTCCGCGAAGGGCTGGCGTTCGGAGGGGTGCCGGAAGGGAGAAAACAGGTCGCGCGCATCGTCGGCCGCGATCCGGCGGCGCTGGACGAGGCGGGCGTCGCCCGCGCCGCAATCGAAAGCCTTGCCGAGAATTTTTCCGACGGCGTGACGGCGCCCGCGATCTGGTGCGCCCTGTTCGGGTTGCCCGGCACGGCGGCCTACAAGGCGATCAACACGGCGGACAGCATGATCGGCCACAGGAACGAACGCTACGGACAGTTCGGCCGCGTTGCCGCCCGGCTCGACGATCTGGTCAACCTGCCGGCCTCGCGGCTGAGCGCAGCATGGATCGTGCTGGCGGCGGCAATCATGCCCGGCGCATCGCCGGCCGGTGCGCTGCGAGCGATCTGGCGCGACGCCCGCCGGCACCATTCGCCCAACGCCGGCTGGCCGGAAGCCGCCATGGCCGGCGCGCTCGGACTGCGCATCGGCGGTCCGAGGCAGTATGCCGAATCCTTCGTCGACGATCCGTGGATGGGCGACGGACGCCCTGCGGCGACGCCGGACGATATCGGCCGGGCCCTGCGCCTGTATCGCCGCGCCGCCGCAATTCAGATCGTCGCGATTCTCGCGCTGCTCTTGGCTATCGCGCTATAGCGATCAGGCGGTCGATATCGACATGCGCTTCGAGGTGGCGGGCCAGCTCGTCGAGGGTCCGGTCCACCAGGGCTTCGTGCGAGGCGACGCCCGATTGCGCGCCGAAGTTGCGCAGCCATTCGGCACGGTGCCGGTCGCTGCCGAACAGCCCGTGCACATAGGTGCCGATAACCCGGCCGTCGGCCGAACGCGCGCCGTCCGGCCTGCCATCGGACAGCCGGTGGACCGGCCGCTCCGCATCCGGCCCGCAAGTCCGGCCCATATGGATTTCGTAGCCGGAAAAGACTGTGCCGCCCTCGACGGTTTCGCCCGTGACTTCGGCGACCGTTTTCGGGGCGGTCAGCACGGTCTCGACCTCCAGCAGGCCCAGGCCATCGACCGATCCGGGCGGGCCTTCCAGACCGTCGGGGTCGGAGATCGTCCGTCCGAGCATCTGGAAGCCGCCGCACAGGCCGAGGACCCGTCCGCCGCGGCGCCGGTGGGCGAGGATGTCGATGTCCCAGCCTTCGTCGCGCAGGGCGGCCAGGTCCGCGATGGTGGCCTTGCTGCCGGGCAGGATGACGAGGTCGAGGCCGGGCGGCAGGGGCGCGCCGCGCTCGACCAGCTTCAGGTCGATGTCCGGCTCGGCCTTCAAAGGGTCCAGATCGTCGAAATTGGCGATCCGCGGCAGGTGCGGCACGGCAATCCGGACCGGCCTGCCCGAGACACCGCCGGCATCCCCGTCGCCGTTCGGGGCTGAGAGTTCATAGGAATCTTCGGCGGGCAGGTAACGGGCGGGTTCGAAGAAGGGCACCAGCCCGAGGGCCGGCCATCCGGTGCGCCGGGTAATCTCCGCCATGCCGTCGTCGAACAGGGAGGGATCGCCGCGCATCTTGTTGACAATGAAGCCGGCGACCAGTGCAGCGTCCGACGGTGCGATAACGGCCCCGGTGCCGACGATCGAGGCGATCACCCCGCCGCGGTCGATATCGCCGATCAGCACCACGGGAATGTCCGCGGCGGCGGCGAAGCCCATGTTGGCGATGTCGGCAGTCCGCAGGTTGGTCTCCGAGGCGCTCCCCGCGCCTTCGACGACGACGAATTCGGCGCCCAGGCGGACTTTCCCGAAACTCTCCATAACCTGCGGCATCAGCCGGGGTTTGATGGTCTGGAACTCCCGGGCGCGGGCGTCGCCCGTCACCTTGCCCTGCACCACGATCTGGGCGCCGGTCTCCGAACTCGGCTTCAGCAGGACCGGATTCATGTGAACGCTCGGGGCCACGCGCGCCGCCTTGGCCTGGAGAGCCTGCGCCCGGCCGATCTCGCCGCCGTCAGCCGTCACGGCGGCGTTGTTCGACATGTTCTGGGGCTTGAACGGGCGGACCGCATGGCCGCGGTTCGACAGGGCGCGCAGCAGGCCGGCGGCGAGCACCGATTTGCCGACATTCGATCCGGTGCCCTGCAGCATAATGGCCCGGCCCATAACTGCCCCTGGGGGCATCAGTATTCGATCCCCTCCTGGGTCTTCACGCCGGCATTGAAGTGGTGCTTGACCAGGGTCATCTCGGTCACGAGATCGGCGGCCTCGACCAGCGGTGGCTTGGCGTTGCGGCCGGTCACCACGACATGAAGATCGTCCGGCCGACCGGCCAGGCCGGCCAGCACCTCGTCCATCGCGAGATAGTCGTAGCGCAGGGCGATATTCAACTCGTCCAGGATCACCAGGCCGAAATCCGGGTTCGCCATCATGCCGAGCGCGGTGTCCCAGGCCTTGCGGCACGCCGCGATATCGCGCGCCTTGTCCTGGGTCTCCCAGGTGAACCCCTCGCCGAGCGCATGCCATTCGACCATGTCGGCTGCCATCGCCTCGAGCGCGATCTTCTCGCCGGTCGACCAGGCGCCCTTGATGAACTGCACGACGCCGACCTTGCGGCCCCGGCCGATCATCCGCAGCGCCAGGCCGAAGGCGGCGGTCGATTTGCCCTTGCCGGTGCCGGTGTGGACCATCAGCAGGCCCTTCTCGATCTTCTTCGAGGCGACCTCGGCGTCCTGGACCGCCTTGCGGTGGGCCATCTTCGCCTTGTGGCGAGCCTCTCGTTCAGTACCGTCGCTCATTGCGTTCCTTTGGCGATCATGGGAATTCCCGCCACCATGAAGTGCACATGTTGCGCGCGTGCAGCAACCCTGCGGTGCAGGCTGCCGGCGGCGTCGCGGAAGTCGCGGGCCAAACGGTTTTCCGGGACGATCCCCAGGCCGACCTCGTTGGACACCAGCACGGTCAATCCGCGCCGGCGCTCCAGCGCCGCGATCAACGCGTCTTCGGCAGGCCCAATTGCGTGCCCGGCCAGCATCAGGTTGCTCAGCCACAGGGTCAGGCAATCGACCAGCACCGGTTCGCCGTCCGGCACGGCGTCGAGGGCGGTGGCCGGTTCGAGCGGCGCCTCGACGGTCCGCCAGCCGGCACCCCGCCGCGCGCGGTGTTCGTCGATCCGCTGGCGCATCTCGTCGTCTAGGGCTTCGGCCGTCGCGATGTAGTGCCGGGTCGGCGGCGCGGCCTCGACCAGGGCTTCGGCGTGGCGGCTCTTGCCCGACCGCGCGCCCCCGAGGACGAGATAGAGGTTGTCGATTGCCATAGCGATGCCAGACTAGCAAATGTCCGCCACGATGTATTCCGCAGGGCTTTGGGAGGGATCGGGCGCTGCCGTACCGCGGTCGTCGAACCCCGAACGACTGCCGCCCGGCCCGTTCGGGCCAATTTCTTGACACCCGATTGGGCGCACGCATAAGTAGCCGCGACGACGCCTGTAACCTGGGCCCGAATGGAAGGCGGACAGGGCTTCGACCAAGTGCCGCGGCGGCCTTGGCGGCTTTCGGCAAATTCTTCGATTTCGACGGGGCGAGGTAACGTGGCTGACCGACGACCGGTTCTCCATATCTGTTTGACCTGCAAGCCTGCCGGTGCGGAACCCGCTGCGCCGGGCGAGACCGCAGCCGGCGCCCGGCTGCACGCGGCGGTCGTGGACCGGCTGCGCGCCCGGGATCTGGAAAAGGAAGTCCGCGTCAACCCGGTGACCTGCATGGCCAATTGCGAGCAGGGTTGCAGCCTGGCGGTCTCCGCGCCGGGCAAATGGGCCTATCTCGCCGGTTACCTGTCAGCCGATCTGGCCGACGACGTGATCGACTACGCCCTGGTTTACGGTGCATCGAAAACCGGCGTGGTCATGCCGTCGAAGCGCGCCCCTTCGCTGCGCGATGTCATCGTCGCCCGCGTTCCCGCCCATCCCGACGACCTTCCCGAACCGCGAGAGACCGCATGAACTATACCGCCGCCAAGATACCGGCCACGATCATCACCGGCTTTCTCGGCGCCGGGAAGACCACCATGGTGCGCCATCTGCTGAGCCACGCCAACGGGCGGCGGCTCGCCGTCATCGTCAACGAATTCGGCGCCGAAGGCGTCGACGGCGAGACGCTGAAAAATTGCGGCATCGAGGATTGCCCGGAAGAGAATATCGTCGAACTGGCCAACGGCTGCCTGTGCTGCACCGTGGCCGACGATTTCCTGCCCACCATGCAGGCGCTGATCGACCGGGACGCGCCGCCCGATCATATCGTGATCGAAACCTCCGGCCTGGCGCTGCCCAAGCCGCTCATCAAGGCGTTCGAATGGCCGGCGATCCGCTCCCGCATGACGGTGGACGGCGTGATCGCCGTGATCGACGGGCCGGCGGTCGCCGAGGGGCGCTTCGCCGACGATCTGGAGGCGGTCGAGGCGATGCGGCAGGAGGATCCGTCGATCGAGCACGACAATCCGCTGCAGGAACTCTACGAGGACCAGCTCATGGCGGCGGACATCGTCGTGCTCAACAAGACGGATTTGCTGGAGGCGGAAAGCCTGCCGGAGCTGCAGGAGTCGATCTCTGCGTCCGCCGGCCGGCCGCTCCGGATGATCGCGACGCAGGAAGGCTCGGTCGATCCGGCGATCCTGCTCGGCCTCGGCGCGGCGGCAGAGGACGATCTGGAGGCCCGGCCGTCGCACCATGACGGCGAAGAGGATCACGAGCACGACGATTTCGAATCTTTCGACGTGGCGCTCGGGGAAATCGCGTCGCCGGAGGCATTCGCCGGCCGCCTGTCGCAGATTGCGGCCGGCCACGACATCCTCCGGATCAAGGGTTTCGCGGCGGTCGCCGGCAAGCCGATGCGCCTCGCCATCCAGGGGGTCGGGCAGCGGATCAATCATCACTACGACCGGCCCTGGGCAGCAGGGGAACCGCGCGAAACCCGCCTGGTCGTGATCGGCCAGACCGGTCTGGACCGCCCGGCCATAACCGCGGCGCTCGCCGCCTGACCCATGCACCTCCTGTTCCGCGAAGCCCACAGCCTGGATGAAATCGACGTTGCCGTCGATCTCGGCCAGAGCCCGGCGGACATGGTGTTCCTGTCCTTCGCGGATACCGACCTCGCCGCCGCCACCGTGGCGTGCCCCGAGCTGGGCGACGCGCTGCCGTCGCTGCGGCTCGCGAATATCGGCAGATTGCGGCATCCGCTGTCGGTCGATGTCTATGTCGAGGAGGTGATCGCCCGGTCGCGCATCGTCGCGGCGCGCTTGCTCGGCGGGCTGGATTTCTGGCGCTACGGCATTGAGGAGATCGCCCGGGTCTGCGCCGAACGCGATATCCCGCTGGCCCTTGTGCCCGGCGATGGGCGGCCCGACCCGCGCCTCGCCGCACTGTCCACCGTCGCGCCCGGAGACCTGGACCGTCTCGACCGCTGCTTCGCCGAGGGCGGGCCGCACAATGTCGGGCTCGCGCTCGGCCGGATGGCCTATCTGGCCGGCCTGCGGCCGGCGCCGAAGAAGCGCCTCCGGCCGGTGCCGCCCTTCGGCGAACACGCCCTGGCGCCGGACCCCGATCCGTACACGGCGACGGCGGTCATTCTGTTCTACCGCGCCTATCTGCTGGCCGGCGACATCGCACCGCTGACCGATCTGGCGCAGCGGCTCGCGGAACGCGGCATCCGGACGGTCGGACTCTATGTCGGCAGCCTGAAGGAATCCGATACCGCAGCCTTCGTCGCCAAACGCCTCGAGGCCATCCGGCCCGATCTGGTGCTCAACGCGACGGCCTTTTCCGCGCGGCGCGGCGACGAGGGATCGCCGCTCGATGCCGCGGGCGTGCCCGTGCTCCAGCTCATGCTGGCCGGCTCCTCGCGCGAGGCGTGGGCGGAGTCGGCCCGGGGCCTGTCCCAGTCCGACCTCGCCATGCAGATCGTGCTGCCGGAACTGGACGGCCGGCTTTCGACGACGGCGATTTCCTTCAAGTCGGAGGCGGCGCGCGAGGACCGTCTGGAATATGCGCGCACGAGCCACAACCCCGATCCGCAGGGGATTGCGCTGGCCGCGGAACAGGCGGCGCGCTGGATCCGGCTGGCGCGGCGTCCGCGCGGGGAACGGCGGATCGGCATGGTGCTGTCCGACTATCCGGCGGCCGGCCAACTCGCCCACGCCATCGGCCTCGACACCGTCGAAAGCGGTGTCGGGCTTCTCGATCTGCTGCGTGAGGCCGGCTACGACGCCAAGGCGGGAGTCTCGGCGTTCGATCTGGTCGAAGACCTGTGCAACGGCCCGCCGCGCCCGGTCCTCGATCTCGCAACCTATCGCCGGCTGTTCGCGGCGCTGCCCGAAGCGGCACAGGCGCGCATCCGCGAAGCCTGGGGCGATCCGGAGGACGATCCCGCGGTCGAGGATGGCCGGTTTTGCCTGCGTTTCGGGCGTTACGGCCGGGTTCTCGCGGCGATCCAGCCCGACCGCGGCCAGCCGGTCGACCGCAAGGTGTTGTATCACGATCCGGACGCGCCGCCCCGCCACGCCTATGTCGCCTTCTATCTGTGGCTGCGCTGCGTCGAGGATATCGACGCGATGATCCATCTGGGCGCCCACGGCACGCTCGAATGGCTGCCCGGCAAGGCGGTCGCAGTGTCCGAATCCTGCTTCCCGGCGATGCTGCTCGGCGGTATTCCGGTGGCCTATCCCTTCATCGTCAACAATCCCGGCGAGGCGGCGGCGGCCAAGCGCCGGCTCGGCGCGGTCGCGATCGGCCATCTGACCCCGCCGCTCAAAGCCGCCGGCAGCCATGGCGCGGGCCTCGAACTGGAGCGGCTGATCGACGAATATGCCGGCGCCGACGGGCTCGACAGGCGGCGCACCGGGCTGCTGCGCGGCGAAATCCTGGAGCGGGCGGAGGCGCTCGGCCTGCTCGAGGAGTGCGGCGCCGGCGCCGGCCTGTCCGAAGACGACCGGCTGGCCCGGCTCGACACCTATCTGTGCGACGTCAAGGATTTACAGATCCGCGACGGGTTGCATGTCTTCGGCCGGGTCCCGGCGGCCGGGAGCCGGACGGCCCTGCTATCGGCGTTGCAGAGGCACGCGCCCGAATCGCAGTACGCCGGACTGGAGGCGCGGCTCGACGCCTGCGCCGCCTCGGAGCGGCAGGCCCTGCTGGATGCGCTCGACGGCCGGTTCGTCGCGCCGGGGCCGGCCGGCGCGCCGACCCGCGGTCGGGGCGACGTGCTGCCGACCGGCCGCAACATGTTCACCGTCGACCCGCGCGCCGTGCCGACCCACGGTGCGATGGCGCTGGCCCGGCGCACGGCCGACGAACTGATCCGCCGCCATTTGCAGGAGACCGGCGAATGGCCGCGCGCGCTGGTCATCGACCTGTGGGGCAGCGCGACCATGCGCACGGGCGGCGAAGACCTGGCGTTGGCGCTGGTGCTGGTCGGCGCCGAACCGGTGTGGAGCGAGGGCGCCGGCCGGGTGACCGGCTTCGAGATCGTCCCGGCGGACCGGCTCGGGCGGCCCCGTGTCGATGTCACCCTGCGCATCTCCGGCCTGTTCCGCGACGCCTTCGAAGGCCAGGTCGCGATGTTCGATGCCGTGGTGCGGGCGATCGGTCGGCGCCAGGAAAGCGCCGAGGTCAACCCGCTCGCGGGCAGTGCCGGAAATCTGGACGAGGCGGCGTTTCGCAACGCTACGATCCGTATCTACGGATCGGCCCCCGGCGCCTACGGAGCCGGAGTCTCGCCGCTGCTCGAGAGCGGCGGCTGGACCGCGCGCGACGAACTGGGCGCCAGCTATCTCGCCGCATCGGCCAGCGCCTACGGCCAGGGGCTGGACGGTCGCCCCGACCCGGAGGGCTTTTCCGACCGGGTCCGCGCTGCCGACGCGCTGATCCACGCCCAGGACCACAGCGAAGTCGACCTGCTCGATTCGACCGATTTCGCCGCCCATGAGGGCGGATTCCTGGCGGCGGCGAACCGGCTGGGCGCCGAGCCCAACGTCTACCACCTCGATACCGCCGATCCCGAAGCGCCGAGGGCCCGGACGCTGAACGAGGAGATCGCCCGGATCGTGCGCGGGCGGGCGGCCAACCCGGCGTGGATCGCCGGCATGATGCGCCACGGTTATCGCGGCGGCGCCGAGATTGCGCGCGCGCTCGACGGCGTGTTCGCCTTCGCCGCGACGATGCCGGACCGGCTCGACCGCCAGTTCGACCTGATTTTCGACGCGACGCTGGGCGACCGCAATGTCGATGCCTTCCTGCGCGAGAACAATCCTGCGGCGCGCGGCGCCATGATCGGCCGGTTCAACGAAGCGCTCGACCGCAGCCTGTGGCAGCCGCGGCGCAACTCGACGGCGGCGATCCTGCGCGGGGACGTCGAATGACCGGCCCGTCAAACGAAAGCGCGGCCAAAGGCTGGTGCCCATCGCTGATGGCACCGATGGAGTCGGGCGACGGTCTGCTGGTGCGGGTCAAGCCGCGCGCGGCGACGCTCGCCGCCGGGCAGGCGGAGGCCGTGGCGCAGGCGGCCCGGCGCTACGGCAACGGCATGATCGAGCCGACCAACCGGGGCCATCTGCAGGTCCGCGGCCTCACGGACGGCACGGTCGACGGGTTCACCGCAGCGATGGCCGGGATCGGGCTGGCCGCCGCAAAGCCGGAGGCGGAGGCGGTGCGCAACGTTCTCGCCGATCCGCTGGGGCCGGACGATCCCGCCGCGCGCTTCGATTCGCATGCGCTGGCGCACCGGCTGAGCGCGGTTCTGGAATCCGACCCGGCCTTCCACGCCCTGCCCGGCAAGTTCGGCCTGCTGGTCGACGCCGGGGTCGCCCTGCCGCTCGCCGGCTGCACGGCTGATATCGCGATCCGGGCCGGCGGCGACCGCCTGACGGTCGAACCGGCGGGCGGCGGCCGCGCGCTTCGCCTGCCGGAAGATGCGGTGGAAGACGCGGTCCGCCGACTGCTGACGGCATTCCTGGCATGGAGAAAAGGGGCGCAAGACGGGGCGGCCATTTCCTCGCCCCGGCGCATGAAATCGATGGTCGCCGCCTGCGGCGCCGATGGCGTTTTCGAGGCGGCGGGCCTGAACGGGGTCCGGCTGGCGGAATCCGGACCGCCGCGAGCGGCGGAACCTCCGCCGGCCGGCTTCGCTCCGGTACGGGACGCGGCATGGGGGTATTTCGCGATTGCTGCATCGTTCGGCAGCATGGAAGCCGACGGGCTCGCTGCGCTGGCAGGTCTGTCGCGGCGCTACGCCGATGGCACAATCCGGGTAACGCCCTGGAAATCCTTTGTCCTGTGGGGCGTTTCGCCGGCGGATGCCTTCGACCTCCGAAAAACGGCCGCAGATATCGGGCTCGTCGCGGAACCGGACGATCCGCGCCGCAGGATCGTCACCTGCGCCGGCCGGCCGCGTTGTGCGAGCGGGCATGCGGACACCCGCGCCGACGCGGCCTTCCTGGCCGCTGCCGGGCTGCCGGGAACGGGGCTGTTCCACCTTTCCGGCTGCGCGAAAGGCTGCGCCCATCCGGCGCCGGTCGGTGCGGCGCTGGTCGCGACGCGGGGCGGTTACGATCTTGTCCGGAACGGACGGGCGGGCGATGCGCCTGACCTCACGAATCTGACGCGGGAGGCCGCCGCGGAGGCCCTAGCGGCCCCGATTGCGGCGATTTACGAAACCCCGGTCCGGGAACCCGCCGGGGCCGCAGCAGAATAGGGGGCGGGCACTGTGGGACGGTACTACGATTACAGTCGCGACGGCGAAGCGATTTACCAACAGTCCTTCGCGACGATCCGGGCGGAAGCCGACCTTTCCGGCCTGTCCGGGATCGAGGCGCGGGTGGCGGTGCGCATGATCCACGCCTGCGGCATGGTCGATCTGGCGGGCGATCTGCGGTTCTCGCCCGGTTTCGCAGAAGCCGCGTGCGCGGCCCTGCGCGCCGGAGCGCCGATCCTGTGCGACGCCAACATGATCGCCAGCGGCATCACGCGGCCGCGCCTGCCGGCCGAAAACGAGGTCGTCTGCACGCTCGACGAGCCGATTGTCCGGGACCTCGCCAAGCGCATGGAAACGACGAGGTCGGCAGCGGCGGTCGACCTGTGGCGCGAGCGGCTGGAAGGCGCCGTCGTCGCCATCGGCAACGCGCCGACGGCGCTGTTCCGCCTGCTCGAACTGCTGGACGAAGGCGCGCCGGCGCCGGCGGCGGTGATCGGCGTGCCGGTCGGCTTTGTCGGCGCGGCCGAGTCAAAGGAAGCCCTGGCGGCGCGGCCGGACCTGCCCCATCTCATCGTGCGCGGCCGGCGCGGCGGCAGCGCCATGGCGACCGCGGCGGTCAACGCGCTGGCGAGCGACCGCGAATGATCCACAGCACAAGCGCATCGCGCCGCTCGAATCCCCCTCCCCTTGGGGGAGGGGGAACGCGTTGTATTGCCTGCCAAATCCAACTCACGGCCCTTTTGCAGGGCGACCCTGCGGGAATGAGCGGGCCCGATTGAACGACCTGGCGATGGACGGTGCGGGGAAACTGCTCGGCCTTGGGGTCGGGCCCGGCGATCCGGAATTGCTGACGATCAAGGCGGCCCGCCTGCTGCGCGGCGCGCAGGTCGTCGCCTGGTTCGCGAAGTCCGGCAAGACCGGCCATGCCCGGCGCATCGCCGACGGCTATCTTGCCCCGGATGCCGAGCAACTGCGCTTCACCTATCCCTACACGACCGAAATTCCGAAGCGCTCGGACGATTACAGAAACGCGATGGCGGCGTTCTACGACGAAGCGGCGGAACGGATCGCAGCGGCGCTGGACGACGGACGCGATGTTGCGCTGCTGTGCGAGGGCGACCCGCTGTTCTACGGATCCTTCATGTATGTGCACGACCGGCTGGCGGGACGGTACGAGACCGAGATCGTGCCCGGCGTGACCGCGATGGCGGCCTGCTGGAGCCGGGCCGGCCTGCCGATGACGCGCGGCGACGATTGCCTTTCGGTGCTCGCCGGCACCCTGGACGAGGATACGCTTGCCGCGCGCCTGAAGTCGGCGGACGCGGCGGTCGTCATGAAGGTCGGCCGGCATCTCGGGAAAGTCCGGCGGGCGCTGGACCGGGCCGGGCTGAGCGACCGCGCGGTCTATGTGGAAAACGGGTCGATGCCCGACGAACGCATCGTCCGGCTCCCGGACATGCCGACCGACGACGCGCCCTATTTCTCGCTGGTGCTGGTGCCGACCGGGCGGGCGACCTCGTGAGCGGGCATGTTTATGTGGTCGGGTTGGGGCCGGGCGACGCCGGCCACCGCACACCGGCTGCGGCCGAGGCCCTTGGGCGGGCGCGCCATCTGGTCGGCTACGGCCCTTATCTGGCGCGCATCCCGGTGCGCGACGGCCAGGTCGTCCACGCCTCGGACAACCGCGAGGAACTGGACCGCGCCCGCACGGCGTTGCGGCTTGCAGCCGAAGGGGAGACGGTCGCCATAGTGTCGTCGGGGGACGCCGGCGTCTTCGCCATGGCGGCGACCCTGTTCGAGGCGATCGAGGCGGACGGCAGCCCGGACTGCGGGATATCGGTCGTGCCCGGCGTCACGGCGATGACGGCGGCGGCGGCCCGGATTGGCGCGCCGCTCGGCCACGACTTCTGCGCGATCTCGCTGTCCGACAATCTGAAGCCGTGGGAAACGATCCTGCACCGGGTTCGCGCCGCCGCCGCGGCGGATTTCGTGATGGCCTTCTACAACCCGGTCTCGAAGGCGCGGCCCTGGCAGCTCGGCAAGGTGCTGGACCTGCTGCGCGAATCGCGCGCGCCCGATACGCCGGTGATCTTCGCGACGGCGGTCAGCCGGCCGGACGAGGCGATCGTCGTCACGACGCTCGCCGAAGCGGCGCCGGACATGGCCGACATGCGCACCCTGGTGATCGTCGGATCGAGCGCGACGCGCAGCATTCCGCGGGCCGGGGAGGGCGCCTGGGTCTACACGCCGCGCCGGGCCGAAGGGCCTTCCCCATGAAGCGCGACCAGCCATTCCCAGGCGTCCTCGACCGTCGGGACCGTCGGGACGGCCGGCCCGGTTGCCGGCGGGCGGTCGACCATGACGACGGGCAGGCCGCCTTGCCGCGCCGCGGTCAGCTTGGCGGCGGTCGCCGTGCCGCCGGAATTCTTGGTGACGAGGGTCTCGATGCCGTGTTCGCGCAGCAAACGCTCTTCGTCTTCCAGCGCAAAGGGGCCGCGCGCGGCGATGAAGATTGCGTCTTCGGGCAGCAGGTCCGGCGGCGGCGGATCGACGCTGCGGACGACATAGCGATGCTGCGGCGCGCGTCGGAAGGGCGCCAGATCCTTGCGCCCGACCGTGAGGAACACGGTTCGCGGGGCCGGTCCCAGCGCAGCGGCGGCGGAGGCGATGTCCGGCACGCGGATCCAGCGGTCGCCTGGCTGTTCTCGCCAGGCCGGCCGGAGCAGGGCGACGGCGGGCACGGACGCGGCCGCCGCGGCGGCCGCGGCGTTGGTGGACATCGTGGCGGCAAAAGGATGGGTGGCATCGATCAGCGCGTCGATATTGTGCTGCCGGAGCCAGGCCGCGAGCCCGTCTGCGCCGCCGAAACCGCCGGTACGCGTATCCAGCGGCGACGCTTTGGGCGACCGGGTGACGCCGGCGAGCGAGAGCATGCCGTCGAACCGACCGTCTTCCGCAATGCGCCGCGCCAGGGCGCTCGCCTCGGCGGTGCCGCCGAGCAGAAGGACGTTCAGCCGTGACACCGTCCGCGTCTCCCGCGCCCGTCGATACCCCCGGCGCCGGAACTGCGGCGGTCCGGCGGTGGCTGTCGATTATCGGAGTCGGCGAGGACGGTGTCGAGGGATTGGGCCCGGCGGCCCGGCAAGCCGTCGCGGAAGCGGCTGTCGTCTACGGCGGGAAGCGGCATTTGCGGCTGGTCGAAAGCCTGATCCGCGGACGGGCGGTGCCGTGGCCGAGTCCGATCCGCGACGCCATCCCCGGGATCGAAGCGCTGAAAGGCAGCCCCGTTGCGGTCCTGGCGTCGGGCGATCCGTTCCACTACGGCATCGGCTCGGTGCTGGCAGAGCGCATCGCCGCGGACGAAATGGCGGTATTTCCGGCGCCGTCGTCCGTCGCCCTGGCGGCGGGCCGGCTGGGCTGGGCGGTGCAGGATGCCGAAATCGTCTCGCTGTGCGGCCCGCCGCCGGAAACGCTGCTGCCGCACTTGCAGCCGAACCGGCGGGTTATGGTCCTTTCGGCTGACGGGAGGACGCCGGAAACCGTCGCGCGCCTCCTTGCCGAAAACGGTTTCGGCGCCAGCCGGATGATCGTGCTTGAAGCCCTGGGCGGACCGAATGAGCAGGTCCGCGAATGCCGGGCCGATGCGTTCGACCTGACCGACGTCGCGCGGCTCAACCTGATGGCGATCGCCGTCGAGGCGGCGCCGGATGCGCGGGTCGTCCCGGCCGGCGCGGGCCTCGCCGACTCCCTGTTCGAGACCGACGGCATGCTGACCAAGCGCGAAATCCGCGCCGTCACACTATCGAGCCTCGCGCCCCGGGCCGGCGAACTGCTCTGGGATATCGGGACCGGCTCGGGCTCGATCGCCATCGAATGGCTGCTGGCCCATCCGGCGAACCGCGCCGTCGGCATCGAGCGGCGCACGGACCGGGCGGCGCTCGCCCGGAAAAACGCCGCGGCATTCGGCGTGCCGCGCCTTGAAATCGTCGTCGGCGAGGCGCCGGGCGCGCTCGGCAGCCTGCCGGCGCCGGATGCGATCTTCGTCGGCGGCGGCGTCTCCGACGCGCGCGTGCTGGAGGCGGCCTGGCGCGCGCTGCCCAGCGGCGGCCGGCTGGTGGCCAACAGCGTTACGCTGGACAGCGACCGGGTCCTCGGCGCCTTCGTAAAGGAGAATGACGCGACCCTGACCCGCCTGTCGGTCGAGCGGCTCGACCGGATCGGCGGCCTGCACGGCTTTCGTCCGGCGATGACGGTCACCCAGCTGCGGGCGGTGAGGCCGTGATCGCCGTCGGAATCGGCTGCCGGCGCGACAGCCCGGCGGCCCGGATCGGCGCCGCGGTCGAAGAGGCGCTGGCGCAGACCGGACTGGCGGCCGGGACGGTCGACGCGCTGGCCGTGCCGGCATTCAAGGCAGACGAGCCCGGCATCGCTCGGGCGGCCGAAGAGCTGGGTCTGCCGGTAAGGCTGGTCCGCCGTTCGGAACTCGATGCCGTCCAGCCCCTGTGTGCCACGCGTTCGCGGGCGGCCGAGGAAAGAACCGGATTGGCCGCGGTTTCGGAAGCCGCTGCGCTCGCCGCCGCCGGGCGCAACGCGCGCCTGCTGTTGCCCCGGATCGCGCGCGACGGCGTGACCTGTGCGGTCGCGTGCGGAGACGGCGCGCGATCGTCCGCTGGAGGATCCGGAATTCAGGCCGATTGTGAGTGAGCCGACCCGGCTACGGGCCTTCCGATAGCGCCGCGATGCGGGCGTGGGCCCGGATGGCGCGGGCGGTCGTCGGGTAGACGGCGATACCGTTTTCGAGCAGGCGCGGCCGGGCATTCCGAAGGATATCGTCCTGGACCCTGTCGCCTGCGGTGCGCAGGACGGTCGAAAGCGCGATGCCCGCCGTGTCCGCGCGCAGCAGCGACCGGACGATGGCCTCCATTTCGGCCTCCCCCTCCGCGACATCGTCGGAAAACTCGAAGATTGAGTTCATCTCCACATAGGCGATGATCGACTCCACGGCCGCGTCGGCGGCCAGCAGTTCGACGATCTCGTGGAAGATGAAGGTGTCGTCGCTCTTCAGGCCCCACACGGGAATATCGATGGGGTTGTCGACGCTGGTCCCCGGGACGCCGAACTTCCCGAGCCGCCGCCGCGTCTCATCGCCGAAGGCGGCGAAGGCCATGCCGTTGGCATCGGCGACATCGGCCGAGACGACGCTGACGCCGCCACCGGAGCCGAACAGCGCCAGCCGCCCGCCGCCGACCGTGCCGAACGCGGCGTGGGCCAGCAGGACGTCCAGAAGCTCGTCCATGCTGTCGACCACGACCGCGCCGGCCTGGCGGGCCGCCGCCAGCCACAGGTTGCCGTCGGCGGCGAGCGCGCCCGTGTGACTGGTCGCGGCGCGCATCCCGGCGGCCGAGCGGCCGCCCCTGAAGAGCACCAGCGGCTTTTCGATCTCGCGGGCGAGGCGGAAGAAGCGCCCGGCGTCGAGGTCCGTCTCCAGATACATGGCGAGGATGTCGGTGTCCGGATCCTCGGCGGCGTAAAGCAGATAGTCCGTCGGCGTCACGTCCGCGCAGTTGCCGCAGGACAGGGACTTGCCCAGCGGCAAGCCCAGAATTTTGGCGCGGTGGGTCATGTCCCAGGCATAAGTGCCGCTCTGGGAGATGAAGGTGATGCCGCCCGCAGTCTCCGGCGCGTGGCGCGGCGTACTCATGGTGATCTTCGCCGCCCCGCAATAGGCGCCGATGGTGTTGGGTCCGACGATGCGCATACCCGTGGTCCGGGCCACGTCCCCGATGGCGTTCTCCAGCTTCGCGCCCTCGTCGTCCCATTCGGCGAAGCCGGCCGTCAGGACCTGTGCAACCCGGACGCCCTTCGCGGCGCACTGGCGAAGCGCTCCCGGGACGCCCCTGGCGCCGATCGCGATAATCGCGCGGTCGACCGTCTCGGGCAGGTCGTCGACGCCCGGGTAGGCCTTGACGCCATAGATGGTCTCCGCCGCCGGATGGACGGGATAGAGCTTCCCCGCGTAGCCGAAGTCGACCAGGTTCTGGACGATCCGGAAGCCCAGCTTGCCCGGCGTCGCCGACGCCCCGACGATGACGATACCCTCCGGGTAGAAGACCGGGCGCAGGGCGTCGTGAAGGTCGCGTTGCAAGGCGTTGCGCGCCGCAGGATCGAGACTGCCGATTGCCGACGGTTCGGCCGGGCCCTCGTCGGACAACGCAATGTGGGCGTCGACCGCGATGGCGCCGGATTCGGAAAGGATGACCGGGTTGATGTCCAGCTCGGCGATGTTTTCCCTGAAGAGCAGGCCCTCCGGTCCGCCGACGGCCGACAGGATCGCCATCAGCGCGTCGACGCCCCCGGGACAGGCCGCCGCCTGCGCCAGATGGCGGAGATCCGCCTCGCCGAGCGGCGCCAGCCGGAACGCCACGTTCGCCCTTTCCTCGACGCCCGTCCCGCCGACGCCGCACATGACCACGGGACCGAACACCGGGTCCAGGACGGCGCCGACGACGGCTTCGTGACCGGGCGCCGCCGTCGGCTCGACGACGACTCCCTCGACCGTTTCGGCCTGTGCCGCCGCGGTGAGCTCTCCGAACACCGCTTCGGCTTCGGTTGCTTCGACGTTGAGACGAACCCCGCCGGCCGCGGCCTTGTGGACGACGCCGGACGCCGCGATCTTCATGGCCACGGGGCCGCCTGCTGCGCGGGCCAGGGCCGCCGCCTCTTCGGCGGCCCGGGCCAGGCGGGCGTCCGTCGTCGGGATGCCGTGGCGGCGCAGCAGCGCCTTGGCCCGGTGTTCGAGCAGGACAGCCATCCGGCGCGAAACCCTACGCGACCCGGTAGCGCTCGATGATATCGGGGTCCGGCTCGAGGCCGAGCCCGGGCTCCCGCGGCACCTTCAGCCGCCCGTCCGTGGGCAGGGTCGCGCCGCCGTAGAGTTCGGCCTCGAAATCGCAATAGAGCCGTTCCAGCATGGGCGTCGAGCGGTGGGCCGCGTTGAGGTGCAGGGTCGCCACCTGGCCGGGGCCGAACAGCGCGCAGTGGGGGACGTATTCGATGCTTGCGGCGTCGCAGAAGGCGGCGATCTTCACCAGTTCGGTCACGCCGCCGGTCTTGGCCACGTCGGGCTGGGCGATGTCGATCGCCCCGGCGTCGACCATGGCCACGAAGTCGTAAAGGCTGCCGGCGTTCTCGCCGGCCGCGATACGGTGGCGGCCGGTCGCCCGCACCCGGGCCAGGCCGCGGTAGTTTTCCGGCGGCCATACCGGCTCTTCCAGCCAATAGAGGCCGAGCGGCGCCAGGTCGGCGTCGTAGCGCAGCGCTTCCTCGACGGACCAAGGGCAGTTGGTGTCGAGCATGACGACGGCGTCGCCGCCGGCCGCCTCGCAGGCCGCCGCGATCTCCGGCATCGTTATTTCGTGCAGCTTGATATAGCGGTAGCCCCGCTCGACGGCCTGCCGCGTGATGCGCACGACGTCGGCCACGTTGCCGTAGCGCAGGAGGCTGGCGTAGACCTCCAGCTCGTCGGCAAACGGCCCGCCGAGCAGGTTGACCAGCGGCTCGCCGCAGGCCTTGCCGCGGATGTCCCAGAGCGCCGTATCCACGGCCGAGATGCCGTAGACGATGGGCCCGACGCGGCCGAAATTCTGCAGCTCGAACTCCAGCTCGAACTTGATCCGGGCGATCTCCGCCGCCTCGCGGCCCACGACCAGCGGCAGCACGCGGGTATCGATGAGGCTCTTCAGGGCCGTGTCCTCGTTGCGCGAAAAGGCCTCGCCCCAGCCGACCAGGCCGGTGTCCGTCTCCAGGCGCACGAAAAGCGTGTCGAAGGCGCACTTGGGGTCGCCGCCGAAGCTCCACGGCGGGATGCCGCCGGCCTCGAAAGGAACGGAAACCAGGATCGTCTCAGCCCCGATAATCTTCATAGGTCGATCTTCATGGGGCGGTCTTCATGCTTGGGGCACCTCGTGATTGAGCACCGTCACCCGGTGCATCAGCCGGTGCCGCGGGTGATAGTCCGCAACAGCGTAATGGACGGTCACCCGGTTGTCCCAGACGACCAGGGTCCCGGGTTCCCATCGATACCGGATCTGGTGTTCCGGCGTGCGGATGTGCTCGAACAGATAGTCGAGCAGGCTGGCGCTCTCGCGTTCGTCCAGGCCCTCGATGTTGCGGGTGAAGGATTCGTTGACGAACAGCGCGCGGCGCCCGGTCTCCGGGATGGTCCTGACAACTGGATGGCGGACCGGCGGGTGTTCCAGCCTCGCCGCCTCCATGTACCGGAACCGCTCGCCCTCCCAGAGATGCCGTTTGAACGGCCGCTCGTAGAGTTTCATGAAATCGTGGGTCGCCGTCCTGCCGTCCAGATGCGCCTTCATGGGTTCGGTCAGGGCGTCGTAGGCGGCGTACATGTTCACCCAGATGGTGTCGCCGCCGACATCCGGGATGGAACGGGCGTGCAGGATCGACAGGAAGTCCGGTTCGGCGGCGAAGGAATAGTCGGAGTGCCAGTTGTTGACGGTCGGCGGCCGTTCTGCGTCGTTCTCGAGCACCGACACGCAGGGATTGTCGGCGTGCACCCGGAACATGGAATCCGGCACTTCCGGCACGTCGCCGAACTGGCGCGCGAAGGCGGCCTGCTGGTCCGGCGTGATGTCCTGGCCCGGGAAGAACACCACGAGATGGTCGAAGATGGCGCTCCGGATCTCGGCCGCAACCGCAGCGTCCGGTCCCCGGCCGAGATCAACGCCGGTTATCTCGGCGCCGATCACCGGGTTGATCGGCCTGACGGAGATGTGCCGGCAAGTTTTCGCTTCGGCGACGGCCGCCATGACATGATCTCCCTGAACGGACTTTCCCGGGTCAGTCGATGCCGCCCGACCGGGATGCGCTCGCAGAATTGTTCCAAGTCGGGATTCGGTCCCGACTGAACGGGCACTCGAAGCTACCATATATCGGGCGGCGGTCAGGGGTCAGAGTCAACTCTCCGGGTCTCCGGCGTGCCGATGGCCGAACCCGGGAGACTAGGCGCTTCCGGCATACGGGACCGAAAGCGGCTCCGGCGCCCGAGGCTCGGCCGCTACTCTCCATGCCGGTGTTTCCGGCACCGCTCCGGCTTGACCGGCTTTAGGTTGGTTGTATACAATATATTTTCCTGGCGAGAAATCATCGGGCGCCACGTTTCGCCGAATTCCGCGGACTTTTCCTGTACGTGCAGGTACAAGATGTTACGCTTGCGCTCCGAGCGAAGCGCCGGGAACCTGAAAATAGGGAGGGATTAACCATGTTGAAACGGACTGTTTGGGCCATTTCGACCGTGCTAGCGATGGGCCTGCTCCTCGGCGGCCATGCCAAGGCACAAACCTACAAACTCTACGTCAACCTGCCGCTGAGCGGGCCCTGGTCGTCCTTCGGCGAGGGCATGTTCAACTCGTTCAAGCTGGCCATCGACCAGGGCAACGCCTCCGGCGTCATGGGCAAGGTCAAGCTCGAAGTCGTGCGCGGCGACAATGCCGGCGACAGCGCCCAGGCGGCGAGCCTCGCAACCAAGGCGGGGGCCGATTCCAGAGTCATCGGCGCCTTTTGCTGCTGGAGCAGCGGCCTGGCGCTGGCGACTCACGCCATCTACAACCGCTACGGCCTGCCCACCATCCTCGGCGGCTCCAACGACCACCGCTCGACGCGGCCGTTCCACAAGAGCAAGGTGATCTTCCGGAATTCGCCCTACGACCTGATCAACATGAAGATGCTGGCGACCTACGCCACCAATTACGCCAAGCTGAAACGCATCTTCACGATCGACGACAACACGGCGTTCTCCGTGACCCAGGTCAACGAGTTCACCAACGCAGCCGTGAAGCTGCACGGCAAGGGCCGCATCATCGGCCGCGAGAGCGTGCAGCTGGGCGAGAAGGACTTCACGCCGCTCATCACCAAGCTGAAGGGCATGAATCCGGACGCCGTCTTCTATGCCGGCCACATGGTGGAGGCGGCGCTGTTCCGCCAGCAGATGCTGAAACTCGGCCTCAACGTGCCGATGATGAGCTCCGGCGGCGTGTTCTCCAACACCTACATCAAGGTCGCCGGCGAGGCCTCCGAGGGGACGCTCGCCAGCTTCTGGGGACTGCCGCTCGATCACTATCCGGAAGGGCGGGGTACCGCCTTTGAGAAGGCCTATGCGGCCGCCAAGTTCCAGGACCCGTACGAGTCCTTCGGGCCGATGGCCCACGCGGCCGGGCAGGTCTACGTCCAGGCCGTGGCGCGCCTCGCCAAGGCCGGCAAGGTGACCCGCAAGGCGCTTCTGGCCGACCTCAACAAGGGCCAGTACAAGACCAGCATCGGGGACTTCGGCTTCGACAAGCACGGCATGCTCGACATTTTGCATATCGGCATTTTCCGGGTCGAGAACGCCAAGTGGAAGCTGCTCTACCGGACGGACCGGGCGGCCACGAAGTTCCAGAAGATCGCGGATTGACCCGTCTGCCGGGAAACCGGCACCGGGCTTTCCAGCAGCACAGACTGTCCGGCCGGCCGCCGGGGGAGGGTATGGCGCCCTCCCCCGGCGGCCGGGTCACATCGGCGGCGGCCGGGCCCGTCCCGGGCGCCCGCCGACTCGCGAAAGCATAACCCCGGCTCGTGTTCGAGATCTGGATCCAGCAGCTGATTAACGGCCTCACCATCGGGGGGATGTACACCCTGGTGGCGGTCGGATTCACGCTGTTCTTCGGCGTCCTGCGGCTGATCAACTTCGCCCACGGCGAGGTTTTCATGCTGGGCGGGTTCACCGGCCTTGTCGTCGCCTGGCTGGCAGAGGATCTGGGTCTCCAGAGCGGGCTGCTGATCATCTTCCTGATGTTCGTCGTCTCAATGGCAGTCTGCGCCGTCATCGGCGCACTCATGGAGCGCTTCGCCTACCGCCCCGTGCGCGGCATGCCGGTGCTGATCATGCTGGTGACGTCGCTCGCCGTGGGCATCGTCGTCCGCGAGGCGGTCAAGGAGTTCTTCCCCGAAGGGGCCAATCCCCACGCCTTCTATTCGCCCTTCAAATACGACAGCATCAAGCTGGGCGACGTGGTTCTGGACTACACGCAACTCGGACTGATCATCGCGTCCGTCGCCCTCGTCTACGGCATCTACCTGCTGGTCTCCAAGACCTGGGTCGGCCGTGCCATGCGCGCGACGTCGGAGGATCTGGACGCGGCGCGGATGATGGGAATCAATGTCGATATCGTCATCCGCAATACCTTTTTCCTGGGCTCGGCGCTGGGCGGCGTAGCGGGGGTCATGAACGGCCTCTACTATCTTTCCATCCGCTTCGACATGGGCTGGGTGATGGCGATCAAGGGCTTTACCGCCGCGGTCGTCGGCGGCCTGGGCAACATTTACGGCGCCATGTATGGCGGCTACATCGTCGCTGCGGTCGAAGTCCTCGTGGTCGCGCTGATCCCGGAAGGCTCGCGCTACAAGGACGTTTTCGTGTTCCTGCTCCTGATCGTGGTTCTGGTGTTCCGCCCCTCGGGCCTCCTGCGGACGCCGGAAAAGAAAGCGGGTTGAGGCAGGGGAGCCGGCGACGTGCCAGAAGTCGATTTCATAGAAACCCAGGTCGCTCGCGAGGACACCCGGTCCCTCGGCGCAAAGGCCAGGGACCGGCTGGCCCTGGGCGGCTGCCAGGCGGCATTGTTCGCCGCCTTCATGGTCGGCCTGGCGCTGGAAGACACTATCCTCGTGACCGGCTTCCTCCTGCTCGTCGTCGCCGGTGCGATCGGCTGGGGCCGCCTGCCCAGGCTCAACCGGTGGGCCGGGGAACGCATCACGAAAGACAAGCGCTTCGCCCAGCTGGTCCTGGTCGCGCTCCTGGTGGCCTTCCCCTTCTTCTTTCTCGACAACCCGTACCTGATCCACCTCGGCGCGCTCGCCGCCATCTTCGCCATCATGGCCCTGGGGCTCAACATCACGCTCGGATTTTGCGGCCTCCTGGACGTGGGGTTCGCCGTCTACTTCGCCGCCGGCGCCTACATGAGTTCGCAGCTCGCGGTGATCTTCGACGTGAGCTTCTGGATCGGGCTGCCCCTGGGCGGGCTCACGGCGGCGTTTTTCGGGTTCCTGGTCGCCTGGCCGGCGCTCCGGGTGAGCGACCATTATCTTGCGCTCGTGACGCTCGGTTACGGGCTGATCATGAACCTCCTGCACCGCAATTTCACCTTCCTGACCCACGGCACGGACGGGGTCATCAATATCCCGCCGCCCTCGATCTTCGGCTGGGATTTCGTCACACCGATCACGATCGGCGAGCTTGAACTGCCGTTCCAGATGAATTTCTACTTCCTGGCCCTGCTCATCACGGCGCTGACCATCTTCGTCAGCATCCGGCTGCGCGATTCCAACCTGGGCCGGCAGTGGGAGGCCATCCGCGAGGACGAGGTGGCGGCCAGGTGCTTCGGCGTCAACGTCACCCGGCTCAAGATCATCGCCTTTTCCACCGGCGCCTTTTTCGGCGGCATCGGCGGCGCCGTCTTCGCCCACATGATCGGTTTCGTGCATCCGGACAACTTCGTCCTGCTGACGTCGATCATGATCCTCGCCATGGTCATCATCGGCGGCATGGGCAACATCGCCGGCGTCGTCGTCGGCGCCGTCGCCCTTACGCTGATCCCCGAGCGCCTGCGCGAGTTCGAGGACCTGCGCATGCTGCTGTTCGGCGGCGCCCTCGTGCTGATCATGATCTACCGGCCCCAGGGCCTGTTCCCCAACTCGCGCCGGCGCCGGGAGCTGCAGGCCGAGAAGATCAATACCCTCATCGCCGAGTCCGGACGCGACGACGCCGAAGCCGCCGGTCTCCCGGACGAAGTGAAGGCCTGAAGCGGCAGGGAACGCCATGGCTGCAGACGACACCGGCGCAACCATCCTGGCCAGCCAGGCGCTGACCAAGAATTTCGGCGGCGTGCTGGCAGTCAACGACCTCAGCCTGGAGGTCCGCGAGGGCGAGATCACCGCCATCATCGGGCCCAACGGGTCAGGCAAGACGACTTTCTTCAACCTCGTCATGCACCTCTACGACGCCACCTCGGGGCAGATCCTGTTCGGCGGCGAGCGCCGCAACCTCCTCGACCTGCCAACCCACAAGATCAACGCGCAGGGCCTGGCCCGGACCTTCCAGACCCTGCGCCTCTTCCCCAACCTGACGGTGCTGGAGAACGTCCTGGTCGCCATGAGTTCCCACGTCAACGCAGGCTTTCTTCCGGCGCTCCTGAAACCCAAATGGCTGCGGCGGCAGGACAGGGACGCCGAGGAAGAGGCGCTGGAGACGCTTTCCCTGTTCGGGGCGCGGCTCATCAGCATGTGCAACGAGCCGGCGTCGTCGCTGTCCTACGCCAACCGCCGGCGCCTGGAGATCGCCCGCTGCGTCGCCTCGCGGCCGCGGCTGATCCTGCTGGACGAGCCGGTTGCCGGCATGAACCCGACGGAGACCAGGGGCGTCATCGAGGATATCCAGCGCATCCACGAGAAGGGCCACACGGTGCTGCTCATCGAACACGACATGACGCTGGTGGAAGGCGTGGCGCACCGGGTCTTCGCGTTCGACCACGGCACCAAGATCGCCGAAGGCTCCTTCCGCGACGTGTCCACCCACCCGGCCGTCATCGAGGCCTATCTCGGGAAGAGGGCGGCGAGGCACTGAGGCGGATCGGGTCGATATCGCCGGTCGATATCGTAGGGGAGGGATTCAAAATCTCCCGTACAGTACGGACGGCGTGGCCGCTCTTTCCCGACCCTGCGGTCAATCCCTGAACTTCGGCGCCCGCTTTTCCAGGAAAGCGCGCACGCCCTCTTCGGCGTCGGCGTGGCCGGCGAGGGCGGGGCCGGTTTCCCATTCCCAGGCTTCGCCCGCTGCGACGCCCTCGCGGAGCGAAACGTCAACCCCTTTCTTGATCGCCCGCGCCACGGCCGGCGAATTTGCGGCGATGGCTTCAGCGAGGGCCAGGGCCGCCGTCAGCGCCTCGCCCTCCGGCACCAGCCGGTTGACGAAGCCGAGGCCGTGCGCCTCCGCGGCTGTCATGGGCGCCGCCGTCAGGGCCATCTCGAGCGCCCGGGCTTGGGGCATGACGTGGAGCAGGCGGCTCAGCTGGCCGCCGATCGGGAGCAGCCCAATGCGGGCGCCGGGGACGCAGAAGGTCGCGTTCCGGCTCGCCACCCGGAGGTCGCACGACAGCGCGAGAATGAAGCCGCCGGCATAGGCCGCGCCGTTGACGGCGGCGATCACCGGCTTGGCCATGGTCGCAGGATGGATGAAAGCGCGGTTGGCCGCCGGGCCGACGGCGGCTTCGCTTTCGCCGAGAACTTCGGTCAGATCGTGGCCGCTCGAAAACGCCTTGTCGCCGGCCCCGGTGATGACGACGCAGCGGACTCCGGGCGTCGCGTCGGCCTCCTGGAGCAGCTCCAACAGGTCGTCGGCCATGCTGCCGGAGAAGGCGTTGCGCCTGGCCTCGTTGTCGAGCGTGAGGACCCTGACGGCGCCCACGCCCTCGCTGGCGACCCGGGCACGGGGGCGGGCCATGGCGCCTCAGCCGGCGTGCTTGTTCATGAAGTCTTCCATCAGGGTCTGCAGCCGGATCGGCATCTCCTGCATCGGGCAGTGGCCGCAGTCCATCATCACCAGCTCGATATTCTTGTGCCACTTGAGGAAGGTGTTGCGCATGTCGTCTTCGAGGAAGTTCGGCTGGTCGAAGCGGCAGCCGATGACCAGGAAGGGCACGTCATGGGCCCCGGCCTCATCGGAGAAATCGTGCAGGGTCCACATGTCGAGATAGCCGCGCGCCGCCTCGGGCGTCCGGGTCTCGCGGGCGAGGCGCAGCTTCACGTCCTGCCACTGGCGGGAGAGCTGCCCGCCGGTAATGCGGTCGGCGAGCTCCCGCGCCTTGTCGTCGTTCGTGATGACGTCGACGAAGAACTGGCGGTCCGCCTCGCTCATCTTGATGCCGGCCGCCGATACGGGGCCGACGGCGACGACGCTCTTGATGCGCTCCGGCGCGTCGATGGCGAGGCGCTCGACCACCATGCCCGTCATGGAGAACCCGACCAGATGGAACCTGTCGTAGCCCAGGTGGTCGGCGAGCGCGAGGGTGTCGGCGGCCCCTTCTACCTCGTTGTATTCGCCCGTCTGGTCCAGGGATTCGCCGTAGCCCCGCAGGTCCGTCAGAATGTAGGTGAAACGCTCCGTATCCAGATAGGGGAGCGTCGGGTCCCAACTCTCCGCACTGGCCAGCCAGTCGTTGTACAGGAACGCCTTCTCGGGGCCGTTACCGTGAATGCGATGTCCGAGTACCATGGTTTCCTCCCTCCTTTGCGTATTGGTCCGCGAGCGGGCCGCGCCAGCCGAATGCGCAACCTACTTCAGAAATGCGGGTTACGCTTCCGAATAGCGTAATCGCACCCTAGCCGGATAGCTCCACGTCGGCTCCTTCTTCCGCCGGGTAGTTCAGTTCGATCAGGACGCCGTTCGGGTCGTGGACGAAGACCTGGTGCAGGCCGACGTCCGGCACCTTGCGGTGGCGCGCCGGGACGCCGTGTCTTTCCAGCGTCTCGACCATGCTCCGCAGGCCGGTCGCCTCGAAGGCGATATGATCGATCGGGCCCGTGGCGCTGTCCCCGGATCCGTCGCGGATATGGTCGACCTTGTCGAGATAGTCCCGGTGGTCGGCCAGATGGACCACCGCGCGGTCGCCCAGATAGATCCAGTGGCCGCGGAAATCGAACGGCGGCCGGAAGCCCTCTTCGAGGCCCAGGACATCGACATAGAATGTCCGGGTTGCCTCAAGGTCTTCGGCGGCCACGAGAAAATGGTTGAGGTTTTCCAGGGGCAAGGTCGGTTCCTCCACATCGATTGCGATGGACGGGAATTAACGCATCGCACGCTAAAGATCGAGCGCGGCCCGGACGCGTTCGCTCGCCTCGTTGACCCGCCGGACGGCGGCGGCAACGTCGATCGTCAGAACCTCGCCGTCCCGGACGATCGTCCGCCCGTCGACGATGACGCGATCGACATCGCTGCCCGCGGCGGCGAGAACGAGAAACTTGAACGGGTCGTAGACCGGCGTCGCCTTCGGCGTGTCGATGCGGACCAGGACGATATCGGCCTTGCAGCCGGGCGCAAGGCGGCCGAGATCGGGCCGGCCCAGCGCGTCCGCGCCGCCCACGGTCGCCATGTGGAAGATATCCCCGGACGATGCGACTTCGGCGGTCTTCTCGACGATCTTGCAGACCACCGACGCCATCCGCATGTCGTTGAACATGTCGAATGGATAGGTGTCCGTCCCCAGGCACTGGCGGATGCCCAGTTCCTGGTATTTGTGGATCGAATCGATGACGCCGCCGCGCCGGGCCTTGACCCACGGCAGATGGCAGATCGTCGTTTGCGAATCGCGCAGGGCCGCGGCTTCGTGCCGGCCCATGCTCATGATGTCACCGTCGCCGCTCATGATCTGGCCGTGCCCGACGATGAAGTCCGGCCCCAGCAGGCCGGTATCCATCATCAACTCGACGGTCGTCCTGTTCTCGGTTTCCCGGATGCGGGCAAACTCGTTGGGCGACTGCCCGGCATGCAGCTGGATCGGGATCCTGAGCTCGTCGGCGTAGCGCCGGGTATCTTCGAGAAGTCGTGTCTCGCAGGTATCGATCTGGTCCGGTGCGAGCATGGTCCGGAGACGGTCGTCGTATCGGCCGTTCCATGTGCGGCAGAACGCGACGCAGTCCTCGAACCGCTTCTGCGCCCTGGCCCCGTATTCCCGGTAGAAGACGCCCCCCTTGTCGTCGTCGCCGTAGTAGCGGCTGCGATAGCGGGGACCGGAGTAGCAGCGCAGGCCGGACCGGCCCGCAACGTCCGCCACGCGCTCCGTGATCGAGATGTCTCCGTCGCCGCCGATCTCGAAATCGTATCCGAGTTCGACGACGGTCGTCGAACCGGTGAGGGCCAGTTCCGCGAACGCGCACTCGGCGGCCGCGACCTGGGCTTCGGCATCCGTCGCCGCGCGCACGCTCGGCAGGGCTTTGTAGAGCGCGAAGAAGTTCGTCGGCGTCCCGTCAGCCGACGAACTGCCGATCTCTTCCAGGTAACCCTTGGTGTAGGGCGTGTCGGTGACGTGCAGGTGGCTGTTGACCAGCCCGGGGATCACCAGGCGCCCGGTCGCGTCGATTTCACGGTCGGCTGCCGCCCCATCGTCCGGCCCGGCGGAGACGATCCGGTCGCCTTCGAACACGACCGTGCCGTTTTCGATCGCCCGATGCCGTTCGCCCGTCCAGGCGATGACCGTCCCGTTCCGGATAACCGTTCGCATACCGGTTTCCATCTAATGGCGCGGGGCGCCGAATGACGCTCTCGTGAGACGTGTTCGGCACTCCGCGCCGCAGTCCGCGGCGATGGCAGGACCGGCTACATCAGGCCCTTTTCCTTGTAATACCTGGCTGCTCCCGGATGAACGTCGATCGGGGGAGGCAAAGATCGGGCTGTAGCCGACCACCAGGGCGCCGACCAGGATGACCAGCGGTATCAGCAGGTGCCCGCGCTGTCTCAGCGCCTGCATCACGGTCGGCCGGTCGTCCCGCTGCTCGGGCATCAGCCCCAGCCTGCACGACCGGAAGTGCACCATCGCGAGAACGGAGACGAAATAGATCGCCGCCGGGACCGCCGCGGCCTTGACCACGTCCCAGTAGGGGACGCCCAGGAATTCGGCGAGAATGAACGCGACCGCCCCCATGACCGGCGGCGTGAAGACGCCGCCCGTCGACGCGCAGGCCTCGACGGCCGCGGCGAAGGGTGGGGGATACCCCATGCGCTTCATGAGCGGTATCGTCACCGAGCCCGTGGTCGCGACGTTTGAGACGGCGCTGCCCGAGATCGACGCCATGAATGCGCTGGACAGCACAGCGGCCTTGGCCGGCCCGCCGATCTGCTTGCCCATCAGCGCGTAGGCGATATCGGTGAAGAGCTCGCCGACGCCGACCCGCATGACGAATGCGCCGAACAGAATGAACAGAACCACATAGGTGGCCGATACCGTGATCGGGATCGAATAGATGCCGCCCTCTTCCATGAAGAGGTCATTGATTATGAACGTCCATTTGACGTTCGGGCCGAAAAAGATGCTGAAGAAGAGCTCGCCGTAGAGCGTCTGAACCAGGAAAAACACGACGAGTGCCATCATGATCCAGCCGACGGCGCGCCGCGTGGCTTCCATGACCAGCAGCATCATGACGACGCCGACCGCCATGTCGCGGGTCTCGTAGAAGCCCCGGCGCTGGATGTATTCGTCGAGGTCCCAGCAGATGTAGACCTGGATGGCGATGACCAGGCCGATGCACAGCAGGTCGACGAGGAACCAGCCGTTGAGCGGCTCCTTCCAGGATTTCCGGCCGAGCGGCTTCAGGATGAAGCACAGCACCATCACGAGTGAGACGTGAACGGTGTTGTGCAGATAGCTTTCGCCCTGGCCGAAATAGGCGGCGTAGAGGTGGAACAGGGAAAACGCGATGCCGACGACCGCGACGACGCCGGCCAGGACGGCGGCGTTGTTGAAATGCCGCTGCTTCAGGAGAAATTCGAGGCAGCTGGATTGATCGTCGTCTGCCGCTGCCGCTTTCGGGGGCCCTTGACCTCCGCGAGCAGGGTCCGGATGTGTCGCCGCCGACGTCACGGCACCATCAACACCGGCCGGCTTCGCGGCATTCGGCAGGATTCATGGAATGTCATCCCGATAGCCCGCCGGCCGTAAAAATTCGGGGCCGCCGGGCCCGTTCACAGAAGAACAAGTATCCACGGTACCAGAATTTCGTGTCAACGGCGCCCACGGGCCGGGTCCCCGACGCACTCCGGGAACGATCCCGTACTTGTGCCGGTACGGGGCGGGACACTATGGTCCCGGATAGCGAAGAAGCGGCCCCCGGAGGGAGGACCCATGCAGCAAAGCGCGATCGCCGCGGAGACGGAAACCGGGGCCGCAGAGCCGCTCCTGAAACTCGAGAACGTGGTCACCTATTACGGGTCGATCAGAATTCTCAAGGAAGTCAATCTGGAGGTCTATCCGGGCGAGGTGGTGTCGCTGCTGGGCGGCAACGCGTCGGGCAAGACGACCACCATGAAGACGATTCTCGGCCTGGTGAAACCTGTTTCCGGCGCCGTCTGGTTCGGCGGCAAGCGTATCGACGGCCTATCCACGGGCGAGGTGATCGCCATGGGCCTGGCCCCGGTGCCGGAGGCCAGGCGCCTGTTCCCGACCATGACGGTGCGCGAAAACCTGCTCATGGGGGCCTATGTCCACCGCCGCGAGAAGAACAACAGGGCCCAGGAAGATATGGACCGGGTGCTGGAGCTGTTTCCGGCCATCCGGGAACGCCTTGGACAGACCGGCGGCACGCTCTCCGGCGGCGAGCAGCAGATGGTCGCCGTCGCCCGCGCCCTCATGGCGCGCCCGAAGATGATCCTGATGGACGAGCCCTCCATGGGCCTGGCGCCGGCCCTGGTCGAGAAGGTCTACGAGGTGATCGCCGGGATCGGGGCCGCCGGCACGACCATGTTCATCGTCGAGCAGAACGCCACCATGGCGCTGTCCGTGGCCGACCGGGGATATGTCCTTCAGAACGGCCAGATCGTCATCAGCGACACGGCGGAGAACATCCTGAGGAGCGAGAAAATCCGCAAGGCCTATCTGGGCGAGGCCTGAGGCGCGCCTGACCGGCATGTTGGCCGAGCCCATAAGGGCGCCGTTCCGGAGGTCCTGACGTGCCAGACCGTGCCGCGACGCCTCTGTTGTTCACGCCCCTGAAGCTCCGCGGGGTCGAGCTCCCCAACCGCGTCGTCATATCGCCCATGTGTCAGTATTCGGCCAGCGGCGGTCTAGCCAACGACTGGCACTTCCAGCATCTGGCGCGCTTCCTCGGGGCCGGGCTGGTCTTCACGGAAGCCACGGCCGTCGAGGCCCGCGGCCGCATCACCCACGGGGACCTCGGCATCTGGTCGAACGACCATGCGGAAGCGTTGCGGCGTATCGCCCGCTGCCTGAAAGACCAGGGCGCGGCTGCCGGCATCCAGCTCGCCCATGCCGGGCGCAAGGCGAGTTCGCGACGTCCCTGGGACGGCGGCGCATCGCTCGACGGCAGCGACGCCGACGCTGGCGAGCCGCCCTGGGAGACCCTGGCGCCGAGCGCCGTTCCTCTGTCCGACGGGGCCGAACCGCCCCGCGCGCTGGACGCCGGTGAAATCGCCGCCCTCGTCGACGCTTGGGGCGATGCCGCGCAGCGGGCGCACGAAGCCGGGTTCGACGTCGTCGAAATCCACGCCGCCCACGGCTACCTGCTGCACCAGTTCCTGTCCGCCGTGTCGAACCGGCGGAACGACGCCTGGGGCGGCACGCTCGAGGGCCGCATGCGGTTTCCCTTGCAGGTGGCGGAGCGGGTGCGCCGGATATGGCCGCGGGAAAAGCCGGTCTTCCTGCGGCTCTCCGCCAGCGACGAAGGGGATCCCAGCTGGACGATGGACGAGGTCGTCGTCTTCGTCGGCGAACTGCAGAAGCTTGGCATCGATGTCATCGACTGCTCGTCCGGCGGCATCGGCGCCCAGGGATTCGCGATCCGCGGGCGGCGGGTGACGGGCTTCCAGGTCGGCCTGGCAGAGCAGATTCGCCGGCGCACCGGACTCTGCACGATGGGCGTCGGCCTGATCACCGAAGCCCGGCAGGCCGAGGACATTCTCCGGCGCGGGCAGTGCGACCTTGTCGCGATCGGACGCGAGGCGCTGTTCGATCCACATTGGGCGCTACACGCAGCCCGCGAGCTCGGGGCGGATCCGGATTTCCGCTTCTGGCCGAAGCCTTACGGCTGGTGGCTCGACTACCGGGCCCGGACCGTCGGGCCCGACCCGGACGAACGGGACCGGTAGCAGATCGCAGGCCGGACATGTCGAAGATACTGGAGGCCGTCGCCCGGCACGCAACCACGCTGTTGTTTTTCTGTATCTTCGCGGGGCTGATCTTTCCGGACCTGCCGCCGCTGTTCAGCCCCTATCTCGGTCTTTTCGTCTGGCTGCTGCTGTTCCTGTCCATGGTGCAGGACGACTGGACCGGCACGGTCCGGTTCGTCAAACGGCCGGGCCTCGTCATCGGTGTCGGGGTCTGGCTGCTGCTGGTCTCGCCCGGGCTTGCCTGGCTCCTGGGGCGGGGTCTGTCGCTCGACGGCGCCCTGCTGGCAGCGGCGGTTCTGTGGACCGCGTCGCCGCCGCTCATGGGCTCGCCGGCGCTGGCGCGGTTCGTCGGGCTGGATGCACCGCTCAGCCTCGGCGTGCTGTTGTCGATGACGGCGGCGGCGCCCTTCGTGATGCCCGTCGTCGTCCTCGTGCTGCTCGGCCTCGATCTCAACGTAGGGGTCGGCGAGATGCTGCTGCGCCTGGCCGTCTTCGTCGGCAGCGCGTTTCTGGCGGCGCTTCTGTTCCGGCGCGTCCTGGGCGCCAACGGCCGGCGCCGCTTCGCGCCCGGGTTCGAGATCGGGTTGCTGGCCGCCTTGATTCTGTTCGCGCTCGGGATCGTCGATGGCCTCGCCGCCCGGTTCGCGGACGATCCGGGCTATGTGCTCCGGATACTGGCCTTCGTCATCGGATTGACGGCCCTTCTTTTTGTATCCGGGGGCCTCGCCTTCCTCTTTCTCGGACGCCGGTTTGCGCTGACCGTGGGCCTCTCCAGCGGCCTGCGCAACATGGCGATCCTGCTGGGCGCCGTACCGTCGGCCGTCAATGCGGAAATCCTGCTGTTCCTCGCGGTGGCGCAATTTCCGATTTACATGGCGCCGGCCATGCTCAAACCCCTGGCCCGGCGTCTGGCGGCCGGCACAGACAGGCCGACCTCGGGCAATTAGTTCCGGCGCTCTTTCCCGGATCGGGCCGCACCAATCTTCGGCAGCATTTGGCCATACCCCGGCGCGGCCGTGCTCAGCCCATCTCGCTTGGCAGGTAATTGCCGCCGACCATTCGGGTCATGCGGCGGAACAGTCGATCGATCACGATGCCGAGCACGCCGAGAACGGCGATCGCCACGATTACAGTGTCCATCCTGGAGAATTCGCGCGACGAGAAGATCAGGAAGCCGAGGCCGGAGTTCGCCGCCAGGATTTCGGCCGAAACGATGGTTGCGAAGGCGCGGCCCATGCCCATGCGCATGCCCTGGATGGCGTAGGGCACGACCGAGGGCACGACGACGAACTGCAACACCTGCCGGCGGTTCGCGCCGAGGCTGCGCACGGCGTTGATGCGCACCTGGGAGATGTGCTTGACGCCGGCCTCGGTCGCCAGCGCCACGGAAAAGAAGGTGTTGTAGAAGATCAGGAAGACCTTCGAGGCCTCGCCGATGCCGAACCAGATGAGCGCGAAGACCACCATGGCGATGGCCGGGATGTAACGGAAAAACTCGGTGATCGGCTCCATCATGCGGCGGAAGAAGGGCGACAGGCCCATGCCGAAACCGATCGGGATCGCTATGGCGCAGCCGATCAGGAAGCCGAGGAGCAGCCGCTGCAAGCTTGCCAGTGCGTGGAAGACCAACTCGCCGCCGGCCAGCAGGTCGATCCCCTCCTCCAGCGCCTGGCCGGGCGACGGCAGGATGGTCACGTCGTAGCGCAGCGAGGCGAAGCCCCAGATCGCGATCAGGATGGCGGCGCCGGTGACCGGAAGGACGACCGCGCCCGGCCGCTCCATTTCGCTGGCCTGCCAGCTCGGTGCCAGAAGCAGATCGAAGGCTCGCGTGGTGGCCATGTCAGGCGACCCTGGCGTATTCGCCGCCGCAGCGGTCGATCAGGATGCGGAAGATGCGGTCGGTCGCGAAGCCGAGCAGGCCGAGCGCCACCAGGCCGACGAAGATGTCGCCGGTCTTGAGGAAGACGCGCGCCTGCTGGAGCATGAAGCCGAGGCCGAAATCGGCCGCGATCATCTCCGCCGCGATGATGGTCGAGAAGGCGTTGCCCATGGCGACCCGCATGCCGGTGAGCGCGTGGGGCAGCGTCGAGGGAAAGATGACCAGGCGGAAGACCTGGCCCGTGTTCGCGCCGAGGCTCTCGGCGGCCCGGACTCGGTTGCGGGTGACGTGGTAGACGCCGTCCTCGGTGTTGATCGTGACGATGAACACGGTCGCGAAGACGATCAGGAAAATGGTGGCGACGTCGCCGGTGCCGAACCAGGAGACGGCGAGGACGATCATTGCGATCGGCGGGATGAAGCGGAAGAACTCGACGACGCTGTAGAGCATGCCCCGCGCCAGCGGCAGGCCGCCCATCAGGATGCCGACCAGCACGCCGAGCATGCTGCCGAGCAGGAAGCCGGTCCAGATGCGCAGCAGGCTGACCAGGATCTGGGCCCAGAGATCGCCCGTCGCCATGCGCACGAAGGACTCGCCGACGGTCTCGAGGGGCGGGAAGAACAGCGGATTGATCATCCGCGAGCCCATCTCCCAGAGGCTCAGCAGCAGAACGACCGTCAGCGTATAGGGAAGCACCCGATCCAGCAGGATCCGCTTCATTCCTCGCGGCTCCTCTGGACCTCTTCGGCAAGGATCTCCTGAATTCGCCGGTAGATTTTCAGCAATTCCGGATCGGTGCGGTCGCGCGGGCGCGGCAGGTCGATCGGGAAGATTTCCCGGATCGACGAGCGCGGCCCGGCGTGCATTACGCCGACCCGGTCGCCCAGGATCAGCGCCTCGACCACGTCATGGGTGATGAAGAGCACAGTGCGCCGGCTCGAGCTCCAGATGCGGGTGAGCTCGTCCTGCATCTGGCCGCGGGTCTGGGCATCCAGGGCGGCGAACGGCTCGTCCATGAGCAGCATGTCCGGCTCGGTCGCCAGCACCCGCGCGATCTGGATGCGCTGCTTCATGCCGCCCGACAGTTCGCGCGGGTACTTGTGGCCGTGGCCGTCGAGGCCGACCAGTTTCAGCAGGCGTTCGGCGATCTCGCCCTGCTCGGTTTTTTCAAGGCCCTGAATCCTCGGCCCGAGCAGGACGTTGTCCCGCGCGGTGAGCCAGGGCATCAGGGAATCGTCGCCCTGGAAGACGACGCCGCGGTCCGCGCTCGGACCGCGCACCGGCTGGCCGCGGTGCAGCGCCTGCCCCGCTGTCGGCATTTCGAAGCCGGCCAGCAGGGTGAGCGCCGTGGTCTTGCCGCAGCCGCTCGGGCCGAGCAGGCAGAAAAATTCCCGCTCGCGGATTGCGACTTCGAAATTCTCAAGGGCCGGCGGGCTGGGATCCTCTCCCCGCCCGCCGAATTGCTTCTTTACCCCGATGAACTCCGCCGCGTGCATACGCGCCGACTGCTAGCAGTTCGGCAACGATTTCGCGGTGACGCGGTCCGGAGCGACCGCCTTCATGATGCTCGAATCGAGCCCCGTCTTCCAGTCGGGCTGGCCCTTCACCTTGCCGAGCCCCTTGAGGAAGTTCAGCGACTGGCACAGGTCGGCGGTCGTGCCGTCGGAGAACTGGACCTTGAGGCTGATCGTCTTGGAGATCGCCTTGGTGTCCTTCAGGTCGATCTTGAACGCCTTGCTGACGATCTTGGCCGATTCGTCCGGATTGGCATCGAGGAACGCGCTGGCCTCGACCATCCCTTTCATGATGCCGAGCGCGGCATCGCGGTCCGCCAGCAGCCCTGCGCTGAAGGTGATCGGCGTATCGTTGACGAAGCCGATATCCTTGTCGCGCGCCAGCACTTTGGCGCCCTTGAGCACGCCGGCGGCCCGGCCGGCCCACGGATACCAGATCGAGACGGCGTCGATCTCACCCTTGCTGAAGGCGATGAGCTGTTCCTGCGGCTGCAGCCAGAGGCGCTTGAAATTCTTCAGCCCGTTCTTGGCGGCGTATTTGTCGAACCACATGTGGGACGACGGGCTGCCCCGCGCGATCCCGATCTTGGAGCCCTCGAGGCCCTTGGCGTCCATGATCCCCGGCCGGACGACGATCGCCGTGAAGCCGCTCTGGCTGTTCCGGGTGGAACCGACGATCTTGAATTTCTTGGACCCCTGCGCCAGCGTGCTGACGGGCGCGAAGGAGCCCGAGTTCGCCATATCGTTCTCACCGGCGAGCATGCCGCGGAAGCCGCGGGTCGCCGAAGAGTATTTCTTGACCGTGACGTTGAGGCCCTGCTTCTTGAAGAAGCCCATGGCCTCGGCAATGACCTGAAACGGCCCGGACGGGTCGACACCCGACGAAATGGTCCAGTCCGTCTTCTTGGGCGCAGCATGGACGCTCGATGCAATGGCGAGCGCCAGGAGGCCGGTAAACCAGCGAATCAAAATAGACATCCCATTCCCTCCTCACAGCGTCCGCTCTCTTCGGACGCTTCCTCAGTTCGGATCGGGGACGGTTTGTCCATCGCACGCGGCCATTGGAGTGCAACAATTCCACTCGCGACACCCCAATGGCCGTCGGGGATGGGAGCCGCCCTCATTTTTGCACTGGCGAAACCTACCACGCGGCGTTGACCTGTCAACAAAAGCACCGGACGGGCGGGAACGGGCCGGTTCAGCCGGTACGTTCGAGGCTCAGATTGTCGTGCTCGTCCCGGCGCATCCGCCAATCGGGGAACACGACCGTCGTGGCGCCCGCTTCCTCGACGATCGCCGGTCCTTCGGCCCAGACGCCAATCGGAAGCCGGTATCGTTCGAAGACCCGCGTCGGCCGGAAACCGTCCCGGAACCAGACATCGCGTTCGTCCGTTCCGCCGCCGCCCGTCTCTTCCCGCGCCTGCAGCCGCGGTCGTTGTACGGGCACGATGGCGGCGAGGCGCAGGTTGACGATCTCGATCGCCTCGTCGCGGTTGCAATGGCCGTAGGCCCGTTCGTAGCTCGCGTTGAAGGCATCGGCGAGGCCGGCGGGGTCCGGTTTGCCGGCCACCGGGATGGCGAGTTCGTGCGCCTGGCCGACATAGCGCATCTCGGCCACCCGTTCGACGATGATCCCGTCACGGGCGAAACCTTCCGCGGCGAACCGGTCGCGGCCGGTTTCCTCCAGCCGTGCAAAGGCATCTTCTGCGGCTTCCATGCTTGCCGCTTCATTCGGCAGGAGCACGGTTTCGCTCAAGTCGATCCGCAGATCGGCGGAGACCAGGCCGAGCGCCGAAAGGTTCCCCGCGTGCGGCGGCACGATCACCCTGGGGATCGCCAGGGCTTCGGCGACCTGGGTGGCGTGCATCGGACCGGCCCCGCCGAAGGCAACCAGTGCGCAGCGGCGCGGGTCGTGGCCGCGGGCGACCGAGATTTCCCGGATCGAGGCAACCATCTTCGCGACGGCAATGCGGATGATGCCGTCGGCCATGCGCTCCCGGCTCTCGACACCGAGGCGGCGCGCCAGGGCGTCGAGAACCGGCACGACATGTTCGGCTGAAGGTTCGATCCGGCCGCCGAGTTTGCGGCCGAGGGTCAGGCGGCCGAGGACGAGATTGGCATCCGTGATCGTCGGTTCGGTCCCGCCCAGGCCGTAGCAGATCGGTCCCGGACGCGAGCCCGCGCTCTTCGGGCCGACATGAAGCTGGCCCTCCTCGCTCACCCAGGCGATGCTGCCGCCGCCGGCGCCGACGGTGCTGATGTCGATCTGGGTCGATTTTATCGGCATTCCGGCAATGACGCCGTCCTTCTTCACGGTTGGCGTCAGGTCGCGGATCATGCTGACATCCGTGCTCGTACCGCCCATGTCGCAGGTGATGAGGTCGCGTGCGCCCGCCGCCGCGGCCGACTGCACGGCGGCCACAACGCCGCCGGCCGGCCCGGAAAGAACCGTGGTCACGGGGAAAAGGCGCGCCCGGTCCAGCGAAAGGACGCCACCGCTCGACGCCATGATGAAGAGAGCGCCCCGGATGCCGTCACCGCGCAGGACGCTTTCGAGCCTTGCCAGATAGTCTTCGAGCGCCGGGGCGATGTAGGCGTTCAGGACCGTGGTGCTCAGCCGCTCGAATTCGCGGTACTCGGGCACGACTTCATGGGACAGCGATACCGGGATCCCGGGCAGCTTCTCCCGGATCGCCGCGCGCGTTTCCAGTTCGTGTCCCGGCGCCGCGTAGGCGTGGAGGAAGCACACGGCGACCGACTCGACCTTCTGCCGTCGAAGATCTTCCAGAACGGCCGCGAGCATGTCGCGATCGAGAGGCCGGACGGTCTCGCCCGAGGCTCCGACCCGTTCTTCGACATCGAAACGCAGCGCCCGCGGAATCAGCGGTTCCGGCCGCTGGAAGGTGAGGTCGAACAGGGTGTTCGGCGCCATGCGCCGGGTCCGGCCGATGACCAGCAGATCGCGGAATCCCGTCGTGACCAAAAGGGCCGTGCGCGCGCCCCGGCGCTCCAGGATCGCGTTGGTGCCGATGGTCGTGCCATGCACCAGGCGGTCGATTTCGCCAAAGGGAACGCCAACGTCCCGCAGACCTTCCAGCAGGGCCCTGGTCTCGTCGCCGTAGCTCGTGAGCGATTTTGCGGCGCGCACCTCGCCGGTGTCGAGATCGAGGGCGATGACGTCCGTGAAGGTCCCGCCTATGTCGATGCCAACCGCGATCGCCATGCGCTGCCGGTCCTAAAGCCGCGTGGCGATGCGGTCCGCGGCGCGCAGGGTCGTTTCGACATCCTCGTCCGTGTGGGCCATCGAGAAATAGTGCCCGCCGCCGGGCCGCACGAAGATGCCGGAGTCGAGCAGGCCGAGATCGAAGGCGCGCTGGCGCTCCTTATCGGAGGTTGCGCGAACGTCGTGAATCCGGCCCGGATCGCCGAAATGGAGTCGCCACATCGGCCCTTCGCCGATGACGTGCGCCTCGACCCGATGCTTGCGGAGGATCCGGGCGAGGCCGGATTTGAGGGTTTCTGCGCGGGCCAGGAACGGCGGAAATGCGTCCGGTTCCCGCAACGCTTCGAGAAACGCCCGCCCGGCGGCGCACGCCATGGGATTGCCGAACAGCGTGCCGGAGAAGAAGACGCCCCTGGGATCGTTCTGCCAAGCCTCGACCGACGCCAGCGCCATGATTTCCGGATCGCCGGCGACCGCCGCGAGCGGCAGGCCGCCGCCCAGCGACTTGCCGTAGACGGCGAGGTCGGGCAGCACGCCGAAACGCTCCTGGGCCCCGCCCAGGGCAATGCGGAATCCGGTAACGGTCTCGTCGAAGATCAGGACGGCGCCGTTTTCCGAGGCGAGTTCCCGCAGCCGTTCGAGATAGCCCGGCGCCGGCGCCGTCATGCGCTGTACCGGCTCCATGATTACGGCGGCGATCGCCGAACCTTGGCTCCGGAACACGTCCTCCGCCGCGGCGAGGTCGTTATAGGGGGCGATCAGAATATCGGCGGCGATCCCGGCGGCCATGCCGGCCGAGTTCGGAACCGGCGAAAAGGCGTCGCCGCCGAAGCGGTTGTAGCTCCACATGCCGTAGTCGTGATGGCCGTGATAGGCGCCTTCGAACTTCAGGATCCTGTTGCGGCCCGTCCAGGCGCGGGCAAGCCGGATCGCGTTGAACGTGGCCTCGGCGCCCGAGCAGCAGAACCGGATCTGCCCGCCGACGGGCAGCACGTCGAGGAGCTCGGCGCCATAGCGGATCGCCGGCTCGTTGAGCAGTCCGAAGAAATGCGTGCCGCGCCGGGCCTGGGCGTCGAGCGCCGCCAGAACGCCCGGATGATCGTAGCCGAGCAGCACGGCCCCGCCCGCGCAGGTAAAGTCGATGAATTCCCGGCCGGCGGCATCGGTCACATGGGCGCCGCGGCCCGACGCGAAGACGAGCTGACGGTCGTCGTCGAGCTTGTGCCGGCTCAGGACGCCGCCCGGAAAGATGCGTGCGGCGGTCTCGATCAGATTGCGCTGGTCCGACGGTCCGCTCATGGCATTCCGGCGCCCGGCGGTTCCGTAAGCGGACGCAGGGCGACGCCGTCGCCCCGGCGCAGGTTCAGGGCCCGGCAGATGCACTCCGGCAGCCTGAGCGTATCCTCGTCTATCCCCTCGCCGCCGCGGATCCAGATCCGCAGTCCCGGACCGCCCGCATCGAGGATTTCATGAGCCCCGCCTTCCCTCAGTCCGAGCCGGGCAATCGTTCCGCCTGCAAGTTCGCACCAGCTTCTGCCGGCCGGCGGCGAACCCGGCACAGGTTCGGCGGTCAGCCGCCGCCGGTCCGCCTTCATTCCCGCCCGCAACGCTGTCGTTGCCTCGGTATCGAATGCCCTGCTGTCGGCGACAACGCCGTAGATGAACCGCGCCGCATCCTCGGAAAGCCGGCCTTCCGCGATATCCTCGAGGACGCGCGACGGCTCCCGTTCCAGGGGGTCGCCGAATCCGCCGCCGCCTGAGCTGCGCATGACGACGATGTCGCCGCGCTGCAGGGGAAAGCCCTGAACCTGCCCCGGCGTATCGGAAGGCGCCAGTTCCGCGCCGTTGCGGATAACCGCGAAACTGTTGGGCGCGCCCGCCCATCCCGCCGCCACCCCGAACGGGGGAAGAATGTTCTTGTTGGAAGAAACCGAGAGCAGCGCCTCGTCGACCAGCACGCGCACGTCCCGGCGCAGGCCGCAGCCGCCGCGGTGCCGCCCGGCGCCGCCGGAATCGCGCCGGATCTCGCAGCGCTCGACCAGCAGCGGGCTTTCGTGCTCGATCGATTCGACGGACTGGATCGATGCAAAGTCGCCCTCCGCGAAATTGCGCAGCGCGTCGCCGCCGTCGCCTTCGGCGGTCGCGCCGGTGCCGCCGGCGGGATATTCGTAGAAGATGAAGGGTTCGGGCCGGTCCGGGTCCTTGCCGCCGATATAGATGTGGTTCGAGGTGCCCTTGATGTCGCCGGCCATCCGCTCGGGCATGGCCTGGCTCATGGCGCCGAGAACCGCCGAAATGGCGGCGTGCCGGACTTCGGACGAACCCGCACAGGAGGCGGGATAGCGCGCGTTGAAGAAGGAACCCTCCGGCGCCTCGATGGAAATCGGCCGGAAATTCCCGTGGTTGATCGGCTGTGCCGGGTCGAGAAACGCTTTCAGCACGATGAACGCGCCGGTTGCAGCCACGGCCGGGCCCGCATTCATGGCCGCCCTGGTCTGCCCGGAAGAGCCGGTGAAATCGACCGCAATGTCGCTCCCGTCGATCCGGATGCGCGCCTTCGCGATCACCGGTTCGGCGTCGGCGCCGACGGGGTCGAGATAATGCTCGTAGACATATTCCCGGTCAGCGAGCGCCTCGATGCGCTGGCGCGTTCTGCGTTCGGCCCGGTCGATCAGCTCGGCGATGGCGGCCTCGACGGTTGCGACGCCATACCGCTCGAACAGCTCGGCAATGCGCCGTTCGGCGACCTGGCAGGTGCCCCAGGTCGACATGAAATCGCCACGCCGTTCCCGCGGCACGCGCATGTTGGCCATCATGACGTCGAACAGGCCGCGGTTGAGCTCGCCCCCGCTGGCGATCTTGACGATCGGCAGGCGCACGCCGTCGTGGAAAATCTCCGTCGACTTGCCCGAGATGCTGCCCGGCGTGGTGCCGCCGACATCGCCCCAATGGGCGCGCACGCACGGAAACAGCGCCAGCCGCCCCTCGGCAAAGACCGGAAACATCATCGCGATGTCGTTGAGGTGTGTGCCGCCGGTATAGGGGTCGTTGTGCAGGAAAACGTCACCCGGTCCTATGTCGTCCCCGAAAGTTTCGAACATCTGCCTCACCGACCAGGGCACCGGGAAGATGTGGGACGGGTTGTCCTCGGCCAGCGCCACGATCTGGCCAGTCCCGTCGATCAGGACGCAGGAAAAGTCGTAGGCCTCGTAGATGATCGAGGAGTAGGCAGTCGCCACCAGATTGACCCGCATTTCACGCACGATGGAGATCATCGCCTCCTGGATGATCTCCAGTTCGATCGGATCGACCTTCGGCACGGGCCTGGCGCTAACGGTCATGGCCGGCGTTCCAACCCCTTTTCAGCGTTTCCGGACCGGGGCATCGCAAACTCGAGGCGATGATAGGCGCCGGCCCGCACTTTGGCGACAACGATCCGGCCCGCCCTCGCAGGCGGGACCGGTCCTAGACGTAAGCGATCGCATCCATTTCCAGAAGGATTCCGGGACCGATGAAGCTGACCTCGGCGGTCATCCGGCCCGGCGCGTCTTTCGGAAAATACTCGCGGTAGACCTTCTCGAAGCCCGGCTTGTTGCCGATGTCGGTCAGATAGACTGTGACCTTGACGACCTTGTCGAGCGACGAGCCGGCCTCTTCGAGGATCGCCTTGAGGCTTTCGAACACCCGGCGCGCCTGGACGTCGATATCGCCCTCGACGATCTCGCCGGTTTCGTGGTCCTCGGGCGCGATGCCGCCGGTGAACACGAAATCGCCAACCTTCCAGCCCTGCGAGAACGGGTAGGGGTGGTTGGCGATCTTTCCCGGCGCTAGCGGGGAAACGATCTTTTCTTTCTTCAGCATTTTCTGCGGTCCCGGCGGTTTTGATTCTGTCAGCTGTCGAAATAGCCGATGCCGGCGTCGTTGAGATCGATCCAGACGGTTTTTTCCTCGCAGTATTCCTCGAGGCCCGACAGGCCTTTCTCGCGGCCGATGCCGCTCATCTTGTAGCCGCCGAAGGACGCCGAAATCTGCGTCTGGCGGAAGGTGTTGATCCACACCGTTCCCGCCTTGAGGCGTTGCGCCAGTCGCATGGCCCGGCGCATATCTTCCGTCCACAGGCCGGCGACGAGGCCGAAATCCGTGCCGTTGGCGTCCGCCAGGAGTCGCTCGTCGTCCTCGAAATCGAGCACGGAAAGCACGGGGCCGAATATCTCATCCCGGGCGAGGCGCATGTCCGGCGCCACACGGTCGAAGATCGTCGGCAGGTAGAAGTACCCTCCTGCCAGGCCGGGATCGTCCGGCGGCGCGCCGCCCGCGATCAGGTGGGCGCCTTCGTTCCGGCCGATCTCGACATAGCGCGCGACCTTGTCGAACTGCTCGCGGGTCGTCAGCGAGCCGACATGGGTCGCCGGGTCGAGCGGATCGCCGACCCGGATCAGCCGGGTCATGTCCAGCAATTTCTCTATGAAAGCGTCGCGGATCGCGCGGTGGACGAACAGGCGCGGGCCGGCATCGCAATATTGCCCGGCGCCGGCAAATATGCCGAACAGCGTGCCCCGGGCCGCAGCGTCCAGATCGGCGTCCTCGCAGACGATGTTCGGCGCCTTGCCGCCCAGTTCCAGCGTCACCTTGGTGAGATTGTCGATCGACGCGCGCAGGACCTCCTGGCCCGTCGCGACCTCGCCGGTGAAGGCCACCTTGTCGACGCCGGGATGGCGCGACAGGGCGGCGCCGGCGGTGTGGCCGAAGCCCGGCAGGATATTGACCACGCCTTCGGGCAGGCCGGCCTCCATCAGGATCTCACCCAGGACCAGGGCCGTAACAGGCGTGTGCTCGGCAGGTTTGAGGACCATGCTGCAGCCAGCGGCCAGCGCCGGCGCCAGCTTCTGCGCCGCCTGGGGCAGCGGCGAGTTCCACGGAATGATCTGGCCGCACACGCCGATCGGCTCCAGCACCGTATAGGTGTGGAACCGGCCGCGCACCGGCACGACATGGCCTTCCAGCTTGTCGGCCCAGCCGCCGTAATATTCGAAGTAGTCGGCCGAGGCGTTGACCTGGGCGCGGGTCTCGCGGATCGCCTTGCCGTTGTCCAACGTCTCCATGCGCGCCAGCTCGTCGCCCCAGGCGCGGATTTTCTCCGCCACCTGGAGCAGCAGCCGGCCGCGCGCCGCCGCATCCATGCGCGGCCACGGGCCGGTTTCGAACGCCCGCCGGGCCGCCGCCACAGCGGTGTCGACATCTGCCGCATCCGCTTCCGCCACGTCGGCGACATGCTCGCCCGTCGCGGGGTTATGAGTCGAGAATACCTTGCCGGAAGCGGCATCGGTCCATTTGCCGTCAATTAACAACTGATAATGCGATGCCATTTTCGGTCTCTCCCGTCACCGGCTCCTATAGCGCGTCGACCAGGGCCTCGAGTTCCAGCTCGGTATTGTAGAAATGGGGCGCGACGCGCAATCCGTCTTCGACGGCGCTTACGACGAACCGTTTGCCGAGCAGCTCATCACGGCGCTGCGGCGCGTCGCTTATCCCGATCGTGACGATCCCCGCGCGCTCGCCGTTGGCGCGCGGCGTGATGCAGGGCAGCCCCTTGCGGTCGATGAGATCCATGAGATGGCCAGTCAGGGCCCGGACCCGGTCATGGATGGCAGGAATACCGACTTCGCCGACGAAGTCGACTGCCGCTTCGAGAGCGTAAACGCCGCCGTAGTTCATGTTTCCATGCTCGAAGCGCCGCCCGTCGGCGTGAAACCGTGGAATCCCGGCATCGGTCGCCGTGTCCGCCAGGCTCGAACGCGCCGCGAACGGCGGCATCAAGCCGGGGATCAACGCTTCGCGGCACCAGAGAAAACCTAGCCCGTGGGTGGACATGAGCCCCTTTTGCGGCCCGCAGGCGAGCGCGTCGATTGCCGGATCGTTGACATCGAACGGCACCGTGCCGATGGCCTGGACCGCATCCACCACGAGCAGGGCGTTGTGCTGGCGGCACCGTTCGCCGAGTCGCCCGAGATCGAAGCGCTGCCCGGTGCGATAGCTGACGGCGGATATTGCAACCATGCGGGTGGTCGGCCCGATGGCGGCCAGGATGTCTTCGGCATTGATGGTCGGGCCGGCGCTTTCGACCACCCGGACCTCGACGCCGTGGTGCCGCAGGTTGATCCAGCCGTGCAGGTTGTTGGGATGCTCCCGGGCATGCACGACCATGCTGTCGCCGGCGCGCCAGGGAAAGCTCTGGGCAATCGTGTTGAGCCCTTCGGAGGTGTTCTTGACAAAGGCGATTTCGGAAGGGCGGGCGCCGATCAACGCGGCCACCTTGGTGCGGAGGGTCTCCGCGCGCCGCTTCCAGCCGTTCTTGTCGCCGGGGCCCTCATGCTGTTCGACGAGGAACCGGAGCCAGGCGTCCTTGACGGCGCGCGGCAGGGGCGCCTTGTTGGCGATGTCGAGATAGATCCAGTCGCGGATGACCGGGAAGTGCTCCTGCCATGTGCCGGGATCGTGCACGGGGTCGGTCGTTCCGGAGGGGCCGCGGCGGTTCAATGCGGCGGGCCGTTGCCGAAGATTTTCGCTTCGGCCGCCCGGGTGTCGCCAAGCAGCGCCCGCAATCTGCCGAATGCGTGCTCCACGGCATCGACGACGCGGTCCGGCCCGCCGAACCGTTCGACTTCCATTGCGGTCGGCCGCAGGCGCAGCGAGACCCGGGCGCCCGGCCGTTCCGCGACGTTGGAGGTCACGATGCCGTGGTCCTCCAGAAGCGCCATGCCCAGGATGCACGACGCTTCGGCGGGCACCAGGGCGGAATCGCTTGCGGCGCCGTTCCCGCCTTCCAGTGCGATGGTCAGCACGTCCTCTTCGGAAATCGTCGGGCCCATGCAGAGATCGAGAACGCGTTCCGCTCCGAACCGTTCCTGCAGGCCGGCGGCGATCTGCCGGGCGACTGCCGAATCGTTCCGCAGGGTCTCGGGACGGTAGCTTTCGAGCGAGCGCAGCACGCCGAGGACCAGCGGGCCGCGCGCTTCCAGGCCAAGGCCGCTGGCCTGCGCAACCGCCCGGTCGACCAGGTCGGGCCGGCCGACCATGAGGCCGGCCCGCGGGCCGCCCATGCCGGCCTTGTCGCAACTCGTGATGCCGAAGTCGGCTCCAAGCTCCAGCGTCTTTTCCTGTTCCAGCAGCACCGGACCGACGCGCGTTCCGTAGGCGTCGTCGACGAACACCGGCGATCCGGCCGCTTGCGCCATCGCGACGATGGCCCGGGCCCGTTCCGGGGCAAGGATGTCGAGTTCGCTGGTCACCCGGGTCAGGACCGTCAGGACGGCGCCGTTGAATTCCGACGGATCGAGGCCGTTTTCCGGGTCCGGCTCGCTGAGCCGGGCGCCGGCAAGGCTCGCCCCGCGCCGGATCGACGGATGGGTCCGCCCGTTCGACGCCACCGCAACGATGCGGTCGCCGGCCGAGGCAGCGGAAAGAATTGCCGAAACGATCCCGGCTGCGGACCGGTTGAATAGAGCGACAGCTGCTTTCCCGCCGGCGCCGAAATGATCCTGCGCCAGCCGATTGAACCGGTCTTCGATCAGCGGCGTACCGATCCATTCCTCGGCGAGGTTGTCCTTGAGATCGCTGTCCCGCGCGAGAAAATCGCGCCGATGGCCGGTAAAATTGTACAGCCTGTCGCGTCCTTCGGCGGCGACCCTTGCCCGGAGAATGTCGAGACCATGGGCGCGGCGGCGGAATTCGTCCAAGGGGCCGGCAAGATGCGCGCCGCGCGCATAGCCGACCGCGGGATCGAGCGGGTTTCCGAAACGATCCTGCATGATCCTGCTGCCCCCGAGACCCTGGTGGCGGCCGCCGCTGCCACTCGTTTCGTCTAGCACACTTCGTGCCGGTTCATTCGGAATTCGGCGGTTCTATTGTGTTATGTCGACAAAATACGCCTGCATCCTCTACAAGGTCAAATTGCGGCAGATGGAGCCAGTCGTCCCGCCGCGGAGGAGCGGGATTCGGGCCGCGGGGCGTATCGACGATGAACCGGGAGGACGATTCTTGGGGAGACCCGCCTCAGACAGCGCCAATGATACCGGGACCGTGTCCTATGCCGAGACGGTCGCTCGGGCCGAACGGGTCCTGCCGGGGGGCGTGCTGGGCCGGCATGTCTATCCCGACGGCGTCGAGCATATCCCGGTATCCGGCAAGGGCGCCTGGATCGTCGACCATGCCGGCCGCAAATTTCTGGACTATTCCTGCGGCGGCGGTTCCCTGATCCTCGGCTACAGCCATCCGGCCGTGGTCCGGGCCGTGCAGGCGCAGGCCGAGCAGGCCACGCAATTCGTCAGCATCCGCAATTTTCCGGCGTTGCATTTGGCCGAGCGCGTCAAGGAGCTTGTCGGATGGGTCGAAAAGGTCCGGTTCGCGCTCTCAGGTGCGGAAGCCGTCATGTTCGCGTTGCGCTTGGCGCGCGCCGCGACCGGGCGCGACAAGATCGTCAAGTTCGAGGGGGCTTATCACGGCAATTCGGACTATGCGCTCTGGGGCATGGCGCCGCGCGAACCGGTCCCTTGTCCGGCAGCGCAAAGGGATTCCGCCGGCATACCCGGGGCTATCGCGGACCTGGTCCTGGTGGCGCCGTATAACGATCCCGAAGCGGCTGCTTCGATCGTCAACCGGGAGTGGCGTGATATTGCGGCCGTCATCGTCGAGCCGGTTCAGCGCTACTACGCGGCCGAACCAGGCTTCCTCGAAACGCTGCGCCGCGTGTGCGACGCGCGCGGCATCGTGCTGATCTACGACGAGGTGGTGACCGGCTTCCGCCACGCCCTGGGCGGCGCCGCCGAGTTGACGGGCATCGAGCCGGACCTCTCGGTCTTTGGCAAGGCGCTCGGCGGCGGCTTGCCGGTCAGCGCCGTCGCCGGCAGGGAAGCGGTCATGTCCCACGGCGACCCGATGCGGGGCGGCCCGGAAGACGGCTATTGCTATGTAACCTCGTCCCAGGCCGGCAACCCGCTCGGCTGTGCGGCTGCGCTGGCGACCCTGAACGAACTGTCGCGGCCCGGGGTCATGGAGACGTTTCACCGTTTCGCCGAGGATCTGAAGGCCGGGCTGCGCGACATTGTCGGGCGGCAGCAGGGCGCTGCGGCAGCACAGGTCGTCGGCTCCGGGCCGCTTTGGGATATCGTGTTTGCGGAAGGGCCGATCCGGGATCATCGCGCGGCGGCACGCGCCGACGGCACCCGGCACCAGCGGTTTCATCTCAGCCTGGTCGAACAGGGCGTGATGGTGCGGATCGGCGGACGAAGCTATTTCTCGACCGCCCATCGCGAGCGGGAGATCGAGGTCACGCTCCGGGCTGCCGACGCGGCCTTCCGGGCAGCAACGCGATGACGGCCGCGGCAGCAGAGGATCCGAGCCGGGGCGGCTATCGCCTGGGCTTCGACGTCGGCGGCACGTTCACCGACTTCGTGCTGCTCGATTCCGGGGGCCGCGTAAAGAGTACCGCAAAGGTGCCGACGAATCCTGCGGATATCGCCCTCGGCGCCGCCGCCGGAATCCGGACGCTCCTCGACCGGGAGAAAATCGAACCCGGCGCGATCGCCTCGCTGATACACGCGACCACGCAGACGTCGAACACATTGATCGAGCGAAGCGGGCCGTGCATCGCGCTGATCGCGACCGAAGGCTTCCGCGACATCCTCGAATTCGGACGGGAGGCGCGCTACGACCTCTACGACCTGACGGTCCGGCCGGTGGTGCCGCTGGTGCCGCGCCGTCTGAGGTTCGAGGTCGAAGAACGGCTCAACGCCGACGGCTCCATCGAAACGCCGCTCGATACCGGACGGGTCCGGAAGCTTGCCGGCGAACTTGCGGATGCGGGTGTCGAGGCCGTCGCGGTCTGCCTGCTGCACGGTTACCGGAACGGCGTTCATGAAACGCGCGTCCGCGAGATCCTGCGCGACGCGGGCTTTACAGGGCCGATCGTGCTGTCGCACGAGACCTGCCCGGAAATCCGCGAATACGAAAGAGCCTCGACAACCGTCGCCAATACCTATCTCAGCCCGCGGGTTGCCGGCTATATCCGGCGTCTGGACGGGCTGTTGAAGCAGGGCGGCATCGGCGCGCCATGGCATCTCATCTCGTCCCACGGCGGGCGTTTGCGCGTGGAGGCGGCGGTGCGCCGCCCGGTCGAACTGCTGGAGTGCGGCGCGGCTGCCGGAGTCCTCGCCGCGGCCGGCATCGCCCGCCGGGTCGGCTGGCCGAAGGTGCTGGCTTTCGACATGGGTGGAACCACGGCGAAGGCCGCGATAGTCCTTGACGGCAAGCCGATCCTGACCCGCAGCTATGAAGTGGCGCGCAATGCGCGGCTCAAGAAGGGCAGCGGCATCCCGATCCAGGCCGCCGCCATCGACCTGATCGAGATCGGTGCGGGCGGTGGCAGCATTGCGCGGATCGACCGTCTCGGGCTGGTCGAGGTCGGACCGGACAGCGCCGGCAGCGATCCCGGGCCTGCCTGTTACGGCCGCGGCGGGCGTGCGCCGACCGTTTCCGACGCCTGCCTCATGCTCGGATACCTGAATCCGGACGGGCTGGTCGGCGGCGAGTATCCCCTGAACGCCCGAGCCGCGGCCGAGGCGATTTCGGTGGCCATCGCGCGCCCCCAATCGGTCGATGTCGACACGGCGGCGGAGGCGATCTTTCGCGTCGTCGTCGAAACCATGGCGAATGCGGCGCGCATCCACATTCTCGAACGCGGACTGGATCCGCGAGAATTTGCCATCATCGTATGCGGCGGCGCCGGACCGATGCATGCCGCCGCGCTTGCCGGGCATCTCGGCGTGAAGGACGTCCTGGTCATGCCGCGCGCCGGGGTCGGCGCCGCTGTGGGCCTGCTCGAGGCGCCGGCGATCGCCCGCGCGTCGCGGTCGCGTCTCGAAGCGCTTGACGATGTGCAGTGGGAGGAAGTCTGCAATCTGGTCGAGGAAATGCGGGCCGAATTGCTCGCGGACCTCGGGACCGGCGGCGCGCACGATCTGGCATTCAGCCTGTCCTGCGACATGCGCTACCGGGGCCAGGGGCACGAAATCGATGTCCCGATCCCCTGGCCGCTCCCGGCGGACGGGCGGCATGCCGCCCTGAACGGGGCCTTCAGCGAAGCCTACCGGAAGCTTTACGGCCGCACCAATCCCGGCGGCCGCCCCGAAGTGGTGAGCTGGCGCCTGGAAGCGACGGGTCCGCGCCCCGATCCCGCCGTCCACACGGCTGATTCGTCGCCTTCCACAGCTTCGGCGGGCACGGTGCGCCGCGCGCGTTTCGCCGGCTGTGCGATGGACGCCCCCGTCCTGCAAAGAAGCGGGCTCGAACCCGAAATCCGGCTCGAAGGACCGGCTCTCGTCGAAGAACGCGAAACGACGACCGTGGTGCCGCCCGGCGCTGAATTCCGGGCGGACGGCATTGGCAATCTCAGAATCCGGATCGGAGGCGCCGGATGATGGATGCGCCGGCACGAACGGCGGTACCCGCGAGCGCGGGTGACGCAGGTCTCCGTCCGGGCGACATCGAGATCGTCTGGCGCCGGCTCATCTCCTTCATGGACGAGGCGATGACGACCATGATCCGGACGGCCTATTCGACGACCATCCGGGAAAGCCGCGATCTGACGGTCGTGCTGTTCGATCCGCGGGGCCGCGCCATCGCCGAATGCACCTCGGCGAATGCATCCTTTATCGGAACGCTGCCGCGTTCCATGCAGGCCTTTCTCAAGGCGCATCCCGCCGGGGAGTGGCGCGCCGGGGACTGCGTCATCACCAACGATCCCTGGATCGGCGCCGGCCATCTGCAGGATATCACCATGGCGTCGCCGGTCTTCCTGGGCGACGACCTGTTCGGGTTTGCGCTGATCGCCGCCCACGGGCCGGACATTGGCGGCGGCCTCTATTCGGCGCTGAGCCGCGAGGTGTTCGAGGAAGGCCTGCGCATTCCCATTTGCCACTATGCCAGGGCCGGCGTACGCGATCCGCTGGTGCGCGATTTCATCGTGTCCAACGTGCGGGTACCCGAAAAGGTAATCGGCGATCTCGAGGGCATGGCGGCCTGTGTTGAAAAGGCCGGGCGCCAGGTCCGCGACCTTGCGCAATCCATGACGCCGGCCCGCTATCTGGCCTGTGCCGACGAGATCGTCCGCCGGTCGGAAGCCGCCATGCGTGCAGCGATCCGGGAAATCCCGAACGGTGTTTACCGCAGCGAATTGACGACCAGCGGCCTCGAAGAACCGCTTCGGATCGCCTGTACCGTGACGGTCACCGACGACGCCGTAGGCGTGGACTACAGCGGCACGACCGGCGCCCAGCGCTTCGGCATTAACGTGCCGCTCTGCTACACCTACGCCCACACGGTCTATCCGCTCAAATGCATCCTCGCGCCGGAGATTCCGAACAACCACGGCGCCCTGACGCCGCTCGCCGTGAGCGCACCCGAAGGATGCGTACTCAATCCGGTATTTCCGGCACCGGTTTCGGCGCGCCACCTGACAGGGCAGTTTCTCAGCGCGGCGGTGTTCCTGGCGCTTGCCGAGTGCATCCCCGACCGCATCATGGCGGAAAGCGGCGTGACCCGCCCGCAACTGGTGTTCAGCGGCAAGACCCGCGAAGGCGAGCGCTTCGTCGAGCATATCTTCATGGTGAGCGGGCTTGGCGCGCGCTCGGTCGCCGACGGTCCCAACGCCCTGTGTTTCCCGGCCAATACGACCTGTACGCCGATCGAAATTATCGAGGCGCTGACGACATTGCGGATCGAGTGCAAGGAACTGGTGCCGGATTCCGGCGGTCCCGGGCAATGGCGCGGGGGCTGCGGCCAGCGCATGGCGGTGCGCAATGCGTCCGGCGAGCCGATCCAGTTGTCGGTCCTTGCGGAACTGACCCATCGCGGTGCGCGCGGACTGTTCGGCGGATCGGAAGGCCGGCCGGCGGTCATCACGCTCGACGGGAAAACCATCCCCGACAAGGCCCTGATCGATTTTCCGCCGCAATCGGTTCTGGTCGTGGAGTCCGCCGGCGGCGGCGGGTTCGGCAGGGCCGATCGTCGTGACGCCGCGACAGCGGACCGCGACCTCCGGGAAGGCTATGTGAGCGCTTGAGCCGGCCGGTTCGGCACCAATCGTTCGGGCGAGGTCAGCCCTGTTTCGCCTCGACCGGGAGGTTGGCCTTCAGATGCGCCCTGATCCGCCCGATATGTCTTTCCGCAATGTCGTGCGCCTTGCTCGAATCGCGGGCATCGATGGCGGCCAGCAGTTCGCCATGGTCTTCGAGCGACTTTTCCGTTTCGCCGGGCAGCAGGATGTCCGCAACCGGATAGAGCGCCAAGTCGACGCGGAGCGAGCGGTAAATCGAGTTCAGCTTGGGATTGCCGGCAGTGGCGTAGATCAGGTTGTGAAATTCCTGGCCCAACGCATGAAAAGCGGAATCGTCGCCTTGCCGGAAGGCGGCGCGCTGGGCCTCGTGAACCCTCTTCAACTCCTCGATGTCCGCTGCATCGGCCCTTTCTGCCGCTAGCCCCGCCGCCAGCCCGTCGAGCGCAACGCGAACCGTTAACAGTTCCTCCATTTCCTCGACCGTAACCGATTTCACGAAGGCGCCGCGGCGCGGCTGAATTTGCAGCAAGCCGCGCGTTTCGAGTGTGTAGAACGCCTCGCGCAGCGGGGTCCGGCTGACACCGAGCCGCTCCGCAAGCTCGACCTCGCGCAGCCGCTGTCCCGGCGGATAGCGGCCTTCGAGGATGGCGCGCTCCAGAAGATTGGCGATTCGCGCCGAGACCGGCAGGTTCAGATCGTCGACGAAGTCTTTGTCGAGACCCGGACTCCGTTTGTGTGGTGCTGCCATCGATCATCGTCCGTTGCTGCTGCAAATACTGCCCGCCTTTTGCCGCCGACGGCAATCCCGCCGCTGCGGACCGGGCAGCAACCGCAAATTGAATTTTGTACACAATCCCGTGTTGACAGGAAACCGGACGCCTGCCCATACTCGATTTTTCCAAGCTGATCCTGCCGCCTGGCGTGGCGACGCCGCCGCTGGCAGGCCTTTGTTCGATACGGCCGAGCATTGCCAGGGCACTCGGCTTTGCCGAGTGGGAGGGAGCGTCGTCATGATTTCGAACGGATGCCTGAAGGGTATGCGCAAAGGTGCAGCCGCGGTGTTTGCCGCCGGCGCGATTCTGGGCCTTTCCGCCATGCCCTCTGCGGTCAGCGCGGGCGACGGCCCGGGCGGTTTCCCGAAACGGCAGATTACGATCATCGTCTGCTTCGGGGCGGGCGGCGGCAGCGACCAGATGGCCCGCGCCATGGGCGCGGCGGCCAAGAAGGTGCTCGGCGTCCCGGTCGTGGTGACCAACAAGAAGGGCGCCGGCGGTCTGGGCTGCCTGCCCGATTTCCTCGGCGCGCCGGCGGACGGTTACACGATCCTGCAGCATACCGACAATCTGGTGACGCTCTATGCGTCGAAGAAGAGCAACCTGAACCCGGCGACCGACATCAAGCCGCTGCTGATCGCCAATGTCGTGGCCAGCCAGATCTTCATCAACCCGAAGGACAAGCGCTTCCTGACCGACGGCAAGCCGGATTTCGACAAGGTACTGAAGTACGCCAAGGACAATCCGGGCAAGATGACGGTGGCGAACTACGGCACGTCGGAGAATCTCGAAGGCGTGACCATGGGCAAGCTGGAGAAATTCTTCGGCATCAAGACCAAGATCGTCGCCTTCGACAAGCCGGCCGAACGCTACGGTTCGGTGATCGGCGGGCGCATCGACGTGCTGTTCGAGCAGATCAGCGACGTCCGCTCGCTGGTCCAGAGCGGCGATCTGGCGCCGGTGCTCTCGATCTGGCCGAAGCGGTTCAAGGTCTACCCGGACACCAAGGCGACCGGGCAGGACTACGGCATGAAATGGGTCCCGACCGTCAAGTGGCGGGCATTGTTCATCCGCAAGGACACGCCGAAGCCGATCGCCGATTTTCTCGAAGCGTCGATGAAAAAGGCCTGGGCGACCGAGAGCCATCAGGCCTGGCTCAAGAAGAAGGGCATGCATCTGCTGAACTCCTACCGGAACAGCGCCGAGACGACGAAAATCGCGGCCGACGAAATCAAGACCTATTCGGAAGCCTATCGCGAACTCGGTTTGCCGAGCCGGTAGCCACCTGTCAGCCTCCGTTCGTGTCCGGGGCAGGCCGGACGCCTGCCCGACTCGGAGAGCGGACGGTAAACTATGGGAGCGCGCGCCGCCGAAGGCCTGATCTGGCTTGCCTTCGCGGCGCTCGCTTATTTTCTGACCTACGAATTCGATCAGCCGCTGCGCGGCTACGACCTCGGCGCGACGACCTGGCCCCGGGCGATCATCCTGATGATCGGGCTCGGCGCGGTCGGTCTGCTGGTTTCCGGGCTGCTGAATCCCGGCGCAGAAGCGGACCGGAGCGCCGATCTCGACAGTTCGTTCGACGCTGAGAGCAAAGCGTCGCCGCCGGCCGCCTCAACCGCCGAATTCTGGCGGCAGGCGCTGGAGCCGAAGCGGCTGCTCAGCTTCGGCCTGCCGCTCGTCTATGTCGCCGCCATGCACCGGTTCGGCTTCCTCTTCGTCTCGCCGGTCTTCCTGCTCGCCTACATGTACCTGTTCGGCTATCGCAAGTGGCGGGTCCTGATCGCCGTCAATCTCGCCATCTACGCGCTCGTCCTGCTGGTCTTCGTGCGCCTGCTCTATACTCATTTCCCGCCCGGCCTCGGAGTATTCCACAGCCTCACCGGCCGGTTCGTCGATCTCATCCAATAGGCGGAAAGGCGGGCGGTGGAGAACTTTCTTCTCGGAACCTATCAACTCGTCAGCGATCCGAACGCGCTGCTTCTCTTTGCTGCTGCGCTGATCGCCGGTCTCGTCTTCGGCTCGGTGCCGGGCCTCAGTTCCATGACGCTGGCGGCAATTTTCCTGCCGTTTTCCGTTTTCCTGCCGTCGGAACACGCGATCCTGTTCTACGGCGTCATCTACGTTTCCGGTGTCTATGGCGGGGCGACGACGGCGATCCTGTTCAATATCCCGGGATCTGTGGAAAACACGCCGACCACCTTCGACGGCCATCCGATGGTCAAGAAGGGGCAGGCCGGTCGGGCCGTCGGACTGGCCATTACCGCCTCGGCGGTCGGCGGCACGCTGTCCTGCATCGTCATGATGATCGGCACGGCGCCGATCGCCCGCTGGGCGATCTCGGCCATCAGCCCGATCGAGAAATTCGCCATTGTCTTCTTTGCGCTTGCCGTCGTTGCCGGCATCGGCCGGGGCTCATTCTGGAAGCGCTGGCTTTCGCTGTTCTTCGGCCTGTGGATCGGAACCATCGGCACCGATCCGGTGGGCGGCCTCGGCCGATTCGCTTTCGGCGACTATTATGTGATGACCGGGATCAACTTTACGGTGCTGATCGTCGGTTTCTTCGCGGTGTCCGAAGTGTTCGTCCAGGGCGAACGGCTGGTAAGAGGCACCTACAAGGCACCCAAGGTCTCGGTCGACTTCCCGCGTTTCGCCGAGTTCTGGCGCCTGAAAATCGCCATTCTGCGCTCATCGGTCATCGGCTTCGCCTGCGGCGTGCTGCCGGGCGTCGGCGCGGCGCTGGCGTCGTTCCTGTCCTACAGCGAGGCGGTGCGCTGGTCGAAGCACCCGGAGCGCTTCGGAACCGGCGAGCCCGAGGGCATCGTCGCCGCGGAAACGGCGAACAACTCGGCGACCGGCGGGGCGATGGTGCCGCTGCTGGCGCTCGGCCTGCCCGGCGGCGGTTTCACGGCGATCATGATTGGCGTGCTTACGCTGCACGATCTGACGCCCGGCCCGCTGGTCATGATTCAGCACAAGCCGCTGGTCTGGATTCTGTTCTGCGGCATGTTCTGGGCCAGCATCGCGATTCTGGCGCTGGGCCTGATCGAGACCCGCATGATCGTCAATCTGCTGCGCATTCCCTTCTCGATTCTCGGCCCGGCGATCATCTTCTTCTCGGCCATCGGCGCCTTCTCGCTGCGCAACAACATCCTCGACGTCTGGACGATCTTCGTCGCGGGTATCCTGGGCTACGTCCTGCGGCGCTACGGCTATTCGCTGCCCGCCATCGTGATGGGGGTCATCCTCGGGCAGATCGGCGAGGAGGCCTTCTACCAGTCGATGGTGATGATGGATTACCGGCTGTTCGGCTTCTTCGATTTTCCGACCGCCGCCGTCTTCCTCGTGCTGGGCGTGGCGACCATAATCGCGCATCTGGTCCGGGTCGTGCGCAGCCGCCGTTCGGGCAGGATCTGACGCGCGCGGTACACGCGGTCCCCGAACACCGCGCCCTGTCCGGTTTCGCGCGAAATGCCGGCAAGATGCGGACAAGGGATTTCAGACAACGGAGTGAATCCGGATACGATAGGTCCGGGCAAATAGCAGCGCCCGACCGACAAAATCATTCCCTCAATTTTTTCTGTCGATTACCAACAGATATTGAACATCGCTAGGCAGACAACGCTGAACAATCGATGACCATCCATTTCATCGGCGCAGGACCCGGCGCGCCGGACCTGATTACGGTCCGGGGCCGCGAACTGTTGGGCCGTTGCCCGGTGTGCCTCTATGCCGGCTCGCTGGTGCACCGCGATATTCTTTCGCATTGCCCGCAGAACGCGAAAATCGTCGATACCGCGCCTATGAGCCTCGACGAAATCATTGCCGAAATCCACACCGCCCACACCGCCGGGAAGGATGTCGCGCGGTTGCATTCCGGAGATATTTCGGTCTGGAGCGCGGCCGGCGAACAGTTCCGCCGGCTCGACCGGCTCGGCATTCCCTATACGATGACGCCGGGCGTTCCGGCGTTCGCCGCTTCGGCCGCCGCGCTGCGGCGGGAATTGACCCTGCCCGGCATCGGCCAGTCGCTGGTTCTGACCCGAACCACCGGCCGGGCCACGAAAATGCCGGAACGCGAAACCCTGGAAACCTTCGCGGCGTCCGGCGCCACGCTCGCGATCCACCTCTCGGTCCATGTGCTGGACCGGATCGTGTCTGCGCTGCTGCCGCATTACGGACCGGATTGCCCGGTCGCCATCGTGTGCCGGGCCAGCTGGCCCGACGAGCGGGTGTTGCGCGGCACGCTGGGCACAATCGAGGCGCTGGCCGCCGAACAGCCGATGGAGCGGACGGCGACGATTCTGGTCGGGCCGGTTCTGGAGGCGGAAGATTTCAGCGAAAGCGCGCTTTACGACCCCGAGTACCGCCGCCGCTTCCGGGGAGGGCCGACCGGATGCGGCTGACGCGCCGAATTTCCCACGAGATTGCTGTCGCGGTCGAAGATCAGCACGTCGATCCGGATGTCCGCTCCGGCGACGACAGCCTCGGCTTCGCGCTGCGCCGCAGCGGCGAGCGCGTCTCCGAGCGCCAGCCCTTCAGTCCCGGCAATCTCGAAAGCCTGCGCCGTCGTGTTGGCCCCGGCGATTGCGGCGACCGCCTTGTCGCTCGCCTCGACTTCGCCGGCGACCCGGGCAAGCGCAGCCCGGTCGACTGCGCCCTTGCCCGAATGCAGGTCGAGCATTCCCTGGGCCAGCTTGGTCATCTTCGCGACGCCGCCGGCGATGGTGACCCGGGGCACGGGATGCTTGCGCAGGTGTTTCAGCATACCGCCGACGAAATCGCCCATATCGATCAGCGCACTTTCCGGCAATCCGTAATGGCGCTGGACCGCCGCCTCGGAGGTCGCGCCGGTGGCGCCGGCGATGTGGGTCAGGCCGGTCGCCCGGGCCACGTCGATGCCGCTGTAGATCGAGTGGATCCATGCGGCGCAGGAGTAGGGAACGACGATCCCTGTCGTGCCGAGGATCGACAGGCCGCCGACGATCCCCAGACGCCCGTTCATCGTCTTTTCGGCCAGCTTCTCGCCGCCGGGTATCGAGATCTCGACCTCGACATCGCCGGAGCCGCCGTGCCGATCGGTGACCTCGGCGATTGCATCGGCGATCATCTGCCGCGGCATTGGGTTGATCGCCGGCTCGCCGGGCCCGATCGGCAGGCCGGGCTTGGTCACCGTCCCGACGCCCGGACCGGCGCGGAACCGCAGGCCGCCGTCCGACTTGCGGACCGTGGCTTCGACCAGCGCGCCATGGGTCACGTCCGGATCGTCGCCGGCGTCCTTGACAATTGCCGCTGTCGCAGACACCGGCGTCAGTTCCTGCCGCGCCAGCGCAAAGGCAACCCGTTCGCCGCGCGGCAAGGCGATGGTCACCGGATCCTCGAACGTGCCGGTGAGCAGGGCGGTGTAGGCCGATTTGGCGGCAGCGGTGGCGCAGGCGCCGGTGGTCCAGCCGCGCTTGAGCGGTCGGTCGGGTTTCATGCCGAAAGACATACGCGCCGGCCGCGCGGCTGTCATCCGGGACGGGACGGCCGATGATCGGCGCCAGGCTGGAAGGCATGCTGGACGGCGGCCCGGTCTTCGAGCCCGGCTCGGTCTGGCTGGTCGGCGCCGGTCCCGGCGATCCCGGCTATCTGACCGTCAACGCGATCCGCGCGTTGCAACAGGCGGATACGATCCTGCACGACGCGCTGATCGACGACCGGATACTCGATCTTGCACGGCCGGAAGCGCACAGGATTTTCTCGGGCAAGCGTGCCGGGGTCCATTCCATCGACCAGGCCGCCCTGTGCGCCCGGATGGTCGACCTTGCCCGGTCCGGCCAGCGCGTACTGCGCCTCAAGGGCGGCGATCCGATGGTCTTCGGCCGGGGCGGCGAGGAAATGCTGCGCCTCGCCGAGGCCGAAATTCCCTTCCGCATCATCCCCGGCGTCACGGCCGGCCTGGCGGCGATGGCGGTGGCGTCGATCCCGGCGACCCTGCGCGACGTCAACCGCGCCGTGGTGTTTGCGACCGGCCATGCCGCGCCCGACACCGACGAAACCGACTGGGCGGCGCTCGCCGCGCTGGGCCAGCCGCTGGTCCTCTACATGGCGCTGCGCCGGATCGACGGGATCGCCCGCGAACTCATCGCCGGCGGCCTGCCGCCGGCGACACCACTTGCCGTGATCTCGTCGGCCACCCGGCCGGACGAGGACATCCTGATCTCCAGCCTGGGCGCCGTTGCAGAAGACCGGCAGCGCCGCGACATCGAACCGCCGGCCATCGTCGTTGTCGGAGACATCGTGAAGACCCGCGAACGGCTGCTGCGGGTTGCGCCGGCCTTTGCCGGAGCCCTCGCTTGACCGCCAGGGCTCTCCTCGTCGGCGCGCCGCGGTCCGGGGCCGGAAAGACGACGCTCACCGTCGGCCTCATCGCGGCGCTGACCGCATGCGGACGGCGGGTGCGCGCGCTGAAATGCGGGCCGGACTACATCGACGCAGCGTTTCACAGTGCGGCAAGCGGCGCCGGGTGCGCCAATATCGATAGCTGGGCCATGTCGCCCGGCCATATGGCCGCGATCCTCGAGTCGGCTTGCGAGCCGGACGGCCTCGTTGTCGTCGAATCGGCCATGGGCCTGTTCGACGGTATTGCCGGGCAGGCGGGGTGTTCCGGCGCTGCGGCCGATATTGCGGTCCGTTTCGGAATACCGGTCGTTCTGGCGATCGACATTGCCGGCCAGGCCCAGTCGGCCGGGGCCGTCGCCAAGGGCTTCGCCGAGTTCGATCCGCGACTCGAAATCGGCGGCGTCATCCTGAACGGGGTCGCCAGCGAACGGCATTTGCGTACCGCAACCGAAGGCCTGGCCGCTGCCGGTATGGCGCGGCTCGGATGGTTGCCGCGGCGCCGGAATTTCGCCTTTCAGGACCGGCATCTCGGCCTTGTGCAGGCGCGCGAGCGGCACGACCTGGACAAGGAAATCGCCGCCCTTGCCGACCAGATCGCCGCGACCGTCGATCTCGACCGGATCGAAGCGCTGGCCCGGCCGGTCCGGGAGATCGGCGAGGCCGATGCCGGGCAGGCCGCGACCTGTGCGCCCGATCCGCCGGGCCAGCGTATTGCACTCGCCGACGACGACGCCTTCTCCTTCGTCTATCCGCACATGACGGAAGCGTGGCGCCGGCAGGGTGCGGAAATCGAACGCTTCTCGCCGCTTGCAGACGAGCCACCGCCGGACGGATGCGACTCCTGCTGGCTGCCCGGCGGATATCCCGAGTTGCATGCCGGGCGGATCGCTGCCGCCGGCAGGTTTCTCGCCGGCCTCGCGGCGTTCTCCGAAACCCGCCCGGTCCACGGCGAATGCGGCGGCTACATGGTTCTCGGACAGACCCTCGAAGATTCGGAGGGTACGGTGCACACCATGGCGGGACTGCTCGGCCACCGCACGAGCTTCAGGGACCGTAAGTTGCATCTGGGCTACCGACGGGCCGTGACGACGCAGGACTGCGTTCTCGGAAACGCCGGCACAGCGGTTCGTGGGCACGAATTTCACTATGCGACGATTCGGGATGGCGCGGCGGACGAGGCCTTCCTCACGGTGTTCGATGGCGAGGGACGGGCGCTGGGCGCTGGCGGCGGCCGCCGGGGCAACACGACAGGCACCTTCTTTCACGCCATCGCGCGGGAAACCTGAGCAGGTCGGACGGACATGAGCGGCACGACGAAGCGCGAAAATCCGGCGCCCGGCAGAAAAATCGCGCTGCTCGACGGCGGCGTCGGCCAGGAATTACACCGGCGCAGCAGGCGTCCGTCCGCTCCTTTGTGGTCGACGCAGGTCATGATCGACGAGCCGGAGCTGGTCGAGACCGTGCATCTCGAATTCATAGAGGCCGGTGCGCAGGTCATTACGGTGAACAGCTATTCCGCGACGCCGCACCGGCTCGCCCGCGCCGGCCGGTCCGGGATGTTCGGAACGTTGCAGGACGCCGCCCTCCGGGCCGCGCAGGCCGCCCGCGACCGCAGCGGGCACGACGACGTCCTGATCGCCGGATGCCTGCCGCCGTTGGCGGCGTCCTACCGGCCGGACCTGACGCCGTCCGAAGACGTCTGCCTGGCGGACTACCGCAGGATCGTCGCGGCCCAGGCGGACCGGGTCGACCTGTTCCTGTGCGAGACCCTGGCCACCGTCCGGGAAGCGCGCATCGCCACGCAGGCGGCGCGCGAGAGCGGCCGGACGGTGTGGACCGCGCTCACGGTGGACGATGCCGACGGGACCGTGCTGCGTTCGGGCCAACTGGTTGCCGACGGCGCCGTCGCAGCGCTCGACGCCGGGGCTGCCGCGATATTGGTCAACTGCTCCATCCCGGAGGCCGTCGCCCGTGCATTGCCGGCACTGGCGGGCATCGGAGCGCCGCTCGGGGCCTATGCCAACGGCTTTGTATCGGTGGCGGCGCTCGAGCCGAGCGGGACGGTCGACGTGCTGGAGGCGCGGGACGACCTGGGCCCGGAGGCCTATGCGCGGTATGCGCTCGACTGGGCGGAGGCGGGGGCGACGATCCTCGGCGGCTGCTGCGAAATCGGGCCGGCCCACATCGCGGAACTGACCCGGCAGCTTCGCCGCGAAGGTTACGAAGTCACGGCCGAACCCGAATACGGTACGCCGGCCGGCAATGGGTAAGCCGGCGGGCCGTTCGTGCGCAGCCGTGGGCGGCGGTCAGGGCTGACGCATGGCGCCTTGCGGATCGGAATAGGCAACCGCTTCGATCTCGATCAGGAATTCCTCCTTCACCAGCCGGTCGACGATCAGCAGCGTATTCGGCGGATACAGGTTCCCGCCGAAGAGCGCGGGAAACAGCTCGGCGCGGACCGCCATAAATCGCTCGATATCCTGTGCGTGGACCAGGTAGGTCGTGAATTTGACGATATGGTTGAAACCGAGGCCGGTGCCTTCGAGAACCGCGCCCAGATTTTCGAGCACCTGGCGCATCTGGGCGTCGAAATCGTTCTTGCCGACCACGCTGCCGTCGCGCCCGACCGATAGCTGACCGGCGATGTGCAGCGTGCCGCCCGCCGGTACGGCCGTGGCGTGAGAGTAGAGCCCCTGGGCCGGGCAGGCGTTGGGCGGATTCAGGTAAGCGATGGATTCGGCCGGCATCGTCGTTTCCTTCAAGACAGGAGAATCTTCGCCCACATTAGTCCGGGGCGCCGGGGAACTCGATCCCGAATCCGCCGGTCCGGCCATGCCGTGAACGGAAATGCGTCCAGACCTCGGATATGATAGGAGAAGTCGATGTCGAACCGCAGCTTGACACGCCGAACCGTAACGGCCGGTCTCGCGGCCGGCGCAGCCGCAGCGCTGTTGCCGCCCGGTGCCCGTTCGGCGACTCTCGGATACGAATTCAGGGGGGCGGCGCCCGACCGGGGCCTCGGCCTCGCGCCGCCGCCGGCCTGCACGCCCGGCACGGTCGGGCGGACTGCAGGGCCGTTCTACACGCCGTCGACGCCGCGGCGCACCAGGCTGCTTGAGCCGGACTCCGGCGGAGAACCGCTGGTCCTTCAGGGGCTCGTACTGACACCAGACTGCCGCCCGGTGCCCGACGCGGTTGTCGATCTGTGGCATTGCGACGAGCGCGGCCGCTACGACAACAGCGGGTTCCGTTACCGCGGTCACCAGTTCACCGACAGCGCCGGCGCCTACCGGTTCGAGACGATCCGGCCCGTCCACTACTCCGGGCGGACGCCGCATTTTCATGTCAAGGTGCAGGGCGAGACGACCCACCTGTTGACCACCCAGCTCTTTTTCCCGGACCTGCAGGAGGCCAACCGTCGGGACTACATCTATCGAGACGAGCTGAGGATGCGGCTCGGTCGGGAGGACGGCATCTGGCGGGCGCGGTTCGATTTCGTGCTGGCCCCGGCCTGAAGCGTCGATTTCGGGAGCCACCGACGCCGGGCAAAGGAGACGAATGAAGTGGCCGAGGCCCGAACGCTGCAGAATGCCGAACCAGGCTGCCTGATCGTCTCCTGCCATCCGCTGAAGGACAGCCTGTGCCATCATCTCGTCGGCCGGGTCGAAGTGGGCCTCCGGGCGAACGGCGTGGCTTTTGAGCATCTGGACCTTTACGAACACGGCTTCGAGGCCGCGCTTACTGCGGCCGAGCGAGCGAGCTATTTCGATCAATTCGACGATAGCGCGGTCGGCAGGGAAACCGCCCGGCTGAAACGGACGGAGACGCTGATCCTTGTCTTTCCGACCTGGTGGTTCGGGATGCCCGCGCTGCTCAAGGGCTGGTTCGACCGGGTGTGGGCGCCCGGCATCGCCTTCGACAATGTAGCCGAGACGGGCGCGATTGCGCCGGCGCTGGGCAACCTCAAGTCCTGCCTGGCGATCACGACGATGACGTCACCGTGGAAGATCGACCGCCTGTTCCTGCGCCAGCCGGTCAAGCGGGTCCTGAAGGGGGCGATTCTCAAGGGTTGCGCACCGCAGGCGGCCTTCGAGATGTTGAGCCTTTACGGCGTGGCGGCGCTCGACGCGGCGCGCCTCGAGGCGTTCTGCCGGAAGATCGACCGGGCGGTTGCGGAGATCCGCTGAGCGGGTGGGCCTGTCTCAGCCTGCCGTGCGGCCCCGGCCCTCGATTTCGGCGTGCATGGCCTTGACCGTATCGCTGGCGGTCGTTTCGAACAGCGCCGGGATGAGCGCATGGACAAAGGCGGCGGCGCCGGCGCAGAACAGCCGGGCGCCGAAGCGCATCGCAAACGCCATGTGTTCCGGATAGGTCTCGCCGACGCTGGCCGGATGATCGCGGAATGCGCCCAGCAGCGACCGTGCCGGGACACTCGCTTCTTGCTGGCTCATGCTTCTGGCTCCGCTTGCTGGGCCGACCGCGCCGATCATCCTTTCTTCAGTGTAACAGGCACGCCTGGAGCAGATGTCCCAAGTTTTTTGGATTTTTCCTGAAAATTGGGATACCATCCCAAAATGAGCCATGAATTGGATGAAGCTGATCTGAGAATCCTGCGTTGTCTGCAACAGGACTCGGCGGTCAGCATGGATGAACTGGCCGCGAGAACGAGCCTGTCGCGCAACGCGTGCTGGCGGCGCGTCAAGCAGTTGGAGGAACGGCGGATCATCCGCGGGCGCGTCGCGCTGATCGACCCGGATGCGGTCGGTCTCGGCCTCTCGGTCTTCGTCATCATCCGCACCAGCGCGCACGAGAAAGACTGGCTCGCCAAGTTCGAAGACGCCGTCCGGACGCTGCCGGAGATCCAGGGCGCCCACCGGATGACCGGCGATATCGACTATGTGCTCCGACTGCGGGTCGCGGACGTCACGGACTACGACCGGTTCTACAAGCGCCTGATCGCGAAGGTTCCGATCTCGGACATTTCGGCCAGCTTCGTGATGGAAGACATCAAGGAGACGACCGCCCTGCCGATTTAGCCGGTAGGTTTCGGCAGCAGATCAAAAGACACCCGGTGCCCTCCAGTTTTAAACCCGAAGCGACCGTTTCATGCATCCTACATCCGCATTCCGACAGGCTTCCCGTGAAGCGAACCTGGCATTCGCAGGAGAGCGGTCGTTCGGCGTGCTGGCCGTGGACGCCGGCGACGCTGCCGGGCCCTTGCTCAGCCATATTCCCTTCCTGCTGGCCGCGGGCGGCGGGGTTGTCCATGCCCATCTCGTTCGGTCAAACCCGATCGCACGCTGCCTCGCGAAGGGAGAAAGGCCGGCCGTGCTGGCGGTCAGCGGCCCCGACGGCTATGTTTCGCCCGACTGGTACGAAGCCGGCAACGACCTGGTCCCGACATGGAATTATGTCGCCGTCCACCTGAGGGGCCGGCTGCGGCTTCGTCCGGAGGAGACCCTGCGCCCCCATCTGGACGCGCTCGCGGCGCAATTCGAGCATCGGCTCCAGCCCAAGCCGCCATGGCGGACGTCGAAGGTGTCCGCCCCGCAGTTGCACGCGATGATGCGCGCCATCCTGCCGATCGAGCTTGTCGTGGAATCCGTGGACGGAACCTGGAAGCTGAATCAGAACCGGACCAACGAAGCCCGGCTGAACGCGGCGCGCCATCTCAAAACGGGCGGCATCGGGATGGAAGCCGCCCGGCTCGCCGGGCTGATGCGGAAGCCGCCGGAGCCGGGCTGAGTCATGCGGTTTTTCAGCAGTTTCGGAGACCGGGGGCCGGAGCGACGCGGTTCTTCCCCTCTTCCGCGGAACGGCGCAGCGCGGTCCCGGTGACCGCCAGGGCGGACATGGCAGCCGCGTTCAGGCGGGCGCCGGCTCCGGGCTGTTCGCCGCCGCATTTTCCGCTTCCAGCACCTGCTCGAAGGCCTTGAGGAAAACCGCGGGCTCCTGGGCGCCCGAAACGGCGTATTGCCGGTTGATAATGAAACAGGGCACGCCCTGGATGCCCATCTGCCGGGCCATCAGGTCTTCCTGCCGGATGCGCTCGGTATCCTCGCCGCTTTCGAGATAGGCGCGGGTCTCGTCTGCATCCATCCCGGCGTCGGCGGCGAGTTCGGCGAGGGTTTCCCGGTCGCCGATATCCCGGCCTTCCATGAAACAGGCGCGGAACAGCCGCTCCACCACCGCGTCCTGCAGGCCGGGCCGGCCCCCGGAGTCCTCTGCCGCCCGGCCCGCCCGGTCGATCAGCCGGTGCGAATCGAGGGTGTTGGGCTGCCGTGCCATGCCGGAGAAATCGAAGTCGAGGCCGGTCGACGCGCCGGCCTCGCGGATCGCGGAATAGATGTGCTCGGCCCGTTCGTCGCCGCTGAACTTGGCGGCGAGATAGGCCTTCCGGTCCATGCCTTCGGCCGGCATGTCGGGATTGAGCTGGAACGGCCGCCAGCCGACATAGACGTCAAGGTCTGCCGGCCTGCGGGCGAGCGCCTCCTCGAAGCGCCGCTTGCCGACATAGCACCACGGGCAGACGGTGTCGGAGACGATATCGACGGTGATTTTCCGGCTCATAACCGCTCCGTTCGTGCTGCTTTGGGACATCAATCGACAATAGGGCCGCCAGGGGCAATGTCAAAACGTGCGGCGCGAACCTAGCCCTCATCGAGCCTGATTGTTTCGATGCCGCCGTTGCGCACCGCCAGGGCGAGTCGGCCGTGCTTGAGCGCCAGGGCATCCTCGCCGAACAGGGTGCGGCGCCAGCCGGAAAGCGCCGGGACGTCCGCCTCGTCGTCCATCGCGATCCGCTCCAGATCGGCCGCCGAGGCGACGAGTTTCTGGGCGACGCGGCCCGTCTCGCACCGTTCCTTCAGCAGCACCTTGAGGAATTCGACGACCGGCGCGGCGCCGGCCGGCAGTTCTTCCCGGAACGCGGCGGGCTGCGGCTCGGGCGCCGGCCCGTTCCGGCCGCGCTCGACCGCCTTGAGGATTGCCTGTCCGGCTGGGCCTTCCGCCAGTCCCTTGGAAACGCCGCGCGTCCGGGCCAGGGCGGCCACGGTCCGTGGCGCGTTGGCGGCGATGTCCACCAGGGCCTCGTCGCGGAACACCCGGTTCCGCGGGATATTCTTCTGCTGCGCGAAGCTCTCGCGCCACGCCGCGACCTGTTTCAGGACGCCGAGATACCGGGGCTTGAGGGAGCGCGACTTGACCCGCTTCCAGGCATCTTCCGGCTCTGTAATGTAGGTGCCGGCGTTTTCGAGCGCCGCCATGTCCCCGGCGATCCAGTCTTCGCGCCCTGCCGAGCGGATGCGCTCCCGCAGTTTCCGGTAGGCCGTACGCAGATGGGTCACGTCTGAAAGCGCATAGGCGAGCAGCTTGCCGGTCAGCGGCCGGGCGGCCCAGTCGGCGAAGCGGGCGCCCTTGTCGATCTGCGCTTTCGCCAGCCTGCGCACCAGCTGCTCGTAGCCGACCTGGTCGCCGAAACCGCAGACCATGGCCGCAATCTGGGTATCGTAGATCGGCGCCGGCGTCCGGCCGGTCAAGTGGACGAAAATCTCGATATCCTGCCGGGCGGCGTGGAAGACTTTCACGACATCGGGATTCTGCATCAGGTCCCAGACCGGCGTAAGGTCCATGCCCGGCGCCAGGGGGTCGACGGCCGCCGCCTCGTCGTCGCCGGCCAACTGGATCAGGCACAGGACGGGCCAATAGGTCTTTTCGCGGATGAATTCGGTATCGACGGTGACGAAGTCTTCGGCCGCCAGACGGGCGCAGAGCGCGGCGACCTGCGCCGGATCGGTGAGGAGGGTCATGGCCGGGATATACCGGATGGTGCGCCGCAGCGGAACGGCGCGCTTTGGCCTGCTGCTCGGCGCCCTCGCGGCGTACGCCACGGCGGGAAGCACCGCAGAGGCCAACGACTGGTCGCAACTGAACCGGCCCTGGCCGGCCGGGGCGGGCCTCGAAGGCTTCGCCGGGCGGGACATCCGCTTTCCGACCACAAGCCCGTTCGCGCCGGACGATCTGGACGATGCGGAGCCCGCGACCGGCGTCGGCACCCTCTACCTTCCGAAACCGGACGGCGCCGGCCGCCTGCAACGCCGCAGCGTGCCGCTGGTCGTTCTGCTGCACGGCTCCAGCGGGGTGCGCTGGGCGCGCGAGCACACCTATGGCCGGCAGTTCGCGGCAATGGGGCTGGCCGCCGTCGCGGTCGACGTGTTCGCCGCGCGCAACGACGGCGGCGGCGGGTTCGTCCGGCGGCTGATCAACGTCACCGAAACCATGATGCTGGCCGACGCCTTCGCCGCCCTGCGCTGGGTCGCGCGCACGCATCCGGCGGTCGATTCGGGCCGGGCCTTCGTCATGGGCTTCTCCTACGGCGGCATGGCGGCGGCCTACGCGCTCGACCGCCGCGTCACCCGCAAGCTGGGCCGGGGCCTGCGCTTCGCCGGCCATATCGCCTTCTACGCGCCCTGCATCGCGCGCTTCGCGAGGCCGCGGACGACCGGCGCGCCGCTGCTGATGATGTACGGCACCGCCGACGAACTGATCGATCCCGTGCGCTGCCGGGCCTATCTGGACGACATGAAACGCGGCGGCAGCGCCGGCCGGCTGATCGCGATAAAGGACGCGCCGCACCAGTGGGACGGCGGCTGGTCCCGGTTCCGCATCGGCCGGCAGATGCACGGCTGCCGCCTGCGCGTCGAGCCGGACGGCGCGATCCGCGACCTCAACACCGGCTTGGTCATGGCCTCGCCGCTCTTGCGCATGACCATCCTCGGCCTGTGCGTCGGCGGCCCGCCCTACCTGATCGGCCGCGACGACCGCGCCCGCCAAATCTCCAACCGCGAAGTCGGCCGTTTCCTGCGTGCGATCCTGACGGGCAGGAAGCCGTTCGGGGGGTAGGGCGGATCCGCCGTTGGCGTCACGGCCTGCGGCCAGGGCGCCGGGCCACAAATGACGCTATAGGACAATTATCCTGTGATTCTTGTACGATCGTTCAACTTCCAAATCCTCTAAAGCCTTGAAATTACGCCATTTTTTGGCCAGTACAAATTAGAAAGACCGGTCTACCCTCCGTGTTTTTTTTGCAGGCATCTCCGCGGGAGCACACTCCGTCCGCTGACGATTGTTCATATAATGTTCTTAACCAGATATGTCAAGGGCTTTCCGGCGCGGGCAGCGGCCCGGATCGGATTTTTGGCGATTTCTCGACGGCGGGGAGAGGGGAATGGCCTGAAAAACCTGAATTGCAGCGCCAGCGCCGCTACCCCTCCCACACCAGCGCCAGCACCCTGAGGGGCGAGCCGCTGCCCTGCTTGATCTTGAGCGGGGCGGTGAAGATAACGCTGCCGGTCGGCGGCAGCAGGTCGAGGTTGGTCAGGCATTGCAGCCCGTAGCGGCCGGCGCCGTGGATATAGTAGTGGCACGGGTAGGGCGGGCGCAGATGCATGGCCTGGCCGGCGTCGGTGCCGATGCACTCGCTGCCGAAGCCCATGACGTCGCGTTCCTCGACCAGGAAGCGCACGGCATCGGTGTCCGGGCCCGGCGTGTGCTGCCCTTCGTCGTCGAAATTCTGGTAGGATTCCGGGTCCGGCCGCTTCGACCAGTCGGTCCGCATCAGGACCCAGGACCGCGGCGGGATCCGGCCGTGCTCCTCCTCCCAGTTGCGCAGGAAGTCGGCGCTGAGCAGGTAATCGGCGTTCTGCTCGACATGCTTCACGCAGTCCACGACGCAGGCCGGCGCGACCATGTTCTCGACCGGCACGGTATCGGTGCTGTTGTTGGGCAGGTTGCGGCCGGAGACCCAGTGGATCGGCGCGTCGAAATGGGTGCCGGTATGCTCGCCGCAGGAGAAGTTGTTCCAGTAGGCGGCAAGCCCCCGGTCGTCGTAGCGCGACACCTCCTCGAGCCGGAACGGCCAGCACTGGCCCATCTCCGGCGGCAGTTCGATCTGCGGAAAATCCGGCGTCAGCGTCTGCGTCAGGTCGATCACGCGGACTTTGCGTTCGGCGATGCCGCGGACCATGTCCAGAAGCGGGTTGGCGGTCATGGTGATTCCCTCATTCCAGACGGCTTCCTGTCGATCGGACGCTCCTCGACGCCCCCGGCCGAAGGCCACAATGCCCGGGATCCGCCTTGCCTACCGAGGCGCGAGCCTGCCCTGTGCCGAAGGCCCCCGCGCCGGGTCGGGCGCCGGATCGAGCGCCGGGTCGAGCCCCAGCTTTTCGGCAAAGCGGGCGCGCCAGCGCTCGACCGGTTCCGCCGTCGGCTCGGTTTCGAGCATCCGTCTGGTGGTCTCCGCGATCTCTTCGTCGCTCAGCGAGAGGTCCAGGTTGTCGGCGTAGTAGGGCTGGTTCACGTACCAGGGCGTATCGACAAAGGCTTCGGTGCGGTTGCCTTCCGGGTCGTGGCAATAGACCGCCCAGGAGACCCCGTGGTTCATGGTGTGGATGCCGGTGACGCCGGGATAGTCCTGAAGCGCGCGGTAGATCTCTCTGAGCCGGTCGAGGTCGTTCACCTCGAAGGACATGTGGTTGTAGTGAACGCCCTCTCTCGAAGTCCGTCCTTCGTAGAGCACCAGCTGGTGGTGGTCCCTCGGGTCGGCGCAGAGAAAGACGATCTCGCCCGTCTCTCCGGCAATGCCGCGATCGGTGACATGGAGGCCGTAAACGCTGGTGAAGAAGTCCACCATCCGCTCGATGTCGAAAACGTGGAACCCGGCATGGTTCAGCCGGATCGACGGTTTCGAACTCATGGAAACCTCCTGATCGGGAGCTGGCCGCTGCCTCGACCGGGGCGCCGCGGCGGAGCGCGAACCGGAACCGTTCTATTTCGGCGGAGGCCGAACTGTCAATTCGGGGCGTGGCCGGTCGAGTGGCGTATCGAAGGGCTATTCGCCATGCGCCAGCTCCCGTTCCAGCACCTTGGGATCGCGGCGCCAGCGTTCGTACCAGTCTTTCGCGACGTCGCCGGGATAAACGTCCTCGGCGCCGCCCTGCAAGGCCCCGACGATGGCGCGGGCGAGGGCCGCCGGCGTCACCTTGGGCGGGCGCAGTTCCTGGTTCCATTCGACGTCGAGCGGCCCCGGATACAGGTTGATCACCCGCACGCCGGACCGGTGCATGCCCGCGCGCATCGCCTGGGCGAGCGAATGGGCCGCCGCCTTCGAGGCCGAAAAGGTGCTCTGGTCCGGCTTGTTGGCGAGCGCGAAGATCGACAGGATGTTGACCCAGGCGACGGCGTTGGTCTCGGTATCGGCGCCGCGGGACATCATCACCGGCCCGAATTCCTGGGCCAGGCGCAGCAGGCCGAAATAGTTGATCTCCATCTCGGCGCGGGCGTTCTCCGTGCCGTAACGCCCGCCGACGGTATAGGCCCGGTGCTGCTCGGCCGTGTTGACGAGAATATCGACCTTGGGGCCGATCTGGCCGGCGCAGCGCTTGACCGAATCCGGATTGGTCACGTCCAGGTCGACCACCGTGACCTCCGGCAGCGCCTTGATCTCCTCGAAGCCGGGAATCTTTTTCCACGGCGCGGCCTCGCCGACCCAGACCAGGTCGGACCCGGCCGCGATCATGGCTTTCACGACCGCCTGGCCGACCGGGCCCTTGCCGTCGGTCACGAAGACCTTGCGGAACTTCGGATCGCAGGTCAGTTCGCGCATCTGGGGATCGTCGCTCATATGGGGCGTATCCTTTTCCGGCAGGGCCAGCAGCACCGCCTGTCCGGACCGGTCCAGCATGGCGCGAATGCGGACCCGGACCGGCGGTTCGGCGCAATCGCCGTGGACGTGGACGATCAGGCTGGGCGCCACTGTCTCCGATTCGCTTGGGGGCCCGTCGCCGTCCAGCTTGACGATGCCGAGCCGCCAGGGCAGGCGCTCGCGGAAATAGTTCTCCATGGCGTGGCGCAGGGTGGTGTGCGCCACCAGTTCGCCGGCGCCGCTGTGGGGCGTCCAGTCCAGCCGGTCCGACAGGCACTCCCGGCAGGCCTCGCGCGGCGGATACTGGACGGCGCCGCAGTCCCGGCAGATCTGGAGCTCGAAGACGCCGCGCGCCGCGCCCGAGGTCAGGCCGAGCGAAATCCGGCTGCGCGGCGCTGGCGGCAGCATCGGCGCCCGTGTGCGCAGGACCGGGTTCTTGCGCTTCGGTTTCCTGAGCGGGGCGGCCACGGACTCAGTCCCCCGCCGCCAGGATCGCCGCCGCCGAACACACGCCGCGGTCGTAGCTGATCATGCCGAAGCCGCCGACCAGGCCGATCTTCGCATCCGGCACCGGCTCGCCGAGCGCCTGGCCGGTGACCTGGCGGATCGCCTCCACCGTGCCGAGGAAGCCGCCGGCGCCGCCGGCCTGCCCGACGGAAAGCTGGCCGCCGGACGTGTTGATCGGGAAGCTGCCGCCGGTCGTCAGGCTGTGGCTGCGCACGAAGTCCGGCGCCTCGCCCTTGGCGCAGAAGCCCAGATCCTCGAACTGCAGCATGTTGATCACGGGATAGTCGTCGTAGGTCTCGAAGAAATCGATGTCGTCCGGGCTCACGCCGGCCATGCCGTAGAGTTCGCCGCAATCCATCGCCCAGCCGCCGCGAAACTGCACCGGGTCGTCCGGAAAGGCGTTGTGCCGCTCGATGGTGCCGAGAATGCGGCCGAAGCTCAAGCCGAGGCCGCGCGCCTCTTCCTCGCGCATGACGAGATAGGCTTCGGCGCCGGCGCAGGGCATGACGCAGTCGAACAGGTGCACCGGCTCGGCGATCGGCCGGGCGGTCATATACTGCTCCAGGGTGAGCGGCGCCTTGAACAGGGCGTGGGGATAGGCGAGGGCGTTTTCCCGCTGGGCCACGCACATCTTGCCGAAATCCTCGCGCCGGGCGCCGTAGGTCCGCATGTAGTAGTCGGTGAGGAAGGCGAAGCTGGCGTTCGGCCCTCCCGTTCCAACGGGATAGACGGCATCCTTGCCGAACTGGCTGAAGTTTTCGAGGCCCTGGCGGAAGCTGTCGATATGGTTGGTGTCGCCGGCGACGCAGGCGACGATGTCGGCGTCGCCGGCCTGGACCGCGCGCGCCGCCCGGCGCATCGCGACGACCCCGGTGACGCCGCCCATCGGGATGAAGTCGAGCCAGCGCGGCGTCAGCCCGTGATGCTGGACGATGCCGACGGCGGTGTCCGGCGCCAGCGACATGCTGGTCGCGCACACGCCGTCGAACCGGTCCTTGGAGAGGCCGCAGTCGCGGACCAGCGCCGCCAGGGCCCGCCCGATCCACCAATGCGCGCCCCGGGTCGAAAAGCGGACATAGGGAATCGAGACCGGCGTCGTAACGACGATACCGTCATACGGCGCCCTGCGGCTTATGGGCCGGGTCATGGGCCCGTCATGAGCGGATCATGAACGGCGCTTCCCGCGCCGAATAAGACCGTATTGAAATAAGGCGCTGCCGAAATCCCCCTCCCCTTGGAGGAGGGGCCAGGGGAGGGGTCGTCTGGCAGCGCGCCGACGTCGGTTCCGGCAAGGCTTCGGTCGCCGCTTACCCCTCCCCCTGACCCCCTCCCCCAAGGGGAGGGGGGACTGCCTTGCTTACTCTGCAGAAGCCCGTTCGCGGCCTTTCGCAGGGGAATCCTCTGAAGAGGGGAAAAAACGTTTCCGGCCGGTTCGGACCGGAGGGCGGATTCGGGCGTTGGTGCGGGCGCGGCGGTTGCGGCGTCCGCGACGGACGAAAACAGCAGCCAGGCCAGGGCGAGGATTGCCGCCGCCCACCAGGGCGCGGGCATCCGTTTGCGCAGCGGCCGGCCCCTTGGCAAGCCTAGGCCGCCTTGCGCGCGCCGTTCAGCACCCGGAAGACGGCCTGCGGCGTCGCCGGCATGTCGATATGGTCGATCCCGGTGACCGGGCGCAGGGCATCGACCAGGGCGTTGATGGCGGCGGGCGGTGCGCCGATCGCGCCGGCCTCGCCCGCGCCCTTGATGCCGAGCGGGTTGGTCGTGCAGCGCACGTTGCGGGTGGCGAAGCTGAAGAACGGGAAATAGTCCGCCTTGGGCATGTTGTAGTCCATGAACGACCCGGTCTCGAGTTGGCCGCTCGCCGGATCGTACCAGGTGAACTCGTGCAGGGCCTGCCCCAGCCCCTGGACGATCCCGCCATGGACCTGGCCCTCGATCAGCAGCGGATTGATGACGGCGCCGAAATCGTCAACCACCGTATAGCGCAGGATCTCGATCTCGGCCGTTTCGGCGTCGACCTCCAGCTCGACGACATGGGCGCCGTTCGGAAAGGTGTCGGTCTCGGGCGTGCGTTCGAAGGACTCGTCCAGCGGTTCGCCGTTCTCCTGCGCCCGGCGGGCAACATCGAACAGGCCCACCTCCCGGTCGGTGCCGGCGACCCGGTAGGCGCCGTCGCCATATTCGACGTCCCCGGCGGCGGCTTCCAGCATGTCGGCGGCGGTCTGCCGTCCCTTGTCGATAATGGCGACGGCCAGCCCGAGCATCGCCGACCCGCCGACCGGGACGGAGCGCGAACCGCCGGTCATGCCGGGCGGGGCGCGGTCGGAATCGCCCTGGAAGATGCGGATATTCTCCATGTCGATGCCCAGCTCGCCGGACAGGATCTGGCTGTAGGATGTCTTGTGGCCCTGGCCGTTGTCCATCGTCCCGATGGCGACCGTGAGAATGCCGTCGTCGCCGAAACTGCCGGCCGCGACCTCCGGCGGGCCGCCGCCGCAGCGCTCGATATAGGTGGCGAGGCCGATGCCGCGATATTTGCCGCGCCGCAGCGATTCGGCCCGGCGCGCCTCGAAACCGGCCCAGTCCGCCTGCGCCATCGCCGCGTCCATCAGCGCCTCGAATTCGCCGCTGTCGTAGGTGTCGCCCAGGCAGGTGGCGTAGGGCATCCGGTCCGGCCGGATGAAGTTGATCCGGCGGATTTCGTCGGGTGATCGGCCGGTTTCCAGCGCCGCCTTGTCGATGATCCGCTCGACGATATAGGCGGCTTCCGGCCGCCCGGCGCCGCGATAGGCGTCGACCGGTACGGTATTGGTCAGCACGCCCTTCACCGTCGTGTAGATGACCGGGATGTCGTAGAGCCCGGCCAGCATGTCCATGCCGAAACAGGCGACCAGCGGGGCGAAGGTCGACAGATAGGCGCCCTCGTTGGCGAAGGTGTCGGCGCGCAGGGCGAGGATACGGCCGTTCCGGTCCAGGCCCAGCTTGCAGTAGGTAATGTTGTCCCGCGCCTGGACGTCCGAAAGGAAGCCTTCGGACCGCTCGGACGTCCATTTGACCGGCCGCCCGAGCCGGCGCGCCGCCCAGATCACCAGCGCCTGCTCCGCGTGCGGAAAGACCTTCATGCCGAATCCGCCGCCGACATGGCCGGTGGTGACGCGCAGGTTCGACGGGTCGATCCCGAAGACCGGTTCGGCGAGGATGTCGCGGATCAGGCTCGGCCCCTGGGTCGAGGCCGCGAGGGTCGTGCGCCCGGCAGCGGCGTCATGCACGGCGAGCGCGCTGCGCGGCTCCATCGGATTGGCAACCACCCGGTTGTTGACCAGCCGGAGTTCGCAGACATGGTCGGCCCGGGCCAGCGCCGCCTCGACGCCGGCCTCGTCGCCCTTGTGCCAGTCGTAGATCAGATTGTTGGGGATGTGATCGTAGAGCAGCGGGGCGCCGTCCGCCGCCGAATGCTCCGTGTGGACGGTGACCGGCAGTTCCTCATACTCGACCGCGATCCGCTCGGCGGCGTCGCGCGCCTGGGCCAGGGTCTCGGCCACGACCAGCGCCACCGGATGGCCGACATAGCGCACCCGATCGCCGGCCAGGATACCGTGGGGCGAGTCGTGGCGCTCCGAACCGTCCCGGTTCTCGAGCGGGACCAGGCAGGGCAGGTCGCCGAGGCCGTCGGCGGCCATGTCCGCTCCGGTCAGGATTCCGACCACGCCGGGCGCGGCGGCGGCCTCGGCACTGTCGATGCCGAGAATACGGGCATGGGCATGGGGCGAGCGCAGAACGCAGGCCCAGGCCTGGCCGTCGATCGAGGTATCGTCGGTATAGGCGCCGGCGCCGGTCACCAGCACCCGGTCCTCGATTCGGGCCGCCGCCTGGCCCACTCCGAATTTCGTCATCGCTTTTCTTGCCTGTTGGTCTTGCCTGTCGGAATGCCTGCACGCCGAACGCGTTCCGGTGCGGCAGCGGTCATGCCGCGCCCGCCACGGTGCGCCAAACTTAGCGTGCAGGGCAGGGGCGGCAAGCGGATTCCGCGGCCGATTCCACGGCGCTGGTGCGACTGCCGGACCCGGCCGGTTCGACCCGCTTCGGGCCCCGTCCGCGGCCGTACACGAAGCTGTGATTTCGGCCTGCATTTTTTCGCTTTCCAACGCCGCATAAAGGGCGTAGAGGCCGCTCCCACCCTGCATCGGCCCGTGCGACACAGGCGCGCCGGGCCCGGCCGATCGGTGACGCCATGACCCGCGATCGTCGCTCCGTCGCATACCCGGTCGAACTGCAACCGCTGTTGCAGCGCCTGCTGTCGCAGGTGTCGACGGAAACCCTGCCGGACCCGGATCAGGTCGACAAGGTGTGCGCGCACGTGCCGGCGGGCGCCCGGGTCTTCGTCGCCTCGCTGCCGTCGCGCGACCGGACCGATACCGTGACCGCCGCAAAGACGCTGAACGCGCGGGGCTATATCGCCGTGCCGCATATCGCGGCGCGGGCCCTGCCGAGCCATGCGGCGCTCGAGGATTTCCTCTACCGGCTGACCGGCGAGGCCGGCTGCCGCGAGGCGCTGGTCATCGCCGGAGACCGGCCCGAGGTGGCCGGGCCGTTTGCCGAAAGCATGGATGTGCTGCTCACCGGCGCCCTGGAGCGGCACGGCCTGCGAACGATCCATGTTGGTGCGCATCCCGAGGGTAATCGCCTCATCGGCGACGACGCCCTGCGCGAGGCGATGCTCAGGAAGGATCATTACGCCTGCAGCAGCGACGCCGATTTCGATTTCGTCACCCAGTTCGTCTTCGAAGGCGCCACGGTCGTCGACTGGGCGCAGAAGCTGCGCGGCCTGGGCATCGGCCTGCCGGTGCGCCTCGGCATCGCCGGTCCGGCCGATCTGGCGACCCTGCTGCGCTATGCGAAAATCTGCGGCATCGGCGTTTCGACCCGCGCCCTGATGCGCCAGGGCGCCGGCAGCGTCAAGCTGATCCGCCGGACCGTGAAACCGGATGACCTGATCGCCGGCCTGGTCGCCGCGGCGGGGCGCGACCCGCTACCCGAGATCGCCGGCCTGCACATTTTCCCCTTCGGCGGCGTCGGCCGGGCGATGGGTTGGCTGGCCGAGGCGCGCAAGGCAGCCGGGCTTTAGCCTGCTCCGGCCGGCGTTCCGCAATCCGGGGATTTCCCGCAGCGTCCCGAATGATGTAAGGCTGGTGCCCGGCCCGGCGGCGGCGTGCGCCTGCGGGCCGCGCCGCACCCGCACCGGATCGCCGTCATGCCCGCCTATACCGCCATCGACCATGCCGTTGCCGAAAGCAACACGGGCGGTCTGGTCTGGCCCGCCGAAGGCTGGAGCCGCGTTCCGTTCGAACTGTTCTCGAGGCCGGAAATCCACGAACGCGAAGACGAACGGCTCTTTCGCGGCCCGCACTGGAACTATCTCGGTCTCGAAGTCGAAGTCCCCGAACCCGGCGACTACACGACCTGCCACGTCGGCGCGACGCCGGTCGTGCTGGTGCGGGACGAGGGCGGGGAACTGCGCGCCTTCGTGAACCGCTGCGCCCATCGCGGCGCGGAGGTGGTGCGCCGGCCGCGCGGCAACGCCCGCGGCTTCACCTGCATCTACCACAACTGGAGCTACGACCGGGCCGGACGGGTCACCGGCGTGCCCTGGGAGAAAGGGCGCGGCGGCGTCGGCGGCTACGACGCGGCGTTCGACAAGGCGCAGCACCGGATGCGGCCGCTGCGCGTCGCTTCGTGGGCCGGCGTGGTCTTCGGCACCTTCTCCAGCGAGGCGCCGCCGCTCGAAGACTATCTGGGCCCGGCAATCTGCGCGCGGCTCTCGGCGGTGTTCGCTCGCCCGGTCACGGTCACCGGCTACCAGCGCCACACGATCCGGGCCAACTGGAAGCTGCTCTACGAAAACTCGCGCGACTTCTATCACGCACCCCAGCTGCACAAGTTTTTCGGCGCCTTCGGCATCGTCCAGCCCGACCAGGCGGCCCGCGCCGAGATGTGGCACGAGGGCACCCACTGCCTGCTGACGATCTACCAGAACCCCGATGCCCGCAAGCAGCGTACCAAACTGGAGGAGCCGCGCGTCGCCGCCTTTCGCACCGCGCTGCCCGACAACATCGCGATCTCGATCGTCGGAATTTTTCCGAACTGCCTGTTCACGCTGATCGGCAGCGCGTTCAGCATCCGCCAGTTCCGGCCCAAGGCGCCGGACCGCTTCGAGGTGGTCTACACCTATTTCACCTATGCCGACGATCCGGACTGTCTGCGTGAGCACCTGTTCCAGAACAACCAGTTCGGCCCGGCCGGCTATGTCGCGATGGAAGACGCCGAGGTGGTGGAGAAACTGCAGGCGCGGATCGCGCTGGGCGCGGAGAAGGGGGCCGGCCTGGTGGCGATGGACGGCACGAATTCGACGCCCGGCCGCATCGACCATATGGTGAGCGAGGCCAACCTGCGGGCGATGTGGAAGGGCTACGCCCGGTTCATGGGCTTCGCGCCGCCGGAGACGGGCGGGGCCGCGGCAGCCGGGGAGCGGCCGCCCCAGTGAGCGGCATCGGGCTCGACGTCGACCGCGACGCCTTGTTCGCGATCGAGCAGATGAACAAGGCCTATGCCCGCTGCCTGGACGACGACCGGCTGGAGGAATGGCCCGACTTCTTTCTCGACGACGCGCGCTACCTGATCCAGTCGCGCGAGAACCGGGACGCCGGCCTGTACGGCTACATCCTGTATTTCGAGAACAGGGCGATGATGCGCGACCGGGTTACGTCGCTGCGGGTCGCCAACTACTACAACCTGCATACCGACCGGCACCTGATTACCAATGTCGATATCGTCGGCGTGGCGGACGGGGTCTACGAGGCCCGGGCGAACTACGCCGTGATCCAGACCGACGCCGAGGGACGGTCGGACCTGTTCTCCGCCGGCGAATATGTCGACCGCATCGTTTTCGTCGAAGGCACGCCCAAATTCGCCGAACGGCTGGTCCTGCTCGACACATCCAACATCGTCGGCCTGCTCGCCGTTCCGCTCTGATTCCCCTCCAAATCCCCTCTAATTCCCCCTAATTCATTGTCGGCGCCCTGGCCGTACGCTATGACAGGGTATTGCCGGCTGGAAGGCGGGCCGTGGCCCGCGGCGCCGGCCGTTCGTGTGTCTGGGAGGAAAAGTCCATGAAAATGCTCAAATTCGCCGTTCCCGGCCTCGCGGTTGCCGCGCTGGCCGCAGGTGCGGCCCCGGTAGCGGTGAATGCCGCGGAAGTCACGCTGCGCGGCGGCAGCTGTTTCCCGATCGGCAGCCCGCCCGGCCGGCCCTTCGAGGCGCTGGTCAAGGAGATGAACGCCAAGGGCAAGGGCGTCGTCCAGATCAAGCTGCTCGGCGGCGCGCCGGCGATCGGCAGCCCGTTCACGCTGACCCAGCGCATGGCCAAGGGCGCCTATGACATCGTCGGTTGCACGGAGGCCTATTTCGGCAACGTGCTTCCGGAGGCGCCGGTGCTGCGCCTGCAGGAATACGATTTCGCCACGCTGCGCAAGCGCGGCGCGATCGCCTATGTCAGCAAGCTGCTCGCCGCGAAGAACCTTCACTATGTCGGCCGCTACTGGGACTACGGAACGTTCCACCTGTTCCTGAGCAAGCCGATCACGGGCCCGGACCTGAAGGGGCTGCATCTGCGCGTCGCGCCGGTCTACACGGCCTTCTTCAAGGCGCTGGGCGCCACGGTCCAGCTGGCGGCGATGCCGAAAATCTACACGCTCATGGAGAGCAACACCGTGCAGGGCTTCGGCTGGCCGGCGGTCGGCTGGAATCCGGCCTGGGCCAAGGTCACGAAGTTTCGCGTCGACCCCGGCTTCTACAACGCGTCGTTGCACCTGCTGGTCAACCTGAAAAAGTGGAAGTCGCTGAGCGACGCGCAGCGGAAATTCATCACCGACCTGACGTTGGAGCATGAATCCGCCGCCGAGACGACCAAGCCGCGTTTCCAGGCCCTGCGGAAGAAAACGATGGCCTGGTACGAGAGCAAGGGCATCAAGACCATCGAAATGAAAGGCGCCGACCGCGAAAAATGGCTCAACACCGCGAAAAAGGCGGCCTGGGACGAAGTGCTCAAGCGCAGCCCGGAACACGGCAAGAAGCTGATGGAACTGTTCACGAAATAGAGCCGAACCTTGCATCCTGAAGGGGTGGCCGGCCGGGCGCGGCCGGCCGCCCTTTTTCTGTTTCGAGCTTCGATATGCCGGCGACCTCCTTGATCCTCGACCGCTTCGAGGCGGGCTTCGAGCGGGTCAACCGCGTTCTCGCGGGCCTGGTGGCGCTGTCCATCGGCGTCTTTGCGCTGCTGATTCCGTTCGACCTGTTCCTGCGCAAGGTCGGCTGGGGCAACCTGCCCTGGCTGCACGAGGGTGCGGAATACGGCCTCTATGTCGGCGTCTTCCTGTCGGCGGCCTGGGTGCTCAACAAGGGCTCCCATGTCCGGGTCGATATCGTCATTGCCGCACTGCCGGGCCGGGTCGCCCTGCGGCTGGAGAAGCTGCTGGATATCGGCGGCGCGCTGCTCTGCCTCGTCCTGTGCTATTTCGGCGCCGTCGGCATGATCGGCGAATACGAGTTCGGCACCCTGCCGGACAAGGACCTGCGCATTCCCAACTGGTACATGCTGCTGGTCTTTGCCGTTTCCTTCGCCCTGCTCGCCATCGAATTCCTGCTGCGCTACCGCCGCGCCGGCAAGGAAGGGGTGGCGACGTCCTCCGAAGCGGGTTTCTGAGCGATGGAATGGTATTTCGCCATGATCCTGATGCTGGGGATCGTGTGCGCGTTCCTGTTCCTCGGCATGCCCGTGGCGTTCGCCTTTATGGCGGCAAACCTGTTCGGCACGGCCCTGTTCATCGGCGACTTCGCGCAGACCGGCGACTGGACGGTTGCGGCGATCGCGCTCGAAAGCATGCCGATGGAATTCCATCTGGCGGTGAACTATGCGCTGACGCCGATCGCCCTGTTCCTGCTGATGGGCGAGATCCTGTTGCAGACCGGCGTCGCCTTCAAGGCGATCGGCGCGATCGACCGGCTCATCGCCCGCGTGCCCGGCCGGCTTTCCGTCGTCTCGATCGTCGGCGGCACCATCTTTTCCTCGCTCTCCGGCTCGACGATCGCCAACACCGCGATTCTGGGCAACGTCCTGCTGCCGGACATGGTGAACCGCGGCTACAAGCCGTCGATCTCCATGGGGCCGATCATGGCGGTCGGCGGCATCGCCATGCTGATTCCGCCCTCGGCGCTGGCCGTGCTGCTGGCCAGCATTGCCGAGCAGTCCGTCGCCCTGCTGCTAGTCGCCGGCATCGTGCCGGGCATCCTGATGGCGGCCCTGTTCTTCGCCTATGTCATCGGGCGATGTGTCTTGGATCCGAGCCTGGCGCCGGGCTACGACCCCGATCATAGCCATCTCGACGTGCCGCTTACCGTTACGATCAACGGCCGCGGCGGGCCGCTCTGGTCGCGGACCTATGACGGTCCGGCCCTTCGTGCGATCAACCGCTTCCTGCCGTTTGCTCTCTACATCTTTCCCCTGTTCTCCATTTTCGTGGTGGTGGTCGGCAGCATCTTTCTGGATATCGCGTCGCCGACCGAGGCGGCGGCGCTGGGCTGCATCGCCGCGCTGGCCGCCTGCTACTTCTTCCGGCTGTTCAGGAACAGGATCACCGTTACCGGCGTGGAAGGCGCCGATTTCGACTGGCGGGCCGTCGCCAAGGCGCTGGTCGAAACCGCCAAGATCAACACCATGATCCTGTTCATCATCGCCGGCTCGCTGGTCTTCGCCCAGTCGCTCGCGGTGTCCGGCGCGACCGAGGGGCTGCTCGAAAGCCTGTCCGCGCTCAAGCTCACGCCGCTCGCCGTCGTCATCATGATGATGGTCGTGCTGCTGTTCCTCGGCGCCTTCATGGACCAGGTGAGCATGCTGCTGCTCACCCTGCCGTTCTTCCTGCTCGGCGCGACCTCGCTGCAGGCGACCTACAATATCGATCCGATCTGGCTGATGGTGCTGATCCTGATCACCATGGAGATCAGCCTGCTGACGCCGCCGTTCGGCCTGCTGCTCTATGTGATGAAGGGCGTGGCGCCGTTCGACGTCACGATCGGGGCGGTCATCCGCTCGGCGTTGCCCTTCATCCTGATCGAGCTTCTGGTCCTGATCCTGCTGATCTTCGTCCCGGAGGTGGCGACCTGGCTGCCCAGACAGATCGGCTGAACCCGGCGGCCCGGCCACGGCGGCCGGGCCTTACGGTTCGCCGCGTCCGCCCGGGTCTTCGTAACGCCGGCGGAATACGGTCGGCAGGACGAGCACGACCAGGGCGATCCGGATGACGTGATGGGCGGCCACGAACGCGGCCTCGATGCCCAGGGCGAGCGCGATCAGGCTCATTTCCGCCAGCCCGCCCGGCGCGAGCGCCAGCACGAGCGCCGGGATTGACGCATCGACGAAGGCGGAGGCGGCTGCCGCCAGCAGGATGGTCAGCGAGATCATGATCGCGGTCGACCCGAGCGAATGGACGACCAGGCGCAGGACGCGGCGGATCGGGACGCCGGCGAAGCGGGCGCCGAGGGTTGCGCCGACGACAACCTGCGCAACGGCGACCAGCGGGCCGGGCGGCGCGATGGTGCTGGCGCCCACCAGATGGAGCAGGGCGCTGACGATCATCGGGCCGGTCAGCGCCGCAGCGGGAATTTTCAGGGCCTTCGCGCCGAAATACCCGGCGATGCCACCGGCCGTCAGGATGGCCGCTTCGTCCAGCGGAATGTCGCCGAATGCGGCGCCGAGCGGCGCCCGGCTGCCCTGATCGTACAGGCCGAGGGCGACGAAGCCGAATGGCACGATCAACACTGTCACCAGCACGCGGGTGCCGTGGACCAGCGCGACCGAGAGATAGTCGCCGCGCATTTCCTGCGCGACCAGCACCATTTCGTTGAGACCGCCGGGCGTGGATGCGCAATATGCGGTGACCGGGCCGTGCCCCAGGCGCCGGAAGTACCAGAAAAGCAGGCTGGTACTGATTCCGACATAGGCAAACAGGGCGATCACCGAAGCCCACCACTCGGGAATTCGCGCCGCAATTTCCGGCGTGAACTGGGCGCCCAGCATGACGCCGATGATAGCGATCAGCGGCTGGCGCACCTTGTTGGAGGCGATCATCGGCACGCCGGCGATCGCGCCGACGGTCGTGAACACAAGGGCTCCGATCATCCAGGCGAGCGGCAGGTTCGCCTGATCGAACAGCCAGCCGCCGGCCGCGCCGACGAGAAAGGTGATCGACAGGCGGAAGACCCAGGTGCGGCGCGGCAGGGCCGCCGCCGCGGCCTGGCCCTCCACGCTCCGGCCGGTCACGGCAGGAACTGCTCGCGCAGGATGCGCTCTTCCAGATTGTGTTCGGGATCGAACAGCAGGGAGAGGGTCATATCTGCGGCCTGCCGGACGGTGACGCTCGCCACGTCGCGCACTTCGGTCGAGTCGGCAACCGCGCTGACAGGGCGTTTCGACGGTTCGAGAATCTCGATGGTTACGGAGGCCGTGTCCGGCAGCAACGCGCCCCGCCAGCGCCGCGGCCGGAAGGCGCTGATCGGCGTGAGGGCCAGGAGCCTGGCGCCGATCGGGACGATCGGTCCCTGCGCCGACAGGTTGTAGGCCGTGCTGCCGGCCGGCGTTGCGACCAGGGCGCCGTCGCAGACCAGTTCCGCCAGCCGCTCGACGCCGTCGATCAGGATGCGCAGCTTGGCGGTCTGATGCGTCTCGCGGAGCAATGACACATCGTTGATCGCGACCGCTTCGACCGTTCGCCCATCGACGGTTCGGGCCTGCATCATCAGCGGATGGATATCGACCCGCTGAGCCGCTTCCAGCCGTTCCGCCAGGCCCTCCGGCTCGAATTCGTTCATCAGAAAGCCGACGCTGCCCAGATTCATGCCATAGACGGCGACGTCGCGGTCCAGTGTGGTACGCAGGGTTTCGAGCATGAAGCCGTCTCCGCCGAGAACGACGAGGCGGTGCGCTTCCGCCGCCGGAACGATCGGATAGCGCCCGGTCAGCCCGGCCAGCGCCGACTGCGCCTCGGGCGTGTCGGCGGCGACGATCGAGAAAGGCGAAACGGCCATCGGCTATGCCTGTCGATTTCCGGCGGAACCGGAGTCCGCGGGTGACTCCGGCCTTCGCGACAAGACATGGCCAAAATGCCCGCTGCCGTCAAACGGCGGTTCGCCTGCCCTGCGGCCGGTGCAAAGATGGCAGGCGCCGCCTCACCGCTCCCCGGCGGCGATTTTTTCCCGCTGCCGGCGCTGCCGGTTGGTGAGCGCGATGCCGATCATCGCCACGGCCATGACGGCGAGGAGGCCGGCCGAATAGGGCCGCTCGACGAAGATCGCCATGTCGCCGCCGGCGGTGCCGAGCGCCTGGCGCAGCCGCGCCTCGAAGATCGGCCCGAGCACGAGGCCGAGCACGATCGGTACGATCGGGATATTGTGGCGCTTGAGAATGTAGCCGATCAGGCCGAAGACCAGCGCCATCAGCGGATGGACGATGTTGTAGCTCGCCGTGTAGGTGCCGACCAGGGTCAGCGCCAGGATGATGACGCCGATGAACTTCGTATTGACCCGCGACAGGGCCACGATCAGCCGGGTCGCGAACAGCAGGAAGATCAGGATCACGACGTTCATCGCCAGCAGGGAGAGATAGAGGCCGGAGATGAACTCGGGGCGCGTGGCGAACAACTCCGGCCCCGGGATCACATTGTGCACCATGAAGACCGACAGCATCATCGCGGTCAGCGCCTCGCCGGGAATGCCGAGCGCGAGCAGAGGCACCAGCGCGGCGGCCGGCACGGCGTTGTTGGCGGCCTCCGAGGCGATCAGCCCTTCCGGCGCGCCCTTGCCGAACAGGTTCGGCGTCTTCGAGGTCTTCTGCGCCAGCGTGTAGCTGAAGAACTGGGCGAGAAACTCGCCGACGCCGGGCAGGATGCCCATGAAGACGCCGAAGCCGGATGAGGAGAACAGGGTCTTGGGATAGCGGAAGGCTTCCGCTAGGCCCTGGAAGAAGCGGCCGGTCAGGCGCGGCGGCTCGCCGGACTGGTCGTCCTCGGTCAGCAGGACGAAGGCCTGGGACATGGCGAACAGGCCGAGCACCACCGGGATCAGCGGCACGCCGCCCTGGAGCCAGACCTGGCCGAAGGTGAAACGCTGGGTGTTGAACGCGGTTTCCAGCCCGACGGTGGCGAGGAACAGGCCGAAGGCCAGCGTGATCGCCGCCGCCAGCACCCGGCCGCGGTGGGCGACCACGACGAGCACCATCGCCATCAGCGCCGCCATGGCGAATTCCGCCGAGCCGAAATTGGACGCGATGTCCGCCAGCGGCTGCGCCATCGCGATCAGCACGACGACGCTGACGATGCCGCCGACGAAGCTGGAACTGTAGGCGAGCGACAGGGCGCGCCGCGCCTGGCCGGCGAGCGTCATCGGATAGCCGTCGTAGGTCGTCAGCACGTTGACCGGCGTGCCCGGCGTGTTGATCAGGATCGCCGGGATCGCGCCGCCGTACCAGGCGCCGGAATAGATGCCGAGCAGCAGGGTGAGCGCGGTCAGCGGGTCCATCGCGTAGGTCGCCGGCAGCAGGACGGCGATGGCGACCGCCGGCCCCAGGCCCGGTATCGCACCGATGATGACGCCGCTGATCGCCCCGGCGAAGAGCGCGATCAGGACATGCCACTGGCCGAGTTGGCTCAATCCGGCGAGAATTGCGTCCATCGGGCGGTCCGGTCCCGGCTAGAAATAGCGCTGGAGAAACACGGCAACGCCCTTGGGCAGCAGGTTGTACAGGTCGGCCGGCGGCACCCAGATTTCGAGGCCGAGACGGAACAGCAGCACCATCGCCAGCGTCGCGCCCAGCGCCGCCAGCAGCCATTTCGGCTGCCGCAGCCCGACCCGCAATCCGAGGCAGGCGACGAACAGGAAGGTCGAGAGCCCGTAGCCGATCAGTCCGAGCAGGACGATATAGGCGACGTACCAGGCAAAGAATTCGGCCGACCTCAGCCAGACCCACGCCTCGCTCGCCAGGGCGGCGCCGGTCGTCTTCGCCCTCGAAAATTCTCCTTCTCTCCAGAGCTTTACAACGAAAAGCAGAGATACCGCAGTAAGCAGGCCGAGGGTCAGCAGCGGCATCAGCCAGGGCTGGGTGAACCAGCCCTCGTCGCCCGGCGAGGTACCCGTCTGGAGGGGCATCAGCGCCAGTCCGCCGGCGCCGAAGACGAAAAAGAAAAGGGCCACGACCGCCCGGCCGGGCACGCCTTCCTGCGCAGTTTCTTCGTCAAACGCGGACATGGCTCGATCGGGGAGGTCGTCGGCGCTCCGGTTTCGCCCTGCGGGATGCGCAGGCTGCCGCCGCGATTGCCGAGGCGGCTCCGGAAATGCTTTTTTCCGGGTTCATGGACGGAACGGAGAGGACCGGCCGGCCCCCACCGGCCAAGCGGCGGGGACCGGTCCGGCGACAGGCGCTACTTCTTCAGATCGCCCATTTCCTTGAGCATGCCGCGGACGATGTCGAAATCGCGGTCGATCTGCTTTTTCGATTCGGCCGCGCCCTTCCAGTAGATGATCGCGCCGGTCGTCTTGGCGACCTTCTTGGCGGCCTCGCTGGCAAGCGCCTTCTTGGCCGAGGCCGTGATCTTGTCCTTGACCTCCTGCGGGGTGCCCTTGGGCACGAACAGGCCGTTCCACAGCAGCGGCAGTTCGCGGCCCTTCACCTGCTCGGCGAGCGTCGGCACGTTCGGCAGGATCGAAATGCGGTTGTCCGCGAACGCGGCCAGCACCTTGATGTTCTTCAGGCACGGCAGCACGAGCTGGGCGGTTGTGTTGATGACGTCGGCGTCCTTGGCCTTGAGCGTCGCGCAGGTCAGCTCGTCGAAGGCAGCCTCGGCTCCGAATTTGAAGCCCATTTGCTTGGCGGCCAGGATGGTTGCGCGGGTCGGAATCAGGCCGTATCCGAAATGGCCCAGCCGCACCTTGTTCTTCTTCGCATGGGCGGCGAGCTCGGCGATGTTGCTGTAGGGCGCATCGGCCCGGGCCGCCAGCAGGAAGGGATAGGTCAGGAAGATGCCGACCGGATCGAACGTATCGCGCTTCCACGGCGCATTGCCCATCAGGACGTGGACCGTCGGGATGCCGATCACGAAACTGCCGACGGTGTAGCCGTCGGGCTTGGCGCGCGCGACCGTCGAGGCGCCGACCACGCCGCCGCCGCCGGGCCGGTTCACCACCGCGGCAGGCACGCCGTAATCCTTGTTCATCTGCTTGGCGATCAGGCGGGTCAGCACGTCCTCCAGGTCGCCCGGCGGCCAGGGGATAACGAACTGGACCGGACGTTCCGGATAGGCGGCCTGGACCGGCGCCGCGGCGATACCGAGGGCGGCCAGCGCCGTAAGGCCGGCTGCGAACACTTTCTTCATGGGTCTCCTCCCGTTCTGATAAGGCGCGCAACATCGGGCGAAAATCGAGGCGGCGCAAGGAAAAATCCGCGCCGCTGCCGGCATCGGGCCGCGCCTCAGGGACGAAAACGCAGGAAGGAGAAACGCGCCTTGCCGTAGCTGCGGCTGTCCAGCGTCTCGAAGCCGCCCGGCGGCTCCGGAGCCGGCGATTTGGCAGCGCTTTCCGCCACGCAGAGCGCGCCGGGCGCCAGCCAGCCTGCCGCGGCCAGGGCCGGCAGGGCGGCGGCGATGGTATTTCCGGCATAGGGCGGGTCGAGAAAGGCCAGCGTGCAGGGGGCGTCGGCGCGCGGCGGGTCCGTCGCATCGGCCCGGAGGACCGTTGCCCGGTCGGCGACGCCGAGGGCGGCGATATTGGTACGGACGCAGGCAATGGCGTCGTCGTCGTTGTCGAGGAAGACGGCCTGCGCCGCGCCGCGCGACAGGGCTTCGAAGCCCAGGGCGCCGGTGCCACAGAAGGCGTCGAGAACGCGCGCGCCGGCAACGCCCGACGTACCATCGCCGGAAAATGCGCCGTGGACCAGGCGGTTGAACAGGGCCTCGCGCGCCCGGTCGGCGGTCGGGCGGACCGCGCCGCCCGGCGGCGCGGCGAGGCGCCGGCCCTTAAGGCCTCCGCCGACGATGCGCATTGCCTGCCGGATTCCCTTTCGGCTGCTGCGACGACCTCCGGGCCGGAACGGGCCGGTCGCCGCCGCCGAACCCGGGCCAGTGCGGCAGCTGTTGATGCAACACCCGTTCCGGTATCCGTTCGACCGCGCCGGCCGCCAGCTTGCCGAGCTGGAACGGCCCGTACGCCGTTCGGATCAGCCGGTTCGCCGTCAGCCCGAGATGGGCGCACAATTTGCGGATTTCCCGGTTCTTGCCCTCCCGGATGCTCATGGTGAGCCAGGCGTTGGCGCCCCCGGAACGCTCGGGCTGCCGGTCGAGCCGGGCCTGCACCGGCCCGTAGCGGACGCCGTCGACGGTGACGCCATCGGCCAGCCGGGCCAGCGCGGCCTCGTCGGGCCGGCCTTTGACCCGGACCCGGTAGCGCCGGGTCCAGCCGGTCAAAGGCAGTTCCAGGAAACGGGCGAGGTCGCCGTCGTTGGTCAGCAGCAGAAGGCCTTCCGTCGTCAGGTCGAGCCGGCCGACGGTGATGACCCTGGGCAGATCCGGCGGCAGCCGTTCGAAGACGGTCGGCCGGCCCTGCGGATCGCGGTTTGTCGTCACCAGGCCGGCCGGTTTGTGGTAGCGCCACAGGGCCGGCGGTTCGTTCGCTTGCAACGGCTGGCCATCCACGACGATCCGTTGATGGGGCAGCACGGCGAAGGCGGGCGTGTCGAGCACGCGGCCGTCCACGGAAACCCGCCCGGCGGCGATCCAGCGCTCGGCTTCCCGGCGCGAGCACAGGCCGGCCCGCGCGATGCGCTTGGCGATGCGCTCGCCTTTCGGGCCGTTATCGTCGGCGGTTCCGCTCATGGTCGAGGGCTCTCACAGGCCGGGCTCCGGGGCAAGCCCCGGTTGCCGGACCGGCCGCCTTGCCGAAGCGCGGCGGGCCCGCTACTTCCCGGTCCATGGACAGCATCGCACCCGCACGGCAGGACGAACCCGCGCCGCCGCGTTTCCCGGCGGGGAACGGGGCAGGGCGGCCGTCCCTGGTCGGCGCCGACATGGCCGGGCTCGGCGAGGCGGTGCGCGCGCTCGGCGAACCGCCGTTCCGCGCGAAGCAGCTCCGGCACTGGATCTATCACCGCGGCGCGCGCGGCTTCGAGGAAATGACCAGCATCTCCAAGGCGGCGCGCGCCAGGTTGGCCGAGCGCCACACGCTGGACCGGCCGGCGCCGGCGGACGTGCAGGTCTCGAGCGACGGCACCCGCAAATGGCTGCTGCGCTTCCCGGACGCCAGCGAGGCGGAAATGGTGTTCATCCCGGAAGAGGATCGCGGCACGCTGTGCATCTCCTCCCAGGTCGGCTGCACGCTCAACTGCCGCTTCTGCCACACCGGCACCCAGCCCTGGGTGCGCAACCTCGACGCTGGCGAGATCGTCGGCCAGCTCATGCTGGCGCGCGACGCGCTGGACGACTGGCCCTCGGCCCGGAAAGACCGGAAGATCACCAACATCGTCCTGATGGGCATGGGCGAGCCGCTCTACAACTACGACAATGTCGCCCGGGCGGCCGGCATCCTGACCGACGGCGACGGCATCGCCATCTCGCGCCGCAGGCTGACGCTATCGACCGCCGGCGTCGTGCCGGTCATGCGGCAATGCGGCGAGGACCTGGGCGTCAACCTCGCCGTCTCGCTCCATGCCGTGACCGACGCCATCCGCGACGAGCTCGTGCCGTTGAACCGGCGCTACCCGATCGCCGAGCTGCTCGACGCCTGCCGCAACTACGGCGGCGTCAACAACGCCCGGCGCATCACTTTCGAATATGTCATGCTCAAGGGCGTCAACGACAGCGACGCCGACGCCCGCGAACTGGTCCGGCTGCTCAGGGACATTCCGGCCAAGATCAACCTGATCCCGTTCAACCCCTGGCCGGGCACGCCCTATGAATGCTCCAGCGAGAAGCGTATCCGGGCCTTCATGACGATCTGCCTCGACGGCGGCCTGACCTGCACCGTCCGCACCCCGCGCGGCCGGGACATCATGGCCGCCTGCGGCCAACTCAAGAGCGCCAGCGAGCGGAAGAGGGCGGGGGCGCGGTCCGTACAGTCGTCCGCCGCTACAACCCCATCTGCCGCACCGCCAGGTCGCGCATGATTTCCTCCGAGCCGCCGCCGATGGCGACGACCTTGACCTCGCGGTACATGCGCTCGACCAGATTGCCGCGCAGATAGCCGGCGCCGCCGAAGATCTGCATGGCCTCGCTGCACACGAATTCCAGCGCCTTGGTCGAATAGAATTTGGCCTTGGAGATTTCCGCCACCGGCATCCTGTCCTCGTTGACCGACCAGCAGATCCAGTTCAGCAGCGCCTCGACGGCGTCGATCCGGGCCGACATGTCGGCCAGCTTGTGCCGGATGACCTGGTGCTCGATCAGGCGCTTGCCGAAGGTCCGGCGCTGCCGGGCGTAGTCGACGCATTCCTCGAAGCAGGCCTGCATCATGCCCAGGGCCTGGGCGACCAGGCCGACGCGCTCCAGGTTGAAATTCTCCATGATCGCGATGAAGCCGCGATTCTCCTCGCCCATCAGGTTTTCCGCCGGCACCCGGCATTCGTCGAAATAGAGCGTCGCCTGGTCCGAGCACCACCAGCCCATCTTGCGGTCGAGCGGCGTGCGGCTGAAATTCTCCGTGTCGGCCTCGACGAGGAACAGCGATATGCCGGCCAGGCCCTCGCCGCCGGTGCGCGCCGCGACGACGAAATAGTCACTCGTCATGCCGCCGGTGATGAAGGTCTTGCTGCCCTTGATGACGAAGTGGTTGCCGTCCTTCCACGCCCGGGTCTGCAGGTTGGCGACGTCGGAGCCGCCGCCCGGCTCGGTGATGCAGAGCGACGAGCCCTTGCGGCCGGAGACGATCTCCGGCAGCGCGCGCATCCGGATATCCTCCGAGGCCAGCATCGCGATCGGCGCGGTCGAGATGTTGCGCCCGCCGACCGCCGCGCCGACGCCGGTCGCGCCGCATTTCGCCAGTTCGACCGCGCCGTCCTTGCGCATGAAGCAGTCGTCGAAGCCGAGCCCGCCGTATTGCTCGTCGATGCCGAAGCCGAAGAAGCCGAGCGCGCCCAGCTTCTCGTGAATCTCCCACGGGATCGCCCCGGCCTCGTCCCATGCGTCGACATGGGGCCTGATCTCCGCCGCCACGAACTTCGCGATCGTCTCGCGATACGCGGCGCGCTCCGGGGTGTCGAACGGGTTCTTCATCGGCGGTGTTTCCGGTGGCGCGGCGGGTGCGGCGCCGCCTATTGCCGGGTGCGCCAGCTGTCGGCGTAGTCTTCGCGCACCGCGGCCGAGTAGGGGACCTTGGCGACGCGGACGCGGATTTCGGTCTGCTCGTGCCGTTCGACGGTGGTCTTGGCCGTGCCGCCGTTCTCCTCGCCCCACACCAGCGTCAGGATCTCGTTCTCCGCGATATCCGGCTCGACGAAGCCGAGGGAGAGCTGGGCCCGCTCGTTGTAGGAATAGCCGGCGAACATCGACATGCCGACGATCCGGCCGTCCTTCAGCACCTTGTCGGCGCTGGTCGAGGCGTAGTTGGAAATCGGGATGTCGATCGTCTTGCAGTTCGGCCTGCCGGGATCGAGGTGAGAGGCGTGGACCCGCGCCACGTCCTCCGGGTTCCACTCGAAGGTCACCTTGCGGCGGTGCGGGCCGCCGCGGATCTTCTCCAGCGCCGCCCGGCCGATGAAATCGCGGTCGAACCTGACGTAGAAGCCGTAGCCCAGGTCGTAGGGCGTGCAGTAATAGTCCTCGATATCGTCCGAGACGAAGGAGCCGCCGATCGAGCCCGTCGCCTCGTAGCAGTTCGCCGGCATCCATTGCCGGTACGCCGCCTCGGTCTCGCCGCCGGTGTAGATCGCCGGGAGCGGCGAGGGGATCCAGCCCGATTCCAGCGTGTTCGAGGCATAGGCGCGGCTGCCGACCTGGGTGAGGCCGAGGCCTTCGCCCGCCTCGATCAGCGCGGCCCGGACCTCCTCGCCCTCCTCGTAGGGGCCCCATAGCTCGAGCCCCGGCGTGCCCGCCATGCCGTGGCGCAGCGCCTTGACCCGGCGCCCGCCGACGCTGATCCGGTCCATGTGGAAGAATTTGATCTCCGGCACCGGGCCGCCGTTCGCGCGGTTCAGCACCTCCGGCGCGTTCGGCCCCTGGACCTGGAAGCGGTAATGCCGCCGCGTCACCGGCCTGCCCATCGGCCGCGCCGGCGAGCGGTCGTCCCGGCCGATGACGACGTCGTAGTCGCCGGTCTCGGCGTGGAACTGGAGCCAGGTGATGCTCGGGGCGCGGCCGACCAGGTTGAAACGCATCGCGTCGTCGCGGAAGCCGATCACGTCACCGATCACATGACCGCTGCTCGACACCGGCACGACATGCCTGGCCCGGCCGACCGGCCAGTTGGCGACCGCGTTGACGATGGTGTCGCTCAGGAGCCGTTCGGCGTCCGGCCCTTCGATCGACAGTTCGGCCATGTGGTGCGACTGGTCGAACAGCACCGCCGACTCGCGCCAGGCCAGCTGCTCGTCGCGCCAGTTGGTGAACTCCGGCGCGACGACCGGGTAGACATAGGCGCCGATGCGGCTGTTGCGCAGGTGATCGACGATGTTGCCGGCATTGTTGAGCACGTCCTGGAGCGATGTGGCGGTCATGGATATTCCCCGGTTGGGTCTCGTTCGGTTCGATCCATATTGCGCAGCCGGAATCGAACGGACAACCTTGCGCACGGCGCGCTGCGATTTTGTCGCCGCGTTTGCGGCGCCCCGTTTCGCAATGGCGGGCGCTGCTTGACAAGGGAACCGTCCCTGCTAACGAAAGGAAATGGCCAGGGTCACGAGCAAAATGCAGGTAACAGAGCCGAAAACCCCGGCAGGGCGCGGCTGGACCCGGGATGAGCTTTACGATCGAGGCAGCCCGATGATGCTACCGCGCATCGAAGACATGGGCGTTGCCGGCAAGCGCCTGCTGGTGCGGGCCGATCTCAACGTGCCGGTCGAAGCGGGGCGGGTGACCGACGCCACCCGGATCGAGCGCTTCGCCGTCGGGATGCGGCCGCTGCTGGCGCGCGGCGCGCGGCTCGTGATCCTGACCCATTACGGCCGGCCCGACCCGGCGGTGCGCGAGCCCGGGCTTTCGGTCGAAAGGCTGTGCCCGGCGCTGTCGGGAGCGCTGGGCGTCCCGGTCCGCTTTGCGGCGTCCTGCACCGGCCGGGAGGCGGTCGCGCTTTCGGCGCAACTGGCCGACGGCGAGGCCATGCTGTGCGAGAATCTGCGCTACGACGCCGGCGAGACGGCGAACGATCCGGCCTTCGCCGTGGAACTGGCAAAACTGGGCGACATCTATGTCAACGACGCCTTTTCCTGCGCTCACCGGGCCCATGCCTCGATCGTGGCCGTCGCGTCGCTGCTGCCCGCGGCGGCCGGCCCGCTGCTCGCGGAGGAATTGCAGGCGTTGAACGATGCCCTGGAGGCGCCGCGCCGCCCTTCGGTCGCCATTGTCGGCGGCGCCAAGGTCTCGACAAAGATCGCGGTGCTGAAGAATCTCGTCGGCAAGCTCGACGCCGTGATCGTCGGCGGCGGCATGGCCAACACCTTCCTGCTGGCCGACGGCATCCCGGTCGGCCGTTCGCTGTGCGAGCCGGACCATGTCGGGACGGTGCGGGAGATCCGCCGTCTGGCCGATGCGGCGGGCTGCCGGATCGTCCTGCCCGTCGACATCGTAACGGCGCGCGAACTGAGCCATGAGGCCCGGGCGACCGTCCGGGCGCTCGGGGACTGCCCGCCGGACGAGCTGATCCTCGATGCCGGGCCGCGCTCGCAGGACGTATTCGCCGAGGTCCTGGACGGTGCGGCGACGGTGCTGTGGAACGGCCCGATCGGCGCTTTCGAATATCGCGCCTTCGCCGGCGCGACGGTCGCGGTCGCGCGGCACACCGCAGCGCTGACCCGCGCCGGGGCGCTCACCAGCGTTGCCGGGGGCGGGGATACCGTCGCGGCGCTCAACGCTGCCGGCGCAACGGACGATTTTACCTATGTCTCGACCGCCGGAGGCGCGTTCCTCGAATGGCTGGAAGGCAGGACGCTCCCCGGTATCGCTGCGCTGGAGGCGGCGGTGGGATAGGGCCGCGGTTACCGCCTGGAGCCGGCCCTTCGATACGCGGCTTCGCCGGCACGATGGGTGAGGAGAGAAATTAGCGTATTCCACAATCGGGACTATTCGAAAAGGCCGCTCTAACGCTGGCTTCCTCGCCTACCGGGTCGCAGAACAGCGCTCTCGAGTGCTTTCTCGACCGCTGCGATCTCAGCCTGCGTTAGGCCGTACGCCCCATACACAAGCAAGTCGATCTCGCGGTCGGCCGCGCTGATTTGGCCAGACAACCTGGCATTGTCGGCGTCGCTTCTAGCTGCGCGAAGTAGTCGTGACATGTTAGTTATCTCGGATACTAGGCCTACTAAATTGTCGTGGCATTGCGTTCCCGGTTTTGCCCGAAGCACCTTTAATTTGGAAAGATTGTTCCAGAAGTATTCGTAAATACCAGCACCCTTAAGCTTTGCATTGTAGCGAAATCGCCATGACAACAAACGCGAGTTCAAAAGAGCTTGAAAATATTCGAGTTGTTCGTCTTGATCCCCCTCAAACAATACTGTGGTATCCGTGAGACCAAGAAATTGTTTTTTTGTATCGAGCCCAAACCTATTGGTGTCAGATAGGAACGGACTGTACAGCCTACGGCGCGAATAGAAATTCTTGTGGAGCGGCCATGCGTATTGCCACCATTTACAGTCACCTCGTTTGTAGGCCGCGCGGTCCTTCAGTTCCTTCTCATGACGTTTTAAATGGGCTTGCACTGGCTTAGGAAGTTCACGGAAACTTGAGTAGTTTTCGAGGTAAAGAAGCACCTCGCCGGAGTTGATGATCTCGTAGCGTTGGATGTCGGAGTTTCTAGCGCGATACCTATAGTCTTCAGGACAAAGATTCCAAGCATCGACCTCAGATTTCGTGAGCTTGCCAAAGACACTGTTGCGGCCGGTTTGCATTCCCTGACCTATGGTGAGAATACTGCCCAACGCTTCCCCTGCCGCGTCGATCTTGGCAATGATTTTCTGTGCATCTTCTCCTGCGAATATCCATGGGGCGCTCGTGAACTTCGATTGTTCGACAAGGAATTCCGAAAAGGCTAAGCGATCTTGAAGTCGTATGTCCAAGGGGCTCAGTTCTGCGGTTTGCTCCACTAACTGATAGACTTGAGCTTGGCTCTTCGCTTTCCGCTTTTCCAAGTGAAGAATCGCAGTTGTGATTCCTACGCCTTCAAAGATGTGGCGATCTCTAAAGTCAATCAGTTCGTCAATGGTGCTGTGCTTTGCAAGCCATCCCCGAAGCTTATCCGCTTTGAACGCTTCAAGGAATGCTCGTGAGACGATAAATCCGACATGATGCTTCGAGAGCTGCACAGCCTTATGCAGGAAGTAGTACAGAATATCCGTCTTATCGTTGTAAACTTCCCCGTAGGCTTGCTTGATGCACTTAAGGCGGACCTCTCCTGCTCCCCAAGTGTCATCTATATTTAGGTACGGTGGATTCCCGATAACTGCGTCAAATCGTCCTTTTATCTTGGGGAATGCTTCGGTCCAACTGAAGGGATTAACAATCTCCTGTTCTTGGTCGCTGTGTGGGATTTGGCGCAGAGTTGACGGGTCGATCAGCGAATTACCAAACTTGATATTGTCATCCAAGTTCGGAAGGTAGGTTTCCGCCGGAAACAACCGTTGGTCGTTCTCTAGGGTCTGTTTCGTCTCTCCTTCCAGAACCTTCAAGTACAAGGACATCTGGGTGACTTCTACAGCTTGCGGGTCGATGTCAACACCAAAGATGTTGTTCGTAAGGATATTCCGTTTCAGTCCAGTTGTTAGTCGCAGGTCGCCATTTGCGTCAGTATAGCAAAGCTCTCTGCGTTGTTCTTTTGGGTTAGCAGAAAACCAACCAACATAATGCTCACAGATGCGCTCGAAGGCCCGGAGCAAAAATGAACCTGACCCGCAGGCGGGGTCAACGATTTTAAGGCGCGCCACGGCCTTGGGACTACGACCTTGTAGAAGCCTCCCGACGGTGGTCTCTACGATGTGGTCTACTACGTGCTTGGGTGTGTAATAGACCCCGCCAGCTTTTCGAACTTCCGGCTTTTGGACGACTGTGCCATCCGACTGCACGACTGACCCAAGGAAGCGCTCATATATGGAGCCAAGGATTTCAACGGGGATAATCCCGAATAAGTATGTAGACTCGTCAGCTGTTAGCTTTTCGAGGAAATCAGCCAACCATTCTTCTGAGATTATTAGGCCATCGACAAAGTGCGGATGAGTCCCAGATTTCCCATAAATTCCACCGTTAAATGTTCGGTGGAGGTGCCGAAAGTTGCCAACCAAAGCACGCCAAAGATCGTTGCGGGGTCAGTCACGCCGCTCCCATTCTTCCAGCATGTCACGAAGCTTCCTGCCCGTGTCGATGTTTCGATCTTCACAAATTCTCTGGAAGAGAATGCGGTCGATGATTCGTTGCGTGGCCTCATTCAGGTCTCGGTCGCTGTCAATCTCGTTGTGGTCGTGTAGATTTTTGGCGAGACGGCTCCGCTGCTCCTCCAAGTAAGCAAGGAATCGCGCATCCACAGCTTGCGTTCGATCGGGCTTGAGTAGCCATCCCTGCTTTCCCTTGCGTGCGATTTTCGGCTGTGATTGCGCGAAACGTTCCAGAGAGCCATCTGCGACATGATTACGTTCAAAAAGTTGCCACATTGCCTCCGCCTTGGCTTCGTAGTCGAGGTAATGCAAACGCCATCCGTTAGCGGGAGGATACGGATTATCTTTGCTGGGCTCTCCGCCAACAACAAACACTATGAAATGTTCGAAGTCACAGAGGACGCCAACCCAGACGCGAAAGTTAAAAATATAGTTCTGAGCCTGAAAAAAATGTCGAGTGATGACTCCGTAAGGCCGCTTCGCCTCACAGATAAACTTATCGATACCGCCAACTCGGAACACGTAGTCAGGCCGGCGAAGCCCGCCGTGCGTCTTTGTGACAGGATGCACCACAACTTCCCGCTCGTGTAGCAGTACCTTTTTTGTGTTTCCTACATCCCAATTAAGTGCTGCGAACAATGGATCTATGTATTCGTTCCGAACACTTAGCTCGTCGAACTCGCCATGTCGAATTGCGACGCGGTTTTCGTCGAACGCGCGGACAAGTTGCATGAGCTGTTCTTTGAACTGTGCGAAGTCTGTCACTTTCTCTCCACTTGCGAGTTAGGCGTTCGAATATTTTGTGCGGGGCTGGCCATGCTCTACTTATGCCATCGCGCTCGTTACCCGCTTGTTTCAGCGCGGCCCGATATAGTGGAGGCGGACGTGGTGTAAGTCGTTGTCATAGGGCAAAAAATCGTTGCCAAACATATCTCTTCCCAGGCAACGAAAGCGCCAGGCTCGCCATGACCGAAGGTACCCTTCTCCCGTTCGATCGTCCAGCCGTCAAACGCAAGAAGGTGACCGCCGATTTAGAGAGCGGGCTTATCTCCGCCGGGGTCCTGGATGGTGCGGCGACGGTGTTGTGGAACGGCCCGCTCGGCGCCTTCGAAGTTAGCGCTTTCGCCGGCGCGACGGTCGCGGTCGCCCGGCACGCCGCAGCGTTGACCCGTGCCGGCGCGCTCGCCAGCGTCGCCGGGGGCGGGGACACCGTCGCCGCCCTCAACGCCGCCGGTGTCGCCGACGATTTCACCTATGTCTCTGCCGTTGGCGGGGCATTCCTTGAATGGCTCGAAGGCAGGACGCTCCCCGGTATCGCTGCGCTGGAAGCGTCGTAGGCCGCGTACGCCGGGCTTGCGGCAGTGCTGGGAGGCCGCTCCGGCGTCAGGGCTTCCCGGCCGGTTTGCCGTTGCCGCGCGCGAAGAAGACGACGACGAGCGCCGCGAGGATCATGAAGGCGATGGAAATGGGGCTCGAAAACAGGAACCACGGATCGGAGCCTGTCGCCGAGAAGGCCTGCCGCACGGCCTCTTCGAGATTGTTGGCAAGGATGAACCCGATCACGAAGGGCAGGACAGAGAAATTGAGCTTGCGCAGCAGGTAGCCGACGAAGCCGAAGAACAGCGCGATGTAGATCGCCAGCATTTCCGGGCGCTGGACATAGATCGCCGTCAGCGTGAGCAGCAGCACGATCGGCAGGAGGCGCTGTTTCGGAATCCGCACCATGACGCCCATCGAGCGCATGAACGCGCCGCCGACCGTCCAGTTCAGCAGGTTGGCCAGCACCATGGTGGTGAACAGGCCGAAGGCGATCACCATCTCGCTGTTGATCTGGTCCGGCACCAGGCGGAATACCGCCGGTCCGGGATTGAAGCCGCTGATCGTCTCCGTCGCCAGGATGATGAAGACGGCGGCGACGTTGCCGGGAATCCCGAGCGACAGCACCGGGATGAGGTTGGCGCCCGAGACTGCGCTGTTGGCCGCTTCCGTTGCCGCGACACCCTCGGGCGTGCCTTCGCCGAACGGCACGTCGCCCTTGTGCAGCTTGCGGCCGGTGGCATAGCCGAGCGTCGCCGCCAGGGTCGATCCGATGCCCGGCAAAGCGCCGACCATCGTGCCGATAAGGGCGGATATGCCGACGAAGGGCGCGATGCGCCGGATATCCCGGAGCCGGAGCCGGTTGTCGCCGCTCGCCGGCGTCGCCGAGATCGCGTCGGTCGCGCGCTTCTCGCGCCACATGTCCTCCAGGGCCTTGAAGACCTCGCCGAGAATCAGCACGCCGAGGACGACGCCGATCAGCGGCAGGCCGCCGGCCAGCGCATCGCTGCCGAAGGACAGGCGCGGGTGGGTGTCCTCACCGGTGCCGATATAGGCGACGAACATGCCGAACAGCGCCGAGAGCAGGCCTTTCCAGACCGAATCGCCGACCACCGCCGAGATGAAGGCGAGCGACAGGACGATCAGCGCCGCCTTTTCCGGAAAGTCGAGATAGGCCTCGACCGCGATCGCCAGGAAGGGCGCGCAGGTGAACAGGACGAGATCGGAGAAGGTGTCGCCCGACGCCGATGAAAAATGGGCGACCCGGAGCGCCTTGCCGGCTTCGCCCTTTTTCGTCATCGGGAAGCCGTCCAGCGTGGTCATCAGGGAATCCGGCGTTCCCGGCGTGTTGAACAGGATCGCCGGCACCGCGCCGCCCACCGTCGCGCCCTTCATGATCCCGATCATGAAGCCGAGCACGGGGAGAAGGGCGTCCGGATTGAAACCGAAGATGGTGATCAGGATCGGCAGCGAGATCGCCATGGCGAACGGCCCGCCGAGTCCCGGCGCCGCGCCGACCACGATGCCGCCGAGGAACCCGAGCACCACCATGACCACGGTGATCGAAATCGGCAGCCCGAACAGGCTCGCGACCGGCGCCCCGGTGAATACGGCGACGACGCCGAGCCAGACATGGTCGAGAATGCCCACTACTGGTCGCCGTTGGGAGGCAGGAGGACGTCGTCGAACGGCAGGTCGTACAGCACCATGAGGATGAGGGTCGCCAGCAGGGCCACGCCCGCCGCGCCGCGGGTCAGCCGCTGCTCCACCACGGCAACGATGCCGCCGACCATGACCGTGCCGCCGGCCAGGTATCCCAGATACTTGTACGGAAATGTATCGCGCAGCTGCCGATAGCTGCCGATCTCGCCGCCCGCAGCGTTGATCGCATCGACCGTGAGCGGCCCCGTGTACACCATCAGGGCGAGCGCGAGCGCGAGCGCCGCGGCGACGCGGACGACGAACATCAGGCTCTGCCCGTCGAACGGCGCGCTGTCCCGGCGCGGACGCAGCAACTCTGTGGCAGCAAAAAGCCCGGCCACCGCGAGCATGGCGATGGCGACGACGGTCGGGGCGAGGGCGTCGCCGATGATGACCCGCCGCCGGAACGTCTCGACGACGCCGCTTTCGATATCGGCGGGAATCCAGAAAATCAGGGTCGCCAGGGCGAAGGCGGCAACGAGCGCCGCCATGCCCAGCGACCAGGGATCGGCGCGCATGACTATGCCGGGGACCGGGGCGTGCCGGGGATCGGGGCGCGCCGGCCCCGGCCCGGACGGCTTACCTTACTGGGTCGCTTCCATCAGCTGTTTGGAACTCGCGATGCCGTCGGCGACCAGCTTGTCGAGCGCGGCGCCGGAAATCAGCAGCGGCCCGCCGAAGGCGCGGGTCACGAACTGCGCGGCCTTGGTGGACTTGTCGTTCAGAATCGCGGCGAAGGCGTCGGCGAGCCCTTTGCGCGCATCGGCCGGGATGCCCTTTGGCGCAACGATCAGGAACTTGGCGCCGGCGTCGTAGGGAATGCCCAGCTCTTTCATCGTGGGCGCGTCGGGCGAAACCTTGAGCCGGGCGGACTCGCCGGACATCAGGTTGACGAGATCGCCCGCCCTGACGCCCTTGCCCTGGATGCCCGCGACCCAGCCGGCGTCGACATCGCCTGCGGTGATCGCGTTCAGGACGCCGCGACCGCCCTTGAACATGACGGTGTTCATCTCGATGCCGAACTTCTGCTGGACGGTGTAGGCCAGATCCGCAAGTCTCGCGCTCATGGCGCCGAACTTGACCTTGGCGCCGCCCTTCGCCGCCTTGACCAGGTCGTGGATCGACTTCCAGCCGCGGCTCGACTTGGCGACCACGCCCATCTGCGAGCCTGCCGTGGTCGTGATGTAGGTGAAGTCGCCCACCGCGTAGCCGGGCTTTTTCGCAGCCAGAATGTTGTAGCCGAAGGTCTCCGTGACGGCGATGCCGATGGTGAGCCCGTCATTGGGCTGGGTCTTGAGCTTGCGCGCCATCACCGCGCCGCCCTTGCCGGTGACGTTCTGCGGGATGATTTTCCAGCCCTTGGTCTTCTCGAGCGAGGTGGCCATCAGGCGCGCCTGGGTGTCGGCGCCGCCGCCGGCCCGGAACGCGATCACCAGGTTGATCGGGCCGCTCGGTTTCCACTCCGCGACCGCCGGCGCGGCGGCCGTCAGCAGTGCGGCGGTCGCAGCGGCCGCGACGGCCGATACGCGCAAAGGCGTGAACGTCATCTTCATTTCCTCCTTCTTGAGCGTTCGCTCATTCCGTTGACTAATCAACTATATCATGTCCGCACCGTGTCGGGCTGCGCATCCTGTCCCATATATCGTGAGCCGTGTCCCGGGTGCGCTGTTCGTTCTGTGCCGGCCCGCTGTCTACCCGCTTCCGTCCAGCACTGCCTTGAAGCGGTGCAGCGGAGCCCGGTTGCGCAACATGGCGACCGGCACGCTGAAATGGCCGCGCCGCCAGATGAAGCGGTTCTCCGGCGGCACGCGCCATTCCTCGATCAGCAGGCGCGCGCTGGCAAAGGGCGTCACATGGTCCCGGCTGCCCAGCACGGTGACGATATTTTCCGGCGGAATCACGGGTTCGCCGACCGGGTCGAGCAGGGGCATGAAGCGCCCGATCAGCTCGCCGGTCCAGCCCCGCGCCATTGTGTTTTCGGCGATGCCCCAGGCCTGCGCCATCGAGCCGTGCACCGCGGCGTCGGCGATCCGGCCGGTATGGGTGATGAGCAGCATGGCGTCGGGCCGCAGCCGCTCCGGCCAGAAGCGCGCCTTGTCGACGATCACCTGGGAGGTCATGGCGCCCAGGCTGCTGCCGCCGATCGCGACCGGCGCGTCGCTGGTGCGGCGGCACCAGTCGATCAGCACCGCCCATTCGCGCGCCGCGGCGGTGAAATGGTCGAGGGCGCCGCGCGGCGCCGAGGCGATGAACATCTCGCCGCCATAGCGCCCGTCGGGCACCCGCCGGCCATGCCACGGCGCCTCGGGCCGGACGACCCGGATGCCCATGGCGACCAGCGCCTCGATCTCGTCGACCAGGCCGCGCCAGTGATCGAACTCGACGCAGATGCCGTGGCCGAAGATCAGGGTCGGCGGGTCGGCGATGCCGTCCGGCTCGTAGACCCGGGCGACCACCTCGTCATTCATGCGCGAAGAGGGCGAAGCGAAGCGGATCCAGCGGTCCCGGCGGCCGGGCGCGGCGGGAAAGCGGCGCGATTCCGCAACCGGCGGCATCGGATCGGGCACAGCGAACGCCTGCGCCGGATCGGCGACCAGGCGCGCAAAATCCGCCGCGACCTCCTCGGGCGACGGAATGGCCCAGCGGATCGGCGCCGCCCGCACGGCGCTCCGCCAGGGCGCGAACAGCCGCCGCTGGGCGTTGTAGCCGTTGCGCCGGAACAGGCGCGCGCGTTCGACTTCCGCGAGGACAGACGGTGCGGCGTCGCCATTGCCGAAAAAGGCTTCTTCCCAGGCGCGCTCGCTGTCGGTCGCCAGGGCGCGGACGTTTTCGAAGCGGCGCAGCCGATGTTCCAGAAGGGACCGGCTGTGCAGCCTCGACGGGTCGGGTGTCTCCGTCAGGAACCGCTCGAGCGAGCCCTCCGCGGCACGCGCTGCCGCCCAGAGCCGCGACAGCGGGAAGAACCAGTTGCACAACAGATGCATGGCCGCACGGTCGAACCAGGGCCGCCCGACCAGGCTGCCGATCGGCGAGCGCAGGCAGGCCCGCATGAACTCCGGCGCGGGCAGTCGCCGCGGAGCGGTGCTACTCAGGGCCGGACAGCTTCCGCTGGAGTTGCGCGCGCACCTGCACGATGGAGGCGGCATAATAGGTCAGCAGCGCGCGTTCGGCCGCGACCGGGGCCAACCCGCCGCCGCTCTGCTCCGCGATCAGTCTGCGCTTGCGCATGCGATTCACCGCTGCCTCGATTTCGGCGGCTTCGCTGCCTTCCCTGAGGCCGATATGGGCGCCCAGTTCACGGACGTCATTGAGCCAGCGCAATGCGCGACTATTTATCTCCTCCGCCGGCAGCGGCCCGTCCGTCTCGGTCAGGATCAGCGAGACCAGAGGCACCGCGAGCACCGGCACGACATCGGTAATCCGGTCTGTCAGTTCCGCACCGAGCTCTTCGATGGCGGAAAAGAACGGCTCCCGTTCCAGCCGGGAAAGATCGACGCCGCGCTCGTCCGACCAGGCCCGGAGCGAGAGCGGTTCGCCGAAATTGGCGCAGGCGACGCCGAATCCGGCCGACCGCCCCTGCATTTTCCGCCAGGCCAACTTGAGCACGAACCTGGCCGTGCCGCCCATCAGGAATCGCCCGCCCCGGCCGCGGAAATCCGTATCCGGATTGGCTACGAGGGTCCGTTCCTCGGCCACCCGGTCGAAGTTGGTGGCGACGGGAATGAACATGATGTCGTAGGGCCCCGCGGGATCGAAGGTCTTGGTGATGTATCCGAGCATACCCAGCTTGGGCGGGTGGATGGCGCCGTCGCGCGAGAGTTTGCCCTCGGCGAAAATGGCGTGGGGGACGCAGGCCTCGGTCGCCATCTGGACGTAGCGCTCGAGAACCTTGCGGTAGAGCGGATCGTCCGTCTTGCGGCGCAGGATGTAGGCGCCGGCCAGGCGCAGCAGGCTGCGAAACGGCCAGACCCGTGCCCACTCGCCGGCGCCGTAGGACAGGGCGACGCTGCCCGAGGCGAGGTAGGTGACCAGCAGGTAATCGGCGTTGCTGCGGTGGTTGATGAAGAAGACGACTGCGGTGTCGGGCGGGATGTCGGCCATCGTCTGTTCGTGGGCATAGGCCAGGCGGACCCGGTAAAAGGCCCGCAGCAGCCAGCGCGCGCAGCGGTAACCGAGCCGGAAATAGAAATAGGCGTTGAACGCCGGCACCATTTCCCGGGCGATCGACATCACGTCGGCCATCAGGCTGTCGCGCGATACGCCGCGCTCGGCGGCGACTTCGCCAACCGTCTTCATCACCTCCGGGTCGTAGACCAGACGGTCGATCAGCACGCGGCGCTTGGTGATCTGGAAAGTCGGCAACTCCAGCCTCAGCCGGTCGTTGACGTCGTCGATCACCTTGTTGACATGGCGGCGCAGATACCAGCGCAGGCCGGGAATGAGCACATCGTCGAGCGCCGCAAACACGGCCAGCGCCACCATGATAATCAGCAGCCAGACCGGTATCTCGACCATGCCCGTCATCGCGCCTCTTTCCGGGTCATCCGCTTCGGGTCGAAGCTAGCACGGAAGAGCGCAAGTGAGACAGGCCGGGAGGGGGGAAACGCGCTCCGGTTCCCGGACCGGACCCGCCGCCCGATTGACATGCCGAATACGGAAACGTACTTACATTGTCGCTACACAAGCAAGCGAAGGGCAGAACCTCGGAGGATCCAAAATGCGGACGCAAACGATAAACCTGCGCGCCTCCGAAGAGCAGAAAGCGCTGATCGACCGGGCGGCCGATTGCCTCGGCAAGTCGAGGACCGAGTTCATTCTCGATACGATGTGCGAAGCGTCGGAGAACGTGTTGCTCGACCAGCGCATATTCTGGCTCGACGACGAAGCTTTTGCCGCATTTCAGGCGATCCTCGACGCACCGCCGGAACCGAGCGAGGAATTGCGCCGTACCCTGAACAGGACGCCTCTCTGGGAAAGGTAGAGGTCGGGCAATGCCGCTGACCGGACCGGAGCCGCTTTCCGAGCGCCATATCCTGACCGGCTTCGACAGCGGACAACCGATTCTCGATACCTGGCTTGTCTCGCGAGCGCTCAGAAACGAGCGATCCGGGGGTTCGCGCACCTACATCGTGTGCGAAGACGGCAGGGCAGTCGCCTACTATAGCCTTTCCGCGGCTTCAGCGGCGCACCGGACCGTTCCCGGACGAATCAGGCGGAACATGCCCGACCCGGTTCCTGTAATCCTGCTGGGGCGCCTGGCGGTTGCAAAGTCCCATCAGGGCAGAGGGCTCGCCCGGGACCTCATCCGGGACGCAATGCTGCGGACCCTGCGCGCCGCGGAGATTGCCGGCATCAGGGCCCTGCTCGTACGTGCAGTCGATGACAGTGCGGCCGGATTTTACAGAAAAGTGGGATTTATCGCATCGCCGACCGAGCCGCTTGTCCTGTTGCTACCGTTGGAGACGATGCGCAATGGATTCGATACATGAATCATTCGCGTTGGTTTTCCTCAACTTCCGGCTAGTGCCCGGCAGTTTTGCCGGGTCGATTTTCGCCAGCCCCATTGCCGCTGAATAAAATCTTTCCAAATTCATCCGCTTCGGGGATTTTGCCGGCGCAGCGAACCTTGGGGGACTGGCGGAAGGATGACATCGGCGCCCGACATCGTCCGCATCGGCGGGGCGAGCGGCTATTGGGGCGAGTCGGCCATGGCGACGCCGCAATTGCTGGCCGACCGCTCGGTCGATTTCCTGGTCTACGACTATCTGGCCGAAATCACCATGTCGATCCTCGCCCGCGCCCGGGCCAAGGATCCGGCGCTGGGCTACGCGACCGATTTCGTCTCGGCGGTTCTCAAACCCAATATCCGGGAAATCGCCGCCCAGGGGGTGAAGGTGGTCAGCAATGCCGGCGGCGTGAACCCGGAGGCCTGCGCCGAGGCCGCGCGCGCCGTCATCGCCGAGGCCGGGCTGGACCTCAGGGTCGGCGTCGTGCGCGGCGACGACCTGATGGCGGACCGGGAGAAGCTCGCCGAAACCGCGCCGTGCGAGATGTTCAGCGGCGAATCCTTTCCACCGGCCGACCGACTCGCCAGCATCAACGCCTATATCGGCGCCTTCCCGGTCGCTGCGGCGCTCGACGCCGGCGCCGACATCGTCATCACCGGCCGCTGCGTCGACAGCGCGGTGACGCTCGGCGCCTGCATCCACGCCTTCGGCTGGCGGCCCGGCGAATGGGACCGGCTGGCGGCGGGCAGCCTGGCCGGCCATATCCTGGAATGCGGGCCCCAGGCGACCGGCGGCAACCATACCGACTGGGAGGAAATCGCCGGGTCGATCCACGATATCGGCTATCCGATCGGCGATATCGAGGCCAACGGCAGCCTTACGCTGCGCAAGCCCGCGGGCACCGGCGGCATGGTGACGGTCGGCACGGTGGCGGAGCAATTGGTCTACGAGATCGGCGATCCCCAGGCCTATCTGCTGCCCGATGTCTGCTGCGACTTTTCCCGGGTGGCGATCGAACAACTCGGCGAGGACAGGGTGAGCGTGACCGGCGCCACTGGCCGGCCGGCGCCGCCCGACTACAAGGTCAGCGCGACCTGGGCCGACGGCTTCCGGGCCGGCGGCTATTTCACCTTCACCGGCCGCAATGCCGGCGGCAAGGCGCAGGTCTTCGCCGAGGCGGCGATATCCCGGGCGCAGGCGGCCCTGCGCGGGCGCAACCTGGGCGATTTCAGCGAAACCAGCGTTGAAGTGATCGGCGCCGGGAGCCAGTACGGCGCGGCGGCCGGATCGGCGGATGCGCGGGAGGTCGTGCTCAAGCTGGCGGCCCGGCATCCGGAGGCGGCCGGCGTCGGATTGCTGCTGCGCGAGGCCTCGGGCCTCGGCTTGGCGACCCCGGCGGCGCTTTCCGGCTTTTCGGGCACACGGCCGCGGCCGTCGCCGGTGGTGCGCCTGTTTTCCTTCCTGGCGCCGAAAGCGGAGGTCGCCCTGAGCGTCGAGGTCGATGGCGTGCCCATCCCGTATGCCGAACCCGTCACCGAAGGCGTGCCGGAAGAGCCGGTCCGGCCGCCGCCGCCCGGCGATCCCGGCGCCGTTGCAGCGCCTGCCAATCTGGTCGAAGTCCGTCTCGAAGATCTTGCCTGGGGGCGCAGCGGCGACAAGGGCGACAAGGCGAATATCGGCGTTATCGCGCGGCAGGCCGATTACCTGCCGTGGATCTGGCGCGGCCTGACGGAAGAGACTGTCGCGGAAACTTTTGCGCATTTCCTTGACGGCGCAGCCGCGAAGCCGGTCGACCGGTTTCTGATGCCTGGGATCAGCGGCGTCAATTTCCTGCTCCATGACGTGCTGGGCGGCGGCGGCGTCGCCAGCCTGCGCAACGACGCCCAGGGCAAGGGCTACGCACAGATCCTGCTGGATACGCCGATTGCGGTGCCGAAGCCCTTGGCGGACCGCGCCGCGGCGGACAGGGAGAACCGCACCGCATGACCGTCTTCCGGAGCCAGATCGACCCGGCCGGCGAGGGCTTCAAGGCCAACCGCGCCGACATGCTGGCCCTGATCGGCCGGATGGAGGATCTCAACCGGCGCGGCACGGTCCGCTCCGAGGCGCGCAAGCCGCGCTTCGTCGAGCGCAACCAGCTCACCCCGCGCGAGCGCCTTGCCTGCCTGCTCGATCCGGGCATGCCGTTCCTCGTCATGGGCAACATGGCGGGCTATCTGCTCGATACGGCGGACGAGGAGAAATCGCTGCCCGGCGGCAACGCGATCGCCGGCATCGGCTTTATTCGCGGCGTGCGCTGCGCCATCGCGGTGGACGACAGCGGCATCCAGGCCGGCGCGCTGACCCAGGCGACCGCGTTCCGCATCCGGCGCATGCAGGAAATCGCGCTCGCCCAGAAGCTGCCCTTCATCCATCTGGTCGAGAGCGCCGGCGCCAACCTGATGGAATACACGGTCGAGGGCTTTCTGATCGGCGGCCGGCTGTTCGCCAACCAGGCGCGGCTCTCCGGGGCCGGCGTGCCGGTCATCACCGTCCTGCACGGCTCGTCGACCGCCGGCGGCGCCTACATGCCGGGCATGAGCGACTACGTCATCGGCGTGAAGGGCAGGGGCCGGGCCTTTCTGGCCGGGCCGCCATTGCTCAAGGCCGCGACCGGCGAGATCGCGACCGAGGAAGAGCTGGGCGGCGCGGAAATGCACGCCAGCGTGTCCGGCCTGGTCGAATACCTGGCGGAGACCGACGGCCAGGGCATCGAAATGTGCCGCGAGGTCGTGCAGCGGCTGAGCTGGAACGCCGGCGAAACGGCGACCGCCGCCGAAGGGCCGCCGCCGCTCTACGATCCTGACGAGATCGCCGGCATCGTGCCGGTCGATTACCGCAAGCCCTACGAGGTCCGCGAGGTCGTCGCCCGCATGGTCGACGGCTCGGAATTCCTCGATTTCAAGCCGCGCTTCGGCGTCACGACCGTCTGCCTCCAGGCCGAGGTGATGAGCCGGGGCTGCGGCATCATCGGCAACAACGGGCCGATCGACCCGGACGGCGCGGCCAAGGCGACCCAGTTCCTCCAGCTGTGCGACCAGGCCGGCGTCCCGATGGTCTTCCTCCAGAACACCACGGGCTACATCGTCGGCAGGGACTACGAGCGCGCCGGCATGATCAAGCACGGCTCGAAAATGATCCAGTCGGTCACCAATATCGAGGTGCCGCGGTTGACCTTCATGACCGGGGCGAGCTTCGGCGCCGGCAACTACGGCATGTGCGGCCGCGGCTACGATCCGGATTTTCTCTATACCTGGCCCAACGCGACCACCGGCGTGATGGGCGGCGACCAAGCCGCCAAGACCATGACGATGGTCGCCGAAGGCGTCGCCCGCTCGAAGGGGCAGGACGTGGACGAGGAACGGCTCAGGAAACAGGAGGAGCGGCTGGTCCGGCATTTCGACGGCCAGTCGAGCGCCTTCTACACCTCCGGCCATCTCCAGGACGACGGCATGATCGACCCGCGCGAGACCCGCCGGACCCTGGGCTTCCTGCTGGCGACGGTAGAGGAGGCGCGGCGCCGCACGGTGCGGCCCAACAGCTTCGGCGTCGCCCGGATCTGACCGCAGCGCCGCGGACTCCGCGTCGGGGACGGAAAGGGAGAGCATGTCTGACGAACTGATTGTCGAGCGCGACGACGGCTGGCTCACCCTGTGGATGAACCGGCCGGAAGTGCGCAACGCCCTGGGTGCGGAGATGCTGGACGCCATGCGCGGCGCGCTGGAAATGGTGCGCGACGACCGCGCGGTGCGCGGCATCACCCTGCGCGGCAAGGGCGGCGTGTTCTGCGCCGGCGGCGACCTCAAGAAATTCCGCAGCAATTTCCAGGGCGGCGCTTCCCGTGCAGAGATCGCCGCGTCGAATTCCAAAGCGGGAGAATTCTTCAGCTATCTCAATACGATGCCACAGGTCGTTGTCATGCTGATCGAGGGCGCGGCGATCGCGGGCGGCCTCGGTCTGGCCTGCACGGGCGACGTTGTCGCCGTCACCGCCGATGCGAAATTCGCTATCACCGAAACCTCGCTCGGCCTGCCGCCCGCCCAGATCGCGCCCTTCGTGGTTCAGCGTATCGGCCTCACGGCGGCGCGCCGGCTGATGCTGACCGGCGCGCGCTTCGACGGCAGGGAAGCCGGCCGCCTCGGCCTGGCCGATTTCGTCGCCGAAGACGCCGTCGGGCTGGACGCCATCGAAGCGGATATCCGCAAGAGCGTCCGACGCTGTGCGCCGGGGGCCAACGCCGTCACCAAGGAACTCGTCCTGAAAGCGCCGCTGCTGCCGCGGGACGAGATGGTCGCCTTCGCCGGCGAACGGTTCGCCGAATGCATGCTGGGAGAGGAGGCCCGCGAAGGCATCGCCGCCTTCCTCGACAAGCGCAAGCCGTCCTGGGCCGAGAGCCCGGGCGCCGGTTAGGAACGATGCGCCGCTTCGGCACCATCCTGGTCGCCAACCGGGGCGAGATTGCCGTCCGGGTCATGCGTACGGCGCGCGCGCTGGGCTACCGCACCGCCGCCGTCTACTCGGATGCCGACTCCGAAGCGCCCCATGTCCGCATGGCGGATGCCGCCGCGCACATCGGTCCGCCCCCGGTCGCCGAAAGCTACCTGAATATCGACAGTATCCTCCGCGCGGCGCGGGAGACCGGGGCCGACGCCGTTCATCCCGGCTACGGCTTCCTGTCGGAAAATCCCGCTTTCGCCCGCGCCTGCGCGGACGCCGGCCTGACCTTCATCGGACCGGATTCCGACGCCATCGCGATCATGGGCGACAAGGCCGAAGCCCGGCGCCGCATGGCCGAAGCCGGCGTTGCCTGCGTGCCGGGCTACGACGACGCAGACCAGAGCGACGCGGCTCTGGCCGTGGCAGCGGTGGAGATCGGCTTTCCCGTCATGGTCAAGGCGGCGGCCGGGGGCGGAGGGCGCGGCATGCGCTTGGTCGATACGCCGGAGGATTTGCCCAACGCGCTCGCTGCGGCGCGCTCCGAAGCCGAGAACGCCTTCGGCTCCGGCAATCTGATCCTCGAAAGGGCCATCGACCGGCCGCGCCATGTCGAAATCCAGGTCGTCGCCGACAGCCACGGCAACACGATCCATCTCGGCGAACGCGACTGCTCCGTGCAGCGGCGGCACCAGAAGGTGATCGAGGAAGCGCCGTGTCCGGTCATGACCGGGGACCTGCGGGACGCGATGGGCGCGGCGGCGGTCGAAGCGGCGCGCAGCATCGGCTATTGCGGCGCCGGCACCGTCGAGTTCCTGCTCGATACGGACGGCAGCTTCTATTTCCTGGAGATGAATACGCGGTTGCAGGTCGAACATCCGGTGACCGAGGCGATTACCGGGCTCGACCTGGTCGCGCTTCAAATCAGGGTCGCCGAAGGCCGGCTGCTCGGCCTCGCGCAAGAGGATTTCCGCCCGTCCGGCCATGCCATCGAGGCGCGCCTCTACGCCGAGGATGCGGCGCAGGACTTCCTGCCGGCCGCCGGAGATATCGCGCTGTGGCAGCCCGCCGCCGGCGAGGGCGTGCGCATCGACAGCGGCGTCGAAAGCGGCCAGGCCGTCTCGCCTTTCTACGACCCGATGATCGCCAAGGTCATCGCCCACGGCGAGACGCGGGACATCGCGCGCCGCCGGCTGATCCGTGCACTGGCCGAAACCGTCTCATTCGGCCTGACGACCAACCGGCGCTTCCTGATCGACTGTCTGGAGAGGGACGCCTTCGCCGAGGGAGACGCGACGACGGCCTTCATCGAAGAGCAGTTCGGCGATTCCGATCTCGCAGCGCCCGACGCCGAATTCGCCGTCGCAGCAGCGGCTGCCGTCCTGAAATACCTTGCCGACCGGGACGAGGCCCACAGGACAAGCCTGAATATTTCGCCGGAACTTCTCGACTGGGCCAGCGCCGGAGCGCTGGAAAGCCGCTGCCGTCTCACCGCCGGCGATGCGGACTTCGATCTCTCGGTCTCGCCCGCCGGCCGCGATTACACCGTCCGCGGCGGCGATGAGGCGGCGTCCGTCCGGGTCGTCTCCGTCGGGGAGGGCCGGGCGGACCTCGCCATCGACGGCGTGCGGCGGCACTTTCAGTACCATGCCGCCGGCGACACGCTGTTTCTGGGCGAAGCCGGCCGGGATTACCGCTTCGAGGCGGGCCGCTCGGCCGCAGCCTCGCAGGAGGACGGCGGTGGCGGCCGGGTCGTCGCGCCGATGCACGGCAAGATCCTTGAGGTCGCGGTCGATCCCGGCGATACCGTCAACCGGGGCGACCGGCTGATGGTGATCGAGGCGATGAAGATGCAGCACGATATCGTCGCGCCGGCGGCCGGTGCGGTCGCGGAAATCCTGCAACGGGCCGGCGTCCAGGTCGCGGCGGGCGATCCGCTGGTCGATATCGCGGTTGCGGACCGGAGTTAGGACAGGGGAGAGGGAGGGCCGATGCTGACCGAAGCCGCCGATTTCAGGGCCGAGTGCGACGCGCTGCACGCCTTGCTGCAAGGCCGTGACGACGCCGAATTCGCGCGCGCGACCCAGTTCAAGGACTGGACGGTCGACGACGTGATCGCCCATCTCCACATGTGGAATCACGCCGTCAACCTCTCGGTGACCGACGAGACGGCCTTTGACGCCTTCGTGCAGGCATTCCATGACGCCGGCCGCCGGCATTTTCCCTACACCCACGAATGGTCGGGCGGCCTGAAGGGGCAGGCGCTGCTCGCCGCGTGGTACGGGCTGTGCAGCGACATGGAACCGCTGTGGCGGGATCTCGACCCGGAACGGCGGGTCAAATGGGTCGGGCCGCCGATGACCGTGCGCATGAGCATGATCGCGCGGCAGATGGAAACCTGGTCGCACGGCCAGGAAGTCTTCGACGTGTTCGGCGTGGCGCGGCAGGACGAGGACCGAATCCGCAATATCGCCGAGCTCGGCGTGCGCACCTTCGGCTACACCTTTGCCAACCGCGGGATCGAACGGCCGGCGGTCAAACCCTTCGTCCGGCTGACCGCGCCGTCGGGCGCCGTCTGGACCTGGAACGAGGAGAGCGACACCGACTATGTCGCCGGACCGGCGGCCGATTTCTGTCAGGTCGTGACCCAGACGCGTAACATCGCCGATGTCGGCCTGGAGGTGCGCGGCGACGCAGCGACCCGATGGATGGCGATCGCGCAATGCTTTGCCGGCGGCCCCAACGATCCGCCGCCGCCCGGCGCGCGCCACGCAGCCTCGTAGGAAACGAACCGTTCGGCGTTGACCGGCCGGGCGCCGCGGCGCCCCGACCGGACCTGCGGCTACTCGGCCGCTTCGGCCAACCCGGCGCCGCCGGTATCCGCGCCGAACCGGGCGAACTCACCGGTAAACGCCTTGCGCTCCGGGAACCGGTAGGTCTTGCTCTTGCTGGTCGTCTTGCCCAGTTCGACCACCGCTTCGGCCAGCTTGACCGCGCACACGACGCCGTCGAGCACCGGAATGCCGAGTTCGTCCTCGAGCTCGTCGGCAAATTCCGCGAAGCCGGCGCAGCCGAGGAGGATGGCTTCGGCGTCGTCCTCCGCGACCGCCCGGCGCGCCTCTTCGCGCAGCGTTTCCAGCGCGCCCGCCGGGTCCTTTTCGACGTCGAGCACGTAGAGCGGCGTGGTCCGGACGTTAACCACCTTGCGGCCGAACCCGTAGTTCTCGACCATTTCCTCGAGCATCGTCTTGATGCGCGGGATGACGGTGACGATGGAGAAGCGCGCCGCCAGGATCGACGCAGTGTAGAGCGACGCCTCGGCGATCCCGATCACCGGTTTGAGCGTGACCTCGCGCGCGGCGTGCAGGCCGGGGTCGCCATAGCAGGCGACGATGTAGGCGTCGCAACCCTCCCGGTCGCCCTTGCGCACCTCGTCGATCACGCCCGGCGCGCACAGGAATTCGTCATAGTAGGATTCGATCGACGCCGGGCCGAAAGACGGGCTGACCGCAACGATTTCGGTTCCCTGCCGCGCGACCGACCGGCCGGCGGCGCCGATCGCTTCGGTCATTTCCAGGGTCGTATTGGGATTGATGATCTTGATTTTCATGATGGTGTTCCTCCCTGTCCCGCCTTTCGCCCGGCTTCGGTCGCCGCCGCGTCGACGGTCATGGATTCGGTGATCGCGACACCGTAGTCCCGCAGCGCGGTTTCGGTCGAAATCAGCCCGTCGCGCACGTCTTCCAGGACAAGGTCGGGATCGCGCGCCATCGGATCGCCATAGCCGCCGCCGCACGGCCCGGTCATGACGATGCGGTCGCCCGCTTTGGCCGTCATGTTGGGCAGTTTCGACGGCAGGTCGAGATCGGCGCCGTCCTTGCGCCTGAAGGTCAGGCCCGCGGTCCTGCCGTCGCCGCCGCCGTCGAAGCCCCACGGCGCGTATTTGTGGCCCTCGCCCTCGACCGACACGCCGCCGTCCTCGAGATATTCGACCTCGCGGATCGAGCCGATACCGCCGCGCCATTGCCCCGGCGGGCAGGCGTCGTCGCGCAGTTCGTAGCGGTGGACCCTGAGCGGCAGGTGCGATTCGACGTCCTCGATCGGGTTGTTGCGGGTATTGGCGTAGAGCGTGTCGACCGCGTCCATGCCGTCCTTGCCGTAGCGTCCGCCATAGCAGCCTTCGTGGATCTCCATGTGGACCCAGTGGGTCTCGTCCCGGATTCCGCTGAACGCGACGACATGCAGATTGCCCACGCCGGCGCTGACCTGCTGCGGCACCGCCCGGGACAGCGCCTTCATCAGCGTGTCCGCGGCCTGATTGCCCGTGCAGAAGCGGGCGATGGTCGGCGCCGGGAAGACCGGATTGACCAGCGTGCCGGCGGGCGCGACGATTTCTATGGGGCGGGTCAGGCCGCTGTTCTGCGGAATATGCCCGTGGACCGCGGAATCGAGCAGGATCGAACGGATCGTCAGCCAGACGGCGCAGTCGGTCGTGCCCTTGAGCGGCATGTTGATCGGCCGGTCCGGCACCTGCGCCGCAGTGCCGGTGAAATCGACCGTGATGCTGCTGCCCTCGACCGTCACGGCAACCTCGATCGGCAGGTCGCCGCGGCTCGGGTCGTCGCCGTCGAGAAATCCGTCGATGAATGTCCGTGCCCGGTATACGCCGTCGGGCAGGGCTTCGATCGCCAGGCGCATGACCCGCTCAGAATGATCCATCAGTTCGTCGCAAGCCGCTTCGACCGTGTCCAGCCCGTAACGGCCGATCAACTCGACGAAGCGCTCGGCGCCGATGCGGGAGGCGGCGATCTGGGCCTCCATGTCGCCGACCACCAGGTCCGGGGCGCGGATGTTGTCGCGTAGCATCTGCCACAGCGGCTTGTTCAGCGTGCCCCGGTCATAGACCTTGAGTGCCTTGAACTGCAGTCCCTCGGCATAGGCGTCGATGGCGTCGACGATGCCGCAACTGCCCGGACTGAGCGCGCCGATGTCGAGATGATGCGCGGTCGTGACGGAAAACCCGACGAGGCCGCTGTCATGGAACACGGGCACACAAAAGGCGACGTCCGGACCGTGCGAGGCGCCGTGATAGGCCGAGTTGTGGATGATCACGTCGCCGGGCTCGAAGCCGTCGCCCCGTTCCGAGAAAATCTGCTGGATGCCCTGGACGTAACCGGGGATCGGGCCCGATTGCAAAGGCGTGCTCTGCGGGGTTTCGCACAACTGGCGCCCCTCGGGGTCGATCAGCGCCGCGCCGAAGTCCTCGGATTCGCGGATGATGCTGGAATAGGACATGCGCATCAGCTTGTGTCCCATCTCGACCGCGATGTTCTCCAGCCCGCCCTGGATGACGCTGGCGGTGACCGGATCGATCCGTCTGACATTGTGAAGACCAGCGGGGTGAAAGCCGGTTGGGGCAGTATCGGCCATCGCTCACGCTCCGTGTTTCAGGATCAGGTTGCGGTTGTTCCCGGCGGCTGCGGTCCAGCCCGGCGGCACCACCGTGGTCGTATCGCGCTGCACCACGACCGCCGGTCCCGCGACCGGGCGGTCGGCCGGGATCGCGTCGCGCCGGTAATAGGGTGTCTCGAAAGGCGTCAGCCCGCCGTCGACGCGGAAGCTGCACGAGCCGGTGCGCAGCCTGGCCGCGTCGAGGCTGCCGGTTCCGATCGGCGCCGGCCGCCCGATCTTGGGCATGAGCGCGGTGCCGGTGAGGCGGATGTTGACGATCTCGACCGGACTGTCGGCAAAGACGTGGCCGTATTCGGTCCGGTGCTGCCGTTCGAACGCCTGCCACACGCCGGCCAGCGCGGCCCCGTCGATCGGTCCTTCGGGAAACGCGACGCGAAGCTCGTAGCCCTGGCCGACATAGCGCAGGTCGCCGGCGCGGATCAGGCCGATCCGGCCGCGCTCGAAGCCGTCGGCGGCGAACTGCGCGACGAGGGTATCCTCAAGCCAGGCAAAGTCGGCGTTCAGCTTTGCGGCATCGACCGAGTCGCTGGTCTGGAAGGCGGTTTTCACCGCGTCGTATTTGAGATCCGTGGTGAGCAGCCCGGCGGCCGAAGTAATGCCGGGATGCGGCGGCACGATGACCTTGGGAATGTCGAGCATGGCGGCGACCTCGGCCGCGTGGAGCGGTCCGGCGCCGCCCAGGGCGACCAGCGAGAAACCGCGCGGATCGAGGCCCCGCTGGATGGTCTGGGCGCGGATGGCGTTGGCCATGTTGCTGTTGAGGATGGTCACCACGCCCTCGGCCGCCTCCAGTTCGCCGAGGCCGACCTGTCCGGCAAGGCGGCCGATAACGCGCCGGGCGGCGTCTGTGTCGAGCGTCATCTCGCCGCCCAGGAAATTGGCCGGGTCGAGCCGGCCCAGCACCAGGTTGGCGTCGGTCACGGTCGGCTGCTCGCCGCCCAGGCCGTAGGCCGCCGGACCGGGGCGGGAGCCGGCGCTTTGGGGCCCGACCCGGTAGGCGCCGCCGCGGTCGACATGGGCGATGCTGCCGCCGCCGGCGCCGATGGTCGCGATGTCCAGCATCGGCACCAGCACCGGGTAGCCGCCGATCCAGGTGTCCCGCGCGGTCGCTTCGCTGACCCTGCCGTCGACCACGGTGCCGATATCGGCGCTGGTGCCGCCGACGTCGAACGTGATCAGCCGCTCGTCCCCCTCCGGCGCGGCCGCCCATCGGCCGCCGAGGACTCCGGCCGCCGGGCCCGACAGCAGCGTCAGGACCGGCCGCTCGGCGATTGTGGCGGCGGTCGCGATGCCGCCGTTCGAGCCCATGATGTGGAGGTCGGCCCGGCACCTCGCTTCCTTGAGCCCGGCGGCAAAGTTCCGGACATAGCCCCGCACTTTCGGGCCGACAAAGGCGTTCATCGCCGCCGTTGTGAAACGCTCGAATTCGCGGAACTGGGGCGCCACGGCTGCCGAGTTGGCGACGAAGGCGTCGGGGAACTCTTCGAGCACGATTTCGCGGGCGCGCTCTTCGTGGCGCGGATCGATGTAGGAAAACAGGAAACACACGCAGACCGCCTCGATCCCCCGGGCCTTGAAGCCGCGCGCGGCGTCGCGCACGGCATTCTCGTCAAGCGGCTCCAGCACCGCGCCGCGCGGCGGCGCCAGGCGTTCACGCACCGTGGCGCGGTCGCGCCGGCGCACCAGCGGACGGTCCTGCCAGGGGATGTCCTGCATGATCGAATAGTTCTCCGGCCGCTGGTGGCGGCCGATATGCAGGATATCGCGATAACCCTCGTTGGTGATCATGCCGGTCCGGGCGCCGTCATATTCCAGCACCGCGTTGGTCGCGATGGTGGTGCCGTGGAATACGTGGTCGATGACGGCCGGGTCGAGATCGTGGCGCGCGCACAATTCGCGCAGGCCGGCGATCGCGCCGATCGAGGGATCGTCGGGCGTGGTCGGCACCTTGTGAATCAGGGTGACGTCCCGGTCGGTGTCGGTGAAGATCAGATCGGTAAAGGTGCCGCCGACATCGACCCCGATCAACTGCATGTCGCCCGTCCCCCGGTCCCGTTTGCGCGGCGCCGGCTGACCGCGCCGGCCGGCTGCGCCCGGCGAAGGTAGCAGCCGCACCCCATGGCCGCCATCCGAATTTGCCCGGACCCGTCCCGGTTCGAGGCCGCCGCCGGTCCCCGCCGCATTTGCCCCATGACAAAGCGGTCGCGAGACGCCACTTTTCCGGCCATGGCGCGAAACGACCGGCATGCCCACCGCCTCGTGGCGCAGAACCGCAAGGCGCGGCGCAACTACTTCATCGACGAATCCCTGGAGGCCGGGATCGTCCTGACCGGCACGGAGGTGAAGTCTCTGCGCGCCGGCAAGGGCAATATTGCCGAGAGCTACGCGAGGGACGACCGGGGCGAGCTCTACCTGTTCAACAGCTACATCCCGGAATACCAGGCCGGCAGCTACAACAACCACGAGCCGCGCCGGCCGCGCAAACTGCTGCTGCACAAGCGCGAGATGGCCCGCCTGATCGCGGCGATCCAGGAAAAGGGGCTCACCCTGGTGCCGCTGTCGGTCTATTTCAACGAGCGCGGCGTTGCCAAGCTCGACCTCGGCCTGGCGCGCGGCAAGAAGCTGCACGACAAGCGCGAAACCGACAAGCGGCGCGACTGGCAGCGCGAGAAGGCGCGGCTGATGCGGGAAAAGAGGTAGGGCGGATCGAGGGCCGGAGCGGGCCGACGTGCCTCAGTCGAACATCGCGATACAGTCGATCTCGACATTCACGCCCTTGCGGTGGGGCGTGCCGCCGATGCAGGTGCGCGTCACCCGCTCGCCGGCCATGAACTCGGTGAAGGCCTCGTTGAACTTCGGGAAATCCGCGGTGTCGCGCAGGCAGACCCGCATGTTGACGACGTTGGCGAAGGTCGCCCCGGCCGCCGTCAGCACGCCCTGAAGATTGGTCAGCGTCTGGCGGGTCTGGACCTGGATGTCGTCGGACACGACCTCGCGGGTCGCCGGGTCGAGCGGGCCCTGGCCGGAGACGAACAGCATGTCGCCCCAGCGGATGCCCTGGGCGAGCGGCGAAACGGTCTTGCGGTCGGTGAAGCCGGTGGTCGGCGCGGTGGCCGAGGTGACGAATTCCTTGGGCATGGCGGTTCCCCGGAAGCCTATTCGGCGGGTGCGGGCATGACGTGACCGCAGGCGCTGCAGGTGCGGTGCGCCTCGACATCGAAGAAATTGGCATAGGCCTTCGAGACCGGATCGAGGGCATAGTCGACGACGACGAACTCTTCCTCGTGCAGGAAGGCGTCGCATTCCGGGCAGAACCACTGGAAGCGGTCGATCTCGCCGGGCCGGCGCTTACGCTCCTGGACCAGCAGGAAGGCGTCGGGCGGGAAGCGCGGCGAGTGCGGGATCAGCGGCGCGGTGTAGACCGCTTCGCCTGCCTTGAGGACCTGGATGTCCTCTTTTCCGTCCGGGTCGCGGTAGTGCAGGTTCATCTCGCCCGAGATCATGTACATGACCTCGGCGCTCGGGTTGATGTGGAACTCGCTGCGGTATTCGCGGCCGCGGGCGACGAAGAGCAGGGTTTCCGGCTCCTGCCACAGGACGTGCACCCGCCTGCCGGTTTCGGCAAGCTCCCGGGAGATGGCGTTCAGGTCGCCGACCGGCATGGGTAACATATCGAGCCCTCCGTCCCGAATGTCCGGTCCCATCGTATGCAGCGGACCGGTGCGGGCGCAAAGAAAATCTTGCGCCGGTCGGTGCCGGCGACCGGTCAGCGGCCGAACGGCAGGCCGGTGTAGTTTTCGGCGAGGGTCTGCTGCCCGGCTGCGCTGCCCAGAACGTAATCCAGTTCGGCGCGCTGAACCCGACTGTCGAAGGCGCTCCGGTCCGGAAATCGGTGGAGCAGGGAGGTCATCCACCAGGCGAACCGCTGCGCCTTCCAGATCCGCCTGAGACAGGTGTCGGAATAGGCATCGAGGCGGTCACGGCGACCGGTGCGGTAGAAGGCGTCGAAAGCCTCGGCGAGGACGCGCACATCGGCGACGGCGAGGTTCAGCCCCTTGGCAGCGGTCGGAGGCACGATATGGGCGGCATCGCCGGCGAGGAACAGGTTGCCCCAGCGCATCGGCTCGGCGACGAAACTGCGCAACGGTGCGATGCTCTTGTCGGTCGACGGGCCGGTTTCCATGCCTTCCGAAGCCTCGGGGCCGAGCCGGCGCTGCAGTTCGGTCCATATCCGGTCGTCGGACCACTCGCTCAGGTCTTCGTTGGGCGCGCACTGGAGGTAGAGCCGGCTGACCCGGACGGCGCGCATGCTGAACAGTGCGAAACCGCGAGCGCTGCAAGTGTAAATCAATTCGTCGGAAACCGGCTTGGTATCCGCAAGAATGCCGAGCCAGGCGAACGGATAGACGCGCTCGAATAGCTCCAGACGGTCGGCCGGGATGCTCGCCCGGGTGACGCCGTGAAACCCGTCGCAGCCGGCAATGAAATCGCAATCGACGCGATGCTCGGCGCCGTCATGGACGTAGCGCAGGGACGGCCGGTCGCTTTCGACCTCGTGGAGCGATACGGGCGCGGCCTCGAAGACGATACTGGCGTTTTCGGCGAGGCGCTTCGCGAACAGGTCCTTTTGAATCTGCGTCTGGCCATAGACGGTAACGCAGCTTCCGCCGGTCAGGGCCTTCATGTCGATCCGGTGCCGGCGGCCGTCGAGCGCGATCTCGACTCCTTCGTGGATCAGGCCTTCGCGATGCAGCCGCTCGCCGACTCCGGCGTCGGTCAGCAGGTCGACCGTGCCCTGTTCCAGCACGCCGGCGCGGATCCGGCCCTCGACATAGGCCCGGCTGTGGCGCTCCAGGACGACCGATTCGATGCCGGCATTGTGCAACAGCTGGGACAACAGCAGACCGGCCGGCCCGGAGCCGACGATGCCGACCTGGGTCCGGATCGCGCTCACCTGGTCTATCCGGGCCGGTTCAGGCCGGGCCGGTCCAGGCGGGCGCCGTCGTGCGCCGCTTGCCGTCCAGGGTCCTTTTCACGCCGGGTTCGTCCAGCTCCTTGCGGTCCCACAGCTTGCAGGTCACCTGCTTGTGCTTCTGGTCGAGCCCTTCGCAATAGTTGGTGTATTCGCAGACCCGCACCTCGCTGCCGCAGCCGGCCCGCACCTTGAGGAAGAAGTCCGGATCGGCGAGCGCCTGCCGGGCGATGCCGACGATGTCCGCCTTGCCGTCCTGGAGAATCCGTTCGCCCTTCTCGAAACCGTGGATGCCGCCGGTGACGATGACCGACGTCTCGAAACCGGCGTCGCGCACTGCCTTGCGGATCGCCGCGCCCGGTTCGACGTTGCGGCCGAACGGCCCGCGCTCGTCCGAGATATAGGCCGGCATGCATTCGTAGCCCGACCGCCCGGTATAGGGATAGGCCGCCTCGCCGACATTGGGCTGCTTGGCGTCCTCGAACCGGCCGCCGCGGGACAGGGACAGGAAGTCCATGCCGGCGCGGGCGAATTCGGCGGCGTAGAAGCTGCTGTCCGGGACCTCCGAGCCGCCGTCGACGATATCCTCGGTCAGGAAACGGCAGCCGACCGGGTAATCCGCGCCGACGACTTCGCGCACCCGGGCGAACGCTTCGAGCGGCAGGCGGACCCGGTTCTCCCTGGAGCCGCCATAGCCGTCGTCCCGGTCGTTGGTCCGCGACAGGAAGGAGGCCATCGTGTAGGCGTGGGCATAGTGCAGCTCGACGCCGTCGATGCCGGCTTCCTGCGCCCGGCGGGCGGCGTCGGCGAACAGGTCCGGCAGCACCTTCGGCAGGTCGCGGATATGCGGGACATGGGTATCGCCGACCCGTTCACGGAAACCCATGCGCAGCGATTCGAGCTGACGTTCGTCGAGGATGCCGTCCAGGTCTGCATCCGGCATCGCCTTCAGGGTTTCGCGGATTTCGGCTTCGGCCGCGTCCGCCATGCCGAGCGCCGCCCGGATCCCGTCGGTCACGACGAGGAAGCGGTCGAGGAATTTCGCCGGATCCGGCCGGCGCCGGATCGCCAGGAAGTCGATGCACTGGATGAACAGGCGGGTTTGCCCCTCGCTGGCGCGCTGCACGGTCTGGGCGATCTCCCGCAGGCCGGGGATGTAGCGGTCGTGCCCGATCCGCAGCAGCGGACCCGAGGGGATGTCCCGGATGCCGGTGGCTTCGATGACCAGGCCGCCGGGCTTGCCGCGGGCGAACTGCTCGTACCAGTCGAGCACGTCGTCGGTGACCCAGCCTTCCTCGTTCGAGCGCCAGGGCACCATGGCCGGCACCCAGGTGCGGCTCGTCAGTGTCAGCGGCCCGATGCGGATCGGGCTGAACCAGAGGGACCGCTCGGCCTGTTCACGGCTTGGCCAGGCGCCGGGCTCGGGCGCATATTTGATCCGTTCCGGCGGTTTCCACATCGCGTCGCCACTCCGGCCGTCGTCCCGTGCCGTTCCTGGCGCACGGAAGCCGACGGCAATTAGTTTAGGTCTAAATATTTTATATATAAAATAATCGGCCGCAAGCCGAAACCGGCCCGAAACCCGGCCCGAATACCGGCTGGACTGCGGTTCTGCAAACGCGCACACCGCTCCGGTCATCTCGACCGGACCGGCCTTGCGCGGGCCGGCGCGAAAATCGGGTAGTGTCTCAGTTTGACTTACGGTGCCGGACCAAACCCTTTCCTTCCCCGTCATTTCGACCGGAGCGGCGCAGCCGCGTAGTAGCCTGCCCTGAGCGAAGTCGAAGGGGAGAAATCTTTCCAGTACAATGCTTTGGACCGTATTCCGCCAATGAGAGATTTCTCCACTCCGCCCCGGACAAATCCGGAGCTTCGGTCGAAATGACGGACAAGGATGCGGCTCTGGGTATCGACTCCGGCCGACATGAATAGTCAAACCGAGACACGACGGAAAAGTCCTATCCGCCGCGGCGGGGACGGGACTATAGTGCGCCGCTCGCCCGGCAACCTGCCGTTTGCAAGCTTCAGTCCAGCCGGGCGCGGCTTTCCCCTCGGGATTCGACGAGCGCCATGTTCACCAGCTTCTTCCTCGAACTCCGCAAGGCCAACCTGCCGGTCAGCATGAAGGAATACCTGCTGCTGCTCGAAGCGGTGAAGCGGGGTCTGGCCGACTACCGGGTCGACGATTTCTATTACCTGTCGCGGTCGGCGCTGGTGAAGGACGAGCGCAACCTGGACAAGTTCGACCGGGTGTTCGGCCATGTCTTCAAGGGACTGGAGATGCTGTCCGAGCTGTTCGATCCGGCCAACATCCCGGAAGACTGGCTGCGCAAGATGGCAGAACTCCACCTGACGGAGGAGGAGAAGGCCGAGATCGAGGCCATGGGCGGCTGGGAAAAGCTCATGGAGGAGCTCAAGAAGCGTCTGGAAGAGCAGAAGGGCCGGCACCAGGGCGGCAACAAGTGGATCGGCACGGCGGGCAAGAGCCCCTACGGCGCCTACGGCTACAATCCGGAAGGCGTGCGCATCGGCCAGGACGGCAACCGCAACTTCTCCGCCGTCAAGGTGTGGGATAAGCGCGAGTTCCGGAATCTCGACGATTCCGTCGAACTGGGCACCCGCAATATCAAGATCGCCCTGCGCAAGCTGCGCCGCTTCGCGCGCGAAGGCGCGGCCGACGAGCTCGACCTGCCGGACACCATCCATTCCACCGCCAAACAGGGCTGGCTCGATATCCGGATGGTCCCGGAGCGGCACAACGCCGTGAAGGTGCTGATCTTCTTCGACGTCGGCGGCTCGATGAGCCCGCACGTCAAGGTCTGCGAGGAATTGTTCTCGGCATGCAAGACCGAGTTCAAGCACCTGCAATACTATTATTTCCACAACTGTCTGTACGACTACGTCTGGGAGGACAACCGCCGGCGCAACAGCGACCCGATGCAGACCTGGGACGTGCTCCACACCTACGGCAGCGACTACAAGGTGATCTTCGTCGGCGACGCCTCGATGAGCCCCTACGAGATCGCCATGCCGGGCGGCTCGGTCGAATACTGGAACGAGGAGGCCGGCGAGGTCTGGCTCAACCGGATTACCCAGACCTTCACCCATTGCGTCTGGCTGAACCCGGTGCCCCGGCGGCACTGGCAGTACACCCCCTCGATCGGTATGATCGGCGACATCTTCGAGCGCCGCATGTTCGAACTCACCCTCCAGGGCCTGGACGACGCGATCAAGGAACTGAGTCATTAGGGGCGGGCGGCCGTGTCCCGGTTCCGGCCGTCATATCGACCGGAGCCGCCCCAAGGGGCGGCGGAGCGGAGATATCTTTCACCCGCGCGACCAGGACGAGGGCGCCGTACCGGAAAGATTTCTCCGCTACGCGGCTCACGCCACTCCGGTCGAAATGACGCGAAAGAAATGACGCCGCGATGACGCTCGGACCGGGCGACTGGCGGCAGGCCGTCAACATCGCCGCAGCGCATTTACATTCGCACAATTGAATATATAGAACGCCTCCATGAACATCCGCTTTCTCACCGGCCGGTTCGCGGTTGCCGACGGCGCGCCGGATGCCGCTCAAATCGCCGAATTCAAGGCACGGGGCTTCGGCGCCGTCGTCAGCCTGCGCATGGCCGGGGAGCGCGGCGAGACGCTGCTGCCGGATGGCGAAGGCGCCGCGGTCGAGGCCGCCGGCATGGCTTGGCTGCACTTTCCCCTGGCGCCGCCCCAGGTCGGCGATGTCGAGAAGACCGACGACCTCAGCCGGCGGATGCAGGAATTGCCGGCGCCCATCCTGATCCACTGCGCGTCGGGCGCCCGGGCCGCCGCGATGGCGCTGGCGGTCTGCACGATCGGGGAGCGATGGGAACCGGATACGGCGGTGCGGAAAGCGGACGAGGCCGGGATCGCGATAGCGCCGGAACTCGCGCCGAAAGTGGCGGCCTACGTCCAGGCGAAACGGGCCTGAACCCGGTTCGAAGCCGTGCGCGTGCCGAATGGCGAATATGCGGCGCCTGTTGCGCAAATCGGGCTTTCGCACCACATCATGTTGTTGTAACCGGCCCCGCCGCATGCTAAATTTTGTGGTGTTTTTCGCTCCGGACCCTATTCGCCGCTCCTTGGTCCCGATACAGCGTCCGGCATTGCCGGTTTTCCGCGGTTTTCGCCGCCGGAATCCGGCGCAGCATCCTTCAATCTAGCGAGTTCGAACCGCCTTGGCCGAGCCGACGACGCCCGAACGCGACATCGCGCCCATTTCCATCGAAGAGGAGATGAAGCGCTCCTACCTCGATTACGCCATGAGCGTGATCGTGGCCCGGGCGATTCCGGACGTGCGCGACGGCCTCAAGCCGGTCCACCGGCGCATCCTCTATGCCATGCGCGAGGGCGGCTATACCAGCGACAAGCCGTACCGCAAATCGGCCCTGATCGTCGGCGACGTGATGGGCAAATACCATCCCCACGGCGACCAGGCGATCTACGACGCCCTGGTGCGCATGGCCCAGCCCTTCTCCATGCGCCTGCCGCTGATCGACGGCCAGGGCAATTTCGGCTCGATGGACAGCGATCCGCCGGCGGCCATGCGCTACACCGAGGCGCGGCTCGCGAAGGCGGCGGAGTCGCTGCTCGACGACATCGACCGCAACACGGTCGATTTCCAGGACAACTACGACGAATCGCGCCAGGAACCGGTCGTTCTTCCGGCGCGCTATCCGAACCTGCTGGTCAACGGCGCCGGCGGCATTGCGGTCGGCATGGCGACCAACATTCCGCCGCACAATCTGGGCGAGGTGATCGACGCCTGCCTGGCGCTGATCGCCGATCCCGACGCCGCGCTCGAAGACATCATGGAGCTGCTGCCGGGACCGGATTTCCCGACCGGCGCCCTGATCATGGGCCGGGCCGGCATCCACGAGGCCTATCGCACCGGGCGAGGCGCCGTCGTCATGCGCGCGCGCCACAAGGTCGAGCCTGGCCGAAACGGGCGCGAAAATCTCGTGTTCACCGAAGTTCCCTATCAGGTGAACAAGGAGAGGGTGCTGGAAAAGATCGGCGAACTCGCCCGCTCGAAGCAGATCGAAGGCATCGCCGGCGCCAACGACGAATCCGACCGGGACGGTGTGCGCCTGGTGGTCGAGGTCAAGCGCGACGCCGATGCGGAGGTGGTGCTGAACCAGCTGTTCCGCTTCACCCAGCTCCAGACCAGCTTCGGCGTCAACATGCTCGCGCTCAACGGCGGCCGGCCGGAGCAGATGGGGCTGCTCGACGTGCTCAGGGCCTTCCTGGCGTTCCGCGAGCAGATCATCGTCCGGCGCACCGCATTCCTGCTCGAGGAAGCGCGCGGCAAGGCGCACACGCTGGCCGGCCTTGCCGTGGCGGTCGTCAATATCGACGAGGTCGTGGCGCTCATCCGCCACGCGCCGGACGCCGCGGCCGCCCGGGAACAGCTGATGGAACGGGCCTGGCCGGCGGCCGACGTCGCGCCGCTGATCGCGCTGATCGCGGAACCGGGCCGCCTGGTCGGCGAAGACGGCGGCTACCGGCTCTCCGAAGCGCAGGCGCGCGCCATCCTTGACCTCCGGCTGCACCGCCTGACCGGCCTCGAGCGCGAAAAGATCGGCGCGGACCTCCGGCAGATCGTCGAGGAAATCCGCGATTATCTCGATATCCTCGGCTCGCGCATCCGGGTGCTCGAAATCCTGCGCGAAGAACTCGGGGAAATGCGGGAGACCTATGCCGACCCGCGCCGCACGGCGATCGAGGACGGCGATTTCGACCAGGATATCGAAGACCTGATCCAGCGCGAGGACATGGTCCTCACCTTCACCCACGGCGGCTATATCAAGCGCGTGCCGCTCGCCACCTACCGGGCGCAGAAGCGCGGCGGCAAGGGCCGCGCCGGCATGAAGACCAAGGAGGAGGATTTCGTCGACCAGGTCTATGTCGTCAACACCCACACGCCGGTGCTGTTCTTCTCCTCCACCGGCATGGTCTACAAGCTAAAGGTCTACCGGCTGCCCCTCGGCACGCCCCAGGCGCGCGGCAAGGCGATGGTCAACATGCTGCCGCTCCAGCCGGGCGAAAACATTTCGATCATTCTGCCGCTGCCCGACGAGTCGGAATGGCCGGACCTCGATGTCGTATTCGCAACGAGCAGCGGCACGGTGCGGCGCAACTCGCTCGCCGATTTCGTCAATGTCCGGGCGAATGGCAAGATCGCCATGAAGCTGGAGGACGGCGAATCGCTCGTCGGGGTCGAAACCTGCGATACCGGCCGCGATGTGCTGCTGGCGACCGCCGTGGGCAAGGCCATCCGTTTCCCCGTCGGCGAAGTGCGCCGGTTCAGCGGACGCGATTCCCGGGGCGTACGCGGTATCAGGCTGGCGCCCGGCGACCGGGTCATTTCCCTGTCGATCCTGAACCATGTCGATGCCGAAACCGAAACGCGGGACGAATATATCCGGATCGCCAACGCGCATAAGCGGGCCGGTTCGCGGATCGAGCAGGGAGAAACGCCCAATCGGGAAGATGTGGAGCTCGCGGCGCGGATCGTCGAAGCGCCGTGGTCCGATCTGCACGACGCCGAGGAATTCGTGCTCACGGCGTCGGACGACGGCATCGGCAAGCGGACTTCGGCCTACGAATACCGCATCACCGGTCGCGGCGGCATCGGTATCGTCAACATGGATCTTGATCGCGACAATGGCGAAGCCCGGGTCGTCGGCACATTCCCGGTGCGGGCGGACGACGAATTGATCCTTGTCACCAATGGCGGGCAGATCATCCGCGTGCCTGTGGACGGCATCGGCGTCGTCGGCCGCAAGACCCGCGGCGTATACCTGTTCCGGCTGGATGACGACGAGCGGGTCGTCTCGGTCTCCCGCCTGCGCGACGCGAACGGCGCGGAAGAGTCTCCGCCCGACGCCGGCCCCGACTGAAGCGAAGCGGCCTTCGCGCCGCGCCGGATTGGCCGTTGCATTCCCCGCCGCGTCCGCCTAGGCGTTTCGGCAGCCGCATCGCGAGGGGGAGAGCGCATCCATGGCAGAACGCATCGCAGTTTATCCGGGTACCTTCGACCCGATCACAAACGGGCATGTCGATATCATCCGGCGCGCCCTGCGGATCTGCGATCGCCTGATCGTCGCCGTGGCGGAAAATATCGGCAAGACCCCGCTGTTCACTCTCGACGAACGGCTGGCCCTGGTCGAGCACGAACTCGGCATCGTCAACGGGGCGAACAATGGCGGCCAGGCGCAGGTCAAGGTTTTCGGCAATCTGCTGATGCATTTCGCCGAGGAAAACGGCGCTGTGATGATTATCCGCGGCCTGCGGGCGGTCTCGGATTTCGACTACGAATTCCAGATGGCCGGCATGAACGCCCGTCTCAACCCGGATGTCGAAATGGTTTACCTGATGGCGTCGGAGCAGCAGCAGTTCATCGCGTCCCGGCTGGTCAAGGAGATCGCGTCGCTGGGCGGCGAAATCGAGAGCTTCGTGCCGCCGAACACCGCCAGGGCGCTGCGGGCGAAATTCTCCTGAAATCGGGATTGCGGGTCCGGGTCCGGCGCCGGTTGCAACGGGTTGACGCCGCAGGGCCGTCACGGCAGTCTTGAGCGAACCAAACAGGTACATTCTGAAGGGACGCCGGAATGAGACTGCTGCCCCTGTTCATTCTCCTGGCCGCCGCGCTTGCCGCCTGCGCGCCGCAGTCGCGGGTTCCGGAGATTTCGCGCAAGGCCGCCGAGGAAGAGGCCCGCAAACAGCGCGAAATCGTCGTCCTCGAACGCATGAAGGTGCAGAACCGCCTCCGCCGGGTCGATTTCGCCGTTCGCGCGGCCAACGTCGATCTCTGCAAGGAAAAGGCGCCGGCGGTCGGTTTCCTGACCATGGACCGGGACAGCGCGCCGTCGGAATACCGGGATGCGTATGCCAGCCTCTATGGCGTTACGCGGCAGATGACCGTGATCTCGGTTTTCGGGGGCGGCCCCGCCGCGCGGGCGGAACTGGCGGTCGGCGACCGGATCGTCTCGGCGAACGGAAAGATCATAGGAAGCGGCAGTTCGGGGCGGTCCCGGGTCGCGGAGCTGATTGCGGAAAGCAAGGGCCGGCCGCTCAGCCTGACGGTGCGGCGCGGCGGTGCGCTGGTCCTCGTCGAACTGACGCCGGCGATGGTCTGCAACTATCCGACCTTCCTGCGCAACGACGACAGCGTGAACGCCTTTGCCGACGGCAGCCGGATCATCGTGACGTCGGGCCTGATGCGCTTTGCCGAAGCGGATGAAGAACTCGCCTTCGTCATCGGGCATGAGCTGGCCCACAACACGATGGGCCATATCGAAGCCAAGACCGGCAACATGATCCTGGGCGGCATCGTCGGGGCGATCCTCACCGGGCTGAGCGGCGTCAACGTCATCGATCCGATGATGCAGGTCGGCGTGCTCGCCTTCAGCCAGGCATTCGAGGCCGAGGCCGATTATGTCGGCGTCTACTATGCGGCAAAGGCGGGCTACGACACGAAGAAGGCCGCCTATTTCTGGCGCCGGATGGCGGCGGCGCATCCCCGCGCGATCGGCCTGCAGGGCACGACCCACCCGTCGAGCGCCAAGCGCTTCCTCGCCGTGGAGGCAGCGACCAGGGAAGTCGCCGGGAAACGGGCAAGAGGCGAGCCGTTGATTCCGTACATGAAATCCGACCGGAAGCCGGCGGTGAAGTCCGCAGGCTCGAATTCGACCCAATAGCCGCTTCCCGCTGTGCTGCCGCGGTTCGGCAGCGCAATCCGGGCCGGTGGGAAAACTCCTATCCCGCCATGGTCAGGCCGCCGGAGACGCTGATCGTCTGGCCCGTGATGAAGTCGGCGTCGCTGCTGGCCAGGAAAACGACCAGGCCGGGATAGTCGTCCGGCTGGCCGAGACGGCGCATCGGGATCGCGCGTTCGAGCGCGGCCACCAGCTTCTGCCCGGCCTCGCCGTCGCCGGCAAAAGTGCGGAACAGGTTGGTATCGGTCGGGCCGGGGCAGATGCAGTTCACCTGGACGTTGCGCCGGGCCAGTTCCCGCGCCAGCGTCTTGGAAAACGAGATGATGCCGCCCTTGCACGCGGCGTAGACCGACTCGCCCGAAGAGCCGACCCGCGCGGCATCCGACGAAATGTTGATCACCTTGCCGGACCGGCGCTCGGCCATGCCGCGCACCGCGATATGGTGCAGGTTCAGCGGTCCGAAGAGGTTGATCTCGACGATCCTGCGCCACAACCCGGCGTCGGTGTCCAGAAAGGGCATCGCGACGTCGATACCGGCATTGTTGACGAGAATATCGAGCGGGCCGGCATCCGCTTCGAAGGCCGACACCGCATCGGCGACCGCGTCATAGTCCGTGATGTCGGCCTCGAATGCCGTCGCCCGGCCGCCGTTTCCGGCGATCAGGTCCGCCGTCTCGCGCGCCGCTGGGCCGTCGCGGTCGAGGATGCCGACGGTTACGCCTTCCTCGCCGAGCCGCCGGCAGATCGCGCGGCCGATGCCGGCGCCGCCGCCGGTTACCAGGGCAGTCTTTCCATCAAGTCCGCGCATGTCGTGCTCCCGTATCGCCGTCTTCCCGGCGGGCGACACTACCCCGGCCCGGCCCCGGAACGCCGCGCAAATGCCACCCGCTTCCGGGCTATTTCGCCGCGCGCCGGGTTTGTGGCCGTCCGGGGCGGCATTGAGGGGGATCGGGCTGCACCGCCTCGAGAAATCGTTTCTGGATCGTCCGGGCGATTCGCTTTAGTGAGCCCGCTTCGGCAACACCGGCCGGGAAACGGAAGCGGTATCCGGCGCGTCCAGGGAGCGAAACGATGGACCAGTACCGGGTCGTGGTGATCGGCGGCGGCGTGGTCGGCGCCTCGGTCCTGTACCATCTGGCCAAGTACGGCTGGACTGACATTGCACTGGTCGAGCGCTCGGTGCTCACCGCCGGGTCGTCCTGGCACGCCGCGGGCGGCATCCATGCGCTCAACGCCGACCCGAACATGGCGGCGCTCCAGGCCTACACGATCGACCTGCTGCGCGAGATCGGGCCGGAAGCGGGCCAGGATATCGGGCTGCACATGACGGGAGGGATCACGGTCGCCTCGGCGCCGGCGCGCTGGGAATGGCTCCAGAGCGCCTACCGCATCTTCCAGACCATCGGCATCGAGGACTGCCATCTGATGACGCCGGCGGAGATCGAGGAACGCTGCCCGATCATGGATGTCGACGGCGTGATCGGCGGCCTGTGGGCCGACCGCGAAGGCTATGTCGACACCACCGGCACGGTACACGCCTATGCCGGCGCGGCGCACAAACGGGGCGCCACCGTGATCGAGCACAACCGGGTGCTGGAACTGAAGCAGAGACCGGACCGTTCCTGGGAGGTCGTGACCGAGAAAGGCACGATCCTCGCCGAGCATGTCGTCAATGCCGGCGGGCTGTGGGCCAAGCAGGTCGGCAGGATGGTCGGCCTCGAACTGCCGGTGTCGCCGCTGGCCCACCATTATCTGGTGACGGAGTCCATTCCGGAGATCGAGGCGCTCGATTTCGAAGTGCCGATGACGGTGGACCTGGAAGGCTTCACCTATCTGCGCCAGGACCAGAAGGGCGTTCTGGTCGGCATTTACGAGATCGACCATCAGCACTGGAACATCGACGGCGCGCCCTGGGACTACGGCTTCGACCTGATCCAGGAGGATACCGACCGGATTGCCGGCGAACTCGAACTGGCGTTCACCCGCTATCCCGTGCTCCAGCGGGTCGGCGTCAAGAACTGGGTGAACGGCGCCTTCACCTTCTCGCCCGACGGCAACCCCCTGGTCGGCCCTGTGCGCGGGCTGCCGAACTACTGGCTGGCATGCGGGGTGATGGCGGGTTTCCTGCAGGGCGGCGGCGTCGGCAAGACGCTCGCCGAATGGATGATCCACGGCGAGCCCGAGGCCGATGCCTGGTCGATGGACATCGCGCGCTACGGGCCGTTCGCCTCGAACCGCGAATATATCCGCCAGACGACGGGCCAGTTCTATTCCCGCCGCTTCGTGATGACCTATCCGAACGAGCAGCTGCCGGCCGGACGCCCGCTCAACAAGGCGCCGGCGCACAATGCGATGAAGGGGGCGGGCGCGCTGTGGGGCGTGAGCTGGGGCCTGGAGGTGCCGCTCGTGTTCGGGCCGGAAGGTTTTGAGGAAACGCCGACGCTCAAGCGGTCCAACGCGTTCGACCTCGTTGCCGAAGAGTGCCGGGCGGTGCGCGAGGGTCTCGGGCTGCTCGATATATCCGGCTTCTCCCGCTACGAGGTGATGGGCCGGGACGCCGAAGCCTGGCTCGACCGGACCATGGCGGGGCGCCTGCCGAAACCGGGCCGGGTCCGCCTGTCGCCGATGCTGGCGCCGGACGGCCGCCTGAAGGGCGACCTCACGATCCTGAACTGGGGCGACGGTTCCTGGTGGATCATGGGCTCCTATTATCTGCGCGAATGGCACATGCGCTGGTTCCACGACCGGCTGGATCCGGCGCGCGACGGCGACGTTCAGGTGCGGGACATTTCGGACGCCACCGTCGGCTTCTCGCTGTCCGGCCCGAAATCCCGCGAGGTCCTGGCCGCGCTGACCCATGAGGATGTGAGCCACGAGGCCCTGCCGTTCATGAGCTGCCGCCCGATGGATGTCGGTCTGATCCGGGCGAAGGTCGGCCGGCTCTCGGTCGCCGGCGAACTGGGCTACGAGATCAACTGCCCGGCTGCGGCGCATGTCACCCTGCGCGACACGCTGCTGGAGGCCGGCGCTGCGGCCGGAATCCGCGAATACGGATATTACGCTCTCAATTCACTGCGGCTCGAAAAGAGCTTCGGCATCTGGTCCGCCGAGTTCACCCAGGGCTATACACCGGGCATGACCGGCCTCGACCGCTGGATTGCCTTCGGCAAGGGGGACTTCGTCGGCCGGGAAGCCGCGCTCGCCGAACGCGAGAAGAACACCGCGCCCCAGCGGCTGGTGACGCTGGAGGTCGACTCGCCCGATGCCGATGCGTCCGGGTTCGAGCCGGTCTGGCGCGACGGCCGCCGGGTCGGCTTCATCACGTCCGGCGGCTACGGCCATGTCGTCGACAAGAGCCTGGCGATGGCGCTGGTCGAACCGGAGTTCGCCGAACCCGGCACGGCGTTTCGGACCCATATCGTCGGCGTGGAACGTGAAGCGGCCGTAATTCCGGCTTCGCCGTACGATCCCCCGGGCGAAAAGATGCGCATGTAGCGAGCGGTTCGGCCGGCCCGCGCAGCGGTTTTCCGCTGTTTGCCGAATCGGTTTTGCTGTTATTGAACGCGAAGCGGCCCGCCGAGGCTTCCGGGAGAATCGAAATCGTTTCGGACCGTAAACCCGACACAGTGATCGACGGCCTGCAATATTGCCGGTGGTCGGAAAAGATATTCCTCCAGTTGCGGTCCGGCGGCGTAGACGCGGTCCATACGACCGTCGTCTATCACGAGGACTATCGCGGCGCGCTCGGCCGGCTCGACGAATGGTCGGCCCTGTTCGACCGTTTCGGCGATCATGTCCTGCCCGGGCGGACGGCGGCCGACATCAGGCAGGCGCAGGCAGCAGGCAAGACGGCCGTTTTCTTCGGCATGCAGAATTGCACGCCCGTCGAGGACGATCTGGCCCGGATCGAAGACCTCCACAGCCGCGGCATCCGGTTCATGCAGCTCTCCTACAATGCCAAATGCTCGCTCGCGACCGGATGGGTCGAGGAAGCGGCGGACGAGGGCGTCACACCGAAAGGGCGGGAGGCGATCGCAGAGATGAACCGGGTCGGCATGGTCGTGGACATGTCCCACTCGGCCGAACGGTCCACGCTGGAGGCCATCGAACGGTCGGCCCGGCCGATCGTCGTGTCCCACGCGAATCCCCGGTGGTGGCGCGATACCGGGCGCAACAAGTCGGATACCGTGCTGAAGGCGCTGGCCGGGAGCGGCGGGTTGCTGGGCTTCAGCCTGTATCCCCATCACATGAAGGACGGACCGGCCACGACCCTGCGGAGCTTTTGCGACATGGCCGCCCGCACCGCCGACCTGATGGGCGCGGACCGGATCGGGATCGGGTCGGACCTTTGTCAGGATCAGCCGGATTCGGTCGTCCGCTGGATGCGCAGCGGCGTGTGGGAGGATGCGAACACGCCGCCGCCGGAAAGCGTCAGGCAAGTCCGTTTTCCCGAAATGCCGTCCTGGTTCCGCTCGAACGAGGATTTCCCCGGCATCGCCCGTGCCTTGCGCGCGACGGGATTTTCGGCGGAGGAGACCGCCGGGATCATGGGCAACAACTGGTTCCGCTTCATGGAAGGCGCCTTCGGGACGGGGCCGGCCTGAATTGAGCGCCCCCGGCGACCTCCCTGCGGTTCCGGACGGCCGAACGGGGTGCATCCTGCACTTGCGGCCGCCGGAGCAGGTCATGCGCCTCGCCCGCCTCGGCGCCTTTCACCAGACCAGGCTGAGTTTCCTCAGGGCGACGCTGCGGCATGTATGGTCCGCCGGCTTCCGGTTTGCGTACGACCGCTGGGAAATCGGCGACGACGGAACCGGCGTCGCCGTCTATGCGGCTACGGGACCGGAACACACTTATTCGCTGGTCTGTTTCGCCCACGATCTCGATCCTGCGATGCGCACCGACCGCGTGATCGCCGAGGCCTGGGACACCACCTACGTCCTCTACGACGGCATTCCCGACGACAGCGAAATCGAGCGCCTGCGCGCCAATACGCCGAAGCAGGAGGCCGGACGCTATCGCCACACCGATCTGATCCTGTCCCGCACCAACAAGAGTGCGCGTCTTTTCGACTACGTCGTCGGTTGCCTGGCCGAAGGCCGGCAGCCCGAAGCGGCGCGGCTTGAGGATGTCGGCTATGTCATGCGGACGACCGCGGTTTACGGCAACGGCAAGTTCGGCATCGCCGACCGGCATCGCTATGCCGGCCGGGCCGGGTTCGGCGGCCCGTTCCGCATGGAAATGCTCACGGTCTGGATGATCCGCCAGTTTGTCGCCGATCTCGTCGATCACATGGCGCGGGTCACGGGCGGCCCCGTTGCCGCGCCGCTCGACAGGGCGCTCCGGCGGCGGCTGGGGATCGGCAATTCGACCGGCCTCGGCCTCGGGCCGTTCATCGTCAACCATCCCGCACTGTTCGCCCGCTGGATCGAATGCCGTGAAACGGCGCTCGCACGGGTTTGCGCACAGGAAAGGGCGCCCCAGGAAGTCTGGGCCGTATTCCAGCAGTGGATCGGGCGCGCCAGGGCCGATGTCGCGGCGTGGATCGTGCCGGACGCATTGCAGGCGGAAAAGATCGCCCGGCTGGCGGGCGACATCGATCGGCTGGAGAGGTTTTCCACCGGTTTTGGGCCGGAAACCGCCAGGCCCTGGGCCAGGATCCTGGATTGGTCGGCAGACCGGCTGTCGCTGGAAGGCCAGGAACTCACCGTTTCGCTGATCATCGAGCCGTATGGCGATCTGGTCGACGACTTGGCTGATCGGATGACGATCGACGAACGGGAAATGGCGCCGGCCGGCATGACCGGAAGCGTTGGCGAATTTCTCGCGGCTGTCGAAGACCGGTACGGCTGGGCGCTGGAGCCCGACTATGCGACGCCCGATGCGCAGGCGCGCTTCTGGTATGTCTCGGCGAACAAGCTGGAGCCGCGGCTCGGCGAACGGTGGGAGGAGGCGGGCGCAAACCTGGAGCTTCCGCTCGCGACCGGCCGCGACATTGCGGCATGCCGCGCCGATCTGCGCAAGGCGGCCCGGGAAGAATGTCTTGCAGATTTCCTGCTGCGCCACCCGGAGCATCGCCATATCGTCCGCCGGCTCTGCGATCCGGACCTCGGACCGTACGGCCAGATTCGCGACAACCTAGTCGGCGCCGATCTGCTGCCGCTCAACCTGCTGCGCTGCAAGCTGGCGTTTTTCGGCGCCACGCATTTCGATCCGAAATCGGATCGCTGGCTGCGCATCAACATGTTCTGCCATGCGCCCTATCCGGACGAAACGGAAAGCCAGCCGCCGGACGACTGGATATTTCCCCGGAGCGACGCCTAAGCCGATGCTCTGCTCCCTCAACGAAATTCAGGCGCTGGCGACAAAGGCGGCCCGCGGCGCCGGACTGCCCTGGGGCGTGGCCGACGAGGCCGGCCGCGCGGCGCGCTGGCTGGAAGCACGGGGTTTCGCGGGCTTGTCGGCCCTGGACGGGGCGCTCGATCGCTTGTCCGCGCCGGACTGGCGGCGCTGCTTCCCGATCCCCGACGGTGCCGTGTGGCGCGCGGAAGGCGGCGAGATCGACGGGCTGTTTGCCGGGATCGCGCTGGCGGACCGGGCCGGCAGGCCGATTCCGCGTGCCGGCGCCGGAGCCCTGGTCCTCTCCAGAGTCCGCTGGCCGCTGCTGACGATGCCCTTTCTTGCAGCCGTCGCCGGGGCTCTCGGCGAGCGGCTGATGGTTTCGCCCGGGCCGGACGCGCCCGTGATCGAGGTCGGGCCTCATGTCGTCTCCGAAACCTGCCGCAACGTCGAGGGATTGCCTTTGGCGACTTTCGTCCGGGTCGAACGGGACGAAGGCGGAGCCGCATTGAAAGGCGCCGCGCAGCTTGACGGCAGCATCCCGATCGACAAAGAGGTCTATGCCCGCTTCGATCGCCGCGCTGCGCGGACATATGTGCCTGAAAGCGTCGAATCGCAGACACGCGGCGCGGGCGGCAGCGATCTGATCGAAACCGATTGACCACTTGACAGGAAAGACGATGGCTACCGCCGAAACCGTTGCCATGACCCTCGGCGAGATCGAAGACCTGGCCTGTCGCGCACTTCTGAAGGCCGGGACCGGGGAGGCGAACGCACGCGCGGTCGCCCGGTCCTCGGCGGCGGCCCACGCCGACGGCGTCGCCTCGCATGGACTGCCTTATGTGCCGATCTATTGCGAGCACGTCCGGTGCGGCAGGGTGAAGGGCGATGCGGCGCCGGTCGTCAGCCAGCCCAGGCCGGCAGCGCTGGTGGCTGACGCCGACAACGGTTTTGCCCATCCCGCGATCGATGCCGGGTTCGAGCGGCTGGTTCCGCTGGCGAGGAGACAGGGGATCGCCTGCCTTGCGATCCGCAACTCCTACAATTGCGGCGTCCTGGGCTGGCATTCCTTCCGGCTCGCGCAGCAGGGGCTTCTGGCGATCGGTTTCACGAATTCGCCTGCTGCCATCGCGCCGGCGGGCGGTGCCCGGAAGGTGATCGGGACCAACCCGTTCACCGTGGCGGCGCCGGACGGACGGGGCGAGGCGCTGGTGCTGATCGACCAGAGCGCCAGCGTCGTCGCGCGCAGCGAGGTCATGCAATATGCGCGCCGGGGCGAGGCCATTCCCGAGGACTGGGGCCTGGACGCCGACGGCAATCCGACGACGGACCCGGAGGCCGCCCTGGCCGGCTCGATGCTGCCGAGCGGCGGCTACAAGGGCTTCGGCGTCGGGCTCATGGTCGAGTTGTTCGCCGCAGCCGCAGCCGGCGCGACCCTGGGTATCCACGCAAGCCCGTTTACCGGGACCGCCGGCGGGCCGCCGGCCACCGGCCAGTTTTTCATTGCGGTCGACGCCGGGGCGACGTCCGGCGGCGCCTTTGCCGGGCGGGTGGCGGACCTGGTCACCGCCATCGCAGAGCAGCCGGGCGCCCGCGTCCACGGCGCCGGCCGCAAGGCGGCGCGGGCCAGGGCGGCGGCCGGACCGATCGACGTCGACGCCGCCATCGTCGAGAAGGTGCGGGCGCTGGCGGCCTGAATCGCGATCCGTCAACGGAAGGACCGGACATGACAGGCGGGTCCAGCATCCGCGACGTCGCCATGAAAGGCGCAGGCTACTATTCGAAGTCGACCGCCGGGGCGAAAGACGTCATCGACGGTGCGACTCCGCTGGTTCTGGACGCCGCAAATGCGCTGCCGATCCCGGAGGACGGCCGGCCGATCACGGTGGCTGACATGGGCTGCGCCGACGGCGGCACCTCGATGGAAATGGTCGGCAAGGTGCTGAAGGCCCTGCGCCGGCGGGCGCCGGGACATCCGATCCAAATGGTCTACACCGACTTGCCACGCAACGATTTCAGCCAACTGTTTCAGAACGTGCATGGGCTGGGCGATCTGGCGAGCCCGTTTCAGGACATGCCGGACGTCTACTGCTTCGCGAGCGGCACTTCGTTTCACAAGGGCATTTTCCCGCCCGCCAGCCTGCATCTCGGCTTTTCGGCCACGGCGTCGCACTATATCAGCGAGAAGCCCTGCGCGATTCCCGATCACGTCCATATGGTCGGCGCCACCGGCCGGGTGCGCGCGGCCTACGAAGCGCAGGGCGCGCGCGACTGGGAGGCCATGCTGCTCCAGCGCGCCCGGGAACTCGTGCCCGGCGGTCGTCTGGCCCTGTTCAATTTCGGCATCGACGAGGAAGGCCGCTACCTCGGCCATACCGGCGGCGTCAGCATGTTCGATACGTTCAACGAACTGTGGCGCGACCTGGCCGAGTACGGCGCGATCACGCCCGAAGAATACCGCGATACGAACTTCGCCCAATGCTATCGCACCGTCGATCAGTTCTGCGCCCCGTTGACCGACCGTGAAAATGCGGTGTACCGGGCCGGTCTGCGCCTGGAGCATGTCGAGACCCGGGTAGTCCGCTGCCCCTATGAACGCGATTTCTCCGATCACGGCGACGCCGGCAGATTTGCCGCCGAATATATCCCGACCCTGCGGTCGTGGAGCGAGCACACCTTCGTTGCCGGCCTGTCGCCGGCCCGCCCCGTTGCGGAACGGCAGGCCATCGTCGACCGGTTTTACGACAACTACGAGAACCGGGTCCGCAAAAACCCGGACGGCCACGCCATGGACTATATCCACATCTATCTGGTGTGCGAAAAACTATGACGGTTCGGGCGCGACCGGCGCGCCGAATACCGGCCTGAATTTCCACAGGGCCGGCGGCGCCGGGCGGCAGCGGCATATTCGGAAATTTGAACATTTCGCGCGGCGGGTTATGTTGTGCAGTTGTCTCGGCCGGGCCGGGCGTCCCTGTGCGTGGCCGAGCGGTGTGCCTGAATCCGTCCGAAATCGAGAATTGCCGGGGAGCCGTTGCGTGGCCATCGACACGATCGATACCGAGGCGATGGCGCGCAGTGCCGAAGAGGCGGCGCGGTTCCTGAAGACGATCGGCAATCCGAAACGGATGCTGATCCTCTGCTATCTGGTGAATTGCGAACGCAATGTCATGGAACTGGAGCAGCTGCTCGACGTACGCCAGTCCAGCATTTCCCAGGAACTGGCCCAGCTGCGCCGCAGCGGCATGGTCGCGACACGGCGCCGGCGCAGGAATGTCTATTACCGGATCAGCGATCCGAAGGTCGAGGCGATCATCGGCGCGGTCCACAACGCCTTTTGCTCAACCTAGACCGTTTCCCGACCGGATATGATCGCACTGGAGGCCGCCTCCGGCCGCAAGACGCAGCCTGACGTCGCGGACCGGATATGACGACTGTCCCGACCGAAGAGATGGCCGCTTGGGATGGCAAGTCCGCCGCCGCATTGCGGTCGGCCTACGAGCGCCATCATGCCGAAGAGGATTTCGTCGCGACGATCCTCGAGCATCTCGCAGAGGTCAAATCGCAACGGGCGGCGACCTGGCTGCTCAAGAAACACCTTGAATCCGGCAATACCCTGACCGCTGCCGAGTGCCGTGCGATTGTCGGCGGGCTTTCCCTCCAGGAGCACTGGGAGAGCAAACTGCATATGCTCCAGTGCATCCCTTATCTGAATTTCGCTGAGGAAGATTGCGCCGCTCTGGAGAGGTTTCTGGACGCCTGCGTCGGGAGCGACCGCAAGTTCGTCAGGGCGTGGGCCTACAACGGATTCAACGAACTGTCGCTTCGCTTCCCGCGATATCGGAAAATGACGGACCGCATGCTCGCCCGGGCGAGCGAATCGGAAGCGGCATCGGTCCGGGCAAGAATTCGCAACATCCTGAAGACTCGCTGAATTCCTCGCCGAAGCGAAATCCGTTGACGCTGGCGATAAAGGCCGGTTCCGCGGCGGCGCCCGGCCGGACGAAGCGCGTCAGAAGAAGCTGCCGCCCGGAAATTCGGCTTTTTCCGCTGCCGCCGTGACGAAATCGCTTCCAACATCGGCGCACGCGGCATAGCATAGGTGCACCGCGCCGGGACGCCGGCTGTTCCGGTTCGACGAAAACGATGGAGGAAGCGCATGAAACTGGGATATGGCCCGGCCGTAGCCGGGCTTGTTTCCGCGGCGCTGATCGCCGTTGCGCCGGTTGGCGCTCAGGCGGAATCGTCCGGCCGCAACCTTGCCCTGTCCTGCTACAGCTGCCACGGCCCGGCGGGCAAGAGCCCGGATACGATTCCGGCGATCGCGGGCAAGAGCAAGGCGTTTATCGTCCAGGAAATGATCGGTTTCCGCGACGGCAAGCGGAAATCCACGGTGATGCAGCGGATAGCCAAGGGCTACAGCGATGCGGAAATCCGTTCGCTTGCCGGTTATCTTGCCGGCGTGAAATAGGAGTTCGCGACATGAGCAGACTGACACGACGCGAATTTACCGCTGCAGCGGGCGCTTCGGCGGCGGCTTTCGCCGCCCCTGCGGTAGCCCAGGGAAAGGGGGGCCGGATTGTTGTGGTCGGCGGCGGCTTCGGCGGCGCGAGCGCGGCGAAATACGCCAAGATGTTCGGCGGCAACGCCGTCGAAGTGACGCTGATCGAGCCGAACAAGACCTTCTACACCTGCCCGTTCAGCAACCTCGTTCTGGGCGGCCTGCGCGACATCGGGTCGATCGGGCACGGCTTCGACGCCATGAGCAAACGCGGCGTCAAGGTGGTCCACGATGCGGTGACCGGAGTCGATCACGCCAAGAAGACGGTGACAACCGCGGGCGGCGCCACGATCGGCTGGGACAAGCTGATCCTGTCGCCGGGCATCGATTTCCAGTGGGGCAAGATCAAGGGCTACGACGCGGCGGCGGCCGAGAAGATGCCGCACGCCTGGAAAGCCGGTCCGCAGACCGTCCTGCTGCGCAAGCAGCTCGAGGCGATGGCGGACGGCGGTGTCGTCGTCCTGGCGCCGCCGGGCAATCCGTTCCGCTGCCCGCCCGGGCCGTACGAGCGGGCCAGCATGATCGCCCATTACCTCAAGACCAAGAAGCCGAAGTCCAAGGTCCTGATCGTCGATTCCAAGGACAAGTTCTCCAAGATGCCCCTGTTCATGGAGGGCTGGAAGAAGGTTTACGGGCCGATGATCGAATGGATCCCGCAGAAGAAGGACGGCCCGGTAACCGAGGTCGATGTCGCCAACAACACGGTCATCACCGAGTTCGGCGCCAAGCACAAGGGCGCGGTGGTCAACCTGATCCCGCCCCAGAAAGCGGGCAAGGTGGCCGACATCGCCGGCGTGACCAACAAGTCCGGCTGGGCGCCGGTCGACCGGCGGACCTTCGCATCGACCATGCAGAAGGACGTCCATGTGATCGGCGACGCTTCGATCGCCTCGCCGATGCCGAAGTCCGGCTTCTCGGCGAGCAGCCAGGGCAAGGTGGTGGCCGCCGCGGCGGTCGATGCGCTGGCCGGCAAGAACCCGGCCGACCCGTCTTACGCCAACACCTGCTACAGCCTGGTCGCGCCGGAATACGGCATCTCGGTCGCCAAGGTCTATGCCTGGCAGGGCGGCAAGCTGGTCGGCGTCAAGGGCTCCGGCGGCGTCAGCCCGAAGGGCGCGGCCGCCAGCTTCCGCGCCGAGGAAGCCCGGTACGCCAGCGGCTGGTACGCGAGCATCGCGGCGGACATCTGGGGATAGTCCGGCACGTCGATCCGGGATCGGCGAACGCAGAAAAAGGGGCCGCCCGGTTCGGGCGGCCCTTCTCTTTTCGGGAGTCCGATCGGCGGGCCGGTGACAAGGCCGGTGCGCCGGCAGCAGGAGATTTGCCGCATGCCGCGTTCGGCCGTTGCTCTCCCGGCGCGGCCGGCCTAGGTCTTGCTCAGTCAACTCCTCACGCGGATTTGCGGCAGCCGGGATCTCCGGTCCTGTCGATCCGGTGTCCGGACCGAAGCGGCCGACAGGCGCCAGGGTCCGGATGAACGTCCGCGGCGGTCGAACCGGTAAAGGAAATTGCCATGGCGATGCCAAGCTTCACCATGCGCCAGCTGCTCGAGGCAGGCGTCCATTTCGGACACAATACGCGCCGCTGGAACCCGAAGATGGAGCCCTACATCTTCGGCGCGCGCAACAATGTCCACATCATCGATCTTCAGCAGACCGTGCCGATGCTCCAGCGCGCGATGAACGCGCTGCGCGATGTCGCGACGGCCGGCGGGCGTGTGCTGTTCGTCGGCACCAAGCGCCAAGCCTCGCGCATGATCGCCCAGTCTGCCGAGCGGTGCGGCCAGTTCTACGTCGACCACCGCTGGCTCGGCGGCATGCTGACCAACTGGGCGACCATCCAGCGTTCGATCGCGCGCCTGAAGGCCCTCGACGCCCAGCTTGGCAACGAGGAAGAGACCCAGGGCCTGACCAAGAAGGAACTGCTCCAGCTGACCCGGGAGCGCGACAAGCTGGAGAAGGCGCTGGGCGGCATCAAGGAAATGTCCGCGGTGCCGGACATCATCGTCGTCATCGACACCAACAAGGAGGCGATCGCGGTCGCCGAGGCGAACAAGCTGAAGATCCCGGTGATCGCGGTGATCGACAGCAACAGCGATCCGAAGGGCATCGACTTTCCGGTGCCCGGCAACGACGATTCGTTGCGGGCCATCGAAATTTATCTGGAATTGTTCTGGGGCGCGGTGCTGGACGGTCTCGCGCAGGAAGTGGCGCTGTCCGGCGGCGATCTGGGCGAGGCGGAAGCGCCGGCGCCCGAGGAATTGCCCGAGGCGGCGGCGGAGGGCGACGCCGAGACAACCGAAGCTGTTGCCGACCCGGCAGAGGCTTTGGCTCCCGACCCGATTGCCCCGACAGAAGCGCCGTCCGAATCCGACAGCCCGACTGCGGAAACTGCCCCGGAAACGGCTCCCGAATCGGAATCGGAAGCCGCCCCGGAACCGGTTCCTGAATCGGAATCGGAAACCGCCGCGGAAACAGTCGAAGAAAAAGCCGCCGGCTGATCGACCCGGCGCAGGCGTCCGCGATACGGTTCGCGACTTGCCGCGGCCGATGCAATCGGCATCAGGAATGCCAGAATTTACGAGGATGAGATGGTTCAGATCAGTGCGTCCATGGTGAAGGAACTGCGCGGGCGCACCGGTGCCGGCATGCTGGACTGCAAGAAGGCGTTGGTCGAATCCGAAGGCGATATCGAGGCGGCCGGCGAGTGGCTGCGCAAGAAAGGCCTGGCGGCGGCGGCGAAGAAATCCGGCCGGGTGACTGCCGAAGGCCTTGTCGGGCTGCGGACGGACGGTGCGCGCGGGGCGTTGGTCGAAGTCAACGCCGAAACGGATTTTGTTGCGCGCAACGAATATTTCCAGGCTTTCGTCGGCGCCGCTGCCGATGTTGCGCTCGGCGTCGGCGGCGACATGGCCGCGCTGAAGGCGGCCGAGTATCCGGACGGCGCCCGTACGGTTGAGGGCGAACTCACCAACCTGATCGCGACCGTCGGCGAGAACATGACCCTGCGCCGTTCGGTCGGCCTGAGTGTCGAAGAAGGCGTCGTTGCCTCCTACATGCACAATTCAGCGGCGCCCGGTCTCGGCAAGATCGGCGTGCTGGTGGGCATGAAGTCCGCCGCGGAGCCCGAAGCGCTGCAGCAGCTCGGCAGGCAGGTCGCCATGCATGTGGCGGCGAGCAGCCCCCGGGCGGTGACCGCCGAAGACCTGGATGCCGAGACGGTCGAGAAGGAGCGCGAAATCCTCCGCGAACAGGCGGCGGCCAGCGGCAAGCCGGCGAACATCGTCGAGAAGATGATCGAAGGCCGGCTGCGCAAGTTTTACGAAGACGTCGTCCTCATGAACCAGACATGGGTGATCGACGGCGAATCGAAGGTATCGAAAGTCATCGATGCCGCCGCGACGGATCTCGGAGCGCCGATTGAGATTGCCGGTTTCGTGCGCTATCAGCTTGGCGAAGGGATCGAACGCAAGGAAGGCGATTTTGCCGCCGAAGTTGCGCAGCTCGCCGGCTGAACCCGTCGTTTCGGCACAGGCATCGGCGCCGGTATCGACGCAGGTATCGATGCAGGGGGACGACCGCTCTTGAAGGACGAACCCAAATACAGGCGCGTCCTTCTGAAACTGTCGGGCGAGGCGCTGATGGGCGGGCGGAGTTTCGGGCTTGACCCCGAGACGCTGGAGCGCATCGCGACGGAGGTGAAATCGGTCCACGACATCGGGATCGAAGTCTGCCTGGTGGTCGGCGGCGGCAACATATTCCGGGGAATTCAGTCGGCCGCGCATGCCATAGACCGGGCGACCGGCGATTATATGGGCATGCTGGCGACGGTGATGAACTCGCTGGCGATCCAGGGCGCGCTGGAGCAGCGCGGCGTCGATACCCGGGTTCAGTCTGCGATTCCGATGTCGACCGTCTCGGAACCCTATATCCGCCGCCGTGCCGTCAGGCATCTCGAGAAGGGAAGGGTGGTGATCTTCGCCGCCGGAACCGGCAATCCCTTCTTCACGACGGATACCGCGGCCGCCCTGCGCGCTTCTGAAATGAATTGCGACGCCCTTTTCAAGGGGACCAAGGTGGACGGCGTCTACAGCGACGATCCGGTCGCCAATCCGGCGGCGGAGCGCTACGAAACCCTCACCTTCACGGAGGCGTTAAACCAAAACCTGAAAATCATGGACGCGACCGCCATCGCGCTGGCGCGGGAGAACGGCATCCCGATCCTCGTTTTCTCGATTCAGTCGCCCGGTTCGATCGCCGAAGTCGCACATGGCCGGGGCGCCTTCACCATCATCACCGAATAAGGCATTTCCCGCTTCGAACATTCTGTTAAAAAAGTACGGACAAGTGGCGCGCGAGGAATAGTGCCGGCCGGGCGCAGCATTGCCGCCACCCGACGAAACGGAACGAGAGGCCAGACGATGAAGGATCCCGTTCTGCAAGACATCAAACGCCGGATGGACGGCGCGATGGAGTCCCTGCGCGGCGATCTTTCGGGGTTGCGAACCGGGCGGGCGTCGACCGGACTGCTTGAGCCGATAACCGTGGAAGCCTACGGAACGCAAATGCCGTTGAACCAGGTCAGCAACATTTCGGCACCGGAGCCACGCCTGTTGACGGTCCAGGTGTGGGACACCAACCTCGTCGGCGCCGTCGAAAAGGCGATCCGTGCGTCCGATCTTGGCCTCAATCCGCAAACCGAGGGGCAGGTGTTGCGGGTGCCGCTGCCCGACCTGACCGAAGAGCGCCGCAAGGAACTCGTCAAGGTGGCGGGCAACTATGCCGAACAGGCGCGGGTCGCGGTGCGCAACGTCCGCCGCGACGGTATGGATCGCCTCAAAAAAGCCGAAAAGGCCGGCGAGATTTCGCAGGACGAGCACCGCGCCCGGGCCGACGATATCCAGAAGGCCACCGACGCGCATATCGAGGATATCGACACGTTGCTCGACCAGAAGCGTGGCGAAATCATGCAGGTCTAGAGTCATCCGGAGATGGATGCCGTTTCACCCTGCGCAATCGTACAGACCCCGCCGCGCCACATCGCGATCATCATGGATGGCAACGGCCGGTGGGCGAAGGCGCGCGGCCTGCCACGGATCGCTGGCCACCGGCGCGGCGTGGAGGCCGTGCGTCGGACCATAAAGGCAGCGATCGCGGACGGCATTCGCTATCTGACGCTCTACGGGTTTTCCTCGGAAAACTGGAATCGCCCGGCTTCGGAAGTCAGGGATTTGATGGACTTGCTGCGCCACTATCTGCATAGCGAGATTACCGAATTGCACGAGCAGGGCGTCCGACTCCGTTTCATCGGCGACAGGCCGAGGCTGCCGGCCGATATCATCGCGCAGATCGACCATGCCGAGCGACGCACGGCCGGCAATACGGTCTTTACGCTGGTCATCGCCCTCAGCTACGGCAGCCGGGACGAAATTCTGGCCGCGGCACGGCGGATGGCCGCAAGGGCGGCGCAGGGCGATCTCGATCCCGACGCGATCGGGCAGGAGGAATTCTCCCGCCACCTGCTGACCGGCGATATCCCGGATCCCGACCTGGTCATCCGAACCAGTGGCGAGCAGAGGCTGAGCAACTTCCTGCTGTGGCAGTCGGCCTATGCCGAGCTGGTCTTTACGAAATGTCTGTGGCCGGATTTCGATGCCGAGACCCTGCGCGCCGCGGTCTCGGAATACTGTCAGCGGGAGCGCCGTTTTGGCGCGGTCGGCTGACCGGACAATCGCGCCGGAGCCGGCCATCGCTTCCCCGGCAACGGCGGGCGCGGCCGATGGATCGGGCAGAATTCTGATCAGGTTGCTGTCCGCGACAGTCCTGACGGCTCTTGTGGCCGGCAGCCTGTATTTCGGCTGGCCGTTTTTTCACCTGCTGATTTTCGGCGCCGCAGGGTTGATGGCTTGGGAGTGGGCGGCGCTGTGCGGCCGGGGCAGGGTCGCGGGCGGCGGCTATGCGTTGATCGCCGTTTGCCTCGCTATTGTCGGGCTTGCCTCCTTCGCCATGTCCGGCGAGGCGTCGCTGGTTCTGATCCTCGGAGCGCCTGCGATAGCAGTCCTGGCCCGTACGGAACGCATGTCGGATGCGGTGTGGCTCGGCGCCGGTGTGCTCTATGTCGGCGGCGCAGCCTTGGGTGCGATCGCCCTGTTCGACATGTACCGGGACGGCGCATGGGCCGTCGCCTGGATCTTCTGGGTGGTTGCGTTCACCGATATCGGCGCCTTCCTGACCGGCCGGGCCGTCGGCGGCAGCAGGCTTGCGCCACAGCTGAGTCCGAACAAGACCTGGTCGGGCTTCTTCGGCGGACTGGCGTTTGCCGCCGTTGCCGGGCTGCTGTTCGCCCTGGCCGCCGACCGTCCGGCGGCCGGCTTCCATATCGCCGCCGCCGTGGTGGTGAGCCTGGTGGCGCAGGGCGGCGACCTGTTCGAATCGGCGTTGAAGCGCCGCTACGACGCCAAGGATTCCGGAAAATCGGTGCCGGGGCACGGCGGGTTGCTCGACCGGGTCGACGGCGTCGTTCCCGTCATGATCCTGGTCGCGGTGCTGGCGTCGCTGCGCGGCGGCGTGGAAACGCCATGGCTCTAGGCGGACCCGATCCGGCAGCGCGGCGATCCGGGCGGGTCCGTGCGGAATCTGTCGCCGATGCGCCGCCGCGGCGCCTCACGATCCTTGGCGCGACCGGCTCGATCGGGCGAAGCACGCTCGATCTGGTCGCCCGCCAGCCCGACCGGTTTGCGGTCGAGGCGCTGACCGCCCATCGCAACGTCGCGCTCCTGATCGAGCAGGCGCGGGAAACCGGCGCGCGTCTGGCCGCCATCGCGGACCCGGCGCTCTACGGCGCGTTGAAGGAAGGGCTTGCCGGAACCGGTGTCGAGGCGGCGGCCGGGCCGGAGGCGGTTGCCGAAGCGGCCAGCCGGCCGGCCGACTGGGTGATGGCCGGCATTGTCGGCGCCGCCGGCCTCGAGCCGACGCTGCGTGCGGTGCGGCAGGGGACGATCGTCGCGCTGGCCAACAAGGAGAGCCTGGTCTGCGCCGGCGAGTTTCTCCAGGCTGAAGTGCAGCGTTGCGGCGCGACGCTGCTGCCGGTCGATTCCGAACATAATGCAATCTTCCAGGTGTTCGATTTCGACCAGCCCGAGCGGGTGGCGCGCATCGTCCTGACGGCGTCGGGCGGCCCGTTCCTGAACTGGTCGCGCGAGCAGATGGCTGCGGCGACACCGGACGAGGCCGTCGCCCACCCGAACTGGGACATGGGCGCCAAGATTTCCGTCGATTCGGCTACCCTGATGAACAAGGGCCTGGAAATTATCGAGGCATGGCACCTGTTTCCCGTCGAAAAGGACCGGATCGCCGTTGTCGTGCACCCCGAATCGGTCGTCCATTCCATGGTCGATTATGTCGACGGGTCGACGCTCGCCCAGATGGGGACGCCCGACATGCGGACCCCGATCGCCTACACCCTGGCCTGGCCGAAAAGGATGGTGGCGCCGTCCGCCCGGCTGGACCTGACGGAGACCGGGGCGCTCACGTTCGAAGGACCGGATTTCGTGCGCTTTCCGGCTCTCAGGCTGGCGTTCGCGGCGCTCGAGTCGGGCGGCACGGCGCCCGCCGTGCTGAACGCCGCCAACGAAGTTGCGGTTGCGGCCTTCCTAGACGGACGGATCGGGTTCCTCGACATTGCTGCGATTGTCGAGGAAACCCTGTCGCGCGGGCCCCAGCACCCGATCGGGTCGATCGAGGATGTTCTCGAGCTCGACGGGGCCGCCCGGCGGGTCGCGCGCGCGTTGACGATGCAGTGAGCGGGCAGTGAGCCGGGTCGAAATCCGCTATCGCGAGAACCAGATTCCGAGAGGGGCGGGCGTATCGGCGAGGTGCGTTCGGCGATCGCGCGGCGCGGCATGCCGAGGGGAGAATTCGTCACGACCGCGCCTATATCCGTTCCGGACCGCCCGCGGCGCGACCGCTCCGCTTGCTGCACCGGACTGAAGACCGATGGAATTCATCTCCGTCCTCTGGAACTACATTCTTCCGTTCCTGATTCTCTTCACGCTGCTCGTCTTCGTGCACGAAATGGGGCACTATTCCGTAGCGCGCCGCAACGGCGTGCGCGTCGAGATTTTCTCGATCGGCTTCGGTCCCGAACTGTTCGGCCGGGACGACCGGTGGGGTACGCGCTGGAAATTCTGCGCGATCCCGCTCGGCGGCTACGTCAAGATGTTCGGCGACGCCGACGCGGCCAGCCGGCCGGGCGAGGCGGTGCAGCGGCTGACGCCCGAACAGCGCAAGGTGAGTTTCTACCACAAGAGCGTCGGCCAACGCGCAGCGATCGTGTTCGCCGGCCCTGCCGTCAACTATCTGTTCGCGGTCCTGATCCTGGCGCTGCTGTTCATGACCGCCGGCCAGCGCCATACCCCCGCGGTCGTGGGAGCCGTGATCCCCGGAGGGGCGGCCGAAAGCGCCGGCCTGCGCACCGGCGACACGATCGTGCACTTCGCCGGCCGGAACATCGATCGTTTCGAAGAGGTCGAACAGGTCGCCCTGTTGCATCCCGGACAGGCGCTTCGGATTGTCGTCAGGCGCGACAACGCCGAGCGTGCCTTCCGACTGACGCCGGAACCGCGCACCGTGCGCGACAAGCACGGCAATACCGACGTCTACGGCGTGCTCGGCGCCGTGCGGATGGTCGCGCCGGTCGTCGGACGGGTTCTGGAGAATTCGGCCGCTGCCGAGGCCGGGCTGAGGACCGGTGACCGGATCGTCGCGATCGACGGGCGGCCGGTATCGACCTTCCAGGAGGTCCGTACCGTCGTGATGGCCGCGCCGGAAAAGCGGCTGCGATTGCGGATCCTGCGCGACGGCCGTTCCCTCGGTCTGACGGTCGTGCCGAAGACTTATTCGTACAGGGACGGTGCCGGCGTGGCGCGGACGGTCGGGAGGATCGGAATCGGGGTCGCGCCGCCGCCGATGAAACGTCACGGTCCGCTTGCCGCGCTCTGGGCGGCCGTGGGCGAGACCTGGTCGCTGACTGTCATATCCGCCACGGCCATCGGGCAGATGTTCGCCGGCAAGCGGGAGCTCAGGGATATCGGCGGTCCGCTGCGCATCGCAGAAATGTCCGGCGACATGGCGCAGATCGGAATTTATGCATTCGTCTGGTTCATGGCGGCGATTTCGCTTTCCCTGTGCCTGATCAATCTTTTGCCGGTGCCGATGCTCGATGGCGGCCATCTCCTGTATTACGGAATCGAAGCAATTCGCGGTAAACCATTGGGCGAGAAGGCTCAGGAATTTGGTTTCCGAATAGGCATGGCTTTGGTATTAGGGCTCATGGTCGTTGTGACGTGGAACGATCTGCTCCGCCTGTTCGGAGCGCACGGTTCGTAAACCTGTCGAGTAGTGCGATCGCCGGCGATGGAATTGACGGTCGCGTTGACTTGTGGCTGAAAGGGTCTGGCGTGCGAATATTGACGGTGTTGCTGCTGGGCGTGGCGTTGCTTGCCGGAATCGCACAAGCGACCGCCGTCAGCCCTGCAACCGCCCAGGCGCGCGGCGGAACGATCCGGAACATAATTGTCGAGGGGACGCGGCGCATCGATCCCCAGTCGGTTGCCGGCTATCTGACGATCAAGCGCGGCGAACCGTTCGATAGTGCAAAGATCGATGCCTCTCTGAAATCGTTATTTGCGAGCGGCCTGTTCCGCGATGTGTCGATCCGCCGCCGCGGCCCCGATCTCGTCGTCCGCGTTGTCGAAAGCCCGATTGTCAACCGGGTAGCCTTCGAGGGCAACTCCAAGCTCGACAATGAGGATCTGAACGCTGCCGCCAACATCAGTCCGCGCAGCGTCTATTCCCGGGCCAGGGTCGAAGAAGCGATCCGGAATATGCTCGTCGCCTATCGGGCCGCGGGCCGGTATGCGGCAACCATAACGCCAAAGGTCATTGCGCGCGCACAGAACCGCGTTGACGTCGTATTCGAGATCGAGGAAGGCGCCAAGACCCTGGTCCGTCGGATCAGCTTTATCGGTAACAGAAACTATTCCGACGGGTCGCTGCGCGATGCGATTGTCACCAAGGAAACGGCTTTCTGGCGTTTTCTTGGCCGCTCAGACATTTACGACCCCGGAAAGCTTGAGGCAGACAAGGAACTGCTGCGTCGATACTATTTGGAACGCGGTTTCGCCGAATTTCAGGTTTTATCCGCAGTTGCCGAACTGGCTCCTGACCGGGAAGGTTTCTTTATCACCATAACTGTCAGCGAAGGTCCTCGCTACCGGTTCGGCAAGCTGGTGGTGGATTCCCGGCTGCCGAGGATCGATTCGAAAGAGCTCACTGCCGCCGTCAAGGCGCAAACCGGCGACCGGTATAACGCCGGGAAAATCGATCGCTCGGTCGTTGCCCTTACCAATGTTGCAGGCACCCACGGCTATGCGTTTGCCAGGGTGAACCCGCGGGTCAAGCTGAACCGCGACAAAGCGACGGCAGACGTTACCTTCACGATCGACAGAGGGCAGCGGATCTTTATCGAGCGGATCGAGATTTTGGGGAATGTTCGGACCCGGGATTCGGTGGTTCGGCGAGAGATCCTTGTTTCCGAAGGCGACGCGTTCAATACGACCAAGATCAGCCAGTCGCGGCGGCGTTTGGTCAATACCGGCTATTTCGAATCCGTCAATATCGAGCGGAAGGAAGGCACGACACCGGACAGGGTCCGTCTGGTCATTGTCGTCGTCGAACGCGCTACAGGCCAGCTTTCGTTGGGCGGCGGATTCTCCACGCGGGACGGTCCGCTGGGCAATATCGGCATACAGGAATCCAATTTTCTCGGACGAGGCTACGATGTGCGCTTATCGGGCCAACTGTCTCTGAGAGCCTCGCAGATCGACGCCAGCTTTACCGATAAACATTTCCTGGGACGCGATGTCTCCTTCGGCGTGGATCTGTTCCGGACCAAACGCGGATTTCAGAGCAATTTCTCGGAATCTTCGGATTTCCAGATAGAACGGCTGGGCGGCCGGGTCCGGTTCGGTTATCCGCTGGCTGAAGACGTCCGCCAGGGGGCGTTCTACGAACTGACGAACCGTCGAGTGACAGATGTGGCGGAGGAACGCTCCGAATTCCTTCGAACCGACACGGGCGCTTCGACAAAGTCGGCTGTCGGCACCAATATCGTTTGGGATACCCGCGACAATCGCTTCGAAGCGACGGACGGCTTCGTTCTGGGCGGCGGTACGACGATCGCCGGTCTCGGCGGATCGGAGAGCTTCTACAAACTCACGGCTGAGGCCGGCTATTGGCAATCGTTGACACCGGGCCTCGTGCTGGCGTTGCTCGGCGAGGCCGGCCATGTCGGTGGAATCGGTCAGGACGTCAAGCTGGGCGAACGCTTTTTCCTCGGAGGCGATACGCTTCGCGGCTTCGAATATGGCGGAGTCGGTCCGCGCGATCGGGCGACGAGCGATTCCCTGGGTGCCAATAACTACTGGCTGCTGACCGCAGAATTGAGTTTTCCGCTCGGCCTGCCCAAGGAGTTGGGTATCAAGGGGCGGTTGTTCACCGATGCCGGCAGCGCTTTCGGAATCGACGTGAGCGGGTCGAATCTGATCGACAATGGGTCACCGCGTATTTCCGCAGGCGCCGGCCTTTCCTGGCGATCGCCGCTCGGGCCGCTCCGGTTCGATTTCGGTTTTCCGCTGGCGCGTCAACCCCATGATCGCGCCCGCCTGTTCAACTTCCGCTTCGGAACCAGGTTCTAGACCATGAAAATTTGCGGATTGCTCAGTTTGGCCGCGGCGATCGCCTTGGGCACCGTTTCCGCATCGCAGGCGCAGACAAAGGCGCCGGCAATCAGGATCGGAATTGTCGACGTGCAACAGGTGCAGCGCGATTCGCACGCGATGATCGGCATCCGGAAAGCGCTGGAGGCATTGCGCACCAAGTACAACAAGAGTTTCGAATCCACCGAAAAGGAAATGCAGGCGGAATACGACCGGTTGCGCAAGGACAAGGAAATGTCGCGCGGCGAGTATGAGCGGCGGGTTCGCGCGCTTCAGGCCGAACTGGTGAAGCTGCGGCGGCAGAGCCGGGCGCGGAACGATGCGTTGGGTCAAGCCTTCCAGCAGGCGTTTGCCAAATTCCGGCAGGAAGTGGTTCTGGTGGTGAAGGCAATGGCGGTCGAGGACGGCCTGACGATGATTCTGAACCAGGTCGCGTTCATTCACGCCTCCCCGCAATTCAACATCACGGAAAAGGTCGTCACCCGCCTGAACAAGCGCCTGCCGAAGCTGGCCCTCAACTTCAAGGACCCGGTCGGCAGTGCCAGGAAAGAAGTAAAAAAGCGGCGCGAAAAGGCGAAGAAGAAAGAATAACCGCCGCCGCTCTTCGGCAAGCGTCCGCGATCTGAATGGCTCGCATGGCGGTCGCGGCGAACCGGTAAAAGACAGTGTCCGACGAAACGCCTCCCTCGACCCTGGACATACAGCGCATCCTGGAGGTGCTGCCGCACCGCTATCCGTTCCTGATGGTTGACCGGATGGAAGATGTGGTCCGCGGCGAAAGTGCGGTCGGGATCAAGAATGTGTCGGTCAACGAGCCGTATTTCCAGGGGCATTTTCCGGGTGCACCCGTAATGCCGGGCGTGTTGGTGATCGAGGCGATGGCCCAGACCGCCGGGATCCTGGTCATCGAAACACTGGGGCCGGAAATGGAAGGCAAGCTGGTCTATTTCATGTCGATCGAGAACGCGCGCTTCAGAAAGCCGGTCCGTCCCGGCGACCGGATGCGCATCCATGTGGTCAAGCGCCATGCGCGGCGGCTGGTCTGGAAGTTCGACGGCGTGTGCAGGGTCGACGGCGAAGTGGTCGCCGAAGCGACCTACACCGCCATGATCGTCGATGAAGTGAGCTGAGCGGCGGCGCAGGTATGTCAGGAATTCACCCGACCGCCATTGTCGATCGATCCGCCACACTGGGGGACGCCGTTCGCGTCGGCCCTTACGCCACCATCGGCGCCCATGTCGTTCTTGCGGACGGTTGCACGGTGATGCAGCACGCCGTGGTCGAAGGCCATACCAGCGTCGGCGTCGGCACGATCATTTATCCGCATGCCTGTGTGGGTTTGCCGCCTCAGGACGTGAGTTATCGAGGCGAACCGACCCGCCTCGTGGTCGGCCGGAACACCGTGATCCGCGAACACGCCACGCTCCATACCGGAACGGCGAAAGGCCATGGCGTCACGACGGTCGGCGACAACTGCCTCTTCATGGTGAATACCCATGTCGCGCACGATTGCACCATAGGCGACAACGTGATCCTGGCGAACAACGCCGTAATGGGAGGACATGTCACCATCGGCGACTACGCCATCCTCGGCGGCAATTCGGCGATCCAGCAGTTTGCTAGGGTCGGCCGGCATGCCATGATGGGCGGGATGTCGGCCTCTGAAGCCGATATCATTCCCTACGGCCTGGTGATCGGCGTGCGCGAGGGCCTTTCGGGCCTGAACCTTATCGGTTTGCGCCGCCGCGGATATACCCGCGACCAGATCCACGAGTTGCGCCGCGCCTACAGATTGCTGTTCGCCGCCGAAGGCACGCTGACAGAGCGCACCAACGATGTCGCCGAAATGTTCAACGGCAGCGCCGCGGTTCGGGAAATCGTCGATTTCATCCGTGCCGATCCGGCACGGCCGATCTGCCAGCCGCCAGCGACCAGTGGCTGAGACGGCGGCCGGTACGCTCGCCATCATCGCCGGCGGCGGCGAAATCCCGGCGCTGGCCATTGAAGCCTGTGAAGAGGCGGGCCGGCCCTATTTCGTCTTTGCGCTGAAGGGACATGCCGATCATCCTGCCGTCTTCGCCGCGTCGCACGAGGTAATACGGATCGGCGCCGCCGGGCGCTTCGAAAACCGGGCGCGCGAACTGGGCGTCAGGGACATCGTCATGGTCGGTCGGGTTCGCCGCCCGGCTCTCAGGGAAATTCGGCCGGATGCCAAGGCGGCGGCCTTCCTGGCGCGGGTCGCGGTCAAGTCGCTGGGCGACGACGGATTGCTGCGCGCGGTCGCCGGGGAGCTGGAACGCTTCGGCTTCAGGGTGGTCGCCATCCAGGATATCGTAGCTGGCCTGCTGGCGCCGTCCGGCAATCTGAGCCGCGCGCGGCCGGATCGCGAGGCTCAACGCGATATCGCACACGGGGTCGGAATCGCCCGGACCCTCGGCAAGCTGGATGTCGGCCAGGCCGTTGTCGTACAGCAGTCCTTGGTCCTGGGCGTGGAGGCCATCGAAGGCACGGATGCCCTGCTCGAACGCTGCGCGGTCGTCAAACGCAGCGGACCGGGCGGCGTCCTGATCAAACTGCGGAAAACCGGTCAGGACCGGCGCCTCGATCTGCCGACGATCGGCGCGTCGACGGTGGAAAGAGCGGCGGCGGCCGGTTTGCGCGGCATTGCGGTCGAGGCGGGCGCTACGCTCCTGGTCAACCGGGATGCCGTTGTCGCTGCAGCCGACGAGGCCGGCCTCTTCCTGGTCGGTCTGGTCCTGGATGGCAACGGTACGGATGCCGGGCACACAGTCTGATTCCGGCCGATCCGGCAACCGTCGCCCGTTCGTCTACTTCATCGTGGGGGAACCGTCCGGCGACCAGATCGGCGGGCACCTGATCCGGGCGCTGCAGCGTCGGACTGGGGGCGACGTCGATTTCGGCGGGATCGGCGGTCCGGCTATGGCCGCGGCCGGTCTGGAGAGCCTGTTTTCCATCGATCTGTTCTCGGTCATGGGCCTCGACTATGTGCCGCGCCTGCGCAGCATTCTCGGGCGCATGAAGCAGCTTGAGCGCGACATCGCCCGCCGCCGGCCCGATTGCGTCGTCACGATCGACGCCCAGGCCCTGTCCGGCCATATGGGGCGACGCCTGGCGCGGCGCGGCGAGACGCTGGTGCATTATGTGGCGCCGACGGTATGGGCATGGCGTCCGGGACGGGCCCGGGTGATCGCACGGCGCCTGACGCATCTGCTGACGATATTCCCGTTCGAAGCGCCGTGGTTCGAACCGCATGGTTTGCCGGTCACGTTTGTCGGCCATCCCGCCGCCGAACCGGATCCGCCCGATGCCGCCGCCGTGGCCCGGTTCCGGGATCGTTTCGCCGGCGAGGGCGGCAGGCCGTTGCTGTGTCTGCTGCCCGGCAGCCGGCGCAAGGAGGTCGGCCGGCAATTGCCGCTGTACCGCGCCTCGATCCAGCGCCTCAAAAGCCAGGGCCTGGAGCCGGTTTGCCTGATGCCTACCGTGGCATCGGTTCGGGAACTGGCGTCGGCCCTGACGGCGGACTGGCCCGCACCGCTGTTCCCGCTGCCCGCCGACGATACGAGACACCTCGCCCTGGCTGCGGCTGACGCCGCGCTGGCGGCTTCCGGCACCGTTACCGTAGAACTGGCGCTCGCCGGCACGCCGGCCGTGGTGACTTACAATCTGCCCTGGCTCGAAGGGCGGATCGCGAAGTTCCTCGTCAACACGCCGTATGTCTCGGCGGTCAATGTCGCCGCCGGTGAGGAGATCATGCCGGAATGCCTGCTGGAGCGGTGCCGGCCGGAACCGGTCGCCGAAGCGCTGGCGCCGCTGTTGCGCGATCCGGCGTTGCGACGGGCCCAGGCTGCGCGTATTCGTGCGGTGGCCGAAACGCTGTCGGTTCCCGGGCGCAAGCCCAGCGACATTGCCGCCGAAGCGGTCCTGAAAATCATCCTGGAAAAGCAGCGCGATGAATGACGCAAGGCCCGCTTTCCGCATGCTGCATACCATGCTGCGGGTGCGCGATCTGGAGAGGTCGATCGCTTTCTACACGGGCCATCTGGGCATGACGTTGCTGCGCAAGCGGGACTTCCCGGGCGGCCGGTTCACGCTCGCTATGGTCGGCTATGGCGACCAGGCCGGCAATACCGTGCTGGAGCTGACGCACAACTGGGACCGGGAAGAGCCCTACGAAATCGGGACCGGCTATGGCCATATCGCGCTGGGCGTGCCGAATATCCACGGAACCTGCGCAAAGCTGGAAGCCGCCGGTGTCACCATCCTGCGGCCGCCGGGCCCGATGAAGTACAGCGCCATGGTCATCGCCTTCATCGAAGACCCGGACGGCTACCGGATCGAACTGATCGAGACGTAGAGGCGCGTGAACCTTCGAAACGGGCGCGGGCGTGCCGAAAGTCGGCATTCCTGACTTGGAGTCGGGAATTCGCGGGCGTCCGGATCAGGTCATCGACTCGGCCTTGATCGACCACGGCAACCAGAATTTCTGCACCTGTTGAACGATCTGGTAGAGCACCACGCTCATCAGCGCCAGCGCCACGACCGACGCGATTGCCTGGGCCAGATCGAAATTGGTGGTGGCGGATACGATCAGAAATCCGAGGCCCCTCTGCGAGGTAATGAATTCGCCGACGACGGCGCCGATCACCGAAAGGGAAATCCCGATCTTGAGGCCGCTGAAAATGAAAGGCGCGGCGTGGGGCATCCGGATGGTCAGGAGTTCGGTTGTGAACGAGGCGCCCGTCGATTTGCCAAGGTCGAGATATTCCCGGGGCGTGTCGAGGATGCCGGTCGCAGTGGCGACCATGATGGGGAAGAAACAGACCATCAGGGTGATCACCAGGCGCGATTCCAGACCGGTTCCGAACATGACCACGATGATCGGCGCAACCGCGATCACCGGCACCGCATTGGCAAAGACCAGCAGCGGATAAAGCGCTTCGGAAACGGTCTTGTTGATCGAGAGGCCGACCCCCAAGGGTATGGATATTGCGGCAGAAAGCGCAAAACCCGAGAGAACGGTCACCAGTGTCGCCATGATGTGACGCGGCAGGACCGCAGCGATATCGACCGCAGCCGACCAGACGCGACTCGGCGCCGGCAGGAGATAGGCGGGAATCTCCAGGGCGAACACCGCAAGCTCCCACAATGCCAGCATCCCGGCGAGGCTTGCGGTCGGCAACAGGATCAGGCGCAGTCTCATTCCTGTCCCCGGTCCCGTCCGTAGATCAGCTGCCGAATTCGGCTATCGAGCTCCCGAGCCCTGTCATGCCGGAGCGATTCGAGCGTGCGCGGATGCGGCATGCCGGTTTCGAGCGTCGCGGCGATTCTTCCCGGCGAGGTCGCCATGACGACGATCTTCGACGACATGAGGACGGCCTCCGGAATGGAGTGGGTTACGAAGATGATCGTCTTGCCGCTGTCGGCGTGGATACGGAGCAGCTCGAACTGCAACTCCTCGCGCGTCATGGCATCGAGCGCGCTGAAAGGCTCGTCCATGACCAGGATTTCGGGATCGAGGATCAGCGAGCGGCAGATTGCGGCGCGCTGCTGCATCCCGCCGGACAGGCTGCTCGGCGGCTGGTCGGCGACCCGCGACAGGCCGACCATGTCCAGCAGGCGCAGGGCTTCGCCCCGTTTTTCCCGTGCCAGTCGTTGCGAGCGCACCCGTGCCGGGTAGACGACGTTTTCGAGTATGGACAGCCACGGCAGGAGCGTGGGCTGCTGAAAGACCATCCCGATCCGCTCGAACCCGGCGGCGATCCGGTCTCCACTGACGCGGATGTCACCCCGGGTCGGCGCGTCGAGGCCGGCAATCAGGCGCAGCAGCGTGGACTTTCCGCAGCCCGACGGACCCAGCAGGAGGACGAATTCTCCCTGATCGATCGTCAGGTCGATGTTGTCGAGGGCCACGAATGGTTCCGTGGCCCCCGTTTCGAACTCCTTCGCGACTTCGGATACGACGACGTGCGCCCGGTCGACGCTCGCCGTCATCCCGGATGTCCGAGGTCACTTACGCCGGCACGGATCATTTGAACTTGTGCACGTAGGCGGCGCTCGCAGCGCCTTCCACCTTTTCGCCCTGCGCGGTCAGCGCCAGTTGAAACGTCCTGGCGACTTTGTCCATGTCCCAATCGAAACCGTGCGTCTTGTAGGTCCCGGCTCCGAAGGTCAGGATGATGCCGCCCCGGATGCTGGCGAGTTCCGCGCCTCGCTTCTTCGACGGAAACGCGGCAAGCAGCGCATCCGCCGCCGCATCGGGATTGGCCCGGGCGGCCTCGTAGGCGCATTTCATGCCGGCCATCAGCCGTTTCGCCACCGCCGGGCGCTCCTTGAGGAACGTGTCGGTCGCAAAGATGACCGAGCCGTAGATCTTCAAATCCCTGCCGTAGTGGTAGAACGCAACCTCCTTGCCGGCGCTCTTGGAAACGGCCTTCAGGATTTGTGCGGTCGTCAGAAACGTGGTGAACGCCTCGACCTTTTCCCGCAGAAGCAGCCCGAGCAGCGCCGAGAAATCGGCCCGCTCGGCCTTCACTTTCTTGAAGTCCGCCCCGGCGAGCTGCATCGCATAGGGCAGCATCTGGATGTTGGAATCGCCCGGCCCGGCCGCCAGCTTCAGCCCTTCGAGATCCTTCAACGAGGTGATGCTGGTGGATTTCAGCGACAGGATGCCGAACGGATTGTCCATATAGACGGGAAAGATCGCTTTCACGCCGGCCTTGTTCTTGTGCGCGCCGATCATCACCGTTCCGAGATCGGCCATGCCGACGTCCGCGAGCCCGGACGCGACTTTTGCGACGGTATCGACGCCGCCCGAACCGCGCTGCAGCGAAACTTCCAGCTTCCGGTCGCCGAAACAGCCGTTCACTTTGCCGGCGTACCAGGCGGCGTGCCAGCCGCCGGGAATCCAGTCGAACATCACCTTGACGCTGTCGGCAGCAAATGACGGGGATGCCGCCGAAGCCGAAATCGCAGCGGCGACGAAGCCCATTTTCAATATCGTTAGCGGTTTCATGTCACTGTCCCTCCTTCTTCGATTACTGTCTCGACAAGCTGCATGCGTTGGTCCGAAGCTACGAGCCCCTTGTTGGTGAAGCCGTAGTCCGGAATATTTGGCAACGAGAGAAAATTCATGTTGATCAGCGCCTTGTCGCCCAAGTCCGCGCCAAGGACATCGCCCAGCGCCTCCTCGAGCGATCTCAGGTCCGAAGCCACCTCCTCGATGCTCGCTTCCGACATGAGCCCGGCAATGGGCAGCGCGAGTTCGGCGACGATCTCGCCGTCGCAAGCCAGAACGTACCCGCCGCCGATTTCCGCGAGGCGGTTGCCGGCCAGGGCCATGTCTTCGTGGTTGGCGCCGAGGAGCATCACGTTATGCGCGTCGTGGTTGACCGAACAGGCGATGGCGCCGCGCCGGAGCTTGAGGCTGCGCGCGAAGCCGCGCCCGATCTCACCGCTCGCCTTGTGCCGCTCGACGACGGCGAGCGCGTTGATGCCGCATTCGGGCGCGGGAACGATGATCCCGTCTTCGACCGGAAGCTCGACTTCCCTCGCCGTTTTCCTGCCCTTGCCGGTGGGCGACGCGATGCAACGGACCATCGCCGAATCGGCGTTGCCCGGCGGCCGCAGCGAAAGATCGACCGCCGTCAGCGGCTTTGCATAGCGGATCGTCGATTTCGTCCAGTCGGGGTAGCGCAGGCTTTCGCCGGGCCCTCGATATTCTCCGTCGGCATAGACGATCCGGCCGGCAATGATCGTGGTCACAACGGAAACCGCCCGAAGGTCGTCGAGGAGAACGATATCGGCGACCTTGCCGGGGCCGATGCTGCCGTAGTCCCGGTCGACGCGAAGGCCCTGCGCGACGTTCAGGGTGGCGAACTGAAAGGCCTCGACCGGATCGAATCCGGCTTCGATCACGACCCGCAAGCGATGGTCCAGATGACCTTCGTGGAGCAGATCGTGGGCGTGAATGTCGTCGGTGCAAAGCTGGAACAGCCTGGTGTCCAGCCTCTCCTCGGCCACGCGCCGGGCCAGTTCCGCCATATGCGCAGCGTCGAGCCTTCGGGCAGGCCGCAATGCGAGGACCGACCGCATCCCGGCGCGGGTATTTTCCACAATCTCGTCGACCGAGCTCGCAACGTGCGAGTCTTCGGGGCCGGCGGCGACGAACGCCGACAACGCCCTCCCACTCAGACCGGGCGACTGGCCGGAGATCGTTACGCCCAATTCATCGGCCAGTTCGAATTTATCGAGCTGTTCCCGGTCCTGCCGCAGGACCAGATTCGGATTGATGTCCCCGGCGAGGCACAGGGCCTCCGGCCAGTCGAACATGGCGCGGGTGTCGGCGACGCTCAGCTCGCCGTTGGAGGTCTCCATCCATGCCGGCACCGCGGGAATTCGTCCGGGCACCCGCAACCTGACCCGGAGAGGCACCGTGCTCGCTTCTTCGAAGAGGGCTTTCATCCCGGGAAGCCCCAACACGTTGCCGATTTCGTGCGGATCCGCTGCAACCATCGTGGTGCCGCGCGGAATCACGGCGCGGGCGTATTCAGCCACGGTGATCATGGAACTTTCGATATGGACGTGCGGATCGATGAAGCCCGGCGCTGCGAACCGGCCTTCGGCCTCGATGACGCGAACGCTCCGATCGTAGGCGCCGCCAGGTTCGAGGACGGCCGCGATTCGGTCGCCCTTGACCACGATGTCCGCAGGGTGAAGCTCGCGGCTGATCACATTAACCAGCGTGGCCGACCGAATGACCAGGTCAGGGGGGGCCACACCCAACGCGACACCGATAAGGTCTCGCCGCTTCATTTCGCTGCGCCCGAAATTGTCCATACAGGGCAGGGACGATCCTAAACCCAGTTGGAAGACCGTCAACGAATTAGCAATGCGCCTGTCTCAGGCGGCGGCTTCGGCAGAGTCGGATCCGCCTTCCGACCCGCCCGGACCTGTTGCGGCGGTGGCGCGCCGCGTCGGCCTATCGCTCGTCCAGCGGCACGAACGGCCGGCGGGCTTCGCCGGTGTAGAGCTGGCGCGGGCGGCCGATCTTCTGGACCGGGTCCTCGATCATTTCCTTCCACTGGGCGATCCAGCCGACCGTGCGGGCGAGCGCGAACAGCACGGTGAACATCGAGGTCGGGAAGCCCATCGCCTGGAGCAGGATGCCGGAATAGAAATCGACGTTGGGGAACAGCTTGCGTTGCTGGAAATATTCGTCTTCCCCGGCGATCCGCTCCAGTTCCAGCGCCAGCTCCAGCAGAGGCTCGTTGCGCACGCCCAGCTCGTCGAGCACCGAATCGGTCGATTTTTTGAGCACCGCGGCGCGCGGGTCGTAATTCTTGTAGACCCGGTGGCCGAAGCCCATCAGGCGGAACGGGTCGTCCCTGTCCCGGGCGCGTTTCAGAAATTCCGGGATACGGTCCTTGCTGCCGATCTCGCGCAGCATGTTCAGCACCGCCTCATTCGCGCCGCCGTGGGCCGGGCCCCACAGGGACGCGATGCCCGCAGCGATGCATGCAAACGGGTTGGCGCCCGAAGAACCGGCGAGGCGGACCGTCGAGGTCGAGGCGTTCTGCTCGTGATCGGCGTGCAGGATGAAGATGCGATCCATCGCACGGGCGAGCACCGGCGAAACCGGCTTGTCCTCGCACGGCACGTTGAACGTCATGTGCAGGAAATTTTCCGCGTAGCGCAGATCGTTCTGCGGATACATGAAGGGCTGGCCGATCGAGTATTTGTAGGCCATGGCTGCGATGGTCGGAATCTTGGCGATCAGCCGGTGCGACGCGACCATGCGCTGGTACGGATCGTCGATGTCGGTGCTGTCGTGATAGAAGGCTGACATCGCGCCGACCACGCCGACCATGATCGCCATGGGATGCGCGTCGCGGCGGAAGCCGCTGAAGAAGGTCCGCATCTGCTCGTGGACCATCGTGTGCATGGAAATGGTCTGTTCGAAATCCTCCTTTTCCGCCTTGTCCGGCAGATGGCCGTAAAGCAGCAGGAAACAGACTTCGAGGAAATCACTGTGCTCGGCCAGTTCCTCGATGGCGTAACCGCGGTGCAGCAGAACGCCCTCGTCACCGTCGATAAAGGTGATCTTGGATTCGCAGCTGCCGGTGGCGGTGAATCCCGGATCGTAGGTGAATATGCCCAGATCGCTGTAAAGACGGCGGATGTCTGCGACCCGCGGGCCTTCCGTGCCCCTGCGCACCGGCAGTTCGAGCCTCTGTCCGGTCGCATTGTCGGTCACGGTAAGGGTGTGCGTGGTGGCGCCGCCGGCGGTCTCGGACATATCGTTCATGGTGTTCCCGACATAGGGTTCGCGGTCTTTCCCGATGCTGCCCCGACCGGCGTTCCGCATGTCCGTGCGCAGGGCCCGGACAAGGCCGTGGTGCAGCGCAACATCAAGCGGAAAATAGACCGTCGGGGCCGCTTGGGCAAATCCAACGTCAGGCAGGAAACCGCCGGGGCGGCAACGGCGCGGTTCAACCGGCGGTCTGCCTGAGACTGTCGTCGATCCGGCCGAGGCTCTCCGCCCGGCCAAGCACATCCAGGACCTCGAAAATTCCAGGCGAGACCGTGCTGCCGGTAAGCGCCGCGCGCAAGGGCTGGGCGAGGCTGCCCAGTTTTTCGCCGGCGGACTCGGCAGCGGCCCGGATGGCCGCTTCGGTTCTTGCGGCGGACCAGTCTTCGATTTCGGCGAGCGCAGCCCGGCCGAGCGCCAGCCGGGCCTTGCCGGCGTCGTCCAGCAGTTTCGCCGCCTTCGCGTCCGGCTCCAGAGGCCGCGGCCGGCAGTAGAACAGGGCGGACTCTGCGAGATCGGCCAGCGTCTTCGCCCGCGGTTTCAGGCCGGACAGGCCGGCGCGCAGCCGGGTGCGCTGCGTCTGCGAAAGCGGTGCGCCGAGCAGGCCGGCGACCAGGGGTTCGACCGCGTCGACGAGCGGGCCGTCCGCCATCTCCCGGATGTAATGGGCGCTCAGGCTGGTCAGCTTTGCGAGATCGAAGCGGGCCGGCGACCTGCCGACATCCTTGAGATCGAACCAGTCCGCCGCCTGCGTCATGGAAAAGATCTCGTCGTCGCCATGGCTCCAGCCGAGCCGGGCGAGATAGTTGCACACCGCTTCGGGCGGAAATCCCATGTCGCGATAGGCCTCGACGCCAAGCGCCCCGTGCCGCTTGGAGAGCTTGGCGCCGTCCGGCCCGTGGATCAGCGGGATATGCGCGAAGGCCGGGATACCCCAGCCCATGGCCCGGTAGATCATGGTCTGGCGGAATGCATTGGTCAGGTGATCGTCGCCGCGCACGATATGGGTGATAGCCATGTCATGGTCGTCGACGACAACCGACAGCATGTAGGTCGGCGTGCCGTCCGCGCGCAGCAGGACCATGTCGTCGAGCTGGTCGTTGCGCACCGTCACCCGGCCCTGGACCGCGTCGTCGATGACGGTTTCGCTGTCCAGCGGCGCTCTCAGGCGCACGACCGGCGCGATACCCTCCGGGGCCTCCGCCGGATCGCGGTCGCGCCAGGTGCCGTCATAGAGCCGTCCGCTGCCCCGTTTGCGCGCCGCGTCCCGCATCGCGGCCAGCTCTTCCGGGCTGCAATAGCAGCGATAGGCCCCGCCCGCATCGAGCAGTTCTTGCGCCACCGCGGCGTGCCGTTCGAGGCGGTCGGACTGGTAGACCGGCTCGCCGTCCCATTCCAGGCCGAGCCAGCGCAGGCCGTCCAGGATGGCCCGTTTGGCGGCGTCGGTCGAGCGCGCGCGGTCCGTGTCCTCGATGCGAAGCAGGAATTGCCCGCCGTGCCGCCGCGCGTAAAGCCGGTTGAACAGGGCTGTCCGGGCGCCGCCGATGTGGAGAAATCCCGTCGGCGAGGGGGCAAAACGGGTAACGACAGTCATCGGGGCTTCATGTAGATTTCGCGGCTACGGCCGGAGCGCCGCGCGTCGTACGGGCAGATGCGTGGGAACGGGCCGGACGGGTGGGTGCCATAGCACAGCCGCTGTCGCCATGCACGCGCCCGGAAAACAAGAAGAATAGACGTTCAGAGGAGTGCGCCCGATCCCCGGCTGGATCGGCCAGATGGCAAGGAATCGGCGCGGCCTGCCGGAGGACGCAGGCGGCGCGTTCGGTCGTGCGGCAAGGCTGTTCGCCGGCGGGCTGGCGGTGCGGCTGTTCGACGAACGGGAACGCTGGCTGCTCTGGTCTCCGGCCGCCGTCGGTTTGGGCGTCTTTCTCTATTTCTCCGGGACGGCCGAACCGGCCTTGTCGATGGCGCTCGCCCTGCCGGCAGTCGCGGCCGTTGTGCTGGGGGCGGGATGGCGCCGGGAGTTTCTGCGGTTCCCGGCTTTCCTGCTTCTGCTCTGCGCGACCGGCTACGCAGCTGGTGCAGTGCGGACCTGGAGCGTCGAGGCGCCGGCGATCAGCCGCAAGATCGGCCCCGTCACCGTGACCGGCCGGGTGGTCGCCGTCGATCCGCTCCGCCACGGTGCGCGCGCGGTGCTGGACGACCTCGCGATCGGCAGGCTTGCCGCAGCCGAAACGCCGGAACGGGTTCGCCTCACGGTTCGCCTCGGCTGGACCGGCCTGCGGCCCGGCCGGACTGTCATGCTGCGCGCCGTCCTGCTGCCGGTCCGGCCGCCGGTCGCGCCCGGCGCGGCGGATTTCCAGCGCCGGGCCTATTTCAAGCGCATCGGCGCCAGCGGTTTTGCGGTCACGGCGCCGGTTGCGGTCCGGGAAGCCGGCGCCGGTTGGCTCGATTCGCGGATCGAGCGTCTGCGGGATACCGCGATGCGGCGCATCGGGGCCGTTCTGACCGGCGATGCCGGCGCAGTCGCGGCCGCTCTGCTGACCGGGCATCGCGGCGGCATTTCGCCCGAAACGATGACGGCGATCCGCAACGCCGGCCTGGCGCATCTGCTGGCGATTTCCGGATTGCATATCGGCATGATCGCCGGCATCGCCTTCTTCGCCCTGTGGTTCGGGCTGGCGCTGGTTCCCGGCGCGGCCCTGCGCTGGCCGACCCGGAAGATCGCCGCGGTCGGCGCGCTGGCGGTCGCAGCCGCCTATCTGCTGCTGACCGGCGCGACGATTCCGACCCAGCGCGCGTTCCTGATGCTGGCGGTGGTGATGGCGGGCGTCCTGGTCGGGCGCGTCGCAATCTCGATGCGGCTGGTAGCGGCGGCGGCGACGGTCCTGCTCCTGCTGTCGCCGGAGAGCCTGCCCACGCCCGGTTTCCAGATGTCCTTCGCCGCGGTGGTTGCGCTGGTCGCGGCTTACGAGGCCTGGTCGACCTGGCGGATGAGAAACCGGGCGCCGCGGCTGCCGCGGCCGGTGCGCGCGCTGGTCGGCGTCGGTGCGGCGAGCCTGATCGCCGGCGCGGCGACCGGACCGTTCGCCCTGTTCCATTTCCACCGGCTGGCGATGTATGGCCTGGCCGCCAACCTGGTCGCGGTGCCGATCGTTTCCTTCTTCGTCCTGCCGATGGGGCTGCTGGCGCTGTTCGCCATGCCGTTCGGGCTCGAAGCCGGGCCGCTCTGGCTGATGGCCCTGGGCATCGACCTGATGCTGTGGATCGCCCACGGCGTCTCCGGCCTGCCCGGTGCGCTGGCATTGGCGCCGGCGCCGCTGGGCTGGGGCATGGCGCTGATCGTCGCCGGCGGCCTCTGGCTCACGATCTGGCAGCGTCGCTGGCGTTTCGCCGGTGTTGCGGCCATTGCGGCCGGCCTTGCCAGCAGCCTCACTGTCACCCCGCCCGATATCCTGGTCTCGCCGGAGGGGCAGCTCGTCGCGACTCGCACCGCCGACGGGGCGCTCGCCGTGTCCTCGGCGCGGCGCGGCCGTTTCATCGCCCGGGTCTGGCGCGAGGGCGAGGCGCAGCGCCTGCCGCGGTTCTGGCGCAGCGACCGGCTGAGCCGGGTACGCTGCGACCCGCTTGGCTGCATCTACCGGCTGGACGGCAGGCTGATCGCTTTCCCGGCCGACCCGGCGGCTTTGGCGGAAGACTGCCAGCGCGCCTTCATGATCGTGGCGGATTTCGAAGTCCGGCGGCGGTGTCCCGCGGTCCCATGGGCAATCGACCGGCGGGCGCTGGTGCTGAACGGCAGCCACGCAATCCGCATTGCGGGGGAACGGGTGGCAATCCGCACCGATCGTAACGTGCGCGGCGACCGGCCCTGGGTCAGCCGCCCGCCGTTGCAGACGCGTCAAATCCGGTTGGCGCGCGGCCGCGCCGTGGCCGATATAAGGTAGCAGGGAATTTGCCCATTTCCCCCGCTCCCGTTCGCCGCTAAGGAACCGCGATGCGCAGAACGATCTCCTCCGGCTCCCGTCTGGAAGCCGATTATGCCTTTTCCCGCGCCGTGGTGGACGGGGACTGGGTGTTCGTCGCCGGCACGACCGGCATGGACTACGCGACCGGCGAGATGCCCGACGATGCCGCGGCGCAGGCGGAACAGGCCTTCCGCACCATCGAGCGTATCCTGAACGAGGCCGGCGCCTCGATCGAAGATACCGTGCGGGTGCAATACACGCTGACCGATGCCGCCGACCTGCCGGCCTTGGAGCCGGTCATGCACCGGTGGTTCGACGCGGTGCGCCCTGCCGCGACCGCCGTCATCGCCGGGCTGGTCGACCCGCGCATGAAGATCGAGATCGAAGTCACCGTCCGGAAGAGGACCGCCTCATGAACACTGTCCTGATTACCGGCGCGGGCCGCGGCATCGGCCTGGAATTCGCCCGCCGCTTTGCCGCCGCCGGCGCCCACATCCACGCAACGGTGCGCGACCTCGCCAAGGCCGACGCCCTGCGCGCGCTGGGCTCGTCGGTGACGATCCACACCTGCGACGTCACTTCGGACGCCCATGTCGGGGCGCTGGCCGACCTGCTGGGCGATACGCCGATCGACATCCTGATCAACAATGCCGGCATCCTGCTGAACCGTGGCGAATCCTTCGACACGCTCGAGGTCGCCGACCTGGAGGAGACGCTGCGGGTCAATACGGTCGCGCCGGTGCGCGTGATGCAGGCGCTGGCCGGCAACGTGGCGCGTTCGCAGCGCAAGCTGATCGTCAACATCTCCAGCCGCATGGGTTCGGTCAGCGAGGCGAGCGGCAGCAACTATTCGTACCGCGCCTCCAAGGCGGCGCTGAACATGGCCGTGAAGATTCTGGCGAACGACCTGAAGGGCCGCGGCGTCACTGCGATCGTCGTCCATCCGGGTTGGGTACAGACCGATATGGGCGGCCCCTCGGCATCGCTGACGGTCAAGCAGAGCGTCGACGGCCTGATGAAGGTGATCGACAAAGTTCGCCAGCGCGATACGGGCAGTTTCATCAACTACGACGGCAGCCGGATTCCCTGGTAGGGACGGGCGCCTCGACGGCTCGCCCTTCGATACGCCCCGGATTTAATCCGGGGCTACTCAGGGTGAGGAGAAGAGAAGGGATTCCACCACCAACCCCTCATCCCGAGTAGGCGCGCTTGCGCGCCGTATCGAGGCACCGGCAGGCAGGCCATGCTGACCGACGACCAGATCATGATCCGCGACACCGCCCGGCAGTTTGCACAGGAGCGGCTGGCCCCGACGGCCGCCGAGCGCGACCGCACCGGCGAGACGCCGCGCGGGCTGCTCGCCGAGATGGGGGCGCTCGGCTTCATGGGCATGACGATCCCCGAGGAGTGGGGCGGGGCGGGCGCCGATACCGTCGCCTATGTCCTCGCGATGGAGGAGATCGCCGGCGGCGACGGCGGCGTCTCGACCGTCATGAGCGTTAATAATTCGCCGGTCGCCGCGGCGCTCTTCGGCTACGGCTCGACGGAGCAGAAGGAGCGCTTCCTCAAGCCGTTGGCCCGCGGCGAGATCAACGCGGCCTTCTCGCTGACCGAGCCCCAGGCCGGGTCCGACGCCTCGAACCTCAAGACCCGCGCTGAGAAGCGGGGCAACAAATACGTCCTGAACGGCGCCAAGCAGTTCATCACCTCGGGCGAGACGGCCGACATCAACCTGATGTTCGCGGTGACCGATGCGGCGGCCGGCAAGCGCGGCATCAGCGCCTTCATCGTGCCGACCGACACGCCGGGCTACAAGGTCGTGCGCAAGGAGGAGAAGCTCGGCCAGCGCTCGTCCGACACCTGCGCGCTGGTCCTGGAGGATATGGAGGCGACTCCGGACCTGCTGGTCGGCCAGGAGGGCGAGGGCTACCGCATCGCGCTCGCCAACCTGGAGGCCGGGCGGATCGGCGTCGCGGCCCAGGCCATCGGCATGGCGCGGGCGGCCTATGAGCACGCCGTCGCCTATGCGAAGGAACGGGTTTCGTTCGGCAAGCCGATCGTCGAGCATCAGGCGGTCGCCTTCCGCCTCGCCGACATGGCGACGCAAGTCGAGGCGGCGCACCAGATGACGCTCAACGTGGCGCGGCTGAAGGACGCCGGCCTGCCCTGCCTGACGGAAGCCGCCATGGCCAAGCTGTTCGCCAGCGAGATGGCCGAACGGGTCTGCTCCGACGCCATCCAGATCCACGGCGGTTACGGCTATCTGCAGGATTTCCCGGTCGAGCGCATCTGGCGCGACGTCCGGGTCTGCAAGATCTACGAGGGCACCAGCGACGTCCAGAAGATGATCATCAGCCGGGCGATCGCGGCGGAGTAGTCGGAAGAGCACAGCCGGTTGCGCGGGCCGCATGGCGCGGCCGGGCCGTCCATGATAGAGCGGGGCCGGTCCCCGTTTCCGTCCGGAGTGCTCCTTGTCCGCGCAGTCCGCCGCTTCCGGCGCCGCCGACTTTCCGCACTACAAGCGCAACATCGCCCTGCTGTTCGTCTGCTGGGCGCTGACCAGCACGTCGATGATGCTGCTGATCACGGTGTCGGCGCTGGTCGGCGCCAGCCTGGCGGAGAACAAGGCGCTGCTCGCGCTGCCCATCGCGATCCAGTGGTACGCCTCGGCCTTCTTCACGATCCCGGCGTCCTTCATCATGGCGCGGATCGGCCGGCGCAACGGCTTCCTGCTGGCCGTGACCGCCATGACGATCGGCGCCGGCCTGTCCCTGCTCGCGGTCTACGAGGGCAGCTTCGCCCTGTTCTGCTTCGCCAGCCTGGTGGTCGGCTTCGCCACCGGCTTCCAGTGGTACTACCGCTTCGCCGCCGCGGAGGTCGTGCCGGATTCCTTCCGCAGCCGGGCGATCTCGCTTGTCCTGGCCGGCGGTGTGGTCGCGGCGATCGTCGGCCCGACCCTGGCGCGTTATTCGGTCGACTGGCTGGCGCCGGTGACCTACGCCGGCGCCTATGTCGGCGTCGTCTGCATCCAGGCGACGATCATGCTGATCCTGCTGACCGTGCAGATTCCGCGGCCGCCCCGGATGGCCCTGCGCGGCGGCCGGCCGCTGCCCGAGATCGCCCGCCAGCCGAAATTCATGCTCGCCGTCGCCGGCGGGGTGATCGGCTACGGCGTCATGGTGCTGCTGATGTCGGTGACGCCCAAGGCGATGGAAATGTGCGGCCTGACCTTCGGCGAGGCGACCCATGTCATCCAGTGGCACGTCCTCGGCATGTATGTCCCGGCCTTCTTCACCGGACATCTCATCAAGCGCTACGGCGCCCAGCGCATCATGCTGGTCGGCGGGCTGCTCAACGTCGCCTGCCTCGCCATCGCGATGGCCGACATTGCGTTCGAGAATTTCCTGGTTTCGCTGCTGGTGCTCGGCGTCGGCTGGAACTTCCTCTACACCGGTGCGACGACATTGCTGACCGAAACCTACACGCTCGCCGAGCGCGCCAAGACCCAGGCGCTCAACGAGTTCCTGGTCTTCGGCTTCGTCGCGACGGCGACCTTCTTCTCCGGCGTGACCCTGCAGCTCTACGGCTGGCAGAACCTGGCGATCGGCGTGCTGCCGCTATTGCTGATCGTGCTCGCCGCCACGGTCTGGCTCATGATGCTGTCCCAGCGCGAAGCCGCCGCGAAAGCGTAGGCGCGGCGGCACGGCCGGCAATCCGCCGCTACCGCGGGCCGGGGACCTGTTCTAAAACGGGCCGTCTTCTTCTGGCCGGGCCGGCGCCGTGGCGGTTATCCGTTCCAACCTCAACACCCGAACAGCGCAGTTTCGCGCGAACGAGGCGCACAACCGGGCGCTGGTCGCCGACCTGCGCGAGACCGTGGCCGCGATCAAGCGGGGCGGGCCGGAGCGCGCCCGCGAACGCCACCTGGCGCGCGGCAAGCTGCTGCCGCGGGACCGGGTGCGCACCCTGACCGATCCGGGTTCGCCGTTCCTGGAACTCAGCCAGCTCGCCGCCCACGGCATGTATGGCGGCGACGTGCCGTCGGCCGGGATCGTCACCGGGATCGGGCGGGTTTCCGGCCGGGAATGCGTCATCGTCTGCAACGACGCCACGGTGAAGGGCGGCAGCTATCACCCGATCACGGTCAAGAAGCACGTCCGGGCCCAGGAGATCGCGATCCAGAACCGGCTGCCCTGCCTCTATCTGGTCGATTCCGGCGGCGGCAACCTGCCGACCCAGGACGAGGTCTTTCCCGACCGGGACCATTTCGGGCGCATCTTCTACAACCAGGCCAACATGTCGGCCCTCGGCATCCCGCAGATCGCCGTGGTCATGGGCTCCTGCACCGCCGGCGGCGCCTATCAGCCGGCGATGTCGGACCAAGCCATCATCGTGAAGGAGCAGGGCACGATCTTTCTGGGCGGCCCGCCGCTGGTCAAGGCGGCGACCGGCGAGGTCGTCAGCGCCGAGGAGCTGGGCGGGGCCGACGTCCATTCCCGGACTTCCGGCGTCACCGACTACTACGCGCTCAACGATCATCACGCGCTCGCCATGGCGCGGCGCATCGTGGCCGACCTGAACATTGCCAAGCCACTCACCACGACGCTCACCGAGCCGGCCGAGCCGCTCTACGATCCCGAGGAGCTGTATGGCCTGATCCCGGACGACGTGAAGAAACCCTACGAGATACGCGAGGTCGTCGCGCGGATCGTCGACGGCAGCGACCTCGACGAGTTCAAGCAGCTCTACGGCACGCAACTGGTCTGCGGCTTCGCGCGGATCCGGGGCTATCCGGCCGGCATCGTCGCCAACAACGGCATCCTTTATTCGGAGGAGGCCCTGAAAGCCGCGCATTTCATCGAACTGTGCAGCCAGCGCGGCATCCCCCTGATTTTCCTGCAGAATATCGCCGGCTTCATGGTCGGCAAGAAATACGAGGCCGGCGGCATCGCCAAGGACGGCGCCAAGATGGTGACCGCGGTCGCGACGACGAAGGTGCCGAAATTCACGCTGATCATCGGCGGCAGCTACGGCGCGGGAAACTACGGCATGTGCGGCCGGGCCTATTCGCCCCGGTTCCTCTGGATGTGGCCGAACGGGCGCATCTCGATCATGGGCGGCGAGCAGGCGGCGAGCGTGCTCTCGACCATCCGGCGCGACGCCATCGAGGCCGGCGGCGGCGCTTGGACCGACGAGGAGGAGGACGCCTTCAAGGCGCCGATCCGCGAACAATACGAGCGCCAGGGCCATCCCTATTACGCGTCGGCGCGGCTGTGGGACGACGGGGTGATCGATCCGGTCGATACGCGGATGACGCTGGCGCTGGCGCTCTCCGCCGCCCTCAACGCGCCGGTCGAAGACACGCGCTTCGGCGTGTTCCGGATGTAAGGGAAGCGGCGAATGAGCGAGGAAAAAACCGTCCTGACCGAAATCGACGGCCGCGGCGTCGCGCGGATCGTGCTGAACCGGCCGGAGGTCCGCAACGCGATGAACGCGGCCTTCATCCGCGACCTGACGGAGGCGGTCGAGACGGTCGGCGCGGACGAGTCCGTGCGGGCGGTGATCCTGACCGGGAAGGGCAAGGGCTTCTGCGCCGGCGCCGATCTCGCCTGGATGCGCGAGACGGCCGATTATTCGGTGGAGGAAAACTACGCCGACAGCGGCCGGCTCGGCCGGATGCTCAACCGGCTGAACACGCTGCCCCGGCCGGTCATCGGGCTGATCAACGGCCACGCCTTCGGCGGCGGAATCGGTCTCGTCGCCTGCTGCGACATCGCAATCGCCAGTTCGGCGGCGCAATTCTCGCTGTCGGAAGTCCGGCTCGGTCTGACCCCGGCGACCATCAGCCCCTATGTCGTGCGCAAGATCGGCCAGAGCCACGCAAGGCGCTATTTCCTGACCGCCGAGGTGTTCGATGCCGCGCGGGCCGAGGAAATCGGCCTGGTGCACGAGGTCGCCGAACCCGATGCGCTGGAGGCGAAGGGCCGGGAATTCGTCGATCTGCTGCTGCTCGGCGGGCCGAAATCCCAGGCGGTGAGCAAGGACCTGATCTTCCGGGTCAGCGACCGGGAGATCGACGCCGACCTGATCGACTGGACCTCGCGCCTGATCGCCGATATCCGCGCGAGCGACGAGGGCCGGGAAGGGGCGGGCGCCTTCCTGGAGAAACGCCGGCCGGCCTGGCAGGTGCAGGATTGACGGCGGGCCGATGTTCGACCGCATCCTGATCGCCAACCGGGGGGAGATCGCCTGCCGCATCATGCGTACGGCGCGTCGGCTCGGGGTCGAAACCGTCGCGGTCCATTCGGATGCCGACACCGGCGCTTTGCATGTGCGGCAGTCCGGCAGCGCGGTCCGGATCGGGCCGGCCCCGGCGGCGGAAAGCTATCTGCTCGGCGACCGGATCATCGAGGCGGCGCGGCAGACCGGCGCTCAGGCGATCCATCCGGGCTACGGTTTCCTCTCGGAAAATGCCGGGTTCGCCGAAGCGTGCGCGGCGGCCGGGGTCGCGTTCATCGGGCCGTCGGCCGACGCGATCCGGGCGATGGGCTCAAAAAGCGCCGCCAAGGGCTTGATGGAAAAGGCGAATGTCCCGGTCGTGCCGGGCTATCACGGCGCCGGCCAGGAGCTGGATGTGCTGGCCGCGCAGGCCGCCGAAATCGGCTATCCGGTGCTGATCAAGGCGTCGGCCGGCGGCGGCGGCAAGGGGATGCGCCGAGTCGACCGGGCGGAGGATTTCGCCGCCGCGCTCGAATCGGCGCAACGCGAGGCGGCGGGCGCCTTCGGCGACGACCGGATGTTGATCGAGAAATTCGTCGAGGCGCCGCGCCATATCGAGATCCAGGTCTTCGCCGACCGCCACGGCAACGCGGTCCATCTGTTCGAGCGCGACTGCTCGATCCAGCGGCGGCGCCAGAAGGTGGTGGAGGAAGCGCCCGCGCCGGGCATGACGGAGGCGCGGCGGGCGGAAATGGGCGCAACCGCCGTCAGCGCCGCAAGCGCAATCGGCTACGAGGGGGCGGGCACGGTCGAGTTCATCGTCGGCGCCGACGGCGCGTTCCATTTCATGGAGATGAACACGCGCCTGCAGGTCGAGCATCCGGTGACCGAGATGATTACGGGGCAGGATCTGGTGGAATGGCAGTTGCGCGTCGCCGCTGGCGAGCGGCTGCCGCTGGCGCAGGAAGACCTGTCGATAACCGGCCACGCCATCGAGGTGCGCCTGTATGCCGAGGACCCGGACCGCGATTTCCTGCCCCGGACCGGTACGCTCCGGCGGTTGCGGCTGCCGGAAGGCGACGGCATCCGCTGCGACTTCGGCGTGGAGGAAGGCGACAGCGTCACGGCGCATTACGACCCGATGATCGCCAAACTGATCGCCTGGAGCCTCGACGGACGGGCCGCCGCCCTGCGCAGGCTGGGCCGCGCGCTGGCCGAGACAGAAATCATCGGGCTGGAGAACAATCGCGATTATTTGCAGAGAGTTATTGCCCATTCCGCATTTTCCGCGGGAACCTTCGATACCGGATTTGTCGAGCTTCATGGCGACGCGCTCCGGCCGCCCGCCGCCCCGCCGTCCGAAGACGCGCTGGCCTGCGCTGTGCTGGCGATCGAACTGGACCGGCAGGAACGGGCAACCGCCGCCGCGGCCGCCTCGACCGAGCCCTGGTCGCCCTGGCATCAGGTCAACGGCTGGCGGCTCAACGATACCGGCCGCCACGATATCCGGCTGACCCATGACGGGACCGGGTACGCCGTCGCGGTCGCCTACGACGGCGCCGGCTATGTGCTCGAACTGGCGTCCGGCGCGACGGCATGTTCGATGGCGAAGGACGGCGGCCGGATGCGCGTGCAGGTCGGGGAACGCCGGTTCATTGCCGGCGCCTATGTCGACGACGGGACCGTCGCCGTGTGGATCGACGGCCATCGAACGGTTTTCGACCGGGACGACCCGCTGACCGCGGTTTCCGGGGGGGAGGAAGCCGATGACAGGCTGGTCGCACCGATGTCCGGCAAGGTGATCCGCGTCATGGCGGAGGCCGCGACCGCCGTCGACGCGGGCGAACCGCTGCTCGTGCTGGAAGCGATGAAGATGGAGCACACGATCGTCGCGCCCGGCGACGGCACGGTCGCCGCGGTTCATTTCAACGCCGGCGACCAGGTCGAGGAAGGCGCGCAGCTGGTCGATTTCGAGCGGAAGGAGGCCTGAGCGATGAATGCTGCGAACGGGCGCGGAGACCGCGCAGACTGTTACGTCCGCGTTCAGGAAGTCGGGGCGCGCGACGGGCTGCAAAACGAGCCCCGGACGGTGCCGGCCGAAATCAAGGTCGACCTGATCGAGCGCCTGGCCGCGGCCGGCCTCCCCGCCGTCGAGTCAGGCGCCTTCGTGTCGCCGAAATGGGTGCCGCAGATGGCGGATTCCGAGGAGGTCTTCCGCCGGATCGACCGGCGCGAGGGCGTGACCTATCCGGCCCTGACGCCGAACATGAAGGGCTTCGAGCGCGCCGTCGCCGTCGGCGTGACGGAAGTCGGCGTTTTCGCCGCCGCCTCGGAGACCTTCTCGCAGCGCAACACCAATTGCACCATCGAGGAGAGCCTGGACCGCTTCCGGCCGGTCTGCGCCGCGGCGGCGGAGGCCGGCGTCAGGGTGCAGGGCTATGTTTCGACCGTCCTCGGCTGCCCCTACGAAGGCGCGGTCGATCCCGGCATTGTCGCCGATCTGTGCGGCCGGCTCTACGGGATGGGCTGCTACCGGGTTGCGCTCGGGGACACGGTCGGCGTCGGCACGCCGGCCAGGGCGGCGGCCCTGGTCGACCGGGTCGCAGAGGCCGTTCCGCTCAAGGATATCGGCATCCATTTCCACGATACCTACGGCCAGGCGCTGGCGAATACGCTGGCCTGCCTGGACCGCGGCGTCCGAACGGTCGATGCTTCGGTATCCGGGCTTGGCGGCTGTCCGTATGCCCCGGGCGCGGCCGGCAACCTGGCGACCGAAGACCTGATCTACATGCTCGACGGCCTCGGCATGGAAACCGGGGTCGATCTCGACGCCGTCGCCGAAACGGGCGCCTTCATCACCGGCTGGCTGGGCCGCGCGCCGGTCTCCCGGGTCGCCCAGGCCTTTGCCGGCCGGAAAGCCGCCTGAACGGCGCATGGCGCTTCACCTGCTCAAGCTGAGCGTCGGGTCCGCCTCGGTCGAAACCCTGGCCCGCTGGCAGGCGGGCCGCCTTGCGCGCACCGGCGCGCTGTTTCACGAAACGCGCCACCATCCGCGCCGGGCCGAGGAAATCCTCGACGGCGGCTCGATCTACTGGGTCGTCAAGGGCTTTGTCCGCGTCCGCCAGCGGATCGTCCGGCTCGAACGGCGCGCCAGCCCGGAGCGGGGCCGGTTCTGCCGCATCCATCTCGATCCGGAATTGATCCGGACCGAATTGCAGCCGCGCCGGCCCCACCAGGGCTGGCGGTATCTCGAGGACATGAACGCCCCGCCGGATGCACCGGCAGGCGCCGTCCCGGAAGAACCGCCGCGCGAAATGGCCGCCGAACTGCGCCACCTGGGCCTGCTGTAGGCGGTCCGGCCGGCCGGGCTCATCCGGGCTCTGGAGGATTCCTCTGCAAAAGGGCCTGCCGGACGGGCCGGACGCCGGAAAGCGGCCGGATTTTTGAACGAATGTTCAAATTCAGCTTCCCTAAGTCTTTGGAATTGCTCTGTTTTTGGTATTAAACAGACCGGTCTATGCACAGTGTTTTTTCGCACACCGCCAACTCTAACCCTTTGGAATCGTTGGAGAGACGCCCTTCGGAAATGCGCAAAATCACTTTCGGTAGGAATTTTTCCAGCCTCCCGGCCGTGCGGGAGCGCCCGTCGACACCGGGGCGGCACCGCCGGGCAGGATCCGGAGCAGGATCGGGGGCAGCTTGGCCCGGCGGAATCGGAGGGTCGAACCGGATGGGGTCCGGCCGTCAAGCCGATTGGCGCATGGGGCGGCGTACAGGACGGCCGACTGGCGGCGGCGGGCCGGAGAGCGGGAAAGACGGAACGGTCCCGCACGGTCCCCCGCCTGGTTCTTCGTTTGCTTCTTTTTTGGGAGGCGTCGGCCGGCTGCGGCAGGCGCACTTCGGGCGTTGACGGAACCGATATAAGGCGCGGGACCTGCCGTGTCAAGGAAAAATATCGAAAAAAAGAAATATTTTCAGATTCGGCCCGGCGGAACCCGCCGTATGGGGCGTGCAGGGCGGTAAGGATTGCGTTGCCCGCCGTCCGGCCTTTCGCAGTGGAATCCTGGATGAAGGGCCGCGTTCCGGTTCGCCCCTTCGATACGCCCCGGCCGCGGTCCGGGGCTACTCAGCGTGAGGGTGAAGAGGGGTGAATTCACTACACCCCCTCATCCCGAGTAGCCCCGGATTTAATCCGGGACGTATCGAGGGGCGCGCCCGGCTCCCGGCGCCGCAAATCGAACCGGGACGCTAGCGGATAAAGCGATCTTCGGCGATCGAATCCGCGACGTCTGCGGTCGGCCGGTCTTCGGCGTCGGCGCGGGCGAAGATTTCCGTCAGCGTCCCGTCGATCCGGTGCAGTTTCGCCCGCGCCGCCTCGATATCGAAACCCAGCGCGAAGCGCGCGACGTCGATCAGGCCGCCGGCGTTGATGACGTAGTCCGGCGCATAGAGAATGCCGGCGCGGCGCAGGGCGGCGCCGTGCCGCGCTGCGTCGAGCACATTGTTGGCCGATCCGGCGACGATCGGGCATTTGAGGCGGGGCAGGGTGGCGTCGTTGACGGCGGCGCCGAGGGCGCAGGGGGCGAACAGGTCGCAGTCGAGCCCGAAGATCTCGTCCGGGCCGACGACGGCCGCGCCGAAATCCCGCTCCGCCCGCTCCAGCGCGGCCCGGTCGATATCCGTAACCGAGAGCCGGGCGCCGGCCTTGTGCAGGTAGTCGCACAGGAAGCGGCCGACGTTGCCGACGCCCTGGACGGCGACATGCAGTCCGTCGAGCGTGTCCCGGCCCAGCTTATGGCGGACAGCCGAAAGAATGCCGATACAGACGCCGTGCGCGGTCGAATTGGACGGATCGCCGGCGCCGCCGGTCACGCCGACGACATGGTCGGTTACGGTCCTGATCGCATCCATGTCGGCGACCGTCGTGCCGACGTCCTCGGCGGTGATGTAGCGCCGGTTCAGGCGGTCGACCGCCCGGCCGAACGCCTTCATCAGCGCTTCGGACTTGTCCGTCCTGGCATCGCCGATGATGACGGCCTTGCCGCCCCCGAGGTCGAGGCCGGCCATCGCCGCCTTGTAGGTCATGCCGCGCGACAGGCGCAGCGCGTCTTCGAGCGCCGCCGTTTCGTCGCCATAAGGCCACATCCTGCAGCCGCCAAGCGCCGGGCCGCGGCTGGTGTTGTGGATTGCGATGATCGCGCGCAGGCCGGCCGCCTCGTTACGGCTGAAGACGACCTGCTCATGGCCGGAAAATTCGGGGTGATCGAACAGGGTCACCGGCCGGGTCGAACGGGCTTCCACGCCAAAAATGTCCGGCGGCGCGGTGCCCTGTAGTCATGACGGTCCGGCCATGCTAGCCGCCGTTCCCGAACCGGCTGCGGGCCGGGCCGGCGCCGGCAAAGGGTCCTTTTCGCCACGGCGCTGTTTCTCATGCCATGGAGATGGTGCGTTTGATCGGCAGTGTCGACCAGATTCTGGTCATCGCCACTATCGGCGGGTTCGCGGGCTGGCTCGCCGCCGCCTTGCTGCGCGTCCGGGCCCTGAGCATCGTCGGCACATTGATCGTCGGCGTGGCCGGCTCCTTCATCGGCATCGTGCTGTTCCGCCAGTTCGATATCCGCATCGAGGGGTACCAGATCGGCCCGCTGCCGATCGGGCACCTGTTCGCCGCGTTTCTGGGTGCCGTGTTGCTGATTGTCGTGCTGCGCCTGGTCCGGCGGCAGCGCTACTAGCCGGGGTCGTTGGTCGGCATCCCGCAATCGGGTGGCGAGACTGGACGCGGGATTGGCCGACTCCTATCTACGAAACGCAGCAAATCAGCGGATCGATCATGGGAAAGTCCGTCACGCCGCGCAGCCGGGCGCTGCCCGATTCGCAGACCGCCAGCGAAGTTGACTCCTTCCTGCAATCGATGGCGCAGACGCCCGCCGCCGGCGCCGGGCGCGGCCGGCTGATCTTCGCCATGGACGCCACGGCGAGCCGCGAGCCGACCTGGGACATCGCCTGCGACATCCAGGCGGAAATGTTTGCCGAAACCGACTCTTTGGGCGGCCTGGAGGTCCAGCTCGTCTTCTACCGCGGCATCGGCGAATGCCGGGCGACGCACTGGCTGACCTCGTCCCGCGAACTCGTCGACCGGATGGTCAAGGTGCGCTGCCTGGGCGGGCGGACCCAGATCGGCCGGGTGTTCAGACACGCGATCAAGGAGGCCGGGTCCCAGGCGGTCGGCGCGCTCATCATTGTCGGCGACGCATTCGAGGAAGCGATCGATCCGGTCTGCGATCTGGCCGGCCGGCTCGGCCTGATGGGGACCAAAGCGTTCCTGTTCCAGGAAGGGGACAATCCGGACGCGACGCTGGCATTCCGCCAGTTCGCGCGCCTGACCGGCGGCGCCTGCTGCCGCTTCGATGCCGGCAGCGCAAAACAGTTGCGCGAGCTGCTGGCCGCGGTCGCCGTCTATGCCGCAGGCGGGCGCCCGGCGCTCGAAGACTATTCTGCCGGCCGCAGCGGGCCGGTGCTGCAGATCACCCGTCAGATTGGCGGCAGCGGCGGATAGATGGGCTGGTTCCTGCTCGGCGTCGCCCTGATCGCGGCGGCCATTCTTCTGCTGTTCTCGCTGCCCCAGGCGAGCGTCGGACAAATCGTCCGGCTGCTGCGCGGCATTGCCATCGCCTGCGCCGCGCTCTTCGGCCTGTTCGGCCTGTTTACGGGCAAGCTGCTGTGGGGCGTACTCGGCCTCGGCGCCGCTCTGGTCATTTACCTGATGGGCGGCTCGATGCCGTGGAATTTCAGGAAGCCGGAAAAGGGCGTCTCCGAGGTCGAAACGCCCTGGCTCAAATTGCAGCTCGATCACTCGACCGGGGGAATCACGGGCGACGTGCTCGCCGGCAGCTATGCCGGTTCGAGGGTCGAATCGCTCGACCGGGACGACCTGATGATCCTGCTGGCCGAATGCGCCCGCGACGACGCCCAGTCCGCCCGGCTCATCGAGGCCTATCTCGACCGGATGTGGCCGGAATGGCGCAATATCCACCGGGCCGGACAGGGCGCCTCCGGCCCCATGGACCGGGCCGAAGCGTTGTCCGTCCTGGGTCTGGACGAGACCGCCACCAACGACGATATCCGGCGCGCCCATCGCGACCTGATGCGCAAGCACCATCCGGACCATGGCGGTTCGGACTGGCTGGCCGCCAAGCTCAACCAGGCCAGGGAGGTCCTGCTCGGCGAGTGATCGCGCACCGGAGGCGGCGGCGAAACCGGCGGCGGTGAAACCTGCGGGGGCGCGCATTTTGGCGCGTGGTCACGCAACGGGTTTCGTGCTGCAAACGCCGCGCTTCCGGGCCGGCCGGACCCGTGCAGCCGCCATCCATCTCCGATCCCGCCCATGCCGAAACCGATCCGCAAAGCCGTCTTTCCCGTCGCCGGCCTCGGAACGCGCTTCCTTCCGGCGACCAAGGCCGTGCCGAAGGAATTGCTGCCGGTTGTCGACCGGCCGTTGATCGACTATGCCGTCCGGGAGGCGGCGGAGGCGGGCGTGACCCGCATGATTTTCGTCACTTCGGAGCGCGACACGGCGCTCAGGCGCCACTACCGCCCGGATACCGAACTCGAAAAAACGCTGGATTCCCGGGGCAGGATCGCGGAACGCGACCGGTTGGCCGCAATTGTGCCGGAAGGCGTTCAGCTTGAGTTTGTGGACCAGCCGGTACCGCTCGGGCTTGGCCATGCCGTCCGGTGCGCGCGGGAGAATGTCGGCGACGAGCCGTTCGCCGTGTTGCTGCCGGACGACCTCGTACAGGCCGAACCGGGGTGTCTTGCGCAAATGTTCGGGCGCTACCGTGAAACCGGGGGCAACCTGCTGGCGGCGGAGACCGTCCCGCCGGACCGGACGGACCGCTACGGCATTCTCGATGTCGGCGCCGGAGAAATGGCGCCCGGCGGACTGGCGGATGTCCGGGGGCTGGTGGAAAAACCGCCGCCGGCGGAAGCCCCGTCGGCCCTCGCGGTCGTCGGCCGCTACATCCTGCAGCCGGAGATTTTCGCAGCCGTGGACGGCGTTGCGCCGGGCGCGGGCGGGGAAATCCAGTTGACCGACGCCATTGCCGCCCTGATCGGCCGCCAGCCGGTTTCGGGCTTCCGTTTCGAGGGCGTGCGTTTCGACTGCGGTGACCGTCAGAGCTGGCTGATGGCGAATGTCGCCTTCGCGCTCGACCAGCCGGATTTCGACGGCATCGGCGACAAGCTGCGGGCCTTGCTGGAGCCGGCCGGCCGCCGCAACCAGACCGGAGGCGCCGAATGAAAATCGCCATGATCGGAGCCGGTTATGTCGGTCTCGTGTCCGCCGCCGGCTTTTCAGAGTTCGGAACGGATGTCGTCTGCGTAGACAAGGACGCATCAAGGATCGCAACGCTGCACAACGGCGGGTTGCCGATCTACGAACCCGGTCTGGAAGACCTGGTCGCACGCAACGTCGAAGCCGGCCGCCTGCGCTTCGGGACCGATCTCGAAGAGGCCGTCGCCGGCGCCGAGGCGGTCTTCATTGCCGTCGGGACGCCGTCGCGGCGCGGCGACGGTCACGCCGACCTCAGCTATGTCCACGATGCCGCCCGGGAGATCGCCAGGGCGATCCGCGGCTATACCGTCGTCGTCACCAAGTCGACGGTGCCGGTCGGCACCGGCCGCGAGATCGAGGCGATCATCCGCGAGGTCAATCCGGCCGCCGAGTTCGACGTTGCGTCCAACCCGGAATTTCTGCGCGAAGGCTCGGCGATCGCCGACTTCATGCGGCCGGACCGGGTCGTGATCGGCACCGGCAGCCTGCGCGCGCGCGATGTCATGCGCAGGCTGTACAGGCCGCTGTACCTGATCGAGACCCCCATCCTTTTCACGCGCCGCGAAACGTCCGAACTGATCAAGTATGCGGCCAATGCGTTCCTGGCGACCAAGATCACCTTCATCAACGAAATTGCGGACCTGTGCGAGAAGGTCGGCGCCGATGTCCACCAGGTTGCGCGCGGCATCGGGCTGGACGGGCGGATCGGCCCGAAGTTCCTTCATCCCGGCCCGGGTTACGGCGGATCCTGCTTTCCGAAGGACTCGCTCGCCCTGATCAGAACCGCCCGGGACAGGGGCGCGCCGCTGCGCATCGTCGAGGCCGTGGCCGACATCAACGCCGCGCGCAAGCGCGCGATGGCGCAGCGCGTGATCGACGCATGCGGCGGCGACATGAAGGGCCGGACGGTTGCTATTCTCGGCGTCACCTTCAAACCGAACACCGACGATATGCGGGAAAGCCCGAGCCTGGATATCGTTCCCATGTTGCAGGCCGCCGGCGCGAACATCCGCGCCTACGATCCGGAGGGCATGACGGAGGCCGGCCCGCTGCTTCCGGACGTCACCTGGTGCGACGACGCCTACGACGCCCTGCTCGACGCCGACGCGGTGGTGATCCTCACGGAATGGAACCAGTTCCGGAATCTCGATCTGGACCGTGTCAAGGCCCTCATGAAGGCGCCGGTCTTCGTCGATTTCCGCAATATCTACCATCCGCGGGAAATGGCCGAGGCCGGCTTCAGCTATTCCTCCATCGGCCGGCCGCTGGAGGCGATGACCGGTTGAGCGCGCCGTGGCGATCGATTTCTTCTTCTACGGCACCCTGCGCGACGCCGAAGTCCGGCAGATCGTATTCGGCCCGGACGACCCCGCCGGAGCGGCGGAGCCGGCGACGCTGGAAGGCTACCGTTGTGCGCCGGTCGAGCGGGGGCGCTTTCCGGCCGCCGTCGCGCAGCCGGGCGCCGTCACGCCGGGTGTGCTGGTGCGCGGGGTTTCCCTCGATGCCGCTGCACGGGTCAGCTTTTTCGAAGATGACGGCTCGCTCTACAGCGTCGCCCTGAAGCCGCTCGGCGTCGCCGGTGCCCGAAGCGCCGCGGCGTGGGTCTGCATCGCCGGCGCGGCATTGTCGGTCGAAGCGGGCACATGGCGTTTCGAAGACTGGCAACGCCATTGGAAACCGGGGTTTCTGGGCGACGCGCGGGCGGCGATGGCGGCGGCTGCCCCGGCCGATCTCCGCCGGTACCGCCGGGTCTGGCTCGGCCGTTTCAGCCGCGCGCCGGAAGCTCGAACGTCATGCAGTTGAGGCTGCGCCGCTTCAGGATCGTGCAGGCTTCGCGGGCCTGGCTGAAGGAGAGGCCGGTTATCCGGGCCCGGTAGATCGCCCGGTTCGACCGGTTGCGCCGGGCCTGGATATGGGCGCCGGTTCCGCGCGCCAGGCGGTTGGGCAGGACTTTCCGCGCCTGGTTGAGACCGCGCTGAGCCCGCCGGTACTCGGTAAAGGCGCCGACCTGGATGCCGAACCGCGACTTCGACTTGCTCCGGCGTGCCGTGACGGCCTTCGGTTTGGGTTTGGCGGTGGCGATCCTGACGGAGACCGCCACGCAATCGATGCCGCGCCGCTGCACCGTCCTGCAGGCGCGCTGCGCCTGGCGCAGGTCGAAGCCCATCAGCCGGGCGAGGTAGATCGTGCGCTTGCGTCCACGCGACCGGACGATCGCGCCTTTTGCCTGGCTCCGGTAACCGCGCGGCAGAACCCGTATCGCCCGCCGAATCGCCGATCGCGCCTGATGCCGGCGGTAGAACGCGCCGACCTGGACGCCATGAACGGTGCGCCGGCGCGATGTCGTACTCCGGGCGAGCCGCTGCGCTGCCGCAGGGCGCGGCGCAGCCACCGCCGACGATGTCAGGGACAGGCGGACCCGCGGCTTGTCCGGGCGCTTCTTCGGCAGTGCGGCGACCTGCCGGGACGGGCCGGTTCGGCGCGCAGCGCCCGGTCTGGCCGTACCCGATTTGCGTGCCGTCCTGACCGCCGGCTTGCCTTTGATGCTGCCGCGCATCGCGATGCGAACGTAGCCGCGCGGCGTCTTGCGCAGATAGGCCGTGTTGTGCGCGGTGCGCCATCCGCCGGCGAGGAGGCGCTTGGTCTTCCAGTAGCGGTGGTTGGATGTCCGCGCACCCAGAACGACCGTAATCAGATGGATTTTCCCGTTACGGGCGCTGGTCACGAGATTGTAGCGCGCGCGCCGGGTGTAGCCCGTCTTCATCCCTTCGACATGGGGATGGGACTGAAGCAGCCGGTTCGTGTTGCGGAAGGCGCGCCGGCCGAACCGGTAATAGCGGGTCGAGAAGACCTTCGCGTATTGCGGATAGTGGTGGACCAGGGACCGGGCCAGGATCGCCATGTCCCGCGCCGTGGTCCGCTGGCCGCGGGCGGGCAGGCCGGAGGCCGTGCCGAAGACGGTGCGGCGCATGCCGAGCTGGCGCGCGCGTTGCGTCATGAGCCGGGCGAACCGGCGTTCGCTGCCGGAGATTTTCTCGGCCAGCGCCGCCGCGGCGTCGTTGGCTGATTTGATCGCCGTCGCGTAGACCAGGTCGCGGACCCGGACGCGCTGCCCGGTGCGCAGATAGAGCTTCGACGGCTGCCTCCTCGCCGCGTATCGGGAAATCCGCACCCGCGTATTCCAGCCGAACCGGCCGCGCGACATGGCTTCGAAGGCCAGGTAGAGCGTCATCAGCTTGCTGAGCGATGCGGGCGGGTGGCGGGCGTCCGCGTTGTGCGCCTGAAGCACGAGGCCGCTGCGGGCATCGATCGTTATCGAGGATTTCGTGTAGGCCCGGGCCGGTTCGCCCGCCGCCGTCGCGGCAAGACCGGCCGCAAAGCAGATGGCGGCGGCAACGCGCCCGGCAGAACGCATTCTCTCTCCGGTGCGCGGATCCGGACCGCGCGCCGGCCTCAAGGCTGTCAAGCCCGTCTCATCCATGAAGCTGTTCCGGCTCCCAATCGCAATGCACAAGTCCGCGGTCTGCCGGCCGCCGCCCCTGGCAGCGTCGCGGCAGGGTTACTCTCCCCGCACTCCGCATCGATTACGCAGAATTCGGCGAAAATTCCGCCGCGACCGGTCGGTCGTTCCTGCGTCAGGCTTGTGTCGCCTACCGGATAGAAATCCTAACATAGACGTATCCGGAACGAATGTCAAAGACTCCTTGGCCGGTCGGATTCGGCGCCCTGCCGCCGGCCGGTATCAAATTCGATCTTCACCGGAGACTGTGCTTTGCCCTATCATTCCCTACCTTAGAGTGCCGGACCGCTGGCCGGCCGCAGCATTGAAACCCGGCGCCGGAAGCAGGCGTGAACGAGACGGAATTGAGCGATCTGAAATGAGTGACCCTGAATGAGTGATAGGGATCGTAACGGCGAAGACGGTCAGACCGGCGTAATCGTCCGGTCGAAGACGCGCACCAAGAAGCCGGCGCTCTACAAGGTGTTGATGCTGAACGACGACTACACGCCGATGGAATTCGTCGTCCATGTGCTGGAGCGCTATTTCGGCAAGAGTCGGGAAGAGGCGACCCGCATCATGCTCCACGTCCATCAGCGCGGCGTTGGCGTCTGCGGCGTTTACACCTATGAAATCGCGGAGACCAAGGTGAACCAGACCATGGAGCTGGCGCGCAAGCACCAGCATCCGCTGCAATGCACCCTGGAAAAGGAATGACCTCCTGAGGGACAGGCGCGATGCTGTCGTCAAATCTGGAACGTAGTCTCCACCGTGCGCTGGCGCTCGCCAATGAGCGGAGCCACGAGTTTGCGACGCTGGAGCATCTCCTGCTGTCCCTGGTCGAGGATCAGGACGCGCTGTCGGTCCTGCGCGCCTGCAATGTCGATGTCGACAAGCTGCGCGCCGACGTCTCCGACTATGTCGACACCGAACTGACCGGCCTGGTCACGGACCGGGACGAAGACGCCAAGCCGACGGCCGGATTCCAGCGCGTCCTCCAGCGCGCCGCAATTCACGTCCAGTCGTCCGGCCGCGAGGAGGTCACCGGCGCCAACGTCATCGTCGCCATGTTCGCCGAGCGCGAATCCCACGCGGTCTATTTCCTGCAGGAGCAGGACATGACGCGCTTCGACGCCGTCAACTACATCTCCCACGGCATCGCCAAGGTGCCGGGAGAGGACGCGGCGCGGACGCCCGAAGGCGCCGATGACGACGCCGGCGGCGAATCGGTCGTCAAGCAGGGGACGGAGGCGCTGGCCGCCTATTGCGTCGATCTCAACGCCAAGGCGGAGGACGGCCGGATCGACCCGCTGATCGGCCGGGAACCCGAGGTCGAGCGCACCGTCCAGATCCTGTGCCGGCGGACCAAGAACAACCCGCTCTATGTCGGCGATCCGGGCGTCGGCAAGACGGCGATTGCCGAAGGGCTGGCGCGCCGGATCGTCAACCGCGAGGTGCCGGAGGTGCTGAGCAAATCGACGATCTACGCCCTCGACATGGGGGCGCTGCTCGCCGGCACCCGCTATCGCGGCGACTTCGAAGAGCGGCTCAAGGCGGTGCTGAAGGAGCTGGAGAGCACGCCCGGCGCCGTCCTGTTCATCGACGAAATCCACACCGTGATCGGCGCCGGCGCCACCAGCGGCGGCTCAATGGACGCGTCCAACCTGCTCAAGCCGGCCCTGCAGAGCGGCGGGCTGCGCTGCATCGGATCGACCACCTACAAGGAATTCCGCAACTATTTCGAGAAGGACCGCGCGCTCGTCCGCCGCTTCCAGAAGATCGACATCTACGAACCGTCGCTCAAGGATTCGATCAAGATCCTGCGCGGCCTGAAGCCCTATTACGAAGAGCATCACAGCGTGCGCTACACGAGCGATGCGCTGACCGCTGCGGTCGACCTGTCGGCCCGCTACATCCACGACCGCAAGCTGCCCGACAAGGCGATCGACGTGATCGACGAGGTCGGTGCGGCCCAGAACCTCGTTTCCCCCTCGAAGCGCAAGAAAACCATCACCGTGCGCGACGTCGAGGACGTCGTCGCCAAGATCGCCCGCATTCCGCCCAAGAATGTCTCGCGCGACGACAAGGAGACGCTGCGCAATCTGGAGCGCGACCTCAAGCGGATGGTGTTCGGCCAGGACAAGGCCATCGATGCGCTGGTCGCGGCGATCAAGCTGGCCCGCGCCGGGCTGCGCGAGCCGGAGAAGCCGATCGGCAACTACCTGTTCTCCGGCCCGACCGGCGTCGGCAAGACCGAGGTCGCCCGCCAGCTCGCCATGACGCTGGGCGTCGAGCTGGTCCGCTTCGACATGTCGGAATATATGGAGCGCCACAGCGTCTCGCGCCTGATCGGCGCGCCGCCGGGCTATGTCGGCTTCGACCAGGGCGGCCTGCTGACCGACGCCATCGACCAGAATCCCTACGCCGTGCTGCTGCTCGACGAGATCGAGAAGGCCCATCCCGACCTGTTCAACGTGCTGTTGCAGATCATGGATCACGGCAAGCTGACCGATCACAACGGCAAGCAGATCGATTTCCGCAACGTCATCCTGATCATGACGACCAACGCCGGCGCCATGGACCTGGCGAAGGCGGCGATCGGCTTCGGCCGCACCGTGCGCGAAGGCGACGACAAGGAAGCCATCGACCGTATGTTCTCGCCGGAATTCCGCAACCGGCTCGACGCGACCATCGGCTTCGCCAGCCTGCCGCCGGAGATCGTCCGCCGGGTGGTCGACAAGTTCGTCATGCAGCTCGAGGAGCAGCTCGCCGACCGGGGCGTGACCATCGAACTGGACGACGACGCGCGCGGCTGGCTGGCCGAGAAGGGCTACGATCCCAAGATGGGCGCCCGGCCGCTGGCGCGCCAGATCCAGGAGCATCTCAAGAAGCCGCTCTCCGAGGAACTGCTGTTCGGCGAACTCGCCAAGGGCGGCTCGGTGCTGGTCACGCTCAAGGACGGCAAGCTCGATTTCAAAGCCCTCAAGAGCCCGGCCGGGCGCAAGAAGGGCGCCGGGAAAAAGGCGAAGTCCGAAGCGAATGACCGGTCGGGCGAACCGGCGGTCGAACCCGAAGACGCCTGACCCGGATTTCTCACAAGAATTGCCGCCCCGGCCCCCGAGCCGGGGCCCAGGGCTATGTGGCAAGGCGGTGGTTACAGGTCCGGGTGACAGCAACGATCCGCGGCGCTGCGCGGATTGGATTGCAGGGCTGCGAAAACCCTGTCGCCAATCTCCGAACCTAACGTTCGTTGTGCGACTCTGGACCCCGGCTCGGGGGCCGGGGTGACATAAGTCTTTACGCTAACCTATTGACATAAAAGAAATTTCTTGGACGCAAGCTTCGGATGCGCCCATTCTTGGCGAGAAATCTCACCCGCCGTCCCCCTGCCGGTAGGGAGAGTGGCGGGACATGATCCGCATTTCGTGCAGGATCGCCGCGCTTTCGCGCTCCAGGAAATCCTCGACGGCGTTGCGGAATCCCCGGTCGGCGATCCAGTGGGCGCTCCAGGTCTCGACCGGCAGATAGCCGCGCTGGACCTTGTGCGGCCCCTGGGTGCCCGCTTCGACCCGGCCCAGCCCCCGCTCGATGGCGAAATCGATGGCCTGGTAGTAGCAGGTCTCGAAGTGCAGGAACCGGATGTCGGCCGCGCAGCCCCAGTTACGGCCGTAGAGCGCGTCGGCGCCGATGAAGTTGAGCGCCCCGGCGACCGGCGCGCCGTCCGCCGTCGCCCAGATCAGCGCCACCCGGTCCGGCATCCGCTCGTGCAGCAGCCGGAAGAAGCGGCGGGTCAGGTAGGGATAGCCCCACTTGCGGTCGTAGGTATCGGTGTAGAAGCGGTGGAATGTGTCCCAGTGCTCGCTGCGCAGGTCGTCGCCGGTGAGCGCCCGGACGTCGATGCCGGCCGCGGCGATCGCGGCGCGCTCCTTGCGGATCCCCTTGCGCTTGCGCGAGGCCAGCGCGTCGAGAAAATCGTCGAAGCTGCGATAGCCCCGGTTGTGCCAGTGATACTGGAAGGCGCGGCGCCGCAGCAGGCCGAGATTTTCGGCGAGGTCCGCTTCGGCTTCCGTCGGAAAGGTGATGTGCAGGTTGGTGACGCCGATGCGCCCGGCGATGCGCACCAGCGCGTCGACCATCGTGCGCTGCAAATCGCGCCGGCGCGGGCCCGGCGGCACCAGCAGGCGCGGCCCGGTCACCGGCGTGAAGGGCACGGCGACGATCAGCTTGGGATAGTAGCGCCCGCCGGCCCGTTCGTAGGCGTCGGCCCAGCCCCAGTCGAAGACGTATTCGCCCTGGGAGTGGTTCTTCAGATACATCGGCGCGACGCCGAGCACCGCCCCGGCCGTATCCTCCAGCACCGCATGCTGCGGCAGCCAGCCGGCCTCAGCCCCGACCGAGCCGCTCTCCTCCAGGGCGTTGAGGAACTCCCACGAGAGGAACGGGTTTTCGCCGCCCGCGCAGCGGTCCCAGACCGCCCGGTCGACCCGCGCCACGGCGTCCACGGTGCGGACGGCGAAGGTTTCCGAGCCGTCAGGCATGGCGGGCCCGGCAGCGCGGCGCGGCCGCGGTCCGGCCGTTGCGCAGCGCCATGTCAGGAAATGTCATGATGCGGATTGCCGGCTGAAGTTCCGGCGGGCAGGGCAGGGGCGCCCCGGGGACGGCAAGTGTCATGAAATGTACCGTTTGCTAATACCTCACAATTAGTCGCTTTATTACAGAGGGTTAAGTTTTCGCCTCTTGATATGTCTTCATACAGGGATCAGATGTTTTCCACCCCGCGCTCCCGTGTGTCCACTTGGGAAGCCGATGCGGCGACGATGACCGGCGACGTCGTAAACGTTCGCTCAGGCCGTGGAGTCGTCGAACCGAGGGCGACGCTGACTGTCGAAATCGAGGAATCTCCTACCGTCATAGCGGTTCCCGAGATGCGCCTCTCCGAATCTCCACGGCCTGAGCGAACGTTTACGCGACGTCCGACCAAGCTATCGGCAGGCGAGGGGACCCGCAACGGCATTCCCGCGCTCGAGGCAACGGCGCTGCACGCGTCCCGGTCACTCCTCGGCCAGGATCCGCGGCACGTACTCGCGCCAGCCGCCGGCGGCAAGCGCCTCCGCCTTCGGAATCCAACGCCTCACCTGAGAGCGCATCCAGCTGTCAGAGTACCACACGGCCGCCACCTCGTGCTCGCCCCAGATGTCCACCGCGATCCCGCGCGGCTTCTTGCCCGCCCCGAGCCCCGCCAGCACCGTCACCAGCCTGTCGATCTCCCGAACCCCGCCCCCCGACCCTTCCCGTTCCGAGGGACCGGAAGACCCGCCACGCTCCAGAAGTCGAGGAGCCGCCGGACCGACAGCGGCATTCTGAGCCCGAACCCGTGCTTGACCGAAATCCCCCCGTCGTCGGGGAACCGCGCCACGTTCCGGAGACGGACCTGGACCGCCGCGCCGCCATATTCGATCTTGAGCACCAGATCGCCGCCGAGCAGGCGCAGCCCCTCGACCGAGCCGCGGTCTCCGACCAGCCCGGCCAGCGGCTCCGCGCCCGGTTCCAGCAGGCCCTCCGGCATCCCGCGCTGGCACCAGAAGACCGAGGCGGGGCCGTCCGCCTTCCTTGGGTCTTCCCAGGCGAGCATCTCGAACCGGTCCGCCGTCAGGTCGGCCTTCGTCTGAATGCGGATGCGGAAGGGTCCGGGTTCCAGTGCGGCCGACACGCCGGCGGCGGCGTGCCGGTCCCAGGCTTCCCGGTAATCCCCGACCTGCCTGAGCACCATCCAGGCAAGGACGCCGTCCCCGGTCTCCGTCTCGGACGCCTCCCCTTGCCGGCGCCGCGACGCCCGGCCGGACTCCGCACCCGCCGCGCGTCCGCTATCGTTTCCGGCGGTCATGGCGTTCCGGGTCCGCCGTTGTCCGGCCCCGCGCCCGATGCGTCCCGCACGCGGCTCACCAGCCGCCGCACCTTCGCCCGCATCCTGCTGTCGGCATGCCAGTCCGCCGCCACCCGCTCCGCGCCGTAGAGGTCGACGGCGATCTCCCGCATGGACTTCCCGGACCGGACGCCGGCCAGCGCAACCGCCCGCATCGCCGCGTCGTCCCCGGCAGAACCGGCCGTCATGGCGCCCTCCCGGTCCCGTCAGCCGCCAGCCATGCCGGCCGAACTCCGCAACCCGCGGTCCCCGGGCGCCCTCACCAACGGATCAGGCTCCGCAGCATCACCCCGTGCTCGACCGCGTTGTCGTTGGCGGCCTCGCGCCGGGTCGCGTCGAGATTGACCTCGAACCCGGGATCGCCGCGCACGGCGGACGTGAGCCGCCAGCCGATCCGCCAGTCCCGCGCCCCGCCGTCCGACATGCGCAAGCCGAGGTTCGGCGTGCCGGTGAAGCGGTCGCCGAGGAGCGCCATGCCGTAGCCCAGCTCGCCCTGGAGGCCACGCGCCGCCTCGAACGCGCCGCTGCCCGGCGCGAGCGCCCGCGCATCGTGCGCGCCCCACAGCCGTTCGGTGGCGCTCGACGTGGCGCCGATGGTGGGCGCGAGGCTGAACGAGAGGCCCCGCCCGCGCGCGCCCGGGTCGAGCCGCGCCGTCGCGCTCGCGCCCCATTCGCGGTAGTCGGAGTCCGCGTGCGCCACCAGCATCCGCGCCCGCGCCTCGATGGAGAGACCCGAGTCCGCATCCGTGAAGGCGACACCGCCGCCGAGCTCGACGCCCGTCCCGGTCTCCGCGTCGCCGCCGTCATGGCGCACCCCGAGCTCGAGCGACGGCCTGACCGTCGTGCCGCCGCCGAGGGCGAACGCGCGCCCGCCCTCCAGCACCAGGCGCAGCCGGCTCGCGTCGGCCGTCGTCTCGGCCGAGTTGACCGCCTTCTCCGCCTCGGTCCGCACGAAGAACGCATCGGCCTTGACCGCGAGATCCATGCCGCCCGCATCGTCCTGCCTGAGCAGCTCGCCCCGCGCGCCGATCGCGCCGAGCTGCATCGAGAGGTCGGTGCGGACGGGCGCCATGCTGCCGTCGTCGAACCGGATCGTCATGTCGCCCGTGCCCCAGCCCGCGAGGCCCCAGGCCGTGACCCGCTCGGTCACCCGGAACCGCGCATAGGGGCTCACCGTGGTCATCGTGCTCTCGATGCCGCCCTTGCCGCCCACGTCCGCGCCCGGATTGTCGAAGCTGCCGTCGCCCTCGCTCAAGGAGACCGCCACGCCCGCGAGCAGGCGGCCGAACTCCGCGTCCGCCCCGAGCACCCCGGTCATGACCTCGCCCTCGACGCCGGTGCGGCCGGTATCGTCAGCGTGCTCGCCCTCGAAGCCCGCCTGCGCCACCCGGCCCCAGGCGGCAAGCCCCGGTCCGGCGCGTTCGCCTCCCGTGGCGAGGTGGAACGAACTCCCGAGCAGCAGCTCGCGGCCCGTCACCGGGCGCGCGGTCGCGGTCCTGGCGGAGTCCTTCCAGGGGTCGGCGAGGCCGAGCCGCGCGAACGGGCCGTCATCGTCCGCCGCCGGCCCGGAAGGCGCGCCGAAGGTCCGCGCGAGCCCCGTCAGCGTCTCCGCCAGCGCCTTGCCGTCGTCCGCCTTCGAGAGGTCCACCCGCTGCCCCGCGAGCGTCGCATGCGCCCCCGGCGCGAGCCCGCCCTGCAGCCGCTCCGAGACCGCGTCGGTCACCTGCGTCCCCACCGTGCGCCCGAAGCGCGCGAGCCACATCGACTGCAGGTGGTCGTCGTTCCGGATGAGGCCCTGCGTCTCCCGGTAGCGCGCTTCCAGCGCCGCGCCCCGCGGGTTGCTGAACCGCAGCAGGAAGTACTCCGTCCCCTCGTCGATCGCGTCGTCGAGGATCGGCACCGACACCGACTTCAGCGTCTCGCCCGGCGCGAAGGCGAGCGTGCCCGAGGACGCGGTGTAGTCCGCGCCCGCGGTCGCGGGCGGCGTCCTGGCCCAGGAGCCCGCGCCGTCCGCAGTCGCCCAGTCCACCGTCACCGTCTCCGGCGCCGCGCGGTCGAGCAGCACCGTGAACACCACCGCCTCGTCGCGCCCCTCCCGGGCCATGCTGCGCTTGGTCACGAGCCCTGGCGGCTCGTCGTCGTCGGCCACCGCCACGCTGGCGCGCGCGGCATCGCCCGCCGTGTAGCCGTTCCCGCCGGCGACCGCCGCCGTCACGGCGCCGTCCGGCTCGTCCGTATCGTCGTCCACCGTCGCCACCGCGAACGCCGCCGACGCGCTGCCGGCCGGGATCGTCACCGTCCGCGCGCCGAGCGCGGATGCTTCGGCGAATTCGCCCGTTTGCGTGACCGTCACCGCCACCGCCAGGTCTGACGCCGGCGCGGGCGCGGCCGTGAGCGTGAAGCCCGCCGGCGCGCCTTCGGTCACCGGATCGCCCGCGGCGATCGTCACCACTGACGGTTCCGGGATGCGCCCGACGCCGCTCTCGATCTGCCGCAGCGCCTGCGCCACCTCCACCCAGCGCGTCCACCCGCGGTCGGCGAACGCCTGTGCCTCCGCCGCCGTCATCGCCGTCAGCGAGGCGTCCGCCACCGCCTCCCCGAACGCCATCAGCGCCCGGTCCCAGCGGTCGGTGTGATCCTTCGCGTGCACCCACTGCGGGTC
>CBDCQR010000010.1:0-85248 GCA_965220685.1 Alphaproteobacteria bacterium
TCGCGCCCTCCCCGACGACGCCGTCGCCGGCCGGCCCCCCGGCGAAGCTGCTGTCCACCGCGTCGAGCACCTGCTGGACCGAACGGAAGGACACGTCGAGATCGACCGGAGACCAATCCTCTCCGGCGGCCCGCACCCGATCCTGGAAATCCTCGCGGACCCTGTCGAACACAACCGGGTCGGCGCCCTGGAAGCTGAAGATCGACTGCTTGATGTCGCCGACGGCGAACACGGTGCGCGGCGGCCGGGGCAGGCCGTCGTCGGCCGGCGTGGGCTCGACCCCTTTGCCGGCGAAGAACTCCTGCGCGATCGCCTCGACCAGGCGCCATTGCTGCGGGCTGGTATCCTGCGCCTCGTCCACCAGGATGTGGTCGATGCCGCCGTCCAGCTTGTAGAGCACCCATTCGGTCGCCGCCTTGCGGGTCAGCAGGTCCTCGGCCTTCAGGATCAGGTCGTCGAAATCGAGAACCGCGCGCCGCCGCTTCTCCGCCTCGTAACCCTGGTGGACCGCCGCGCCGAGCCGGGCCAGCGCCGCGCTCCGCTGCACGACCGTCAGCGCCTTCTTGCGGTCGAAGAGGGCGGCGAGCCGGGCGGCTTCCCGTCCCATGACGTCGAGGATGTCGGGCATCTCCCCGACAGCGCCTTTCGTCGCCAGCCGGGCGCGCGGCTTGTGTTCCCTGGTGAGGAATGCCGCGGCATAGCCGTTGAGCCCGTCGGCCCGCGCCGCGTCCCCAGCCGCCAGCCAGCCGGCGATGTTCTCCGCATTTGCGGTATCCGTCGCGCTGCCGTTTTCCAGCGCCCGCGCCGCCTGCGCGAGCCCGTCGCGGTCGAACGCCCCTTCGGCGCAGGCTTCGGCGTCGAGCGCCGCCTGGCTCGCGCCGGTGTCGAAGCCGGCCTCGTCGTGGAGCCGGCGGACCGCACGGGAGACCGCTGCCTCGTCCTTCAACAGGTCGCGCAGCCGCCCGCGCGCGCCCAGGAATTCGCCGAGCAGGGCGGTGAGATCGTCCGGCCCGCCGAGCGGCGTGAGCAGCGCCAGTTCTTCGGAATACGGCCCGCGCCCCGGTTCCGCATCGGCCAGCACCCGGTCGCGCACGCCGTTCAACAGGGCGCGCTGGTCGCCTTCCTCGATGACCCGGAAGTGGGGCGGCACGCCGGCCTCCAGAGGGAAGCGCTTGAGCAGGGCCTGACAGAAGGCGTGGATCGTCTGGATGCGCATGCCGCCCGGCACGTCGAGGCAGGTCGCGAACAGGGTGCGGGCGCGCGCCGTCTCGGCCGCGACCGGCGCCCGGCCGGTGATCTCCTTCAGATCCCGGCGCAGGGCGGCATTGTCCATCAGCGCCCACCGGCCGAGCCGGGCTGCGATCCGGTCGATCATCTCCGCCGCCGCGGCCTTGGTGAAGGTGAGGCACAGGATGCGCGCCGGCGCCGCGCCGTTCAGCAACAGCCGCAGGACGCGCCGGGTCAGCACATGGGTCTTGCCCGTACCGGCGCTGGCGCCGACCCAGGACGAGACCTCCGGTTTCGAGGCCCGGTTCTGGGCGCGCTCGGCGGACCGTTTGGGATCCGGCGGCGCCTTTTGGCGGCGCGCGGCGGTCACGGGTCCGCCTCCGCCAGCGCCCACTCCCGGATGCGCGCCAGATGTTCGTAATCGTTGTGGGCCAGGGCCCAGGCGCTCGCCGGACGCGCGGCGTAGGCCCGGGCCGGATCGTCGAAGGCCGCGACCAGGCGGGCGAGGCCCGCTTCGGCGTCCTCGATCAGCTCGGCGGCCGGCGTCCTGCCGGCGGCGGGCCGGGTTTCCAGCGGAGTCCGGCCGCCGCTCAACTGCCAGTAGGTCAGGTCCGCGGCATCGGCGGTTTCCGGCACGTCGGCAAACCCGCCGCGCCGCAGCATCAGCCCTTCCAGCGCCAGCTGCGGATTGAAGCCCGCAGCGACGTCCTTGACCTTCGGCAGGCTCCCGGTCTTGTAATCGAGAATTTCGGCGCCGCCGCCGTGCTTCAGGTCGATGCGGTCCGCCTTGCCGGTCAAGGTGAACGGCCCGGCCGGCGCCGGGATCTCGATCAGGCCGTCGACCTCGACATGGGAGCTTCGGATTGCCGGGCGCCGGCCCGCCTCTCTGGCGACGAACGCTTCGGCCGCCCGTTCGAAGCGCGGCCACCAGAGCGCCGCGACGCCGGGTGCGTGGGCGAGGTCCATGAACCGCGCCCGGCCCAGCGCCAACAGTTTCGGCAGCGCATCGGGCGGCAGCGGCCCGGCCGGATGGTCGCGGACGAACGCCTCGAACACGTCGTGCAGGATGATGCCGCGGTCGAGCGCGCCGGGGTCGGCGTCGATCTCGTCGAGCGGCACGAGACGCAGAATGTAGCGGGCGTAGATGGTGTAGGGATCGCGCAGCCATTTCTCGATCTGGGTGACCGACAGCTGGCGCGGCCGGTCGGCGACCGGCGGCCGTGGCATCGGCCGGGCGCAGTTCTGCACCCGCAGCGGTCTGTCGAGTTGTCGCGCGAGCGCCACAAGAGCGCCGTCCCGCTCGCGGATGCTTGCGAGGGTCTCGGCGTCGAGCGCGCCTTCGAGGACCGTGTCGAGCCGTTGCAGCCAGCGCGACGCGACCGCCGGGCTGCCGTCGACCTTTTCGCTGCGCGTGACGAGGACTTCCGGCGCGCAGAAGGCCTGGGCGAAATCGTGCGCCGACAGGCCGGTCCGCCGCTCCGGCGAGGGCAGGCCGAATTGCAGGCGCATCGGCCGGCTCATCCACGGATCGACCGGCGCTTCCGGCGGCCAGGCGCCTTCGTTCAGCCCGCCCAGGATAGTCAGGTCGGCATGGTGCAGCCGGGCTTCGAGCGGACCCTGGATGGCGAGCCGGGGGTGGGCGCCGTAGCGCGGCCGCACGACCCGGCCGAGCATCAGCGTGGCAAGCAGTGCGGCGCGATCGTGCAGCGCGGCCGGAGCCACCACGGCGCCTGCATCGGCCAGCTCGTCGATGAAGCCGGCCAGCGCCTCGCCGGCGTCGCCGGACCACAGGCGGCGGCCGGCCGGATCGTCCGGTGTCGCCGCCAGCGCCGCCGCGGTGCTGCACAGCGCGCGCAGGTAGTCCGGCATGGCGCGCGGCTTGCCGGTCGGCAGCGGCGCAAGCAGGCCGTCGAGCCGGTCGACCAGGGCAGCGGCGACATCGCAGACCGCTGCGCCCGGCCCGAACCGGTCGTTCCGCGCGGCGGCGAGCCGGCGGCGCAGCCCGCCGATCCCGGCCTCCGGCCGCGGCCCCCTGAGCACCGCCCGCTCCAGGGCGCGGGCCTGCCGGCGCGTGTCCGCCAACGGCTGCCCGGCGGCGCACAACGGATGCTTGAGCAGGGCGAGCAGGCCGGTCGGCGCGAGCCCGTCTTCCACGGCGCGGGCAAGCAGCAGCAGGAAGGAGGCCGGCGGCGTCGCGGCCAGCGGCACGCCGGCGGAATCGTCGACGCTCACGCCCCAGCGCTGCATTTCGGCGGCGACCCGCCGGCCGAGGTCGCGGTCCGGCGTGACCAGCGTGGCCGTCTTGCCCGGCGTATCGAGGGTCCGGCGGAAGGCCAGCGCGATGACCCGCGCCTCCTCGCCGGGATCGCGACAGACGATGCGGCCGAGATCCGGGCCGAGCGCGGCGGCCAGTGTATCGCCGTCGAGCGGCCGGCGCGCCCAGGCCTCCGTCGTCCCGGCCGGTCGCAGGGCCTCGGCGGCCAGGCGGACGCGCGCGGGCGGCGCTTCGCACAGGGCGTCGCCGTCCGGGTTTGCCGGCTCCGGCCAGTCCCGCACGTCCTCCCGCCGGATGCCGAGACGGTGCAGCAGCCGCGCAAGGCCGAACTGTGGATGGCCTTCGTCGGCCTCGACCGCCGACCAGCTTTCGTCGTCGAGATGGCGGTCGAGCCCCGGCAGGACGACCTGGCCGTCCGGCAGCGCCGCGACCGTCGCCAGCAGGTCCGCCGTCGCCGGGATGCTGCCGGTCGAACCGGCGGCGATCACCGGATGGTCCGGCGCGGCCCTGGGCCCAGCGCCGCTCCAGCCGCTCCAGCAGCAGGTTGCGCCGCGCCGCCGGGTCCATCGCGCCGTTCTGTTCCACGACGGCGGGCCAGTGTGCGGTGACGATCTTCAGGAATTCGAGGGTCTGTTGCCAGTGCGCGGACAGGTCGGCGGGCGCCAGGTCGGGCCAGGCGGTCGAAGGACAGCCGCTCGGTCTGGGCCTGATCGAGCAGCCGCGCCAGCGCCTGGGCGAGCAGCACGGCCTGCTCCGCCGAGGCGTCGCGCTCCCGCTCGAGGATCAGCCGCGCGAGCAGCAGTTGCCGCTTCAGCTCGGGAATCGCCGGCGGCGTTTCGAACAGCGAACCGTCCTCGGGCGGCAGGTCCTCGCCGGCGGAGAGCGCAAGATCGTCCTCGTCGACATCGCCGATCGGGCGCATCCTGGGCAGCAGCAGGGGCGCGCCGCCGCTCAGCCGCAGGAAAGCCTCGCGCAGGGTGCGGCAGGCCGCGGCGCGTCGGCAACAGGACCAGAACCGGCGCCAGGCCCTCCGGCGCGCTGCCGAACCGGTCAAACAGGCCGCGCGCCAGCGCCGTGACGAAATCCCGCTGGGGCGGGATGGTGTAGACGCTTCGGGCGGGCCCGCCGTCCGCCGCCATTGTGCCGGTCCCGGTCATGGTGCGGCCATGGCGCGGTCAGCCGGCGTCGAACAAGTCGGCCTGGACCGGCGGTGCGGCGGCATCGCCCTGCGCGATATGGGCATAGAGCCGGCTGACCCGCTCGAAGCTGTCGGGTGTGCCGACATGGTGCCACGCGCCGTCGTGCCGGATGCCGTAGAGGCGTTCGCGTTCGAGCGCGCGGTCGTAGACCCGGTTGAGGGAAAAGGCGCCCGGCGCCATGCCGTCGAACAGGGCGGGACTGAGGATCTGGCTGCCGGTGAAGACGAAAGGCGCGATCTCGGCTTCGCCGCGGCGCTGCAACCGGCCTTCGATATCCATGAAGAAGTCGCCGTCGCCGGCATATCCCGTGGCGGCGACCGTCGGGTGGACCAGCAGCAAGGCATCCATGCGCGCCGGATCCCAGGCCGCGGGCGAGGCGGTGCAGCGCCGGGGTCGGCCCGTCCCTCCCACACCGTGTCGCTGTTGAGCACGAAGAAGGGCGCTTCCCCCAACAGGCCGAGCGCGTTGAGCACGCCGCCGCCGGTGTCGAGAATTTCGGCCTCGTGGCTGATCACGATCTCCGGCGCGGCGCGCGCCTCAAGCCGCCGTTCGATCTGCGCCGCCAGATGGTGGGTGTTGACGACGGCGCGGGTCACGCCGGCCTCGACCGCCTTGTCCAGCGTCCGGTCCAGCATGGTCCGGCCGCCGACCTCGAGCAGGGGCTTGGGCGCAGCCCCGGTGAGCGGCCGCATCCGCGTGCCGAGGCCCGCGGCGAGCAGCATTGCCGTGTCGGGGGCCGTATCGGGGGCCGTGCGCAGCGCGGTTTCGGGCGAGGCCGGCGCGGTCATGGACGGTCCCCGAACTGCGGCGCGATGCGCAGGCGGGCGGGATCGCGTCGTCCAGCCACGCCCTGACCGGCGCCAGCGCCGGGTGGGCGAGATCGGCCTCGAGCAGGCGCCAGACCCGCGGGATGTGCTGCAGGTAGACCGGCTTGCCGTCGCGCGCCATGAGCCGGGTGAAGATGCCGATGATCTTGCAGTTGCGCTGGGCCGACAGCATGGCCGCCGCCGCCTCGAAATCCGCCCGGTCGAGCGCCGGAAACGCGGCGAGATAGCGCTCGACCATCGCGTCTCGCAGCGCCGGGCGGATGTCGCGCCGGGCGTCGGCGACCAGGGACACCAGGTCGTAGGCCGGCGAACCGATCAGCGCGTCCTGGAAATCGAGCAGGCCGCAGGCCGCAACGCCGGCGCGGCCCGGCAGTTCCATCAGATTGTCGACGTGATAGTCGCGCAGGACGAGGGTGGGCGGCGCAGCCTCGGCGAGCGGATAGAGATCGCGCCAGACCGCCCGGTATTCCGCGGCGGCCGCCGGGGGGCGCCGGCGCGCCGGTGACGGCCGGCAGGAACCAGTCGATCAGCAGGTCGGCCTCGCGCTGGAGCGCGTCCCCATCGTAGGGCGAAACGTTGACCGACGCGGCGTCGGGATGGCGGTGCAGCGCGATCAGCGTGTCGGTGGCAAGCCGGTACAGCGTGTCCTCGTCCGCGCCTTCGGCAAGCCGGCGGGTGAAGGTCGCGTCGCCGAAATCCTCGATGACGAGAAGGCCCTGCGCCGGGTCTTCGGCGTGGATTTCCGGCGCGCTGAACCCGAGGGTGCAAAGATGCCGGGCGACCCGCACGAAGGCCGCGGCATCCTCCTGCGGCGGCGGCGCATCCATCAGCAGGGCCGGGGACGGCCCGCCGGCGAGGCGGAAATAGCGCCGGAAGGACGCGTCGCCCGAGAGCGCCGTCATCCGCGCGTCCCGCCAATCCGTGCCGGCGAGGAAACCGCAGCGGGCCTGCTCGCGCCTCTCGGCCATGCCGGCGCCGGAACCGAGCGCTGCAAGCCGGTCGAACAGCGGCCTCAGCCGGCCCGTCCCTTCGCCGCCGCCGTTACCTGTGCGGTCTTCCACGGATAGGCGCCGCAGCTTCGGATCGCCGGTATGGTCGAGGCCGATGTCGATGCGCCGGTCCGGCAGCAGCCGGCCGGCGCGTTCCGGCCATTCGATCAGGCAGACGCCGCCGGCGAGCGCCTCCTCGAAGCCGATCTCCCCACAGTTCCTCCTCCGAAACGATCCGGTACAGGTCGATATGCCAGACCGTGTCGCCGCCGAAGGCGTAGAGCTGGACGAGGGTGAAGGTCGGGCTCGGCACCTCCCCGGCCGCGCCGCCCCTGCGCGCCGCGTAGCTGCGGATGAAATGGCGGGCGAAGGTCGTCTTGCCGGCGCCGAGCGGGCCGCTGAGCGCGATCGTGTCGCCGCGCGCCGCACAGGCCGCCAGCGTCTGCGCCAGATCTGCCAGATCCGTCTCCGACACCTCGGCGGAATGTCCGGAGGCAGCGCCGCCCGGCCCGCCGCCTTCGGGGACGGGAACGCAGGGGAGCCGGGAAGAAAGCCGGTCGGTGCTCACGAAGCCGACGCATACTGAAGCTGCGGTCCCCTGTCCACCCGCGCCCTGCCGTTTTCCGGGATTTGGCGCGATCCGTATCCATCTGCACCCGCAGCGCAATCCGGCCCGCTCTCTTGAGGAATTCTCTGCAAAAAGCCCCGAAAGGGAATCGACAGAATCAGCGAGGCGATCCCCCCCTCCCCTTGGGGGAGGGGGTTTAGGGGGAGGGGTACGGGGGCGGCCGGATCGGTGCCGGATCGGACGGCGGTGGAGCGGCGGGCGACCTCTCCCCTGGCCCCTCCCCCAAGGGGAGGGGGATTTTGTCAGTGCCCTTTTTCCCAGAGGAATTTCAACGGAAGGGGGATTCGGGCGGTGCAGACCGGTTACACAGGTAACAGGTCTGCCGGATCAGCCCGAGCAGCTGCCGCCGCCGAGGACGCAGAAGCGGGCGCAGTGGGGATGGTTGAGCGGGACGGCGCCGGCCGCCTCGCCCAGCGAATGTCCCATGACAAACCGCTCGTCGTAGGGCAGCAGCGTGCAGGGCATCACGACCGGCCGGCTCTCGCCCTTGCGTTTGACGACCATGCGGGAGGAGGCGCACATCAGGCTGTCCGGATCGATGCCGAGAATATCCCAGCAGGCCTCGGTGATTTCCGGCACGTCCAGCGTCTCGTCCATCTCCGGGAACAGAAGCAGCGCGGCCGGATCGCCAGCGTCGATCCGGATATTCTCCCGCTCGAACAGCCGGGCGTAACCGGCGCGCAGCGCGGCCTCGCTCTCCTTCCACATCGTCCGGCCGGCGGCGGTGACGGCGAAGCCGTTGTCCGACAGGAATTTGAGGCCGAGGATCATCGGCGCCCAGGCCCGCGGCCCGCGCTCCAGCGCATGCAGGGCCTCGGCGTAATGGTCGATCGAGACGCGCAGCGCCAGCCGGCCGCCGAACCGGTCGCGCAGCCCGAGCAGCGCCCCGGCATGGCGCATCATCGGCCGCATGGCGTTGGTCAGCACCAGCGCCTCGTGCCCGGCGCCGAGGATGGCTTCGAGGATCGGCACGATCTCCGGGTTCATGAAGGGCTCGCCGCCGGTCAGGCCGACGGTGCGCACCGGCAGGCCGTCGCGCGCGATCTCTTTGAGATACTCGCCGACCTCTTCAGCCGTGAGGTAGCTCAGCCGGTCGTTGGCCGGGCTTGATTCGATATAGCAGCTGCCGCAGGCGAGGTTGCACAGGGTGCCGGTGTTGAACCACAGGGTCTCCAGCGCCCGCAGGCCGATCCGCGCGCGCGCCTCGCCGGCCGCCGTCCGCAGCGGATTGCGGAACTTTGCACTGTCGAGAGCGGGGCGGTCCTCGCGGAGCGCCGGGGCGGCGGGGGTCATAGTGCACCATATAGGCGGTCGCGCCGCCGGTCATAGCCCCGCACCGGCAATCGCGCCTATTCAAAAGACCGTCATGTCCGGTATCCCCGCACCTCCGCCTTGCCCGCGGGCGGTGCGGCAGCTAAACAGGCCAGGTGCGGGCCGGGCACGCGCATGGCGCGGCGGCCCGGCCGCAGGCGGCACGAAACTAGCGCGGGTGTAGCTCAGTCGGTAGAGCACGAGCTTCCCAAGCTCGGGGTCGCGGGTTCGAGCCCCGTCGCCCGCTCCAGACGAGAAGGACGGGAGGCTCGCCTTTGTGACGGCGGGCAAAATGAGTATGGCATTGAAATGTGCGATGAAGGTCGGCGCCCCGGCCCTGGCGGCGATGCTCGTCGCGGCAGCCCTCCTGACCGGCGGGGCGGCGGGCGCGGCGGAGAAACTGTCGCCGCTCGGCGTCTGGCTCGGGATCAGCGATTCGGGCGAAAAGGGCCACGTCAAGATCTACGAATGCGGCGACAAGCTGTGCGGCACGCTGGTCTGGAGCAGCAAGCCGGAGGCGCACGACATCAACAACCCGGACGAATCCAAGCGCAGCAGGATCCTGATCGGCCAGGACATTCTCACCGGCCTGACGCCGGACGGCGAGAATTTCTGGGATTACGGCAAGCTCTACGACGCGACCACGGGCAAGACCTGGAACTGCAACATCACGGTCCTGCCCGGCAACGACAAACTGAGGATCCGCGGCTACTGGGGCATCTCGCTGTTCGGCCAGTCCCGGGTCTGGGACCGGGTTAAACAGGAATAGCCGCGACATGAACCGGCGCGCGGCTGCAACGGTCCCGGCGAGGGCCCCATAGGCGATCGCCCGACCGTCGCCGTGCTCAGCGCCGGCGATATGGGCCATGCGGTCGGCCGGGTGGCGCGCGACCGGGGCTGCCGCGTTCTCACCTGCCTGGCCGGGCGGAGCGCACGGACCCGCGCGCTGGCCGCCGAAGCCGGCATCGAGGACGGCGGCGACCTTGCGGCGGTCGTCGGCGCCGCCGACATCGTCCTCTCCATCCTGCCGCCGGCCGCGGCGCCGGGACTGGCCCGCGCGGTCGCCGGCTGCGGGGTTTCGGCGAAGGACCGCCTGTTCGTCGACTGCAACGCTGTGGCGCCGGCGACGGCGCTGGCGATCGGCCGCACCGTCAGCAACGCCGGATTTTCCTTCGTGGACGGCGGGATCGTCGGCCGTCCGCCCGTCGCGCCGCCCCCGGCCGGAAACGGGGCGACGCGGCTCTATGTCAGCGGCCCGGCGGCCGGGCGCCTCGCCGTCCTGGAGGACGACCGACTGACGGTGCGCGACCTGGGGCCGGAGCCGGGCCGGGCCTCGGCGGTCAAGATGTGCTACGCCGCGCTGACCAAGGGCAGCTGGACCCTGTTCGCCGCGCTTTTGACCGCCGCGCACCGCCTCGGCGTCGCCGAAGCGCTCGACCGGGAGTTTTCGGAGAGCCAGGGCGCGGTGCGGGAACGCCAGCGTGCGATGCTGCCGCGGCTGCCGCTGGACGCCGGGCGCTGGATCGGCGAAATGGAGGAGATCGCCGCCACCCTCGACGCCGCCGGATTGCCCGACGGCTTCCACCGCGCCGCAGCCGAGATGTTCCGCCTGCTCGACGGCACGCCCTTCGCCGCCGAATCGCGCCAGGACTGGGACCGGGAGCGCACGCCGGAGCAGACGATTTCGGCAATTTCAGATGTTATCGACAGTAGTGAACAGAAGACATGACCGGTTCGGACGCTAATCCGCTTCACGTCGATATCTGCGTTATCGGCGCCGGCGCCGCCGGCCTGTCGGTCGCCGCCGGCTGCGCCCAGCTCGGCGCGCGCACAGTGCTGATCGAGCGCGGCGCGATGGGCGGCGACTGCCTCAACACCGGCTGCGTGCCGTCGAAAGCGATGCTGGCCGCCGGCCACGCCGCGGAGATCGTGCGCACCGCCGGGCGCTTCGGCGTGACCGCCGCCGCGCCGGAAATCGACTTCGCCGCGGTCCACAGCCACGTCCACGGCGTCATTGCCGCCATCGCACCGATCGATTCGGTCGAGCGCTTCCGGGCGCTGGGCGTCAACGTCATCCAGGGCTCGGCCCGCTTCACCGGGCCGGGCGCGCTTGAGGTCGACGGCCGGCGCATCACGGCAAAGCGCTTCGTCGTCGCCACCGGCTCGAAGGCCGTCGCGCCGCCGGTGCCGGGGCTCGCCGAGGCGCCCTACCTCACCAACGAGACGATCTTCGACCTCACCGCGTGCCCGGACCATCTGCTGGTCATGGGCGGCGGGCCGATCGGCTGCGAACTGGCCCAGGCCCATCGCCGGCTCGGCGCGAAGGTCACGATCGTCGAAATGTTCAGCATCCTGGGCCGGGACGATCCGGAGGCGGCCGACGTCGTGCGCCGCCAGTTGAAGGCCGAAGGCATCGGGATCCTGGAAGGCACGCGGGCCGAACGGGTCGAGGCGCGGGACGGCGGCATCGCGCTCACCGTCAGCCGCGACGGCGAAGAGACGGTGCTGACCGGCTCGCATCTGCTGGTGGCTGCCGGGCGCGCGCCGGTGGTCGACGGGCTGGACCTCGACAAGGCCGGCGTCAAGGTCGGCCGCGCCGGGGTCGAGGTCGATGCCGGCCTGCGCACCTCCAACCGGCGTATCTTCGCGGCCGGCGATGTCGCCGGCGGGCCGCAATTCACCCATATCGCCGGCTATCACGCCGGCGTGCTGGTGCGCCGCCTGCTGTTCCGCATGGGCTGGGCAAAGGTCGATTACCGGGCGCTGCCCTGGGTGACCTATACCGAGCCGGAGCTGGCCCAGGCCGGCCTGACCGAGGCCCAGGCCGCCGGGAAGCACGGCCGGCTCTCCGTGCTGCGCTGGAGCTTCGCCGAGAACGACCGGGCCCAGGCCGAGCGCCGCACCGACGGACACATGAAGGTGGTCGCGACGCCGAAGGGGAAAATCCTCGGCGCCACCATCGTCGGCGCCCATGCCGGCGAACTGATCCATCCCTGGGTGCTGGCGATCCAGAACGATATCGGGCTGGCGAAAATGTCCGGCTATATCGCGCCCTATCCGACCCTGGGCGAGATCGGCAAGCGCACGGCATCGAGCTATTACACGCCGAAGCTGTTCAGCGAGCGCACCCGAAGGATCGTCCGCCTGCTGCTGCGCCTGCCGTGAGGGTGTTGAAGGCGCCCCCCGATACGCGGCCCCTCGATACGGCGCTGACGCGCCTGCTCGGGATGAGGATGTTGGGGGTTAAAATGCGCCAACACGCTGCTCTCCCTCACCCTGAGTAGCCCCGGCCGCCAGGCCGGGGCGTATCGAAGGGCGGCCCTACCCCGCGAACGTCCCGACCGGTGCACCGCTGACGCCGGGGCTGAAGGCGAACAGGCTGCCGGCGAGGGGCTCGGCGGCGCGCGCGGCTTCGTCCATGCCGGCGGTGCCCGACGTGACGACGAGGATGTCGAGGTCCGGGCCGGCGAAGGCGCAGCTGGTCGGGCGGCTGACCGGCATCCCGACGATCCGGTCGACCGCGCCGGCCGGCGTGAAGCGCACCACGCAGCCGCCGTCCCAGCGCGCGCTCCACAGGCCGCCGTCTGCGTCGACCGCCATGCCGTCCGGCCAGCCCGGCGCGAGGCCGGGTTCGACCGCGACCTGACGCGGGCCCAGCACGCCGCCGTTGGGCGCGCCGCCCGCCGCATTGAAGGGATAGCGAAAGATCGCGCCGGCCGGACTGTCGGCGATGTAGAAGACCGCCCCGTCCGGGCTCCAGCCCGGCCCGTTGGGCACGGTGAAGCCGTCGGCCATCTGCGCCGCCGCGGCGCCCGGTCCGAGCCGGAACAGCCGGCCGCCGGCGCCCGTGTAGTTGCGCGGCATCGATCCGGCCCAGAAGCGCCCGTCAGGGCCGCATTTGCCGTCGTTGAAATGGTAGTCCGGCCGCGCGCCCTCCGGCCGGCTGAGCAGGCTGACCGCACCTGTCTCCGGGCCCAGCCGGCCGAAGCCGGACGCCATCGCCGCCACCAGTCCGCCATCGCTGCAAATTCCGATGCTGTGGATCGCTTCGGCGACATCGACGTTCGCGGCTGCCCCGCCGGCAAGATCGTACCGGTGCAGCCGCCGGCCGATACAGTCGATCCACCATACGCAGCCCCGGCCGGCATCCCAGACCGGCGATTCCCCCAGCCGCGCCTTCGCGTCCTGAAGCAGATCGACGGCGGTTCCCTTCGTCATGGCGCGGAGCATGGGCTAACTCAGGCGGACCGGCAAGGCGGTGGAAATTGCGCGCGAGGCACCGGGATAATCTTCGGTGTGGAGATCGCGAACGATCATTGCTATCGATGCTACGATGACGATGAAAAACGGCATAAGACCGGTCCATCCCGGCGAAATTCTGCGCGAAGAAATGGATGCGCTCGGCCTGTCGGCGAACGGCCTGTCGAAGGCGCTCGGCGTGCCGGTCAACCGGATTACGACGATCCTGAACGGCCAGCGCGGCGTAACGGCGGATACGGCCTTGCGCCTTGCGCGCTATTTCGGCACGACGCCGCAACTCTGGCTGAATTTACAAAAGACCTGGGAGCTTCGGCGCGCAGAGGCCGAGACCGGCCGGGAAATCGCCGAACGGGTCACGCCCCGGCGGTCCGCCGCGTGAAAATTCGCCGATAGACCGGACTGCCGGGCCCGAACATATTCGGCGCGTATCCCGCCGATCGGGCTTGCAAGACCGCCTCTGTGCGGCAAGGCCCCGCGCGCTCAGGAGTGCGGGGCCTTTACCTTTCCGGGCCGGTTTCCGCCATACCGCTGACGCATCGGCCTGTGTCATTCTTCGCGCTATCAGGCGGGCGGCGGGCGCGTTAGGGAGGGCGGCCGCATCCGCCATCCCGATCCGCGACCCTCCGGAGCCTGCCATGGGCGACGCCGAGCTTCTTGCCGCCATCAATCCGCGCATTGCGGCGATTCCCGAAAGCGGTATCGTCGAGCTGGCCAACCACGGCCGCGAGATCAAGGGCCTGATCCCGCTGTGGATCGGCGAGGGCGACCTGCCGACGCCGGCCTTCATCGGCGAGGCCGCGATGGAGGCGCTGCGCAGCGGCAACACCTTCTACACCTACCAGCGCGGCATCCCGCCCCTGCGCCGGGCGCTCGGCGCCTACCTGAGCGGGATCTACGGCGTCGAGGTCTCGCCCGAGCGCACCTTCGTGACCATCGGCGGCATGCAGGCGGTCATGCAGACCATGCAGATGCTGCTCGGCCCGGACGACGAGGTGGTGGCGCCGTCGCCGGTCTGGCCGAATATCGGCGCGGCGGTGGATATCGTCGGCGGCCGGGTCGTGGACGTGCCGCTCAGCCTCGGCAACGCCGGCTGGGCGCTCGATCTCGACCGGCTGTTCGATGCCGTCGGGCCGCGCACGAAGGCCTTCTTCATCAACTCGCCGGGCAACCCGACCGGCTGGATCATGCCGCGCGAGGACCAGATCGCGGTGCGCGATTTCGCCCGGCGGCGCGGCCTCTGGATCGTGGCCGACGAGGTCTACGGCCGCCTGGTCTACGGCATGGACGTCGCGCCCTCCTTCCTGCAGGTCTGCGAGCCCGACGAGCGGCTGGTCGTCGTCAACACCTTCTCGAAGAACTGGTCGATGACCGGCTGGCGCATCGGCTGGCTGGTCGGGCCGGAGGCGCTCGGCCAGGTGTTCGAGAACCTGGTCCAGTACAACACGTCCGGCGTGCCGACCTTCCTGCAATACGGCGCCGTCGCCGCGCTGACGAAGGGCGGGCCGTATCTCGAGGAGATGATCGCGCGCTGCCGCACGGGCCGGGACATCGTGTGCGATGCGCTGGCGCCGCTGCCCAATGTCCGTTTCGCGCGGCCGGACGGCTCCTTCTATCTCTACCTGGCGGTCGACGGCGAAACCGACAGCCGGGCGTTCGCCTACCGCCTGGTCGACGAGGCCCGGGTCGGCCTCGCGCCGGGCGCGGCCTTCGGGCCGGACAGCGAAGGCTTCATGCGGCTCTGTTTCGGCGTCTCGCACGACAAGCTGGAAGCCGCCATGGCCCGGCTGGTGCCGGCGCTGGCGCGGTGACAGCCCCGGCGCTTCCTTGACCGGAGACCCGGCCCGGCGGGAGACGCCTCGACCGGCCCCGCGCCAGGCGCAGCCCGGCTGGCTGCTGTTCGCCGCCCTGGTGCTCGCCACCATGATGGGGCCGATGGCGCTCCAGATGTTCTTTCCGGCGGTGCCGGATGTTAGGGCCGGGTTCGGCACCGGTGAGGATGTGGCGCAGCTGACGGTCAGCCTGCCGCTCTTCGTCATGGCGTTCCTCACACTGGCCTACGGTTCGCTGTCCGACCGGCTCGGCCGCCGGCCGGTCCTGATCGGCGGCATCCTGCTGTTCGCCGCCGGCAGCGCGCTCGCCGCGATGGCGGATACGATCTGGCTGCTGCTCGCCGGCCGCTTCGTGCAGGCGGCGGGCGGCGCCTGCGGCGTGGCGCTCGCCCGGGCCATCGTCCGGGATGTCTACGGCGCCGACCGGCTGGTCCGGATGATCGCCTGGCTCACCATGGCCTTCGCCCTCGGCCCGATGCTCTCGGTGCCGCTCGGCGGCTGGCTGGTCGCCGGCTACGGCTGGCGCAGCGTGTTGGTCTTCGCCGCCCTGGCCGGCCTCGCCATCGCGCTCTGCGTCTTCCTCGCCGTCGCCGAATCCCATCCGCCCTCGGCGCGCGCTTCGGGCGGCGGCGTCCGGCGCCTGGGCCGCGATTATGCCGCCCTGTTCGGCAACCTCCGCCTGCAAGCCTTCGTCTGGCAGTCGGGCGCGACCTCGGGCGCCTTCTTCGTCGCCGCGCCGGGCGCCGCCATCGTCATGGTCGACTATATGGGCCATTCGCCGGAAACCTACGGCTACTGGTTTCCCCTGTTCCCGGCCGGCTTCCTGCTCGGCAACTTCGCTGCCGGCCGGCTGAGCGGCCGCTTCGCCGACGAAACGATGGTACTCGCGGGCAGCCTGCTCCAGGCCCTCGCGGTCGCGGCGCTCGCCCTGTTCGCCGCCTCGGGCCCGCTTCAACCCTGGGCGATCTTCGTCCCGGCCGGCTTCATCACCTTCGCCAACGGGCTGGGCCTGTCCTATGCCCAGGGCGGCGCGATCCGGCTGGCCGGCAGCCTCGCCGGCACGGCCGCCGGCATCGGCTCCTTCATGCAGCTGTTCTGCGGCGCCCTGTTCCTCCAGCTGTTCGGCCTGCTCGCCGACGGTACGGCCGGGCCCTATGTGCTGGTGCTGGGCCTGACCACCGCTCTGGCGCTAGCCGCCGGCGCCACGGCGTTCGCGCTGCGGGGCCGGCCTGCATGAGGCTACGGCCCGCAAACGCCCTCCTGTACCGGCGGACAGGGCACCGTCGCGTAGGAGCAATAGACGCAGCAGTCGCCGGGCTTCGGCTTCAGGACCGTCCGGCATTGGCGGCAGTCGTAAAACCACTGGCAGGCATCGGTCGGCATCGTTTCAGTCTCGGAATAACCGCATGCCGGGCAGGTGACCGTGGACTCGCGGATCACCGGTGTCCGCTGTTTCCCATGCTCGACGCGCGCCGATGATGCAGCGAGCCCCTGACGCCCGCCTTTCACTGCGTCGCGCTCCAGATGCCCATCAACATGCGCGCCGCGTCCGCCTCCCACAGCGGCGAGGAGACCGCGACGGCAAAGGACAGGGAGGCGACTATCGCGAGCGCCTTCGCGCCCCACATCCGCACACCGCGGCGGCGGCCCCTGAAAAGACGAAACCACGCCCAGAGCAGCACCAGTCCAACCGCAACCAAGATCGCCGTCCGGTAGGCAACGAACGGCCCCAGGACAACGAGCCATGCCCCGCCCAGCCCGACGATCGACAGCGCAATAGGCAGGACGCAGCACGAGGCGGACAACAGGGCCAGCAGCGCCGCAATCCCGAGTAGGGCTCCGCCCGCACGTCCGTTTTCCGCCGCTGCGCTGCACATGATCCTTGCGTTCATGGCGCTACGTTTACATCCTGTAGCGACTACAGAATCAAGCGACGATGACCATGCACTCCATCGGAACGGCCTCAGCGATGAGCGGCGTCAACATCGAGACCATCCGCTACTACGAACGCGAGGGTGTCGTTCCCCGGGCCGAGCGAACCGCATCCGGCCGCCGGCTCTATGGCGACGCGGACATCGCACGGCTGCGTTTCATCCGGCGCAGCCGCGACCTCGGTTTCTCGATTTCGGACATCCGTACGCTGCTGGACCTGTCGGCGGGCAATGCCGCGCCTTGTGCGGAAGTGAAGGAACTGGCCGAGCGGCACCTCCAGGGCGTCAGGCAAAAGCTGGACGAACTCGGCAAGCTCGAACGCGCGCTCGCCGAACTGGTCGGGCGTTGCGATGCCGGGCGGACCGATTGCCCGATGCTGGCAAGTCTGCTGGGGGACGCGGGCGCCCGGACTTCCCGCGCCGGCTGATCCGCTCTTCCTGCTGTAACGCCGCCCTGCGCCGCCCCTACCCCGTCCGGTTCTGGCGGTTGTCGACCAGGTCGTCGACGACGGCGGGCTCGGCCAGCGTGGAGGTGTCGCCGAGGTTGCCGAAATCGTCCTCGGCGATCTTGCGCAGGATGCGGCGCATGATCTTGCCCGAGCGGGTCTTGGGCAGGCCGGGCGCCCATTGCAGCCAGTCGGGCGACGCGATCGGGCCGATCTCCTTGCGCACCCAGCGCACCAGTTCCATGCGCAGGTCGTCGCTCGGCTCGGCGCCGGCGATCAGGGTGACATAGGCGTAGATGCCCTGGCCCTTGACCTCGTGCGGCGCACCGACCACGGCGGCCTCCGCTACCTTCTCGTGCGCCACCAGTGCGCTCTCGACCTCGGCGGTGCCCATGCGGTGGCCCGAGACGTTGATCACGTCGTCGACCCGGCCGGTGATCCAGTAATAGCCGTCGGCGTCGCGCCGGCAGCCGTCGCCGGTGAAATACTTGCCCTTGTAGGTGCTGAAATAGGTCTGCACGAAGCGGTCGTGGTCGCGGTAGACCGTGCGCATCTGACCGGGCCAGCTGTCGGCGATGCACAGGTTGCCCTCGCAAGCGCCGTCCAGCGCCTTGCCGTCGGCGTCGACGACTTCCGGCCGCACGCCGAAGAAGGGCCGGGTCGCCGAGCCGGGCTTGAGCCGGGTCGCGCCGGGCAGCGGCGTGATCAGGATGCCGCCGGTCTCGGTCTGCCACCAGGTGTCGACGATCGGGCAGCGGCCGTCGCCGACGACATGGTAGTACCATTCCCAGGCTTCCGGATTGATCGGCTCGCCGACCGAGCCGAGCAGGCGCAGCGAATCCCGGCTGCACGCCTTCACCGGCCCCTCGCCCTCGCGCATCAGGGCGCGCAGCGCCGTCGGCGCGGTGTAGAAGATGTTGACGCCGTGCTTGTCGCAGACCTGCCAGAAGCGCGAGCTGTCGGGATAATTCGGCACGCCTTCGAACATCAGCGTGATCGCGCCGTTCTGCAGCGGGCCGTAGACGATGTAGCTGTGGCCGGTGACCCAGCCGACGTCGGCGGTGCACCAGTAGACGTCGCCGTCGTGGTAGTCGAAGATCAGCCGGTGGGTCATGGCGGTGTAGACCGCATAGCCGCCGGTGGTGTGCAGCACGCCCTTGGGCTTGCCGGTCGAACCGGAGGTGTAGAGGATGAACAGCGGGTCTTCCGCGTTCATCGGCTCGGCCGGGCAGTCCTCCGACGCGCCGTCCATCAGCTCGTGGTACCAGTGGTCCCGGCCGTCGTGCCAGGCGATGTCCGCGCCGGTGCGCCGGACGACGACGGTCTTGCGGATCTTGCCGGCAATGTCGATGGCGGCGTCGGTGTTGACCTTGAGCGGCACCGTGCGGCCGCCGCGCAGGCCCTCGTCGGCGGTCACGATATATTCCGAATCGCAGTCGTCGATCCGGCCGGCCAGCGCGTCGGGCGAGAAGCCGCCGAAGACGATGGAATGGACCGCGCCGATGCGCGCGCAGGCCAGCATGGCGACGGCGGCTTCCGGGATCATCGGCAGGTAGAGGGTGACCCGGTCGCCCTTCTGCACGCCCAGGCCCTTGAGCGCGTTGGCGAACTTGCAGACGTCGCGGTGCAGCTCGCGATAGGTGATCGTCTTGTCCTCGGCCGGATCGTCGCCTTCCCAGACGATCGCCGTCTGGTCGCCGCGGCTCGCCAGGTGCCGGTCGAGGCAGTTGTGGGCGATGTTGAGGACGCCGTCCTCGTACCATTTGATCGAAACGTCGGGATAGCCGTAGTCGACATTCCGGATGACCGTCGGCTCCCGGAACCAGTCGACCCGTTTGGCCTGTTCGGCCCAGAAGCCGTCCGGATCGCGGACCGAGCGTTCGTACATCTCGAGATAGCGTTCGTTGTCGATATGGGCCCGCTTCGCCCATTCCGCCGTGACGGGATATTCCGCTGCGTCCACCATTGTCCTGTTCCAAATCTGCCGGCCGGGTCCGGCCCGGTATCCCTCCGCTGCGGTTTTACCGCGGCAAGGCGCCGTTGCACAGGGGGCGCCTTTGCACAGGGTTTGCAAAGGGGCGCCGCGATTCGACGGCGGCCGGGGCTCGAAATGGACCTTTCTATGGTCTAATACGGCAGCGTAATCCGATGGGTGAACCGATGCAGATTTCCGTAACGCAGGCAAAGGGACGGTTGACCGAACTCGTGCGCCGCGCCGAGGCGGGCGAGGAGGTCGTGCTCACCCGGCACGGGCGCGCCACGGTCAGGCCGGCCCCGGTCGAGCGGCGGCCCACCGCCGGCGAGCGGCGCGCGGCCATCGCCGCCGTGCAGGCCGCAGCCGCAAACAAAATTACCGAGGGTCCGAGCGCCGCGCGCAGCCAGGACTTTCTCTACGACGAAGACGGCCTGCCGGCATGATCGCAGTCGACACCTCGGCCCTGACGGCGATCCTGATGAAGGAGCCGCCGGCGGCGGCGCGGCGGGTTGCCGGGGCCTACGCAAAGTGGGGCAGGGGCGTCCATCCGGCCGCGCTGAATTTCGGCGACTGTTTCGCCTACGAAACGGCGAAGACGCACGATTGTCCGCTGCTCTATATCGGCGGGGATTTCGCGCAGACGGACATTGCGAGTGTGCTGTGAGCGTGCATTCCGGCGACAAGCGCGGGCCGCCCGCCCCCCGGAAGCCGCTGCCCTTGAAGGAACTGGCCGGCTTTCGCGCGGCCATGCCCCGGCTGCGCCGGCCGGCCGCCGAACCGCTCCGGGAGGTTCGGGAAGAAGGGTATTGAGCGTGGATGCGGCGCGCGCCGCCGATGCCCGGACGGCCTGACGGAGCAGCAGGCAGCTGCAGCGACCGGTGTTCAAAGGGGGGTGGAACCATGAAGCGATCGGGAACGGTTCTTGCGGCGGCGCTCTTTGCCCTGTCCGCTCTGACGGTGGCGGCCGACGCGGCACACGGCGAGCGCAGAATCCGGATCGCCAACGATCTGATCGGCATCCCGATCGGCATCCTGCACGCTTATGTCGACGGCGTGCTGGCCGGGCATCGGGCCTCGGCCGGGCTGTACGGCCGGCTGCCGATCGTCTGCCCGCGGCCGGGGGCGAGCATTGCGGAGATCTCCATCGCCGTGCTCCTGCATCTGCGCCGGGCGCCGGCAGACCGCACGCGGCCGGCCGGGCGCGTCGTCCTCCGGGCGCTCGCCAAGGCCCATCGTTGCCGGGGCGTTTGAGATCCGGCCCCGGCGCCGCCTTCGCATCGCGCTGAGGCCGGCCGGCCAAAGTCTTGAAATTGTATATCCAATAGAATAGTATATCTAAAATTTAACAATATCCGGAATTGGACGATGCAGGTTTCGAAATGGGGCAACAGCCTGGCCGTACGGCTGCCCAGGGCGCTGGTCGATAGCCTCGACTTGAGCGTGGGCGACAGGTTGGAGATCGTTTCCGCCACGCCGGAACGGATCGTGCTGGCAAAGGACGAACGAAGGGTGCGGGCGGTCGAGCGGATGGGCGCCCGGGGCTGGGCCCTGCCCGACGACTACGCCTTCGACCGCGACGACGCCAATCTCCGGTGACCGCCTTCCTCGACACGAATGTGCTGATCTATGCCCAGACCGGCGATCCCAGGGGCGAGATCGCGCGGCAGGCCATCCTGGCCGGCGGCGTGATCAGCGTTCAGGTCGTCAACGAGTTTACCGCGGTCCTGCGCCGGAAATTCCGCCTCGACTGGCACGCGATCGCCGGGGCCGTGGCGGATCTGCGTACCGCGCTCGATCCCGTGCGGCCGGTCGGCATCGACACCTGGGCCTCGGCCGTTGCACTCGCCCGGCAGCACCGCTTCAGCTTCCACGATTCGCTGATCGTCGCCTCGGCGCTCGAAGCCGGCTGCGACACCCTGCTGACCGACACGCTCCTGGCCGGCCGCCGCATCGACGGCCTCATCATCGTCAATCCGTTCGAGGAACCGGAGTAGCCGCGCCCGACCGGCGGATGTTTCAGCGGTCGGCGCTATCCGTGCCGGCTATTTCATGATCGTATTGCGCTGCCTCGGCTGCCGGCTCGATCCGCGCGAGGATAGCGGCGACGCTGCCCGCGGCCTCCTTGCGGTCCGCCTTCCTCACGCCTCCGTCTCCGCCATCTTGCAGAGCAGCCGCCAGTGTTCGTCGCTCACCGGCATCACCGAAAGCCGCGAGTTGCGCACCAGGGCGAAATCGGCGAAGGCCGGGTCGGCCTTGATCTCGGCGAGGGTCACCGGGCGGGTGACCGGGAACAGCGCCTTGAAATCCACCATGTCGAAGCGGCCGGACGGGTCGGTGTGGTCGGGATAGAATTCGCGCACCACCTCGAGCACGCCGACGATTCGCTTCTCGTTCACCGAATGGTAGAAGAAGGCGCGGTCGCCGAGCTTCATGGCGCGCATGTTGTTCGACGCCTGGTGGTTGCGCACGCCGTCCCACTCGGCGACGCCGTCGCGCACATGGTCGTCCCACGACCATTCGCCCGGTTCGGATTTCACTAGCCAGTAGGCCATCGCCCGCGCTCCCCTTGGTTCCGTCAGCCGCAGTTCCGTCAGCCGCAGTTCCGTCAATCGGTCCGCCGCCCTGCGGCTCCGTTGTCATGTCGCGCTTCGGCCCGCCGCGCAAGCCATTCCCGCCAGCCGCCGGTGATCTGCCGGCGCAGCACCAGTGTGAAAGCCGCCGCGGCGGCCAGCAGGACGGCGCCGAGGCCGGCGAAGACGACGCGGTAGGCCTCGGCCGGCGGATGGCCGTCGACCGGCAGCCACAGGCCGAGCACGATGCCGGGGATCACCTGCATCAGCCCGGCGCCCATGAAGGAGGTGAAGTTGACCGAGGTGATCGCCCGGCCGGTCAGCCGGTCCGGGAACATGTCGCGCGCAATCGCCAGCAGCAGGATCGAGCCGAAGTTGAACAGACCGATCAGGAAGAAGACCGACGCCGCCTGGAAGGACGAGGAAATCGGCGCCAGCGCGAGGACCCAGAAGCCCGCGGCGCCCGCCCCGGCCGCCAGGTAGACGAACGGCATGCGCAGCGTGATGCGCCGCTCGAACAGGGCGTAGAGGCCCGCGCCGACGATGGTGGCGACGCTCATGACCAGCAGGATGTCGCCGCGCTCGATGGTGTCGGCGCCGTGCACGTCCGCCAGATAGGGCCCGCCCCAGAAGCCGCGCAGGGCGATGACCGAGGGATAGGCGACCATGGCCAGCGCGATCACGCCCCAGACCGGCCCGTGGCGGAAGATGCGGCCGAGATCGAGCACCGAGCGCAGGAAGGATTCGGCCGGCTGCTCCGGCCGGCGCTCGCCGCGCCGCGGCACGGCCCGAAAAATGACGATGGCGAGCGCCAGCGAGACCGCCGCCGCGATCAGGAAGCCGGTGCGCCAGCCGACGGCGTCGGCAAGCGCGGCGAAGGGCGTGCCGGAAAGGACCATGCCGAGGCCGCTCACGGAGGTCAGCAGGGCGGCGAGGCCGCCGAAGCGGGCCGGCGGGAAGCGCCGGGAGACCACGACGAGGCCGCCGACGAACATGGCCGAACAGCCGGCGCCGATCAGCAGTTGCGCCGCGACCAGGCCGGCCGCGCCTTCGGCCTGGGAAAACAGCGCCGCGCCCGCGCTCGCGATGGCCAGCATCGCCGCCATGACCCGGCGCGGGCCGTAACGGTCGAGCAGCACGCCGATCGGCACATGCATCAGCGAGAAGGCGATGAAGAAGGCGCCGGCGGCGAGGCCGAGCTGGGCCGGGCTGAGCGCCAGTCCGCTGCGCAGCTCCGGCCCGATCACCGCCGGCGCGGTGCGGTAGAACTGGCTGACCGTGAAGGCGGCGGCGAGCACGGCCAGCAGCCCGACAGTGCCGGTGCGGGCTTCGGGGCGGCCGGTTGGCGGCGCCGGGGGTATCGGGTCGGTCACCGGCGCATTCCAGTGTATGTTGCGTCTGTTGCCAGCAAGTCGGCTTTTTTTGGCGGTCCGTCCCTCGATACGCCCCGGATTCAATCCGGGGCTACTCGGGATGAGGGGTGAAAAATCGGTTGGCGTCCTTACACCACTCGCCCTCACCCTGAGTGGCCGCGAAGCGGCGTATCGAAGGGCGAGCATGCACAAGCGAGGATGCCGAGCGCCTTACCCGGCAGTTCCCGCAACGGAAAGCGCCGGTTGCGCACAGCCCTCCAGCGCCCGGAGCAGGGCTTGCCGGGCCGCGGCGTCGAACGGGCCGATCAGGACGAGCTGCGGCGGTTCCGGCGGCGCCGGCGACAGGCCGAGCCGGCCGCCGCTCCAGTCGATCCGCCGCCATCCCGCACCGGTGGCGAGAACGCCCTTGGCGCGATGGATGTCCGGCCGGCCGGCGAGCAATCGTTCCAGCGCGGCGGGATCGACCGGGCCCGCCGGCCGCCACACGACCGAGGACAGGCCGTGTCCGGGGTCTTGCCCCGTTTCGGCTGCGCCGGCGGGCGGCGCCGGGCCCCCGCCGCCGATGCCGAACAGCCGCGCCGGATCGACCTCGCCGAAGCGGGTTTCGACGAGGTCGGCCGGGCCGGCCTCCGCCTGCACCCATTCCCGCAGCGGCGCGGCCTCTTCGGCCGGCAGCAGGTCCAGCTTGTTGAGCGCGAGCAGGTCCGCCGCCCGCATCTGCTGCACGACCAGCGCGCCGACGAACTTGTCCGCCGCCCGGGCGCGGACCGTCGCCGCGTCGGCGAGCACGGCGGTCCCGGCCGGCCGGCAGCCCGGCCAGTTGCCGGCGAGCCGCATGACCCGCGCCGGATCGGCGACGCCGCTCGCCTCGACAACGATCCGGTCGGGCGGGGGGTCGCGCCGAACCTGCGCCTGGAGCGCCGCGCCGAGATCGTCGGCGATGGCGCAGCAGACGCAGCCGTTGGTGAGCGCCACCGTGTCGCCGCCATGTTCGGCGATCAGGCCGGCGTCGATGTTGACCGCGCCGAAATCGTTGACCAGCACGGCCAGGCGCAGTCCATGGTCCGCCGCCAGCAGATGATTGAGGCAGGTCGTCTTGCCCGCGCCCAGATAGCCGCCGATCACGGTGACCGGGATGGGCCGGCGCGCGGTCATGCCGGCTCCCAGAGGGTGACCGCCCGGGTGAAATCGGCGTCGGGACCGAGGGCGGCGCTGGCCGCTGCCCAACGAGCCTTCATGTCGCGGCTGAGCGGCGCGTCAGCGCCGAGCGCGTCGGCCAGGTCGGCGGCGATCGCGACATCCTTGGCCATCAGCCCCAGCCTGAAGCCGGTGGCGAAGGTCCGGGGCAGGACCTCCTGCCGGATCGGCACCTCGGAATTGAAGCTCCGGCCCGACGAGTTGTTGACGATGGCCAGCAGCGTTTCGCGCTCCAGGCCGAACGCCTCGCCGACGATCAGCGCTTCCGCCGCCGCGGTGAAGGCCGCGGCCGCGGCGTAGTTGTTCAGCGCCTTGGCGGCATGGCCGGCGCCCAGCCGCCCGGCGCGGAACAGCCGGTCGCCCATGGCGCGCAGGACCGGTTCGGCCCGCTGCGCGGCCGCCTCGTCGTCCGCGCCGATCATGATGGCGAGCGTGCCGTCCCGGGCCTTTTCGACACCGCCGCTGACCGGCGCGTCGACCAGAGCGATGCCCCGTTCGGCCAGGGCTTCGCCGAGCGCGCGGGTGCTCATCGGTTCGGACGAACTCATGTCGATGACCAGCCCGCCCCCGGACTGACCGGCGCCGAGACCGCGTGCCAGCGCCCCCTTCTCCTCTTCCAGCAGCACCCGGCGGACGATGGCGCCGGTCGGCAGCATGGTGACGGCGACGGTCGCGGCGTCGGCGAGTGCGGCCAGCGTCGGCGCGGTCGGGCAGCCGGTCTCCGCGGCGAAGGAGTCTGCAGCGTCGCGGTCGGCATCGTAGCCGATCACCTCGAAACCGGCGCGGACCAGGCTGGCGGCCATCGGCCGGCCCATGTTGCCGAGGCCGACGAAGCCGACGGTTTCACGGGAAGGTGGCATGGGAACACTCCTCTGGCGGCGAGAACCGTCCGCCCATGATAGCCCGCGCGTCCCGGCGGGGGAGCCTCCGATTGCGCATACGCACCGCAGCGCACCTGCCTTCCCCTGCACCGCCGGATGCCGTAACACCCCGGCCATGCAGTTCTTCGCCGATACGCCGCTGCCGGACCTTGCGCCCTGGGCCGGTCTGCGTGCCGAGGTGCGCGCCTTCCTGGCCGAAGAGCGGGCACGCGCCGGGATCGAAAGCTGGATCGGCTCGTGGGAGGGCTTCGACCGCGGGTTCAGCATGCGGCTGGCCGGGCGCGGCTGGCTCGGCATGGCGATCCCGCAGTGCTACGGCGGCCGGGAGAAGGGCCTGCTCGAACGCTACGTCGTGCTGGAGGAGCTGCTGGCCGGCGGCGCGCCGGTCGCGGCCCACTGGATCGCCGACCGCCAGACCGCGCCGTTGCTGCTGCGCTTCGGCACGGAGGAACAGCGCCGTCGGTTCCTGCCGCGCATCGCCTCGGGCGAGTACAGCTTCGCCATCGGCATGAGCGAGCCGGACTCCGGCTCCGACCTCGCCGCCGTGCGCACGAAGGCCACGCCGTCGGGCAACGGCTGGCGCATCGACGGCGCGAAGATCTGGTCGTCCAACGCCCACCGCGCCGACTGGATGGTCGCGCTTTGCAGGACGGGCGACGGGGAAGAAGACCGCCACGGCGGCCTCAGCCAGTTCCTGATCGACCTCAAGGCGCCGGACATCGCCATCCGCCCGATCCATAACCTCGCCGGCGACCACCATTTCAACGAGGTGTTCTTCGACGGCCACGACATCCCGGCCGACCGCATCGTCGGCAGCCCCGGCGACGGCTGGCGCCAGGTGATGAGCGAACTGGCCTTCGAGCGCAGCGCGCCGGACCGCTTCCTCTCGACCTTCCGGCTGATCGTCGAGCTGGTGCGCGCCGCCGGGCCGGCGCCGGACCGGCTGGTTGCCGGCGAGATCGGCGCGCTGGTCGCCCGGCTGGCTGCGGTGCGGTTGCTCTCGATCCAGGTCGCCGGCGCGCTAGACCGGGGCGCGACGCCGAACACCGAGGCGGCGCTGGTCAAGGAGGTCGGCACCGCGCTGGAGCAGGATACGCCGGAAATTGCGCGTCGGATCCTGGCGGAAACCCCGGTCGGCGACCGCACGGCGCTGATCGAGGACCTGCTGGCCTACGACGTGCTGCACACGCCCTCCTTCACCCTGCGCGGCGGCGCGCGGGAGGTCGTGCGCGGCATCATCGCGCGCGGGCTGGGCCTGCGGTGAGCGGAAACGGGATGACCGGCGCAAACGGCGATACGGCGGGCAGCGCGTTCGCCGACGCCGTCCGGCAGGCGCTGGCGCCGCACGCCGCAGCCTATGACGGCCCGGCGGGCCGGGCGCTCGCCTGGTCGGACGATCACTGGCGGGCAGTCGCCGAACTCGGCCTGCCGAAGCTGCTGGTGCCCGAGGCCCGGGACGGCGCCGGCGCGTCGCTGGCCGAGGGCGCGGCGGCGATCGAGGCGCTGGGCGCACTCGGCGATCCGTCGCCGGCGGCCGATACGGCGGTGCTCGCCTGGCTGCTGGCCCGGCAGGGCGAGCCCGTACCCGACGAGCCTCTGGTGCCGGCCGAACCGGGCTGCCGCATCCCGTGGCCGGAGAACGCCCGCGCGGTCGATCCTGCCGGCAATGCCGCCGCGCCGCCGGACGGGCCGGGCAGCATCCTGCTGAACGGCGTCCCCGCTTCGGCGGCGCTGCCCGGTGGGACCGGCGATGTCACGCCCCTCCGGCAGGCGATGGCGGCGGCCCGGGCGGTGCAGATCGCCGGCGCGGCGGGCGCGGCGCTGGAACTGACCGCCGACTATGTCCGCGAACGCCGCCAGTTCGGCCGGCCGCTCGCCCGCTTCCAGGCGGTGCAGCAGCATATCGCCGTCGCCGCCGCCGAAACCGCCGCTGCCGCCCAGATCGCCCGCGCCGCGTTTGCGGCATTGGATCGGGAGCTGGACGGCGACGACCCGTTCCTCACCGCTTCGGCGAAGATCGCGACCGGGCGCGCCGGCACGCGCGCCGCGAAGGCGGCCCACCAGTTCCACGGCGCCATGGGCTATACCGCGGAATATCCGCTGCACCGGCTGACCCGCGCGATCTGGCAATGGCGCGAGGATTGCGGCAACGAGGACTGGTGGAGCCGCCGCCTCGGCGCGCAGGTCTGCCGCAACGGCGCGGACGCCCTGTGGCCGACGCTGGCGGGCGGGTAAGCCGGGCTCCGCCGCGTCTGTAACCCCGAACCCATCTCCCGTCATTTCGACCGGAATGGTCCGCAGAGCCTGTCCTGAGCATGTCGAAGGGACCATGAAGCGGATATTTTGGGATTTATATCTTTGACTATGCAGCGCCGGATACTCCTCCAGCGGCGGAAGGAGGCCGGCGACAACCGCAAGCGCCGCTCGTTCGTCGATCTCAATAGACCAATCATGCCGCCCCGGACCTGATCCGGGGCCCAGTGGCGATCCGAACGGTCTCAGCCTGTGGCTCCTGGCCCCCGGATCTCCGCTGCGCTCCGTCCGGGGTGGCAGTTGAGGGTGGGTCGGGGGCGTTTGGTCCGATCGGGCGGCTCCGCTCCGCGGGCTGCCGCCCGCTCCGGTCGAAATGACGGTTATAGGTAATGGAGGCAGATCGGACGCGCCGATCGATCCGCCGTTTCACCCGGCGTCGGTCTCGCCGATCACGTCGACAAACGCCTGATCGGCCTCGGTATGCGGGCTCTCGGCGACGGCGCGCGATTGCCGGCGCGCCTCTGCTGCGAAATCGCCGCTGCGCCCCTGCGGCACCACCTCGTAGCCCGGCTGCTCCGGCTCGTCGTCGACCATCGCGGCGGGGAAGCCGGGGGCGCGGATGTCGATGCCGCAGGCGTCCTCAAGCCGCCGCACGATGTTGGGCGACCATTCGCGCGCGCCGTAGCGGGCCTCGCCGTCGCGGAAGATATCGACCAACAGCGGCGCGATTTCCAGCGATACGCCGGCGCGCTCGGCAATGGCGCCGAAGATGCCGATATCCTTGGAGACCAAATCCATCGTGAAGTTGATGTCGCGGCTGCCGTTGAGGATGACCTGGCTCTCCGTCTCGTGGACGAAGGAGTTGCCCGAGGAGATGCGGATCGCCTCATAGGCCGTGTTGAGGTCCATGCCGGTCATCTTCGCGGTCGCCAGCGCCTCGCACAGGGAGACGAGGTTCGCCGTGGCGAGATAGTTGGTCACCACCTTGAGCACCGAGGCCGAGCCCAGGGGGCCGGTATGGAGAATCCGCCGCCCCATCGCCCTGAGCACGGGGAGCAGCCGCTCGAAGGCCGCGCGCTCGCCGCCGGCGAAAATGGCGATGTTGCCGGTCGCGGCCCGGTGGCAGCCGCCGGAGACCGGGCAATCGACCGGTTCGCCGCCCTTCGCCCGCACCAAGGCGCCGAGCCGCCGGACCTCGGCTTCGTCGGTCGTGCTCATTTCGGCCCAGATCGTGCCGGGCGCGAAGCCGGCCAGCACGCCGTCTTCCGCTTCCAGGACCGCGCGGCTCGCCGCCGGCGACGGCAGGCAGGTGATGACCACGTCGCAAGAAGCGGCCGTCGCGGCGGGGCTTTCGCCGACCTGCGCCCCGGCGTCGGCAAGGGGCCGGACCGCCGCCGGGTCGAGATCGCGGACCGTCAGGTCGAAGCCGTTGCGCAACAGGCTGCCGGCCAGCTTGCCGCCGACATTGCCGAGGCCGATAAATCCGATCTTCATGGGGCGGGCTCCGCTGCGGAAATGGTCCGGCGGCAGGAGACACCCGCCGGGGCGGCGATATGTGCCGCGCCGTTTCCCCGACTTCAAGCACCCTGTCCCTGCGCCCTTGACGGCCGCCGCCGGACGGGCTTGCCTGCCGCCGTTGCGACAGGAAAGGCCGGACAATGAAAGAGCATAACGCCCGGATCGCCGCGCCGGACGGCGTGATGGAGACCTTCGTCACCCAGCCCGAGGACGGCGGGCCGCATCCGGTCGTGCTGTTCTACATGGACGCGATCGGCGTGCGCGAGGAGCTGAAGGACATGGCCCGGCGCATCGGCACGGCCGGCTATTGCGTGCTGCTGCCCAACCTGTTCTACCGCATGGCCGGGATCGACGAGGTCCTGCTCGACGCGCAGCAGATCGAGGTCAAGGGCTCCGACGAGCGCAAGCGGTTCTGGGGCCTCGTGAAAAGCGTCGACAACGACCGGGTGGCGGCGGACACGCGCCCGCTGCTCGACTATGCCCGGACGCTCGACGGCACCGCACCCGGGCCGGCCGGCTGCGTCGGCTACTGCCTGTCCGGCCAGTTCGTCTACACGGTTGCGGCGCGCTATCCGGACGAGATCGCGGCGGCGGCGAGCTATTACGGCGCCGGCATCGTCACCGATCAACCGGATTCGCCGCATCTCAGCACCGGCGACATCCGGGCCGAACTCTATCTCGCCTTCGCCGAGGACGATATCTGGGTGCCGGATTCGTCTGTCGATGCGCTTGCGCGCTGCCTGGAAGGCTCCGGCGTGCGCCACCGGATCGAGCGCTATGCCGGCGCCCATCACGGTTTCGCCTTCCCCGACCGGCACTGCTACGACAAGGCCGCCGCCGAGCGCCACTGGGAGCGCATGCTCGCCCTGTTCCGCCGCAATCTCGGCTGACCGGGGGATTCGACAACGAGAGCAAGGCAGTCCCCTCCCCTCGGAAGCCTCTGCGAAAGGGCACCGATCGAATCCCCCTCCCCTTGGGGGAGGGGCTAGGGGAGGGGTCGCCCGCCGCTCCTCCGCCGTCCGATCCGGCACCGATCTGGCCGCCGCATACCCCCCCTGACCCCCTCCCCCAAGGGGAGGGGGGACTCGTTGCTTTGCCTGGCCTGTCGAACCCGACTTACCGCCATTCGCCGAAAGATTCGCTTCCCGGCGGTTTCCCTTGAAACGCTGCACCGCGGGACCAAGTTGGCCCCATGACCAGAGCGACCGACAAGATCGTCAAGTCCGACGCCGAATGGCGGGCGATGCTGACCGATATCCAGTTTCACGTCGCCCGCGAGCACGGCACCGAGCGCGCGTTTACCGGCGAATACTGGGACACCAAGACGCCCGGCACCTACCGCTGCGTCTGCTGCGGCCAGCCGCTGTTTTCGTCCGACAAGAAATACGATTCGGGCACCGGCTGGCCGAGCTTCTGGGCGCCGGTCAACGACAGCGCCGTCGCCCTGCGCGACGACCGCAGCCTGTTCATGCTGCGCACCGAGGTGCTGTGCAGCAAGTGCGACGCCCATCTGGGGCATGTCTTTCCCGACGGCCCGGCGCCGACCGGCCACCGCTACTGCATGAACTCGGCAGCGCTCAAGCTGGAGGCCAAGGCCCCGGAGTGAGCCGGTTTCCCGCCGGCGCGGCCGGAATCTCCGGTCCGGCCGGCGTCGCGGCAACCCGCCCGTAATTCGCCGCCGTAAAGGGGCTTGCGCGCGCGCCGTTCGATGCCCATATCGCCGCGCCTTGGCATTGCCGCCAAGGCCACCCGAAAAGGCCGCTCGCCGTGGCGCGCATCACCGACTCTCTCGCCGCACCGAAGGCGCTGCTCGCGCCGGTTGCCGCCCTGCTCGTCGGGGTGGCGCTGCTCATGCTCGGCAACGGCCTGTTCCTCACCCTGGTGCCGCTGCGCGCCGACCTCGAAGGCTTCGGCGCCGCCTGGATCGGCGTCATCGGCGCGGCCTATTCGGTCGGCTTCGTGGCCGGCTGCTATCTGGTGCCGCCGCTGGTCGCCCGGGTCGGGCACATCCGGGTCTACGCGGCCATCGCCGCGCTCGGCGCCATCGTCCCGCTGCTGCACCTGCTTGCGCTGCATCCGGCCGCCTGGATCCTCTTCCGCATTATCATCGGCCTTTGCATCTCCGGCCTCTACATGGTCATCGAGAGCTGGCTGAACGGCGCCGCGACCCGGCGCAACCGGGGCACGGTCTTCTCCGCCTATGTCGCGATCCACCTGGCGGCGGTCACCGCCGGGCAATATCTCCTCCTGCTCGACACGCCGAGCAGTTCGAAGCTGTTCTCCCTGGCGACGATCCTGTTCGCGCTTGCCGTCATCCCGGTCTGCCTGACCCGGGCGCCGTCGCCGCCGCTGCCGGTCAAGGCGCGGCCCGACCTGCGGAAGCTGTGGCGCAATTCCCAGGTCTCCGTGGTCGGCTGCTTTACCAACGGCATGGCCAACGGCGCGGTCTGGAGCCTCGTGCCGGTCTACGCCAAGGGCCTCGGCCTGTCGGTGGCCGGCATCGCGATCTTCATCAGCGTCGCCATCGTCGGCGGCGCGGTCGTCCAGTATCCGCTGGGCCGGCTGTCCGACCGGCTGCCCGACCGGCGCTGGCTGATCGCCGCGGTCTGCGCAGTTGCCGCGGCCGCCGGAGCGGTCCTGCTGGCGGCAGACAGCCTGCCGGCCCTTCCCGTCTATGTCGCGTATTTCTTCTTCGGGGCCGCAGCCTTCTCGATCTACGGCTTTTCGGTCGCCCACGCCAACGACCATGCCGATCCCGAGGACTTCGTCGAAATCAGCGCCGGCCTGCTGGTGATTTTCGGGGTCGGCGCCGTCGCCGGGCCGCTGATCGCCGCGGCCCTGATGGAAGCGCTGGGATCGGGCTATCTTTTCCTGTTCACCGGCGTCGTGCACGGCGCGGTCGCCCTGTGGACCTTCGGGCGCACGAAACAGCGCCGGGCGATCGCGCCCGAGGACCGCGAGGACTATGTGCCGATGGCCCGGACCTCGCCGAACATTTTCGCCTTCGATCCGCGCGCCGAGGAAGGGCCGCCGGACCGCGGCGGCTGATCCAGGCCCTCCGCGCGCCGCCGGAATCGCCGTCGGAATCGCCGTCCTGGGGCACGGCGCCCTTTATTCGGCGGCCCGGGTTCATAGATCAGGCGCGTAGCCTGCCCCGACCCGCCGAGACGCCAGCCGCATGAACCCGTTTTCGCCCGAGAACGCCGCTGCTGCCGAAACCGCCGTCCCCGCCGAGACGCCGCCGGCGGACGGCCCGGCGGCCGTCGGGCCGCGGCCCATGGGCGCCGTCAACTGGCTCGGCCTGTGGACGCTGTACCGCAAGGAGCTCCAGCGTTTCCTGAAGGTTCTCAGCCAGTCCCTGCTCGCCCCCATCGTCACGACCCTGCTGTTCCTTTCGGTCTTTTCCCTGGCGATGGGCGATGTCGTGCGCGAGATCGGCGGCGTGCCCTTCGTCGAGTTCCTGGCGCCCGGCCTCGTCATGATGGCAATCGTCCAGAGCGCGTTCCAGAACACCGCCGGTTCCCTGCTCATCTCGAAGATCCAGGGCAATGTCGTCGACGTGCTGATGTCGCCGCTCTCGCCGGGCGAACTGGCGCTGGCCTACGCGGCGGCCGGCGCGACCCGCGGCCTGCTGGTCGGGGCGGTCACGCTTGGCGCCATGGCGGTCTTCGTGCCGGTCCAGATCCACGCGCCGCTCACCATCCTCTACTTCGCCGTCATGGCGTCGGCCCTGCTGTCGCTGCTCGGCCTGATCGGCGGCATCTGGTCCGACAAGTTCGAGCAGATGGCCGCGGTCACCAACTTCGTCATCACCCCGGCGGCCTTCCTCAGCGGCACCTTCTATTCCATCGAACGGCTGCCGCCGCTGCTCAACGAGTTCGCCCATTTCAACCCGTTCTTCTTCATGATCGACGGCTTCCGCAGCGGCTTCATCGGCCGCGCCGACGGTGACACCCTGGCCGGCGGAATCGCGCTGCTGGTCCTGAACCTCGCCCTGTGGCTGGTCTGCCTGCAGATGTTCCGGACCGGCTACAAGCTGAAGAGCTAGCCCTTCGATACGCCCCGGATCAAATCCGGGGCTACTCAGGGTGAGGGAAGAGTATTTGCAATTGCAAATATTCCCCTCGTCCCGTGCGGGCGCCTTTCGGTTTCGCTTGAAACACGGTCCGCGCCGCATCGAGGGGCGACCGCTGCGGCCCTCACGTTTCAGGTGCGCGCCGCCTCCAGCGCCCGCCACACGGCATGGGGCGTGAGCGGCATGTCGAGCGTCGTCACGCCGTCTTCGGCCAGCGCGTCCAGCACGGCGTTGATCGCGGTCGGCGGCGACGCGGTGGTCGGCCCCTCGCCGATGCCCTTGACGCCGAGCGGGTTGTCGTCGCCCTCGACCGGGTTGAAGACCGTATGAACCGGCGGCATGTCGTCGGCCCGGGGCAGGCAGAAATCCATGAAGCTGCCGCTGAGCAGCTGGCCCGTGCCGGCTTCGTAGACCGTGTTTTCCATCATCGCCTGGCCGATGCCCATGGCGATGCCGCCGTGCAGCTGCCCGGCCGCGAGCAGCGGGTTGATCACCGTACCGGGGTCCGAGACCACGACATAGCGGTCGATCCGCACCCGGCCGGTCTCGGGATCGACCTCGACCTCGCACAGATGGCAGCCGCTGGGATAACTCATCCCCGGCACCTCGAAGCGTTCCTCGATGCGCAGCGGCGCGCCGTGCCTGTCGGCTTCCGCCGCCACGGCAAACAGGGAGACGGTGCGGTCCGTGCCCTGCACGCGGTAGGCGCCGCCGGCAAAGCCGATATCCGCCGCCGCGGCCTCCAGCAGGTTGGCGGCCAGCGGCCGGCCCGCCTCGATCAGCGACAACGCCCCGTTATGGACCGCGCCGCCGCCGATGCGCATGGTGCGCGAGCCGTGGGAGCCGCCGCCCTGCGGGATACGGTCGGTATCGCCGTCCTCGACGATCACCCGGTCCGGCGCCACGCCGAGCAGGCCGGCGAGGATCTGGCCGAACACGGTGGCGTGGCCCATGCCGCTATCCTGGCTGCCGACCAGCGCCCGCACCCGCCCGTCCTCCGGCCCGCCTTCCGCTTCGCCTTCCGGTTTGGCCACCTCGACCCGGAGGTCGGCGAACTCGGCGGGCGCGCCGCCGGCGTTCTCGATATAGGTGGTCACCGAACGCCCCCGGCGCAGCCCCCGCGCGGCAGACGCGGCCCGGCGTTCCGCGAAACCGTCCCAATCGATCCGGGCCAGCCCGGCGTCCAGGCTGCCGAGGAAATCGTTGCGCTGGTAGCGCGCGCCGGTCGGCGACTCCCAGGGCATGTCGGCGAGCGGGATCAGGTTGCGCCGGCGCAACTCAACCCGGTCAACGCCCGTCTCCCGCGCCGCCCGGTCGATCAGCCGCTCAAGGACCAGCGTCGCCTCGGCCCGGGCGATCCCGCGGTAGGCCGCGATCGGGGCGGTGTTGGTGAAGACGCCGGTAATCTCGAAGCGGTAGGCCGGAATGCGGTAGGGCCCGCAGATCATCGGCGCCATCCAGGTGACGATGACGTGCGGCGCGCGATTGACCCAGTAGGCGCCGTGCCACCAGTCGGCCCGCACGTCGACGGCCGTGATACGCCCCTCGGCGTCGAGCGCCATGCGGGCGTGCAGATTCTGGCTGCGCGACTGGGTGTCGGTCAGGAAGGCTTCGCTCCGGCTTGCGATCCAGCGCACCGGCCGGCCGAGCGCCCGCGCCGCAAACGGCACGGCGACGAATTCGGGATAGACCAGGTTGCGCGCACCGAAGCCGCCACCGGTATCCGGCACGACGACCCGCAGGCCGGCCGGGCCGACGCCCAGGCAATCGGCGATAATGGTGCGCAGCATGTGGCCGGACTGGCTGCCGGCATGGAGCGTGTACCGGCCGTCGGCATACGATGCGAGCACGCCGCGCGGCTCCATGAAGGCGGCGGTCGAGCGGGCGAACGCGATTTCCTGCCCGACGACCCGGTGCGCCGCCGCGAAGGCCGCTTCCATCGCGGCCTTGTCGCCTGCCGCCCAGACGACCGATCGGTTGTCGGGCGCGTCCTCCCAGATCGCCGTTGCATCGCCGGCCAGCGCGTCTTCCGCCGTGGCCAGCGCCGGCAGGGGATCGTAGTCGACATCGACCAGGTCCGCCGCTTCCAGGGCGGCCGCTTCTGTCTCCGCGACGACGAGGGCGACGGCTTCGCCGGCGAAGCGCACCCGTCCCTCGGCCAGCGGATAGTGCGGGGCATCGACGATGGCGCGATGCAACTCGCCGTCCGGCAACGGTTCGTCCGCGCCGGTCGGCAGGGCGCGCACGCCGGCCGCGCGCAGGTCCGCCGCCGTATAGACCGCCAGCACGCCGGGAACGGCCAGCGCCGCCGCCGGGTCGATTTCGCCGAGCACGGCGTGGGCATGGGGCGCGCGCACGAAGGCGGCATGGGCCTGGCCGTGCAGGCAGAGATCGGCGGCAAACGTGCCGGCCCCGGTGAGAAACGCGCGGTCCTCGACCCGCGGCACCGAAGCGCCGATCAGGGGCGCATTTGTTGCAGTGGATTCGGTCGGTGTCATGGCGATGGATTTAGGGCCGGGGACGGCCTGGCGACAGTCGCCTTTCTGGCGCGCCTGCCCGCCCCCGCACCGCCATCCCGGCCGGGGCGCGACCGGCTGCCGGTTGACCTTTGGGTCCGGCCCGTCCTTTTTCGCGGCCATGAGCACGACGAACGATCCTGCGCCTGCTTCGAAGCCGGCGGCCGCTGCGACCGGCCTGCCGCTCGAAGGCGTCCGCATCCTCGATCTCACCACCATCGTCTACGGCCCCTACGCGACCCAGACCCTGGGCGATTTCGGCGCCGAAATCGTCAAGGTCGAGGCGCCGGGCGGCGATGCCATGCGTGAGATGGGGCCGGGCCGCAGCCCGCACATGGCGGCCCTGTTCCTGGGCATGAACCGCAACAAGAAGAGCATCGTGCTCGACCTCAAGCGCGCGGCGGCGCGCGCGGCGCTGTGGCGGCTGATCGACGGCGCCGACGTCTTCGTCCACAACATCCGGCCGCAGAAGATCCTGAAGCTGGGCTTCGATCCGGACGCCGTGATGGCGCGCAACCCGGGCATCGTCTATGCCGGCCTCTACGGCTATCGCGACGGCGGGCCCTATGCCGGCCAGCCGGCCTATGACGACGTCATCCAGGGCCAGTCCGGCCTTGCCGGCACGTTCCTCGCCCGCGACGGCGCGCCCAACCTGATCCCGACCATCGTCGCCGACAAGATTTCCGGCCTGCTCGCCGCCAACGGCATGCTCGCGGCGCTCATCCAGCGCCGGAAGACCGGCCGGGGCGTCTATGTCGAGACCGCGATGTTCGAGGGTGTGGCGAGCTTTACCCTCGCCGAGCACCAGTATGGCGCGATCTTCTCGCCGCCGATGACGCCGCCGGGCTATCCGCGCGTGCTCTCGCCCCACCGCCGGCCCCAGCCGACGGCGGACGGTTTCATCTGCCTGCTCGCCTACACCAATGCGCAGTGGGACCGCTTCTGGGACCTGGTCGGCCGGCCGGAGATGAAGGACGATCCGCGCTTCCTCACCGTCAATACCCGGCTGAACCACGTCGATTCGCTCTACGAGGAATCCGGCAAGGAGCTGGTCAAGAAGAGCGCCGCCGAATGGCTCGAGCTGCTGCGCCGCACGGAAATTCCCTGCGGCCCGGTCAACACGCTCGAAGACCTCCAGACCGATCCGCACCTTTCCGCGACCGGCTTCTTCCGGCCCTTCGAGCATCCGACCGAAGGCAAGATGGAGATCCCCGACACCGCCTTCCGCTTCGACGGCGCCGCGCTGCCCGTCCGCCTCGGCCAGCCGCATCTCGGCGAGCACACCGAAGCGCTGCTCAACGAGGCCGGCTTCGATGCAGGGGAGATTGCGGAGATTGTGGGCGGGTGAGCGGGGGTGCCGATTCCCGATACCTCCCCCTCTTCAGAAGGTTGCTCTGCGAAATTCACACTGACCGAATCCCCCTCCCCTTGGGGGAGGGGCTAGGGGAGGGGTCGTCCGCCGCCGCATCGATGTCCGATCCCGGCAAGGCGCCGGTCGCCGCATACCCCTCCCCCTGACCCCTCCCCCAAGGGGAGGGGGACGCGCTGTTTCGTCTGTCGGAGCCGATTCGCGGCATTTCGCAGAGAACCCCGCCTCACGCCCGACGCGCCGCGCGGCGCAGGCGGTCGTTGATGGCGGCGCCGAGGCCGGCTTCCGGTATCGGCGCAACCGCGATCGCAGCGGGGTCGAGCGCATCGAGTTCGTGCAGCAGGCGGAACAGGTTGGCCGCCGCTTCGGTGAGATCGCCGGCCGGGCTGAGGTTGCGCACCGCGGCATAGCCGGCCGGGCCGGCCTCGGGAGGATCGCCGAACGCCAGGAACACCTCGCCTTCCTCCAGCGCAGCGCCGGCGTTCAGCCGCAGCCGCGCGCGCGGCGCGTAATGGGCGGCCAGCATCCCCGGCGATTCGAGGCGCGCGCCGGGCGATGTCCCGGCAGAAGCCGGGTCCGCCACCTGCACCGGCCCGATGACCGATTCTATGGACTCACGTGTGACCAAACCCGGCCGCAACAGCATCGGCATTTCGCCGGTCAGCGACAGGACCGTCGATTCGAGTCCGCCCGGGCAGGGGCCGCCGTCGAGGACCAGGTCGACCGCATCGCCGAGCGACGCCGCCACATGGCGGGCCTCGGTCGGGCTCAGCTTCCCGAAGTGGTTGGCGCTCGGCGCGGCCACCGGGCAGCCGGCCGCGCGCATCAGGGCCTGCGCCACCGGATGGTCCGGCGCGCGCACCGCCACCGTATCCAGACCGGCGCTGACCAGCAGGGACACCGGCGCATCCGGCGTGCGCGGCAGAACGAGGGTGAGCGCGCCCGGCCAGAAGGCGTCGGCGAGGCGCAGGGCGCGGCCGTCGAACGCCGCCCAGGCCCGGTGCGCCGCGAGGTCCGGCGCGTGGACGATCAGCGGATTGAAATGCGGCCGGCCCTTGGCCTCGAAGATGCGCGCCACCGCCCGGTCGTCCGTCGCGTCGGCGCCCAGGCCGTAGACCGTCTCGGTCGGGAAGGCGACGAGGCCGCCGCTGCGCAATCGCGCCGCCGCGGCCGTGATCCCGGCGTCGTCTGCCGGCCGTAGCGCCATGGTCCCCGTGCCGGCGAACCGGGCGTCAGGCCGGCCGGCCGCGCACGACGTAGCCGGCGTTGCGCCAGCCGGCCTTGCCGTAGGTCAACGGCCCGCCGGCGAGCGTGCGCACCGTGCCGCCGGCGGCCTCGACGATCGCCTGGCCGGCCGCGGTGTCCCATTCCATGGTCGGGCCGAGCCGCGGGTAGAGGTCTGCGCTGCCCTCGGCGACCAGCGCGAATTTGAGCGCGCTGCCGGCGATGATCCGGCGCGCGACGTTCTCGCCGTTCAGGAAATCGTCCAGCTCGTCCCAGTTGTCGTGCGACCGGCTGGCCGCGACCACGATGCCGTCGGCCGGGGCGGCGCGGGCGCAGACCGGTTCCGCCGGCCCGGCGCCGGCCTGCCGGCTCGCCACGGCCGTTCCGTCGTCATTCGTGTAGCCGGCGTAGACGACATCGCGCACCGGGATGCCGAGCACGCCGAACACGGGCCGGCCGGCGGCGACCAGGGCGATGTTGACGGTGAACTCGTCGCGCCGGTTGATGAACTCCCGCGTGCCGTCGAGCGGATCGACCAGCCAGAACGGCCGGGCGCCCCCGCCGTCCGTCCGATGGCTCGCCGCGCGCTCCTCCGACACCACCGGGATGTCCGGCGTCAGCGCCTCCAGCGCCGGCACGATCACGGCATCGGCGGCATGGTCGGCCTCGGTGACCGGCGAGCGGTCGTCCTTGCGCTCGATGTCGAGGTCAGTGCGGTAGTAGGGCAGGATCGCCGCGCCGGCCCGCCGCGCGATGGCGCGCACGGGATCGGCCAGGGCTTCGAGATCGGGCAGGGCGTTCGGCATCGGGGTTCCCGGCGAATGCGGAGGCTGCCAATCTAGGGCCGCGGCCGGCGGCGGACAGGGCCTTGCGCCGCCCGCCGCCCATTTCGCCGCATCGGGCGGCGGCTTGATTCCCCCCACCCTGAGCCTTTATTGAAGGCCGGCCGCGCGGGCGGCGCCTGCCGCCGCTGCATCTGCCGGGCAAACCGGCCGGGGAGACCCGCCGGGCAGATCCGCCAGGACTACGCGCCGGCCTTCCCTCCGGATGGGGCCGTAGCTCAGTTGGGAGAGCGCTTGAATGGCATTCAAGAGGTCAGGGGTTCGACTCCCCTCGGCTCCACCAAACACCTGAGGACCGGCCCGCCGACGCACGTCGCGGCCGGTTTTTCGTTTCCGGCAGCCACGGCGCCCCATTCAGCAGGCCCATTCAGCAAGTATGTGAAAGCCCGGGGACCGGCACGCGCGTTTGCCGGCCGCAATCGCCCTGTACAAGGGCGGGGCGGCCGCCATAAGCTTGTCGTTGCTTATGGGGGCATCGACAAGGAGTGTGTTATGGCCAAAATCTCGGTGAACGGCCGTCTGCGGACGGTCGACGTCGACCATGCGGACACCCCGCTGCTCTGGGTGATCCGCGAGAATCTCGGGATGACCGGGACCAAGTTCGGCTGCGGCGAGGCGCTGTGCGGCGCCTGCACCGTGCACATCAACGGCGAGGCCGTGCGCTCGTGCCAGACGCCGATTTCCGACGTCAAGGAATCCGACAGGATCACGACGATCGAGGGGCTGGACCCGAACGGGCAACACCCGGTGCAGAAGGCCTGGATCGCCGAACAGGTGCCCCAGTGCGGCTACTGCCAGTCGGGCCAGATCATGCAGGCCGCGGCGCTGCTGGCGGAGAACAAGAACCCGTCGGACGACGACATCGTCGAGCACATGAACGGCAATCTCTGCCGCTGCATGACCTATGCGCGGATCGGCAAGGCGATCAAGCGCGCCGCCGCCGAGATGTAGGGAGGAAGCAATGACCGTAATGGATACAAACATCGGCCGGCGGACCTTCCTGGTCGGCGCCGGCGCTTCCGGCCTGCTTTTCGGCTTCGCCGCGCATGACGGCATCCGGCTCGCCGACGCGTCGACGATGAAGGCCTTCGCGCCCAACATCTGGTTCTCGATGGACGCCGCGGGCAAAACCCACATCCGGATCGACAAGGCCGAGATGGGCCAGCATGTCGGCACGGCGCTCGCCCAGATCCTGGCCGACGAGCTCGAGGTCAAGTGGAGCGACGTCAGCATCAGCCATATCGGCTTCGATCCGAAGGTCGGGCTGCACGTCACCGGCGGTTCCTGGTCGGTGAACTGGACCTTCGACCGCATGTCGCGCGCCGGTGCGGCCGGGCGGATTACGCTGATCGAGGCCGCCGCGAAGAAATGGGGTGTCGGCGCCGACACGCTGAGCGCGAAGGACAGCGTGATTTCCGGCCCCGGCGGCAAGACGATCACCTACGGCGAACTGGTCAAGTCCGGCGTGCCGCCAAAGGCCTTCTCGAAAGACGAGATGAAGGCGATCAAGCTGAAGGCGGCCGGCCAGCGGCGCTATATCGGCAAGAGCCTGCCCGCCCTCGACGTGCCGGCCAAGACCAACGGCACCGCCGGCTTCGCCATCGACGTCGTGCTCGACGGCATGGTCTACGCCACGCCGGCCACGCCGCCGGTGCGCTACGGCGCCAAGGTGAAGTCGGTCGACGACAGCGCGGCGAAGAAGGTCAAGGGCTACATGACCCATGTCGTGATGAACGACCCGACCGGGTCGCAGACCGGCTGGGTGATGGCGGTCGCCAATTCCTACTGGACCGCACGCAAGGCGGCGCTGGCGCTGAAGATCGAGTGGGATCTGGGGCCCAACGCCAAGGTGTCGTCGAAGACCATCAACGACGAATCGCGGCGCCTGATCGATAACACCGCCAACGCCTCCACCTTCCTCAAGGAAGGCGATGCGGAGAAGGCGATCGGGTCGGCCAAGATCAGGCACGAGGCGGTCTACACGACGACGATCAACATCCACGCCCCGCTGGAGCCGCTGAACGCGACGGTGGAGATCAAGGACGGCGTCTATCACATCTACACCGGCAACCAGTTCCAGACCCTGGCGATGGGGCTGGTCCCGGCGGCTCTCGGCATCAAGCCCGAAAAGGTCGTGCTGCATCAGCAGTATCTGGGCGGCGGCTTCGGCCGGCGGCTGGAGGCCGACTACCTGATCATGGCGGCGCTGACCGCCAAGGCGATCCAGAAGCCGGTGAAGATGATCTACAGCCGCGAGGCCGACACCGAGTTCGACTTCACCCGGCCGATGACGACGATGCGCGTCACCGCCGGCTCGGACGGCAAGAAGATCACCGGCTGGAAGCATACGGCGGCCTCGTCCTTTGCGACCGCCCGGATGGCGCCGGGCTTCCTGGGCAAGGACCCCGGCGGCAAGAAATTCGATCCGTTCCAGATCAACGGCTCGGACCACTGGTACACGATCCCGAACCAGCTCGTGCTGACCGAGATGAACAAGATCGCCCAGGCGGCGACGCCGTCCGGCCAGCTGCGCTCGGTTGCGCCGGCGTGGACCTTCTGGGCGGTCGAGAGCATGATCGACGAGATGGCCCACAAGATGGGCGTCGATCCGCTCGCGCTGCGCCTGCAGATGCTCGACGGCAAGGGCAAGAATGCCGGCAAGGGGCCGACCGCCAACGGCGCCAAGCGGCTGGCCAACGTGCTCCAGAAGGTCGCGGCCAAAGCGGGCTACGGCAAGGCGATGGCGAAGAACACCGGCATCGGCCTCGCCTGCGTGACCAGCCAGGAGCGCCCCTCGGCGGCCTGGACGGCGACCGCCGCCAACGTCACGGTCAACCCGGCCGACGGTTCGTTCACCGTCAACCGGCTGACCGTGGGCACGGATCTCGGCACGCTGATCAACCCGAACGCCGTCGAGGCCCAGGTCCAGGGGGCGACCCTGTGGGGCCTGTCATTGGCGACGCTCGAGGAGGTCGAGATGAAGGACGGCCGGCTCCAGGCGTCGAACTTCGACACCTACACGCCGTGCCGGATGGAGAACGCGCCCGACCTGGACGTGATCCTGGTCGAGACCGGCCAGTATCCGGTCGGCTGCGGCGAACCGGCCGTCACCTCGGTGGCGCCGGCGATCGCCAACGCGATCTTCGCCGCCACGGGCGCCCGCGTCCGCTCGCTGCCGATCACGGCCGAGAAGGTGAAGGCGACGCTGTAAGGCGTCAGGCGCACCTGCGCGAAACGGAAGGGGCCGCCGGGTAACGCCGGCGGCCCCGTTTTCCGCATACGCACGGTCAATTCGGGAGGCAGTTATGCAGGACATTGCGCGAAAATCTGGCGCTCTGATGACGATCGGATATGAAGGAGCGTCGATTGAAGATTTTGTCGCGACCCTACGGCATACTGCAATCGAAGTTCTTGTAGACATTCGCGATGCGCCTATCTCGCGCAAACCCGGCTTTTCCAAGAAATTACTTGCAAGCAGACTCAACGAAGTGGGAATCCGATACGTTCACCTTCGGGAGCTCGGCAATCCCAAACCGGGGCGCGAAGCAGCGCGACAGGGGAAAGTCAAAATCTTCAAACGAATTTTCCGCAGTCATCTGGCGCGTGCCGACTCGCAAGAAGCGCTGAGCCAAGCTGCCGGGATCGCTGTTCAGAATCGTGCAGCCTTGCTTTGCTTTGAGAGTGACCATAGCAATTGCCACAGAAACATCGTTGCGGGGCTAATAGCCAAGCGTGAACAATTAAATGTCCACCATCTCAATGTGATTCAGGGTTTATCCGCTAAAGTAGATCGAAATCAGAATGTCGTCGAAGATGCCTACGCGCTCGGGTGACACCGAGGCTGTTGTCATAGTCAAGGCAGCACCTCAGGTTGGCCAGCGTCACGGCGAAACTGTCTGCTGTGCAGGTATCGACCTACATGGCAACTGGCTACGCCTCTATCCGATCTCGTTTCGTACTCTTGAAGAAGGTCAAAAATTTGGGCGCTGGGATCGCATCCGCTTTCGCTGGCGCCGTCCTACCGACGACACACGTTCAGAGAGCCGCAGAGTCGATCAAGGCTCCTTGCAGATTGTCGGCGAACTCAAGAAATCTGAACGCGAGCAGTTTCTATCGTCCATGATAGTAACCAGTCTAAATGAAGAACGAGCCGCAGGACGGAGTTTTGCGTTATTGAGAGCAGAAATACAAGATTTCTTAGTCGAGAAGAAGTCTGAAAGCGAACTCGAGAAAGAAGCAAGGGAGTTTGAGGTTTTTCGAAATCAATCGGACCTATTCAACACAAAACCGATAATTCCCTATGAACCTTGTCCTTTCAAATTCAAGTATCGATATAGGACCGATGATGGAGAGCGAGAGGGAACTTGTCAAGACTGGGAAATAGAAGCCACATACTACAAGTGGTCTAAGGGATACGGAGAAACTTACGCCCTCAAAGAAATGCGACGGGTCTTTGGAGAGGAATATCCGTCCAAGGGGATGCTGTTTGCGATGGGCACGCATTCTCGATATCCGGAGACCTGGTTGATTAACGGTGTCATCCGACTGGATGAGATTATGCAGCTTTCACTATTCTGATTGTCGTCGATCTGAACGAACTTCGAATAGCCGTCCGGCCTGCAGCACTCCCCCGTTCCCCCCATCCCCCCGCCGTCCTACATTGGCGGCATGGATGCGGGGCGGCGGATCATCGGGATTGCGGGCTGGAAGGGCAGCGGAAAGACGACGCTGGTCACCCGGCTCCTGCCCGTGCTGACCGGCCGCGGCTTTACCGTCTCGACCGTCAAGCACGCCCATGACGGCTTCGAGGTCGACCGGCCGGGCAAGGACAGCCACCGCCACCGGGCGGCCGGCGCGGTCGAGTCCGTGGTCTCCTCGGCGACCCGCTGGGCCCTGGTCCACGAGCTGCGCGGCCGGCGCGAGCCGTCGCTCGACGAGCTGATCGCGCGCATGAGTCCGGTCGACCTGCTGATCGTCGAGGGCTTCAAGCGGCTGCCCCACGCCAAGATCGAGGTCCACCGCCCGGCGCTGGGCCATCCGCTGATCGCCGCCGGCGACCCGGCGGTCGTCGCCATCGCCAGCGACGGGCCGCTGGCGGATGCCGGCAGGCCGGTCCTGGACCTGCCCCTTCTGGACCTAAACGCGCCGGAGGCGGTCGCCGATTTCATCTGCGCGCATTGCGGCTTGGACGCCGCCCCTTCCGCCGCGCGGGGCGCCGCCTGAGATGATCGGCTGAGATGATCTGCTGACATGGCCCAGCTCAGCGACGACTGTTTCGCCTTCGGCGGCGCCCTGACGCCGCTCGACGACGCGCTCGCCCTGCTGGAGAAACGGATTTCCGTAGTGGCAGACGTCGAAACCGTGACGCTGCGCGCTGCGCTCGGCCGCATCCTGGCCGAAGAAATCCGGGCCGGCCGTTCGGTCCCGCCGCACGACAATTCGGCGGTCGACGGCTACGCCGTGCGCTTCGCCGAGCTCGACCCGCAGGCCGAGACCTGCCTGCCCGTCATCGGCCGGATCGCCGCCGGCGACGCGCCCGTCCCGGCCGATCCCGGCGCCCGCGGCGCGGTGCGTATCTTCACCGGCGCCGTCATGCCGGCCGGCTTCGATACCGTGATGATGCAGGAGGACTGCCGCGAGGACGGCGGCAATGTGCACATCGCGCCAGGCATCAAGCAGGGCGCGAACCGGCGCTTCGCCGGCGAGGATGTCGAGGAAGGCGCGGTCATCCTCGACGCCGGCCGGCGCCTGCGGCCGCAGGACCTCGGCCTCGCCGCCTCGGTCGGGCTGGCGGACCTGCCGCTGCGCGCCCGGCTGCGGGCCGCCCTGTTCTCGACCGGCAACGAGCTGCGCGAACCGGGCATGGCGGCCCCGTCGGGCGCGGTCTACGACGCCAACCGCTTCGCCCTCGCCGGCCTGCTCGAACAGCTCGGCTGCATCGTCTCGGACCTCGGCATCCTGCCCGACGACCGGGCGGCGATCACGGCAGCGCTGGCCGAAGCGGGCGCCGGCCACGACCTGGTGCTGACCTCCGGCGGCGTCAGCGTCGGCGAGGAGGACCATGTCCGCGCCGCGGTCGAGAGCCTCGGGCAGATCCACTTCTGGCGCCTCGCCATCAAGCCGGGCCGCCCGGTGGCGCTCGGCCAGATCGGCCGTACCCCCTTCGTCGGCCTGCCGGGCAACCCGGTCGCCGTCATGGTGACCTTCCTGCGCTTCGCCCGGCCGCTGATCGACCGGCTCTCCGGCGCAAACGTCCATGTGCCCAGGCTGTTCCCGGTCCGCGCCGGCTTCGATCACCGCAAGAAGGCCAACCGGCGCGAATGGGTGCGCGCCACGCTGGAGCCTTGCGCCGGCGGCTGGACCGCGCGCAAGTTCGCCCGGCAGGGTGCCGGCATCCTCTCCTCCATGACCGCGGCGAGCGGCCTGGTGGAACTGCCGGAGGACGCGACCGATATCCGGGCGGGGATGACGGTGGATTTCCTGCCCTTCAGCGAACTCGGGGCCTGACGCGATGCCCGATGAGATGCCCGACCGGCCCGACCGGCCCGACCGGATAGACGTGCTCTATTTCGCCTGGCTGCGCCAGAAGATCGGCGCCGGCCGGGAGACGGTGACGCCGCCCAGGGAGGTGGCGACGGTCGGCGCCCTGATCGACTGGCTGCGGGAGCGCAGCCCCGGCCATGCCGACGCCTTCGCCAACGCCCGCTTCGTGCGCGCAGCGGTGAACTACGAGTTCGCCAGCCTGGAAACCGCGGTCAAGCCGGGCGACGAGATCGCCTTCTTCCCGCCCGTCACCGGCGGATAGCGCGGACCGGCAGCCGGAGGCGCCCCGTGGCAGACGAGGCCCGACGCCCGCCCGACAGCACTGGACCAGACCGAACCGGGCCGGAGCGCAAGAGGCCGGACCGGCCCAGACTGAACAGGGACGACTGGATCGGCGGCGCCATCGCGCTGCTGGCCGAGCGCGGCGTCAACGCGGTCAGGATCGAACCGCTGGCGCGCCGCCTCGGCGTCACCAAGGGCAGTTTCTACTGGCATTTCAGGGACCGTCCGGCGCTGCTCGCGGCAATCCTCGCGCGCTGGGAGGAGAGGCAGACCGACCTGCTGGTCCGCATCGCCGGCCACGCCGGCGCAACGCCCGCCGAACGATTGCGCCTGCTGCTCGAAATGACCGTGGGCGCCCATGCGGACCGGGAGTTCCGCAACGCCGAGATCGCGATCCGCAACTGGTCGCGCAACGATCCGGCCGCGACGGTGGCGGTGCGGTCGGTCGACGCCCGGCGCTCGGTCTATATCGAGAATTTCTTCATCGCGCTGGGCTTCAGCGAAGCGGCGGCCCGGACACGCGCCGGCCTGTTCCAGGGCCTGCTGCTCGGCGAGGCGCTGCTGGTGCGCGACGAGAGCGACGAGGACCGGACCGCCCGGGTCGGACGCAGCCTCAACCTGCTCGCCGGCCGGCACCGCAGCGAGAGTTAGGGCGGTATTCGCGTAACGTCCCTCGATACGGCGCGCAAGCGCGCCTACTCGGGATGAGGGGAAAGTGATCGAGTCACACCCTGACCCTCACCCTGAGTAGCCCCGGCCCCCGGCCGGGGCGTATCGAAGGGCGGGGCGTATCGAAGCGGGCGGGCCGCCCCTACTCGGCGGCCTCGCCGTAGGCTTCGAGCGGCGGGCAGGCGCACACGATGTTGCGGTCGCCATAGACATTGTCGATGCGCGCGACCGGCGGCCAGTATTTTCCGTCCCTGAGCGCCGGGACCGGGAAAACGGCAAGCGCGCGCGGATAGGGGTGCGTCCAGTCCGCCGCCGCCAGGTCGTCCGCCGTGTGGGGCGCATTGGCGAGCGGGTTGTCGTCCGCCGGCCAGTCGCCGGCCTCGATGCGCGCGACCTCCTGCCGGATCGCGATCATGGCGTCGCAGAAGCGGTCGATCTCGGCCAGGGATTCGCTTTCCGTCGGCTCGATCATCAGGGTGCCGGCGACCGGGAAGGACATGGTCGGCGCGTGGAAGCCGTAGTCGATCAGCCGCTTGGCGACATCGTCGACCGAGGCGAACTCCTTGAGCGGCCGCAGGTCGACGATGCACTCGTGCGCCACCCGGCCGTTCGTTCCGGTGTAGAGCACCGGGAAATGGTCCCCGAGGCGGGCCGCGATATAGTTGGCGTTGAGGATCGCCACCGCGGTCGCGCGTTTCAGGCCGGCGGCGCCCATCATGGTGATATAGGCCCAACTGATCGGCAGAATGCCGGTGCTGCCCCAAGGGGCGGCCGAGACCGGCCCGATCGCCTGCTCCCCGCCGCATTCCGGATGGACCGGGTGGCCGGGCAGGAAGGGCGCCAGATGGGCCTTGACGGCGATCGGCCCGATGCCCGGCCCGCCGCCGCCATGGGGGATGCAGAAGGTCTTGTGCAGGTTCAGGTGCGCGACGTCGGGCCCGAATTCGCCGGGCCGGGCGATGCCGAGCAGCGCGTTCAGGTTGGCGCCGTCCATATAGACCTGGCCGCCGCAGGCATGGACGATGTCGCAGATCTCCACGATGCCCGTCTCGAACACGCCGTGGGTCGAGGGATAGGTCACCATCAGCGCGGCCAGCCGGTCCCGGTGCTGCCCGGCCTTGGCGCGCAGGTCGGCGATGTCGATGTTGCCGTCGGCGTCGCATCCGACGACGACGACGGAGAGGCCGGCCAGCACGGCGCTCGCCGGGTTGGTGCCGTGGGCCGAACTCGGGATCAGGCAGATGTCGCGCCCGCCCTCGCCCCGGCTTTCGTGCCAGGCGCGGATGACGAGCAGCCCGGCGAGTTCGCCCTGGGAGCCGGCGTTGGGTTGCAGCGAGACGGCGTCGAAGCCGGTCGCTGCGCACAGCATGTCCTCCAGCTCCCAGATCAGGTCGAGCGTTCCGGCGGCCTGCTCCAGCGGCACGAAGGGATGCAGTGCGGCGAATTCCGGCCACGAGACCGGCTCCATCTCGGCCGCCGCGTTCAGCTTCATGGTGCAGGAGCCGAGCGGGATCATGGCCCGGTCGAGCGCCAGGTCCTTGTCGGCGAGACGGCGGAGATAGCGCATCATCCCGGTTTCCGACCGGTGGCGGTGGAACACCGGATGGGTCATGAAGGCGTCGCGGCGGCGCAGCGTTTCCGGCAGACGGTCGGGTGCGCCGTCCAGCAGGGCGGCGATCCGGTCGCCGTCCGCCGCGCCGCCCAGCGCATCGGACAGGACGCTCAGGTCCTGGGGGCCGCAGGTCTCGTCGAAGGAAACGCCGAAGCGGTCGTCGTCGATGAAGCGCAGGTTGAGGCCGGCATCCAACGCCGCGCCGACGATCTCGTCCGCCCGCCCGGGCGCGCGCACCGTCACGGTGTCGAAGAAGGCGCCGGCCTCGACCTCGAGACCGGCCGCCGTCGCGATCTCCGCGAAGGCGCAGGCCAGCCGGCGGACGCGCCGGGCGATCCGTTCCAGCCCGTCCGGCCCGTGCCAGACGCCGTAGAAGCCGGCCATGTTCGCGAGCAGCACCTGGGCGGTGCAGATGTTGCTGGTCGCCTTTTCGCGCCGGATATGCTGCTCGCGGGTTTGCAGGGCGAGGCGCAGGGCCGTCCGGCCCTTGGCGTCGACCGACACGCCGACCAGCCGGCCCGGCATTTTCCGCGCGAAGCGTTCCCGGGTCGCGAAGAAAGCGGCGTGCGGCCCGCCGAAGCCCATCGGCACGCCGAAGCGCTGGGCGCTGCCGATCACGATATCGGCGCCCCAGGCGCCCGGCGGTTCGAGCAGGGCAAGGGCGAGCAGGTCCGTCGCGACCGCGGCCAGCCCGCCGCCGCCGCGCACCGCTCTCACGGAATCCTGCCAGGCGTCGATGCGGCCGAAGGTGTCCGGATACTGGACCAGGATGCCGAAGGCCTCGATGGCGCGCTCCGGTGTGACCTCGCCGATCGCCAGGTCGATGCCCAGCGGGGCCGCACGGGTCTGCAGCAGCGCGAGGGTCTGGGGATGGCACCGGTCCGAGACCAGGAAGCGGTCGCTCGTCGACCTGCCGGCCCTGCGCGCGAGCAGCATGGCCTCCGTCGCCGCCGTCGCCTCATCGAGCAGCGAAGCGTTGGCGATCTCCATGCCGGTCAGGTCGGTCACCATGGTCTGGAAATTGAGCAGCGCTTCCAGCCGGCCCTGGGAAATTTCCGGCTGGTACGGCGTGTAGGCGGTGTACCAGGCCGGATTCTCCAGCACGTTGCGGCGGATGACCGGGGGCGTGACCGTGCCGTAGTAGCCCATGCCGATCAGCGAGCCGGCAACCGTGTTGCCCGCGGCCAGTTCGGCGATCCGCTGCAGGGCGTCGTCCTCCGCCGCCGGTTCGCCGAGCGGCAGCGGGGCGGTATCCCGGATTGCGTCCGGCACCGCCTCTTCGATCAGCGCGTCGAGCGAGTTCGCGCCGACGGTTTGCAGCATGGCGGCAATGTCATCCGGTCCGGGACCGATATGGCGGCCGATGAAGGACTCGCGGTCCTGGAGCGCGGCGAAGCTGGCGGAGGTCATGGTCCCGGTTCCCTGTGTTGTGCTGCGCGAACGCAGTCTGGCGGCCGGGCCGCCTCTAGCCCTGGCTCTCCGCGAAGGCGGCGTAGGCGGCGGCGTCCATCAGGTCTTCCAGTTCGGCGGCGTCGGCCAGTTTCAGCCGGACGAACCAGCCCTCGCCCTCGGCGTCCTCGTTGACGGCGGCGGGGTTGTCTTCCAGCGTCTCGTTTACCGCGACCACCTCGCCGCCGACCGGGGCGTAGACCTCGCTCGCCGCCTTGACCGATTCGACGACGGCCATGTCATCGCCCTTGATGACGGTCCGGCCGATCTCCGGCAGTTCGACGAACACCACGTCGCCGAGTTGTTCCTGGGCATAGTCGGTGATGCCGACGGTGCCGGTATCGCCGTCGACCGCGATCCATTCGTGGTCTTCCGAAAAATAGGTGGTGGGCATGGATTGCGTCCTCTGCTGATCAGGGGCCCGACCGGTCATGTCCGGTCGCAAACCTTCCGGTCGGGCAAAATCGGGTCGGGGAATGTCGGGTCGGGCGCAGGGCGTCCGGTTCGAGTCGTACGCCAGCCGCGGCTCCGGTCGGGCCGGTCATGTCGGCCTTGTCCGTCATCGCCGGTACCCCGGCGCGATGAACGGCAGGCATGCGACCCGCGCCGGCAGTGCCCGGCCCCGCACAGTGAGGGCGAGCGGCGTGCCGGGTGCAGCGTACCCGGCCGCGACGTAGCCCATGGCGACCGGGCCTCCGACCGTCGGAGCGAAGCCGCCGCTGGTCACCCGGCCGACCGGCGCGCCGTCCGCGGTGCAGATTTCCGCGCCCTCCCGTGCCGGCGCCCGGCCATCGAGCCGGAGGCCGATCCGGCGGCGGGAAGTCCCGTTCCGCAGCTGGTCCAGGATCGTGCCGGCGCCGGGGAAGCCGCCTTCTGCGCGGCGGCGCTTGCCGATCGACCAGGCGAGGCCGGCCTCGACCGGCGTGGTCGTCAGGTCGATATCGTGGCCGTAGAGGCACAGGCCGGCCTCGAGGCGCAGCGAATCGCGCGCCCCGAGGCCGGCAGGCGCAACGCCGTCGCTGGCGAGCAGCGCTTCCGCCAGGGCAGCGGCATGGCGCGCCGGCAGCGAAATTTCGAACCCGTCCTCGCCGGTATAACCGCTGCGCGAGATCCAGAGCGGCACGCCGCGCCAGTCGAAAGAGTCGCCCTCCAGGAAGGCGAGGCCATCGGCGCCCGGAATCGCTGCTTCCAGCACCGTTGCGGCTTCCGGGCCCTGGAAAGCGAGCAGGGCCGCGCTGTCGTCGATTTCGAGGGAACAGTCCCGGCCGGCCAGCGCCGCGCCGAGATAGGCGAAATCGTCATCCTTGCAGGCGGCGTTGACGACGATCGCCAGTTCGTCTTCGGCCAGCCGGGTGACCATCAGATCGTCGCGGATACCGCCGTTGTCGTCGGTCAGCTGGGTATAGCGCATCCGGCCGGGGCCGAGCCCGCCGATATCGCCCGGCACCAGGCTTTCGAGCGCTTCGGCCGCCCGCGCCCCGACGATCCGCGCCTGGCCCATGTGCGAGACGTCGAACAGGGCGGCCCTAGAGCGCGCCTGCTCATGCTCGGCGATGATGCCGCCATACTGCACGGGCAGGGCATAGCCGGCGAAATCGACCATCCGCCCGCCCTGCGCGACGTGCAGGTCGTAGAGCGGCGTGCGGAGGGCCGCCGGCCCGGTCTTGTTTCCGGTCTCGTTTTCGGTTGCCATGGGAAAGCCCCGGCCGGGTAGCGCGAGCAGTTGAGGCTGCGTCCGGCCGACCGCAGATCGGCGGGACACGCCCCCTCTGTCGCACAACCTGAGAGCTTGAACCGGCGCGGTTTCCCGATGCGGGGTCCCGCCGGTCTTTCCCCTTCGGTGAGGCGGCGCAAGGCTCGCGCACGGCCGCCTGCTCTCCAGAGTCGCCTCCGCCTGCGGTCCCTGGTGCCTGAGAGTTTCCGGGGCGGTTGCTCCTTCGGCGGCGGACCCGCGCTTGCGCGCGTCCGCTCTCTCCCACAGGCGTCTGAGGCTATGGACGAAAGGTTAGCCGAAGCGGGCGGCGAGTCAAGCTAAAGGCCGGCGCACGCCCGTAGGTACAGCTTATCGGCAGATCGGCATCCCTCATTCAGCGAATCGCGGTTGTACGCCGGGACGGACGCACTGCACTATGTTGAAGTCTGCGGATAAACCAACACGGCATACCGGTCGGCACTCAAGCGTTAGAAGTCTTCTCCGCGCGCCAGTTGCCGCCGGACTTCCTTGAGCAACTCCGCGGCGAGGCGAACCGCAGCGTCGCGGTCGAGCGGGGCGGCTCCGGCGTCGGCCGGGCCGTAGCGGAACTGAACGGCATAGGGCGTATAGTCGATCAGCCCGTCGAAACGCGCCGCCTCCGGCTGGCGGGGCGTCAGAATTTCCATCAATTCGACCAGATCGTGCGTTGGCGGATAGGTCTCGCCGATCAGGGAAAGCCATGCCTTGAACAGCTTCTCGGCCGCCTGCTGGGCATGAAAGCCGAATATCTCGTCGGCGAAGACGGCGGCGGCGTCCATGCCACGCAGCGCGAAGAAGTCCCTATTCTGCGGCCTCCAGCAGAACGCGGGCCTGCTTAGGGTCGCTCATAGAGCACCGTGCCTTCGCGCAGGGCGCGCGCCAGCACATGGTTGAGCGAATCGCGCCAATAATCGACCTCGTCGCGGCTGTAGACCAGAATGTCCTTCGGAACCCGAAAGCCCGAGAGCGCCCGCCACAGCCGCACGGCCTCCGCGCGCCGGTCGCGGCCCGGCCCGAAGGGCTCGGCCTCTATCACTATCAGATCGATATCCGAGTCCGGTCCGGCGTCGCCGCGCGCGCGGGAGCCGAACAGGATCACCCGTTCGGGGTCCGCCTCGTCCACGATCGCGGCCGTCATCCGCTGTAAAAGCGCCTCATCGACTTGCGCCATGACGCCGCCGCTCCGCCTTCCGCCTACAGCCCGTTATGGGTGCCGTCGCAGAAGGGGCCGTTGCCGGTCTGCTTGCACTGGCAGAGCCATGCCTCCTCGGTCTTTTCCTGCTTGAAGACCAGGGGCTTCAAATCGGTCGCCTTGTGTGCGCCGTCGCAGAACGGCTGGTTCGCACTCAGCCCGCAGGCGCACCAGACATAGGTCTTGCCGGCCTCCAGGGTCACGCCCTTCGGTTCCTTTGCCGCGATCTGTCCCGCCATGCTCTTGCCCCCTCTTGCCGGCCGGTTTGCACTCAGCGGCACCGTAGTCAACCGGACCGCGCCCGGCAAGCCGCTGCCTCCGCCGGCTGAACACGAGACGCCGAGCGGCCGCCCGGGAAATGGTTTTCCCATAATCGGCGATACGGGTAATTTCGGTCCATGAAGACAACGCTGGACATCCACGATGAATTGCTTGCGCGTGCCAAGCGTCGCGCCCGGGAAACGGGACGCCCGTTGCGCGCCGTCGTCGAAGAGGGGCTTCGCCTTGTGCTCGCGCATCCGGTCCCGCGCAGCCGCTACAAGCTGCCCGATCTGAGAGCGGGGGACCCGGCCGCGCCCGATCCGCTGGAAAGCCGTTCCTGGCCCGAACTGCGCGAAACGATCTATGGCGATTCAGACCCCGAATCCGGCAAAAAATTTGCCGATGCGTATCGGAATTTTACGGAGGAAGCCGATCTCTCCGAGTCTGGCCTCGATCCCGATGAGTTGTTCGGAAATATCCGGGGCAAGGGGCGGGGGGACGACGACCAGTCGTAAGCGCGATTTATCACCGCGGCTGCGGCCCGCCCTGCCGGCGCTCCGCCCCCCCTTGTCGGAAAGGCGGGCACGGCGTAAGCAGCGGGCATGGCGGTCTATACCCAGGTGGACGACGACGAGCTGGCGGCGTTTCTCGACGCCTACGACATCGGCGCGCTCGTCTCCTACAAGGGCATCGCCGAAGGGGTGGAGAACTCCAACTACTTTCTCCAGACCGAGCGCGGCAGCTTCATCCTCACCCTGTACGAAAAGCGGGTCGACCCGGCCGACCTGCCCTTCTTCCTCGGCCTGATGGACCATCTGGCGGCGCAGGACATCGTCTGCCCGACGCCGATCCACGCCCGCGACGGCGCCGCCCTGCGCACGCTCGCCGGCCGGCCCGCCGCGATCATCTCCTTCCTGCAGGGGGTCTCGCCGCGCCGGGTCGATATCCGGCATTGCGCGCCGCTCGGCCGGGTGCTGGCGGAGATGCACCTGGCGGCGGCCGGCTTCGGCATGGCCCGGCCGAACGCGCTGAACCTGGCCGGCTGGCGGCCGCTGTTCGACCGCTGCGGCCCGCGCGCCCACGAGGTGCAGAACGGCCTGGCCGGCGAGATCGGGCTGGAACTGGAATTTCTCGAAGAGAACTGGCCCTCCGGCCTGCCGACCGGCGTGATCCATGCCGACCTGTTCCCGGACAATGTCTTCTTCCTCGGCGACCGGGTGTCCGGGGTGATCGACTTCTACTTCGCCTGCAACGATCACCTCGCCTACGACCTGGCGATCTGCATCAACGCCTGGTGCTTCGAAAAGGACGGCAGCTTCAATGTCACCAAGGCGCGCCACATCCTGAACGCCTACCGCGCGGTGCGGCCCTTCTCGGCGGCGGAGCTGGCGGCCATTCCGGTCTTGCTGCGCGGCGGCGCGCTGCGTTTCCTGCTGACCCGGCTGCACGACTGGCTGTTCCACCCGGAAGGCGCGCTGGTGACGCCGCACAACCCATTGGAATACCACCGCAAGCTGCGCTTCCATCAGGGCGTGAAGCGGTCCGGCGAACTCGGGCTGGACTGACGCGGGGCGGCGGGGAAGGGCCTTCGAGATGACGGAAACGACGGCCGGCGGCCGGGCCGAACCCCGGCTCGACCTGTATACCGACGGCGCGTGCAGCGGCAATCCGGGTCCGGGGGGCTGGGGCGTGCTGATTCGGCGCGGCGGCGGCCAAGACGAGACCCTGTGCGGCGGCGCGGCGGAGACGACCAACAACCGCATGGAACTGCAGGCCGCCATCGAGGCGCTGAAGGCGGTGCCGGAAGGCAGCGCGGCGACGCTCCATACCGATAGCGTCTATGTCAGGGACGGCATCACGCGCTGGATCGCGAAATGGAAGGCCGGCGGCTGGCTGACGGCGGCGCGCAAGCCGGTCAAGAACCGCGACCTGTGGCAGGCGCTGGACGCGCTGCACGGCGCCCGGCGCATCGACTGGCGCTGGGTGAAGGGCCATGCCGGCGACCCGGGCAACGAGCGCGCTGACGAACTGGCCCGGCAGGGCATGGCGCCCTTCCTGCCGGAAGACATGCGGCCAAGCGCGGCGCGGAACCCGATCCAGAATCCCCCGGCGGGGATGCAGCGCATCATTCCCATGCTCAACTATGCCGACGCGCCCGCAGCCATCGATTTTCTGGTGCGCGCCTTCGGCTTTCGCGAGCGCGCGGTGTACGCCATGAAGGACGGGCGGATCGGCCATGCCGAACTGGCGTTGGGCGGCAACGTCGTGATGCTGGCGAGCGTGTTCCCGGAGATGGGCCAGACGACGCCGGCCGAGGCCGCCGAATCGGGGGCTGGCGGCTGGTACAGCCAGGTGTTCTGCTATGTCGACGACGTCGACGCACACCATGCCCACGCCGCGGCCGCCGGCGCGCGCATTACCGCCGAACCGGAAGACCAGTTCTACGGCGAGCGTCATTACCGCGCCGAAGACCCGGAAGGCCACCGCTGGATCTTCGGCCAGCCGGTCCGCGAGGTATCGGAAGCTGAATTGCAGGCGATGATGGAGCAGATGTAGGCGCGGTCGCGGTGCTGCGCAGGGATCGGGGGGAGTCCGGATAATATGGGATTGCCGGAACTGCAGAGCGCCTTCGGGCTGGTCGTTCTGTTCGCGCTGGCCTGGGCGGTCGGGGAGAAGCGGCAGCGCAGCGCCTGGCGGGTTGCGCTGGCCGGGATCGGCCTCCAGATCGCGCTCGCGCTCATCCTGCTCAAGGTGCCGCTGATCGCCGATCTCGTCGCCTCGCTCGGCCATGTCGTGACCGCAATGGAAAAGGCGACGCGCGAGGGCACCAGCATGGTGTTCGGCTATATCGGCGGCGGGGCGCTGCCCTTCACCGAATCCCGCCCCGGCGCAGCGTTCGTCTTCGCGTTCCAGGCGCTGCCGATCATCATCGTGACCAGCACGCTGACCGCGCTGCTCACCCATTGGCGCATCCTGCCCTGGATCGTGAAGGCGATCGGCTTTGTGCTGGAGCGCGGCTTCCGCATCGGCGGCGCGGTCGGCCTGGGCAGCGCGGCCAACATCTTCATCGGCATGGTCGAGGCGCCGCTCTTCGTCCGGCCCTATCTCAAGGATTTCAGCCGCAGCGAACTGTTCGTCCTGATGACGGTCGGCATGGCGACCATCGCCGGCACCGTTTTCGTGCTCTACGCCAGCATCCTGGCGCCGGTCCTGCCGAACGCCGCTGGCCAGATCCTGGTCGCGTCGGTGATCAGCGCGCCCGCCGCCATCGCCGTGGCCCTGCTGATGGTGCCGCCGGACGGGCCGCCGCAGGACAGCGGGAGCCTGCCGCCGCGCGAGACGTCGAGCGCCATGGAGGCGCTGGTCGTCGGCGCGCGCCAGGGCCTCAACATGCTGTTCCTGATTGTCGCCATGCTGATCGCCCTGGTTGCGCTGGTGCATCTGGCGAACGGCGTGCTCGCCCTGCTGCCGACCATCGCCGGCGAAGCCATTACCCTGCAGAAGATCCTCGCCCTCGTCATGACGCCGCTGTGCTGGCTGATGGGGATTCCCTGGGCGGAATGCTGGGATGCCGCCCAGCTCATGGCGACCAAGGTCGTGCTCAACGAGCTGGTCTCCTATCTCGACCTCGCCCGGCTGCCCGAAGGCACGCTGGGCGAGCGCAGCCGGCTGATCCTGGTCTACGCCATGTGCGGCTTCGCCAATTTCGGCGGGCTCGGGATCATGGTCGGCGGGCTGACGGTGCTGATGCCGGAGCGGCGCAACGAGATCCTGGCGCTGTCCTGGAAGAGCCTCGCCGCCGGCGTGCTGGCGACCGGGTCGACCGGCTGCGTGATCGGGATCTTCGGCTGACGCCGTCTGCGCCCGGCCGGGACCTTGCGCAAGTCTTCCGACGATCCCTCTCTGCGCGGCTACGGAACCGCCCTGATCCTGGTCTGCGCGGGCGTCTGGCTCCACGCCGCCGACAGCCTGCTCGTCGCCACCATGCTGCCGGCGCTGGTCGCGGAGATCGGCGGCGAGGCGCTGATCGGCTGGACCGTCTCGCTCTACGAGATCGGCACCATCCTGACCGGCGCTGCCAGCGGTTTGCTGGCGGCCCGCTATGGCGTGCGCCTGCCGATGGCCGTCGCCGCAGCCGCCTTTGCCGCCGGATGCGCGATCAGCGCCCTGGCCCCGTCCATGTGGGTGGTTCTGGCGGGGCGTCTGTTGCAGGGCCTCGGCGGCGGCGGCCTCATGGCCCTTGCCTTCGTCGCCACGAGCGTCCTGTTCCCCAAGCCGCTGATTCCCCGGGCCATCGCGGCGGTCTCGGCGCTCTGGGGCGTATCCGCATTTCTCGGCCCGTTGGTCGGCGGCCTGTTCGTCGAATATGCGGACTGGCGCAGCGGATTCTGGTTCTTCGGTGCGCAGGCGGTCGCGCTGTCGCTTTGGATCGGCTTCGGCTCCGGACTCGGCCGGCGGCCGCCGCCGGACCCGGCGCGAAACGCCGTATTCTCGTCACGCCTGCTCCTGCTGGCCGCCGGCGTGGTGCTGATCGCCTACGGCGGAGTCGAAGTCGGGCCGCTGCGCACGGCATCGTTCGTGCTGGCCGGCATCGCCGCCATCATCGCCTTTCTGGTCCTGGACGCGCGCGGCGGCGGAAGCCGGCTGCTCCCGCGCCGAGCCTTCGATCCGGCCGCGCCGGTCGGATCGGGCCTGGTCATGATCTTCTGCCTGGCCATCGCCACGATTGCGGTCACCGCCTACGGGCCGCTCTTCATCGTCCTGCTGCACGGCGCCTCGGCGCTGGTCGCGGGCTATATCGTCGCCTGCGCGTCCCTCGGATGGACGATCGCCGCGCTCCTCGTCGCGGTCTCGGCGGAGCGGCACGACCGGACGCTGATCGGCGCGGGCATGCTGGTGGTGGCGGCAAGCATACCCGGCTTCCTCTACAGCGTGCCCAACGGTCCGGTCTGGCTGATTGCGGTGTTCTCCGCCCTGCAAGGAGGCGGGTTCGGCATGGCCTGGGCCTTCGTCCTGCGCCGGATGACGGCGCTGGCGCCGGCGGACGATACCGAGAGGGTTGCCGGCGCCCTGCCGACCGTTCAACGGCTGGGCTATGCGGTCGGCGCCGCCTATGTCGGGATCGTCGCCAATGCCGCCGGGTTCGCCGAGGGGGCCGACGGGGCGGACAGGGCCGGCATCGCCGAAGCGGCAAGGGCGGTCTTCGCCGCCGCCATTCCGTTCGCCGTCATCGGCCTGGCCGCGACCGCGCGGTTCCTCTATCCCGGAGCCGCAGGACGCCGCTCCGGCGGGAAATCCGATGCGGACGCGTGACGATCTTCCGGTCGCGGGCTGCCCTGCTCCGCGCGACAAGAGGCTGGGCACAGGCAGGCCGGTTGGCCGCATCGACTGGAGGCAAGGCAGTGGAATGGCGCGACTATATCGGCCGCGATCCGTCGATCCTGGTCGGCAAACCGGTGGTCCGTGGCACGCGGCTGTCAGTCGAGTTTCTGCTCGGTTTGTTTGCGGAAGGGTGGACCGTGGAAACGGTTCTGGAAAGCTACCCCCAGGTTTCCCGGGAAGCCTTGCGCGCGGTATTCGCCTTTGCGCAGGAATGCACAAGGGACGAACAGGTCTTTGCCGTTAGCGACTTGAGCGCCGGCTCGCGGCCGGGAGCAACGACGCCCTCGACCAGCTGACCGGCGCCGGTTGCCAGCCATGCGCCGATAGTGCAAAGCTGGCGCAGGAAATCCATTCGGGAGGAACACGATGATCCGCTTCCATACACTCTGCACCGCGGCGCTCGGCGCCGTGGCCGCCGCCGGCTTCGGCGCCGGCCCGGCCAGCGCCGAGAAGATGACCTACCTGTTCCCGGCGCCGCCGATCCTGCCGGCTTTCGGGCCGCAGCAGTTGGCGAAGCACCGCGGCTATTTCAAGGCCGCCGGGCTGGAGGTCGCCTTCGCCACGGCCAAGGGCGGCGTCGACGTTGCCAAGCAGGTCGGCGTCGGCAACGCCGAAATGGGCGGCGGGCTGGCGGACAGCCCGATCATCGTGCGCGCCCAGGGAATCCCGGTGCGCTCGGTCGCAGCGTTCGGCGGCCGCGGCTTCATGCAGCTCGTGGTGCGCGAGGATTCCGGCATCACGACGCCGGCCGGCCTGAAGGGCAAGAATGTCGCCGTCATGTCGTACCAGGACACGACCTACTATGCACTGCGCGGCATGCTGGCGGCGACCGGCCTGAAGGTGCAGGACATCAACGCCATGGCGGTCGGCCCGCGCGGCGTGCCCGGCATGGTGATCCAGGGCAAGGCGGTGGGCTGCGCCTGCGTGCCGGACTGGATCCCGCCGATCCTCGGCGCCAAGATCAAGATCCGGATCATCAAGTCGGAAGACTATTTCCCGCACATGGCCCAGGCCTCGCTGGCCTCGGACAAGCTGATCGCGGCGAAGCCGGCGCTGATCGGGAAATTCGTCGGCGCCGTGCTCAAGGGCATGAAGGACATCATGGACGATCCCGTCGGCACGGCGAACGACTTCGCCAAGGCGGCGCCCATGTGGAAGGGCAAGGAAGGCTATATCCGGGCGGTCTTCAAGTATTACGCCGATCTCGTCTATCCCGGCCAGAAGGTGCTCGGCGAAATCAACGAGCAGCGGCTGGCCAAGCTGCAGGACTTCTACGTCGCGCAGGGCATCGTGCGGAAGAAGGTGCCGCTGAAGGACCTCTTCACCAACCAGTTCGTCGGCAAATAGCGCCGGCCCGCCGGGCCGGGCCGGTCTCCGGCCGGCCCGGTTCCGGGCGGGAGCGTATCCCTTCCCCCGCCGGGCCTGCCGCTCACAGGTCGATGCGCATGCCGTCGTGGGCGAGGCGGAGTTCGCCGGCGTAGTTCCGGCGGATGTCGGCGACGACATCCTCCATGAAGGCCGGACCGATCAGGTCGCGCGGCATGTGGACCGACATCATGTCGCGCAGCACCGGATACGTCGTGTCGAAGCTGCCGAAATGGGTCGCGACCAGACTCTTGCAGCGCGACGCGGTGGCGATCTTGCCGAGTTCGACCGGGCTGGTGTGGGCCCAGGTGCCGACATTGGCCTTGCGGCGGAATTCCAGCGCCTTCTCCGGAAAGGTGCATTCGTGGATCAGCAGGTCGCAGCCCTGCGCCAGCTGGACCAGCCGCTCGCACGGCGCAGTGTCGCCCGAGAAGACCACCGACTTGCCGTCGACCGAATCGAGCCGCAGGCCGAAGCAGGGCGAGATTTCCCGCGGAATGTGCTCGACATAGCAGGCCGAGACCCGGACCAGATCGTCCTCGAACACGAGGCCGGGCTCGCATTCCCGCACGTCGGGCTTGAGCACATGCATGTTGCCCTGCCGGTTCTTGTAGGCCGCCCGCGCCTCGATATCCTTGGCGAAGGCGCCGTCGGCGAACTGGTGCTCGACGAAGCCGCGCGTGCCCGGCGGGCCGACCACGACCGGCGCGTTCTCCCGGTTCGTGATCCAGCTGGTCAGCACGAAGAAGGCGAAGTCGGCGACATGGTCGTAATGCAGGTGGGACAGGAACACCGTATCGACATGGCCGGGATTGACGTTGCTGCGGATCAACTGGTGCGTCGCGCCATGGCCGCAGTCGAACATGTAGTGCCGGCCGCGGACGGTGATCAGGATGGCCGAGTGGTTGCGGTCCGGATCGGGCGCGGCGGCGGCCGTGCCGAGCATGACGATGCGCATGGTCTCTCCTGGAAGACGGTTGATTAAGTGAAATTACAACCATATTTCACATAACGATGTATCAAGCCGCCCGGCCGGATGTCACCCGCAATTTTGCGCCGGCGGGGCAGCATGCAGGGAGTGGCCCGAGCTTTGCCCGACGACCCGACGCGCGTGCGGTTCTCGGTTACCGATTTTCCGACCTACTACATCTACACCATCCAGTCCGGGAACCTTGCGGCGCTCAACCATGCCCTGCGCCCGTTCGGTATCCCGGTCATGTTCTGGCGGGTGCTGGCCGTGCTCCAGGAGAACGACGGCCACAATATCAGCTACCTCTCGGGCAAGCTGGCGATCGACCGCTCCAACCTCAGCCGGATCGTCGACCAGATGGCCCGGGACGGCCTGGTCGAGCGCAGGACACCGGCGCACGACCGGCGCAACGTGCTGGTCTGCATCACCGCGGCCGGACGCCGCAAGGTCGAGGAGGCCTTTCCCGCCGTGCTGCGCATCGTCGAATCGACGATGGACGGCTTTTCCGCCCAGGAGCGGCGGACCCTGCTCGCCCTGCTCAAGCGCATGCGCAACAACGTGCTCCAGCAGGGCGGGCGCTGATCTCCGGGACCGGGACGGGCAGCCGTTTCTTTAGGAACCACCGACGCAACCGGGAATGCCCCTTCGACAGGCTCAGGGCAGGCCCTTCGATACGCCCCGGATTGCATCCGGGGCTACTCAGGATGAGGGGAATAGGGGGTAGCCAAAATTCCCTCATCCCGAGTAGGCGCGCTTGCGCGCCGTATCGAGGGACGCCCTGGGCAAAGTCGACAGGGACGCCTTACCGCCATGGTTCAATGTAAGGCGGACAGGCTCTAGGCTCGCCGCTGCTGAACACTGCCGTCGTCGCAAAGGCGCTGCGCCGCCGTTTCGATCCGGTCTTCCAGCGTTGCCATGAAGGTTTCCCGGTCGTGGCCGGGCGCGATCGGTTCGAGGAACTCGATCGTGATGGTCCCCGGCCGTTTGAGAAATCCGTTCCGCGGCCAGAACAGTCCGGCATTGTGGGCAACCGGGACGACCGGCATGTCGAGATACTTGTACAGCGCGTAGACGCCCGGATGATAGCGCCCGGTGCGGCCCGGCGGTATCCGGGTGCCCTCCGGCATGATCAGCAGGTGCCGTCCGCTGTCGACCAGCACCCGGGCGCTGCGCAGCATCCGCTTCAGGGCCGCGCCGCGCGCCGAACGCCGGATCGGCACCATGCCGGCGCGGCCCAGGAACCAGCCGTAGACCGGGATCCGCCGCAACTCCTCCTTGAGCACGGCGGCAAATGGCGGCGCTATCGTGAGGAAGGCGATGGCTTCCCACGCCGATTGGTGTTTTACGGCAAAAATATAGCGGGCCTGCCGGTCGGGCAGCACGCTTCCGACAACCCTGTGCCGGATGCCGGCCGCGACGCGCAGCAGCCACAGGACGGCACGGGCCCAGACGATCGCCAGGCCGAACACGGCCCGCCGGGGCGCGGCCAGAAGAAGCAGGCCGGCCAGGCCCGCCGCCAGGGTAACGAGCCACAAGCCGATCGTAAATGCCGCCGAGCGGACCAGGATCATGAATCCGGCCCGGCCGGCGCCAGGGTCACGCGGATCAGGGCGGCCGCGAACTTGTAGAATTCGGCATTGACGATGGCGACGCCGCGGACGCTGCGCCACCATTGCCCGCGCGACACCGCCGGCGGGAAAACGGGGTGCGCGACGATGCGGGAGCCCGGCAGGGCGCTGCGCAGTTCGAGCAGGCTGCGCCGCATATGGTAGTTGGCCGTCACCAGGCGCAGCGACTTCAGCTTTTGCGCACGCGCCCACAGGGCGGTCTCGTCCGCGTTGCCTTGGGTATGCTCGGCCCGGAAGCCGAGCACGATCCGGTTCTGCACCTCGTCCGGCGCGCCGCCGGCGCCGCGCAGCACCGACTGTTTGTCGACTCTCGGATCGACGCCGGATACGAACAGAACCGGCGCCGCACCGGCTGCGAGCAGCCGGATGCCTTCGGCCAGCCGCCCCGAGCCCCCGGTCAGGACGACGATGGCGTCCGTCTTCGTCCCATCGTCGGCCGGCGTTTGCGGCATGGTGAAGCCGAACCAGGCCAGCCCGGCGGGCCAGAGCAGCGCCGCCAGCGCGCAAACTGCGGCGAACCGGCGGAGCGCGCGCCACGGCTTGCGCCGTTTGTGCGGAAACGCCCGGCTCCGGTCCACGGGCGTCATGGCGTGCCGGTTCATCGCGTCACGTCATGCGCCGGAGCGTCCGCAGCACGGTAATCCGGGCGGTCAGCAGCGCAACCAGCGCCGCCACGACCGGCACGCAGACAAAAATGGCCCACTGCACCGGCGTGAAGATGGCGCCGGCCGCCGGTTCCAGCTCGATCTTGCCGGCCAGGTCGGCGATCCCGAAGACCGTTCCGATGGCAAAGGCCATTCCGACGACCGCGCCCTGCAGGCTGAGCCACAGCGCCTGGCGTTCGAACTGGCGCGCGATATAGCGGTCATGGGCGCCAATCAGGTGCAGCAGGCCGATGACCCGCCGGTGGATGCGCAACCCGGTGCGCGTCGCGAAGACCACGGTGATGACCGTCGCCAGCCCGATGAGGGCAACGACGAGCAGCGCGACCAGCCAGATCGACCGGGCAAGGCCGATCAGCGGTCCGGCCCAGCGGGCGTGGTTTTCGGTAACCGCGCCGGGCGCCGCCGCGGCCACCTTCGCCGACAGGGCGGCGGTATCGATGGCGGCGCCCGGCGCCGCATGCACTTCGATCAGGATCGGCAGCGGCAGATCGCCGGCGCCCGCGTCCTCGCCCAGCCAGGGACGCAGGAGGCGGAGCATGTCCTGCCGCGGCAGGCGCCGGGCCTGTTCGACTCCGGGCGCTTTCCGCACCAGGGCGAGCACGGCGCCGGCCTGCTGCTGCGCATGCGGCGAGCCCGGCCCGGCCGGTATCTGGATGGTCAGCGCGCCGCTCAGGCCCGACGACCAGGTCGACACCAGCCCGTTCAGGGCGATCGCGCCCGCGATGGCGACGCCGGACAGGTAGATCATGATCGCCACGATCCAGGGCAGGAGCCTGCCGGCGGGATCCTGGTCGAAGGGGATGTCGGTCTGGCGGCGGATCAGCACGGCGGCCTCTGGCCCCGGATTATCCTCAGGGCGCCGTCCTCCAGATCCAGCCTGGGATACCGGAACCGGTCGACCAGCCCGAAATTATGGGTCGCGATGATGACCGTCGTGCCCATCCTGTTCAGCTCCTCGAACAGCTGGATCAGGCGGACGCCGATATTGTCGTCCACATTCCCGGTCGGTTCGTCGGCGAGCAGCAGGTCGGGCTGGTTGATCACCGCCCGCGCGATGGCGACTCGCTGCTGCTCACCGCCGGACAGCGTCGGCGGTTTCGCGCCCAGCCGTTCGCCGAGGCCGACCCATCGCAGCAGTTCGGAGACATGCTTCCTGACATCCGGGCCGCGCGCACCGGCGACGCGCAGGGGCAGGGCGACATTGTCGATGGCCGACAGGTGGTCGAGCAGTTGGAAATCCTGGTAGACGACCCCGATGCGCCGGCGCATGGCGGGGACCTTGTCGCGCGGCAGGGTCGCAACGTCGCGGCCGAACAGATGCACCAGGCCGCGGGTCGGCCGGAGGGACAGGTAGATCAGGCGCATCAGGGTGGATTTGCCGGCCCCGCTTTCGCCGGTCAGGAAATGGAAGCTGCCGGGTTCCAGGCTGAAGGCGATATCGCGGAGCACTTCGTCGCCGGCGCCGTAGCGCATGCCCACCTGGTCGAACCGCACGACCGGTTTCTCGCCATCGAAGAGATCGGTTCTCAACGAAATGCCCTTCAGTCTCCGGGCCCGATTGCCCGCCGGCCCGGCTGCGGAACCGCCCCTGCGGGCGGCTTGGCGCTTGACCCGCCGGCCCTGCTACGGCAAAGCCCGCCTTCCATACCGTCACCCGAAACCCATGTTACCGGCGCTGCCACGACGCCTATCAGCGGCGGCGCAATCCAGTCAACCGGGCCGGTCAACCGGGCCGGTCAACCGGAATGAACAGGAGCGGCGAACCGGAACCCCGGCGATGATACTCAGCTGCCCGAATTGTTCGACGCGGTTCCTCGTCGACCCGGCCGCCCTGGGATCGGCCGGCCGCACGGTGCGGTGCGGCGCCTGCGGCCACGAATGGCGGCAGGAATCCGGCAAGCCGGCGGTGCGCACCTTTGCGGCGCCGGGCCCCGACGCCGAAGACGCCGAAGACGCCGGAGACGCCGGGAAGGAAAGACAGGACGCAGCCGCCGGCCCGGAGGACCGGCAACGACCGCCGGTGGCGCGGCGCGTTCCCGCGGCGCGGCAGCGCACACGGCGGCCGGGCCGGTTGTTCTCGCTCGTGTTGCTCGCGGTCATCGCCGTGGTCCTGCTCGGCAGCTACCAGTTTCGCAGCATCATCGTTTCCCGGTGGCCGGAAACGGCGCGGCATTACGAATCGCTCGGCATCCCGGTAACGCCATACAGAAACTTCCGGCAGGCGCTCCCGAAAGACTAGCCCGGCTTGCCGGCCGGCGGCTCAGAACCGCTTCAGCAATCGCTCGATATAGTCGCGTTCCAGCTTGGGCCGCCCGCTTTCGCCGGACCGCTTGCGCAGTTCGCGCAGGATTTCGCTGGCCCGCTTGCGCTCGGCCTCGGTGGGCACCTTGACATCGTTCTGATCGTACGACCCCATCCCGTCCATGCGGCGGCCCAGCGGGTCGCGGTCGGGGCCGAACCGCCGGTTCCGTTCTCCCCGGTAACGTTGGCCCCGGCCCGGTCCGAAGCCGAATTGCCGGCCGAGCCGGCGCATCGCCTGGCTCATGCCGCGTGAAAGTTCGCGCAACGCCCGGCCCTGCGGGCCGACCGCCCGGCCCGGCCGGCCGCGCCCCAGATCGCGCTCCGCCCGGCGCATCTCGCCTTCCGCCTTGCCGAAATTCTCCGGCACCTTGCCGGTCATCTCGCCCAGCCGCCGCATCAGGTCGCCCAGCTGCCGGCGCAGTTCGCCCTGGCGGCGGGCCGCGTCGCGGTCGGCCTCGCGCTCGCGCTCTCCGCCGTTCCGGCCCTGCTGTCCGCGGCGGAAGCTCTCGTCCATCAGCTGCTGCTGCCGGCGAATCAGGTTGTTGAGGTCGCGCAGCATCAGCCGCGCCGGATTGTTGGGATCGGCGTGCTGCCGGCCCTGCTGCCCGGTGCGCAGGTTCTGCATCATCTGGCGCAGCTGCGAGAGCATCCGGCGCAGGGCGTCCTTGTCGCCGTCGCGCAGCATGTCCCGCATGGATTCGAGCATCCGCCTGACGTCCTGCTCGGTCAGACGGCGATCCGGGTCGGCGGGAAATTGCTGGCTGAACTGCCCCGGATTGCGCTCCGTTTCGCGGCGCAGGGCGTCCATGTATTCCTTCATCGAGCGGCGCAGCTCGTCGAGCAGCCGTTTCAGTTCCTCGTCCTTGATGTCCCGCCGCGACAGCAGTTCCATCAGCTTTTCGTGAATGCGCGCCAGTTCCCGCTCGGACGCCACGGTCTCGCCCTTGTCGATGCGCAGCGCGGTCTCCCACAGGATCGCCTGGACCGACCGGATCGCGGCGCCGCGGCTCCGCGCGATCGCCGTGTCGTCGCGGCCGTCGTGCCGCGAACCGAGGATCAGCCGGCTCTGTGCGGCGCGCAGCGCCAGATAGACCACGGGATCGTTGTTGAACTCGCTGCGCTGGTCGGCGATATGGCCCAGGACCGCGACGACCTGGTCGAGCTTTTCCGGCTCGAGCGTCAGGATCTTGCGCTGGGCGATGATGGCCCGGGCCACGGGATGGCGGAAAATCCGCTCCGGCAGCGTCATGTCCCTGAATTTGCTGCGCCCGCGCTGGCCGAGATCGTCTTCGGTCTCGAACAGCATGGACACGTCGAGGCCGGCCCAGCGATGGGGCGTCAGGTCCTTGTACAGCCGTCCGGCAATCTTCTTGCCGCCGCCGACCGGCGCCTCGATCGCCATGACGTCCGTATCGCCGGCCCGGGCGATGTAGACGCGGACCTTGCTGACGCCATGGTCGTCCTTGGCCTCGTATTCCACGCGGATATTCTGGCGCCGGGTGACTTCGGGATCCTCGGCCCAGGCCACGGTCGGCGGCAGATCGGGAGTCACCGAAATCTTCCATTGCACGGCGTTGCGCGCGCGCTGGCGGACGACCAGGTCACCGCTCTCCTCCAGCAGCATCTCGCCCTGCCAGCCGGCCCGGTCGAGCGCCTGCAGGGCGAGGCGCTGGCGGCCCAGGGTCATGGCCGGCCGGCCCTTGCCGCCGCGGAACTGCAGCAGCAGCTTCGAATGCATCGGGACGACGATGGGCTTGCCGTCATGTGCCTGCGTAATCATGCGCGGCTGCCGGCCTGTATAGCCGGGCGGCGTGACCCAGGCTTCGACCGTCACCGGTGCGGCGACGCCGCCCTCGAAATCCGGCAGGAACGCCCGGGCGAAGCGATCGGCCGGATCGTTCCAGCCGGCGGTCAGGCCGAGCGCCAGCAGAATGACGGCGAGGCCGCGCAGGGCGAACGGGTCGCGCCGGGCGACCCGCGGCCGCGGCGGCCCGACGCGCAGATGCTCCAGCGCCGCGCGCGCCCGCTCGCGATGGCGCCGCCAGAGCGCCTCTGAGAACGCATCGCCGGTCCCGACGGCAAGGCGGTCCCGGGTCGTCGTGAGCGGCCGGTGCGGCAGGCCGCTGGTGCGTTCCAGCCGCCGCCGGGCGGCCCAGGCGCCGGGCAGGCGCAGACGGCGAAATCCGTGAACCAGGGCCAGACAGAAACCGAGGCCGAAAGCGGCGAGGACGGCGACGTGAAGCCAGCCGGGCAGCAAGGGCAGGACATCGAGCAGGACGACGGCGGCGAACAGGAAGGCAGCGGCGGCGGCCGTCCAGAAGCGCGGCCACAGCCGCTCCCAGGCGAGCGCCAGCCAGGACAGCGCGGTCCGGAAGCCGTAGCCGGGTACGCGTTCCGCGTTCCCGGCCGGTCTCTTCCAGCCCTTGTCCGAAGCGCCCATACCCTCTCCCTCAGGCTCCCTCCGGCGCATCCAGCCAATCCGGCACCGCCTCCTGCCGGATCAGGTCGTCGACCGTCTGCCGCGCCCGCACGACGGCGAACCGATCACCGCTCACCAGAACCTCCGGCGCCGGCGGACGGCTGTTGTAGGCCGACGACATGACCGAACCATACGCCCCTGCCGACCCGAACGCCACAAGATCTCCGGGCGCCAGCGGCGGCAGGCTGCGGGCGACGGCGAAGGTGTCGCCGCTTTCGCAGACCGGCCCGACGACATCCGTTTCCACACAATCTGGGCTATTTTGAGGCTGCGTCACCGGCACGATCGCATGATAGGCGCCATACATGGCCGGGCGGGCAAGATCGTTCATCGCGGCATCGACCACCGCGACCGGCCGAATGCCGCCGTCCTTCATGTAGAGGACCCGCGCCACCAGGACGCCGGCATTGCCGACCATCGACCGGCCCGGCTCGAACATCAGGTCGCATCCCAGGCCGCCGACCGTCTCGCGGACCACCGCGGCATAGTCCTCGAAGCGCGGCGGCGCCTCGTCCCGGTAGGTGATGCCGACGCCGCCGCCGAGATCGAGGCTCATCACGTCATGCCCGGCCGCGCGCAGGGCGCGAACCTGTTCGGCCAGGCGGCCGAACGCCGCCCGGTAGGGCGCGAGGCTCAGCAGTTGCGAGCCGATATGCATGGCGAGGCCGGACGGCGCCAGGTTCGGCAATTCCGCGGCCCGGGCGTAGGCCGGCAGCGTCCGGTCGATGGCGATGCCGAACTTGTCCTGCTTGCGCCCGGTCGAGATCTTGTCGTGGGTCCGGGCATCGACATCGGGATTGATGCGCAGGGAGACCCGCGCCGTGACCCCGGCCCCGGCGGCGACGGCGGAGATCAGGTCGAGTTCCGCTTCCGATTCGACATTGAGCTGGTGGATGCCGGAGCGCAGCGCCAGGGCAATTTCCTCCTGCGTCTTGCCGACGCCGGAAAACACGATCCGGCCGGCCGGAACGCCCGCAGCAAGCGCCCGGCGCAGTTCGCCGCCCGACACGACATCGGCGCCGGCGCCCAGCCCGGCGAAGGCCGCTATGACCGCCTGGTTGGAGTTGGCTTTCAGGGCGTAGCAGATCGTGGCGGGCAGCCCGGCGAGCGCGGCTTCCAGCGCCCGGTAGTTGCGGGTGAGGCCGGCCAGCGAATAGCAGTAGAAGGGCGTGCCGACCTCCGCCGCGATACCGGACAGCGGCAGGGCTTCGGCGCAGAGGGTTCCGCCGGCATAGGTGAAATCGGGCGACGGGACTCGATCGGTCATGGGGCGAATTCCGCGTTGGGCGCCCGGCGGCGCATGGGTGGCGCCTCGATGGTCAGCGCCGGGCGGGGACGGCGTCGGCGGTCGGCGGGCGATGCCGGGCGGATGTTCTATAGCGGGTCTATTCCGGACCGTGTTTCCGGAATATCGTCGCCGCGCCGGCGGGCGCGCCCGCGGGATATCCCGCCGGATAGCGGTCGACCCCGGTGGCGGCGCGCGGATCGTCCTTCTTGCCGCACGCCGCAAGAGCGAGTCCGAGCGCGCCGGCGGCCAGCAATATCGTCAAGACCCGGACCATGCGGCCGTCTCCCGTCACGGGCCGCCGCGCCCGGCCAGAGCCGCGCGCGCGACAACCGCCGCCGCCCGGACATTGTCCGGCGCGGTGCCGCCGGACGACGTCCGGCTGGCGACGGAATATTGCACCGTCAGCACGTCGAAAACAGCCCCCGTCACCCGCGGCTCGACGCTTTGCATCTCGTCGAGGGTCAGGCCGTCGAGACCGACGCCGCGCGCTTCGGCCAGCTTCACCAGCGCGCCGGTCGCGCGGTGGGCGTCGCGGAACGGCAGGCCGAGCTCCCGCACCAGCCAGTCCGCGAGATCGGTCGCGGTCGCGAATCCGGCGCCGGCGGCGGCGCGCAGCCTGTCCCCGTCCACCGTCATCTCCCGGACCATACCGCTCATCGCGCGGATGCACACGGCGAGGCTGTCGGCGGCGTCGAACACCGGCTCCTTGTCTTCCTGCATGTCCTTGGAATAGGCGAGCGGCAGGCCCTTCATGACGACCGCCAGGCCGGTCAGCGCACCGACGATCCGGCCGGCCTTGGCGCGCACCAGCTCCGCGGCGTCGGGATTGCGCTTCTGCGGCATGATCGAGCTGCCGGTGGAGAAACTGTCGGACAGGGCGACGAAGCCGAACTGCGCGCTCGACCAGACGACGATCTCCTCGGCCAGGCGCGACAGGTGGGTGGCGCAGACCGCGCAGGCGGCAAGGAATTCGAGCGCGAAATCCCGCGCGGAGACCGCGTCGAGCGAATTGGCCATCGGCCGGTCGAAGCCCAGCGCGGCGGCGGTCTGCGCCCGGTCGATGGGAAAGGACGTACCGGCCAGCGCCGCGGCGCCGAGCGGCGATTCGTTGACCCGCCCCCGCGCATCGGCAAGCCGCGCCCGGTCGCGCCCGAACATTGCGGCATAGGCCAGCATGTGGTGCCCGAAGGTCACCGGCTGGGCCGATTGCAGATGGGTGAAGCCGGGCATGACCGTATCGGCATGGGCCTCGGCCCTGTCGATCAGGGTGGATTGCAGCTCCTTCAGGTCGGCGTCCAGACCGTCGATCGCGCCGCGCACCCAGAGGCGCAGGTCCGTCGCCACCTGGTCGTTGCGCGAGCGCGCCGTGTGCAGCCGGCCGGCCGCCGGGCCGATCAGTTCGGCAAGCCGCGCCTCGACATTCATATGGATGTCTTCCAGCGCCGCGCTGAATTCGAAGCGGCCGCTCTCGATCTCTTGAAGGATCGTGTCGAGCCCCTGCCCGATTGCCGCGGCATCTTCCTTCGATATGATGCCGCAATCGGCGAGCATCGCCGCATGGGCCTTCGACCCGGCGATATCGCAGGCGTAGAGGCGCCGGTCGAAGCCGATCGAGGCGTTGATCGCCTCCATCAGGGCGTCGGGTCCGGCGGCGAAGCGGCCGCCCCACAGGGTGTTGGTCTTCGGTTCGGACATGGGCGGGAGTTAGGCGCGATGCGGAAACGGACAACGGAACGGATTTTCGGGGAGCGCATGATCGGGCTTCTGGCCGCCGTCCTGCTGGCGCTCGCTGCCGTTGTTCCGCTGCCGGCCGCCGACGCGGCGCCGGGGCCGAAGCGCGCCGCCGGAATGTCCGCCGAACCGCCGCCCTTCCGCGGAACGGCGCGCAGCTTCGTCTTCCTGAAGGAGCCGCGCGCCGTGCAGTTCGGCCCGTTCGCCGACGCGGACGGCCGGCCGGTCACGATAGAGCGCTACAGGGGCAAGGTTCTGCTGGTCAACTTCTGGGCGACCTGGTGCGCCCCCTGCATCCACGAGATGCCGACGCTGGACCGGCTGCAGAAAGCGCTGGGCGGGCCGGGCTTCGCCGTGCTCACCGTCTCGCTCGACCGCAAGGGCATGGCGGCTGTCGGGCCGTTCTGGCGGGAGCAAGGCTACAGGCACCTGCCGATCCTACTCGATTCGCGCTGGAAGACCGCCCGGCGCCTCGGCGTCGGCGGCCTGCCGGCGACCTTCCTGCTCGACCGCGAGCACCGGATCGTCGGCTACCTGCTCGGCCCCGCCGAGTGGGATTCGCCGCAGGCCAAGGCCTTCCTGCGCTTTTATATTGCCCGCGCCGGCAGCTGAGGCCGGTCCCTCGATACGGCGCGCAGGCGCGCCTACTCGGGATGAGGGGAATTGCAGAATCCCTCACCCTGAGTAGCCCCGGATTTAATCCGGGGCGTATCGAAGGGCCGGCGCGATCGACTTCGAGGCGGCATGACCAAGACGAACCCCGGCAACTTCTTCGAGGACTTCCGCGTCGGCCAGCGCATCCGCCACGCCACGCCGCGTACGCTGACGGCGGGCGACGCCGCGCTCTACACGGCGCTCACCGGCAGCCGGTTCGCGGTGCAGTCGTCGGATGCGTTCGCGCAGGCTGTCGGCTACGAACGCGCGCCGCTCGACGACCTGCTGGTGTTCCACACGGTGTTCGGCAAGACGGTGCCGGACATCTCGCTCAACGCCGTCGCCAACCTGGGCTATGCCGATTGCGTGTTCGGCGCGCCGGTCTGGCCCGGCGACAGCCTGTCGGCCCGCTCCGAGGTGATCGGCCTGCGCGAGAACGCCAATGGCAAGACCGGCATCGTCTGGGTCCGCACCGTCGGCGAGAACCAGCGCGGCGCGAGGGTGCTCGGCTATGTCCGCTGGGTCATGGTGCGCAAGCGGGATGCGGGCGCCCCGACGACCGAACCGGCCGAGCCGGTTGTGCCGGACCTGCCCGGGGTGGTCGCGGCGGGCAGGCTCGCGGCGCCCGCCGCGTTCGACCCGGACGGCTGGGACGACGAACTGTCCGGCGAAGCCTGGCGCTGGGGCGATTATGCGCCGGGGGAGAGGATCGATCATGCCGACGGCATGACGATCGAGGAAGCCGAACACGCGACCGCGACCCGGCTCTACCAGAATACCGCGAAGGTGCATTTCAACCAGCACACGGAAGGCGAGGGCCGGTTCGGCCGGCGGCTGGTCTATGGCGGCCATGTCATGAGCATGGCGCGGGCGCTCAGCTTCAACGGCCTTGCCAACGGCTTCCGGATCGCGGCGATCAACGGCGGGCGGCATGTCGGCCCGGTGTTCGCCGGCGATACGATCTATGCCTGGTCGGAGGTCGTCGCGCGGCTGGAACTGCCGGGCAACGCAGCGCTCGGCGCGCTGCGGCTGCGCACGGTGGCGGCGAAGGACACGCCCTGCGCCGGCTTCCCGGACAAGGACGGCGACGGCCGCTACCCGGAAAGCGTCGTGCTCGACCTGGACTACACCGTCCTGATCCCGCGATAGCTGCTCTCGAAGGGCGATCGACCGCTGCCGGGCGCCGAAGAACCGGCGCCGGCGCGAAGCCTGGCCGAATCGGGGAACTTGCATCGATGCAATCATTTCCATAAATTGCATGCATCGAAGGCACAATGGGTAATCGACTATGGCCATGCTGACCGTGCGCAACCTGCCCGACGAGGTGCATCGCGCCCTGCGCGTGCGGGCGGCTCTGAGGGGCCGCAGCACCGAGGCCGAGGTGCGCGCCATCCTGGCGGAAACGGTTCTGCCGGAAGGGCGGGCCGCGCTGGGAACGCTGCTGACCGCCGCCGGCCGGCGCACCGGGTTGACGGACGAGGAGCTCGAAGGCTTCGCGCACCGCGAGACCGCGCCGGCCCGGCCGATCGATCTGGAATGATCCTGGTCGACACCAACGTGGTGTCGGAGCCGCTGCGCGGGGCTCCGGAGCCGCGCGTCGCCGCGTGGCTCGACGCACAGGCGCTGGAGACACTGTACCTGTCCGCCATCACCGTCGCCGAACTGCGCTTCGGGGTCCGCTCGCTGCCGGCCGGCCGCCGCCGGGACCGGCTGCACGAGGATCTGGAGGGACAGGTCCTGCCGATGTTCGCCGGGCGGGTGCTGTCCTTCGATCTTGCGGCTTCGCAAGCCTATGCGGCGCTGATGGCGAAGGCGCGGTCCGGGGGCCGGACGATCCCGGTGTCCGACGGGTACATTGCGGCCACCGCCGCGGCCAACGGCATGATGGTGGCGACGCGGGACACCGCCCCGTTCGAGGCGGCGGGACTGAAGACTGTCGATCCGTGGACGGTGTAGGAAGCGGCCGGTGTGGCGCATGGCCGTGCATCCCGAAAGCGTCGTGCTCGACCTAGACTACACCGTGCTGATCCCGCGCCAGGCCGCCCTTCGATACGCCCCGGATTTCATCCGGGGCTACTCAGGGTGAGGGCGGGATTGTTCCGGGAAAGCGACGCAATCCCAAAAACCTCATCCCGAGTAGGCCCCGAAGGGGCCGTATCGAGAGCCTGCCCTGAGCCTGCCGAAGGGGACGCAATATCGCCGCAAGCCGCGGCCATGCATCTTGCCTCTCATCCGCGGGGGCGCAATAAACATCCGTCACAGTTTCCGCCCCCGACGGATGGCACATGGCTTCCGACCCCCCGGCCCGGCGCGACCGGCCGCTCTCGCCCCATCTCCAGGTCTACAAGCCGCAATGGACGTCTGTGCTGTCCATCCTCCACCGGATTACCGGCGTGGCGCTGGTCCTCGGCACGCTGCTGCTGGTCTGGTGGCTCGCCGCCGCGGCCTCGAGCGCGGCCTATTTCGCCTGGGTCCAGGGCGTCATGGCGAGCTGGCCCGGCATCGTCCTGCTGATCGCCTGGGCCTTCGCGCTCTACTATCACCTGTGCAACGGCATCCGGCACCTGTTCTGGGACGCTGGGATCGGCCTCGAACTCGGTCCGGCGCGGGCGAGCGGGATGATCGTCGTGGCCGCCGCCGCGGCGCTCACCGTTCTGTCCGCCGTCATCGCGCTGGTGCCCCCGGGGACACCGGCATGAGCTTCCGCACCCCGCTCGGCCGGGTCCGCGGCCTCGGCAGCGCGAAGGAAGGGACGCATCACTGGTGGGCCCAGCGGGTCACCGCCATCGCGCTGGTGCCGCTCACGGTCTGGATCGTGGTGAGCATCCTGATGCTGGCCGGCGCCGACCGCGGCGCGATCGCGGACTGGCTCGGCAACCCGGTCACCGCCGGGCTGATGGTCCTGACGATCCTGGCGGCATTTCACCACGGCCAGCTCGGCCTGCAGGTCGTGATCGAGGACTATGTCCATAACGAAGCCTGGAAGATCGGCCTGATTGTCTTCGTGAAGCTCGCCGCCCTGCTGTTCGGCGGCATCGGGATCGTTTCCGTGCTCATGCTGGCGTTCGGGGGGTAGGACAGGCATGGGCAAAGCCTACGAGATCGTCGAGCATCAATACGATGTCGTCGTCGTCGGCGCCGGCGGCGCGGGCTTGCGCGCCACCTTCGGCATGGCCGAGAAGGGCCTGCGCACCGCCTGCATCACCAAGGTCTTCCCGACGCGCTCCCACACCGTCGCGGCCCAGGGCGGCATCTCGGCCGCGCTCGGCAACATGGGCGAGGACGACTGGCGCTGGCACATGTACGACACCGTCAAGGGTGCCGACTGGCTGGGCGACCAGGACGCCATCGAATACATGTGCAAGGAGGCGATCCCGGCGATCATCGAGCTGGAGCATCACGGCGTGCCCTTCAGCCGGACGCCGGAGGGCAAGATCTATCAGCGCGCCTTCGGCGGCATGACGACGAACTACGGCGAGGGCATCGCGCAGCGCACCTGCGCCGCCGCCGACCGGACCGGCCACGCCATCCTGCACACGCTGTATCAGCAGAGCCTGCGCCACAATGCGGAATTCTTCGTCGAATATTTCGCCGTCGACCTGCTGGTCGAGGACGGCGAGGTGCTCGGCGTCATCGCCTGGAACCTGGACGACGGCACGATCCACCGCTTCCGCGCCCACCAGACCGTGCTGGCGACCGGCGGCTACGGCCGCATCTATTTCTCCTGCACCGGCGCGCATACGCAGACCGGCGACGGCAACGCCATGGCCCTGCGCGCCGGCGTGCCCTGCCAAGACATGGAGTTCGTGCAGTTCCACCCGACCGGCATTTACGGCGCCGGCTGCCTGATCACCGAGGGGGTGCGCGGCGAGGGCGGCTATCTGACCAATTCGGAGGGCGAGCGCTTCATGGAGCGCTATGCGCCTTCGGCCAAGGACCTCGCCTCGCGCGACGTCGTCAGCCGCTCGATGACCCTGGAAATCCGCGAGGGCCGGGGCGTCGGGCCGGACGCCGACCATATCTTCCTGCATATCGAGCATCTGGATCCGGACGCCATTGCCAGGCGGCTGCCGGGCATTTCGGAAACCGCGCGCATCTTCGCCGGGGTCGACGTCACCCGGGATCCGATGCCGGTGCTGCCGACCTGCCACTACAATATGGGCGGCGTGCCGACCAACTACCGGGGCGAGGCGGTCACGAAGCGCAACGGCGATGCCGACGCCACGGTGCCCGGGCTGATGGCGATCGGCGAGGCGGCCTGCGTCTCGGTCCACGGCGCCAACCGGCTGGGCTCGAACTCGCTGCTCGATCTCGTCGTGTTCGGCCGCGCCGCCGCCGACCATTGCGCGGAAACCATCGCCCCCGGCGCGCGCCACCGGCCGCTCGGCAACGGCGCCGACGACCTAGCGCTCGACCGGCTCGACCGGTTGCGCCATGCCGACGGCGGCACGCCGACGGCCGCCGCCCGGCTGGAAATGCAGAAGGTCATGCAATCCAACTGCGCCGTCTTCCGCGACGGGGAGATTCTCGGCGAAGGCGTCGCGCGGATGAAGGATATCTGGGCCCTGCGCGACGACCTCAGGGTCGCCGACCGCTCGATGATCTGGAACACCGACCTGGTCGAGACGCTGGAGTTCGACAACCTGATCTACCAGGCGCTGGTCACCATCGTCTCGGCCGCCAACCGCGAGGAGAGCCGCGGCGCCCACGCCCGCGAGGACTTCCCGGAGCGCGACGACGACAACTGGATGAAGCATACGATTTCGTGGTGCGACGAGGCCGGCGACGTGACCATCGACTACCGCCCCGTGCACATGAACACGCTCACCAACGACGTGGCGCCGATCCCGCCGAAGGAACGGGTGTATTAGGTTCGTGGATGGACTGTGCGGAGGTCCAGATCAGCGTTCATGCCCTCAAACGGTTCGACGATCGGGGGTTTGTTGCATCGGAAATCCAGACGGCCATTCGGACCGGGAAGATCATCGAAGAATATCCGGATGACACGCCTTGGCCGAGTTGCCTAGTCCTTGGCATAATTGGCGAGCACTACGTCCACATTGTTGTGGCCAGGGACGAGGAAACGAAAGTATGCCGGGTCGTGACCGCCTATGAGCCGAATGACGCGGCGTGGGAGCCGGATCGAATGACGAGGAAGGCCAGATGACGTGCTATTTCTGCAAGACGGGAGAAACGGCGCCCGGCACGACAACCGTAACCCTGGACCGGGACGGCGCCGTGGTCGTCGTCCGGGACGTTCCTGCGGACGTCTGCCAGCAATGCGGCGAAGCGTTCCTGTCGGTCGAAGTCGCCGACGAAGTGTCCCGCCGGGCTGACAAGGCGGTGGAAAACGGCGCCGAAATCGAAATTCTCAAATACGCCGCCTGATCGCCCGGGCTCTTCTCTTTCACGCTCCAGAATCTAGGGAACCAAATGGCCCAATTCAGACTGCCGCCGAACTCCCGGATCGCGAAGGGCAAGAGCTGGCCGGCGCCCGAAGGGGCGAAGCGGCCCAGGCGGTTCGAAATCTACCGCTACGATCCCGACGGCGAAGGCAACCCGCGGCTCGACACCTACACGATCGACCTGGACGATTGCGGGCCGATGGTCCTGGACGCGATCATCAAGATCAAGAACGAGGTCGATTCGACCCTCGCCTTCCGCCGTTCCTGCCGCGAGGGGGTGTGCGGTTCCTGCGCCTTCAACATCGGCGGCACCAACACGCTGGCCTGCACCAGCTTCATCGCCGACTACCGGGGCGACATCGCGATCTACCCGCTGCCCCATCTGCCCGTGGTCAAGGATCTGGTGCCGGACCTCACCCAGGCCTACGCCCAGCTCGCCTCGGTCGAGCCCTGGCTCAAGACCCGGACGCCGGCGCCGGAGCGCGAGCGCCTGCAATCGCCGGAGGACCGGGAGAAGCTGGACGGGCTGTGGGAATGCGTCCTGTGCTTCTCGTGCAGCACGAGCTGCCCGTCCTACTGGTGGAACGGCGAGCGCTATCTCGGGCCGGCCGTGCTGTTGCAGGCCTATCGCTGGATCGCCGACAGCCGGGACGAATATACCGGCGAGCGGCTCGACGACCTGGAAGACCCGTTCCGCCTCTACCGCTGCCACACCATCATGAACTGCACCAACACCTGCCCGAAAAACCTCAACCCGGCCAAGGCGATCGCCGAGACCAAGAAGCTGATGGTGGCGCGGCAGTAAACCGATCCGAAACCGGCCGGGCGGGACCGTCTTCCGCCCCGGCAACCCCGAACTTCAGGAGGAAACACCCATGATCACCGCCGTCGTCAATTTCCCGCTGGCCGAAGGCACGACCCTGGACAAGGCCCGGGAGCTGTTTTCCGCCACCGCGCCGCGCTACCAGGCGATCGAGGGGCTGGTGCGCAAATACTACCTGTTCAACCCGGAGACCGGCGTCGGCGGCGGCTGCTACCTGTTCGAGGACCGGGCCTCGGCCGAGGCGACCTTCAGCCCGGAATGGCGCGCCTTCATCGCCGACCGCTACGGCGCCGACCCGGACGTGCGCTTCTTCGAGACGCCGGTCGTCGTCGACAACAGCATCGGCGACATCGCCATCGCCGCGGAGTAGGGCGGCGCTGCGCGCGACGCGACAGCCGGGGACAGTTTCGCCCTTCGATACGCCCCACCCTGACGGGCGGGGCTACTCAGGGTGAGGGGGTGTTGGGGCATTTGAACCTCCAACAACCCCCTCCCTCATCCCGAGTAGGCGCGCCAGCGCCGTATCGAGGGACGCAACCGATCCCGCATCCGCCGCCATGAGCTTCGTTCCCCCGAACGGCACCGTCGCGACGCCGGACCGGGCGCTCGACAAGGCGGCGCTCTACGCCAATGCGCGCCGGGCCGCGGCGGGGTTCCGCACGCTCGGCCTCGGGCCCGGCAGCGCCGTCGCCATGGTGCTGCGCAACGACACTCCGTTCCTGGAATGCGTGATCGCGGCCAACTGGGCCGGCGCCTATATCGTGCCGGTCAACTGGCATCTGCGCGGCGGGGAAGTGGGCGCGATCCTGGCCGATTGCGGCGCGGACGTCCTGGTCGTCCACACCGATCTGCTGGCCGAAATCCGGCCGTTCGTGCCGGACAGGGTTCGCATTCTCGCGGTCGAGCCGTCGCCGTCCACGATCGCGGCCTACGGGATCGCCGGCGACGCCGCGCGCGCGCCGGACGGTCTCGATCGATGGGAGGACTGGATCGGCGGCTTCGAGCCGGCCGCCGCGCCGCCGGCAGGCCGCTTCTCCATGATCTACACCTCCGGCACCACGGCGCAGCCCAAGGGCGTGACCCGCGAATCCGCCGGCTCGGAGGCGATCGAACGCGGCAGTGCGATGATGGCGGACGCGTTCGGCCTGTGGCGCGGCATGAACGCCGTCATGACCGGCCCGATGTATCACAGCGCGACCTTCGCCTATTCGTCCGGCTGCCTGGCCCTGGACGGCGACCTCTTCCTGATGCCGCGGTTCGACGCCGCGGACCTGCTGCGCGTGATCGAGCGGCGCAAGGCGGAGGCGATGCACATGGTGCCGACGATGTTCAGCCGCCTGCTGCGTTTGCCGGAGGACGTGCGCCGGCGATACGACGTTTCCTCGCTCAAATATGTCATTCACGGCGCGGCGCCCTGCCCGCCCGGCGTCAAGCGGGCGATGATCGAGTGGTGGGGGCCGGTGATCCACGAATATTACGGCTCGACCGAAGCGGCCATCGTCTCGGTCGCCTCGAGCGCGGAATGGCTGGCCCGGCCGGGCACGGTCGGCCGGCCGCGCGGGACGACGCCGGTGCAGGTCCGCGGCGCGGACGGCGCGGTCTTGCCGCCGGGGCAGGAAGGCGAACTCTACATGCAGATCAACGCGGCGTACGGCTTCACCTATCGCAACAGGCCGGAGCTGGATGAATGCACACGGGGCGGCGCCTGGTTCACCAACGGCGATATCGGCTGGCAGGACGAGGACGGCTATCTCTATCTGTGCGACCGCCGCAAGGACATGATCATCTCCGGCGGCGTCAACATCTACCCGTCGGAGATCGAAGCCGTCATCGGCGACCATCCGGCGGTACGCGACTGCGCCGTTTTCGGCATCCCGGACGACGAGTTCGGGGAGGCGGTCGCCGCCGCGGTCGAAGCCGGCGAGGCTGTGAGCGAAGACGACATCCGCGCTCACGTCGCCGCGCGGCTCGCCGGATACAAGGTGCCGCGAGTCGTCGCATTCCACGACGCGCTGCCGCGGGAAGATTCGGGCAAGATATTCAAGCGCCGGCTGCGCGACCCGTACTGGGCGGGCGCGGACCGCAGGATCTGACCGGAAACGGAGACCCCGAAACCATGGCCATTCCGGAATCCCTCAAGGGGCGGCTGTCGCTGCCGCTGATCGGCGCGCCGCTGTTCATCGTCTCCAACCCGGACCTTGTGATCGAACAGTGCAAGGCCGGCATCGTCGGGTCCTTCCCGGCGCTCAATGCGCGCCCCAGGGAAGTGCTCGACGAATGGCTCGACCGGATAACGACCGAGCTGGGCGAGTATGCCGCCAAGCATCCGGGCCGGCCGGTCGCGCCCTTCGCGGTCAACCAGATCGTCCACAAGTCGAACGACCGGCTGGAGCACGATGTCGAGCTGTGCGTGAAATACGAGGCGCCGATCATGATCACCAGCCTGCAGGCGCCGACCCATGTCGCGCCGGCGGCGCACAGCTATGGCGGGCTGGTGTTCCACGACATCACCAACATCCGCCACGCGAAGAAGGCGCTGGCCGAAGGCGCCGACGGGCTGATCCTGGTGTGCGCCGGGGCGGGCGGCCATGCCGGCGCGCTCAGCCCCTTCGCGCTGGTCGCCGAGGTGCGCGAATTCTTCGACGGGCCGGTCATCCTGTCCGGCAGCATGGCGACCGGCGGCCAGATCCTCGCCGCCCAGGCCATGGGCGCCGACCTCGCCTATCTCGGCACCCGCTTCATCGCGTCGGCCGAAGCCAACGCGCAGGAGCGGCAGAAGGAAATGATCGTCGACAGCACGGCCGAGGACATCGTCTACACCAACCTCTTTTCCGGCGTGAAAGGCAACTATCTCGCCAAGAGCGTGGCGGCCGCCGGCCTCGACCCGGCCAACCTGCCGGAGGCCGACAAGTCGAAGATGGATTTCGGCTCCGGCGGCGGGTCCAGCCGCAAGGTCTGGCGCGACATCTGGAGCGCCGGCCAGAGCGCCGGCATGGTCAAGGACATCCGCCCGACCGCCGAGATCGTCGCCCGGCTGCGCGAAGAATACGACGCCGCCAAGGCCCGCCTCGCCGCCTGGAGCGCGCCCTACGACGCCGGCGAGGCCCCCGCCGACGCGGCGTGAGGCGAGACGGGGCGCGGCGGCGATTTGTGTCAAGCCGCTTACCCGATGTCCCCGCGTGGCACGGCACGGCTCTAATCTCCTGCTGGCCCGACAGCGCCGCGCAGACCATAACTGTAGCGAGAAATCCGGGTTAATTCTCGAAACCGTGGAACTTTGCCGAAAGCAACGTATCCTTCGGGTTACGCCCGTAGCGCTCTCGGTAGACCTGTGCAAACCGGCCGAAGTGGGTGAATCCCCAGCGAAGAGCGATCTCCGTGACCGTCGCGCCCGGAGCAGCGGACCGGAGATCACGGTGCGCATGTTCCAGCCTCGCATCCCGCAGGAAACGCATCGGTGTGGTGTTCCGGAAGCGTCGGAAGCCCTGTTGTAGCGCCCGCACGCTGACTCCGGCAGACCGCGCAACATCTTCCAGCGTGATGTTGCGTTCCAGATGCGCCAGCATGAATTCTTCCGCACGTCGCACCTGGCGGGGCGCGATCCATGCAGCCGGCCTGCCAACGAGCCCGGCGTAGCTGTGCGACGGTGCATCGAGGAGCCCCGCCATGACCGTCGATTCGATCTGTCGCGCCATCAGCCCCGTGCAGCCGATTGCCGGAATACCGCGGTCGACCGAGTCGAATAAATGCAAGACCAGGTCATAGAGCCGCGCGCCGGCGCCCTCGGTCACGTCCAGTCCGCCGAAGAAGGTCAGCGGCGCACTGGCCGTCGATCCGATCTGGGCCGTGAGGTGGCGATGAAAAGCCTGGCGGTCGATCCACACCAGAACCTGACGGCAGTCTTCCGACCAGATCATTGATGTCGGGCGGTGCGGATTCAGGACGGCAGCCACACCCGGATGGGAATAGTAGAGCTCGGGTCCGTTGGAGATGGCGGCGCTGCCTTCGATCGGAATTTGCAATAAGTAGAAGCTATCAAGTTCGCCAGGGGCGATGAGCGTCTTGGCGCCATATTCGATATAGTTCAGCGTAATCTGTTCTCCGGCGAAATGGTTTTGCCGGGCGTTGAGTCGTTTTCCTCCTATGGTTTCGAGACGGTGCGCGCAAAACACCTCGGCGACTCTGTCGCGTGCCTCATCGAGATCGTGACTGCGAAACAGCGTGTGTCCCGCGAGCGGTACGGATCGATCTGAAGACACTTTGTTCTTCGCTCTGTCACACCGTGACATTGGCCCCGAGTCCGAAAACTATACTGATAGCCAGGCTGGACTGAAAGCCAGCCTGCGACCGCGTTTTTTTCGTTTTCCGGATATTCGGCGCGCTGCTCGGATAGCGGCCGACCCGCCATCTTCGAACTCTTGCGGAGACAAATGACGCAAGGAGAAGCCGCATGCGCGGACTCGATGGCAAGGTGGCGATCGTTCCGGGCGGCGCCACGATGATCGGCGCCGTGATTGTCTCGGCCTTCCGCGATGCCGGCTCGCAGGTCATGGTGGCCGATGTCAATACCGAATGCGGCCGGGCGCTGGTGGCAAACGGCGTTGCATTTCGCAGCACCGATCTGCGCGACGACGCCCAGATTGACGACTTGGTGCGAGCGACGATGAGGGAGTTCGGCAGGATCGACTTCCTTGTAAACGTCGTCTGCACCTACCTCGACAACGGGATCGAATCGAACCGGGCCGAGTGGCTCGAAAGCTTTGATGTCAACGTCGTCGGATCGGTGATGTTGATGAAGGCCGCCCGATCCGAACTTGCCAGAAACAAAGGCGCGGTCGTCAATTTCGGATCGATCTCCAGCCGAATCGCGCAGACGGGTCGCTGGCTCTATCCCGTCTCCAAGGCCGCGATCGTCCAACTCACGCGCAGTCAGGCCATGGATCTGGCGCCGGACGGCATCCGCGTCAACGCGGTTTCGCCCGGCTGGACCTGGTCCAACATCATGGACGACCTGACCGGTGGAGATCGCGGCAGGGCCGACCGTGTCGCGGCAACGTTTCACCTGCTTCAACGCGTGGCGGACCCCTCGGAGGTCGCCGCTGCCGTCTTGTTTCTTTGCTCCGACGACGCGCGGTTCATTACCGGCACCGACATCCGGGTGGACGGTGGCTACACGGCGATGGGGCCGGAACGCGCCGAACCGGCAATCCCGTTGCTCATGGATTGAGGAAACGCACAACTTGAAGAGGGCAAGATGAGAAAAATTACGATTGTCGGTGGCGGTCAGTCCGGCCTGCAACTCGGTCTGGGGCTGCTGAAGAACGGGTATTCGGTCCGCCTCGTCCAGAACCGCTCCGCAGAGGAGGTCGAAAGCGGTCGCGTCCTATCGAGTCAGTGTATGTTTCATACGGCGGTGCAATACGAACGGAACTTGGGGATCGATTTCTGGGGAAATAGCTGCCCGCCGGTAGAAGGCATCAGTTTCACGATCCCCTCGCCGGACCGGCCCGGCGAAAAGATGATCGACTGGGCGGGAAGGCTCGTCGGTGACGCCTATTCCGTGGACCAGAGGGTCAAGATCCCGAAATGGATGACCGAATTCGAGGCACTGGGCGGCTCAATGACAATCAAGGAAGCCGGCATTTCGGACCTTGAGCTTTATTCGCGCGAGGACGATCTCGTCATCGTCGCGTCGGGAAAAGGCGACATCGGCCGCCTGTTCGAGCGCGATGCTGAAAAGTCCACCTTCGACCGGCCGATGCGGGCGCTCGCCTTGACCTACGTTCACGGGATGACGCCGCGGCCAGAGCACTCCGCTGTCTGTTTCAACCTCATTCCCGGCGTCGGCGAGTATTTCGTGTTTCCAGCTCTGACGACATCCGGTCCCTGCGAGATCATGGTGTTCGAAGGCTTGCCCGGCGGCCCGATGGATTGCTGGGGCGATGTTGATGCCCCGTCCGAGCACCTGGCGGTCTCGAAGGGAATCCTGGAAACATTTCTGCCCTGGGAAGCAGCACGCTGCCAAAAGGTAGAACTGACGGACGATAATGGCATCCTTGCCGGGCAGTTTCCGCCGACGGTCCGCCATCCCGTCGCCAACCTCCCGTCAAGCACGAACATTCTCGGAATGGCCGATGCCGTCTGCCTGAACGATCCGATCACCGGGCAAGGATCAAACAATGCTTCAAAGGCGGCGACGGTTTATCTCAACCGAATTCTGGAGCGTGGCGAACGAAACTTCGACGCTGCCTGGATGCAGGAAACGTTCGATATCTACTGGGACTATGCCCGATGGGTCACATCCTGGACCAACATGCTGCTGCTGCCTCCGCCGCCGCATGTGCTTGAGATTATGGGCGCGGCCTGCACAACGCCGCAGCTTGCTCATCGCATGGCAAACGGTTTTGACGATCCGCGCGACTTTTTCCCCTGGTTCGCCGATCCGGCGGCCGCAGCCGCGTTGCTCGGCGAGTTGAATGCGCCTGTAAGTTGATGTCCGCGTCAGTCACCGTTGAACAATTCAAGTCCGCCATGGCCCGTTTTCCCGGGGCGGTGACCATCATCACATCTCTCGCGGATGGCGGACGCCGCGGCGTGACCGCAACGGCGGTTTGCTCTGTCTCGGCCGACCCGCCGAGCCTGCTCGCCTGCGTCAACCGGAGGACCGGCACCTGCCGCGCTGTTCACGATTGCGACCGTTTCAACGTCAACTTGCTGCCGGATCCGTCTGCCGCTCTCGCATTGCGTTTCGCCGGCGCGGGCGACGCGACCGGCGAAGAGAAATTCGCACTCGGGAATTGGGCGGCGGACAGGTGGGGCGTTCCGCATTTGACCGACGCACTCATCGTGTTCCATTGCCAGGTCATTCAGAGTGTGGACTCCGGCAGCCACACGGTGTTCATCGGCAAAATCGTGGAGCTTCGTATCCGAGATGGTACGCCGCTCCTCTATGAGCGATCCCGTTATTGTCGCCCTGAGCCAATCCCGGAACGTCAGGGCTTTGTCGAAGCTAAAGCCCCGGCTTGAGAGGCCGTTCCGCCCCGCTCACGCCCGCGCGTCCTCCAGCATCATGGCGGCGCCGTTTTCGGCGATCATGACGGTCGGGCTGTTGGTGTTGCCGGAGGTGCCGACCGGGTGGAAGATCGTCGTGCCGATGTCGCCGGCACCCCTGACCAGCCCCTGCTCGGTCAGTTCTGACCGGTTACATGGGTAACAGGTTTCGGTCTTTGTTCATGTTGCATCGAGAGGGGAAGGAAAAATGCGCGTTGCGCTCAGCCCGCCCGTTCCGGCCTTGCGGCGAAGCCCGCCGCTTCCTCCAGCACCCCGGCGACGCAGAACAGGGTTTCTTCCTCGAAGGCGTCGGCGATCAGGTGCAGGCCGAGCGGCAGTCCGTCGCCGTCCAGCCCGGCCGGCACGGAGATCGCCGGCAGGCCGGCCATGCTCGCCGGCACCGTGAACACGTCGTTGAGATACATGGCGATCGGGTCGTCCATCTTCTCGCCGAGCGGGAAGGCGGCGGTCGGCGTGGTCGGCGTCAGGATGGCGTCGACCGTCTCGAAGGCTTCGCGGAAATCGCGCGCGATCAGGCTGCGCACGCGCTGCGCCTTGATGTAGTAGGCGTCGTAGTAGCCGGCGGAGAGGACGTAGGTGCCGATCAGGATGCGCCGGCGGACCTCCGCGCCGAAGCCGGCGCCGCGGGTCGCCTCGTACATCTCCGTCAGGTCCGCCCCGCCGCCGACTGAGTCGCCGGCCTCCCGCAGGCCGAAGCGCACGCCGTCGTAGCGCGCAAGATTGGACGAGGCCTCCGCCGGCGCCACGATATAGTAGGCCGGCAGGGCGTATTTCGTGTGCGGCAGGCTGAGGTCGACGATCTCGGCGCCGGCCGCCTTCAGCCAGTCCTTGCCCCGTTCCCAGAGCGCGACGATGGCCTCCGGCGTGCCGTCCATCCTGTACTCCGCCGGAATGCCGATGCGCAGGCCGCTGATATCGCCGGTCAGCGCGGCCTCGTAGTCCGGCACGCCGCGCGGCACGGACGTCGAATCCTTCGGGTCGTGCCCCGCCCATGGCGCGCAGCAGGATCGCCGAATCGCGCACCGTCCGCG
>CBDCQR010000011.1:0-39163 GCA_965220685.1 Alphaproteobacteria bacterium
TTGCACCGGTGCGTCCAGGCGGCAAGCAACGGGCGCAGGCCCGCGCGATCGACGTGTCAAGCGCCGGCGCGGAAGCCGCCGAGATCGCCGCGCGCCTTGCCTCCGGCGAAATGGGCATCCTCGGGCTGCTGGCAAAGAACATCGGCGGCGCCGTCGCCGTGAAAGCGGGCGAAAAGCAGCTCTCGAAAGCGCGCCGGCAGGCACTGGCCGCGAAGCTGCGGCGGATCGACCGGATGCCGGCCAAGACGCCCGGCCAGGTGAACGCCCGCTTCGACCGCATCGAGGATCTGCTCAAGTCGCTCACCAGCCGCGAACGCCGCGCCGTGCTTCGGCAGGCCGACAACTACGGAGCGCAGCCGCTGACGCAGGCTGGCGCCGTTCGCGGATTGGGCGCTGCCGGCATTTACGGGACCCAGCAGCCCGGAGGCTTCAATGCCGGTTTCCAATAATCAATACTCGCGGCCGAACGACGACGCGCGCAAGTTCCGCGACCAGCAAACCGCGCAAGGGCCGCTGACGGGCGCGGACCTCGACGAGACGTTCAACGACCTCGCTGACGGGATCAACGCCGCGCTGGACGCAGCCAACCCGATCCTGTTTCGCAATCGCGCCTGGGTCCTGAACGGATCCAGCGGCGCGAACGCAGGCGCGATCGTCTTTGACAAGACGGAATACGTGGAAGGCACGGAAGCGGCGTCGCTGCTGGCCGTCGGCGATCCTTTCAGCTCGATCCGGACGATCCGGCTGAACGTGAACGCCTGGGAAACCGTCGACTGGAGCGGCACGGCCGACTATTCGCTCAAGCTGGAGCTGGACGCCGCGATCCGGGAAGGCGCCGACGGCATGATCCTGATCCGGTCGGCCGACGACCCGGACACGGCGACCGTCGACCCGATCGAGCGCACCGAAGAAAGCATCCGGATGCGCATTGTCGGCGGCGGCATCGAGGACGGCGTTTATACCCTTTACGTGAAGGACGCCGGATCGCACGGCGTGCTCGGCGCGAACGCGGCCGGCGGCCGGGATCCGAACGTGCAGCTCTGGAAACTGGAACTGCAGCCGGAAGGGGCGATCCATCCGATCGAGTCCAGCGTGGAACTGGACGTCGCCGGCGACAACACGTTCGAGTGGGACGTCACGGAGGCGCCCTCGGCTCACGTGACGCTGACGGCCGACGCGGAAATGTCCGTGATCGGCCTGGCGGACGGCGGCCGGTATTCGCTCCTGCTGGCCGACAGCAACGGGCACGCGCTTTCGTTTCACTCGACCAGCATGTTGCCCGGCGGTCCGCTCGCGATCACCGGCGACGCGAACATGCTTCAGGTCGCCGTCATGGCCGGCAAGGTCTTGTGGAATTTGGTCACGGAAACCGGCAAGTCGATCGGGCAGGGCGAGACCGGCCTCACGACCGCGCAGGCGACAGCAATTCAGGCGTGGAACTACCGGGGCGACTGGACCAACGTCGGCGCCGGGCAATGGCAAGAGGGAGACGTGGTTCTGCGCCTCCTGGTGGACACCGGCGATGCGCGCAACGATGGACTGAACAACTATGTCCTGGCGCGATGCGGTGTTGCACACAACAAGACGTCAAGCCCGGATCCGCGACTCACCGCTGATTCCTCGGACACCAGCGCTGCGGCCAACACTGCGCGAATTTACTGGTTCCCGGTCGGATTTCATCACGGCGCGCCGGATTCGGTCGTCGATGTGTCGGTTTCCGGCTCAACGCTGACCAAGACCTTCAGGGACGGACGCACGGAAACGGAAACGCTGCCTGCGGGCGGCGGCGACATTCCGCAAAAGGCAAGCCAGGCCGACGTCGACACCGTTGCCGTGACGGGCGCGGACCTCAGCGCGTCGCTGGCGTCGCTTGACACGGCCGGCGGCACGCCGCTGGACGATTCCGACTACCTGAGCCTCAAGAAAGCCGTCCGGCTGCTGAACCGCGTGCTGAAGACCGCGAGCAGCACTGTGCGGGGCGCCGTGCTGCTGGCCCGGAATGCAGACGTCGACGGAGGCGGCGGCGCCGAAACGTCGCGCGTGCCCACCGTCGCGCTCGCGATCCGCCTTTTCAACCGCCTGATCGCGCCGGTCACGACGCAGATCGAGGGCGACATCACCGACAGCCTTTCGCTGGACCGCTTCAAGGGATTCTGGGCAGCGGGCAATTACGGCGCCAAGGATGAAGTCGCGTACCAGAAGACAGACAATTCCGTCTCGCTGTTCCGCCGCAGGACGGCCGGGCGCGATGCAGCCGGCGACAATCCTGAAACCAACACGACCGATTGGGAGGAGCTTTCCGGACGCGACGAGCTGAACGCGCAGCTGCACTGGCTGGCGAGCGGCATGGCCAAGGGCGGGACGCGCGGTCAGCACCTGGTCAAGGCAAGCGATCGGGATTTTGACACCGAATGGATCACTGCCGCGACTGGCGGCGGCGGTTACTCGGCTTTCCACGTCAAGATCGCCGACTACGATGCCGTGAAGGCCACGGACAAAGGCGACATGATATGGATGCAGTTGCCGTCCGCTCAAACATCCAACATCACGCTCAAGCTGCCGTCGCTTGCGCAGGGCGACGCCGGTTGGCATTGCGGCGTCTACAAGCACAGCGAAAGCAATCATTACGGGACCGTTACCGTCACGGATCACGGCGGCACCGTGCTTTCCAGGCTCCACAATCAGGGAGAGTTCGAGGAATGGACCTGGGGCGGCGGATACTGGCACCGGACGTCTCAATCGGGCGAGCCTGACTCCATCCCGTTGCGAGTGTCCGCGCCGCAGTGGTCGACGCTTTCCGGCACGATCCGGAAAGGCACCATTGTCGAGCACAATGGATTCCCGTTCCTGGCGAAACAGGAACACACCAAGGGCGGGGACGAGGGCAACGGCCCGGATGGCGATCCCGTCAACTGGTGGGACCTGGACTCGTGGTGGGGCGTCATCAGCCAGCAGGCGTATTACCCCGAGGGCGCGCTCGCCAAGACGGGCGCCGGAACCACGCTGAAAATCTGGATGGCGTCGGAGTTCGTTCACGACACCGATCCGCTTCCCACGGCGGCGAACAACGTCAAGTGGAAACAGATCTGGCCGTCCGCGCAGGACGAGCCTGCATTGCGCCGGGGCATCGAGAGCTTCCTGGGCAACGCAAGGCTTCGCGTGGTCGAGGAGCTGGGCAAGACCATCGTCATCAACCCGGAAGACACGACCAAGAAGACGATCACCCTGCCGGAGGTTCTTGCCGCCCACAGCGGGGCCATGCTGCGGTTCATCATTCAGACTGGGGCAGGCGAGACCGCCGACATTCGCGTGCCGAATTCCGGCAGCATCATCGAGCAGGACGGAACGGCCGTTACCACGCTCGCTTTCAGCGATGAACACAACGGGCACGTGATCGATCTGGAGGTAATCGGCGCGGATCAATGGCGCGTCACCAACAGATTCCCCGACGCGCCGCTCCAGACCTCGGACGCGCGCAAGGAGCGGATTGCCTTCCTGCAGACGGGGCAAGCCGACGCGGACGGCACGAATCCCTATCGGGTCTTTGCGATCGGCAGCGATGCGGTCACGGTCGTGGCCGGCACCGGCGGCCCGGAATTCCTGACCGGCGTCGACACGAATCCGAACAATCCCCACTGGACCGTCGCTGCGAACGTCTACCTGGTCTATTGGCAGGGCAGGGTCCGGACACGCGAAGGGAACAACCAGCTTCGCATTCAGATCGTCAAGGAATCCGACGACGCGGTGCTGGCGGAAAGCTCGTCGACGTACCTGCGCGGAAACAGCGCCACCCACTCCGTGACAAAGCTCATGGTTCTGCACCTTGACGCAGACACCGAGGTCAAGGGGCGGATTCTGGCGGACACCGGCTTGCTGAACGTGAACGGCGCTCACTCGCTGACGTTCGTCCGTCTGACCGGCGATCCGACAAGCGTTGCCGCGATCGAGGAGTCGCTTGAAACGCTGGAGACGCAGGTTTCGGAGCTTCTGTTGAGGGAACTCAACAACCGACCAGCGCTGCCGGACGCCGACGATTTCGACGCCGGCGAACTGATCGTCGTCGATGACGTATGGTATGAGCTTAAAAGCAATAGCGGCACGAAAAGCTGGAAACGCTGGGAGGACGACGACCAGCGGATCAGCCAATTGCAGGCCGACATCGGGGCGTTTCACCGGGCGATCACACCGGACTGGCAGCGCAGGACTGCGGGCGCGGGCGAGATAGGCGCATACGGCCTGACCTTGCACAACGTCAAGGCGGGTCAGGTGTACGACGTGGAGGCAGTGGTCAACATCCCCGACCTGCCGTCCGGAACCTACGACACGCAGTTCTACTTCGGCGTGTTTTACGACGCCAACAACATCGGGCGCACGATACCTTTCACGGGTGATGATTTTCACGGAGACCGGGCGCACGCGGGCAACCTGGGCTACATCTGGGAGGACGCGAACGGCAGGTTCCTGGAGAAGCCGGAAACCACGACGGGGCTGCGCCCCTCCGACATGGCGGGCCATGTCAAGTCAACATCCGACAACACGACCATCAAGACAGCGCCCGCACAGTGGGAAGCGAAGAGGGACAACGACAGCGTCCACATCTGGCTGTACGCCTGGAGCCGACTCACGAACACGAGCGAGTCCGCGATACACGATGGCTCGGGCACGTTCCGGGCCGTGCATGGGTTCAGCATCGCGCATCCGGAAAACGCTATCGCCGAGGACCTCGCCACGCTGAAAGGTCAGGTCAATTACCACAAGGACCTGATCGGCACGGTCACGAGCGCCGGCAACACTCTCGCCAGCCGCGCATGGACCATTCCGACCGGACACCAGGCGCTGATCAGCAACGTCGATCGCCCAGGCGCGACGTCCGGAACCGATTGGCTGGAGATCCCGGCCGTCGACTACATGCGCTGGGATCTTGGCTACGACGGCATCGTGATCGAGTCCGAGCGTGCCGGCGCCGTCGAAAATCCGCTCACGTCCGTCAAGATCCCGTTCCACGCCTTCAAGCGTCCGGATGATCCGTGGTCGGCGGGCATGTGGCAGAACACCGATTCCGACGACAAGAAAATTGACGCCGTGTGCGAGCAAACGGGCAGCAAGCTGCGCGTCCGGCTGCACGTCGGGTCGCACGACAACGGCACCACCATTAAAGTCTACCTTGCATCGTAACCAACACGAGGACTCACAATGACGCGCTGGGAAGAAATCCTGCACTACCTGAACCCCTACGCCACCGCAAAGACGCCCGCGAGCTGGGACGAGCGAACGCGCGACTTCGTCGCCTGGGCGCGCGTCAAGCGGCAGCACCTGATCAAGGAGCAAGGACCGGTCTCCTATCCCGTCAAGCGGATTTCGGCCGTCGTGACGGCCTACCTGGACGAGGACCGGCACCCGTCGCTGACGCCGCGCGACCAGCTCTACGCCAAGGAATGGCAGGAATACGAGGCCGATCCCGACACGGTGAAATTCTGGCTGATCGGAAGCGCCACGGGCATTTCATACGCGGACACGGAAACGCGCGTCGACGATTTGACCGCCGCCGGCATGGATCTTGACGAGGCGGTCGAGCAGGCCGCCCGCGAGCAGGCTGAGCTTTGGGACGCCTGGGAGGCCGAGAACGGCATCGATTTCCGGCACGGGCACCCGCGGTTTCCGAAAGGCAGCCAGGACAGGCGCGGCCGCAGGATGGCGAGAAACGCCGCCTGCCTCGCGATAATGATCGCGCAGGGGCAGGAACCGCTGAAGGATCCAGCCTACATCGAGCTTGACCAGGAGATCGCGGAATACGAGGCGGCCTCCGGCAAGAGCTACGATCCCGAGATGGTCGTGGAGCACGAGCTGCGCAACGCGATCCTTTGCGGCGAAGTGCCGCGCTGGCGCGTCGATCCGAAAAGCGGGCGCCTGACCGTCATTGACGAGGCGGCCGCGCAGGCCTCGGCCGACATGGTCGCCGAGCCGATTTCCGAGCCGTCGCCGCGCGAGGTCCTGCTCAAGACGCTGTACGGCTACGCCGGCGAAACGCAGCACGGCGACATGCACGTGACGCGCTGGAACCAGGCGCTGGCGGCGCTGGGCGAAAGCACCGGCGAGCGGCCGATGACGCTGATCGAGGCGCAAGAGAACCTGCGGCGCTTCAACAAGGCCCGCTGGCAGCCCGTGGTCGACGCGATCATGGAGACGGCGCCGAAGCCGCCGCCCGACGTCGCGCAGGATCCGGTCGCGGCGCAGATCCAGCAGACCGCGATCGACAACTACGCCGAGGCCGTCGACGCCGGCATCATCGGCGCGATCAACGCCGGCGACTGGACGCACGTCGCCCGGATCGCCACCGAAAAGGCGGCCGGTTGATCCCGGCCGGCCAAAACCCCGCAAAGGAGAAAAATCAGAATGCGTTTTTTGAAAGTGAAGGCCGATCCGCTGAACCGCAGCGGCACGCCAGGCAACGCGCAGACCTGCCACGTCAACGTGCACGACATCGAGGAGATTGCAGAGGACTGGTACCAGGTCACCGACGATCAGGGCAAAGAGCACTGGAAAACCCGGCCCGCACTTTATTTGCACCATGACGAACGCAGTCCCGTCGTCCTTCGTCTTAATGACGAAAATTACCCGACATGCGAGGCGGTCGTCGAAAAGGTGTGCGAGATCCTGACAGAGGAGCACGCGCGCAAGGCCGTCGCGGCTTACAAGGCGATCGACCTGGTCGAGCACCCGCACCGCCTGGTCGACCGCGGCGAATGGACTGCGGGCGAGACCTACCGGCCGCTCGACCACGTCACGAAGCCGGACACGACCACGACGGTCCTTTGCCTGGCGGAAAACAAGTCCTCGTCGCCGGGCGTCCTCTCGAACGACACGCTCTGGTGCGAAATCACGCTGCCAACCTGAAACCCCACGGCGCGGCCGCCCCGGCGGCCGCCCGCAACACCGGGACAAGACCGATGGCCACCTCGAAAGCGATGCACGACGCCGACCACGTCCAGATCCTCGGCGCCCTGAATGCGCTTTGCGCCGCGCAAACCGAGATGACGGCCGAATTCAAGCGGCTCACCGGCCGGCTGGACGTGGTCGACGAGCTGAAGACCGAGGTCCGGACGATCAAGACCACCGTCTACCAGGAGCGCGAAAGGTCGATCGCCTACCGCACGCGCCTGGACGTCTATCGAAACATTCTGGCCGTCGTCGGATCCGGGCTGATTCTGTCGATCATTGCCCATTTGGCCGACCTGCTGGCAAAATGAGGCCTGGACGGCATCAAAATCGGGGTGTTTCACATGAAACGCCCGTAGAGGCGTTTGGTGCGCCGCTGAGTGCGGTTTGGGAATTCGCAGCCCAAGCCCCGTAAAAAGCCGTTGCACCGCCTCACCGACGAGCTGAGAGGGTCAAATCTTGCCCACGCCCGAAAATTTCAAAAAATTGACCGAGGTCGGCGAATTGGCGGCCGAAATCCGCATTTCCGCCGGCCACGTGCTCCAGTACGGCTCGATGCGCACCAGTTTCGACGCGCGGTCGATCGACGTGGCCGCCGGCCGCATCGAGCAGCTGATCACCGAGCTGCGAACGCAGCAGGTCCTCGACGGGCTGCACGCCGAAGACGAGGAGTCCGCCGCATGAGCGTCATTCTGCGCGCCCCGTCGCCGCCCAGGCTCTCGACGCAGCGAACACGCTTCCCGCCGACCGTCGCCGTCTCGCTCACGCCGTCGCTGAACGCGATCCAGGCGACGCCGTCCGCGGTCCTGGGACATTTCACGCGCTGGCAGGCGCGAATCAAGCCGCGCGCAACCTCGGCTTGGGGCGGCTGGGTCGACAAGGCCGGCAGCGCGGCGTCGCACAGCTTCACCGGTTTGAACGCCGACACCCGCTACGACGTGCAGGTCCGTGCCTACGATCACGAGTTTCTGGGCCCGACGGCCGACGCGACGGCCGAGACCAACAACGCCGCGCCGCCGGCGCCGTCCATCGCGCTCACGCCCGGCGACACGACGATCCGCGTCCAGGCGAGCGTCCCTGAAGGCACCGCTTTGACGAAATGGCAGCGCAGGACCGGCACGACCGGCGCATGGACCGACATCGCGTCGACCGCCCGCAGCATCTCGTTCACCGTTTCCGGCCTGGCTAACGGCATCCGGTACACGATCCAGGTCCGCGCGATCAACGGCACGGCCACCGGCGCGACGGGGCAGGCGCAGGCAAGGCCGATCGCGCCGACGGCGCCGGCAGCGCCGTCCGTGTCGCTCACGCCCTCGGACACGACGATCGCGGTTTCCGCCTCGGCGCCCGCGAACGCGACCTTCACGGATTGGCAGTGGCGCGTCGGCAACGGCTCCTGGCAGACGGTCAGCCACAACCGCGCAGCCCTGAACGTCACGGCGACCGGGCTGACCAACGGCACCCGGTACACGATCCAGGTCCGGCTCCGGAACCGCGGCGCGGTCACGACCGTGAACGGGGCGACCGGATCCGACACCGCGACGCCCGTCGCGCCGGCAACGCCTCCGGCGCCGACCGTCACGCTCACGCCGGGCAACCGGGAGATCGGCGTGCAGGCCTCGGTCCCGAACGGGACGGCCGTCACCTCGTGGCAGTGGCGGCGCGGCACGTCGGGCAACTGGACGACGATCAATTCCAGCAGCCTCTCGATTTCCTTTTCGGCGACCGGCCTGACCAACGGCACCGAATACACCATCCAGGTCCGCGCGCGGAACCAGGGACCGGTGACGCTGAAGACAGGCCCGCACACCGCGATGCAGGCGACGCCGGTCGATCCGATCAGCAGGGACGCGCCGCCGGCGCCGACCGTCACGCTCACGCCCGGCGATCGGCAGATCGGCATCGCGGCGTCGGTCGCGGGCAGCCCGCGCGTGACGAGCTGGCAATGGCGCGTCGGCAGCGGCGACTGGACCGAGGTCGCGTCCACGTCCGTGACCTTCAGCGCGACCGCGACGGGCCTGACCAACGGCACCGAATACGAGATCAGCGTCCGGGCGATGAATGACGCCTCCTCGAGCGCGGGCGCGACGACGTCCAGGCGCGCGACGCCGTTCCTCGGCCTCGGCAAGCCGAGCCTGGCCATGACCGGCCGGACGCGCGGAATGCACCTTTCCGCGTCCGTCACCGGCACCGTCGCGAGCTGGCAGTACAAGATCGCCGCGAGCGCGGCCGCGCTGTCCTCGGCGTCCTGGGTCGACGTGGCGCAGGCTTCCGGCACTCTCTCGACGGTGGTCAGCGGCCTGAACGACGACACGACGTACTTTGCCCAGGTCCGCGCAAAGTTCGGCACGACGTTTTCAGCGGTCTCGGACGTGGAATCGGCAAGCACCGCGGAATCGACGCCGGCAAAGCCCAGCCTGACCACCGAGCCGGGCGACACGACGATCCGCCTGCGCGCGTCCACGGCCGGCCCGAAGGTGACGAAATGGCAGTGGCGGAACGGCAACGGCTCCTGGAGCGACATTGCCGGCACGTCGCTGTCGCTCAACCACCAGCTGACCGGCCTGACCAACGACCAGACCTACCGGATCCAGGTGCGGGCCGTGAACGGCTCGACGCCTGGCACGCCCTCGGACGTTCGGGAAGCGACGCCGACGCCGAAGCTGTTCAGCGGATCCGGCACGTCCGGCGATCCCTACAGGCTTGCCGTGCCGCTGTCGCGGTTCGCGAGTTTCCAGGACCTTTTGGCACCGTTCAATTTCCTGCGCAGCGCGACGGAGACCGTGCACGGCGTCCGGCATGTCAGCATGGTGATCGAGATCACGCCGTCGCAATACGCGCGCTGGGTTTTCGATCTGGACTTCACGAATTCGCAGCAGGATTTCGACCTGAAGCTGATCGGGCGCATCGGCAATACATGGACCGAGCTGGACAGCAGCACGACGACGACCAACGACGAGAATGTCGGGCGCACGTTCGACGAGCTGCATGTCGATCGGATTCGGCTGCTGGTCGTTCCATCGGGCGGATGGGACGCAGGCAATCCGAGCAGCGTCACGCTTTGCCGTCTGAAAATCGTGGAGACGGCGCTCGCGGGAAACAGGCAGTCCATAGGCCTTCCTGCAAGCGAGTATCAACTCGGTGGGTCGGTCGGAAATCGTGAGCGAAATTGGGTATGGCATCCGTCGCTCGATACGCCGCCTCCCATTGCTAGTGGACTCACGCCAAGCGGTACTTCGAGGCGCCTCACAGCAGTCGTCGTCAACGATAGGCCGGACGCTGACCGCATCGACTTTTTGATTTCGCCAACAATCGATACGTCGCGCCAGCAGCTTTCAGACGATTTCAACAGTCGTGGCACGTTTGAATTGATTCTTTCCACAGGCGAAAGACTGCTTTTGTCAGCTTTTGATCGTTGGCCATTGACGGCGCTCTACACATTTCGCGCTGGGCAAGGTGGCCTCTCGCAAGCTGAGTTCACTAGCATTTGGAATGCTTTGGAAAATACTGCAGGCAGGGAGTCCGGCAGCCTAATCTTGCGTGACTATGATCCCTTGCCGCCGAGGCCAGCCCGTCAGACGATTTCTCTTGCCGCGTCCCGCTACAATTACGCTGACGCCGACACGAAACGATGGGAATACTATCAGTCCAGCAATCTCCCGATTCGCATCAATGATATATTTGTAAAGTCGCCGGCCTGGCTTCACCTGCTCACTTTAGATCGTCAAGGCTCAGACCAATTTGCCATTGGAATCACCCCCAGGACTGAAAATCCATATGGGCAAAACCTCTGGACCAACCGCTTCAAGGCAACTGCCAGCATGACGCTTGTCCTTTCGACGGGCGAGTCCCTGCTCCAGCGATACAATTCGACCTTCAATGGTTTCATTTTCGATCAAAGCCAGTTCAACGCTGTATGGGATGCGCTTTCAACGTCGGACGGCTCGGAAGCCGCGACTCTCACGCTGTCAATGCCCGGCGACGAGGCGCTGGCCTAGTCAGAAAGCAGGTCCCACAGATCGCGCAGGGCCAACCCGATCCCGGCGCCCGCGAGGACGCTTTCGACCGGATGATCGGTTGGATCCCCGTAAAACCACACCAGGATCAGCAGCATGAACGCGACGAAAAGCATGAGCCACGCTTTCAGGAGGGCCGCGATCATTCCAGCTCACCGTGCAGCGCGCGCAATTCGCCGGTCGGCTCGATCGCAACGACCGGCGTCCGGCAGCTTTCGCACTCAAGCTCGACCGCTTGGCCGGAGGCGCGGGCCTGGCGCGCGTGTTCCTCGCGCATCGATCGATGCAGCGTATTGAAGTGCCCGCACGTGTCGCAAATGACGTGGCGAAAGAGCGTCATTCGCCGCGCTCAATTCAGCGCCATTGCGAGCACAAATCCAGTCGCGCCCGAAATCGCGAAAATCAACAGTCCGGCCCACTTGATGAAAATTATTTCGTCCTGAAGCCGGTTCAGCCACTTGTAGATTTCGCGCTGTTCATCAGTCATTGCGCGTCCTTTCTGGCGGATTGTGACTTGCTTCAACGCGGCGCCGGAACTTCGAGCGCTCGGCTTCGTGTTCAAGAATTTCGTCTAGCCCACGGTCTAGTTTCGACTTATCAAGCCCCGCCTCCGTAAGGCGTTTTGCCCACTCGTCCTCGGTCATTGCGCTTCAGCCGTTTTCCCGTTCCTGTTGCACGTTGTTGCGAGCGATCGCAGGCGTTCTTCGGCCCGTCGCCTGCGGGCATAATGCTCAAATGAAAAGAACCCTCAAGCTGATCGCCCGCCTCGAGACCGGCGACGATCCGGATGCCGTATGGTCCCGCATCGGCGAAGGTGACCGGCCCTACGTGCCGCGCGAGGGCGCCCAGCGCGATCCCGAAAGCGGCCGGTACCGGTACGAGGACCGCGTCTACAAGCCGCTCACGACGATGACGGCCGCCGAGGTGCTGGCCTGGCAGGACGACATCGACCGGTATTATCCGAGCGAGGCGGCGGGCGCCTACCAGTTTCTCGAGGACACGCTCAGGGAATTCCTGCGCGGCCGCGGCGACCACGTGTTCGACCGGAAGTTCCAGGACAGCTTGGCGCTGGAGCTGATGCGCAGGCGCGGGCTCGGCCGCTTGGTGCGCGGCCAGATCGACGTTTGCACCTTCTGCAACAACCTGGCGATGGAATGGGCAAGCCTGCCCGTCGTCACCGACACCGCCGGCAGCTCGCGCAACGTGAAGGCCGGGCAGTCCTATTACGCCGGCGACGGCCTCAACCGCGCGCATTGCGCTCCTGAAGAACTGATCGAGGCGGTCACGGCCGACCTGCGCGAATACGCGCCCGGGACGGACTCGGCGCTGGCGACCAAGGACGAGATCATGGCGGCGCAGCGGCAGCTGATCGCGCTCGGCTACCAGCCCGGAGTCGCGGACGGCATCTGCGGACCGGCAACGCGCAGCGCCGTGCTGAGCTTCCAGGCCTACAACGGCCTCGAGACGACGGGCCGGATCGACGACACGTTTCTTGCGCGTCTCAGCACCGCGCCGGCAAAGCCGGTCAGCGACGCGCGGAAAAAGGCGAAGCTGCGCGACATCAAGGGATCGAAAACCGCCGCGGCCGGGGCGCGGCAGATGCTTGCCGGCGGATCCTTCGCCGGTCTCGGATCGCTCGCGTTCCTGGAACCTTACATTCCGACGAGCCTCTACGGCGTCCGCGACCTGGCCGGGTTCGTCTCCGAGCACGTCTTCGCGTTTTCCGTGATCGCCGCACTGGTCGTCATGGTGATGGGCGGCAGCCTGATCTTGCATCGCCTGACGGAGCACCGCACCGGTCGCCGAATGTAGAAAGGTGGAAACCATGAAACCGATTCTCGCGTGCGTCCTGGCACTGGCCTTTCTGGCCTCCTGCGGCGGCAGCGACGCTCCCGGCGTCATGCCGGACATTGCCGCGCCGACGCCGCAGCCGGCTCCAGCGCCGGCTCCAGCGCCTGAGCGTGAACCAGACTTGCGAGGCGATCCTCCCGCCCCGGCGGATCCCGACCCGGATCCGCCGGCACCTTCGCCCGCGCCCAAACCGAAGCCCAAACCGGCACCGCCGGCACCGCCGCCCGACTACGGCAGCTGGAACGATCCGCCGGCACCGCCGCCCGTATGCGACGCGCGCTGCAAATGGGAAAAGGCCTGGGCCGCGTTCGATCCGCACGACCCGGCGATCCTGCCGACCGCCGACAAGGCCGACGGCAACATCAACGTCGCCGCGCGCTATCGCGGCGTGATTTCCGGCGAGGTCTCGCCGCACTGGTCGCACCTCGCGGATCCGGAGATCGAGCTGAACGTGCTGCTCGGCACCTACGGGACCGGGATCAACGCCCGGACCTACTTCAATGGCTCGAACCAGCACATGTCGAGTTACAGCACGTCGATCCGTCCGGACGGCAGCTTCGACAGCTACGGCCCGGACAACCTGAAGGGTTTCAACGGGCAGTTTTACGACACCGATCACGCCTACGGCATGGTGCGCGGCACGATCCGCACGCCGCAGATCGCCGGCACCTTCGGCGCCGCGCTGCAGTGACGATGTTCGGCCTGGGCAAATACGTCGCGATCGCCGGCATCGGCCTGCTGGCCTTCTGGTATTTGCGCCACGACGCCGCCCAGGACGCGCGCACGGAAATGCGCGCCGAGGTCGAGGAGGCCACCGGCGCCGAGCTGCTGCGCCAGAGAGAGGTCGCCGACGCGGCGATCCAGGAGGCCGCGGCGGAAGCCGAGCGGCACAAACAGGAAAACGAAAGGCTGCGTAATGAGATTGCGGACATTGGCCCTAGTGACGGCTGCGTCGTGCCTGACGATCTTGCCGATCGGCTGCGGAACATCCGCTGACACGACGCTGGCCGTCGCCGTCGCGCCCGACCTGCCCGACCTTCCGGCCGCGCACAGGCCGCGCTGCGCGTTTCCGGATCCGGCCGGCGAATACGCCGATCGCTACATCGAGCACCGGTTTGCGCTGAAGGAATGCGCGGACAAGCACGACGCGCTCAAGGGCTTTTACAGCAACATTCGCGCCAGGCTGCGCGAGTCCGGAGGGCCGCGATGAGCGCGCGCAAGAAAAAGGATTCCCGCGTCGAAAAGGACGCCAACCAGCCGGCGCCAGCGCCGGCCGCCGAGCAGGCTGGACCTGCCGCCGCTGCTGAGCCGGACTGGCTCGCGGCGGCGACGGTCGAATATGCCGGCGAGCTTTACGTCAAGGACGGCCGCGGCCGCCTCGTGCCGCGCGACCTGGTCCGGCCGCAGAACCTGCTGCAGGACGAGATGGTCCGCAAGATCGTGTTCCACGCCGGCGAGCTGCGCGATCGCGTCTGCCGGTTTCGCGGCCACACGATGGACGACATTTCGAGTTTTGACGCCTTGCTGGAAGACGAATACGGCGGACACTCGCGGACGTCGGTCAAGGGCAATCGCACCTACCAGACATTTGACGGCTGCATGAAGGTGCAGGTCCAGATCGCCGAGACCGTGGCCTTCGGTCCTGAGCTGCAGATAGCGCGCGACCTGGTGGACGAATGCCTGGCCGAATGGGCCAAGGGCACCCGCAAGGAAATCCGCGCGATCGTCGGCCAGGCGTTCAAGACCGACCAGGAAGGCGAGATCAGCCGCGGCGCGATCTACGCGCTGACCCGGCTCGACATCGAGGATCCGCGCTGGCGGAAGGCAATGGACGCCGTGCACGACGCGATGCGCGTTGTCGGATCGACCAGCTACGTCCGGATCTACACGCGCGAGAATCCGGAACTGCCCTGGCAGGCGATTTCGATCGACCTGGCAAAGGCCGGCTGAAATGGCCGAGCCGGTGATGGAGCGCGAGGAGACATTCTCGCACGTCGTCCAGATGATGACGGAAGCCGAGACCTTCAACGACTACCTCAGCACCGGCCGGCAGCGCGCGCTCGACTATTACGACAACAAGACGCCCGACCTCGTGCCGAAGCCCGGCCAGTCCAGCCAGGTGAGCGGCGAGACCCGGAAGCACTACGGCAAGCTCAGGCCGTCGATCATGCGAACGCTGTTCGGCGGCGGCGGGATCGCGGAATACGAGCCGCTGGGTCCGGACAGCGAGCAGATGGCGATCGACGCCAGCGACTACGTCAACCGCGTGGTCCTGCCGGAATGCAACGGCGAGGAGGAAATCCTGAACGCCGTCTTCGACGCGATCATCCTGCGCACCGGCATCCTGAAATGGGGCGTCATGGTCGAGCAGGACCGCGAGCTTGAACGCTTCTACGGCCAGCCGGCCGACGCGGTCGAGGCGCTGATCGAGCAGGAGGGCAACGACCTGGTCGAGGTCGACCAGAACCCGGACGGCAGCTTCGACGGCCTGGTCGAGATCACGACGTCCAGGGCGAAGCCCTACATTCGCGCCGTGCGGCGGTCCTCGTTCCTGATCCACCCGCATTCCGTCAACATCTACGACAACAAGTGCGTCGGCGAATACGAGTACTGGACCCGCAGCGACCTTGTCGCGATGGGCATCGATCGCGCGATCGTCGACTCGCTGCGCGCGGCCGAGGTGCGCGAGGATCCGATCAAGGACACCTACGGCCAGTATGACTTTCACAACGCGTTCGACCGCTCGTCGATCGCGGACGGCTATTCGCCGATGGAGGAAATACAGGTCCGCAACCTGTACGTCCGGCTGGACCTCGACAACGACGGGATCGCCGAGCTGCACAACGTCATGCTGGCCGAGGGCGCCGGCACCGGCGACCACGACGGCATCACCGCCGAGGCGGAAACCGGCACCGGCTACGTGCTGATCCACATGGAGCGCGCGGACAAGGCGCCGTACGCCAAGGTCGTGATCGAGAACCGGCCCTTCAACTTCGAGGGGCATTCGCTGGCCGAGGACCTGATGGAGATCCAGAAGGTCAAGACGCAGATCGTGCGCGACACGCTCGACAACACCTACCAGGTCGGCAACCCGCGCACGTTCCTGAAGGCCGAAAGCGTCGAGAACGAGGAGGACCTGATCGCCGGCGATTCATCCGTGCCGATCTTCGTCAAGACCAGCGCCGAGATGCGCGACGCGATCCACACGGTCGTCGTGCCCTCGATCGCGGCGTCGACGCTGCCGATCCTCGAGTACATGGACGTCGAGGCGGCGGACCGCACCGGCGTCAACGACCTGTCGGGCGGCGTGGATCCGGAAAAGTTCCAGGACATGAGCGCGACCGGCGCGAGCATCGTCAGCGCCGCCGGCCAGGAACGGGCCGAGATGTACATCCGGACGCTGGCGCAGGGCGGGATCCGCGACGCGCTCGGAGGCCTCCTGAAGATGGTGGTCCGCTACGCTTCGGCGCCGCGCGACGTGAGGGTCGCGGGCAACTGGCGGAAATTCGAGCCGGAAAGCTGGGACTGGCGCATGAAGGCCGTCGTCAACGTCGGCGGCGGCACCGGATCGCGCTCGGCCGACCTGCAGGCGCTCACGCTGATCAGCCAGCTGCAGGACGCGATCGTGACGCGCTACGGGCTTTTCAACCCGCTCGTCACGCCGGTCGAAATGGCCAACACGAGCCGCAGGATCGTCCAGATCGCCGGCGTCGAGGACGCCTCGCGATACATCCGCTCGCCGACCGACGACGAGCTGGAGGCCTTCGCCGAGCAGCTCAGCGAACAGCAGGCCGAGGATCCGGACGCCGGCAAGGAGGATCGAAAGGCGCAGCTGCAGATGGCCGAACAGCAGTTCAAGGCGGCAATGGCGCAGTTCGACCGCGAAACCGAATTGATGCTGGCCGACAAGAAGATGGCCGTCCAGGCCAACCGGGAGGTCGCCCAGCTGCAGGCCGACACGCAGATCCGCGTGACGGAGGCCGAGCTGCGCGCGGCCGAGGACGCGCGCCAGGCCGAACGGCAGCGGCGGCTCGACGAGTGGCAGCAGCACATCGAGGCGCTCAGGCTCTCGATGGAGGACGATCACCACGACGACGAAATGGCGCTCAAGCGCGACCAGCTGGCCGCGCAGCGCACGATCTAGGAGGCACGAATGGCCGCATCAATCCAGGAAAACGCCTACCCGGGCGGATACGTCTACACGGTGAAGGTTCCGGCGAACGCCGACAAGGCGACCCTGTTCCTGGACCATCTGCCGCGCAGCGGCGCCTACGCCGCCTTCGGCGACGGACGCGGGATCGGCCTGACGTTCAAGCACGCGAACGCGGCCGACATGACGGTCAAGTTCACCTACGGCGACACCAAGGACCCGTCCGACGCGATATCGCCTACCGTCTCGATAAGCGGACAGCACCGCCTCGTGACCGATCCGTCGATCACGAAGATCGAGTTCACGGCGATCGCGGCCGACGCGAACAACGTCGTGATCGTCAACAGCCCGGCGAAGCTGAAATACGAGCCGAACTGGATCAAGCCGCAGACGCCGGCGCTGTCGGCGGTCCCCGGCGACACCAAGCTGACGATCACCGCCGCGCTTCCGGGCGCGCAGGTCGCGCCGATCACCAAGTGGCAGTACCGCCGCGCCGCCGCGACCGCGAATTTCGCGGGCGCCTGGACCGACGTCGCGCAGACCGACTACACGGTCACCTTTGACGTCGGAAGCCTGACCAACGGGACGGCCTACAAGGTCCAGGTCCGCGCGGTCCACGGCACGCAGAACGGCGACGCCGCGATCGTGACCGGGACGCCGAAGGCCTGATGCGCACCGCGACGAAACTGGTCGAGGAGGGCACCTGCGACTCCTTTGAGAACGCCGCCAACGAACTGGACGCGCTCGTGGCGCATCCGGTGCTGATCGAAGTGCTGCGCGACATGGAGCTGGATGCGCAGACGCGCGTGCTCGATGCGCCGCCGACCGACAGTGCGGCCCGCGATGCAGCGGTCGCCGATTGGCGCGCCGTCCGGTCGCTGCACTCGAAACTCAAAAAAGAGGCGGACTTTGCCCGCCGCAAGGCAACCGAAAACGAAAGGACCTGACATGGCAGACGATCCCAACCCGCAACCGGACGTCGATCCGGATCCGCTCTGGACGCTCGATTCAAGCGAAGGCTTTGTCGACGACGAGCCTTCCGATCCGACGAACCAGGACGAGGCCAAGGCCCAGAAGGCCGCGAAGGCCGCCGCTGCCGAACAGGACGCTCCTGAAGGCGGCGAGGGCGAGGGCGCCGAACAGGACGCCGATGAAAAGGGCGAGGGCGGCGAAAGCGACGACATCGAGATCACGATGCCGGACGGCACCAAGACGCAGCTTTCCGAACTGGAGCTGGAGCTGGCCAGCGGCGACAAGCTGAAGGTCGCCGACATCGAGGACCACGTGATGCTGCGCAACACGTACGACCAGCAGATGGCCGCGGTCGTCGAGGAGCGCCAGCAGATGGACCAGGTGCGCGACGCCTACATGGCCGAGGCCGCCAAGATCCAGCAGGCCGAGCAGCAGCTGATCCAGTGGGTCCAGGCGCTCGTCCCGGACGCGCCCGACCCGGCGCTGATCACGACGGAGCCGCAGGCCTACGCCTACCAGGTGCAGGCGCGCGAGGAGGCGATCCAGCAGGCGAACGCGATGCTGAACGCGATCAACCAGAATGCCGGCGATCGCGGGCAGGTCAACGAGCGCGAGCAGCAGGCGCACCGGGCGCGCGAGGACGCGGCGATCCTGCGCGAGTGGCCCGAGCTGGCCGATCCGCAGACGCGCCAGCAGTATTCGCAAGGCTATCAGGCGCTCATGACGGAATTCGGCTTCACGCCAAAGGAGATCGCCGACACCTACGATCACCGCGTGATGAAGCTGGCCTTCTACGCCGCCGAGGGAATGCGGGCCGCCAAGGCGAAGCGCACGGCGACCACCGCGAAGAAACAGGTCGCCGCGAAGGCCGCCGCGTCGAAGGGCAGAGGCCAGAACGCGCAGCACCTGGGCGCGGCCGCCGCCGCGATCCAGCGGGCAAAGCGGCCCGGCGCGACGGAAGCCGACGTCGATCGCGCGCTGCTCCTGGGCGGCGTCGCCAGCTAGAAAGGAACGGGCGACCGGGAGGAACGGTCGCCCGCCGCCGGGCGGCGTCTCTGAAACTTGCCGGGCTTTCGGATTTCCCGATGCGCCGCGCGGACGCTGACGGCGATCCAGACCGACAGCAGCCGGTTGTACCGGACGCGATGATTGACGGCGCCCTTGCGGTCCTTCGCGCTCATTGATCGCCGTCCGGCAATGTCGCGGCCAGCCAGTCGCGCAGGCTTTCCGCCGCCTCGACCGACTCTTCGTCGCTGGCGCCCACGAATTGCGCGGTGAGGATCGCCCATGTGAGGAAATCGCGCAGCCGGCGCTGCGTCGGGACCGTCAGGTCGAAGGCCTTTTTCGCGCTCATGTCGCTTCGGCCGCGAACGCGACGGGCGGGGAATACCCCTTTCGCCGGTACTGCACCCGCCCGTCGGCGCTCCTGATTTCGTTGATCGTGATTTCCAGCTCGACGAATTTCCCGAAAGCGATATGCGCGTCCATGTCGCCGGCCTCGAGCATTTGGGCCACGATCTGGCGCAGGTCGAATTGCGAAAAGTCCTGCAGCTCGCTCATGGCAGTTTCTCCATGTCGACGTCGCCGTGCTGGCAGTATTTTTCCCATTTGCCGTCCCTTTTCAGCTGCGCGTGGAACGCAGCCAGCAAGGCAGTCGTGTCGCGCAGCGCCGTGGTTTTCGCCATTTCCGTCAGCTCGGCATCGGTCGGAGCGCGCAGCTTCATGTCGTCGCCGTAGACCGCGACCGTCCGGCAGTACAGGCACATCGAAACGCAACCCGGGCCGGGCGCTTCGCCGCGACCCGGCTGCGGATCCTCCCATCCGTCGAGGAGGCCGTTGCAATGAAAGCATCGCTGTTTCGGGATTGAACGCATCGTCATTGCCGTTTCTCCAGCTTGCCGTGACCCGCCTTCACGAAGTGCTCCCAAAGACCTTTCCGTTTCAGCTCGTCCTCCGCCTGCTTGAGCAGCGTCGTCGTGTTGGCAAAGTCCGTGCCGGCCAGTTCTTTCCATTCGGCATTGGTCGGCTCGCGCAGCGTCATGTCGTCCGCGTAAACGCTCACGTCGCGACAGTACGCGCAGCACGAAAAGTCGCCGGGCTTCGGCCGCAGCTTCTTGTCCTCGATGTTGAACTGCCCGCTCAGGATCGCTCCGCAGGCGCGGCACCTGTTTTCCTTCACGCGCGGCATCACGCCGCCCTCCAGGCAGCGCGGCGCTTGATTTCCGCCGCCATGCGATTCCGGAAATGCTTGCCCGCATCCGCGCCCTTGAGCGGCTTTCCTGCACCCGCGCGATCCGCCTGGAATTTTCGCATGAAGGTGCGCAGGCAGAGACTGTTCGGGCCCGTTACGGGCCAGCCAAGCTCGCGGTAGATCGACTTGGCGACCTTGCACTGGTCCGGATGCCCCGCGCCTTCGAGATTGAACGCCGCGAAGCGCGCGTCCTCCTCGTCGCCCCCGGACGCGCCGGCCGCGACCCGCTTTCGGGAGGCAGGATTCTGCACCCCTGCGCCGGCGGACGGGGCGGTCGCGCGGGACGTGAGCGCGTACTGGCTCGGATCGCGCGTCGCGTACTGCCGCGCCGGGTCGTGCCGGATGATCCATCCCTTGCGCAGGAGCGCGCTCAGCGCGTACCGGCAGTTTCGCTGCTTCAGGCCGGTCTCGTTGGCGAGCTGCTGCACGTACGGCCAGGCCCACTTGTTGTCTCTCTGGTACCGGGCCAGCCGGATCGCGACGATCTTTTCCGTCGGCGACAGATCCGTGCTGCGGATGATGTTTTCCGCGACGTCGCCGAAATTCATGACGGCACCCGCACGCGGATCAGCGAGGGCTGGTTGACGCGCAGCTCGCGCCGCAGCCAGCCCTTGGCCTCAAGGGTGCTGACCGCCCGCTGCGCCGTGCTGTACCTTACGCCGCACTCGGCGGCCAGATGCTTGATCGGGATGCAGGCCGACTTGTTTTCGCCCTGGAAGTGCAGGAGCCGGATCGCGATGCATTTTTCGGTGGGATTGAGGTCGAAATCCCGAAGGATTCGACAGGTGCTTTCTGTCTGCATTTCTGCCTCCGAACGGAGGCAGGAACCTTGACATTTTTCCTGTGATCGGGCATATCTGCCCCCTGACTCTGAGGGTCGCCCTGACGTGGAAATCAACGGGCGGCCCTTGGTTTTTCCGGTCCTTCGATGCGTGGCCGGGTTGACGCCCTCCCAAGCTGCACCAGTTCCCCGCGCAAAGTCAACATCGGCCTGATTCGCGGTCGAGATCCCCCGCACCGTCACCTTGGCGAATTCAGGGCGGCAGGATTTTGCCCCCCTTGGGCGGCAGGATTTTGCCCCCCTTGGGCGGCAGGATTTTGCCCCCCTTGGGCGGCAGGATTTTGCCCCCAGAAGATTCCAAAGGATTCTGTCAAAGAAGGATTCTTTTTGTGAACATTTTGATGAAAGGGGGAAATGGCGGCTTGTGTCGCGCCTCCAGTCCGGGACCACATCTTGCGGCTGGACCGGAACGGGAATCGAACGCAACTTTCCGGTAATTACAGTTATCGGAAACCGGGGGGATTCTGATGCAAGACACGGCACCGCCGCGAATTCTCTGTTCACGCCGCGAAATGGGCAGCATCATCATCGCAACCGAAGTCACGGACACCCCGTTCTTTGAGAACGTGCAATACGTCCGGGCCGACATCGCCGATGCCTTTCTCCACGCCTGGATCGAGCTGCGCGACAATCCCGACATTCAAACAAATTCTTCAATGATCCAGCTTCAGGCGAATTCCGCGCTCGCAACGGCCGCGGTGATTCGGTCGGAATGATGGACGGCATCGCCGCCGAAACCCGCCGCGCCTACCAGCGCTGGACCGCCGCCTGGGCGCAGTGGCTCGCCAGGAACGGCCGCGAGGTGACGCCGGACGCCGTCGCCGGCTTCATGGCCGAGCTGGCCGCGTCCGGATACGCGACCTCGTCGATCCGCCAGGCATCCGCCGCCGTCGCCTGGAGCTGCAGCATCCTGGACGATGCCAACCCCTGCACCGCGCCGATCGTGAAGCGCACGATCCGGGCGATCGCCCGCGAACAGGCGCTGCAGGGCCGCACCCAGCGCCAGGCGCGGCCGCTCACATGCGAGCTGGTCGCGATCATCCGCGGCGCGCTGCGCGTCCGTCCCGCGCTTCCGGCCGTGAACCTGCGCGACATCGCCGTGATTTCCCTCGGCACGGCCTGCGGCCTGCGGCGCGGCGAGCTGGCCGCGCTCCAATGGCGGGACTATTCGCCGATGTTCGAGGGCGACGGGCGGATCTGCGTGCGCCGGTCAAAAGCGGACCAGGAGGGCCGCTCGGCCATTCTCGCAATTCCGCTGGACGTGTCCGACGATCTGCTCAACTGGCGCGCGGCCGCAGCGAACGACAAGGCGCCGGACGCGCCGATCTTCGGCGTCACCGATCGCACGATCGGCAACATCGTCCAGCGCGCCGTCGAATGGGCAAAGCTCGGAAACGGGTATTCCGCCCATTCGCTCCGGACCGGCATGGCGGTTTCCATGACGGCCAAGGGCGCGCCTCACGCCGTGACGATGCGTCAAGGCCGCTGGCAGTCGTCAACGATGCTCGCTAGGTACACGGCCGGGCAGGAGGCTGCGCAGGCGCTCGCCTATCTTTAATCGCTCCAAACCTCGAAAACCGGAAAGGAAAAATCGAATGTTCGACAACCTGCTCGGAAGATTCGTCCTCGTGCGCACGGACGACCACGCGGTTTACATGGGCATTCTTGCCGACGTCGTCGGACCAAGCGTCAGACTTGAGCTGGCTCGCGGCCTTGCGCAAGATTGGGCGCACAACGAAATCACGATGCAGGGGCTGGCGACGGAAGGTCTCAAGAGCGTCGGCACCGCAATCGTGAAGACCAGCGAGCCGATGCCGGAAATCGTATTGCGCAGGTGGAAAGCGATTTTCCCAATGTCCGACGAGGCAGCTGAAACTTTTGTGGATCTGGACACTCAGCGCATTGAGGGCGAGCAAAAGTGAAGCGGTGAACATTCGGGATCTGGAAAAGTTGCAGCGCGACCTAGAGCGAGCGGAAGCCGAAGCCGACGCCGAGCGGGTCGAGAGATATTACCAGGAACGCGATCGGTACTTCGAAAAGCTGAAACTCGACCGTTGGACAAAGCGCACTCACCGCGATCCAGAGTGACAAAGAACAGAATTCTCCGAAAAGTCGGATCCGACCTGAAATCGGAACAAAATTCTTTGCTTGGCATCGATGCCGGCGCGGATCGCGCCTCGAGCCGCTCCGATCGGGCCGAGTTTCGAGCACGTGGCCGGATCTGCGAAGAATTTTGTTCTTTCAGAAACCGATCGGGTTTCTGAGATTGGGCGTCCGGTTGTCTCAGATCGCGCAACCGACCGTCAGGAAGCGCGGATCGTCCCGGCGCCCGGCGGCCGTGACCGCGATCTTGAGGCCTCACCTGGTGCACTCGATCATCCACACCCCGCAGCACTCGGCCGGATAGGGCAGCCAGGTCGAGCACGTTTTCCTGGCGCCGGCAGCCGCATCAATGTCGACGCCGTTCGGAAAATCCGGATTTGACGGGCATTTCGCCTCGCGATTGTGGCTGACGAAATTCACGTCGAAGGTCTTCGTCGCGTTTTTCATGGCGGTGATCTTTCACGCAATGGATCGCGACCGGTTGTGACGCCGCGCGTCACGGCCGGTCGCGATCCTTTTTTAGCCGTCGCCGTAGCCGTAGCCGGAGCCGGAGCCGTCGCCGTCGCCGTCGCCGTCGCCGTAGCCGTCGCCGTCGCCGTCGCCGTAGCCGGAGCCGTCGCCGTAGCCGTAGCCGTCGCCGTCGCCGTCGCCGTAGCCGGAGCCGTCGCCGTAGCCGGAGCCGTAGCCGTAGCCGTAGCCGTAGCCGGAGCCGTCGCCGTAGCCGGAGCCGTCGCCGGAGCCGTCGCCGGAGCCGTCGCCTTTCGTCATGCTTCGGCCTCTTTGCATTCGGCGATGCTCAGCTGCGCCGTCTCGCTTGTGGGCAGGATTTCACACCATCCGCGGATCACCATTTCGCTGATGTTTCCGCAAATGCGCACCTCTGATCGATCGGCCAGACCGTGCAATGCCACGCCGGACAGCGAGATCGACTTTTTCGCCCACCAGCGCCACATGCGACGTGCCTCGGAAAGATGGACGTTGTCGCCGTCCACCCCCATCAGCACGCCCGCGTGAACGCCTGCATCGCGCGTCCGCACGATGACGTGCTTCCCCGTCAGATTTTCAAACATGATTTCTCCTAAATTGCACCGGCGGCTCAACACCCTGATTTTGGCGCTCGCGTGCTGTCTGCATCAGGGTGTTGAGCCGCCGGTGTCGGGACAGCACGCGAACAAATCTGATGCTGACCCAAAAGCGCAATAAGCGCAAGTCAGGCCCAGATTCATGCATAATCTGACCTGAATCTGCATAATTATGCAGATTCATTCATGCCCGCGAATGGGCGTGGCGCTCGCGGGCTTCGCGCAGCCGGCGCTGGCGATCCGTCGCGCCGTCCGGATCCGGCACTGAAATCAGGTCCGGCAGCAGGCCGCTGAAAAGCCAGACCACCGCGTCCAGGCGATCCGGCGACGTCTCGCCGATGTAGCCGTGGTTCGTCATTTGCACGAGCTGGTCCTCGACCGCCGGGAATGTTCCCACGTGCCGGATCCGCCCCTGCTCATAGAGCGACGCCACCGGCTCGGCCCGGACGTGCTTTCCGCGGCTTGCCCAGACCTTCCGGATCGGAACCTCCGGCCGCATCGTGCGCACCGTGTTGACGGCCATGTCGCCGCCTTGCGTGGCCTCGATCACGATCGCGTCCGCCTTCCAGTCGTCGAATGCCTGGATTGCGACCTTCGCCCACTCGTTCGGCGTTCCGTGGCAGGATCGGTCCTCCAGGAGATAACCCGTCCCGTCCGCGCCGAGGCCTCCCACGACGATTCCGTGCTCGTCGCGCTCCTGCGTCTCGGCCGACTTCTGGTCGCGGATCCCGCCGGTCGCCGGGTCCACGGCAACCAATGTGCGGCCAATGTCGTCCGGCTTGTGCGCCAGCCTGAAGGCCTCCAGGTTCGCGTAGGTCCAGAGCGCATTCGGCAGGTCGCTCAAAATGACGCCGTTCAGCTCCTGCCGGCCGAGCCGCGTCCCGCCATATTTCTTGTAGATCCGCTTCATGAATCGCGGGTCCAGGTTCGAGGCGTTGTCGCTCGTGCGGCCGTTCGTGCGATGCACCTTGCCCTCGTCGCCGGCGACAATGGCCTTGATCAGCTCAGTCGGCCTCGGCGTCGTCGTCACGATCTGGCGCGTTTGCTTGCCCGGGCCGGACCGCTCGCGCAGGGCAAATTGCAGCATGTCCCAGGTCGCGCGCGCGTATTTCCACTTTCCAACCTCGTCGCACCAGGCCGCGTCGAAATTCGGCCCGCGCAGCGCGTCCGGATTCCAGGATGAATAGGGCTTTGCAATCGCGCCGTTCGGCCAGACGATGTTGTCCTTATGCACCTTCGGCGCTTTCGAGGCCGGCTCGTGCTCATACGCCTTGAGGATCCCGGAGACGCCGTGGATCATCAACTGGTCGACGTCGTCGTCCGTTTGCCCGACCAAGGCGAAGGATTTAGCGCGGCCGCTGTCGACCATCTTCTTGACCCATTCGGCGCCGGTACGCGTCTTGCCCCAGCCGCGGCCGGAAATGATCAGCCATATGTCCCAATCGCCCGGCGGTTCCTCCTGGTCCGGCCGGGCAAGGAATCCTTCCCACTTGTGGCGCAGGGCGTGCAGCTGCTGCGGCGTGAAGCGCGACAGCACCTCGTTGCGTTGCGCCGGGTCCATTCCGGCAAGGATCGATGCGCCGCTTCGCTGCCTCATTGCGCTGCATCCTCGGTTTCGTCTTCAGGATCCGGCGGCGCTGCCAGTTCTGACTCGCGCAGGCCTTCCAGGAATTCGGTGAGGGCCTCCAGCGGCGCCGCGCCGGAATCGTCCGTGACCGGCCGCCGCCAGCGATCGAGCGTCATGCCTTCAGGAGCGTGATTGAGCAACCAGCGCGTCGACTCAATGTCGCCCTCGGCCGCTTTCTGGTAGAGCCAGCTTTCGCCGCGGCTCAGGAGCTTCTGTTTTTCAGCAAGCCAGAATTCCCGAACGTCGGCGTTCATTTCAACGAATTGCCGGACTTCCGCCTCGTTCCTGCGCAGCAGCTCGGACATCTGCCCGTAGTCGCCTTTCGTGTGCAGGATCGACGCGATCACGTCCATCTTGCAGTTGCGCAGGTGCGTTTCGTAATTCGTCACGGCCTTGCAGCCGTCAAAATCGTAATAGCCTGCCAGCATGAAATCGAGCACGGCCGGATGCAGCCTCTCGATCTTCGTCCGCCAGTTCGGGTTTGGCGACTTGAGAAACTTCTGCAGCGCCTCTTTCGCTGGCGTGGCTTTTGCCAGAACCGTGCGCTGCGGCGCTTCCTGGTTGCCTTCAGGGGCGGCAATGGTGCCCAGCAGGCTTGTTTGCGCAGGCCTGTATCCCTCATGCCGCAGCTGCTGCATTCCGGCGGAAAGGTGGAATTCCAGCCAGCGAAAGAGATAGAACAGTTCGCCGGCCTCGAGGCCGCTGCGGGCCACGTATGCGGCCGGGTCGAAATTGCCGGGCAGGGAGTCGACCAGGCGCCTTGCGTCGCCCAGCTCCCGCTGCTGCTCGTAATAGGTGCGCCTGCTGATGCCGAGATTTTGCCACGGCTTCGTGCGCTCTTTTGAGAGTGCTTCAGGACCGCGTTTCCTGCCCATCGCTAATTGCTGCCGTCACCCCAAAACCGATTTTTCTGCACTGAATTCTGCACTGAATTTGCACTGATTTTCATTTTGCGCGCGCGGGCGAGGGGCGGCCCCTTCCTGTCGCCTTTTCAAAAACACCCCCCCACCCCCCTTCCGGAAAAAGGGCACCGAAAAACGCCGCGCAGGGCGCGTTTTCCCGCGTTTTCCGCGGCAGTCTATTGGCAGACGGCGTCGGCACGGCGCGCGATCTGTCGCTGGGCGAAGGTCACTGCATAGCCCTTGGTGTAGAGCGAGGAGTTCGCCGGAACGTTGCCGTTGTCGGCATAGTCAGCCCAGCGCCGCACGGTCTGTCGGCACACGCCGAAATGCCTGCCGATCGCTTCTTCGCTGAGGCCCTGCATCCGCAGCCGCGCCAGTTCCTGGAACACTTCGGCCGCCATTTCATCGCGCGGCTTTCGCGCCGTTGCGTCATTGCCCGACGCAAATTTCCGAATCAGGTGCTGCATATACCCGTACAGAACGCCGACTTCCTGGCTCGTGAGGCCGGATCGCGCGAGAAACGTTGCGGGATTGAATTCAGACGCAGCCACGTGATCGGCGGCGCTGCGTTCCCAAGCGCGGCGTCCCTGTTGCGAGTGGTTTCATGTCGGGTTTCCGTTTTGAGCAGAGCAGTCTCCAGATTAACAAAAAAAGGCATTTTCGACCACAAATTTCAGTCTGGAGCTATTCATGGCCACTGCATCAACCACCTACACCGTCGCTGACGCGAAGCTGAACCGCGAGGACCTCAGCGACATCATCAGCCAGCTTACGCCCGAGGACACGCCCATCTACTCCTCGATCGGCAAGAGCCGCTGCAAGGCAACCAAGGTCGAATGGGGCGTCGACGATCTGGACGCGGTCAAGGACAACGCGCACCCGGACGGCGACGAATGGGCCTACACGAAGCCGACGACTGCAGTGCGACGGATCAACTACACGCAGATCTTTCGCAAGAGCTTCACGATTTCAGGCTCTCAGACAGCAACTCGATCGGCCGGCGGCGACGCCAAAGTCGCGCGCGAACTGCGCAACAAGCTGATCGAGCTTCGCAAGGACGTCGAGGCGTCATTGCTCCTCAACAACGGAGCTGCCAGCGGCGCGACACGAAAATCCGCGAGTCTCAACGCTTGGCTGGAAACAAACGCTTTCCGCGGCGGTGGTGCTGGCGCGGACGGCGGATGGCAAAGCGACGGACTTGTTGATGCCGCCACAAATGGGACGCTGCGCGCCTTCACAAAGGCGTTGCTCGACAGCTGCATGACGTCGGTCTACGAAAACGGCGGAAACCCGAGCCGCGTCTTTTGCACGCCGTTCGTGAAGACCGTATTTTCGAAATTCCTGTCGGACGCGAACGTGACCGAGCAGCGCACCGCTGCGCCTGCGAGGCGAGGGGTTACGATCAATGCGGCCGTCGACATGTATCTCGATCCGCAAGGTCAGCTCGTCAGCGTCATGCCGGATCGCGTGATGGTCGCCGGCGACGCGACTTTGAACGCAAAGATGAATCGAAACGTCTTTGTGATCGATCGCCGCCGTGCCGAATGGTGCTGGCTGCGTCCAATGGGACGCCAACCAAACATCCCGCGCACGGGCGACCACCAGCCAGTCGTCGTGCTCGGCGAGGGCTGCTTGCTCATGCGCAATGAAAAAGCGCACGGCCTTGTCGCCGACGTCAAGAACGTAGCCTGATTCAATCGATCGCGGCGGCCGTTTCGCGCGGCCGCCTAAATTTTGAAAACAAGGAACCAAGAACATGGCCGCCAAATCGAAAAAAGTGATGGTGCGAAATCGCGTCGGCTACTACCCGGACGAAAAGGAACAGGCGCTGTTGGAAAAGGCCGGCGTCGTTTTCACAAACCCGCTGAACATCAAGCTCACGCCGGAAATGTGTCCGGAGGAAGGTTTTCCGATGGAAGCCGCCCGCGCGCAGATGCTCATCGAAGAAAACAAGATCGAATATCCGCCTCACGTCGTCGAGGTCTGATCGTTGGATGGCACGCTTTCGGGACGACGACGGCTTCGAGCTGGAGGATTGGTGTCCGCATACCGGCCGGACCCGCTGGAGCCGGATCGAGCCTGACGGCACGCAAACCATCCGCACAGACATTCCCGCGACGGGGCTGCTGTCGGAAAACGCGGAATTTCGCGCAGAGACGCGCGGCCGGCGCTTCGGCGACGATTGGTGCCGGGTCGCGTCGATCCCCGAAAACCTGTTCTGGGCCTCCGGCATGGACGAGGCGGACCTGCAGGAGGATCACGCTTTCAGGCGCCGCTGGCTCAACGAGCATTCCGCCTTCAAGACGCGCGAGGCCGTGGTATGACGGACGCCGCGCCGCCTTGGCAAAACCTGCCCGAAAAACGCTATGCGACCGTCGTGCTTGATCCGCCCTGGAAAACCGGCGGCTATTGCACCGATCCAAAATTCAACGACGGCCGCGTTCACCGTGATTTTGACTTTTCGACGCTCTCGATCGATGAAATCGCGCAGCTGCCGCTGCCGCTGACCGCTGACGCTTTCGCCTTCCTTTGGGTCACCGAACGCACGCTTTTCGATGCGCCGCGGCTCTTTGCCCAGTGGGACCTGAAATACCGTTTCACGATGGTTTGGCACAAGCCCGCTTGGCCCTCGCCGCAACGTCCCGGTTTCCCGCGCTACAACGCGGAATTCGTGTGCGTCGGCGTCCGAGGAAAGCCGCGATTGCTGACCACGAAAGGCTTTTCGGTCGTCAATTCATGGCCGCACCCGGGCAGGGCGGTCGCCAAGCCGCCCGAATTCTACGAGCTGATCCGCCGCGTGACGCCGGGACCGCGCCTCGACATGTTCGCGCGCCGCGCGTTCCCTGGCTTCGACGCCTGGGGCAACGAGGCGCCTGCACCTGAAAGGATCGCGGCATGACCGGGCTTCCGCAGGCCGTCGAGCGCAACCAGAATTCGCTGGGCCGGATCGTCCGCGACATTCGCGTCCGTCACCAGATCAACGACATCGCGCGCAACATGCCGCGGATCGCGGCCGACGCGACGCAGTTTCTTCAGAACAAGTGGAAGCTGCGCGACGTGATCGAGATCACGCCGCCGAACAACGGCGACACGGCGTTTCCGGACGGCACCGATCCGTGGATCCTCGAGACCGTGCGAGTCGGCCAGGTCGTGCTGCCGAAGATCACCGACGTCGAGGCGACCGGCGCCTTCGGTTATTCCTACGTCAAGGGCGCGCCGACGTTTCGCACGACGGAGGCCGGCGAGATCCACCGGATCACCTACCGGGTCCAGATCCGGAACCCGGCCGATCCGGCGTCGCCAGGGCGCGACGTGCTGCCCACGCACTACGACATCATGCAAGCGGCGATCATGTTCCGGGCGCTTGAATTCTACAAGCGCACCGCCGATTCCGATCGCGAGCTGAACGTCCTGAACGGCCTTCTGAAGAACGAGGAGACGCAGGCGCAGGTGAGTCGCCTTGCCGGCCGCTCGATCTTTGAAGGAATGAACGCGCCATGAACGCCGTCGCGCTCCTGAAGCAGCTCGCGGCGTCGGTCGAGGTGGACGTGCCGGATCCCCACGTGCTCGATCCCAGCGTCGAGATCGCCGGCATCGTGGCCGCGATCAACTCGTGCGGCCTCGACATGTTCCGCAAGGCCGAGTGGCCGGACTTGGTGAAGGTCGTGACGCTGCCTCGGCAAGGCCCCGGCGATTTCCCGGCGAAATCCAGCTACGAGCTGCCCGACGACTACGGCTACATCTCCAGCCAGGGCGGCGCGATCGCCGTTCAGGACGAGCGCCAGCCGTTTGCCTACGACGCCATGTCGAACATGCAGGAATGGATCAGCTACGCCGACGACGGCAGCATGATCCTGCACAATCGCCGGATCTACACGAATGACGACGCCGCTTCCGTGGTCCTGACCTACGTGTCGGATCACTGGTGCAGCGCCGGCGAGGCGCTGGCCGGCGACGAGGACACTTTCAACGTGCCTTTCGTCCTGCTGCGCGAAGGCGCGGAATGGCGCTGGAGGGAAAAGCGCGGCCTCGATTACGAGCGCATGGAAAACCGCTGGCTGGAGGACGTGCGCGTGCAGATCCAGCTTGAGCAGGGCACTGCGCCGTGACGACGCAGGCGCTCTACCTGCGCGAACGCGCGCGCCGCGAGCGAGACGTGGCGGAAAGCGTCGATCCTTTCGATCCGCTGGCCGTCCCGGGCCTGCATTCGCGGCCGCCGATCGGCGCGCCCGGACACCCGCGCGACGAAACGCTGCTGTCCGTGCCCGTCCGCGGCCTTTCGAGCGACCCGTTCGCGCGCGACCAGGGCACGGCCTGCGTGCTCGAAAACTTCATTCCGGACCGCAACGGCCTTCGCCCGCGGCCGGGCCTGCGCAACGTCAACCTGACCGGCGACGTGCCCGCCGGCCGGCCGGGCCCATTGGTGCCGTTCGAGGACGGCCAGCGCTCCCAGCTGCTCACCGTCGTGGACGGCACCCTGCACGTGATCGATCCTGCGGCCGCGACCGTGGCCGACACCAACCAGGCCGTCGCCAGCGCCGACGTTTCCTGGAACGGGATCTTCGGGCAGGGCGGCAAGCTGGTCACGATAATGAACGGGCAGGAAACGTGGCTCTACGACAGGACCGCCAATCCGAAGGTGAGCCGGATCGAGGCGGGCACCAACCCCGGCGAGGTCGACGGCGCAGATCCGGACGACTTCCTGGACGCCACGAGCTACCGCAACCGCGTCTTCATCGTGGACGGGTCCAGCACGGCCTACTATTTGCCGCTCCTGCAGGTGAAAGGCGAAGTGGCGACGCTGGAGCTGGGCGGCGTGCTGCCCAACAGCGCAAGCGTCGTGATGGTCGACTCCTGGTCGATGGTCGCCGGCGACACGCTTTCGCAGCGCCTCGCGTTCTTCACCGACAGCGGGCATTGCGCGGTCTATTCGGGCGATCCGGAAAGCCTCGAGCTGCAGGGCGTGTTTCCGACGGGGATCCTTCTGCATCGCAACTGCCGTTTCCGGCACGTGTCCGACCTGCTCGTCGGCACGTCCAGCGGCCTTTTGTCGATGCACGGCCTGCTGGCCGGCCACGCCGAGCCCTATTTGAGCGACGAGCCGCTCTGGAAGGCGCGCATCGAGCGCGTGCCGGCGGCAAACGCGGCCGGATGGAACGCCTGCACCTGGCAGGTCCGGAACCTGGCCTTCGTCTACAACGGGATTTCCGACGACGCGGCCGAGCGCATCATCATGGGAATCAACATGGAAACCGGCGCCTGGTTCGACGTGAATTTCGGCGAGATCCAGGCGGTCGCCATGTCGCCGCTCGGCAAGCGCGTCTACGTCGCCGACGAAACCGCCAAGCTCTACGAGTGGGCAGGCGGCTGGGACGACAAGCGGGACATTCAGTGCAAGTTTCGGCTCACGCCGATCAACCGGCTGCGCGACTCCGGCGTCACCGAGCTGCGCACCTACTGGACCGGCCACCGCGGCCACGACAGCGCCGTGTCGCTGGCGGCCACGGCCGAGGCCGACTTTCCGGCACCGCCGATCGTCCAGGATCCGGCGGCGTGGACGCCCGTGCTCGGCGTCGGCGAGCTTGGAAAGCTGCGCCTGGCCGACGACGTGGATTATGCGCCGCCGCCCACCATCGACGGCGGCTGGCGCACCGCGCGTCGCGCGTTCCATCACGGCCACGTCGACATCATGGCGCCCAGCGTCCAGATCGCCGTCGGCCAGAAAGAGGAAAGCACGGCGATCCTCGGCGCGCTCGGCGTCCGCACCAAGCTGTCGAAGGGAAACTAGCCGCCATGCTCAATCTTTTCAGCTCCGACGCCAAGCGCGGCCTGCGCAAGGAACACGTGCTGCCGCTGATCGGCGCTGGCCTCATGCTGGCCGGCGGCAGCAACGCCGCAAAGCTCGGCGGCGCGGCGCTGGCCGGCTACGGCCTCTGGCGGAACATGCGCGACCGCGACGACGACGCCACGCCCGAAGACACCGAAAAGGCCGTGGCCCAGGTCGCGCCTCCGTCCGGAAAGGGCTTTCTGCTCGATGATGACGAAACCGCCGGTCCCGGACTGTCGCGCAATCCGTTCGACACCCAGCGCGGCAGCGAGATCCGCTCGCCTGACGACGTGCGCTGGACGCGCCGCAAGCCGCGCGGGCAGATGGCGGATCCATACGCCGACTATCCGATGCAGCCGCCGTCGCCCAATCCGCCGACCGTGCTCACGGCAACGCCTTTCCTGGGCGCTGCAGCCTCCGAGGCGCCGCAATCGGGCGCACCCATGACTGTCCGCGACGAGATCGCGGCCGGACTGTTCGGCGGTCCCGCAGAAATGGCGACGCCGCTGCAGCAGCCGGCATCGATGCCGGGCAATGCACCGCGCGTCCGGGGCCGAGGGCCGGAAACGCACGGCGCGCCGAACGCTTCCGCCTTCATGGGAGGGCGCATGGACGGCGCCGGCAATGCGCAGGGCGCAGCGAGCCGATCGGGATTCATGATGGGCCGGCGAAGGAAAGCATCCCCCCAGGTCGAAATGCCTTCGCCGTCCCTTCTTGACGCCCCGACGGGGGGGCAGGCGCCAACGATCCTGGACCTTGAGCAAGGTCCGAACGTCGCCGCACGGCCGCAGGGCCTTTCCGCGCTCGATGCCGGCGACCAATCACAACCCGACATGGCCGCGCTCGCGGCATTCGGAGGCGCCGTTTCGCCGTCCAGGAGCAACATGCCGACGGCCGGGCAGGCGCCGAACATTCTCGGACGCGGCCCGAACGTCGCAGCGCGTCCAGACGAACTGCCGGCGATCGATGCCGGCGACCAGGCGCAGCCCGACATGGCCGCGCTTTCCGAGATCGGACGCGCCGCCCAGCCCTCGAGGAGCAGTATGCCGACGGGCGGGCAGGCGCCGACGATCTTGGGGCAGGGGCCGAACGTCGCCGCAAGGCCGGACGGACTGCCCGCGATCGACGTTGGGCAGGCGCCGCAGGTCGACGTCGCGCCGCTGTCAAAGCCGATGGTGCCCGACGCGCCGCTGACGGTGACGGCAGCAGACGCGCCAAGCGCGCCGACCGTGCTGGGTCGATCGCCTGAAGTCAACACCGCGCCGCCGCAGAACCTGCAGGACGCCCTGCAGGCCGCCGTCGCCGGTACCGCGCCCGGACGCGTCACGCGGCCGCGCCGCCAGATCGCGGGACGGCCGCCGATGCCGCCGAGATCGGAAAGCGCTCCGATCCAGCAGGATTTCGCGCCGAACCTGGGCGCCGACGATCCGCAGGTCGCCGCGGCACGGCAGCAGGCCGAACTGGCGGCGGCCGGTCGTGCCGCGCCGGTCCCGCAACAGGCCGTCAACCCGCAAGTGCCGCCGGGCAATCCGCCCTGGCTTGACTCGATGCTCGACCACGCCGGTCCGGAAAGCTACGGCCGGCTGGCGAAGCAGTATGCCCACCTGGTCCGCCAGGGCCATTCGCCGGACGTGATCCTCAAGGCGATGGAAATGGTCCATCCGCCGAACGACGGTCCCGACGCCGGCGATCACGAGCCGGGCAAGAACGCGCCGGACGGCCCGGTCGTCGAGGGCAATCGCCTGCAGATCGGCGTCGGCGGCTCGTCGCAGCCGCAATGGCTGAAAGAGATCATGCAGGTCTCGGCCGCAGACAACTACACGATCGCCAAGGACTTCATCGACATGCGCGACGCAGACGTGCCGATGGAGCGGATCCGCGCCGAGCTGGCCCGGAAATACGCCGGATGATCCACTTCATCCACGACACCGACGAGCATCCGGCCATGATCCGGCAGTACGTGGCGCTCGGCAACGATCACCATCCCGATCACTTTTTCGGCCAGTGGTCCGTCGGCATCGGGATCCTGAACGAACGCCAGCTGCTCGGCGGCTGCGTCTATTCCAACTGGCAGGAGCGATCGGAAACGATCGAGTTTTCCGGGTTCGCGACGTCGCCGAAGTGGCTTACGCGGCAAAGCCTGCGCCACCTGTTCGCGTTTCCGTTCGCCGAGTGCGGCGCGCGGATCCTCTGGGCGCGGACCGGCGAAAACAACGTCCGCACCCGCAGCATCCTGCGGCGGCTCGGCTTCGAGGAAACGAAAATTCCCTGGCTCTATGCCGACGAGGAGGCCGAGTGCGTCATGGTGATGCACCGCCGGAAGTGGGCGACCAACATGCTCTTCGGGCCTGTTGCGAGTTGCAGCACCGTCGATCTGGAATCCGCAGCAGCGTAAATTCGAGTCATGCAGTCAGCACCCAAGCCACCCGATCCGAAGCAGACCGCCGCCGAGCAGTTCAAGTACGGCCTCGCAACCGAGATCGCGAACCGCGAAATGGCCGCGCCGGTCGTCAATCCGTTCGGCTCGTATCGCCAGGTTCGCACCGGCTCCCGAACGATGATCGGTCCGGGCGGCGAGGAGATCACGCTGCCGACCTACGAGGAGCGCCAGACGCTGTCGCCGATGCAGCAGGGCGGCTTTGACGCCGCGCAGCGGGCCCAGCAGGGCGCGCTGGGCGCCCTCGGCAGTTTCCTGGGCTTCAGCGCGCCGAGCAGCGGTTTCACGCACGCGCAGGACATGCGCCGCCCGCAAATGGACATGCGCTCTCCGCACGAAACCGGCCAGACCTATCACGCGCGACCGACGCGCCAGCCGTTCGATCCCTTCATGCAGTCGCCGGCAAAGCCGATGAAGGACGTGACGCCGCGCGACACGGGCAGCGACGACGGCGGCGGCGGATCGATGGACCGTCCGCGCGGATCCGGATCCGGAAAAGGCGCAGGCACGGTCATCAGCGACGTGCGTCGCGGCGACGTGTTCGGCCACGATCGCCACAACCATCCAAGCTATCGCAAGACGATCGACGGGACGTCCTATCCGAACACCGGACCGCCCGGCATCAGCCGCGGCTCGGCCACCGGCGTCGGATTTCTCAGCAAGGGCCACCTTACCCGGGCCGGCGAGCGCGCCGGCTTCAAGACCGGCGGCGCGCCGCGCAATCCGGACGTCCGCGGGCGCGGATCCGGAAAGGGCGGCAGCTCGTCGTCCTCGAGCAAATCGAAATCGCGCTCGTCGCGCAGCCGCGACAGCGGCGGCGGCAGCTCCAAGGGATCGGGGAAGGGCTGACATGATGATCGCCAATCCGTTCCAGTCGCGCAGGGCGACTTCGCCAACCGCGCGGACCGGCAGCCGCCCGTCCGGAGGCGGCGGCAATCCCTTCGTGACGCTCAAGCGCACCGCGAAGAACGTCAATTACGAATTCGGCCAGCCGGCCGAGCAGGTCGAATACGACATCGCGCCGACGCGCAACTCCATCGTCGGCAACTTCGGCGACGCGGGGCGCGCGACGCGCTCGCTGGGCGAAGTCGAGGGCGGCCTGCAGCACGGCATCGCGCCGACCGGGCTGTCGATCGGCGGCAGCATCGGCGACGCCGGCACCGCGCCGACGACGTTCGGGCAGGCGCAAGGCCGGCTGCGGCACGGCATCGATGACGCCGGCCAGATCCAGAATCGCTACGACACCGATTTCAACGCCTCGCGGCAGCGCGTCGAAAACACGCTTTTCGACCGGCTCAACCGCGAACACGACCGCGATCGCGCGGGCCTCGAGGCCACGCTCGTCAATCGCGGCCTGCGGCCCGGGTCGGACGCCTACAACCGCGCGCTGGGCGATTTCGGCCGAGAGCGCCAGGACGCCCGCGCCTCGGCGATTCTTTCCGCCGGCCAGGAACACTCGCGGCTTACCAACCTTGCGCGCCAGGAAGCGGAATTCGGTCGCCAGAGCCAGGCGCAGCGCTTCGCCCAGAACCAGGCCAACGCGATCATCGGCAACCAGGCGCGCGGCCAGTCTTTTGCCGAGGAGCTGGCGCGCGGCCAGTTCGGCCAGGCCGGGCAGGCGCAGAACTTCAACCAGGCGCTCAACCGCGCGCAGTTTCGGAACCAGGCGCAGGCGCAGCAGTTCGGCCAGAACCAGGCCAACGCGATCATCGGCAACCAGGCGCGCGGCCAGTCGTTCGCCGAGCAGCTGGCGCGCGCGAACCTTGCCAACACCGGCCAGGCGCAGGACTTCGGCCAGTTTCTCGGCCGCGCGCAGTTCCAGAACGCCGCGCAGGGCCAGGAATTCGGCCAGAACCAGGCGCGCTCGATCCTGCACAACCAGGCGAACGCGCTGGACTTCGGCCAGAACCTCGAGCGCGGCAATTTCTACAACCGCGCCCAGCAGCAGGTGCACCAGCAGGATCTTGACCGCTTCAACGCCGAGATCGCGTCGCGCAACCAGGCGCTGGGCGAAGCCTCGCAGCTGACGAATTTGCTGCAGGGGATCGCGGGCGGCGCCCCAGGCGGCGGCGGCCGGGCAGGGAGGATCCCGACCACCGATTACGCCGGCCTTGTGCAAGACAACTATCGCAACCAGGTCAGCGCCGCAAACCAGCGCAACTCGCTCGCCGGATCGATCATCGGCGCCGGCATCGGGCTTTTCTGATGGCCTACATCTTCGGCGGCAACAGCGCATTCGGGAACGCGGCGGAAGCGAACCTTGCCCGCGAGCGCGCCCTCGGCAACATCGATCGCGCGCAAAGCGCCGAGTACAACCACGCGGCGCCCGCGCTCGTCGGGCTGCTGTCCAGCATTGTCAATCGACAACGCCTCGGTCGAGCCAACAAGGCGCAGTCGTCATTCGCCGATGCGGCGCTCAGGCAGATGGGCGCAGGCAGCAAGTACATGCCGGGGCTGGACGTCTCGAACCTGACGCTGGCCCAGAAAGGCGACCTGCTGACCAACGCGCAGCAGTGGTACGGCACCGATCGCGCCCACGGCCAGGCAATGGCCCGCCAGACACATGCGGCAGATCTGGCCGCATCGGCCGACGTGCGCAAGATGCAGGCGTTGACCGAGGCCTTTGGCGAAATGGGCGTGGAATTCACGCCAGACGAGAAAAAAGACTACGTCGGCATCGACACGGGACCGGGAGAACTGACGCCCGCGCAGCTGGCCGAAGCGCAGTTCCTGGCGGATCGCGGCATGGCCCGCGACCCAAACACGGGCGACGTCTACAAGGTCGCCGACCGGCTGCGAACGGAAGGCGGGCCCGTTTCCGAGGCCATTGCAGCTGAAGAAGCAAAAACCGCCGCCGCCACGGAAACGAAGAACCGCCAGACGCTTGCCGAGATGGTCGCGATCCAGGACGCGGTCGAGCGGCTGCGCGAAAGCACCGGCGTGACGACACAGGGCCGTTTCGCGTTCCTGCCAAACGTCCTCGGCGGCCAGACCGAGCACAACAACGCGCTGGAGGACCTGCGCAAGAAGATCGCGCCGATCGCGATCGCGCGGCATCTGAAAGCGGGACTGCCGCCGCCAACCACCGACCTGAAGTACAACGCGATCGTCGACGCGGCGATGGGATTCCAGCGCGGTGACAAGAGCACCGATCTTGAGACCGTTATCCGCCAGCTCGAACAGAAGGGATATTTCGACCCGACGGCCCGCCAGAAATGGGAAGCCCTGATCGCCGACGACGTCGGCGCGGTGCAAAGCCAGTTCGGCGGCGGCAACAACCTCGACGCTTCCCTGATCGCGCTGGAGGGCTGACATGGACCGCAAGGATCAGCTCAAGTGGCTCTTGCGCGCCCACGAGGCGGGCCTGCTGACGCCCGGCCAGTCGCAGGCGCTGAATACGCATTTCGGCCTCCTGAAGGCGAAGCGCGACGGCGCGCTTGACGAAGCCGGGCAGGCCGCGTTGGCCAAGGGATCGTTTCTCGACCAGGCGCGTCCGGACATCGGCAAGGCCGAAGCCGGCGCGCGCGGTGCTGCCCAAGGCCTCAGCCTCGGATTCGCCGACGAGATCGGCGGCGCGCTGCGCGGGTTGCTAAGCGACGAAACCATGACGAGCGAAATCGAGAGATCCCGCGTCCGCGACGCGCTCGCCAAGATGGACGAGGGCGGGACCTACACGGGCGGCGAGATCGGCGGCACCATCGCCGGTGCGCTCGTCCCGGGCGGCGCGATCGCGCGGGTTGGAAAAGGCGGTCTCTCGCTCGGACGCCGCGCCGCGACGCTTGCGGGCGCGGGCGCAGTTCAGGAGGGCGCGCGCGGCGCTGGCTTGGCCGAAGGCGACAAGGCTGAAGGCGCTTTGCAAGGCGCTCTCGCCGGCGCTGCGGTCGGCGGGGCACTGCCGGTCGCTGGCGCCGGATTGCGTCACGCGATCGGCCCCGGCTCGCTCTTGCGAAACGCGGCCCAGCATACCGCGCTCGACGCGATCCTGCCCGGCGCAGGGACGGGCCTGGCGATCGGCCGCGGCGCCAAGAAGATCCTGAACCAGCCGGCAAGCGCATCTGCCGCTCACGGCCGGCTCGCAAGGCCGCTTCACCGCGTCGCCAGCGAATACGCCTCCAGGCACGCCGTCCCGATCGACGACGTGCTCAATCCCAAGCTGAAGCGCTCGTTT
>CBDCQR010000012.1:0-213769 GCA_965220685.1 Alphaproteobacteria bacterium
CTCCCTTGGTGGAGGGCACGGCGTCGGCCTTGCGCGGGTCGGGCTCGATGGCGCTGCGCAGCGACCGGGCCAGCCCCTTGAAGCAGCTCTCGACGATATGGTGGTTGTTCTCGCCGTAGAGGTTTTCGACATGGAGCGTGATGCCGGCGGCCTGGGCGAAGGCCTGGAACCATTCCTTGAACAGCTCCGTATCCATCTCGCCGAGCTTCGGTTTCGAGAAACCGACCTTCCAGATCAGGTAGGGCCGGTTCGAGCAGTCGAGCGCCACCCGGGTCAGCGTCTCGTCCATCGGGATCAGCGCGTCGCCGTAGCGCCGGATGCCCTTGCGGTCGCCGAGCGCCCGGCTGACCGCCTCGCCGATCGCGATGCCGGTGTCCTCGGTGGTGTGGTGGAAATCGATGTGCAGGTCGCCGACCGCCTTCAATTCGAGGTCGATCAGGGAATGGCGCGACAGCTGCTCCATCATGTGATCGAGGAAGCCGATCCCGGTATCGACGCTGTAGTCGCCGCTGCCGTCGAGGTTGAGCGACACGTCGATCTGCGTTTCCTTCGTCCGCCGCGCCACGCTCGCGGTGCGCGCCATGACGGTATCGGCGGCGGGTTCGGGGCTGATGGCCTGATTCATCGTCGGTCTCCGGCAGTCCTGGCCCGTTCATACCATTCCGGCGGGCCGGCGGGCCACGATTGAAGCGCGCCGCGCCGGCTCTCGCGCCCCAATGTAGGTCGTCCCGGGCCGCGGGCCGAGGCCCCGACCGAAACGGGGGCCGCATTCGCCCATGTTGACGCGCGCCGCAGCCTCGCCACATACAACGCGATATGAGCGATCCCGACACCCTCCTGTTCCACGGCACGACGATCCTTTCGGTCAGGCGCGGCGGCGACGTCGTGGTCGCCGGCGACGGCCAGGTCACCTTCGGCAACACCGTGCTCAAAGGCGGCGCGCGCAAGGTGCGCCGGCTCGCCGACGGCAAGGTGGTGGTCGGCTTCGCCGGCGCGACCGCCGACGCCTTTGCCCTGTTCGAGCGGCTGGAGGGCAAGCTGGAGCAGCATCCCGGCCAATTGACCCGGGCCTGCGTGGAAATGGCCAAGGACTGGCGCACCGACCGCTATCTGCGCCGGCTGGAGGCCATGATGGCGGTCGCCGACAGGGACGTTTCGCTGGTGCTGACCGGCAACGGCGACGTGCTGGAGCCCGAGGACGGGCTGATCGGCATCGGCAGCGGCGGGCCCTATGCCCTGGCGGCCGCCAAGGCGCTGATGGCGGAGACCGAATTGCCGGCCGAGGAGGTCGCGCGCCGCGCCATGGCGATCGCCGCCGACATCTGCATCTATACCAACGACCAGATCGTGATCGAGCGCGTATGACCGGCTACACCCCGACCGCCTTCAGCCCGCGCGAGATCGTCTCGGAACTCGACCGCTTCATCGTTGGCCAGAAAGACGCCAAGAAGGCGGTGGCCGTGGCGTTGCGCAACCGCTGGCGGCGCCAGCAGCTCGACGACGCGATGAAGGAAGAGGTGCTGCCCAAGAACATCCTGATGATCGGGCCGACCGGCTGCGGCAAGACCGAGATCGCCCGCCGGCTCGCCCGCCTCGCCAACGCGCCCTTCCTCAAGGTCGAGGCGACCAAGTTCACCGAGGTCGGCTATGTCGGCCGGGACGTCGAGCAGATCGTGCGCGACCTGGTCGAGATCGCCATCGGCATGACCCGCGAGCGGCTGCGCAAGTCGGTCACCGCCCGGGCCGAGATGGCGGCCGAGGAGCGGGTGCTCGACGCGCTGGTCGGCGAGAATGCGCGCAAGGACACCCGCGAGAGCTTCCGCAAGCGGCTGCGCGCCGGCGAACTGGACGGCAAGGAGATCGAACTGGAGGTGCGCGACAGCCGCGGCGGCGGCCTGCCGACCTTCGACATCCCCGGCATGCCGGGCGCCCAGATGGGCATGATCAACCTCAACGACATGCTCGGCAAGGCGCTGGGCGGCGCGACCAAGACCAAGCGGCTGAGTGTCGGCGAGAGCTACGAACTGCTGATGGCCGAGGAGAGCGACAACCTGCTCGACGAGGACCAGGTCGTCGCGGAGGCCATCGACCTGGTCGAGCAGAACGGCATCGTCTTCCTCGACGAGATCGACAAGATCACCGGCCGCTCGGAACGCATCGGCGGCGCCGACGTCAGCCGGGAGGGCGTGCAGCGCGACCTGTTGCCGCTGATCGAGGGCACGACGGTGGCGACCAAGCACGGGCCGGTGCGCAGCGATCACATCCTGTTCATCGCCTCGGGCGCCTTCCACCTCGCCAAGCCGTCGGACATGCTGCCCGAACTGCAGGGCCGGCTGCCGATCCGGGTCGAGCTGAAGGCGCTCGACGTCGACGATTTCGTGCGCATCCTGAGCGAGACCGAGAACAGCCTGCCGCTGCAATACCGCGCGCTGATGCAGACCGAGGACGTGACCCTGGAATTCAGCGACGAGGCGATCGCCGAGATCGCGCGCTATTCCGCCGAGGTCAACAGTTCGGTCGAGAATATCGGCGCGCGCCGGCTGCACACGGTGATGGAGCGGCTGCTCGAGGAGATCAGCTTCTCGGCCACCGAACGCAGCGGCGAAACCATCGCCATCGACGCCGCCTACGTCCGCGACCAGGTCGCCGACCTGGCGAAGGACGCGGATCTGAGCCGGTTTATTTTGTAGGGAGGGCGGCTCAGGCCGCCTTCGGTCGCGCCTATGCGGCGGGCGGTCTGGTCCAAAATCCAAACTTGCCACCCCGGACGGAGCGGAGCGGAGATCCGGGGACCAGGGCCACAAGCCAAGACCGTTCGGGTCGACCCTGGGCCCCGGACCAAGTCCGGGGCGGCAACGATGTTTGGCTGTTGACGTATCGGGAAACTTGGCGGAAGCGGCGGTTTTCAGACGGCCGGATCACCAGTTCAGTTCATCGTAGAGATCGCGCCATTGCGGATTGTCGCGTTCGATCAGCGCCAGTTTCCAGGCTCTCCGCCATTTCTTGAGCTTCTTTTCCTGCGCCATGGCAAGGGAGATATCGTCGAACGGCTGGGCATGGACCAGCCTCGTCACGCCATGCTTGCGGGTAAACGCAGCGCCAACGCCAGTCCTGTGTTCCCAGACCCGCCGCGCCAGATCGTTCGTCAGTCCGACATAGAGTGTGCCGTTGCGCTTGCTGGCGAGAATGTAGACCCAGTAGGGCATCGTCCGGCCATTTCTGTTCTTCCGCCCTGCGAATTTCGCCGGCCCCAGCGGCTTTCGCAATCTGTTGCCGCCCCGGACTTGATCCGGGGCCCAGGGTCGACCCGAACGATTGCGCCTGTGGCTCTGGGCCCCGGATCGTCGCTCCGCTCCGTCCGGGGCGGCAATGATGTTGAAATTCTTGCGGTTCGGCCGAAGTGCGCAATAGAGGCGAGGAACGCCTCAATCGCCCTCCCGGCTCCCGCCCTTCCCGCGTTCCCGCCGCAGCAGGATATAGACCGCGCCGCTGCCGCCGTGGTGGGGCTGGGCGTGGCAGTAGGCGAGGATCAGGCGGCGCAGGTCGGGGGCGTTGAGCCAGCCGGGCAGGGCCTGGCGCAGGGCGCCGACCGACCAGTCGTCCTTCAGCCCCTTGCCGGTGACGACCAGGACGCAGCGCCGCCCGGCCGCCCGGTGCGCCCTGAGAAATCCGGCGAGCGCCGCGCGGCCGCTTTGCTGCGTGTGGCCGTGCAGGTCCAGGGTCGCGTCGATCGGCATCAGGCCGCGGCGGAAGCGGGTCGCGGTGCGCTTGTCGACGCCGGGCGCGTCGCCGTGGGACAGGCCGGACGAACGGGGCGCGGCGGGCGCGGGCCGCGCCTGCGCGCCGATGCGCAGGCCGGAAATGTCGACGGGCACGCGGTCTTCGCTCTGCGGGCCGGCCTTCGAGCTGCGCTTCGCATCGGCGGGGGGCGGCGGCTTCTCCGGGGCAGGCGGGGCAGGCGCGGCGACCTCGGGCAGGCGGCCCGTGCGCGCCAGCGGCTTCACCGAGCGGGCGACGCTCTCCCAGAGCCGGGCGTCGTCGTCTTCGCCGGCGGCGTCGCCGCCGGTGCCGGGCCGGCGACCGCGGCTATCCTTCCGGCCGCTCATCGACGATCACGATATGGAGCCGGCGCGGGCCGTGGGCGCCGAGCTGGATGGTCTGCTCGATATCGGCGCTGCGCGACGGGCCGGTGACCAGGTTGACCGTGCGGGGCAGGGCGCCGCTGCCGTGGCGCTCCCGCAGGGCCGACCACTGGGCCTCGTAGTCGCCGGTGATCCGGTCGGCCCACAGCACGACGACGTGGTTCTCGGGCAGGAAGTTGAGGGTCGTCGGGTTGTCGCCGCCGGAGACCAGGACCAGGGTGCCGGTCTCGGCGACCGCGCCGAAGGCGGCGGTGACGGAGACGGCGTCCGGCTCTTCGGCCCTGCGCGCCTCCAGGGCGAGGGTCGGCTGGTTTGCCCAGGGGATCGCGTCGAGGTCCGCATCCGGCGCGCGCACCAGGTTCGCCGGCAGGTTGTGCCGCTTCAGGAAATCCGCAACCGCCGCCGGCACGTCGCCCGCCACGGCGACCCGCGCCACGGTGGCGTCCGCCCCGGCGGCATAGTCCTCGAACAGGTCGATCCGGCCGGCCCGGTCCAGCTGGCCGCGCTGCGGGATCAGGTTCTGCCGGTGGGCGGACAGGCGTTCCGCCACCGCCTCGGCGCCCTTGCCGCCGTCCGCATCGCGACTCAGCCGTTGCCGCAGAGCGCCCAGGATCGCGTCGCGGCTGCTCACCGGCTCGCCTTCCGCTTGCGCCAGAGATCGTGGAACACGCCGCCCTGGGGCGCGGGCAGGTTGCGGTGCGCCGTCCAGCCGCCCGCCAGCGGCAGGCTGCGCAGGTGCCCGCGCCTGCGGCCGAGAAACGCCATGCCGGCGATGGCGAAGCGCGCGCCGAAGCGGTAGAGCGCCGGCCGGCGCACCGCCCAGGCCCACAGGCCGAGGCCCCAGCGCACCGGGGCCGGGTTCAGCCTTTGCCCGAATTCCTCCTCCCGCCAGTGGCGCATCAGCTTCGGCAGCGGAATGCGCATCGGGCAGACTTCCTCGCAGCGGCCGCAGAAGCTCGACGCGTTGGGCAGCGTGCCGGCGGCGTCGATGCCCATGAGCGCCGGCGACAGCACTTTGCCGATCGGGCCGGGATAGACCGTGCCGTAGGCGTGGCCGCCGATGGCGCCATAGACCGGGCAGTGGTTGAGGCAGGCGCCGCAGCGGATGCAGCGGAAAACCTCCTGGAACTCGGTGCCATACAGGTCGCTACGCCCGTTATCGAGCAGGATGACGTGATAGTCCTCCGGCCCGTCCGGGTCGCCTTCCCGGCGCGGGCCGGTCGAGACCGTGGTGTAGACCGACATTTCCTGGCCGGTCGCCGAGCGGGCGAGCAGGCGCATCAGGGTCGTCGCGTCCTCCAGCGTCGGCACGACCTTTTCCAGGCTGGCGAGCACGATATGGACCCGCGGCAGGGTCTGGGTCAGGTCGCCGTTGCCCTCGTTGGTGACGATGATCGACGAGCCGGTCTCGGCGACCAGGAAATTGGCGCCGGTGATGCCGACATCGGCCGCGATGAAGCGCTCGCGCAGCTGGGTGCGCGCCTCGGCCAGCAGGTCCGGACCCTCTTCGAGCGGGCGGTCCGGCGGCAGGCCGGCATGGTGTTCGCGGAAGGCGTCGGCGATCTGGTCGCGGTTGACGTGGATCGCCGGGGCGATGATGTGGCTCGGCGTCTCGTGGCGCAGCTGGATGATGTATTCGCCGAGATCGGTCTCGACCGGCTCGATGCCCTCGGCCTCGAGGAACGGGTTGAGGTGCATTTCCTCGCCGATCATCGACTTGCCCTTGGTCACCGTGCGGGCCCCGGCGCTCCGGCAGATGCCAAGCACGATCTGCCGGGCCTCTTCGGCGTCGCGCGCCCAGTGGACGTGGCCGCCGCCCTCGACGACCTTCTTCTCCCAGGCCTCCAGGTAGAGATCCAGATGGGCCAGCGTGTGGTTCTTGATCGCTACGCCCTGGTCGCGCAGCGCCTCGAACTCCGGCAGCTTCTCCGCCGCCTTGCGCCGCTTCTCGATGAAGCCGACGCGCATGTTGCCGAGCGCGCGCTGCAACGGCGCGTCCTTCAGCGCCGCGGCGGCCTGTTCCTTGAAGCGGGCGGGCGACAGCTCGGTCATTGCCTGGGATCCGGGCCCTCGGCCTGCGCGATCGGCGGCGCCTCGACGCCGGCCAGCACCTCTGCGACGTGCCAGGCCCGGATCGCCGAGCCCTCGCGGCTCAGCTTGCCGGCGATGTTCATCAGGCAGCCCAGGTCGCCGGCGAGCACGGTGTCGGCGCCGGTCTGCGCGATGTCCGCCGCCTTGTCGGCGACCATGGCATTGGAAATGTCCGGATACTTGACGCAGAAGGCGCCGCCGAAACCGCAGCACACCTCAGGCATGTCCAACTCGCGCACGGCGAGGCCCCCGACCGATTGCAGAAGCCGGCGCGGCTGGTCCCGCACCTTCATCTCGCGCAGGCTGGAGCAGGAATCGTGATAGGTGCAGACCGCCTCCAGCCGGCCCTCCACCGCCGTCACGCCGCGGACGTCGACCAGGAAGGAGACCAGCTCGTGGGTCTTCGCCGCCAGCGCCTCGGCGCGCGGCCGCCAGGCCGGGTCATCGGCGAACAGCTCCGGATAATGCTTCGCGATCATGCCGCCGCAGGAGCCGGACGGCGCGACGACGTAATCGTAACCCTCGAAGGCGGCGATGACGCCCTTCGCGATGGCCTGCGCCGACGTGCGGTCGCCGCTGTTGTAGCCCGGCTGGCCGCAGCAGGCCTGGGCCGGCGGCACCTCGACCGTGCAGCCCGACTGTTCCAGCAGCTTGACCGCGGCGAAACCGACCGAAGGCCGGAACAGGTCGACCAGACAGGTGACGAACAGGGCGACGGCGGGCGGGGAGGCAGGCATGGCGGGCCCGGTTGCGGCGGCCCGAAGGATTTACGCCAAACCGCCGCGCCGGCCAAGGGCGGCCGGGAGCGCGCGGCGGCGCGGCCTCAGCCGCCGTCGGTCTCGACGAGCTGCCAGTTGGGATTCCGCGAGCGGGTGTCGCGCGCGAAGGTCCAGATGTCGGTGATCTTCTCGACAACGGCGGGGTCGCCGTCCACCAGATTGCCGTCGGGGTCCTTGACCGTGTTGGACTGTTCGGAAACGAAGGTCACGGTGACGCGGGCGTCCCGCCCCTGCATTTCCGCTCCCGTCAGTTCGGCCGAGTTGAGGGCGACGATCGTGGTTTCCAGCGTCTCGCCGGCCCGTTCGCGTTCGGCGATGGCGCCCTCGAAGCTGGCATATACGCCCGGCGCCAGCAGGGGCTCGAGCGCGTCGCGGTCGCCCCGGGCGAAGGCCTCGACGATCATGTCGAATGCCGCCCTGGCGCCGTCCAGAAACGCGCCGGGATCGAATTGGCGGTCCACGGCCTGGATATCGCGGATGCCGGCGGCGGCCGGCGACTCGGGATCGACATCGGCGGCTTCGCGGTTTTGCGGGCCCGGCGCCGGCAGGACGGCATCGCTGCCGTTGTCGGCGGCCGTGCTGCGCTCGGCTTCGGCAAAGACGTCCGGGGGCCGCTGCTCATGGCCCTCGCGCCGGCCCAGCACGGAGCGCAGCTTGAAGAGCACGAAGGCCGCGACCGCCGCGAAAATCAGGGTCAGGATCAGATCGTTGTTCATCGGACCGGCGTTGCTATCCGGACATTGCCCACGGGCCCGGCTTGCGGCCGTTTGCCGTATATCTTCGGTTATACACCTGAATCGCCGGGGTTGTGGCCCTGTTTCGCACTTTTTCGCCGCATTGGGCCGGATCGGCCCGCAACGGAGCGCAGCCGAACTGGCGGCCGGCGGCGGTCTTGCCTACATAGGCAGGCAGGTTCCCGATAACAAGCGGCCCCGCCGGGCCGGGCCGCCGGGCCGGCGGCGTGTCCGGGGTGGTCCGTGCGGAGCGATCGGAGCATCGCCATGGGCTGGATCCTGCTCGCCCTGCTGATCGGCGTGCCGCTGATCGAAATCTACCTGTTCGTCGAGCTCGGCGGGCTGATCGGCACCTGGCCGACGATCGGGCTGGTCGTGCTGACCGCGGTCGCCGGTTCGGCCATGCTGCGCGCCCAGGGCCGGCGGGTTCTGGCGCGGGCGCAGGAGAAGATGCGGCGCGGCGAGCCGCCGGTCGCCGACCTGCTGGACGGGATCGGGCTGCTGCTCGCCGGCGCCCTGCTCCTGACGCCGGGATTCCTGACCGACGGGGTCGGCTTCGCCCTGCTGGTGCCGGCGGCGCGCCGGTGGCTGGCGGCGCAGCTCTGGGCCTGGATGCAGGCGCGCGGCTCCGTGCATGTTGCGGGTTTCGGCCCCGGTCAGGGCGGCGGCTTCGGCCGCGACACGGTGATCGACGGCGAGTTCGAAACCGTCGAGCCGGACCCCGACCCCCCGGAAACGCCCGGCGACGCCCCCAGGATCGGCAAGCGGTAGGGCCGTTACGGCGCCGGCGGCGCTTCTTCCGGAAACCGGCCCGGCCCGGCGCCCGCCTCCGGCGCGGTTGCCGCGGCGCGGCGCATGCCGTACACCCCTAGCCCCGGCTCGGGCCACACCCGGCGGCGGGCCTGCGCCCCTTCTTTCAGGAGATTCCGCGATGGCGGCAGACGACAACGGATCCGGCATCGAGGCCGACGACACGCCGCCGCTGATCGTCAAGGCGCAATATATCAAGGACCTGTCGTTCGAGATTCCCGGCGCTCCGGAAATTTTCCGCCAACTGAACGCGGAGCCGGAAATCGAGGTTGAGATCAACGTCCAGCCGGACGATCTCGGCGACGGCGAGTTCGAGGTCGTCCTGCTCGTCGAGGTGCGCGCCACCGTCGACGACGAAACCGCCTTCGTCGCCGAACTGAAATATGCCGGGCTGTTCGAGCTGAACAGCAGCATTCCCGAGGAATATATCGGCTCGATCCTGCTGGTCGAATGCCCGCGGATCCTGTTTCCCTTCGCGCGCAACATCATCGCCTCGGCGACCTCGGAGAGCGGCATGCCGCCGCTCATGCTGCAGCCGATCGATTTCAACGCCATCGTCCAGGCGCAGATGCTCCAGGGCGCCGGCACCGCCTGAGCGCATCCGCTTCCAGCGGGGCAGGCCCTTCGATACGCCCCGGATTAAATCCGGGGCTACTCAGGGTGAGGGTGAAGGGGAGTGAGCGCACGACAACACCCTCATCCCGAGTAGGCGCGTCAGCGCCGTATCGAGGGACGCAAGCCTGTCGAAGGGGGCGGCTACCCGGCGAGCCAGATCGGGTTGTCGAGCTTCTTCAGGAATTCGCGGTGGGCGGCGCGTTCGGCCTCGCTCGGCGCGGCGCCGAGCAGATGGCGGCGCGGCTCCCGGCGGTGGCGCTCGGCGGTGTCGACCGTGCCCGGCCCGACGGCGTCGGCGGCCAGCTCGAAACCCGGCTGCCGGCCGCCGACCAGTTCCAGATAGACCGCCGCAAGCAGATGCGAATCGACCAGCGCGCCATGCTTGTCGCGCACGGCGAGATCGATCTCGAAGCGCTGACACAGGGCGTCGAGGCTGGCGCGGGCACCGGGAAATTTCTGCCGCGCGATCAGCACGGTATCGATGGCGCGGGTCTCGTCGATCGGGTCGCGGCCGGCCCGCCGCAATTCGTCGTTGACGAATTTCAGGTCGAACGCCGCGTTGTGGATGACCAGCGGCGCATCGCCGATAAACTCCAGAAAGGCGTCGGCAATGTCGGCGAACCTGTCCTTGCCAGCGAGGAAATCGTCGGACAGGCCGTGGATCGCGAAGGCGTCCTCCGGCATCTCGCGTTCCGGGTCGAGATAGGTGTGGTATTCCCGGCCGGTCGGCAGATGATGCTGCAGCTCGAGGGCGCCGATCTCCACGATCCGGTGGCCGGCGGCCGGATCGAGGCCGGTGGTTTCGGTATCGAGCACGATTTCACGCATGGTTCATTCCGGGTGGGTGGTTTCCAGTCGGGCGTTTCCCGGTCGGGCGCATCCCGAACAGGCGGTGCGGGGCCATCTGCGGGTTGGGCGGCCAGTGGCGGGCCGGCGCTTCGAGCGTGCGGCGGATCGCCCGGCGCAGGCTGTCGAGCATCGCCCGCCAGCCGCGGTGGGACGGGATGACGAAATCCGCGCGCGCGCATTTTTCCGCATCCGGCATCTGCCGCCCCAGAATAAGCGCGAGTTTTGCCGCTGTCATCTCCGGGCGCGCCAGAACCCGGGCGCGCTGCACGAAGGCCGGCGCCGAGACGACGAGGACGGCATCGCACCGCCTTTCGCCGCCGGTCTCGAACAGCAGCGGAATATCGAGCGCGATCGCGGGCGCGCGGCGCAGCGCCGCCGCCAGGAGGAAACGCTCCTGCCGGCGCCGGACGATGGGGTGCACGATGCTTTCGAGCCGCGGCAGGACCGCCCGGTCGGCCGCGATCAAGGCGCTCAGCGCGTCGCGGTCGATGGCGCCGTCGCGCACTGCTTCGGGCCAGACCGCGCCGACCGGGCCGACCGCCGCGCCGCCGCGGGCATAGACCGCGTGGACCGCCGCGTCGGCATCGTAGACCGGCACGTCCAGGAAGCGCAGATAACCGGCAGCCGCCGACTTGCCCATGCCGATCGAGCCGGTGAGCCCGACGATCCGCATCAGCCGCCCGCCAGGAGATCGCCGGCCACGGCGCGGCGCAGATCGGCGTCGACTGCCGGATCGACCCCGAACCAGGCGTGAAAGCCCGGCCGGCCCTGGTGCAGCAGCATGCCGAGCCCGTCGACCGTCCGGCAGCCCCGGCCGCGCGCCGCCGCCAGCAACGGCGTTTCCAGCGGCGTATAGACGATATCGGTGACGGCCGCAGCGGCCGGCAGGTCGTCGAGCGGCAGGTCGAGGGCCGGCTGGCCGGCCATGCCGAGCGAGGTTGCGTTGACCAGAAGGGCGGCGCCGGCGAGCGCAGCGGCGCGTTCGGCCCAGGCCACGGCCTCGACGCCCGGGCCGAGTGCGTCAACGAGCGCAGCGGCGCGCGCGGCCGTGCGGTTGCTCACGCGGATCGGCCCGTAGCCGAGGGATTGCAGCGCCAGAACGACCGCCCGGGCCGCGCCGCCGGCGCCCAGGACGACGGCGGTCCCGCCTTCGCCGGCAAGGCCGCCGTCCCTGAGGTTTTCGGCGAAACCGAACGCGTCGGTGTTGCGGCCCTCGATTTCGCCGCCCGGCCCGAAGATCAGCGTGTTGACCGCGCCGAGGCGGCGCGCCGTTTCGTCCGCCCGGCCGCTCAGCGCGAACGCCGCCTCCTTGTGCGGCAGCGTCACGTTGAGGCCGGCAAGGCCGGCCGCGGCGAGGCCCCGGACGGCGCGCTCGAAATCGTCCGGTGCGATGGCGAAGGGCGCATAGAGGCCGTCTATGCCGTAGCGCTGCAGCCAGTGGCCGTGGAGCCGGGGCGAGCGCGAATGCGCGACCGGCCAGCCGGCGACCCCGGCGACGACGGCGTTACCTGACGGCAGGCCCGTCATGCTTCCAGAACTCCGTGACCGCGCAGAAAATCGAGCAGCGGGAGCAGCGGCAGGCCAAGGATGGTGAAGAAATCGCCCTCGACCGACGCGAACAGGTGCGCGCCGAGGCCTTCGAGCCGGTAGGCGCCGACCGAGTCCAGGGCGTCGTCGCCGGTGCAGTCGAGATAGGCGGCGATGAAGCGGTCGGTCAGCGGCCGGACGACGAGGCTTGCCCGGTCGTCGCAGCCCCAGATCCGCTGCCCGTCCCTGAGCAGCACCGCCGCGGAGACCAGCCGGTGGCGCCGGCCGGACAGCAGCCGCAGATGGTCCGCAGCGGCGGGCCGGTCCGTCGGCTTGTCGAGGATCGCGCCGTCGAATTCGAGCACCTGGTCGGCGCCCAGAACGAGCGCGCCGGCCCGGTCCGCGGCGATGCGCTGCGAAACCTCGGCGGCCTTCGATTCGGCGAGGGTATCTGCGATCTCGCGGGGCAGCGCGCCCGCCGCGGTCAGCTGCCGCTTGACCGCCGCCTCGTCGACCGCAGCCGGCATTATCTCGAAGGCCAGGCCGGCGTTTTCCATCATGCGCGCGCGGGTCCGGCTTGCCGAAGCCAGGATCAGCACCGGCGCGCCGGGCCGGGTCAGGGCCGGCGCCTCACGCACCGCCGCCCCCCGGTGTGCCTGAATCGGGCCGGTCCAGGCTGAGCAGGTCGGCATCGGCGCCTTCCTCGAGGCGGCGGGCCCGGTCGCGCACCAGGCGCATGATCGCCGCCGCGGTTTCCTCGATCGACCGGCGGGTGACGTCGATGACCGGCCAGCCGTAGCGCCCGAACAGCCGGCGCGCGTCGGCGACCTCCTTCCGGACCGCATCGATATCCGTGTAATCGGTCTCGGTATCGCCGAGCGACTGGCGCATGCGCGAGCGCCGCAGATCGACCAGCCGGCGCGGATCCTCGGTCAGGCCGACCACAAGCGGCTTGTCCAGATCGAAGAGGATCCCCGGCAGCGGCTGGTCCGGCACGATCGGCACGTTGGCCGCCTTGACGCCGCGGTTCGCCAGGTAGATCGAGGTCGGCGTCTTCGACGTGCGCGAGACGCCGACCAGCACGACATCGGCCTCTTCCAGGTTGCCGGTGTGCTGGCCGTCGTCATGCTGCATGACATAGTTGATGGCGTCGATACGCTGGAAATACTCGTCGTCGAGCTCATGCTGCCGGCCCGGCATATCGCCGCTCTTTTCGCCGAAATAGGCGGCCATCATCTCGATGAAGGGGTCGATCACCGAGACGCAGGTCAGCGACCGGCGCTTGCAATAGTCTTCGAGGGTTTCGGCGAGCGCCCGGTCGAGCAGGGTATAGAGCACCAGGCCGGGCTCCTCCTCCAGCTCCTCGATGACGATCTCCAGGGCCCGCGGGCTGCGCACCATCGGCCAGAGATGCTCGACGACCTCAACCTGCTCGAACTGGACCGCGCAGGCCCGGCCGATGGTCTGGACCGTCTCACCGGTCGAATCGGAGATCAGATAGAGGTGGTGACGGCTCATGGTCAGGTTCGGCGAGACAAGCCTGTGGAAAAGCGCTGCCGGACTGCGGCGCAACCGGGCCTGTTATACGCACGGGCGCCGCCGGGCTGCGACTGCAAAATACTGTCCCGGCACACCGCGGCCGCCCGCACCGGGATTTCCGGCTGGGGATCGATAATCCCGCCGTGGATTTCCGGGCCTGCAAGTCTGCTTTTCCCGGCCCCGGCGCGCCTGCCGCCCCGGCGCTGTGCCCAGTCAGCCGGCCGCCTTTCCCGGCGGTTTCAGGCGGTTGGCCGGTTTTCCCGGCTTTCCACAGGATCGGTGCCTGGCCCTGCCGCTTCCGGGCGGAATTTCCGGTTGCCTGTGATCAACCGATAATCCCCGCGACTCCCCTGCCCAACAAAAACAACTACAACCTTTCTATATAAAGGGATTCATAATGAACTTGGCCGCAGGGTAACGGATCGCCCGGCGGTGTTACGGCTTTCGACCGGAATTCCGACAGACCGAGCCGATGACCGATCAGTCGATGATGCGCGTACTGGCTGGCGAACCGGCGGCGGCGCCCCCGGTGTGGCTCATGCGCCAGGCCGGGCGCTACCTGCCGGAATACCGGCGTTTGCGGCAGTCCGCGGAGTCCTTCCTCGACCTGTGTTACACGCCGGAGCTGGCGGTCGAGATTACCCTGCAGCCGGTCCGGCGTTTCGATTTCGACGCCGCAATCCTGTTTTCCGACATTCTGGTCGTGCCCGACGGGGTGGGGATGACCGTCGGCTTCGAGGACGGGCACGGGCCGGTTCTTGTCCCGGTGCGGAATGCCGGCGATCTCGCGGCACTCGATCCGGACCGGGTGGCGGCGCACTGCGCGCCGGTCTACGAGGCCGTGTCGGCAATCCGCGCAGCGCTGGCGCCGGAGAAAACCCTGATCGGGTTCGCCGGCGGTCCCTGGACGGTGGCGACCTACGCCGTGGAAGGCGGCAGCAGCCGGACGTTCGAGACGGTCAAGGCCTGGATGTGGCGCGATCCGGACGGGTTCGAGCGGCTGATCGACATGCTGACGGACGCGACGGTCGATCACCTGTCGCGCCAGATCGACGCCGGTGCGGACTGCGTGCAGATCTTCGAGAGCTGGGCCGGCGTGCTGGCGGAGCCGGAGTTCCGGCGCTACGTCGTCGGCCCGACCCTACGCATCGTCGAGGCCTTGCGCGCCCGGCACCCGGCGGCGCCCGTGATCGGCTTTCCCCGCGGCGCCGGCAGCCTGATCGGCGACTATGTCGCGGCGACGGGCGTGACGGCGGCCGGCCTCGATACCGGCGTTCCCCTCGCCCAGGCGCGGGCAATCCAGAAATCCGTTCCGGTCCAGGGCAATCTCGATCCATTGTTGCTGGCCGCGGGCGGCAGGGTGCTCGAAGAACGGGTCGCGGAGATCGTGTCCGGCCTGGCCGGCGGCCCGCATATCTTCAATCTCGGCCACGGCATCGTGCCGCAGACGCCGCCGGATCACGTCGCGGCGCTGGTATCGGCTGTGCGGGGCGCGGCGTGAGCGATACCGCCGTCATCCTGTTCAATCTCGGTGGCCCGACCGCGCCGGACACGGTGAAGCCGTTCCTGTTCAACCTGTTCAACGACCGGGCGATCATCGGCGCGTCGCAGCCGGCCCGCTGGCTGCTCGCCAGGCTGATCGCGAGACGCCGGGCCCCGGTCGCGCAGGACATCTACGCCCATCTCGGCGGTAAGTCTCCGATCCACGAAGAGACCGACGCTCAGGCCGCGGCGCTGCAAGCGGCGCTCGCCGAACGATTCGGCCCGGCGGACGCGCCGTCGGTCCATGTCGCGATGCGCTACTGGGGCCGGCGGGCGGAGACGGTGGCGCGCGACCTGGCGCGGCGGGGCGTCCGGCGCACGGTCCTGCTGCCGCTCTATCCGCAGTTCTCGACGACGACATCGGCCTCGTCGGTGCGGGAATGGAGTGGCGCGGCCGCTTCGGCAGGCCTCGGCCCGGCGGTGGGCGGTGTCTGCTGTTACCCGGTCAACGCCGGATTCATCGCAGCAATGATCGACAGGATCCGGGAGACCCTGGCTGGCCATGCCGGCGCCGCGCCGCGCATCCTGTTTTCGGCCCACGGGCTGCCGGAAAAGGTGATCGCGGCGGGCGATCCGTACCGCTGGCAGGTCGAGCGGACCGCTGCCGCGCTCGCCGAAGCGCTCGGCGAAGCCGCCGCCGACAGTGTCGTCTGCTACCAGAGCCGGGTCGGCCCGCTGAAATGGATCGGGCCGTCGACCGAAGACGAAATCCGCCGCGCGGGCGCTGAGGGCAGGCCCGTGTTGGTGGCGCCCATCGCCTTCGTCTCCGAGCATTCCGAAACCCTGGTCGAACTTGACATCGAATACCGCAAGGTGGCGGACGACGCCGGGGTGCCGGCCTATCTGCGGGCGCCGGCCGTCGGCACCCATCCGGCCTTCATCGCCGGCCTGGCCGACATGGTGCAAACCGTCCTGGCGCGCGGCGGGTCCGGTTCGGAAATGGAAGCGGAAACCGGCGGCCGGCTGTGCCCGGGGGACCGGTCGGGCTGCCCGCTCGCGGCCGGCGTGGCATAGGCGCAGAGACGATGGACTGGCTTCCCTGGATCAAGGCGCTGCACGTCCTTTCGGTCATCGCCTGGATGGCGGCGCTGCTCTATCTGCCGCGGCTGTTCGTCTATCACGCCGACGCCGCGCCGGGCTCCGACAAATCCGAGACCTTCAAGGTCATGGAGCGCCGGCTGCTGCGCGGGATCGCCAACCCGTCGATGGCCGTCGTCTGGGCGACCGGCATCGCGCTCTATGTCGCCAGCGAATTCTGGACCGAGGGCTGGATGCACGCGAAATGGTTCGGCGTGATCGCGCTGACTCTGCTGCATCACGCCTATGCCCGCTGGCGCAAGGATTTCGAGCGGGACGCGAACGCCCGCTCCGCCCGCTTCTACCGGGTCTGGAACGAGGTGCCGGCGCTGTTCGCGATCCTTATCGTCGTGTTGGTGATCGTCAGGCCGTTCTGACCCGGCCCCGGACAAAGCCCCGGACGAGGGCCCAGGTCAGGTCAGGGCGGCGCGGCATTCGCGCCACCTTACTTTCTCGCCGGGCGTTGCTATATTCCAAATCCCTCCCTCCAAGGAAGCGGTACGGCGCCCGAGACGGCGCCCCCGGAACACCGGCCGCCTTCTTTCGGCGCGAGCGCTGCGGCGCCGCCGGCGTATCTCCCCACCCAGCCGTTCCGAGCAGGAAAACCGCTTCCCCCTTTCGTCTCCGCGCTACCGGCGCGCCGGCCAGCGCCATTGCCCCTTTTCGTTATTCCGGTGATTTGCCCATGACTTCCGTCGATCTGCAGGATCTGAAAGCCAAAACGCCCGGCGCCCTGCTGGCCTATGCCGAGGAGCTGGAAATCGAGGCGGCGAGCACCCTGCGCAAGCAGGAGCTGATGTTCGCCATCCTCAAGGAGCTGTCGGCGCAGGACACGCCAATCATCGGCCAGGGCACCCTGGAGGTGCTGCCGGACGGGTTCGGCTTCCTGCGTTCGGTCGAGGCCAACTATCTGGCCGGCCCGGACGATATCTACGTCTCGCCCGGCCAGGTGCGGAAATTCTCGCTGCGCTCGGGCGATACCGTCCAGGGGCCGATCCGCGGCCCGAAGGACGGCGAGCGCTATTTCGCGCTGCTCCAGGTCGACCAAACCAACTTCGAGGAGCCGGAGAAGGTCCGCCACCGGATCAATTTCGACAATCTGACGCCGCTCTACCCGGACCAGCGGCTGACCATGGAGCCGCGCGACCCGACGGGCAAGGACCTGACCAGCCGGGTGATCGACATCGTCACGCCGATCGGCAAGGGCCAGCGCGCGCTCATCGTCGCGCCGCCGCGCACCGGCAAGACGATGATGCTCCAGAACATCGCCCACGCCATCTCGTCGAACCATCCGGAGGTCTATCTGCTGGTCCTGCTGATCGACGAGCGGCCGGAGGAAGTCACCGACATGCAGCGCACGGTGAACGGCGAGGTCATCAGCTCGACCTTCGACGAGCCGGCGAGCCGCCACGTCCAGGTCGCCGAGATGGTGATCGAGAAGGCCAAGCGGCTGGTCGAGCACAAGCACGACGTCGTCATCCTGCTCGATTCGATCACAAGGCTGGCGCGCGCCTACAACACGGTGGTGCCGTCCTCCGGCAAGGTGCTGACCGGCGGCGTCGACGCCAACGCCCTGCAGCGGCCCAAGCGCTTCTTCGGCGCCGCGCGCAATATCGAGGAGGGCGGCTCGCTCTCGATCATCGCCACGGCGCTGATCGACACCGGCAGCCGCATGGACGAGGTGATCTTCGAGGAGTTCAAGGGCACCGGCAACAGCGAGATCAACCTGGACCGCAAGCTGTCCGACAAGCGGGTCTGGCCGGCCATCGACATCGGCAAGTCCGGCACCCGCAAGGAGGAGTTGCTCGCCGACCAGGCGACGCTCGCCAAGATGTGGGTCCTGCGGCGCATCCTGCTGCCGATGGGCGTGACCGACGCGATGGAGTTCCTGATCGGCAAGCTCAAGGACACCAAGACCAACGACGAATTCTACGACAGCATGAATACGTGAGGGGAGCGCTTGCTCTAGCTCCATTTTCCTTCGAGGGATTTAGGAATGCCTAACGCCTCGTTTTTGGCTGAGATTATCGCCGATGATTTTTACAATGAGAGGTTGAAACTATCCGAGAGACGGGAGCAACCGGCGTGTAATTGGTCGGATTTGCCTGAAGTTGAGGCGGTAAAGCAGCTTAGTGCTATCGGTACGACCGAACGCACCATCCGCGTGTTCGTGACTTTGATTTCAGCAATGGAGCGCGCTAGGGACTCCTCACAGTTGTGGCGTGCTGCGGTAGATCTCTTCAAGTCCTATCCCGAGGCCTTCGATCCAGCGACGGTGAGAGCGCTTCCAGCCGAAAAGCTATCGGACCTACTGCGTGACAGCAAGGTGAGCCGATACCACAAAGACGATTTTGGTGCTTGGTGTAGAATTTCGCAAAGCCTGATGTGCGGATCCGGCCCGGTGTACAAGGTGATTGAATCCGGCGTTGGCGATGCAAAGGAACTGCTGAGGGATTTGCAAAGCCGTAATAACAAACGTCAGAATCGATACCCACTGCTCCGTGGGCCAAAGATCGGGCCGATGTGGGTACGCATTATGGCGAATCCAGGCGGCGCGAACATAGCTCGGCTGAACGCCGTACCTGTTGCGGTAGATAAACACGTTCGTCGAGCAACGGAGAATCTTCGTGTGACGGACACAAGAGGCCTCACGCTGAGGAAGGCAAAACCAAAAATCCAACAGGTTTGGCGCCGCGCTATATCAGCCGGGAAGATTGGGGGGCCTCTGGACATTGCGGAAACATGTGCAGCGTTAGACCCGGCGCTTTGGTTTTTTGGGAATTATGGATGCGGTCACTGCGAAAAGGCCGGACGACGAATCCCGATCAGTAGTGCGTGCAACGCGTGCCGGCTTCCTGCTTGACTCGATCACGAACCAAGCTGCTGAAGCCACTCCCTAAACCGTATACATCGCGCCCCTCGTCGTCCACCGCCCGCCAGGTCGGCTTAGGTCCGGGCAGCCCCCTTCAGCGGATAGGTCTGGTTGTCCTCGATCTTCACCGCGCTGCTCAGCACCACGCAGTACTTGCAGCAGCACATGTCGCGCCCGGTCTCTTACTGCCTCTCCGCAGCAGAGGCTGACGCGAAGCGCGCTCATTTCGCCGGCTCAATCTCGGCTGATCGGATGCGTCTGGCCCTTATACCGGTCGGATGGTTTTGAACCGTAGGATACGTCGTCCGGCAGCGCGTCGGTCAACTGGAAGAACGTGAGCTGGCACGGTCGGTCGACAATCGGCGTAAGCTGGATTTTGAGCGGCCCGTTATTCATGATTTCCAACACGATCCGGCCGGACCAGCCCGGCTGAATCCATGGCGCGGTCTGATGCATGCTCAGACCCATCCTGGCGTAAGTGCTTCGGCCTTCGACCATAGCGATTAGATTCCGGGGGACCGTGACGCTTTCATGCGTCATCGCGAGCACAAACTCGCCGGGATCGAGGATGAAAGATTCGCGCTTGCCGTGGGCATCCCGCTCTCCAAGCTCTTTGGTTTTCCAGAATCCGGCCTTCTCGATGGCCTGCATTCCTTCGGCAACCGAAAGCGTAATGCCGGAAAGATCCTTGTCGAGAATCGTGAAGCCGAAGCCGAGCCTGAGGTCGACGGACGCCTCGCCCCACTGCCGCTCCTCAAGAGGCGGATCGAACGCGACCTCACCGGCTTCGACGGCCGCTCGCAAAGCCGGCTGCGAAAGGATCATTTATTGCGGTCCCGGCACGCTCTGGAAAACTCTGAATTTATGCCAGCCGCGCGTGATCTTCGGCCCATTGTTGCGAAATGTCGGCAATACCGGTCGTTGTAAAATACGACCCGGGCACTCTGACGGTGATTATAGATCCGGCAACCCGCTCGACGGTTCCCGGTATATAGGCGGATGACCCGCCATTTTCCGAAATGTAATGCGTCGGTACAAATCCGTTAATGACCTCTCCATCGAGCGGGATAGCGACAAAATATTCGGTCGGGAAGGCGCCGGGCGCGATGCTGCAAGGAATCTCGATCACGGTGCCGGGCTCATAGTGATTCATTGCGCGCTCCAAGGGCTTCTTCAGCCGGGCAGTATACTTCGTGAGCCGGGCTTCGTGAAGATCTTCCGGCCCTCTAGGTCGGCTTGAGCCCGGCCGGCCCCGCCCCGGCCCCGATCAGGATTGCGGGTCGGAGACGAGGAGGTAGCCGCGGTTCTCGACCGTGTCGAAGGTGCGCATGGCGGCGATCAGGTCGGCGGCGCGCACCCAGACCCAGGGCGCGCGGTTCGGGTTGACATCCATGATGAGGAAGGAGTCGGTGCGCGCGTCGTAGGCCCCGAGCGGCGAGATGTGCCCGCCGCCCGGCTGGCCGAGCGCCTTGCGGGCATAGTTGACCAGCACATAGTCGCCGCGCCGCGCCAGGTTCGCGACGATCTCGCGCCGGACGGTTTCGGCATCGGCGCCGTTATCCACGACCCGCACGACCGCCTTGAGCCCGTGAACACGCAGCGCCTGCGCCAGCTGGTGCAGCTGCAGGCCGAAATCCGGGCGCAGCCGGCCGCGTATCTCGATCGGCTTGCCGAGCACCTCGACCCGGCGCTTCGTGCGTTCGTTGAGCACGTTGCCCGGCGTGTATTTGCCGAAGAACGGGCTGAAGCCCTTGGGCAGCCAGGCGCGCTCGCTCTCGGCGATCGACGCCGTGTCCTGCGGAAGATCCTGCTTGCGCCGGAGCCGCAGCGCGTTGAGCACGGTCGCCGCCGAGGCCGGGCCGCAGAATATCTTGTTGTCCTGGCTGACGAAATTGTTGCTGAGCGGGAAGAAATCGGCCTTGTGGCGGGACCGGGAGAGCCGCTCCGCGCTTTCCCCGGAGCTCCAGTCGACGAGGGGTGCGGAGCGCGGCTCGGCGCCCGCGCCGGGCGCGGAGAGCAGGCCCGCGATCAGCAGGGCGGCGAAGCGTTTTCCGAATGTTGTCATTGAGTTCTCCTTTGCCGCCCTGATACGGCCGCCGGGCCGGCGCCGCAGTCGGGTGCGCCGCTATACCGTATACACCGTGCTCCCGGTCGTGCGGCGGCCTTCGAGGTCGGCGTGGGCTTGGCCGGCGTCCTTCAGCGCATAGGTCTGGTTGACCTCGATCGTCACCGCGCCGCTCAGCACGACGTCGAACAGGTTGCCGGCCATTTCCTCCAGCCGCGCGCGGACCGAGGCGTGGGTGAACAGGGTCGGGCGGGTGACGTAGACCGAGCCCTTCGGGCCGAGGATCGCCGGGTTGAACGGCTCGACCGGGCCGGAGGCATTGCCGAAGGTCGCCAGGGTGCCGAACGGCGCGAGGCAGTCGAGCGAGCCCATGAAGGTGTCCTGGCCGACCGAATCGTAGACATACGGCACGCCCTTGCCATCGGTGATGTCCTCGACCCGCGCGACGAAATCCTCGCTGCGGTAGTTGATCGTGTGGGCCGCGCCGTGGGCTTTCGCCAGCTCGGCCTTTTCGTCGCTGCCGACCGTGCCGATGACTTCGACGCCGAGATGGTTCAGCCACTGGCAGGCGATCAGGCCGACGCCGCCGGCCGCGGCGTGGAACAGCACGGTCTGGCCGGCCTGCACCGGGCAGGTGTGCATGATGAGATATTCCACCGTCATGCCCTGGAGCATCATCGCCGCCGCCGTCCGGTCGTCGATGCCGTCGGGCATTTTTACCAGGTGCGAGACCGGGATGATGCGGGATTCGGCATAGGCGCCGGGCGGGCTGGTGCCGTAGCACACCCGGTCGCCCGCGGCGAAGCCGGTGACGCCCGGCCCGACCGCCTCGACCGTGCCGGCGCCCTCGAAGCCCGGCGTGAAAGGCAGGCCCGCCGCCGGGTAGAGGCCGGAGCGGAAATAGACGTCGATATAGTTGAGGCCGACGGCGCTGTGCCGGATGCGCACCTCGCCTTCGCCGGGATCGCCGACCTCGACGGCCTCCCATTGCAGGACTTCGGGTCCGCCGGTTTCGTGCACGACGATTGCGTGGGTCATGGAATTCGTCCTCGATGTTCGGGAGTGGGCGCACCCGCCGCGGAGCGCCGGCCCTGGGGCAGGCGGCTCCCGGCAGGCGTCCCCGGATGCGGGCTAGCGCAGGTGGGCGTTGAAGAAAGCGGCCGAGCGGTCGTTGGCGGCCTGGGCGGCGCCGGCGTCGTAATGCTCGCCGCCGGCCCGGGCGAAGGCGTGGTCCATGCCGGCATAGTCGTGGATCGTCACCTTGCCGTGGCCGTCCAGCGCCGCGTGGATCTGCGCCTGCTCCTCCTTCGGGCAGAAGCCGTCCTCCTCTGCGATATGCAGCATGGCCGGCTTCGCGATGTTGCCGGCCTCGTCCAGATTGTTGCCGATGCTGACGCCGTAATAGCCGATGCTGGCGTCGGCATCGGTGCGGGTCGCGCACAGATAGGCGAGCTTGCCGCCGAGGCAGAAGCCGACCGCGCCGACCTTGCCGCTGCACGCCGCGTCGCCGCGGATCGCGTCGATCGTCGCCTGGATGTCCTCGACGCCCTTGGCCTCGTCGAAGCCCTGATAGAGCTCGAAGCCCCGCGCCCAGCCCTCTTCGGTCTGGTCCGTCAGCTGGAGGCCCGCCTCCTGGCGCCAGAAAATGTCCGGGCAGACCGCGATGAAGCCCTGGCCGGCCCACCAGTCGCAGATATCGCGCATCACCTGGTTGACGCCGAAAATCTCCTGGATGACGACGATGGCCGGGCCGCTGCCGCCGGCGGGATCGGCGCGATAGGCCATGAACTGCCCGTCCGGGGCGTTGATCGTGATGTCCGGCATGATTTCCTCCCTGAATTGCCGGGCCGCGGGCCGCCGCAAGGCGGCGCGCGGCCGTGTTGTCTGAACCGCAATATTGCGTGCGGACGATGTCCTAGAAAACCGGCGCGGCTATTGCAAGCCGAGGCTGGGTTCGGCGTCCCCCTCTTCCGCATCGGGCGGCGCGTCGAACAGCGTCCGCGGGCCGTGGGCGGACCAGCCTTCGAGGTCGAGCAGCCAGGTCTTGGTATCGGTCCCGCCGTCGCCGGAATAGCCGCCGAGGCCGTCCGAGGCGACGACCCGGTGGCACGGGATGATGATCGGGATCGGATTGCGGCCGCACGCCCCGCCGACCGCGCGCGGCGCGCTGCGCAGCCAGCGGGCGATCTCGCCATAGGTCCTTGTCTCGCCGTAGGGGATCGCCTGCATCTGCCGCCAGACCGCGCGCTGGAAGGCGGTGCCGTGCGGCGCCAGCGGCAGGTCGAACTGGCGCAACTGGCAGAAGAAATAGGCGTTCAGCTGGTGCACGGCCCGGTTGAGCAGCGGCGTATCGTCGTTCTGCTCCTCGGGCGCGCCGATCAGGTCGGGCTGCGCCGCCGGCCCCCAGTCGAGATGGGTGATGTGGCCGTGGGCCTCGCGGAGGCGCAGAAGGCCCAGCGGGCTGCGATAGGTCGTTTCCGCCATCGGAATCCGTTTCGTTTGCCCCTGCGCGGCCAAACGGTCGTCAGGCCGGGCTGCGCTGCGTCAGCCGCTCCGCCAGCGCCGCCGGGTCGGCGATCGGCAGGCTGCACGTCATGCCCTGGCAGACATAAGCCGCCGGCCGGCCTTCGGCGAGGCCCTTGCCCTGCGCCGGATGGCCGTCCGGCAGCCTGTCCTGCGGATCGATCCGGCGGAAGACCCGCGCCGGCGCCGCGGCCTGCCAGGCGGCCCGGACCAGCGCTTGCGTGTCCGGATCGTCCGCCGGGCCGACGACCACGGTCTGCAGCGCGGTTTCCAGCAGCCGCGCGCCGCCGGCGAGCAGCGGGGCCGCCAGTGCATTGCGGTTGAGCTCGCCGGAAAAGGCCCGCACCAGCGCGTCGGCGCGCTCGAGCAGCGCCGTATCGCCGGCAAGCAGGCCGAGCCGGGTGAGATTGTGCACCATCAGCCCGTTGGACGACGGCGTTGCGTTGTCGTGCACGGACTTGGCGCGCACGATGAGGCCGGGCACGTCGTCGGCCGCCAGGAAATAACCGCCGCCGGCGGAATCGAGGAAATGCCGGTCGATCGTCTCGGTCCAGCGCCCGGCCTGCGCCAGGTAGCGTGCTTCGCCGGTCGCCTCGAACAGGGTGAGCGCGGCGCGGATCAGGCTGGCATAATCCTCTGCGGTCGCGGGATGGGCCGCCCTGCCTTCGCGCCAGCTGTGGATCAGCCGGTCGCCATCCGTCATCTCTTCGAACACGAATTCGAAGGCGCCCGCCGCGAGGCCGATCCAGGCCGGCCGGTCCATGATCGACCCGGCCAGCGCCAGGGCGTGGATCATGTAGCCGTTCCAGTCGGCCAGCACCTTGTCGTCCAGGCCGGGCCGCGGCCGCCCCGCGCGCGCTTCGAGCAGCACGGCCCGGCAGCGTTCGAGCATCGCCTCGTGCCCGGTGTTGCCCGGCATCGGCCGCTGGGAGCGATTGAGGATGACCTTGCCTTCCCAGTTGCCGTCCGCCGCCACGTCGTAGGCCTCGCAGAAGGCCTCCGCGTCGCCGCCCAGCAATTCTTCGATCTCGCCGCGCGACCAGACGTAGAATTTGCCCTCCTCACCCTCGCTGTCGGCGTCGAGCGCGCTGGCGAAGGCGCGGCCGTCGATGAGCATTTCCCGGGTCAGCCAGGCCACGGTCTCGTCGGCGCGGATGCGGTAGAGGTCGGCGCCCGTATCGGCCCAGGCGTGGGCGAGCAGTTCGAGGATCTGCGCATTGTCGTAGAGCATCTTCTCGAAATGCGGCGCGAGCCAGAACATGTCGGTGGAATAGCGCGCATAGCCGCCGCCGAGATGGTCGTAGATGCCGCCCTGGGACATGCGGTCGAGCAGCAGCAGCACGGCGTTGCGGTATTGCGGGTTGCCGGTCTCGGCGTAGGCGCGCCAGATCAGGTCGAACAGGGCGCATTGCGGGAACTTCGGCGCGCCGCTGAGGCCGCCATGGGTGTTGTCCATCCGGCTGAGCAGAAAATCGGCGACCTGGAGGAAGGTCTGGCGGGCGATCGCGCCGCCCGGCTGGTTGACCCCGAGGCCGGCGAGCGCGGAGGTCAGCGTGTCGGCGTTGGCGCGGACCTTGTCGCCCTCGTCGCGGTAGATGGCCGCGATGCGGTCGAGCACCCGCGGAAAGCCGGGCCGGCCCCAGCGGTCTTCCGGCGGAAAGTACGTGCCGCCCCAGAAGGGCTCCCGCTCCGCCGTCAGGAACATGGTGAGCGGCCAGCCGCCCTGTTCGCCGAGCAGCGCCAGGGCGTGCTGGTAGATCTGGTCGACGTCGGGCCGCTCCTCCCGGTCGACCTTGATGTTGACGAAGTCGCGGTTCATTGCCGCAGCGATGCCGTCGTCCTCGAAGCTCTCATGGGCCATGACGTGGCACCAGTGGCAGGCCGAGTAACCGATCGAGAGCAGCACCGGCTTGCCGTCCCGCTGCGCCGCCGCAAAGGCCGCGTCGGACCAGGGCTGCCAGTGCACCGGATTGTCCTTGTGCTGCAGCAGGTAGGGGCTGGTCTCGTTGCCGAGGGCGTTGGTCGCGGCAGGGTCGGATGCGGTCATGGCGGCGGTCGGCAGCGAAATCGGGCGCGGGATGCGGTCCGGCCTATATGGTGTAGCGGGACGGCCGGCGGCAATGTCGGCGGCGGGTCGGAGAGATTTTTGGGGATTATTCTGTGACTTTGCATCCGCAGCGTTCGGCGCTTCCGATGGCCGACATCGTTACCCGTCCCTCCCTTGCCACCCCGGACGGAGCGCAGCGGAGATCCGTGTGTGGACGCCTCCCTGGATGCAAGCGGTTTTTGGTCCGGTCCGGGTCATGCGGTCAGGTGCAGTCGTGTGTCCGGCCTCTCGATGCGGCAGGTTGCGCGCCGCGGGCCTGTATGGAGATACGCGGACCAGGTCCGAATCGGGGTCACGTGCTTGGAAGCACCCCGGATCTGACTGGTTTTCCCGATCCCGTCTCATCGACCGTTTGCCCTTACCCGTCCTCCGACCTGCCCGCATCCCCGACGGCGTCTGCGTACCGGAGCCGCTCTAGGCGGCGGCCGGCGCAGGCGCCCGGTAGCTCTCCTGTTTGATCGTCAAGGCCCAGGCGATGCGCGCCATCCGGTTGGCCAGGGCGACCGCGACCAGCTTTCTCGGCTTGCGCGCCAGCATCCGGGCGAGCCACGGATCGTGGAACCGGCCGCTGCGCACCGCGTTGCGGATCACCGACATGGCGCCGACCACCAGAAGCCGCCGCAGGTCGCGCTGGCCCATCTTCGATATCCGGCCCAGCCGCGGCTTGCCGCCGGTCGTGTGCTGGCGCGGCACCAGGCCGAGCCAGGCCGAGAAGTCGCGGCCCCGCTCGAAGCCCTCCATCGGCGGCGCAAACGCCTGGATCGCCAGGGCGATCACCGGCCCGATCCCGGGCACGCTCATCAGCCGCACCGCGTCTTCGTCCTGCTTCGCTTCGGTGTGCACCTTCCTCTCCAGGCCGGCGATTTTCTCGTCGAGGCCGGCGATCTGCCCGAGCAAAAGCCCGCCCAGCGCGCGCACCGCCGCCGGCAGGTCCGCCGCCGGATCGGCCAGCGCGCCCGCCAGCCGGCCGACATGCACCCGGCCCTTGGGCGCAACGATGCCGAACTCCGCCAGATGACCGCGCAGGGCGTTGATCGTCTGGGTGCGCTGGCGCACCAGAAGATCGCGCGTCCGGAACAGCATCATGCGCGCCTGCTGCTCCTGCGTCTTGACCGCTACGAAGCGCATGGTCGGCCGCGACGCCGCCTCGCAGATCGCCGCGGCATCCGCCGCATCGTTCTTCTGCCGCTTGACATAGGGCTTGACGTAGACCGGCGGCACCAGACGCACCTCATGGCCTAGGCCGCCGAACTCCCGGCCCCAGTGATGCGCCCCGCCGCACGCCTCCATCGCCACCGTGCAACGCGGCTGACCGGCCACGAACGCCAGCAGCTTCGACCGGCCCAGCTTCCGGCGGAACGCCACCGATCCGTCCGCACTCATCCCGTGCAGCTGAAAGCTGTTCTTCGCCAGATCGATCCCGATCATGCTAACCTGTCCCATGGACGCCTCCTCCTCGTGGGGTTGTTCAACACCGCCACCTTGGCACATCGCGATGCCGTCGGCAGGAGGCGTCCACCCCATCGGGGTCCAGGAGCCACAGGCTGAGACCGTTCGGGTCGGCCCCTTCGACAAGCTCAGGGCAAGCTCTGGGCCCCGGATCAAGTCCGGGGCGGCATCGTTGTTTTTTGCATCGCCGGATGAGCATCACTGGCGGTGTTCGCCGGTCACGGTCAAAGGCATGAACCTCAAAGACACCGCCGCTAAACCATGATCCCGCCGGACACCATCGTCGCCCTGTCTTCGGGCGCCGGGAAGGCCGGGGTCGCGGTGATCCGGGCGTCCGGGCCCGGTGCGGCGGCCTGCATCCGGCATCTCGCCGGCGCCGACGTGCCGCCGCGCCGGGCGGCGCTGAGGACGCTGCGCGACGGCCCGGCAGGCCCGGCGGTCGACAGCGGGCTCGTGCTCTGGCTGCCGCGGCCGGGCTCGGTCACCGGCGAGGACGTCGCGGAATTCCAGGTCCACGGCAGCCCGGCGGTCGTCGGCAGGCTGCTGTCGATCCTGTGCGGCCTGAGCGGCGTCCGGCCGGCGGAGCCCGGCGAATTCACCCGCCGGGCCTTCGAAAACGGCAGGATGGACCTGTCGGAGGCCGAAGGCCTCGCCGACCTGATCGACGCCGAGACCGAGGCCCAGCGCATCCAGGCGCAGCGCCAGATGGCGGGCGCGTTTGCGGAGCGCTGCGCCGGCTGGGGCACGCAACTGCGGCGCAGCCTGGCCTGGCTCGAGGCGGCGATCGACTTTCCGGACGAGGCGCTGCCCGAAGACCTGGCGGCGCAGGTCCGGCCCGGGATCAAGGCGGTCGCCGCCGGGCTGGCCGAGTGGCTCGCCGCGCCGGACCGCGGCCGCATGGTGCGCGAGGGCTACCGGGTCGCCATCGTCGGCGCGCCCAATGTCGGCAAGTCGTCGCTGCTCAACCGGATCGCGCAGCGCGACGTCGCCATTGTCGCCGAGACCGCGGGCACGACGCGGGACGTCATCGAGGTGCGCGCCGACCTCGCCGGCTACGCCGTCATCTTCGCCGATACGGCCGGGCTGCGGGACGACGGTGCGGCCGGCGCCATCGAACGGGAGGGCATGGCCCGCGCCCGCTTCCAGGCCGGCAACGCCGATCTGGTGCTGCACATCCTCGACGCCTCGGCGCCTGCCGCCGCCGGCCCGGCGGCGGATGTCGGCGCCGGACCGGACCGGGTGCTGACCGTCGCCAACAAGACCGACCTTGCACCCCCGCCGCCGGATGTCCCGCTCGGCGTCAGCGCCCGCACGGGGGACGGTATCGGCCGGCTGCTGGCGGAGATCGAAGACCGGGTGACGGCGGCGATGGGCGCGGCCGAACACCCGGCGCTGACCCGGCTGCGCCACCGGCAATGCCTGGAGGATGCGTCGGCCGCGCTGGAGCGCGCGCTCGCCGCCACGGAGGCGGAGCTCGCCGCCGAAGACCTGCGCCTCGCGCTCCGCGCCATGGACCGGCTGATCGGCCGCACCGACGTCGAGGACCTGCTCGACCTGATCTTCCGGGATTTCTGCATCGGGAAATAGGCGCGCCGGGGCAGGCATCCGGGATATTTCCGGTCCTCCGTGTTGCTCACGAAGCCCGTATTCTGGCCGCACAGGTAAATCTTGCGCTGGACCGCCTGCCGGCACGCCTCGCGGTCCGCCGCAACGTCGGTGTAGTAGAGGCCGTCGATATCGCCGAATTTCGGCTTGAGTTCCTTGGCCCCGGCCACCCCCGGAACCAGCAGAGCCGCAGCCAGCGCGGCGCAAACCCGAAGCATCGTCATCTCCCGTGTCAATCGATTGGCGCATTCCCGCTGCGGCAACCGTAGCGGCACCGGCGCATGCGAAGCAACGGCGCGCGCGACCCGCCTTCGGCGCTGCCGGGCTCCTCTCCCTGCCTCCCTTGCGAAAAGGGCGCTGACCGAATCCCCTCCCCATGGATTTCTCTCCATCCTTGCCACCCCGGACGCCCCGCAGGGGCGATCCGGGGACCAGAGCCGACCCGAAAGCCGTCTGCCTGTGGCCCCTTCGACAGGCTCAGGGCAGGCCCTGGTCCCCGGATCGTCGCTCCGCTCCGTCCGGGGAAGCAATGGGAGGCGGTTGGCGGGCCAGCGCGCATCGTTGCCTGATAAATGAAATTATACTTGACAATGCAGGAAATGATTCTACATTCCCATACAGGAACAAACAGCGAATATCGGAGGATTGTCGCGATGCATTACGATCCAGTGCCGGAGACAGATCCGGTGGCGGAGCGCTTTCCCGTTTTGTCGAGCCGGCAGGAGGCCTTCTGCCGGCATTTTGTGGCGACCGGCAACGCCGCCGATGCCGCGCGCCGGTCCGGCTATGCCCCGGCCTCGGCGCGGCAGACCGGCCACGCGCTGCTGCAGCGGCCCCATATCGTCTCGCGGGTGCGCCAGATCCGCCTTCTCTGGCGCGAAGCGGAGCGGGCCGAGGCGCGGATCCTGCTGGCGCGGCTCGAACAGGCCTGGGACGCGGCGGCCGCCCGGGGCTCGGCGTGGCTCATGTATCTGGTGATCCGGAAGCAGGAGGAGCTTTCGGGCCTGGGCGGCGCGGGTGCGGCCAACCGGGGCGCGCTGTGGCCGGTGCCCGGCGAGGACGAGTTCGGCGAACTGGGCATGCCGGATGCCGACCTCGACGCCACCGCGGAGATCGGCCTGCCGGACGGGCCGCTGGCCGGCGCGGTGCGCATGGAGCGGGACCGGGCGGAGCGCGAGCGTGCCCGGCGCCGGATCGCCGCCGGACCGCCGGTGCGGCAGCCCGGTGCCACCGCGGGGCCCGGGGCGGAGGCCGGCCGGGCTCTCGACGGCGCCATCGAAGACCGCCGCTGGCTCGGGCGTGCGGCCGGCAACGCCCCGAGGCCGACCGTGCTGCAGGCCGTGGCGGACGCCGCTCCCGAAACCGGGGCCGCCGCGGTCGCCGACGATCCGCCGGAGGAGCGCTATGCGCGCGGCGGGCTCCCGGTGCCGCGGACCGGGCCGGACCTCCAGCCGGGCGACGATAGGGAAATCGACACGTCCGAGAGCCTCTGGATGCAGGAAATGCGCGCGGGCGACCGGCCGACCGACCTGTGGAGCGAGGCGGCGCTGGCGATGGACGAGGAAATGAAGGCCTGCTATGCCGAATCACCGGCCGGCCCCGCGGGCGAGCCGGCAGCGGCCGATCCGGTGGACGGCCCGACGGGCGACGCAAGGCACGACCCGAAAGACGACCCGGCACACGAAACCCCGGCCGCGCCCGGGGACGACTGGTTCGCCGCCGCGCAGGCCGAGATCGCGACAACGGACCGCGCGCCGGCCTGCGCCGCCGGCGCCGCGAGCGACCCGGTGCCGGCCCCGCGGGCGAACCGGCGGCCGCCGGACAGTGATCCGTCCCGGCACGCCGCCGCCGTCATCCCGGCCGCCCGCCGACTTAACCGTCATCCCGACCGAGCGCAGCGAGCGGAGGGACCCCGGCTCGACCTCACGAACGGGAACCCGGACGCCGGCGACGGGATTCCTCCGCTGCGCGGCCTTGCGACCGCTCCGGTCGGAATGACGGGAGAGGGCGAAGAAAGGAGCGCATGACGAAACATGACGCCCCTTGACATTGCCGGACACCCTCAAGGGCGCCGCTCAAATCCCCCTCCCCTTGGAGGAGGGGTCGCCCGCCGCCGCGCCGAATCCGCATTCAGTGTTGTTGCAGTCGCCGCAGACCCCTCCCCCTAACCCCCTGTCCCAAGAGGAGGGGGTCTGTTGAGGCCCGGAATTTGGCCGAAAACGGAGAGACATGACGGATCGTGACGTTTCCTGGCGCATTCCGGACTCACCGCCGCTCCCCTGTGCCACCCCGGACGGAGTGCAGCGGAGATCCGGGACCCGGGAGCCTGCCCTGAGCCTGTCGAAGGGCCCACGGGGCGAGGCGTTTCGGGTCGACCCCGGGCCGCCGCATCGGCTAGGCCGCCGGCGTGAACGATATGGGAAAATATACATCAGACCTCGCCGCTTGTGCGTGGCCGTCGGGCGGGAATGGCGGATTTCTGCGGATTTTGCGCCGGAAATCCGGCTCTGTGGCGAAAAAAACATGCGGAATATAGACCGGTCTGTCTTGGCGAGGCGGGCCGGCCGGGTAGTGGCGGATCATGACATTTCATGACATTTTCGATGATGTCGAGGGCCGGCGCCCGTTGCACATGAGAGCCGTGTTTCACGTGAAACAGGGCGGCGGACCCCGGCCCGGTCCGAACGAACGCTTGCCGCGGCGGACCGCCGGACCGGCCGCCGTCCTTGACTCCGCGGCCGGCCGTGCAATGTCTGCGGGCATGAATGACTTGAGGACGGATTCGGGCACCCGGAACGCGGATGTGGTCGTCATCGGCGGCGGCCATGCCGGCTGCGAGGCGGCCGCGGCCGCGGCGCGCGCCGGCGCCCGGACCGTGCTGCTGACCCACAGCCGCGACACCATCGGCGTCATGTCGTGCAATCCGGCGATCGGCGGGCTCGCCAAGGGCCATCTGGTGCGCGAGATCGACGCGCTGGACGGCGTCATGGGCCGGGCGATCGACCGGGCCGGCATCCAGTTCCGCATCCTCAACCGCAGCAAGGGCCCGGCGGTGCGCGGGCCGCGGGCGCAGGCCGACCGGAAGCTGTACCGCCGGGCGATGCAGGCGATCCTGGCGGAACAGCCGGGCCTCGAGATCGTCGAGGGCGCCGCCGGCGACCTGGCGATCGACGGCGCGGGCCGCTGCGCCGGGGTCGTGCTCGAGGACGGCCGGACGATCCGCGCCGGCGCCGTCGTCATCACGACCGGCACCTTCCTGCGCGGCGTCATCCATCTGGGCGGGAAGAACTGGCCGGCGGGCCGGATCGATGCGCCGCCCTCGACCCGGCTGGCGGCCACCCTCGACCGGTTCGGCCTGCCGCTCGGCCGGCTCAAGACCGGCACGCCGCCGCGCCTCGACGGCCGCACGATCGACCGGGCGGCCCTGGAGGTTCAGGACGGCGACGATCCGCCGGCGCCGTTCTCCTTCATGACCGGCCGGATCGACGTGCCGCAGACGGTCTGCCACATCACCCACACCAACGAAGCGGCCCATGCCGAAATCCGCACCAATATCGGCCGTGCGCCGCTGTTTTCCGGCCAGATCGAAGGGGTCGGGCCGCGCTATTGCCCGTCGATCGAGGACAAGGTCGTGCGCTTCCCGGAGCGCGGCAGCCACCAGATCTTTCTCGAACCGGAAGGGCTGGACGACCACACGGTCTATCCGAACGGCATTTCGACCTCCCTGCCGGAAGACGTGCAATTCCGCATGGTTCGCGCGATTCGCGGGCTGGAACGGGCGGCGATCCTACAGCCCGGCTACGCCATCGAATACGATTTCGTCGATCCGCGGGCGCTGTCGCCGACCCTGGAATGTCGGGCGCTGCCGGGCCTGTATCTGGCCGGCCAGATCAACGGCACGACCGGCTATGAGGAGGCCGCCGGCCAGGGGCTGGTCGCCGGGCTCAATGCCGCCTTCGCGGCGTCCGGCGGCGGCGACTTCGTGCTCGACCGGGCCGACGCCTATATCGGCGTCATGATCGACGACCTCGTGACCCTCGGCACCCGCGAGCCCTATCGCATGTTCACCTCGCGCGCCGAGTACCGGCTGCTGCTGCGCGCCGACAACGCCGATCTGCGGCTGACGCAACGGGGCATCGACCGGGGATTCGTGGCTTCGGAGCGCGCGCGCCGCTTCGCGGACAAGACGGCCCGGCTCGGCCGGGCGCGCGCGCTGGCGCAGCGGCTGGCCATGACGCCGGACGCCCTGGCAGCGCGGGGTTTCGCGGTCAATCGGGACGGGGTGCGCCGCTCGGCCCTCGACCTGCTGCGCTATCCCGATGTCGATCTGGCCCGGCTGGCCGCGGTCTGGCCGGAGCTGGGCGGGCTCGATCGGGACGTGGCCGAGCAGATCGAGATCGAGGGCCGCTATGCCGGCTATCTCGACCGCCAGGTGGCGGATATCCGGGCGTTCCGCAACGACGAGGCGCTCAAGCTGCCGGCGGACCTCGACTACGGGTCGATCGGCGGTCTGTCCAGCGAAGTCCGGGAAAAGCTGGGCGCGGCGCGCCCGGCGACGCTCGCGGCCGCGGCGCGGATTTCCGGCGTGACGCCGGCGGCGCTGACGGCGCTGCTGCAGGTCGTCGAGCGTCGCCGGGCGGCGTGAGCGCCCGCGCCGCCCGCGCCCGGCGAGGTTCGGCCACGTCTGAATCCGGGTCCGGCTCCGGGACCGGCTACGGGCCGGAAGACTTCGCCGCCGCGTTCGGTGTTTCACGTGAAACATGCGCGCGGTTCGTCCGCTACGAGACGGCTCTGCGCCGCTGGCAGCGCCGGATCAACCTGGTCGGGGCGTCGACGCTGGACGATATCTGGCGGCGCCATTTCGCCGACAGCGCCCAGCTCGCCGCCCATCTGCGCAGGGGCGCGCGCCGCGTCGTCGATCTCGGCAGCGGCGCGGGATTTCCCGGCCTGGTCCTGAAGCTGCTGCGGCCGGATCTGGACGTGACCCTGATCGAAGCCGATGCGCGGAAGGCGGCGTTTCTTTCGGCAACGGCGGCAGAACTGTCGGCCGATGTCGCGGTGCTCGCCGCGCGGATCGAGGATGTTGCCCGGGGCCCGGCGCGGCCGGAAGCGGATATCGTGACCGCCAGGGCGCTGGCGCCGCTGCCGGACCTGCTCGAGTTGGCGAGCGGCTGGTCTGTGGATAACCCGCAGTTTTTGCTCCTCAAGGGACAAAATGTTGAGAAAGAATTGATTTCAGCTACTAAATGTTGGAAAATGGCGGTCACGCAATTCGACAGCGTCACCCATTCGGGCGGGCGTCTGCTGAGCATTGAAAGGATCGCCCGTGTTAAAACTTGACGCCACGCCGGAAAATGGATCGGCCGCTCAAAAAATACCGGCCCGGCGCCTGGGCGGCGCCTCGGGGCGGCCGGCGCGAATCCTGGCGGTCGCCAACCAGAAGGGCGGCGTCGGCAAGACGACGACGGCGATCAATCTCGGTACCGCCCTAGCCGCTTGCGGCTTGCGGGTGCTGCTCCTGGATCTCGATCCCCAGGCCAACGCAACGACCGGCCTCGGCACCGCACCCGGCATCCGGGAGCCGGACAGCTACGACCTGATCATCGGCGAGGCCGCGCTGGACGAGGTCGTCATCGAGACCGAGGTGCCGGACCTTTTTCTCGCGCCGACGTCGATGCATCTGTCCGGCGCCGAAATCGAGCTGGTCCAGGCGGAACGCCGCGAATACCGGCTCGCCGACGCGCTCCGCGAGCGCACGGCAGCCTACGACTATGTGCTGATCGACTGCCCGCCCGCGCTTGGCCTGCTGACCCTCAACGCGCTGGTTGCCGCCGATGGCGTCCTCGTCCCGCTGCAATGCGAGTATTACGCCTTAGAGGGAGTTAGCCATCTCGTCCGCACCATCAATCGGGTGAAGGCCTCATTCAATAACAATCTCGACATCCAGGGCGTTGTGCTGACCATGCATGACAGGCGCAACAGACTGAGTGGCATGGTGGCCGAAGATGTGCGGAATTGCTTCGGTTCGAAGGTTTACGAAACCATCATTCCAAGAAATGTCCGGGTCTCCGAGGCGCCGTCGCACGGCAAGCCCGTCCTGCTCTACGACCTGCGCTGCGCCGGCGCAATGGCCTATGCCCACCTGGCCCGCGAGGTGGTTCGGCGCGAGACGGACTTAGGTAAAATGAGCGTCCATCAATGAATGAGGGCGGAAGCCGGCGCCGGGGCCTGGGACGCGGCCTCGACGCGCTGCTCGGCGGCGACGGGCTTGCGCGGGAGCCGGGCCGGGCGCAGCGGGAAACGCCGGGACCAACAGGGGCGCCGTCCGGGGCGGCGGGCGAAAGCGTTCACCGGCTGCCGATCGGCGATATCCGGCCGGGAAAATTCCAGCCGCGCCGCAATTTTGGCGAGGAGGCGTTGCAGGCCCTCGCGGCGTCGATCGGCGAAAAAGGCGTGCTTCAGCCGGTGCTCGTGCGGCGCCACCCCGATGAGGCGGGATGCTGGGAGCTCGTCGCCGGCGAACGGCGCTGGCTGGCCGCTCAACGCGCCGGACTGCGCGATATTCCGGCCGTCGTTCACGATTTGTCCGACCGGGAGACGCTCGAAGCCGCCATTGTCGAAAATGTCCAGCGCCAGGACCTGACGCCGCTGGAAGAGGCCGAGGGCTACAGCCGGCTGATCGCCGAATTCGGCTATACCCAGGAGGCGCTGGCGAAGATCGTCGGCAAGAGCCGCAGCCACGTCGCCAACAGCCTCCGCCTGCTCAACCTGAGCGACGGGGTGAAGCAGCTGCTCGATTCAGCCGCCCTGACCGCCGGCCATGCCCGCGCGCTGCTGTCCGCCGGCGATCCGGACGCCCTTGCCGCGACGATCGTCGAAGACGCCCTGTCGGTGCGCCAGGCCGAACGGCTGGCACAATCGGACCGCCGGCGCTCCGCGAACCGTTCCTCCGGCCGCGCTGCGCCGCCGGCCGGGAAGGATGCCGATACGCTGGCCCTGGAACGCGAGCTGGAGGCGCGTCTGGGCCTGAGCGTCGCGATCGATCACAAGGGCCCCGGCGGCCAGGTCGCGATCCGCTATGCCTCGCTCGAACAGCTCGACGATCTGCTCGCCCGGCTGCTCGGAAAATCCTGAGCCGGCCGAAGAGCGCGGGCTCAGCCCCGGCGCACTGCCGCCGCGATCCCGCTCAGGACCCGGTCGCAGACCGCCGTATCGGGCAGTTCGGACCGCCGGGTCATCCGTTCCGCCTCGGCAATGCGCTCCATCGCGGCGGCCAGCACGCGCTGCGGTATGCGCGCCTGCCGCGCCAGGCTTCCCTGGCGGGAGAAATGCACCGGCGGCCTGAGCCGGCGGGCCGCCGAAACCGGATCGAGGCCTGTCCCCACCAAGCCGTGAAGGCGCGCCAGCCGCACCGCATGGCCCGCCATGGCCCTCAGGATCGTCCCGGAAGCGACGCCTTCCTGCCGGACCCGCTGCAGCATCCGCTCGATATCGGCCATCCGTCCTTCGAAGGTTGCGTCGACCAGAGAATCGAGGGTCAGCAGGGCCGTATCGCCGACCACGGACTGCGCCTGCGCGAGATCGACCGGCCTCAGCCCAGCCGCCGGCCCGCCGCCCGATCCGGCACCCGGCCCTTCATCGGAGGCGGCGCCGACGAAAAGCGCCAGCTTCTCGATCTCGCGCCGCGTCAGCGCCCGGTCGCCGCCGGCGCGATCCGCGACATAGTCGACGACGCCGGGGCCGGGCCGGAGGCCGGCGTCCTTCATGATCTCCCGCACCAGATCCGGCAACGCCCGGCCGTCGTCATGGTAGCAGGGCACCGCCGCCGCCGCGGCGCATCCGATCGCCGCCGCAACGATTGCGCTCTTCCTGTTGGCGCCCGGCGCTTCGAGGATAATCCGCGCCTCCCCGGCCGGTTCCCGGACCATGTCGATCACCGCATCGGCGATCCGGCCGGTCAGCCGCCGGACCCTGACCGCCCGCTGCCCGCCGCCGAAGGCGAGCGCGGTCGCCTCGTCATAGAGCAGCGCGGCATCGGCGTTGACCGCCTCTCCGTCCAGATCGGCGAGACGGAACGGATCTCCGGGCTCCGGAACGACCTGCCGGACCAGCGCATCGCCGCATTCCCGGATCAGCCCTTCATCGGGCCCGAACAAGAGGAACACGCGAATGTCGGACGGCGGTTTCGCGATGAAGCGCTTCGCGCCGGCAGGCTTGATTTCCATGTTCGGCGCCCCGGTGCGGGTTACTGGCGCCGGCGCAGCGACCGCAACCGGTTGAAATAGGCCGCGACGCGCAGGGCGATGCTGTCCGCGATCAGGGCCAGGCCCCGCCGCAGCGCCGCGCGCTCCGAAGCGATCGTGGCATATTCGCTGTCGACGATATTGTAGGAGGTGACGGTGCCCGCACGGCTGGAAAAGACGATTGCGTTCGAGCCCCTGTCCCGAAGGCGGAATGTCGACCGGAAACGCAAGCTCGTGCGGCTCGCCGTTTCATCCTTGCGGATGCCGAGTTCGAGCTTGGCCACAGTAATCCGCACATCCAGCACAAAGCGCGGATCGCCCGGCGCGCCGGATGGGTTGAGCCGGTCGATCAGTTCATTGCGGAGGATCTGTCCGGTCCGGTCCGGAATCGGGGCAATGCGGACCGATGCAACATCGTTCGAGACGCTGCCGCGCTCCGTCCTTTCCGCGTAGAGCGGCTCAAAACCGCATCCCGCCAGGCCCATCGCCAGAACCGTTGCCGGGATCGATCCGGCGACGGCGGCACGGCAACGCGTTATCCTCAATTTTGCTCCGCCCATCGTCCTTTGCGCGCCGGCGGGCACCGCCGGTGCCGCGGCGTCAGACCACGATATTCACAATCCTGTCGGGCACAACGACGATCTTGCGAATGTCGCGCCCCGCAACCTGCCGGGCGACCGCCGGCAGCGCCAGCGCAGCCGCCTCGACCGCTGTCCGGTCCGCCCCGGCCGGCTGGTCGATCGTACCGCGCAGCTTGCCCTTGACCTGAACGGCGATGGTGACCGTGTCGTCGACCGTAAGCGACGGATCGCATTCCGGCCAGGGGCGGGTCGCGAGCAGCGTCTCGTGTCCCAGACTCTGCCACAGTTCCTCGCCGACATGCGGGGTCATGGGGGCGATCAGGCGAACCGCCGTTTCCAGTCCCTCGCGCATCGCCCAGGCCATGTCGGCGCCGTCGGCCGCCCCGTCGGCCGGCGCCGTATCGGCAAGAGTGTTGGTCAGCTCGCGGATCCGGGCGACCGCCCGGTTGAAATGAAACCGCTCGAAATCGTCGGTCACGCCGGCGATGGTCTTGTGGGCCGCCCGGCGCAGCGCCAGTGCGGCATCGCTCCAGGCTGCCGCCGGCAGTGTCCCGGGTGGCGGCACTGCAACGGGCGGATCGATGACCATCCGGTACAACCGGTTCATATAGCGCCAGGCGCCGTCGATGCCGGCCTCGGTCCAGTCCATGTCCCGGTCCGGCGGCGTATCCGAAAGCATGAAAAGCCGGGCCGTATCGGCGCCGTAGGCCTCGATGATGGCCTCCGGGTCGACGGTGTTCCGCTTCGACTTGCTCATCGATTCCGACCGTCCGATCGTGACCGGCTCGCCGGTATCGGCGCGACACGCCGCCTCGCCGTCCCTGACGACCTGGTCCGGGTACAGCCAATTGCTCGCCCTGTCGCGATAGGTCTCGTGGCAGACCATGCCCTGGGTGTAGAGGCCGGCGAACGGCTCCTCGAGCCCGTTCAGGGATCCGGTGTCGGACATGGCGCGGACATAGAAGCGCGAATAGAGCAGATGCAGGATCGCGTGCTCCACGCCGCCGATATACTGATCGACCGGCAGCCAGTAATCCGTCGCCGACTTGTCGACCGGCGCCCTTTCATGGCGCGGCGAGCAATAGCGCGCGAAGTACCAGGACGAATCGACGAAGGTGTCCATGGTGTCGGTGTCGCGCCGCGCCGCGCGGCCGCATTGCGGGCAGTCGACATGCTTCCAGGTCGGGTGGCGGTCCAGCGGGTTGCCGGGCGCGTCGAACGTCACGTCCTCGGGCAGCGTCACCGGCAATTGATCGCGCGGCACCGGCACGATGCCGCACGCATCGCAATGGATCGTCGGGATCGGGCAGCCCCAGTAGCGTTGGCGGGAGATCAGCCAGTCGCGCAGGCGGTACTGGATCGTGCCCGTGCCCGTGCCGTCGGCTTCCAGCCGGTCGATGGCGGCGCGGATGGCGGCCGGTACCTCGAGGCCGTTGAGGAAATCCGAATTGACGACGACGGCACCGCTGTCCTTCCTGAGATAGGCCTCGCCGCCGATTTCGATGGGCTGCGCCTCGCCTTCGACAAGAGGGGCGACAACCGGGAGCACGGGCAGACCGTACTTCCGGGCGAATTCCAGATCGCGCTGATCGTGGGCAGGACAGCCGAAAATCGCCCCTGAGCCGTATTCCATCAGGACAAAGTTGGCGACGTAGACCGGCAGGGTCATGCCTTCGACAAACGGATGCTCGACCTCGACCGCGGTCCGGTAGCCCGTTTTCTCGGCCGCCTCGATGGCGGCTTCGCTGGTGCCGATGCGCTGGCATTCGGCGACAAAAGCCTGTAGCGCGGGATCGTTCCGCGCCAGCTCTTCGCTCAGCGGATGGTTCGGCGCCAGCGCGCAGAAAGAGGCGCCGAACAGGGTGTCGGGCCGGGTCGTGAAGACTTCGAGCGCCTCGCCGTCCCGGCCAACGATTTCGAACCGGACTCGGGCGCCTTCGGACCGGCCGATCCAGTTTTCCTGCATCGTCCGGACCTTTTCCGGCCAACGCTCCATCGATTCGAGCGCATCGAGCAGCTCGTCGGCATAGCGGGTGATACGGAAGAACCACTGCGACAGCCTGCGCCGCTCAACGACCGCACCCGAACGCCAGCCCTTTCCGTCGATCACCTGCTCGTTGGCGAGAACGGTTCCGTCCTTCGGATCCCAGTTGACCCAGAATTCCTTGCGATACGCCAGGTCCTTCTCGAGAAAATCCAGGAAGATGCTCTGCTGGTGGACGTAGTAGCCGGGATGGCAAGAGGCGATTTCGCGGTCCCAGTTGAGCGACAGCCCCATCCGCTTCAGCTGGCGCCGCATCGTGGCAATATTGTCGTAGGTCCAGTCGCGCGGATGGACGCCACGCTCGATCGCGGCATTTTCCGCGGGCAGGCCGAAAGCGTCCCATCCCATGGGATGGATGACATTGTACCCCCGGGCCCGGCGGTAGCGGGCCACGGCGTCCCCCAGCGTGTAGTTGCGGACATGACCCATGTGGATCTTGCCCGACGGATAGGGGAACATCTCCATGACATAATATTTCGGCTTGCCGGGATCGGCCTCGGCCGCGAAACAGCCGGCCTCGTCCCAAGCCTTCTGCCATTTCGGCTCCGCCTCTCGGAAACTGTAACGCGCCATCTTCGGCGAAACTCCGCTTGTCGGCCTTCCGGCGAGCCCGTCCACTGCTGCCGCCGCGAATGCTGCCGAATCAGGTGCCCCTTGCGGCGGCGCGGAAACGCGCGGCCCGCATGATCGTCGCATGCAACGTGGCGACAGTGGACGCGCTGACCGGCCGGTTGCGCCAGACTCCGCCGCGTCGCACCTGCCTGATGACGGCGATCCGCAGATTCCTGGCCTCAAGGTCCGGTCCGAGAATGTTGATCGTCACGCGCAGCCGTTCGCCCGGCGCATCTTTTGGCCTGTACCAGTCCGTCGCCAGCACCCCGCCGAACGGATCGGACATTCTCTTGCGGACGAAACCGAGCTGATTGCCGGCCGCGACCCACAGATCCGGGTTGGGGCGGATCGCCCGGGCGTGCGCGTATCGCTCGAAAATATTCACGGCGGTGCCCGTCCGCGGCTCCTCCTTGGCGCACCCGGTCAGAAGCAGGGCCAAAGACAGCGTGGCGACGGCTGCGGCCGTGCAAGGGCGGCGCACAGGTAAAGCTCCCGGCCTGTACGCAATTTTCGGTTCGGTACGGGTGCCGCGTCCGATCATGGCGTTCACTTTCGAACGGTGGAAATCGCCGCCGCCGGCCAATCCAGCGGTCGGCGGCGAACTCGGTATATCCGATATCGCGACTTGCGGCAAAGTCCGGTCCGGGCGCCATGCCGGGCCGCTCCGGCCGCACGCTTGACTATGGGGCCGGCGGCTTCAAGCTAACCGGAAGATGAGCGCTCGAGAAAATCTCGTCGACGTCCTGGACGCGATCCGCGAATCGTGCCGGCAGGCCGGGCGGCCCGCCGATGCGGTATCCCTGGTTGCTGTGACGAAGGCGTGGAGTCCTGAGGCCATTCGGCCGGTTCTGGATGCCGGCCATCGGCTGTTCGGCGAGAACCGCGTCCAGGAAGCGCAGGGCAAATGGCCCGAACTGAAATCCCGCGTTCCGGATATACGGCTCCACATGATCGGCCACCTGCAAACCAACAAGGCCGCTGACGCCGTGGCGCTGTTCGATACGATCGAAACGGTCGACCGGCCGAAGCTCGCCGCGGCGATCGCCCGGGAACAGGCGCGGCAGAACCGTCGGATCGACTGTTACATTCAGGTCAATACCGGAGAGGAGCCGCAAAAGGGCGGTGTCAGGCCAGGCGAAACGGGGCCGTTCGTCGAGCATTGCCGCGGCCTGGGCCTGTCCGTCACCGGCCTGATGTGCCTGCCTCCGGTCGATCAGGAGCCGGCGCCCCATTTCGCTCTTCTGGCCAACCTCGCCCGGGCGCAGGCCTTGTCCTGTCTCAGCATGGGCATGAGCGCCGATTACAGCGCCGCTGTCGAACAGGGCGCAACCCATGTCCGCATCGGCACCGCCATTTTCGGTCCCAGAACGGCACAGCGCCCGGCGGCCCCCGCGTAGCGCCTCCCATATGAAATACGTCGGCAAATGGCGTCGCAATATCGCCGGAATTTATTGTGCAGAAGGGGGTTCCGTGCCTATCTTGTTAACCGATATTCATCGGCGCGGCTGCGGCCGTCCGTACCTGATCGATAAGCGAAATTTGCAGGCCTAGCCAGTGAACAAACGCCAGCCCGGTCCCGGTAAGCAGCTTCTCCTGGTCGACGACGATACCGACTTCCGGGAATCGCTGGTCGAACAATTCCGGCTGCACGAGGAATTTGCGACCGATGTTGCGGTCAGCGCGGAGGAGGCGCTGAGCAGGGTCAAGGATGCGCGATACGATGCCGTGTTGCTGGACGTTCGCCTGCCCGACATGGACGGCCGCGAATTATGCCGTCTGTTGCGCCGCAACGGGGTCAAGGCGCCCATCATCATGCTGACCGGCGCCGACAGCGACGCCGACGCCATCCTTGGCCTGGACGCTGGCGCCAACGACTATGTCACCAAACCGTTCCGGCTCGGCGTGCTGCTTGCACGGCTCCGGGCCCATGTCCGGCAGCACGAGGCGAGCGAGGACGCGGTCTTTACGATCGGGCACTACACCTTCAGGCCGGCCATGAAGCTTCTGGTTGCCGAAGAGACCGGGCAGAAGGTGAGGCTCACCGAAAAGGAAACGGCGATCCTCAAATTCCTTTATCGCGCCAATGGAGAAACGGTGTCGCGCGAGACGCTGCTGACCGATGTGTGGGGATACAATGCCAACGTCACCACCCATACGCTGGAGACCCACGTGTACCGGTTGCGCCAGAAAATCGAAAAGAACCCAGGCCAGGCCGAAATTCTGGTGACCGAGCCGGGCGGGTACCGGCTGGCGCCCTGAGGGGCGGCCCGATGGTTTGCCGAAACCGGCGACGGCCCGCGAAAGAACGCATGCACCAATGAGCGTAGCAGGCGCCCAGAGCCGCGAGGACTTTTTCGTCCGCTTCCGCGGCGTCCGCGGCACGGTCGCCTGTCCCGGCGCCGAGTACGCCCGCTACGGGGGCAACACCTCCTGCCTCGAAATCCGCTGCGCGGGCCACCTGTTCATTCTGGACGCAGGCACCGGTCTGCGCGCTCTGGGTGCGGAGTTGGATGCTGCGGGGGCCGTCGATACCGACATTCTGCTGACCCATACGCATATTGACCATATCGCGGGGATGCCTTTCTTCATCCCGCTGTTCAAAACCGGCAACCGGTTGCGCATCCATGCCGGTCACCTGTGGGACAACGAAGTCCGTCTGCGCGACGTGTTTCTCCGCCTGATCGAGGCACCGATCTTCCCGGTGCCGCTGGAAGCTGTCGGCGCGGACATCAGCTTCGAGGAATTCCGTGCCGGCGACCGGCTCGACCTGCGCCCGGGCGTTTCCATCCTTACCGCGCCGCTCAACCACCCCAACGGCGCGACCGGCTACCGGATCGAATGGGCCGGTCGGTCGATTTGCTATGTCACGGATACCGAACACGTCGATGGCGAAATCGACACCAACATTCTCGGCCTGATCGAAGGCACCGACCTCTTCGTCTACGACGCGACCTACACGGCGGCAGAATACCCAGCCTTCAAGGGGTGGGGCCATTCGACATGGGAGGCCGGCGCCGCGCTCGCCCGGCGCGGCCGTGTCGGCCGCTACGTTATTTTTCACCATGCTCCGGAACATACCGACGACGATATGGACCGGATTGCAGACGAGGCGCAGGGCGTCTTTGCATCGACGGTCGTCGCCCGTGAAGGACTGGTGCTGCGTCCGTAGCGCGACGACACTGCGCCGGAGGAAAGTGTCAGGAACGAAATCCCTACGGGAGACAAAAAAACAGGGGCAGGAATCGGCTCTTGGCGCGTGCCCCGGACGGAATCCGGGATGTATCCCTCATCCAATCCAGCGAGCATACTGGATTCATTACGTATGCAGCATTCACCGGATCGACAGGACTCGCCGCAGAACCTGATTTCGCGGACCGTTGCCGCGGCCCGGTCGGCGGCTGCGCAACTGAGGAGCCGCGGCGAAGCCGACGTCGCACCGCGCATCCGCGAAGCGATCGATCGCCAGCGCGACGCCAGCGAGCGCCTGATCGGCTGGATCCAGCTTTCCGTGATCGTCGGCCTGGGCGTGCTGTTCCTGTTGTCGCCGAAAACCCACGAAACCGCGGTTTTTGAACGACCGATCGGCTGGGCGCTGCTGGCTTATTTCCTGTTTACCCTGCTGCGGCTCACCCTGTCTTACCGGATCAGGCTCCCCGCCTGGTTCCTCGCCCTCTCCGTCGTGGCGGACATGCTGTTGCTGCTCGGTATCATCTGGTCGTTTCACATCGACTACAACCAGCCGCCGGCTTTCTATCTGAAGGCGCCGACGCTGCTCTATGTGTTCTTGTTCATCTCGATTCGCGCTCTCCGCTTCGATTCGCGTTACGTTCTGCTGGCCGGCTGCGCGGCAGCCGCAGGCTGGCTGTTCATGATCGGCTACGCGATCTTTTATGCCGGCGGCATGTCTGCCGTGACCCGGGATTACGTCGAATACCTGACCGCAAACCGGATTTTGCTCGGCGCCGAATTCGACAAGATCATCACCATCGTGCTCGTCACTGCAATACTGGCGGTCGCCATCATGCGGGCGCGCCGGACCCTGGTGCGCAGTGCGCAGGAACACGCCGCAGCCGTCGCGCTGGCGCGCTTTTTCAGCCCTGAAATTGCGGGCCAGATCGTCCAGGCACAGGAAGAAATCCATGCCGGCGAAGGCCAGCAGCGCGACGCCGCCATTCTGACAACCGATATCCGCGGCTTCACGAACCGCGCCGCCGCGCTGCCGGCCAACGAGGTGATCGAGATTCTGACCGAGTATCAGTCCCGTCTGGTGCCGGAGATCCAGAGACACAACGGATCGATCGACAAGTTCATGGGCGACGGAATTCTCGCAACCTTCGGCGCCGCGCTGCCGGCGGCGACCTATGCGGCCGATGCCATGTGGGCTGCCGAAGCCGTTGTGGACGCCGCCGTTCAGTGGACCGCGGCACGCCGGGCCGCGGGCAAATCGGCGTTGCCGGTGGCTGTCGCAGTGACCGCCGGGCCGGTCGTCTTCGGCGCGGTCGGCGACGAGAGCCGTCTCGAATACACGGTGATCGGCGATCCCGTGAACCTGGCGACCAAGCTTGACAAGCACGGCAAGAGCCTGAACGCCAGCATCGTGATGACGGCGGAGACCATGGATTTCGCGGTCCGCCAAGGTTTCCGGACATCCCGGCGATACAAGCGCGCCGCGGCTTCCGATGTTGCCGGCGTTTCCGGGCCGGTCGATCTGCTCTACCTCACCGCCGACTGATTTCAGCCGGCGTTACTTGTACGGGTCGGCGGCGTCACGCAGGCCGTCGCCCAGAAAATTGAAAGTCAGTACCGTGACGATGACCGGCACCACCGGAAGCATCAGCCATGGGTAAAGAGCGACGACGTTGATATTCTGTGCCTCCGACAGCAGCACGCCCCAGCTCGTGATCGGCGGCTTGAGGCCGAGACCCAGGAAGCTCAACGCCGTTTCGCCGAGAATCATCGCCGGAATGGAGAGGGTTGCCGAGGCGATCAGGTGGCTGGTGAAGCTGGGCAGCAGATGCCGCCCGATGATTCGGCTCGGGCTGGCGCCCATCAATTGCGCCGCCGTCGCGAAGTCCTCTTCCCGCAGGGCGAACAGCTTGGACCGCACGGCGCGGGCCAGGCCGGTCCAGTCCAGCAGGCCGAGGATCAGGGTAATGCCAAAATAGATCCACAGGGGCGACCAGGTCACCGGCAGCGCGGCGGACAACGCCATCCACAGCGGCAACACCGGGAAGGATCGCAGCACCTCGATTACGCGCTGAACGATCGAATCGACCCAACCGCCGTAATATCCGGCCAGCCCGCCGATGACGACGCCGAGGAGAAAGCTGATCGCGACGCCGATAAAGCCGATTGTCAGCGAAATCCGCGAACCGATCGCCAGGCGGGAGAACATGTCGCGGCCCATCCGGTCCGTTCCGAGCAGGAACAGGGTGCCGCCCCGCGCGGAACAGAACAGGCGGACATCCATTTCGATCAGGCCCCAGAACCGGTAGGATTCGCTCCGGCACAGGAATCGGATCCGGTATATTTTTGAACGATCGACCGTATAAATGCGCTGCAGCGTATCGCGATCGAGTTCGTAGTTCAGCCCGTAGACGAAAGGCCCGACGAAACGTTCTTCGTGAAACAGCCGCACGGCCTGCGGCGGCGCATAGATGAAGCCGGTATGCCGCGCCGCCATGTTGTAGGGAACCAGGAGTTCGGCAACCATGGCGCAGACATACATGAAGAGCAGAAGACCGCCGCAGAACACCGCGATCTTGTGGCGGCGCAGTTTCCACCACATCAGCTTCCACTGGCCGGCTAGGTAGTAGCGCTCCTGTTCCGGGGTCAGGGCCTCAATGGAATGCGGATCGAACGGCGCCTCGGAAACGAATCGTTCGTTGGCCGGGCCCGGCGACGAGGCGGCGCGCCCGGTCATTTTTCCGCCCGGCCCTGGAGCCGGATCCGCGGATCGAGCAGGGCCAGCGCCAGATCGGAGACCAGCACGCCGAGCACGGTCAGCAGGGCAAGGAACATCAGGAAGGAGCCGGCCAGATACATGTCTTGGCTGAGCAGCGCTTCATACAGCATCTTGCCGGTGGTCGGCAGGTTGAGCACCACCGAGACGATGACGGCGCCCGAAATCACTTGGGGCAGCAGGTCACCGATATCCGAGATGAAGGGGTTGAGCGACATGCGCAGCGGATATTTGACCAGCAGCCGGAACGGCGGCAGGCCCTTGGCCCGTCCCGTCACGACATACTGCTTCTGAAGCTCGTCGAGCAGGTTGGCGCGCAGGCGGCGGATCATGCCGGCGGTGCCGGAGGTGCCGATTACGATCACCGGGATCCACAGATGCTCGAGGACCGAGACGATCTTCCCCCAGCTCCACGGCTTGCCGATATAGCGTTCGTCCATCAGGCCGCCGATCTCGGTCCCGAACCAGACGTTGGCGAAATAGACCATGACCAGAGCGAGCAGGAAGTTCGGCGTCGCCAGCCCCAGGAAGCCGATGAAGGTGAGGGAATTGTCGGCCCAGCTATACTGGTGGGTCGCCGAATAGACGCCGATCGGGAAGGCGACGATCCAGGTGAAAATGATGGTCGCGACCGAGACGATAAAGGAGAGCCACAAACGGTCGCCAACGACGTCGGCTACCGGCTGCTCGTATTCGAACGAATAACCGAGATCGCCCTGGACCAGCCCGAAGACCCATTCGGCATACTGGACAAGGAAGGGCTGGTCGAGGCCGTATTCCTCGCGCAGCGCCTCAATCTGTTTCAGGTCGGCCGGCTCGCCCAGTTCCCGGAGCTCTTCGATCAGTGTCGTCAGATAGTCGCCGGGCGGAAGCTGGATGACGACGAACACGATGAAGCTGATCGCGATCAGCGTCGGCACCATGATCAGCAGGCGATGGGCGATATAGCGGAGCATCGGCCTTGCCGGTCAGCGCGGGCGGGCGGAGCAGTGGCGCGGCATCGTCAGCGGGTCGCCCCGGACGGCTTTCCGAACCAGAACGTATCGGGCCGGTAGATGCCCAGATGCGCGCCGGGATTCCAGGCCCAGACCCCGGTTTCCGGCACGTTGCGCAGGCTGACGTTCACGACGACCGGCTGGATCACGCCGCCGACCAGGCCGATCGAATAAACCCGGTCGGCGGAAATCTTCAGCATCCGGTGCCAGATACTGCGCCGTTGCGCCATCGAGCCGGCTGCTTCCCACCGGCGCAGAAGCTCGATCAGCCGGAGCGCTCCGGGATCGGTCGGCTTCTGCCCCGACCGGCCCTTGCTCGCATAATGGAGACCCCATTGCGACCACTGGAGCTGAACCTGGTCGGTCGGCGCCAAGGCCAGCGGCGGCGTGTCCGCCCGGACGTTGGCGTAGTCCATCCCCGTCCACATTGCGATGTGGGTCAGGCCGGCATAAACGCGCCGGCGAAACATTTCGCGCCGCGTGTTTTTCTGGAACAGGCGGATGCCGATCCTGCGCCAGGAATCCTGTATCAGGCGCATTGCGTCGGTATATTCGCTGCCCTCCGAAGCCGCCTCGACGATGATTTCGAGCGGTCGTCCATCGGGCAGCAGGCGGTAGCCCTCGCTGTCGCGCCGCGTCAGGCCGATTTCGTCCAGCAGGGCATTCGCCCGGTCCGGATCGAATCGCGCCCAGGCTTTGCGGTATTCCGGCCGGAACAGCGGACTGGTCGGAAGCACCGTATCGCCGCCCTCGGTGGCGAGCCCGTAATACATGACCCGGTTGATCTCCCGCCGGTCGATGCCGAGGGAAAGCGCGCGGCGGAAGCGGACGTCGCCGAACAATTTGCGCCACACCGGATCCTTGTGATTCAGATTCGGATAGAGCGCAATCTGGGCGCCGACGGCGGTTTGCCACTGATAGACCCTGTGTTTACCCCGCGCCTCGCCGCGCTTGAGGAAGGTGAAGTCGGTAAAGCGCAGATAACGGCCCTGCAGGTCGGTTTCGCCGACACCGGCCTTGGCGGCGACGATCTTGCTGTCGGCGATGATGAAGACCAGCCGGTCGATATAGGGCAGCTGGCGGCCGTTCCGGTCGACCCGGTGGAAATAGGGATTGCGCACGAAGACATAGCGGTCCGCCGGCGGAGCGGTGGTCGGAATCCAAGGCTGCAATGTCGGCAAGGCCGGGTTCTGGAACCGGTACATCCGGCCGCGTTTGCGGTGGAACTTGGCCCAGCCGTCCGGCTTGACGCCGTTCTTCGTCATTTTCCGGAGGAAGCTCTTTTCCGCGTAATCGATGTGGAAGCGCTGCATGTAGTGGCGCGGCATATACAGGTAGAGCGGCCTCGGCCCGGCCAGTGCCGGCAGGAAATAGGGGTTCGGCTTCGTCCAGTTGTACCGGACGGTGTAACGGTCGAGAAACTCGACCTCCGGCTTCCGGCCGTCGACCAGCAGGGCCTGGGGGACGCCGAATCGCGACAGCACCCTGTTGTGGACGACATCTTCCCACCAATAGCGGAAGTCGTCGGCGGTGAAAGGCGCGCCGTCGGACCAGCGATGGCCCTTGCGCAGGGTAAAGGTGAAAATCCGGCCGTCCTTCACCTCGAACCGCTTCAGGATATCGGGCTTCAGTCGGTATTCGGCGTCATAGGCCACCAGACGGGCGTAACCATAGACCACGGCCATCCGGGTATCCTTGGCCCGCGCCATCAACATGGTCAGCGAGCCGCCGTAGCGGCCCGGTTCTTTCGCGGTGCCGGCATAGGATACGACCGATGGCGTCGCCGGCAATCGCAGTGCGATCGGCGGCATGACGCCGGTTGCAATCTTCGGCTTTAGCCAGGGCGGCTCGACATAGGGCTGTGCCCGGGTCGCGCTGCCGGCACCGGCGAGGATTATCGCCGCCAGCGCTGCACCGGCAGTCCGTCGCCGATACAGCGTCATCGGCCTGCCAGCGCCGGGTCGCTGCCGGTATCCAGCACGGCGTTCTCCCAAGCGCGCACGAGGTGCCCGCCGCCGACATCGTGGAAGACTTCAGCCTGTTCGGGACCGCGCAGCGCAAACGGCTCGGGCCAGGCTTCGGGCAGGGACGCCTTGCCCTCCATCAGGGTGGCAAAATCCAGCTGGTGGTTCAGATCCGGTTCCGGCACGGCCGCAACCAGCGCCCTGGTGTAGGGATGCACCGGGTTGCGGAACAGCGTCTCGCCCCGGGCGACTTCGACGATGCGGCCAGCGCACATGACGGCGATCCGGTCGGCGACATAGTTCACGACCGCCAAGTTGTGGGAAATGAACAGGTAGGTCAGGCCGAGTTCCGTCTGCAGGTCGCGTAACAGGTTCAGAATCTGCGCCTGGATCGAGACGTCCAGCGCCGAAACCGGCTCGTCGCAGATCAGCAGTTCGGGCTTGAGCGCCAGAGCCCGCGCGATACCGATGCGCTGGCGCTGGCCGCCCGAGAAAGAATGGGGATAGCGATTCAGGAAGCGCGGATCGAGCCCGACCCGGCGCAACAGTTCGGCGATCATCTCCCGCCGGTGTTCGGCGTCGCCGATGCCGTGGATTTTCAAGGGTTCGCTGACAATATCGAACACCGTCATGCGCGGATTGAGCGAACTGAACGGGTCCTGGAAGATGAATTGCACGTCCCGGCGATATTCGTTCAGTGTTTCGCCTTTCAGGGTCAACACGTCCCGCAATTCGCCGCCCTTGTTGTAGACGACCCGGCCCGAATCCGGCGTCAGGGCGCGCATAATCGTCTTGCTGAGGGTTGTCTTGCCGCAGCCGCTCTCGCCGACCAGGCCCAGGCATTCGCCGTGCCGGATTTCGAAGCTGACTCGGTCGACCGCGCGCACCGTCGCCGCCCTGCCGCCCTTGCGGATGCGGTAGCTCTTGACCAGATCCTCGACTTTCAGCAGCGGCCCGGCCCTGTCAGCATCGCCCGGCGGCCGCGTCCGCTCCGCCAGCAGGTGACCGGAGTCCGCCTCGATTTCGCGCAGCGGGGTCAGCCGCTCGCCGCGGTCCATGTCGAACCGCGGCACCGCCTTCATCAGCGCCCTGAGATAGGGGTGGCGGGGGTCGCCGTAGATCTGTTCGGTCGTGCCGATTTCCATGATCTCGCCGTGGTACATCACGACGACTTCCTCGGCGACATTGGCGACCACGCCCAGATCGTGGGTGATCATCAGGACCGCCATATGGAACTCGGCCTGCAGGTCGCGGATCAGCTTCAGGATCTGCGCCTGGATGGTCACGTCGAGGGCCGTCGTCGGTTCGTCGGCGATCAGCAGCGCGGGCCGGCACACCAGCGCCATGGCGATCATCGCGCGCTGGCGGAGGCCGCCGGACAGCTCGAACGGATAGGTTCTCAAGGCGCGCTTCGGATCGGGAAAGCCGACGTGGTCGAGCATATCGGCGACCGCTTCGTCCCGTTCCCCGGCGCTGACATTCCGGTGCAGGCTCAAGGCCTCTCCGACTTGGTCGCCGATCGTGTGCAGCGGCGACAGCGACGTCATGGGCTCCTGGAATATGATCGAAATCCGGCCGCCGCGGATCGACCGCAGGCGGGCGCCATCGGGGTCTTCCGCCGCCAGGTCGATTGCACCGCCGTCGCCTTCCGGATCCCGGAACAGGACTTCGCCGCCTTTGATAACCGCATTGTTCGGAAGGATGCCCATCAGCGTCTGGGAGACGACGGTCTTGCCGCTGCCGCTCTCGCCGACCAGCGCCACCGTGCCGCCGGCCGGTATCTTGAAGGAGGCGCCGCGCACCGCCGGGACTTCGCCGCCATGCACTGCAAAGGAGACATGCAGGTCGCGGATTTCGATCAGCGGTGCGGCCACGTTCTTCCCGCCTGACGGTCAGCTGGAGTCCGAAGGCTTTTCGGGCGAAATTCCCAGGGCCTGAAAGTTCGCCAAGGTCGTCTGGGTCATCGGCAGGTCGTTGCGCAATCCGGCCGCCAACGCCGCTTCGGCGATCGCGTCGAAATTCTCCAGCGTCGAATCGATGGACAGACGCGCGCCGGCCGCCCTGACGGTCAACTGCATCCACCCGTCCGACCTGTCGCGGCGCAGCGGATAGAAGCGCAGCGTCAGGCCGGACAGTTCGGTCCAGGCAATCCCGGATGCCGCCTTCCTTCCGAACGCGGCATTTGTGCGCAGGAGCCCGGCTTCGGTCAATCTGTATTCCGCCTGCGCGCGCAGCCAGGTCCGCGCGCCGAATGCCGCGAAGAGCACGATCAGGACGACGAACAACCAGAATCCGAACGAGCTGCCCCGGGAAACCACGGCCAATGGCACGCACAGGGCCACTCCGATGCCGGCGCGGATATAGTCGTTGCGCAAGGTCGCCCGCGGATAGCGCAGTACGGTCATGGCGCAAGCCTAGCCCGGATTTCGCGCCCGGGTCACGACCGGCGTCGCATTCCGCGTTGTTTCCCGGCTAGAACAACGACGTCGCGCTGCGCCACTCGGCGATGCCGCTACCGGACGTCACTGCGAACAGTTTTTCGAGGAAGCCCCAGCAGCCGGCGTCGTGCACCCGGTGATGGGTCAGCAGGCCGGTCGCCTCCGCCGGGTCGGCCGCGCTTTCGCGGCGTGCCCGGAGGTGGCCGACCGTCCGGGCAAGCGCCGCTTCGGTGCCGACGAAACCGCGGCTTCCCTGCCAGTCGATGATGTCGACATGGGTGTTGACGATCCGCATGGCGCCGATCGCCGGCCGGTCGCGCGCGCCGAACCGGCTGAGGCCAATGTAACCCAGTTCCGGCAACATCGCGGGCAGGTAGGCGCCGATCCGGTTCCAGGGCGGCACAAGAACCGGCCGGAAAGAGTCTCCGAAAGCTTCTTCCAGCACATGCCTCCCGGTCATCAGTTCGGCGATGACATGATCGGCGCGCCGTTCGGCGCCCAACTCGCACTTCTTCGCCTTCGGCCCGGCATGGTTCCGGTGCGCATAGCCGTGCTGCACCGCCGTGACCGGGCCGCTCAGGTCCGCCGCGGTAAGCCGACTCGCCGCGGGTATGACCGCCAAGGCGAGCGGGACCGCGGCTGCTTCGGCGAGCGCCATCGCCCGCTCAAGGGCCGCCGACGGCTCGACCGCATCGTCATCGCGCCACCACAGCGCCGGCGCCTCGCGGCTTGCGGCCCACAGGTCGAGTTCGCGGCGGAGCTCGTTCCAGCCGGTCATGCGGCTTCCGCAAGCAGGCCGGGGAGCGCACGCGCAAACGATTCCGCGCCGTCCAGCCGGACTTCGACGGATCTGCGCGGCAGCGCCCGCGCGGCCGCGACCGCGATCCGCAATCGCGTCGGCGTCAGTTCGGCTTCCGGCACGACGACCGCGCGGCCGATTTCTTCGAGCCGGCCGGCGCGGCGCATCTGTTCGGTTTCGCCGCTCGCGTCGAACGGCACCAGGACCGAGGGAGCGCCGGTCTTCAGGATATCGACTACGGTATTGTATCCAGCCTGGGAGACCGAACAGGCGCAACCGGCCAGGCGCGCGCGGAAATCGGGCCTGTTGCGCTCCACCGTTATCCGCGGTCCGGCCGCGGCCGTCAGCGCCGCGAAGCTGTGCGCCGGAACGGACGGCCCCGCCCGAATCCGGATCGGCTCGCCGTTCGGCCCGCCGCCGAGGGCCAGCGCCGCGCGGCGCAGGGCGGAGCCGACGCGACCGCCACCGCTGCTCACCAGGATTTCCGGTTCCGCCGGCGCTGCGGCTTCCGCGTCCGCCGGGAGCGGATCGACATAGCCGGTATAGTGAAGTTTCGGCTCGATCCGGTGCACCAGGGGGAAGGTTTCGTCGAGCGCGACGAAGGCCGGGTCGCCATGGACGAACACGCGGTCGACGTGACGCTCGATGAAGTCGGCTGCCTCGCTCCATCGTTCTGCTTTGCGGCCGACCAGGATATCCCGCACGGAGACCGCGACCCTGACGGCGCCTTGGGCACGTGCGCGGTCGAGCAGGGCCGCGATTTCCCGCCCGAAGGCGCGGCGTCCGAAGGGATAGTGCTCCAGGACAACAAGCTGCGGCCGGACATTGGAGACAATGGCTGCGAGCCGGTCGCTGCGCTCCCGCCAGTCCGCATCGCCGGCCGGGTCGCCCCGCGCGTTGACCAGGCGGCCGAACGATTCGTCGCCGGCGCGCAGCGCCGGAAGCGGATGAAGCGCCGCGCCGCCTGCCCACGCTTCCGGAGCGCTTGCGCCGCCGCTCGCGATATGGGCGGCGTAGCCGTTGGCAGCGGCGCTTCCGGCCAGTGCTGCAGTCCGCGCGAAATGGCCAATTCCGAGCAGATGCTGGACCCAGAACAGGATGGCGGGCGGTGCTTCAGCGGTCATAGCCGGACGGCGGTTCCCGATCGGCAAGGCGGATATTGAGCGTCTTGGGCGTCAGCGTGCCGTCCAACCCCAGGCCGTAGAGATGGGCCCAGGCGTGACCTCTTTCGAGCGGCGCAGCGCGGCGCATGTCCCAGCCGGTCGCCAGGGTATAGGCGCCGCGCAGGACACCGGCGTGGCAGACGGCACAGATATCCCGCCGCCGCTCCGCCGCTTCCACCAGCCATTCGGCCAGCCGTTTGGTCAACTGGCGGGGCGATTCGCCGTTGGGCGGCGCCATGTCGAGGCCGCGCGCCTCGATCCGCCGCATAGCCTCGCCCTGTTCGGCCCTTAATTCTTTAAGGATCGCTCCTTCCCAATCGCCCCAATCGATTTCCTTGAGGCGGTCGTCGAGATGCAGGCGCGCAGGATCGGCGCCCAGCAGCGTCGCCGTCTCGACCGCCCGGCGCAGCGGGCTGGCGTACCACTCCCAGTCCGCCGCAAAGGGCGGCAGCCGCCAGCCCTGCACGGACTTCCGGCCGGCGTCGTTCAGGGGCACGTCGGTCTGTCCCTGGACCCGGCCTTCGGCGTTCCAGTCGGTCGGCCCGTGCCGCAGGAACAGAATTCTTGTCATCGGGTGCGGCCCGTCACGTCCTCGAACACCGCGGTCAGGGTCTTCGCCGCCACCAGCAGACTGTGCCGGCGAAGAACGTGGGCCCGCGCCGCCGCGCCCAGGTTCCGGCGCAGTTCCGGGCCCGCGATCAGGCGCTGCGCCGCTTGCGCGAGTTCGTCGCCGGTCCGCGCGACGAGCCCTGTCACGCCCGGCTCGATTTCCTGCGCCACCGATCCCCAGGGACCGACCGCCACCGGCAGTCCCGCGGCCATGGCTTCCAGCGTCGCCATGCCGACGGCTTCTTGTATACCCGGCCAAATGAAGAAATCGGCCGCTCTGTATACAGAATTCAGATTGGTCGGCTGCAACATGCCAAGGAAGCTGACCTGCGTCGCGCAGTCCGAAAACAGGCGTCGAACTTCGGCGTTTGCCTCGCCGTCGCCGACGACCAAGAGATGCGCGCCGGCATCCGCCAGGTTCGTCCAGGCCTGCGCCAAACGCCTGTACGAAACGAGTTTGTCGCCCGCCCGCATCATACCGACCGCAACGGCCCAGACCGCCTCCGGCGGAAGAGTCCATTCGGCCGCCAGCCGGTGCCGCTCTTCGCGACGCCGGTCCGGTTCATGCGTTTCTTGTATACAGACCAACGGCGGCAAGCGGGAACTGGTTGCCTGGGGCTTCAGGAGCGGGAGAACGCACGACTCGTCATCCGGATTGAGAAAGAACACATGGTCAGCCAGCCCGATCGCGTCGCGCACGCGCTCATGGCTGCCGGCCCAGGGCCCGGTTGCCCGTTTCGGCGCAAAGCTGGCCTCGGCGACGAGATAGGGCAGGCCGGCTGCCCGGCAGGCCGGCGGGCCGATCAGATCCGGCGCTTTGTGGAACAGATGGTAGGTGAACCAGAGATCGGGCGGATTGCGCTCCCATTCGTCGGTCAGCCGCCGAATCTCGTCGTCGGCCTGCCGCTGGAGAGTTCTGAAGCGATTCCGGTCCGCCGGTTCCGCCATGTAGCTGCGCACCCGGGAGGCGACCGTCGCATCGTGACCCGCCTCGGCCATGGCCCGCAACAGCATGCGGGCGATCGTGCGGTCGCCAGAGGGGCGGGCCGCGTCGGGCGGCTTCATCGGCGCATAGAAGGCGATATTCACCGGCCTTCCTTCGCCGGTTGCGTGCCGCGTCCGATGAACCGGTCATGCAGCGCCCGGACGGTCAGTTCAGCATCGAATCCGGACCGGACCCGCTCTTCGCCGCCCGCGCCATAGCGGCGGCGGCGCTCCGGATTGCGGATCAGGCCCGGCAAGGCGTCGCGCAGCGCAGAGGCCTTGCCCGGCTCAACCAGATACCCCGTTTTTAAATGATCAATCAATTCTTCAATGCCCGACAGGCTTGTTGACAGGCAGCACAGGCCCTGGCTCTGCGCTTCCAGAAGCACGTTGGGCAGCCCGTCCCGGTCGCCGTCCCTGCCGATCCGGCTGGGCAGCACGAACAGGTCCGCCGAGCGGTAGGCCTCCAGCACGGCCTGCTGGTCAAGGGCGCCGCGCCAGTCGATCCGGTCGGCGATGCCGCGTTGCGCCGCCAGCTTTCGAAAGTCGGCAAGCAGCGGGCCGTCGCCGATCAGCGTCCAGCGCCAGTGGAGCGTCCGGGGCAGCGAGGCCAGGGCTTCGATCAGGACCGGAAACCCCTTTTTCTCGACAGCGCGCCCGACCGACAGGAGCCGGACCGGATCGCTCGGGTCCGAGCCGTCCCGGCCGGAGGGCGTCCTGCCGCCGGGCGAAAACCGTTGCAGATCGAGGCCGTGGTAGACGAGGCCGACCTTATCCGGATGAGGGGCGAGGCCGCGCAGATGCGCACAGCCGTGCCGGGTACAGGTCACCAGCCAGTCCAGGTCGGCCAGTTTCTCCCGTTTTTCCCAGTCCGGGATCGTCCAGATGTCCTTGGCGTGTGCCGCGGCGCTCCACGGCAGGCCCGTCATGGTCGCGGCATAGCGGGCGACCGACGACGGCGTGTGCAGGAAATGGGCGTGCAGCCGCCTGACGCCATCCGGCAGTTCGGCTGCCAATACCACGGCCTGCCCGAAGCGGCGCACCCGGTTGCGCGTCCGGTCGCGCCAAAGGTCGCGCCGCCAGGCGCGGACTGCCCTGTCATAGCCCGGCAAGCGTCGCGCGCGGCGCCAGGCGGCCATAACCCGGCGCGGTTCCCGATGCAGGTATTCCGGCAGATAGGTGACCGGCGCGGCAATCTCGTCATGAATTGGATGGCGCCGCGCGTCGGTCGGATGGCGCAGCGAAAACAGGCGGATTTCCAGCCCAAGCCTTTCCAGCGCAAGAATTTCCTGCGCGATAAAGGTTTCCGACAGACGCGGATAGCCTTTCAGGACGAAGACAATCGGCCCGGTCGGACCGGGTGCACCCGGCGGTCTCGTCGCTACCGTCAACGCCTCAGGCGGCCTTTACGGCGCCCGGCAGGACGTGGCGGGGCCCGGTGTCCATGATCCGTCCGACCAGCCGGTTGACATTGTCCAGACCGTCCAGCAGCCCCGGGACGATCACATCCGACGGCCGGTTCTGCTGCGGCAGTTGCCGCAACGCCGTCGCCATCCGGTCGACGTCGCGAACCCCGTCGTCTTCCAGCATGGTCAGAAGGCCGGCCTCTTGGGCCTGGCAGGCGCGAATGAACTGTTCGCGGCGTGGCACGGTCCGCGGCACGAGCAGCGCCCGCTTGTCGAACGACAAAACCTCGCAAAAGGTGTTGTAGCCGCCCATCGCAACAACCGCTTCGGCGCCCGAAATGAGATGCTCGAACGCCGCATCGAAGGTCGTGACGCTGACATCGTGCAGCGCGGCGGCCCGCTGCTGAAATTCGGCCTGCTTGTCGGCCTGCATGAACGGGCCGGTCACGATGACGGCGCGCAGCGGCATGGTCCGGCGCTGTTCGTAGACGCGCAGCACCCAATCGACCAGCGCTTCGCCGTCGCCGCCGCCGCCCGGCGTCACCAGGATGTACGGGTCTTCGAGTTGCGACGGGTCGGCAGGTCCGCCGGTCGGAAGGTCCCGGTGCAGATAGCCGGTATAGACCATCTTGCGACGGACGGATTTCGGCACCCGCAGCCCGGCCAGCGGGTCGCAGATCTGCGGCAGGCCGTAGACCCAGATCGAATCGTAGTATCTCGAGAGGGCGGGAACGGCGTTCTTGCGTTCCCATTCCGGCTGCAGCAGTTCCGGTTCGTCGATCACGTCGCGCAGTCCGAGGACCAGAGGCGTGCGGCGTTCCTTGAGAAAGGCCAGCGTTTCCTCGATCTCGCCGCGCAGGCCCAGCGGCTCCTTGTCGACCAGGAACAGGTGCGGTGCGAAAACTTCGGCGGTGTGCCGGATGATCGACGCGCGGATCGCCAGGGTCTGCTGCAGGCCGATATGGAGGTTCAGCGCGGTATATTCGCCGTTGCGCAGCTTGATGACGCCGGGAACCCGCACAAAATCGACGCGCGAACGGAAATCGAAGCTGCCGATGATCGGCGATCCGGAAAGGATGAGGACCGAGAGGTTGCTGCGATGCTCGACCAGCGCGTGGGCGATGGCGCGGCAGCGGCGCAGATGCCCGAGGCCGAAACTGTCATGGCTGTAGATCAGGATGCGGAAACCGTCGCCGAGCGCTTCCGCCGGCAGGCTTTCGGAAGCCCCGGACTCCCGGAGAGCCGGACCGCACTCGGCTCGTGCTGTCTTGTCTGCCGCCATCGTCGCTCCGATCGGCTGGACCCCCTGGGCAGTGGCGGCCGCATTCCCGCCATTCGTCCCGGCGCCGCGGATTCCGTATCGCCAGTCCGCCATGCCCTGAATTATGGTGTCAGAACCGGACGCTAGGTTCAATGTCGGTATCCATGCGCATTTTTGCCAGTCCTGACGCGGCTTTCGCCGCGGTTCTTCCGGCCTGATGGCGGATTCGGCGACCGAAGGCGGCGGCGCCGGCCGGCTGCCGGGGCGCGAGACCCCCGGCTATCAGCCGAACGTGCCGCTGGAGCCGAGCATTTTCCGCTTCATCATGAAGTACAGCAAGCGGCAGCAGCTTGTTGTGCTTGCCCTGACCGTCGTTTCCTGGCCGATCATTTATCTGACGCTGGAACTACCGAAAGCGATCATCGACCAGGCGATCGGGGCGGAGGGGGGCTGGGCGCGCGACGTTCTGGGCGCCGAAATGGAGCAGATCACCTTCCTGATGGCGCTCAGCTTCGGTTTCCTGTTCTTCGTCATCCTCAGCGGCGGCGTGAAATATGTGCTGAACGTCTACGCCGGGCGGCTGGGCGAGCAGATGCTCCGCCGCCTGCGCTATATGCTGTATTCGCGGATCCTTCGTTTTCCGCTGCCCCATTTCAAGAAAGTCTCGCAGGGCGAGATCATTCCGATGATCACCGCCGAGGTGGAGCCTGTCGGCGGCTATATCGGCACGGCAACGTCGACGCCCTTGTATTTCGGCGGCCTGCTGCTGGTCTATCTGGGTTTCATCTTTGCGCAGGACGTCTTTCTCGGCCTCGCCGCGACAGCGCTTTATCCGATGCAGATCTATATCGTTCCAAAGCTGCAGAAGCGGGTCATCGCGCTCGGCAAGGCCCGGGTGCGGGAAGTGCGCGGCCTCGCCGACAATATCGGCGAATCGATTGCAGGCATTGCCGAAATCCATGCCAACGACGCCTCGCTCTTCGAGCGCGCCGGCATCGCCCGCCGGCTCGACCGCATTTACACCATCCGGTACGAAATTTTCCGCCGCAAGTTCGCCATCAAGTTCCTGAACAGCTTCATGGCGCAGCTCACGCCGTTCTTCTTCTATGCGATCGGCGGCTACCTGGTCATTTCCGGCGACATGACTATCGGTGCGCTGACGGCCGTGCTGGCGGCGTACAAGGATCTCAGTTCGCCGTGGAAGGAACTGCTGAACTATTACCAGCTCCAGGCCGACATTAAGGTGAAGTACGAAGCTGTGGTCGAGCAGTTCGATCCACCCGGCCTGTTCGACGAGTCCCTGCAGCTGACCGACGAAGTCGGCCCGGAAGCGATGGGCCGGACCCTCGAGGCTGCCGGCCTTGCCTATTCCGAAGACGGCCAATCGAAAACCGTCGACGGCGTCACATTTTCAATCGATCTCGACAAGCATACGGCGATCGTCGGCAGCGGCAGCAGCGGCCGGGACGAAATGGCGTTGCTGCTCGCCCGGCTGGTGCGCGGTACGGGCGGTCGCGTCGATCTGGCCGGCCAGCACCTGGACGAGCTGCCCGAGCCCTTTACCGGCCGGAGGATGTCCTTCGCCGGACCGGTACCCTACCTGTTCTCGACCGACCTGCGCGCGAATCTCGACTATGGCCTGCGCCACAGGCCGCTCCGGCCGGCGGCCGAGACGGAGTCCGCCCGTTCGCAGCGCGACCGCTATGTCCGCGATGCGCACGCGGCAGCGAACATCGATGCCGATCCGGAGGCGGACTGGGTGGACTACGCCGCCGCCGGCGTTTCCGGCCGCGAGGCGCTGGACCGGAAGTGCGTGGACATGCTGCGATTGGTCGATCTGGGCGACGACCTGTACCAGTTCGGCCTGCGCGGGACGATCGATCCGTCCGAGCGGCTGGACCTGGCCGACGCGATGCTGACCGCGAGGGCGGCCCTGCGCGACAGGCTGGACGAGACGCAGCAGTCGGCTCTGGTCGAGCCGTTCGATCGGGCGCGCTACAACACCAATGCGACCCTTGCGGAAAACCTGCTGTTCGGCACACCGGCGGGCGCGGTTTTCGACATCGACCGGCTGGCCGAGCATCCGTTCGTCCGGCAGGTGATCCACGAGGCGGATCTTGCCGACACGCTGCTCGAGGTCGGGCGGCAACTCACCGAAACCATGGTGGAGATTTTTGCCGACCTGCCGCCGGGCCATGCCTTTTTCGACCAGTTCAGCTTCTTCGGTTCCGAGGAGATGCCGGAGTATCAGCAACTCCTCGCCAGGACAGCCGGGCAAAGCGCGGCGGAGATGCGCGAGGAAGACCGGTTCCGCCTGCGTTCGCTGCCGTTCAAGCTGATTCCCGCCCGCCACCGTCTCGGTCTGCTGAACGACGAAATCCAGGCCAGGGCGCTGAAGGCGCGGGAAATCTTCGCCGCGACCCTGCCGGACACGCTGCGCGGCGAGGTCGAGTTCTTCGACCCCGACCGGTACAACCGGGCGGCGACCCTGCAGGACAACATCCTGTTCGGCAAGGTGTCCTATGGCGAGGCCAACGCCGCCGGCAAGCTGAGCGCCATGATAGGCGAGGTGCTCGATTCCCTGTCGCTCCGCGACGCCGTGATGGCGGCCGGGCTGGCCCACTCCGTGGGCGTCGCTGGCGCCCGGCTGTCGGCCGCCCAGCGTCAGAAGGTCAATATGGCCCGCGGCCTGATCAAGCGGCCCGATCTATTCGTCGTCAACGAAGGCATCAGCAATCTCGACGGCGCCGCCCAGCGGCGCGTGTTCGACGCCGTTCTCGGCGAGATGAAGGGCCGGGGCGTGATCTGGTCGCTGCACAGGCCCGGCTTTGCGCGAAACTTTGACCATGTCATCGTGATGAAGAGCGGCCGGGTCGTTGAGCAGGGCAGTTTTGCCGAGCTCGACAGAGAGGGCTCGGCGCTGCGGGAGCTGCTGGAATCGGAATAGAATGAGGTGAAGGCCGGCCGGCGACCGGCCGCGCGAGGGCGCCCGACAGAGGGATCGGAGGACGTAACGTGAGCCTGAACGAAGAAGTCGAGATTCTGCGCAACATTCCGATGTTCGCCAATATCGAAGCGTCGAAGCTGAAGCTTCTGGCCTTCACGAGCGAGCGTCACGCCTACAACGAAGGCGAATACCTGTTCCGCCAGGGCGACGAAGGCGACAGCGCCTACATCATCGTGGACGGGGAGGCCGACGTGATCATCGAGACCGACGACGGCCCGCTGACCGTGGCGCATTTCCGCAAGAACGCGCTGATCGGCGAAATTGCCATCCTGACCGACGTGCCGCGCACGGCGACCGTGAAGGCGACGACCCGGCTCGAAACCATGGTGATCTCGAAGGAGCTGTTTTTCCGCCTCGTCATGGAGTTTCCGCAGATCGCCGTGGAAATCATGCGTGAACTGGCCAAGCGTCTGGAAGCGACCAACGCCCGGATCCGGGAGCTGAGCGCCGCCTGACAGGAGACAGCGGCTTCCGATGACTCATATGGAGACGGAAAGCCGGCTCGAGCGGATGATCGCCCGGCTGGTCACGCAGCGGGCGCTGCTGGACTGGGCCGCCGAACGGGTTTCCGGTATCGACGGCCCGGTTCTCGAAATAGGCCTCGGCAAGGGCCGGACCTATAGCCATCTGCGGCGCCTGTTTCCGGACCGGGATATCTGGGCGTTCGATTACGAAGTCCACGCGCCGGCGCACAGCCGGCCGGACCCGGGGCGGATTGTGCTCGGCGATTTTCGCGAAACCCTGCCGGCCTGCTGGACCGAAATCGGGGCGCCGCCGGCGCTTGCCCATGCCGATATCGGGACCGAGAGCCGCCGGGCCGACGCTGCACTCGCCCGGTTCGTCGGCAGCGTCATGGCGCAGCGGCTGGCGCCGGGCGGCCTTCTGCTGGGCGACCGGGATATGAACAGTCCCGGCCTTGTCCCGCTGGACCCCCCGGCCGTGGCGCTCCCCGACGGGGTGTCGGCCTGGCCCTATTGCCTGTACCGGCGGTAACCGCGGCGCCGGCTCAACGGCGCGCAGCGACGATCAGGGATATGAGCCGCCTGAATTCCCGGCGCAGGACGAACCTGTCGTTCCGGCAGAAGCCGGAAGCTCGCCCGGCGTCGCCAAGACACGAGAGGGCGAGGAATTCCAGCGCCGCCTTCGGGGCCATGCCCCGATCGCCGATCAGGCCCAGGAAGCGCCGCATGAAAACGGCCATGTCCGCCTGATGGACGATGACCGTGTGCCACGCCGGCACCACGATAACGGCTTGATGGCCAAGGCCAAGCGCCCAGAAGCTGCCGGCCGGCAGCCCGGTATCCGGCGCCGGCACCCACCACAGGTAACTGTGGCCGGCCCGCAAGCCGCCCATGCCGGTCCCGACCGCTTCCGCCGCGATACGGTCGATCCAGGAACGGGGCAGCAGGCGCTTGCCGTTAACGACACCGCCGTTGAGATAAAGCCGCCCGAACAGGGCAAGATCGCGCCCGGACATCCGGAACATCGCAGCCCGATGCCTCGATACCAGCGGCGCAGCGACATACGAAACGTCCGACGCCGAGTAATCCGCCATTCCGGCCGGAATTGCGAAGCCGGCCGTGAACGCGGCTGCGATCGACAATCCCGTGCGCCGCTCGAAAGTCGTCGTCAGGACGTTGTAGTCCCAGTTGTTATATGCCCATTTCGATCCCGGCTCGTTTTCGCCGATGCCGAGGCGGCGCGTCCGCGCTTCGCGTTGCCCCTGCTCGGCGGCGGCCCGGTGATTTATGCCCGAAACGCTCCGGATAAGATGCCGGACGGTCGCCTGTTTTTGCCGCGGCGAGAGTGGGTCCGGCGAATCGTCGATGCCGAGTTGCGCCAGGGTGGCGTCAAGATCGATCTGTTTCGGGCCTTTGCCGGCATGTTGTCCGACAAGCGCGCTCAGCAACGCCTTGCGAATCGAGTGTACATTGTATCGTTGCGAAGCATCGCCCAGCGACGCCACCGCCCGGTCGTGCGAAACGATGAGAAGCGTATCGGTGCTCAGGGTTTTCGCGTACGCGACGACCTCGGCAAGACCCGCCATATCCCAGCCGGACCGGCGGATTTCCGGGGCTGTTGCGCGGTCCATTCCGGCGCGCGGCGTCTCCTGGGCCTCTGCAGCGCCAAGAGCCGCGAAGACGATCGCCGAGGCGACCGAGAACGCATTTGGGTTGCGCGCCATACGGGGTCCCGGTGCGGTTGCCGCGGCAGCGGCCGACCGGCGGGATATGGGAAAGAGGCCGGGCCGCCGCAAGGCGACGGCGCCGCGGACGGGCGGTCAGACGTCCAGTTCCACCAGCACCGGCGCGTGGTCGGACGCCTTTTCCCAGTCCCGCGCATCGGCGAGCACCCTAGCGTCGGCGATTTTCGGCGCCAGCGGCGGCGTCACCCAGATATGGTCCAGGCGCCGGCCCCGGTTCGAGGCGCGCCAGTCCCGGGCGCGGTAGCTCCACCAGGTAAACAGCGGTTCGGCCGGGTCGATTTTGGCGCGCACGGCGTCGACCCATTCGTGGGCCGCCTGCATCCGCCCGAAATGCTCGACCTCGACGGGCGTGTGACTCACCACCTTCAGAAGCTGTCTGTGGGACCACACGTCGGTTTCCAGCGGCGCGACGTTCAGGTCGCCGACCAGGATACGCGGACGGCCCGGATCCTGCGTGGCCCACCAGCCGGCCTGTTCGGTCATGAACCGTAGTTTATGGGCGAACTTCGGGTTGATTTCCGGATCCGGCTCGTCCCCGCCCGACGGCAGGTAGACGTTGTGCAGCTCGACCCCGCCGGGCAGCGTCACCGACTGGTGGCGCGCATCGTCGATCTCGCACCAGTTGTGCCGGGCATGGCCGGCCAGCGGCGCGCGCGAAAGGATCGCCACGCCGTGATAGGCCTTCATGCCGAAGATTTCGATATGCGCGAAGCCCATGGCGCGCAAGGCCTCCAGCGGAAACTTGCCGTCCTCGACCTTGGTTTCCTGCAGGCAGACCACGTCGGGGTCCTCGGCCGCGACCAGCCGTTCGATCAGGTGAAGGCGGGGGCGGATGGAATTGATGTTCCAGGTGACGAGTTTCATGCCCGCAACACCCGCCGGGGATCGGAGCGGCGCCTATTCGGCCGCGGTCAGCAGGCCGCCGGCCGCATCCGCGCCGGCATAGGCCCGGACCGCAGCGCCGAACGCCTCGAACAGGGCGCGACTGTTTTCGTCCGTGTCGTGGGTGATTTCGGGATGCCACTGCACGCCGAGGACGAAGCCGGGGCTTTCCGGAAAGTCGATTGCTTCGATGACTCCGTCGTCAGCCACGGCGTTGATCCGTGCGCCCGGCGCCGGCTCGCGGATGCCCTGCGCATGCAGCGTATTCACGACGATCCTGTCGGCATCGATAATCCGGCGCAACAGGCCCTGCCCCGATATGGCCACCGGGTGCTGGCGCGCCGACCGTACGCCCCTCGGCCGGGTCTTGTCCGACCGGTGATCCCGGTGGCCGGGCGCTTCATGCAGTTTGCCGTACAGGCTGCCGCCCATGGCGACGTTCAGTTCCTGTATGCCGCGGCAGATCGCGAAGACCGGAATGCCACGGCGGACCGCACCGCGGATCAGCGGCAGGGTCGTCGCGTCCCGGTCCGGATCGTTCAGATCGTCCTCGAAGGGCTCGTCGCCATAGTGATGGGGCTCGACATTCGACGGGCTGCCGGTCAGCAGCAGGCCGTCCAGCCGGTCGAGGATGCCGTCGATCGCGCCGTCCGGGAAATGGCGCGCCATCGCGGGCACCGCCAGCGGCACGCAGCCGGACGCTTCGAGGACGGCCTCCAGATTGCGCTCCATCACCCAGTGGACGACGAAGACATCTTCGTAGGTGCGCCGGCAGGAGGACACCCCGACGATCGGGACAGGCGCGGACGGAGCGACGGAAACGGTCATGGCGCGCACTATAGGCATCCGCGCCGCCGCGTAAAATGGTTCTTCGATCCGGGCTACCGGTCGCTGCCGTGAGGCGCCGGCAGGCGCCCCGCCGGTAATGCAAACAGCAACGGATCGAGCGCGACGTCGAGTTGCGTTTCCGACAGGAAAACCTGCGTGAGTTCGCCCTGGGCATCGAGAACGGTCCAGCCGGACAGGTCGAGCGTATCGCGGTCGAAGGCCAGGGTCATCTGGCCCGGGCGCGAGGATTCCCGCCGAACGACGGTGACCAGTATCCGCCCTCCGGCCCGGTGAACCCGGGTTACGCGAATGTCGCGGTCGAAGCGTATCTCGTTGCGGACGAGAATGCCGGCGGGCGTCGCGTTCAGCGGGAAATGCTGCGGTTCGCCATGCTTGCCCTGAATCACGATAAGCCACAGCCGGGACGTAAGAAGAACCATTTCCCGCCGGTCGAACTGAATCCGCATCTGGCCCGGCCGCTGGATGAAGATGTCGCCCCGGCTGATCCGGCCGTCCGGCGAAATCTGCCTGAACCGGGTGCGCAACGTGCGGAAACCGTTGACCTTCGCTTCGATCCGATTGAGGTCGGCGCGGTCCTGCGCGCTCAGCGGTTCCGGGTCCGACGTCTGCGCGCCGGCGCCGGCCGCCAGGAAGAGCGCGGCGAGGCCGGCGCCGGCGAGACCCGGAATCGCGCATAGCAGCTTCATGTCGACCTCGAATGCGGCCGGGAAGGAAGGCTTGAGTATCCCGGCGGCGGGGCGCGTCAGGCGCCGATCAGGACTTCGCGTTTGCCGGCGTGATTGGCCGGGCTCACGACGCCGCGCTGCTCCATCTGTTCGACGAGCCGCGCCGCCCGGTTATACCCGATCTGAAGACGGCGCTGAATGAAGGAGGTGGAGCATTTTCCCTCCGTCAGGACGATGTCCACCGCCTTGTTGTAGAGGTCGTCGCCGCCACTCTCGGCGTCGGCCGCTCCGGGCAGTCCGTCCTCTTCCTCTTCCTCGGTAATCTGGTCGAGATAGATCGGCTCGCCTTGCGTGCGCAGGTAGGCCACCACATCCTCGACCTCCTCGTCGCTGACGAAGGGGCCATGCACGCGGGTGATGCGCCCGCCGCCCGCCATGTAGAGCATGTCGCCCTGGCCCAGCAGCTGCTCGGCACCCTGTTCGCCCAGAATGGTGCGGCTGTCGATCTTGGTCGTGACCTGGAAGGAGATGCGCGTCGGAAAGTTGGCCTTGATCGTGCCGGTGATGACGTCGACCGACGGGCGCTGGGTCGCCATGATGAGGTGAATTCCGGCGGCGCGCGCCATCTGGGCGAGGCGCTGGACCGCGCCCTCGATATCCTTGCCGGCGACGAGCATGAGATCGGCCATCTCGTCGACGATCACGACGATATACGGCAGCGGGTCCAGGGGTATTTCCCGCGCTTCCACGACCGGCTGCCCGTTATCGTCGGTCCCGGTGCGGACGTTCTCGGTAATGGTCTCCCCGTTCTTGCGGGCTTCGGCGAGGCGCTGGTTGTAGCTGTCGATGTTGCGCACGCCCATCCTGGACATGGCGCGATAGCGGTTTTCCATCTCCCGGACCGCCCAGCGCAGGGCGACGACGGCCTTTTTCGGGTCGGTCACCACCGGCGTCAGCAACTGGGGAATGTCGTCGTAGATCGACAGCTCCAGCATCTTGGGGTCGATCATGATGAACTTGCACCGGTCGGGCGGCAGCCGGTAGAGCAGCGACAGGATCATGGTGTTGACCGCCACCGACTTGCCGGAACCGGTGGTGCCGGCGATCAGCAGGTGGGGCATCCTGGCCAGGTCGGCCAGAACCGGCGCGCCGCCGATATCCTTGCCCAGCGCCAGCGCCAGCTTGTGCGCCGACCGCTCGAAGCTGCGCGCCGCCATCATCTCGCGCAGATAGACCGTTTCCCGGTTCTGGTTCGGCAGTTCTATGCCGATCACATTGCGGCCCGGCACCACGGCGACCCGGACTGACAGGGCGCTCATCGATCGGGCGATATCGTCGGCGAGGTTGATCACCCGGGACGATTTCACGCCCGGCGCCGGCTCCAACTCGTACAGGGTGACGACCGGCCCCGGTCTGACCTTGACGATCCGCCCCTTGATGCCGAAGTCCGCCAGGACGGTCTCGAGATAGCGGGCATTCTGCTCCAGCGCCGTCGTGTCGAGATGGTCGCCGGAGCCCGGCGGCGGTTCCTGCAACAGGCTGAGCGCTGGCGTCTTGTACCGGCCCGGGTCCAGGTCCAGTTTCGGTTCGCGGGCTTCGCGCGCCCGATCCCCCGGGGCCGGCGGCTTGGCCTTGTCCGCGATGAGTCTGGCGCGTTTCTTGAGAAACGGAGTCGCGCGTCCGCCGGCCCGTTTCGCACCGCGCGCGGCCCCGGCCGCCTTCCTTTCGGCGGCTTCCGATGCCGGCTCGCGCTTGCCGCGGCCCCGTTCGCCGCGCTTCCGGTCGCCGGTCCTGGCCTGTTCGCGCTTGACCTTGGACGCGAGCGGTCGCGCGGCGACTTCGGCTGCGGGGCTGATTTCCCGCTCATCGGGCCGCTCGTCGGGCGGCACGAAATCGGGCTCCGCCCGCGCAGGGCGCACGATTCGGGATTCGGTGCGGGCGCGCCGCCGGAACAGAAGGCGGAAGGGCCAGAACAGCGCCGCGCCGATCCAGCGCCATTCGCGCAGCGTCAGCCCCAGAACCGGCAACAGAACGACGATACCGAACCCAAGGGCGACAAGGACGGCCGGCCAGCCCTGCGCCATGGCGCCGAGCATGTCGTGCGCGGCAAGCGCCAGCGCCCGTCCGACCGCGCCGCCCGGCCCGGCATGGACCGGCCATCCCTGTGCCCCCGGAATGCCGGCAAAGGCCGCAACCAGAAGCAACAGGGCCACCGGCAGCAGCAGCAGCCGCCAGCCGAACGCGTCCAGGCGCACGCCGCTCGCCAGCCGACCCGACCAGGCGACAACCGCCAGCGCAAGAACGTAGCCGCCCAGCCCGATCGCCTGCAGCACCGCGTCGGCAACCCAGGCGCCCCCGATCCCCATGACATTCCTGACCGGTCCGCCGGACTGCGTGTTCCAGGAAGAATCGGACGGCGCGTAGGACAACAGCGCCAACAGGAACGCGCCGGCAATCAGCGCCAGCGCAAATCCGCAGGCGCGCCGCCAGCTGCGCTTCAGCAGATCCTCCAGTTCCGGCGGCAGGAAAGCCGATCTGGTGCCGCTTCGGGCCCGTGTGCCCGCCGGCGTGCCGACAGGCCGTTTCTTCGCCTGCCGGGACGAGGCTCTGCTTTTGTCGGACAGGGCGGCGGCGCGCGCCATGGCTGCTCCCGATGGTGCCGGACGGCGGCGTGCGTCGCGCCGAACGGCATGCCGTTGCATCCGATTCGCGGCGTGAGCCCATGCCCACGCGGATTCGAGACACTTTGAATCGGCGCAAGTATACAATAAATTGCAATAAATAAAAAAGGGGCGCTTGAAGCGCCCCTGAATTCTTATCAAACCGAGCCTTATCGTCTTACAAATTCTTCTTCGGGATATGCGCCGATATTGTGTATCGCAAGGTCGGCTCCTCTTTCTTCCTCTTCTTCGGTCAGGCGAATTCCTATTGTCAATTTGACTGCGCCATAGGCAATTGCGCCCGCGACGAGCGCGTAGCCGGCGCCGGCGAGCGAGCCGACCAACTGGGACAGGAAGGTAACGCCGCCCAGCCCGCCCAGCGCCGTCAGCCCGAAGATGCCGCAGGCGATGCCGCCCCACAGGCCGCACAGGCCGTGCAGCGGCCAGACGCCGAGAACGTCGTCGATCTTCCAGCGGTTCTGGCACAGCATGAACGTGACGACGAACAGCACGCCGGCAACCGCGCCGGTCGCAAGCGCGCCGATCGGGTGCATCAGGTTGGAGCCGGCGCAGACCGCCACCAGCCCGGCGAGCGCGCCGTTATGGACGAATCCCGGATCGCGCCGCCCAACCACCGTTGCGGCGAGCAGGCCGCCCGCCATCGCCATCACCGAGTTGAGCGCGACCAGCCCGGTCACGTCGGCGAGTTTCTGGGCGCTCATCACGTTGAAGCCGAACCAGCCGACCGACAGGATCCAGCTGCCCAGCGCGAGAAACGGAATGTTGGAGGGCGGAATAGGGACCGCGCTGCCGTCCTTGCGGTAGCGGCCCCGGCGCGCGCCGAGCAGCAGGACCGCGGAGAGCGCCATCCAGCCGCCGACGGCGTGAACGACGATCGAACCCGCGAAATCGTTGAACGGGGCGCCGAAGCTGCGTTCCAGCCAGCCCTGGATGCCGAAATTGCCGTTCCAGACGATGCCCTCGAACAGCGGATAGAACAGGCCGACCAGGATCGCCGAGGCCAGCACCTGCGGCCAGAAGCGCGCCCGCTCGGCGATGCCGCCGGAGATGATCGCCGGGATCGCGGCCGCAAAGGTGAGCAGAAAGAAGAACTTCACCAGGTCGTAGCCGCTCTTGGCGAAGGGGCTGCCCTCGGCGGCGCCGGTCAGCATCGCGGCGTCGGCCAGGAAGGTCACGCCGTAGGCGACCATGTAGCCGATAAAGAAATACACGACGGTCGACACGCAAAAGTCGGCGAACAGCTTGACCAGCGCGTTGACCTGGTTCTTGCGCCGCACCGTGCCGACCTCGAGAAAGGCAAAGCCCGCATGCATGGCGAGCACCATGACCGCGCCCATCAGAACGAACAGGACGTCGCCGCCCGACTTGAATGCCTCCATGGGAAAGACCTTTCCTGTTTGAACCTGTCGCCGGACCGGCGAGGGCGCAGGGATGCCGCGTCGCGTGACGGCAGTTTCGACGATGCTCCGGTGCCGGCTTTGCCGATGCGGGTCCGCTACGGTCGATCCGGATCGAGTACGACAATCCCGCTTCCGCGCAATCGACAAAATGGCCCGGACCCCCAAGGTCGGGGATCCGGGCCATTTCCGGTTCGGGGTAACCGGCTGCCTGCCGGACCCGGAGCCCCGGCGCAGCCGGAGGACTACTGCACCGTCTCGCCGTGGAGTTCGAGATCGAGGCTGCCGCGCTCGATCTCTTCGCTCACGCGAAGCCCGGTGATGGCCCTGACGACGACCAGAATGACCACGGTCAGGACGCCGGTCCACACGATCGTCGCGAGGACGCCGTAGATCTGCGGCAGGATCTGGGCGAAGTTGCCGTCGACCCAACCGACCGCATCCTCGCCGCCGGTGACGAACCGGGTGGCAAAGACGCCGGTCAGCAGCGCACCGACGATGCCGCCGACGCCGTGAATGCCGAAGACGTCCAGCGAGTCGTCATACCCCAGCTTGTGCTTGAGGCTGGTGGAGGCCCAGTAGCAAACCAAGCCGGCGGCAAGGCCGATGACGATCGCGCCCAGGACGCCGACGAAACCGGAAGCCGGCGTGATCGCAACCAGGCCGGCGACTGCGCCGGAGACGATGCCCAGAACGCTCGGCTTGCCGCGCTGCATCCACTCCGCGAAGGTCCACGCCAGTGCGGCAACCGCGGTGGCCAGTTGGGTGACCAGCATGGCGTAGCCGGCGCCGGTTCCGGCGGTCAGGGCCGAGCCGGCGTTGAATCCGAACCAGCCGACCCACAGCAGCGACGCGCCGATGACGCTGAGCGTGAGGTTGTGCGGTGCCATGTTCTCGCGGCCGTAATTCAGCCGCTTGCCGACGATGATGGCGGCGACCAGGGCGGCGACGCCCGAGTTGATGTGCACGACGGTGCCGCCGGCGAAGTCCAGCGCGCCGAGCCCGCCGATCCAGCCGCCCGATCCCCACACCCAGTGGCAGATCGGCGCGTAGACGACGATCAGCCAGATCACGGTGAACAGCAGCATGGCCGAGAACTTCATGCGGTCGACGAAGGCGCCGACGATGAGCGCCGGCGTGATGATCGCGAAGGTCATCTGGAACATCGCGAAGACGCTCTCGGGGATCGAGCCGGACATGGATTCCGGCGCGATGCCGGCCAGGAACAGCTGCGAAAAGCCGCCGATAAACCGGCCGTCGCCGCCGAACGCGATGGAGTATCCGATGACGACCCAGACGATGGATGCGACGCAGCATACGGCGAACACCTGCATCAGAACGCTCAGCACGTTCTTCTTGCGCACCATGCCGCCGTAAAACAGGGCGAGGCCGGGAATCGTCATCAGCAGGACGAGCGCCGTCGCGGTCAGCATCCAGGCGGTATCGCCCGAGTCGAGCTTGTCGGCCGCGCGGGCGGCCCCGGGCACAAGGCACAGGGCCAAGCCTGCGAGCGGCGCCGGAAGCCGTTTCAGGTTACGAACGGAATGCATGTTCTCGGTCCTCCCCTCTACAGCGCTTCGGCGCCGGTTTCGCCGGTGCGGATGCGAACGGCCGACTCCACATCAATGACGAACACCTTGCCGTCGCCGATGCTGCCGGTCTGGGCGGCTTCCATAATGGTCTCCACCGCCCGGTCGGCGAGTGCGTCGTCCACGACCGCCTCGATTTTGATTTTCGGCAGGAAGCTGATCGCGTACTCCGCGCCGCGATAGATTTCCGTATGGCCTTTCTGCCGGCCGAATCCCTTCACTTCCGAGACGGTGAGCCCGGTGACGCCGACCTCGGTCAGCGCTTCGCGCACCTCGTCCAGTTTGAAGGGCTTGATGATCGCCATGACCAGTTTCACAACGATTCCCCCTTTGTGGCTTGCAGCGTTTTCGCAACCGCGAAAACGCAGGATGCCAACAGCTAAGCAAGAATTGTGCCAGATGCCGGCACGGGCGCGGAATCGGTGGGGCGTGGAGGGTCAGCGCTGAAACGGCTGATGCTGCGCCGCAATAGCAAACGAGAAATTGCCGAAAAAACAGGCACATGTCTTTTCTGCGTAAACGGTGGGCAATTCACGGTACGGACGATTTGGCCGTGGACCGTTAGCGGTTGAATCGCCACATCTTCCGGGATGGCGGCGCGCGGCTCGAACGGACGGTCGGACCCTGCCGATGCGATCGTGGTCGGCGGGGGCATGGTCGGCGGCACGCTGGCGCTGGCGCTGGCGGGCGGCGGGCTCGCCGTTATCCTGGTCGACCGGACACCGCTGCCGGCGATGGCCGCTGCGTCCTATGACGGCCGGGCCTCGGCGGTCGCCTACGCGTCGCAGCGGCTGCTGGCGCAGATCGGCCTGTGGCGGGAAGTCGAGCATGCCGCCGAGCCGATCCTCGATATCCGCGTTTCCGACGGCGCCTCGTCGCTGTTCCTGCACTACGACCACCGGGATCTCGGCGCTGCGCTGGAGGGCGCCCCCTTCGGCTGGATCGTCGAGAACGGCGCAATCCGCCGGGGCCTTGCCGCCCTGCTCGAAGCGGCGCCGAACGTGCAGGTCGTGGCGCCGGCCCGGGCCGAGCGCCTGAAGCCGGGAGACCCGGTTGCCGAACTGGCGCTGGCCGACGGCGCCGTTCTGACAGCGCCGTTGATCGTCGCGGCGGACGGGACCGATTCCCTGTTGCGCGGCCAGGCCCGGATCGCCGCCGCGCAATGGCGCTATCCCCAGGACGGGATCGTCTGCACCATCGGCCATGACGAACCCCATGACGGCATCGCCCACGAGCGGTTCCTCGCCGCCGGTCCGTTTGCCGTTCTGCCGATGACAGACGCGCCGGACGGCACCCACCGCTCCTCGATCGTCTGGACCGAGCGGGCGCAGCGCACCCCGGCCATGATGAAGCTGTCCGACGCGGCGTTCGGCAACGAGATGCAGCGCCGGTTCGGCGACTGGTACGGCGCCCTGCGGGTGCTGGGCGGGCGTTGGCGTTATCCGCTGCGGATGCTGCATGCCGAGCGCTACGTCGATCGGCGCCTAGCCCTGATCGGCGACGCGGCCCACACGATTCACCCGATCGCGGGCCAGGGCCTCAATCTCGGGCTGCGCGATGCTGCGGCGCTGGCCGAGGTGATCGTCGACGACCGGCGGCTCGGCCTCGACCACGGCAGCCTCGCGACCCTGGAGCGCTACGAGCGCTGGCGGCGGCCGGACAACGTCACCCTGATGGCGGTGACCGACGGGCTGAACCGCCTGTTTTCCAACGATGTCGGGCCGGTCCGGCTGGCGCGGGACCTCGGCCTGGCGGCTGTCGACCGCATGCCCGGCCTGAAGCGCCTGTTCATGCAGCATGCCATGGGCACGGTCGGCACGCTGCCCCGGTTGCTGCGCGGCGAGGCGCTGTAGCCGGCGGCCCGGGCCGGCGCCGGCGCGCTACGGGTCCCGGCTGAGGCCCCGTTCTTCCAGCGCGTCGAGATAGCGCTGCCAGATCGCGTCCCTGTTCCGGCCCAGGCCGTACAGGTAGCTCCAGCTGTAGATGCCGGTATCGTGCAGGTCGTCGAATTCGATCCGGATCGCGTAGTTGCCGACCGCCTCGACATTCAGGATTCCGACATGCCGGCGCCCGGCGACGATTTTCTTCTCGTCGGCGCCATGGCCCCGGACCTCGGCAGACGGGCTCTCGACCCGCAGCAGTTCCGCCGGATAGCTGAAAGTCTTGCCGTCCTCGAAGGTGACGGTCAGCCGCTTCGCCGCCCGGTCGAGGTCGATTTCGGTCGGCCAGACCCGGGTGCCGAATGTCGGGACCTCGCTCATTCGTCGACCGACAGGGCGCGCGCCTCGTCCTGCAGCATGATCGGAATGCCGTCGCGAATGGGGTAGGCAAGGCCGGCCGCCTCGGAAATCAGCTCCTGCGCCTTGACATCGTATTTCAGCGGCTGGCGGGTCACCGGACAGACCAGGATTTCCAGCAGTTTCGGATCCACCTTCGGGCTGTCCGCCGGGGCCGGTTCGGTCATCCTCTTCGCTCTCCCCGCATCCGGTTCACCCGTTCAGTTCACCCGGTCCGGCGCCGGCGTGGCGGCGCTGTCTATGGTCAGCATGGAAATGATCAGCTCGGCCCGCTCCGTCAATGTGCGGCTCTGCAGCAGCGCCTGCTTCTCGGGCGGCGAGAAGGGGCAGACCATCGCGACGATCGAGATCAGTTCCTCCGTCGGCGTCTTCTCGATCGTATCCCAGTCGGCGCCCAACTGCCGGGCGGCGAGATAGGATTTCAGCGCGCCGGCCAGTTTGTCCCGGTCGATGCCGGCGTCGTCCCGGCGCTCGAAATCGACCGTCCACGCGCCGTAATCCGGCCGGACCCGGCGGTAGCCGTTGTGCAGGTCCAGTTCCCCGCCCACGCCGAACCGGCACAGGCCGCGCAGGCCGATCAGGTAGCGCCCGTCGTGGGTTTCCTCGAACGATACGATGCGCCCGGCGCAGCCCAGATCGTACAGCGGCGGCCGGTCGTCCGGCACCGTCTGCTCCGGCACCTTCGGCTGGATCATGCCGATCGTCCGGTGTCCCGCCAGGGCGTCGTCGACCATCGCCAGATAGCGCGGCTCGAAAATGTTGAGCGGCAGGCGGGCACCGGGCAGCAGCAGCGCGCCCTGAAGCGGGAACACCGGGATCGGCGCAGGCATGTCGGCGACGGAAGAGGGCCGGGACGTCGGGGGGCGGGGCATCGGCTCGCAGCATCGGCTCGCGGGGATTGCTCCGGCTTACATTGGCCCGTCCCGGACAAGATGCAAGGCCGGGATGCGAAAATAGACAGACCGGTACGTCTTTCGAAAAAAATCGATTCCGGGGTCGGGAAAAACGGCGGAAATACGCCATTTCGGCCGGCCCCGGTGACGCAAAAATGCTATCGTAGGATTAATTCCTTAGTGGGCCGGTCCGGCTGTGGGCGCAGATCCAGGCGCACTTGTGGCGTTGACAAAACGAATATAGGCGCGAGGTTTCAAAAAATCAAGAAAAAATATCGATATAACGTATTTATTCGGAAAACCCCACGCTCACCCCTTGGATTCCTCTGCAAAAGGCCGTGACTCCGATCCAGCCGGTAAATCCGCAAATTCCCCCTCCCCTTGGGGGAGGGGGTTAGGGGGAGGGGTCTGCGGCGGCCGGTATCTTGCCGGAACCGGGCATCCGTACGGCGGCAGACAACCCCTCCCCTTGCCCCTCCCCAAGGGGAGGGGGATTCAGCCTGTGCTTTTTCGTATGGGATTCCGCATTGCGGGGCCGCGAAACGGCCGCCGTTGCGCCCGGTTCCGGCTATCCGGCGCGCTTGGCCTGCCAGCGGCGGACCGTCCTGACCACCGCGCTCATGTGATAGGCCGCCGGTTCGCGGTTGTAGGCCCAGGGGCGGCCGACCGGGCAGGCGCGGCGCGCCAGGCAGCCGGCGGTGCGGCAGCCGCGCCCCGCCGGGCTCTCGACATGGTCGACGCAGGCCGGCGAATCGAATTCGGCGAATCCGCCGCCCTCCGGCCCGTTCTCGTTCTCGTTCTCGGGCAGGGCGAAGGCACCCGCCGGGCAGGTCGTGAGGCAGGGCTTGCCGGCGCAGGTCTCGCAGGGATTGTCCAGCGCCGGCACCTCGGGCAGCGGCAGTCTCTCCGCGGTCAGCAGGGCGCCGCGGAAGGTATGCCACAGGCCGTATTCCGGGTGGATCACCAAGTTGATCGGCGAGCGGTAGCCGGCGCCGGCGCGCGCCGCCCATTGTTGAATCGGCGGCCAGGGCGGTTTCATCGCGTCGACAAGCTCGGCGCCCAGCGCTTCGGCCGCGGCCCGCAGGTATCCGGCAACCCAACTGTCCAGGGGGTGCCGTCTGGCCATGTCCGGCCGGCTCGCCCTGAACGCCCGCCACAGGTCGTTGCCGGCATTGCCGATCAGCACGACGGTTCCGGCGGCCCGGCCGTCGGAGAGCGGCGGCACCGCGTCTTCGGACGTCGGATGGAACGCGCCGCGCAGGAACAGGCCGCTGCCGGCCAGCGGGCCTTTGAGCCGTCGGGTCCAGTCCGGTTGCGTCATCGCACCGTTCCAACGCTGTGCAGCCGCCGTGCTCTTCGCTTCAGGCCGCGTCCGCGGCCGCTTTCAGCGCGTCCTCGATCGCCGCCAGCGCCGCATCGGCAGCCGACGGGTCGGGCCCGCCGGCCTGGGCCATGTCGGGCCGGCCGCCGCCGCCCTTGCCGCCGAGCGCCGCCGAACCGACGCGCACCAGGTCGACCGCGCTGATCCGGTCGGTCAGGTCGTCGGTCACGCCGACGACGATGGACGCCTTGCCGCCGCTCCCGGTGACCAGGGCGACGACGCCGGAGCCGATCTGCGCCTTCAGGTCGTCGGCCATGGGCTTGAGCTCCTTGGGCGATGCGCCGTCGAGGGTGCGCGGCGCATAGGTGACGCCGTTGACCTGGCGCGTCGCCGGCCCCGCGGCCGCCCCGCCTGTCGCCGCCCCGCCGGCGCTCAACAGGGCGCGCCGGGCCTCGGCCAGCTCGCGTTCCAGCTTCTTGCGCTCGTCGAGCAGCGCCGCCACCCGGCCCGGCAGGTCGGCCGCGCCGGTCTTGAGCGCCGCGGCGGCGGCGGCGAGGGCCTGCGCTTCGGCGCGCGCCTGGCGCTCCGCCGCTTCGCCTGTCGCGACCTCGATGCGCCGCACGCCGGCGGCGACCGCGCTTTCCGAAAGGATGCGGAACAGGCCGATATCGCCGGTCCGGCGGACATGGGTGCCGCCGCACAGTTCGGTCGAATAGAAGTCGCCGGCCTCGCCGGGCGCCGGCGGCGCCATCGAAACGACCCGCACCTCCTCGCCGTATTTCTCGCCGAACAGGGCGAGGGCGCCGGCCTCGACGGCGGCCTCCGGCGTCATCAGGCGGGTCGCGACCTCGCCGTTGGCGCGGATCCGGCGGTTCACATCGTCTTCGACGGCGGCGATTTCGTCGGGCGTCAGCGCCTTGGGATGGCTGAAATCGAAGCGCATCCGCTCCGGGCCGACCAGCGAACCCTTCTGGGTCACGTGATCGCCGAGCACGCGGCGCAGGGCCTCATGGGCCAGGTGGGTGACCGAGTGGTTAGCGCGTATCCGGGTCCGCCGTTCGCCGTCGACGATCAGGCGCACCGCGTCGCCAACCGCCACCGCTCCTTCGGCGACCCGGCCGATATGGACGTGCAGGCCCTCGGCGCGCTGGACCGTATCGGTAATCCCGATCCGGCCGCCCTCGGCCTCGAGCGTTCCGGTATCGCCGATCTGGCCGCCGGATTCGGCGTAGAAAGGCGTCTGGTTGGCGATGACGGAGACCGCGTCGCCGGCCTCGGCACGGTCGACGGCGGCGCCGTCGCGCACCAGGGCGAGCAGCGCGCCTTCGGCGGCCTCCGTTTCGTAGCCGAGGAATTCGGTCGCGCCGTGGCTCTCGCGCAGGGCGAACCAGATGCTGTCCTCGGCCCGGTCGCCGGAGCCCGCCCAGGCCTTGCGCGCCTCGGCGCGCTGGCGCTCCATCGCGGCGTTGAAGCCGTCAAGATCAACCGCCCGGCCCTGGCCGCGCAGCGCGTCCTGGGTCAGGTCGAGGGGAAAGCCGTAGGTGTCGTAAAGCCGGAAGGCGACGTCGCCGGCCAGCGTTTCGCCTTCGCCCAGCCGGCCGGTTTCTTCGGCCAGCAGCCGGAGGCCGCGGTCCAGGGTCTGCCGGAAGCGGGTTTCCTCCAGCTTCAGGGTCTCCGCGATTAGTGCCTCGGCGCGCAAAAGCTCCGGGAAGGCGTGGCCCATGATGTCGTTCAGGACCGGGACCAGCCGGTGCATCAGCGGGTCGCGGGCGCCGGCCATATGGGCATGGCGCATGGCGCGGCGCATGATCCGGCGCAGGACGTAGCCCCGGCCCTCGTTGGACGGCAGCACACCGTCGGCGATCAGGAAGGCCGCCGCGCGCAGATGGTCGGCGATCGCCTTGAAGCTGGCCCGCTGGCCGCCGTCCGGGTCGCCGTCGGTGGCGTGGGCCGCGGCGTCCATGATCGGGCGGATCAGGTCGCTGTCGTAATTGTCGTGCCGGCCCTGGAGGATCGCGGTGATCCGCTCCAGCCCCATGCCGGTATCGATCGACGGTTTCGGCAGCGGCTCGCGGCTCCCGTCGTCGAACTGCTCGAACTGCATGAAGACGAGGTTCCAGACCTCGACGAAGCGGTCGCCGTCCTCGTCCGGGCTGCCCGGCGGGCCGCCGGGGACATGGTCGCCATGGTCGTAGAAGATCTCGGAACACGGCCCGCACGGCCCGGTGTCGCCCATCGACCAGAAATTGTCCGAGGTGGCGATGCGGATGATCCGGCTTTCAGGCAGGCCGGCGATCCTGCGCCAAAGGTCGAAGGCCTCGTCGTCCTCGGCGTAGACCGTGGCGAGCAGCCGGTCGGCGGGCAGGCCGTATTCCTTCGTGATCAGGCTCCAGGCCAGCTCGATCGCGACATCCTTGAAATAGTCGCCGAACGAGAAGTTGCCGAGCATCTCGAAAAAGGTGTGGTGCCGCGCCGTGTAGCCGACATTTTCGAGATCGTTGTGCTTGCCGCCGGCGCGCACGCATTTCTGCGAGGTCACCGCCCGGCTGTAGTCCCGCTGTTCGAGGCCGGTGAAGACGTTCTTGAACTGCACCATGCCGGCGTTGACGAACATCAGCGTCGGGTCGTTGCGCGGCACCAGCGGGCTCGACGCGACCGGCGCATGGCCATGGCGCGCAAAGAAATCGACGAAGGCCGAGCGGATTTCGTTGCCTGTTGACATGGCGACAATCTATGGCTGGGGGCGCAGAGGAAAAAGGCGTCCGCCGCGGCGGCGCCACGCCCAATCGCCGCACAGCCCGGGAGGGGGATAGATGAACAGCCGCAACCGGAACGCAAGCCCGTCGCGCTGGTTCGAGGATTTCAGCCTGGGCGAGGTCTACACCCTGCCGTCGCGGACCCAGACCGGCGGCCTGTTCGCCATGTTCCAGGCCGCCTCCGGCGACAACGATCCGATCCACTACGATGCCGCATACTGCCGGGCGCGGGGCCATCGCGACATGCTCGCCCACGGCATGCAGGTGATGATCCAGTCGGCGGCCGGCGCCGGAACCTTTGCGTCCGAGGTGCCGGATTCGCTGATCGCCATGCTCGACGTGAGCGGGTCGTTCCTCAAGCCGGTCTACCGGGAGGACACGCTCTATCCGCAACTCGAAATCGTCGGCCTCGAGCCGCAGACCACCACCGGCGTCATCGAGATGCGCGCCACGATCCACAACCAGGACGATGCCCTGGTCTTCGAAGGCCGGCACCGCTACCTGATCCGCAAACGGCCGGACGGCGGGCCGGCATCGTGAGCGCCGGATTTTGCGGATACACCCGCCGGACCCTTCGATACGCCCCGGACTAAATCCGGAGCTACTCAGGGTGAGGGAGAAGGGGATAAACCTGCACCAAATCCCTCATCCCGAGTAGCCCCGGATTTAGTCCGGGGCGTATCGAGGGACGCGCCAAGGGCCGGTTTCAACCCTCCCGCGGCGGCAGGGGCGCCCGGTTGTCGGACTCGGCCGGGAAATGGAGCCGGTCGGGCAGGTCGTAATAGTCGCCCTTGTCGTCGGCGTAGATGCCGAAGGCGGTTTCAAGGCCGGTCCTGCCGTCGAGGGTTCCGGCGGCGATCGAAATTTTGCCGGAGCCGGTGAATTCGAAGAACAGCGTCGCGCCGCAGCGCTCGCAGAAGCCGCGCCGGCTGTTCGGTCCGGAGGCATACCAGCGCAGGCCGTCGGTCGCTTCCAACTCGAAATCGTCGGCCCACGCCTGGGTCGCCGCCAGATAATGGCCCGTCGTCTTGCGGCAGGCCGTGCAGTGGCACTCGATCACCGCGCGCAGCGGCCCGCGCACCCGGTAGACCACGCCGCCGCACAGGCAGGACCCGCGCTGACCGGCTCCCGCACCCTTTTCTTCCGGATCGCCAGAACCGCCGGTTGCCATTACGGCGCCCGTCCGCCCGGCGCGCTCATCCGGCGAGTTCTTCCGCCGGCGCATCGCTGGCGGCGCTGATCTCGAGCTTCGAGGCCAGCAGGCCGGCGCTCTCCAGAATCCGCACGCGAATCCGCTCGGCGATGTCGGGGTTGTCGCGCAGGAAGGCCTTGGCGTTCTCGCGGCCCTGGCCGATGCGCTGATCGGTGAAGGAGAACCAGGTGCCCGATTTCTCGACGATGCCCGCGGCAACGCCCATGTCGATCAGCTCGCCGGTCCGGGAGATGCCCTCGCCATACATGATGTCGAACTCGACGACGCGGAACGGCGGTGCCATCTTGTTCTTGACCACCTTCACCTTGGTCTGGTTGCCGACGACCGTGTCCCGGTTCTTGATCTGGCCGATGCGCCGGATGTCGAGCCGGACCGAGGAATAGAATTTCAGCGCGTTGCCGCCGGTCGTGGTTTCCGGGCTGCCGAACATCACGCCGATCTTCATGCGGATCTGGTTGATGAAGACGACCAGGCAGTTCGACCGGGAGATCGAGCTGGTCAGCTTGCGCAGCGCCTGGCTCATCAGGCGCGCCTGCAGGCCGACATGGGTATCGCCCATCTCGCCCTCCAGCTCCGCCCGCGGCACCAGCGCGGCCACCGAATCGACCACCAGCACGTCGATCGCGCCGGAACGCACCAGCGTGTCGGCGATCTCCAGCGCCTGTTCGCCCGCATCCGGCTGGGAAATCAGCAGTTCGTCCAGATCGACGCCCAGCTTCTCCGCATAGGTCGGGTCCAGCGCATGTTCGGCGTCGACGAAGGCGCAGGTGCCGCCTGCCTTCTGCGCTTCGGCGATCAGGTGCAGGGCGAGCGTCGTCTTGCCCGAGCTTTCCGGGCCGTAAATCTCGACGATCCGGCCCTTGGGCAGGCCGCCGATGCCGAGCGCGATATCGAGGGAGAGCGACCCGGTGGATACGGTCTCGACCTCCACCTGCCGGTCGGTCTCCCCCATCTTCATGATCGAGCCCTTGCCGAAGGCGCGTTCGATCTGGCTGAGGGCGGACTCGAGGGCTTTCTGGCGATCCATATCGTTCGATTCGACAATCCGGAGGGCAACCTGAGACATTGAACGCTCCCTTATTTCATATCCGCCGCGGCCTGACGAGGGGGTCGCGGCAGCTCCGAAACCTCGTGAACGCCGAATGTATCCTGTTTGTTCAAGTTCCGCAAGTGTTCATGTTGTGTCTGTTTTTGTTCTTTCCGCAAGATCGGGGAACGGACGCGAAGAAAGGCGTCAGGCGCAGCTCAGGTCTGGTGGCGCCGGAAGACCAGGCTGCAGTTCGTGCCGCCGAAGCCGAAACTGTTGCTCATCACCTGGTGAAGGCCGGCGTCGTCGATCCGCTCGGTCACCAGCGACAGGCCGTCCGCCGCCGGGTCCGGCTCCTCCAGGTTGGCCGACGCGGCGACGAAATCCTCGTCCAGCATGATCAGCGAATAGATCGCCTCATGCACGCCGGCGGCGCCCAGCGCATGGCCGGTCAGGGATTTGGTCGACGCAAGATGGGGCTGCTGGTTGCCCTTGCCGTTGGTGAACACGGCGCGGATCGCCTCAAGCTCCGTCGCATCGCCGACCGGCGTGGAGGTGCCGTGGGTGTTGATATAGTCGACCGGCGCGTCGAGCCCGTCCATCGCCATCGTCATGCAGCGCACCGCGCCGTCGCCGGACGGCTGGACCATGTCGTAGCCGTCGGACGTCGCGCCGTAGCCGACGATCTCGCCATAGACTTTCGCGCCGCGCGCCTTTGCGTGCTCCAGCTCCTCGACGACGACGCAGCCGCCGCCGCCGGAAATCACGAAGCCGTCGCGCCGGACGTCGAACGGCCGCGAGGCCTTTTCCGGCGTGTCGTTGAAACCGGAGGACAGCGCCGGCATGGCGTCGAACAGCATCGACAGCGACCAGTGCAGTTCCTCGCCGCCGCCGGCGAACACGATATCCTGCTTGCCGAGCTGGACCTGCTCCAGCGCGTTGCCGATGCAGTGGGCGCTGGTCGAACAGGCCGAGGTGATCGAGTAGTTGACGCCCCTTATGCCGAACGGCGTCGCCAGGGTCGCCGAATTGGTGCTCGACATGGTGCGCGGCACCATGAACGGGCCGATCTTGCGGGTCGTGCCCTTCTCGCGCAGCAGGTCGGCGGCCAGCACCTGGTTGCGGGTTGAGGGCCCACCCGAACCCATGATCAGGCCGGTGCGCTCGTTCGAAACGTCGTGCGGCTCCAGACCGGCGTCGGCGATGGCCTCCTCCATCGCGACATAGTTGTAGACCGCGCCGTCGCCCATGAAGCGGCGCAGCCGCCGGTCGACCGCCTTGTCCGGGTCCATGCGGATCGCGCCGTGGATATGGCTTCGGAAGCCCATGTCGCGGTAGGTCTCGCAGAAGCGGATGCCCGAGGCGCCGTCGCGCAGGGAATCCGTCACTTCGCGCCGGTTGTTGCCGATCGCCGAGACGATGCCGATGCCGGTGATGACCGCGCGCTTCATCCCGCCGCCCCCGTCAGCCGGTGAACAGGCCGACCCGGAGGTCCCGGGCCTCGTAAATTACGGCGCCGTCGGCCAGCAGCCGGCCGTCGGCCTGGCCGAGCACGAGCTTGCGCGCGATCACGCGGCGGAAATCGACCCGGTAGGTCACCAGGTTGACCGACGGCAGCACCTGGTCGGAAAACTTGACCTCGCCGACGCCGAGCGCCCGGCCGCGTCCCGGATGGCCGAGCCAGCCCAGATGAAAGCCGGCGAGCTGCCACAGCGCGTCGACGCCCAGGCAGCCGGGCATCACCGGATCGTTCTCGAAATGGCAGCCGAAGAACCACAGGTCCGGCCGGATATCGAGCTCGGCGGTGACCGCGCCCTTGCCGTGGGCGCCGCCGTCCCGAACGATCTCGGTGATCCGGTCGAACATCAGCATCGGCGGCAGGGGCAGCTGCGCGTTGCCCGGGCCGAACAGGTCGCCGTGGCCGCAGGCGATCAGGTCTTCGTAGTCGAAGGCGTTGCGGTCGCGGAAATCCGTCATCGGGCCGTCGGCGGGCTCTGGCGTCATCGGTGTCGGCGGGCATGCCAAAACCCTACGCACTCGCCGTCCACCGTTACGCCGACCGCAAGTCCGCAGGGGGCGTTGACGCGCCCGGAACTGTCAACCTGTTCCTGAAAAAACGCATATAGGAAGCGGGTCCGGAAAACGCCAAGGAAATTTACAGCGCCGCGGCAATCGCGCCGGGACGGTCGCTGAATATCCCGGCGACGCCCCAGGACAGCAGTTCCTTCGCCCGCGCCGCATCGTTGACCGTATAGACGCCGATCTCGATTCCCTCGGCGACGAGCGGGCCGACCGCCTCCCGGGTCAGGTTGCGCTCGCCGACATGAACGCTTGCCGCGCCGAGCGCCTCGAAGGTCTCGCGCCAGGCATCCGAGAGGGCCGGCGTCACGACGGCGAGCGGCAGGTCGGCCCGGGCGGCGCGCACCGCCGACAGCGCGGCATGGTCGAAGCTGGAAATCAGCGGCGGCTCATCCGCCTTCCAGGCCCGTTCGATCTCGCGAACCAGCGCGGCGGCGGCCGCGGCGGCATCGCCGCGATCGCACTTCAGTTCGATATCGAGACGCAGCGCCAGCGCGTGCGCCGCGTCGATGGCGTCGGCGAGGGCCGGGACGGGTTCGCCGGTCCAGGCCGCGCCGAAACGCACGCCGGCGTCCATGCCGGCGATCTCGGCCAGCGCAAGGTCGCGCACCCGGCCCGCCGCCGTGGTCGTCCGGTCGACGGTCGGGTCGTGCATCAGCGCCAGCCCGCCGTCCGCGGTCAGGCGGACGTCGATTTCGGCCCAGCGGCAGCCTTGCCGGGCGGCCTCGCGCAACCCGGCCAGCGTGTTCTCCGGCGCATGCAGGGCCGCGCCGCGATGGCCGACGATGCGGGGCAGCATCGGCCGGCGGCGCCGGGAATGCGTCGGCCGCCGGTCAGTCGCGCCGCCGCGGGCCCCGATCCCGGTCCCGGTCGCGGTCCCGATCGCGCCGGGGGCCGCGGCGCGGTTCCGCCACCTCGACGTCCATGCGCTCCTCGCCGGTTTCCTGGTCGACCTTGCGCATGGACAGCTTGACCTTGCCGCGGTCGTCGAAGCCGATGCAGTAGACCTTCACCTCGTCGCCCTCGTCGACGACGTCGGTCACCTTGCCGACCCGGCCGTCGGTCAGTTCGCTGATATGGACCAGCCCGTCCTTCGCGCCCAGGAAGTTCACGAAGGCGCCGAAGTCCATCACCTTGACGACCTTGCCGGTATAGATCTTGCCGGCTTCCGGCTCGGCGACGATGCCGTTGATCCAGTCGATGGCGGCCTGGGTCGCCGCCTCGTCGGTCGCGGCGATCTTCACCGTGCCGTCGTCGTCGATGTCGATCTTGGTGCCGGTCTGCTCGGTGATCTCGCGGATCACCTTGCCGCCGGTGCCGATGATGTCGCGGATCTTGTCCTTGTTGATCTGGATCGTGGTGATCCGCGGCGCATGGGCGCTCACACTCTCGCGCGAGCCGGCGATAGCCTTGCCCATCTCGTCGAGGATGTGCAGGCGGCCGTCGCGCGCCTGCTCCAGCGCGACCTGCATGATCTCCCGGGTGATCGAGGTGATCTTGATGTCCATCTGGAGCGAGGTGATGCCCTCCGCCGTCCCGGCGACCTTGAAGTCCATGTCGCCCAGATGGTCCTCGTCGCCCAGGATGTCGGACAGAACGGCGAAGCGCTCGTCCTCCTTGATCAGGCCCATGGCGATGCCGGCGATCGGCCGCTTGATCGGCACGCCGCCGTCCATCATGGCGAGGGACGCGCCGCAGACCGTCGCCATCGAGGACGATCCGTTCGATTCGGTGATCTCGGAGACGACCCGGACGGTATAGGGGAAATCCTCCTCGCCCGGCATCATCGGGCGGACGGCCCGCCAGGCCAGCTTGCCGTGGCCGACCTCGCGCCGGCCGGTGAAGCCGACGCGGCCCGTCTCGCCGACCGAGAAGGGCGGGAAATTGTAGTGCAGCAGGAAGTTTTCCCGGTACTCGCCTTCCATCGCGTCGATGATCTGCTCGTCCTGGCCGGTGCCCAGGGTGGCCGTGACCATCGCCTGGGTCTCGCCGCGGGTGAACAGGGCCGAACCGTGGGTGCGCGGCAGCACGCCGACTTCGGCAACGATCTGGCGCACCGTGCTCGTGTCGCGCCCGTCGATGCGGACCCCGGTGTCGAGGATGTCGCCGCGGACGATTTCCTTCTCGAGCTTCTTGAAGACTTCCGGCGCGACGGCCTGCCGCTCTTCATCGTCCGCGACGGCTGCGAAGGCCTTGTCGCGCACGGCGCCGATCCTGGCGTGGCGCTCCTGCTTGATCCGCTCGGCATAGGCCTCGCGCAGGGCGCCGTCGATCCCGGCATCGCGCCAGAGGCCGTCGACCTCCGCAAGCGCCGCCGGCGGTTCCGGCACGTCCCGGGGCTCCTTGGCCGACGCTTCGGCCATATCGATGATCATGTCGATCACCGGCTGGATACCGTCGTGACCGAAGTTCACGGCGCCGAGCATGGTTTCCTCGCTCAGTTCCTGGGCTTCGGATTCGACCATCAGCACGCCGTCGCGGGTGCCGGCGACGACCAGTTCCAGTTCCGAATCGTCCAGTTGGTCGAATGTCGGGTTGAGAACGTATTCGCCGTCGATGTAGCCGACCTTGGCGCCGCCGATCGGGCCCATGAAGGGGATGCCGGAGATCGTCAGGGCGGCCGAAGCGGCGATCATCGCCGGAATGTCGGCGTCGTTCTCCATGTCATAGCTCATGACCTGGATCATCACCTGGGTCTCGTTGCGGAAACCGCCGGCGAACAGGGGCCGGATCGGCCGGTCGATCAGGCGCGAGACCAGCGTTTCCTTTTCGCTCGGCCGGCCTTCGCGCTTGAAAAAGCCGCCGGGAATCTTTCCGGCGGCGTAGGTTTTTTCCATGTAGTGAACGGAGAGCGGAAAGAAATCGATGCCCTCGCGCGGGCTGTTCTCGGCGACGACCGTCGCCAGGACCGTGGTCTCGCCGTAGCTGGCGAGCACGGCGCCGTCCGCCTGTCGGGCGATCCGGCCGGTTTCGAGCGTAAGCGTACGGCCGCCCCACTCGATGGAGCGTTTACAGATGTCGAACATGTAGGGGTTTGTCCTGTATACCTTGCGTTACCCGCCGGCCGGATTGCCGGTGGGGCCTTCCAGGGCCCGCCGCAGCGGACGGGCCGCACATTGTCGCCGATGCAGCCGGGCCGGGCGGTGCGCCTCGGACCGGGGCCGCCGGAAATCCTATCGCCGGATTCCGAGGCTCTCGATCAGCGATGCATACCGGCTCTCGTCCTTGCCTTTCAGATAGTCGAGCAGCCGGCGGCGCTGGCCCACCATGATCAGCAGGCCGCGGCGCGAATGGTGATCCTTGCGGTGATCGCCCAGATGGTCCGTCAGGTTGCGGATGCGCTCGGTCAGGATGGCGACCTGGACTTCCGGCGATCCCGTATCGTCCTTTTGCCGGCCGTATTCCTCGATGAGCGCCTGCTTCCGCTCGGCGGTAATCGACATCGTAACCCTCCTTCGGGGTTAAAGATTGAACACCCGCACCGGCTGAGCCGAACGGCCGTTCAGTCGCATCAGCGCGATCGCCTCGCCGTTCAGCAACGCACACAGGTGGGCGTTGTCGGGAAGGCCGTCGATCCGCCGGCGGTTGCCGGTCCTAAGAACCGGCACCGGTTGCCCGTTGCGGATCAGGGCGGCCTCACTTTCGGTCACGTCAAGGGCCGGGATGTCGTCCAGCGCCCTGGCGACCGGTTGCAGCAGGGCTGCACAGTCAACAGCGGGCGGTTCCGCGCCGCCGTCTTGCGCGCCCATATGGCGCGGCGTCGTCAGTTTTTCCAGAGGAATCGCGTCGCAGTCGCGAAACGGGCCGCTGCGCGTGCGCCGCAGGCCGCAGACATGCCCCACGGTGCCCAGGGACACGGCAAGGTCGCGGGCCACGCTGCGGACATAGGCGCCCTTGCGGCAATCCATTTCGAAGACGGCGCGGTCGGCGTCGATCGTTTCGACCAGCGCCAGCCGGTCGATAACGACCTGCCGGGCGGCCAGCTCGACCGGTGCGCCGGACCGCGCCAGGGCGTAGGCGCGCTGGCCGTCCACCTTGACGGCGGAAAATTGCGGCGGCGTCTGTGCGACCTCGCCGACAAAGGCGGGCAGCGCGCGCTCGATTTCGGCTTCGTCGGGCCGCCGGCTGCACGTCGCGACAACCGCGCCGTCGCTGTCGTCGGTGTCCCGCGCCTCGCCCCAGCGGACGGTGAAGCGATAGGATTTCCGGCCGTCGACGACGAAGGGGACGGTCTTCGTCGCCTCGCCCAGGGCAATCGGCAGGACTCCCGAGGCCAGCGGATCGAGGGTTCCGGCATGGCCGGCCTTCTGTGCGTCGAAGGCGCGCCGGATGATGCCCACGGCGCGCGTGGAGCCGATGCCGGCCGGCTTGTCGAGATTGATCCAGCCGTGAACCGGCCGGCCGCGCCGCTTACGCGCCATCGCCCGTTCCGTCGGGCCCGGCCGTCAGATCCCTGGCCACCCGGTCGTCGGTCAGCAGGGCGTCGACGGCGCTGGCGCTGTCGTAGGACCGGTCGGCGTGGAAAACGATTTGGGGCGTGAATTTCAGCCGAACCATCCTGCCCAGCCGGCCGCGCAGAAAGGGCGCCGCCCGGTTCAGCGCCGCCGTCACTTCGTCCGCCGACCGGCCGCCCAGCGGGTAGACGAAGGCCTTGGCCGTTTTCAGGTCGCGGCCCGGCACGACTTCGCTGACCGTGATCGACACGTCCCGCAGCACCGGATCGCGAAAATTCTCCTCGGCCAGCAGGCGGGCCAGCGCGTGGCGGATTTCTTCGCCGACGCGCAATTGCCGCTGGGTCGGGGGCTTGCCCGCAACCATCGATCGTCACTCCCGGACCGGAAGCGCAGGCCGCACCGGGCTACAGTTCGCGCTGCACCTCCTCGACCTCGAAACACTCGATCTGGTCGCCGATGCGGATGTCCTGGTACCGGTCGAAGGACATGCCGCACTCCATGCCGCCATGCACTTCGCGGACTTCGTCCTTGAAGCGCTTGAGGGTCGCCAGCCTGCCCTCATGGATCACCACCCTGTCGCGCAGCAGCCGCACGCCGGAGCCGCGCCGGACCACCCCTTCGGTCACCCGGCAGCCGGCGACGTTGCCGACCTTGGACACCTTGAAGACCTCGAGAATCTCGGCGTAGCCCAGGAAGGTCTCGCGGATTTCCGGCGCCAGCATGCCCGACAGCATCGCTTTGATGTCGTCGTTGATGTCGTAGATGATCGAGTAATAGCGGATATCGATGCCGTCGCGCGCCGCCAGATCGCGCGCCTGATTGTTGGCCCGCACGTTGAACGCAATGATCATCGCGCTGGAGGCTTTGGCGAGCGTGATGTCCGATTCGCTGATGGCGCCGACGCCGCTGTGCAGGATGCGGACCTTGACCTCGTCGGTCGACAGCCGGTCGAGCATGCCGGCGATGGCCTCGGCCGACCCGTGAACGTCGGTCTTGATCAGGACGGGCAGTTCCTGCGCCTCGCCGGCCTTGATCATGGAGAACATCTGTTCGATCGAGCTGCGCGGGACGCCGGCATCTTTCTTGGCGACGCGCTGGCGGTATTCGGAGATTTCCCGCGCCCTGCCCTCGTCGTCGACAACCAGAAAATCGTCGCCCGCGCCCGGGGTTCCGTTGAGGCCGAGAACCTCGACCGGCGCCGACGGGCCGGCGGCCTGGACGGCCTCGCCCCGGTCGTCGACCAGCGCGCGCACCCGGCCCCATTCCCGGCCGACCACGAAAATGTCGCCGACCGCGAGCGTGCCGCGCTGCACCAGAACGGTGGCGACGGCGCCGCGCCCGCGCTCCAGTTTCGCCTCCACGACCACGCCCTGGGCCTCGCGATCCGGATTGGCGGCGAGATCCATCAGTTCGGCCTGCAGCAGAATCGCCTCTTCAAGCTTGTCGAGGTTGGTCTTTTCCGTTGCCGACACCTCGATGCACAGCACGTCGCCGCCCATCGGCTCGACCTGGATGTCGTGCTGCAGCAGTTCGGTCATCACGCGGTTCGGATCCGCGCCCTTGGCGTCGATCTTGTTGACGGCGACGATGATCGGCACCTCCGCCGCCTTGGCGTGGACGATGGCCTCGACGGTCTGCGGCTGCACGCCGTCGTCGGCCGCGACGACGAGGATCACGATATCGGTGACCGTGGCGCCCCGCGACCGCATTTCGGTGAACGCCGCGTGGCCGGGCGTGTCGAGGAAGGTAATCTGGCCTCCGGACGCCAGGGTGACCCGGTAGGCGCCGATATGCTGGGTGATGCCGCCGGCTTCGCGCCCGGCCACGTCGGTCTCGCGCAGGGCGTCGAGCAGCGATGTCTTGCCGTGGTCGACATGGCCCATGACGGTCACCACGGGCGCCCGGGGCTGCAGCGTCTCTTCCGCGTCCGGCGCGCCTTTCAGGCCGATTTCCACATCGGCTTCCGACACGCGGCGGATCTTGTGGCCGAATTCCTCCACGATCAGCTCGGCGGTGTCGGCGTCGATCGACTGGGTGAGCGTCGCCATGACGCCCATCTTCATCAGCGACTTGACCAGGTCTGCGCCTTTCTCAGCCATCCGGTTGGCGAGTTCCTGCACCGTGATGGTTTCGGGGACGACGACTTCGCGGCTCTGTTTCCGGTGTTCGATCGGGCCCTTCAGGGCGCGTTGTTTTTCCTTTTCCCGACGCCGCCGCGCCGCCGCTTCCGAACGCTTGCGCTCCATCCCGGCATCGCCGATCTCGAGGGCCTGGGCGATGGTCAGGCGGCCCGTCCGGCGGCGCGGCTCGCCGCGCTTGCCGGTCGCCGCCCGCTTGGGCTCCGACCGCCGCCGCCGCTCGTCGCGGTCTTCCTCCCGCCCGGGTTCGGCCTGTCCGGCGGCCCGCTCCGTCTGCGGCGCAGCGGTCCTGGCCGCCGGCTTGGGCGCCACCTTCGAACTCGGCGTGAAGCCGACACCCAGCTCCTTCGACGCCAGCCGGCGGGCGAGGTCGTCGGCTTTCGCCCGCTCCTCGGCGAACCGGCGCGTCCTTTCCGCGTCCGACGCATCGGGCTGCTCGTCCTCCGGCTGCACCACGGCCGCACCGGCGTCGGCCTCTATCCCGTCTTCCGCCGGCAGCGCCTCCGGCGGCGCTGCATCCGCCGCGCCGACATCCAGATCGGGCTGGGGCGCCTCGCCGGGATCGACCGTTTCCGGCAGGGCGTCCGCTGCGTCCGGCGCCGTATCGGCGTCCAGCGGCGCAATCGCAGGCTGCTCCTCGCCGGCGGGAACCGGCCGCTCCGGGATCCCGTGCGTGGCGTCGGCCTGTTTCAGGGCGCGCAGCCGGGCCTCGCGCTCGGCCTGGCTCAGCATCGGGCCGGCGCTGCTCTTCTTCTCGGCGAAGGCGCCTTCCGCGCTTTGCGCCACCTCTTCCTTGACCTCGGCCATCCGGCCGCTCTCGCCGCGCCGGAAGGTGCGCTTCTTCTTCACCTCGACGGCAACGGTCTTGGATCGGCCGTGGGAGAAGCTCTGCTTCACCACGCCGGATTCGACCGTCTTCTTGAGTTCGAGGCGGCCGGGCCTTGTCAGCGTCAGCGGCTTTTTTTCTTCGTCCTGTTTCGTCTCAGCCATGCCGTTCCCGTCCCCGCGCCGCTGCGTGCGCCGCTTCTTCGACCTTCCCGGAGCCGGCGTCAGCCGTCCCCGCCGTTCCGTCCGAAACGTCCGTGCCTCTCACGCCGGCCAGCCGCTGCACGTCGCGATACAGGCGATCGGCAAGCGAACCGCCCGCCACCGCGACATGGACCAGCCGTTCGCGGCCGAGGGCCGCGCCGAGTTCGGCCGAATCCAGCGTCGCGGTGATCCGGACCGGCCGGGATCCGGCCGCAGCCCGCCGGGCGAGTTCCCGGCTGTCCCTGCCTGCACTGTCCCGCGCCGTCAACATCAGTGATGCCCTGCCGTCCGCAACCGCCGCCCTGACCTTTTCGTAGCCGGCTTCGACCAGCCCCGCCCGGCGCGCCAGGCCGAGGGTCGCCCGGCAGCGCTGCGCCAGCAGCCGCTCGACCGCATCGGGCAGCCCGTCCGGCACCCGCACCCGTTTGCGGGCCGACCGCGCCGCCGCTTTCGCCAGGCCCGGCGCGGCCAGCGCCTCGCCGGATGCGGCAATCCACAGGCCGCGGCCGGGCAGCGTTTCCGCGAGGTCCGGCGTCAGCGTTCCGTCCGGCGCCACAACGAACCGGATCAGGCCTGCGCGCGGGCCGGCGCGGCGGGTGACCGCGCAGCGGCGCGGGTTGCCGCCGTCAGCGCTGCGGGCCCGGCCAGCCTTGCCCCGGCTGCCGGCGTCCGTAGACACGCCGTCCGGCACGAAAGTTTCCGTGTCCGTCGTGCGGGCCGGCGATGGCGTCGCGGAATCGATCGGCTGGTCTCCTTCCCGTTCGCGCCGGCTATACCGCCTGCGCCGCTTCGCCTTCGGCGGCTTCGTCCGCCTCGGCTTCCGCCGCCAGGGCGGCCAGGTCTTCCTCGGTCACCCAGCCGGCGGCCTTGCGGGCATCCATGACGATGGCCTCGGCCTCCTCCGTGTTGAGCGGGCTCGGCTGCACCATGGCGGCGAGCTTGTAGGGCTTGAGGAAGTTCAGCATGTCGAGGGTGAGGTCGATCTTGTTGTCCTCGTCCGGGGTCTGGCCGGCCATCAGCCGGGCGCGCCGGTTTTCCTTCACATGGCCGAGATCGTCCGCCGAAATGCGCGCGTCCTTCGTCAGCACGATGAAGCGCAGCTCCTCGGAACTGAGATCCGCCAGGTCGTCCATCTGCCGGACTTCGGCCTCGCCGAGCTGCACCAGCATGGCCGGCGTCAGACCGTCGATTTCCGCCAGCGCGTCCTCGACGCCGAGCGCCCGGCGCCGTTCGGTCAGTTCGGCGTCGCGGCGCTCGAGGAAATCCCGGGCGCGCTCGCGCAGGGCCTCGGCGATATCCTCGTCGAAGGCTTCGATCGCCATCAGGTCTTCGAGCGGCACGAAGGCGACTTCCTCGATCGTCGAGAAGCCTTCGGTCACCAGCAGGTGCGCGATCACGTCGTCGACATCCAGCGCCTCGATGAACATGGCGCTGCGGGTGCGGAACTCTTCCTGGCGGCGCTCCGATTCGGCCTGCTCGGTCAGGATGTCGATGTGCCAGCCGGTGAGTTGCGAGGCGAGGCGCACATTCTGGCCGCGCCGGCCGATGGCGAGGCTCTGCTGCTCGTCCGGGACGACGACCTCGATGGTGCCGGTGTCCTCGTCCAGCACGACCTTGGCGACTTCCGCCGGCGCCAGGGCGTTCACGACGAAGGTGGCGTGGTCGCGCGACCAGGGGATGATGTCGATCTTCTCGCCCTGCAGTTCCTGCACAACGGCCTGGACCCGGCTGCCGCGCATGCCGACGCAGGCGCCGACCGGGTCGATCGAGCTGTCGTTGGAGATCACGGCGATCTTCGCCCGCGAACCGGGATCGCGCGCCACGGCGCGGATTTCGATGATGCCGTCGTAGATTTCCGGCACTTCCTGGGCGAACAGCTTCGCCATGAATTGCGGATGGGTGCGCGAGAGGAAAATCTGGGGCCCGCGCTGCTCCTGGCGCACGTCGTAGATGTAGGCGCGAATGCGGTCGCCCTGGCGGAAATTCTCGCGCGGGATCAGTTCGTCGCGCCGGACGATCGCTTCGGCCCGGCCCAGATCGACCATGACATGGCCGAACTCGACCCGCTTGACGACGCCGTGGACGACTTCGGTGACCCGGTCCTTGTATTCCTCGTATTGCCGCCCGCGCTCGGCCTCGCGGACCTTCTGGACGATGACCTGCTTGGCGGTCTGCGCCGCGATGCGGCCGAAATCGATCGGCGGCAGCGGATCGATGATGAAATCGCCGACCTTCTTTTCCGGATCGATCCGGGCGGCGTGTTCGGGCGTGATCTGCGCGCCCTCGTCCTCGATTTCCTCGGCGACCTCGCGATAGCGCGCCAGCAGGATTTCGCCGTTGTTGCGGTTGATCGTGGCGCGGATATCCAGATCGTGGCCGTATTTCGAGCGGCCGGCCTTCTGGATGGCCTGTTCCATCGCGTCCAGGACCTCGTCACGCTCGATGCCCTTTTCGCGCGCCACGGTGTCGGCGACCTGGATCAGTTCAGGCCGGTGCAATGTCGTTGCGACGTTCATAACGCAATACCGTCAGAATTCATCTCGTGGTTCCTCACACATTGGGCCGGGCCGGCAGGCCGGCCGGGACCAGCTTCGCCTTTTCGATGTCCGCCAGGGCGAAGCGGCATCGGCCGTCGCCGGTTTCCAGAATGACCGCATCGTCGTCCAGGCCGCGCAGCACGCCCTTGAAGCACCGTTGGCCGTCGATCGGCAGGCTCAGTTCGACGCGCGCCTCGGCGCCGGCGAACCGTTCGAAATCCTTGGGCCGCGTGAGCGGCCGGTCGAGGCCGGGGGAGCTGACCTCCAGGGTGAATTTCCCGGCAATCGGGTCCTCGACGTCCAGGACCGCAGAGGCCAGCCGGCTGATCTCCGCGCAATCGTCCAGCGTCACCGGCCGGCCGTCTTCCCGGTCGCACATGATCTGCAGCGTCGCGCTGCGGCCGGACGGGTTATGGCCGCCGCCAAGCTGCACGCGCACGATCTCGTAGCCCATCGCCGTCAGGGCGGGCTCGATCATCGCGGCGATCCGGTCGGACAGGTGCATGGCGCTCCGGGGCTGGCGGCGGCGGGATCTCGGGGCTCGCGGGCGCGGCGCTGCCGGCGGGCCGCGGCCGCGCCAACAAAAAAGAGCGGGCCGCCGGGCCCACCCTTTGCACCGGGCCCCTCAAGGACCCATCGGGTTTTTGTTCTACCGCGCAATATACGGACTTGCCGCGATCTGGCAAGGCTCTTGACGCCCGCTTTCCTTTGAACCCGGCCACGTCTTCGGGCAAGAATGCCGCCGGAACCGGTGCATCGGGCGCGACGACAGGGAAGAAGGTATGGCGGCATGACCGAGGGACGGCTGAAATTCTGGGGCTGGGGCTGGGAAGGCGAAGGCGCGACGGACGCGGAGATCGCGCACCTCAAGCGCACCTACGGCGCGACGCTGGGCATCGACGGTTTCCCGGACGCGCCGCCGCCGCGCGAGGACGAGTTCGACCTGCCCGCCCCCCGGCTGTCGCCGCTGCCGTCGCTGGAAGCGATCTGCGCCGCCGATCCGCACACAAGGCTGGTCCACGCCATGGGCAAGTCCCTGCCCGACGCCGTGCGCATGTTCGACCGGCAGGCGCCCCACGTTCCCGACATCGTCGCCTTCCCGGAGACCGAAGAGCAGGTGCTGGCGGTCATGGACTGGGCCGCCGGGGCCGGGGCGGCGCTGATTCCGTTCGGCGGCGGCAGCTCGGTGGTCGGCGGCGTCGAGCCGAAGGTCGGCGACGGCTACGCGGGAACGATCACCCTGTCCACGGTGCGCATGACCGGCGTGGCCGAGGTGGACCGGACGTCCCGCGCCGCGCGCATCCTGGGCGGCACGCGGGTGCCGGACCTGGAGGCGGCGCTGAAGCCCCACGGCCTCACCCTGCGCCATTTCCCGCAGAGCTTCCCGATGGCGACGGTCGGCGGCATGATCGCGACCCGCTCCGGCGGCCATTTCGCCATGCTCTATACCCATATCGACGATTTCGTGGAAGCGCTGCGCACGGTGACGCCAGCCGGCGCCATGGAAAGCCGCCGCCTGCCGGGCAGCGGCGCGGGGCCGAGCCCGGACCGCTTTGTCATCGGCTCCGAAGGCTCCGTCGGCGTCATCACCGAGGCCTGGCTGCGGCTGCAGGACAAGCCGGTCCATCGCGCCAACGCGGCGGCGACCTTCGACGATTTTCACGCGGCGGCCGAGGCGGTGCGGGCGGTCGCGCAGTCCGGCCTGAACCCGGCCAACTGCCGCCTGGTCGACGGCGAGGAATGCCGGATCAACGGGGTGAGCGACGACGGGCGGCATCTGCTGGTGCTGGGTTTCGAGTCCGCTCACGCCGATGTCGCACCGGCGATGGCGCGGGCGAAGGAACTGGTGCAGGACCATGGCGGGCAGGTCGACGGCAACGGCCACGCCGAGGGCGCGGTCGGCCGCTGGCGCACCGCCTTCATCCGCATGCCCTATTTCCGCGAGGTCATCACGCCCTGGGGGGTGCTGAACGATACTTTCGAGACCAGCATCACCTGGGACCGCTTCCCCGACTTCCACCGCAACGTGACGGCGGCGACGCAGCGGGCGATCCGCGCGGCGACCGGGCGCGACGGCATCGTCACCTGCCGCTTCACCCATGTCTATCCGGACGGGCCGGCGCCCTATTTCACCCTGCACTGCAAGGGCGACCGGGCAGGCATGTTGGACCAGTGGACCGTTATCAAACAGGCCGCGTCCGACGCGGTGATCGACAATGGCGGCACGATCACCCACCACCATGCCGTCGGCCGCGACCACCAGCCCTGGTACGAGCGCCAGCGGCCGGAACTGTTCGGCTCCGCCTACGGCGCCGCCAAGCGGGCGCTCGATCCGGCCGGCATCATGAATCCCGGCGTGATCGTGCGGTGACGGCGCCGGCGGCAACCCGGCCGGAACGATGTGCGGCCGCTATACGCTGACCGATCCGGACAAGGCGATCCGCCTGCTGTTCGGCTATGACGGCCCGGCGCTGAACTGGCCGCCGATGTACAATGTGGCGCCGACGCTGGAGGTGCCGGCAATCGTCAGGGGCTCCGGGGACGCGCCGCGCGCGCTGGTCAAGGCGCGCTGGGGGCTCATCCCGCCCTGGGCGAAGGACATGAAGATCGGCGCCAGGCTCGTTCAGGCGCGGGCCGAGACGATTGCCGAAAAGCCGAGCTTCCGCAACGCCTGGAAGACGCGCCGCTGCCTGATCGCTGCCGACGGCTTCTACGAATGGCGGCCCGAAGGCGCGGCGAAAATCCCGTATCGCGTGTCCTACGAGGACGAGCGGCCCTTCGCCTTCGCCGGCCTGTGGGAACGCTGGGACGGACCGAACGGGCCGGTGCGCTCCTGCACCATAATCACGACGGCGGCGAATGCCGTGCTGGCGCCGATCCATCACCGGATGCCGGTCATCGTCGATCCGCCGGATTTCGCGCGCTGGCTGGGCCTCGAAGCGCCGGCGGAAGACGCCCTGCACGCCCTGCTGGCGCCACGCGAGATCGCAGGGTTCCGTCCCTACCGGGTCAGCGAGCGGGTCAACAAGGTGCAGAACAACGATCCGGACGTGCTGGAGCCGCTGGCGGCCTGAAGCCGTCCTGCCCCGGCGGCGGCATTCCGGCGCGATGTGGCGCAGCGTAAACGCGCCGTCTTTCCGGTCCGGCCGGCAATGCCCAGATTTCCGGGCAGCGCGCCCCGCGCCCCGTCTTTTCCGGCGAAAGCGAACGGCATGTCGAAGACTGCACTACAGGCGCTGCTGATCGCCATGATCGCCGCCGTTGCCGGCGCCGCCGGGGTCTATCTGTGGCGCGCCGGCGACGATGCGAAGCAAACGGCCGAAACGCGCAGCACGGGCAAGGCCCTGATCGGCGGCCCGTTCGCCCTGGTCGACCACACCGGCACGGCCCGGACGGAGCGGGACCTGCTCGGCAGGTTCGCCGTGGTCAATTTCGGCTTCACCAACTGCCCGGACGTCTGCCCGACCACCCTGCAGACAATTTCGGACGCCCTCGAACTGATGGGCCCGGCGGCGCAGCGCATCCGGCCGGTCTTCGTCAGCGTCGATCCGGACCGCGATACGCCCGAACGCCTCAGGACCTACCGCGAAGCCTTCGACGACCGCATCCTGATGCTGACCGGCAGTGAGGCGGCAGTCGCCCGGGCTGCCAAGGCGTACAAGGTGGGCTACAGCCGGATGAAGCCGGCGGAAGACGGCAGCTACATGGTGAACCACACCGCGCTCATCTACCTGATGGGCCCGGACGGCGCCTACATCACCCATTTCCCGTTCCGCATCGCGCCCGACAAGCTCGCGGCGGCGCTGAAAAGGTGGGTGGAGCGCGAAAGCTGACAGGCGTCGGTGTCGCCTGAAGACTTGTCTTTTGTTATCAGATATTCATAATCATTGAGAATGTCGGTCTCTGATCGGGATCATGGGCTCGACACCTTGCTGGACCTGCACGGCCAGACATTCTTCGTGGATGAGTTCGGACACTGGGTGAAATTCGTCGTACGGCGGACCGAAGTCACAGCGGCACGGCCGCACGGTCTTCGCTACTCGCTGACTCTGCATGCACCGGACGGGACAAGGTTGGTCGGGTTCGATAACGCACACCCGGTTCGTGACCGGGGAAGGCCGGGCGCGGGATCGCGCAGGGAGAGCGACCACCGCCACCGGCTGCGGGTCGTCCGGCCTTACGATTACGCAGATGCTGTCACTCTCCTCGAAGATTTCTGGGCCGAGGTCGACAATATTTTGAAGGAAAGAGGGTCGATCCCGTGAACACTCTCAAAATCGGTATCGCCAGCTATGAGTCGATGAAGGCGCGCACCCTGGCAATTGCCGGTGGCCGCTACAAGCCGGCCGAAGACGATCCCTCGGTCTGGTTCACGTCGGTCGAAAGCTTCGCGAAGGTGCTGTCCGAACGTAACCGGGAACTTCTGGCGTTGATCGCCAGGGAAAAACCGGCGTCGCTCACCGAACTGGCGGCGCTCTCGGGGCGAAACAAGTCCAACCTCTCGCGCACCCTCAAAACGATGTCGCAATACGGCCTCGTCGAATTGAGGCGCGGACAGCGCGGCGCCGTGACCCCGCTGGTGCGGTTCGACCGGGTCCGCCTCGATCTGTCGTTGACGTCGACTTCCCGCCGGGCGGCGTAGGTCCGGCGGATCTGCCGGCCTCGCCTTGCCCTCCCGCCGCCGCCGGGCCATGATGCGGGCATGAGTTCGCCCGCCGCCCCTGCACTGTCCGATCGCGCAGTCCTGCGGCCCCTGTCGCGCCGGCAGGCGGTCCTGTTCGGCGCGGCGCTGACGGGCGGCGCGCTCGGCGCCGCCTTCGCGACCGGGATCGTCCAGGCCGCGACCGGCCTGTGGAGCGCCTGGATGGTGCCCGCCTATTTCGAACTGCTGTTGAGCGGCATCCCCTTCTGCGGCTGACGCCGTTCGCGGGTCCCGAGCGCCTAAAGGCCGGCGCGGACCCGCACCGCGCCGCCGGTCATTGCCGCCAGCTTTTGCTTCGCGATGTAGCGCGGCAGGGCGGAGAAGCCGCAGTCGGCGGTGATCCACAGCGCGTCGGCGGGGATGTGCTCCAGGCACTGCTCGATCCGCCGGGCGACGGTGTCCGCGTCCTCGACCAGGAAGTTCTTCACGTCGATCACGCCGGCCGCGATCCTGTAGCGGTCGGCCAGCGCGGCCATCAGTTCCAGTTCGGCCATTTCCCGGTTGGCGAACTCGAACATCAGGATATCGCAGGGCAGGGCTTCGATGGCGTCCATCATCGGGCCGATCCGGCGGTCGGCGAACGGCCGGCCGGCGTTGTTGCCGAAGCAGACATGGACCGCGGTGCGCGCCGCGACGCCCTCCAGGCAGCGGCCGATGACATCGGCGCCTTCGACGAAGGAGAGGCCGTGCGGCGCGCGGGGCAGGCCGGGTTCGTCGATCTGCACCAGCGCCGCGCCCGCCTCTGCGAGCGCAACCAGTTCGGCGCGGACGATGGCGGTCAGCCGGTCGAGCGCGTCGTCGCGGCCGCCGCCGTCCAGTTCGAGGGCCTGAAGGAAGGTCAGCGGGCCGGGTATGGCAACCTTGAGCGGAGCATCCGGCGCCAGCGCCTTCAGCAACGCGAATTCCTCGGCCGCGCCGAGGCCTTCCGGCGCCTCGATGTCGCCGGCGGCGGTGAAATGCGGCGCCATGTCGTAGCCGGCGATGCCGAGGCGCCGGCGCGGCGCCGCCCGTTCGAGGCCGCTCAGCCGGTCGAACATCTCGTAGACGAAGCGCTGGCGCCGCAATTCGCCGTCGCCGATAATGTCGACGCCGGCGTCGAACTGGTCGGCCACGACGATCCGCGTCGCGTCCTCGAACAGTTCCTCGACGTCGTGGGCGCCCCATTCGCCCTTTCGCGCCGCGCGCCATGAGGCGATAAACCAGCCGGGCGCCGCCATCGAGCCGACGCCAAGGGTCGGCAACACGGGCAGCGCCGGAAACGGAATATCGCTCATGCGGATCGCCCTCTCGACTGAACGGCCCGACTGTCGCAACGTGCAGCGCCGGAGGCAATGGCCTTCGCGCCGCCGCCGCGGCACGTCGGAGGCCATGACGGAAAAGGACGAAAGCGACCCGAGATGAGCCGGCACGCTGCAGTCGAAACCTTCTTTCACGAGCCGACCTACACGGCGACCCACGTCGTCTGGTGCCCGGATACCGGCAAGGCCGCCATCATCGATTCGGTACGCGACTTCTGCCACCGCTCCGGCCGGCTGACGGCCGAGGCCGCGCAGGAGATTGTCGATTTCGTCCGGGACCGGGATCTCGCGGTCGAGCGCATTCTGGAGACCCACGCCCATGCCGACCACCTCAGCGCCGCGCCCTGGCTGAAGGCGGCGCTCGGCGGCCGGATCGGCATCGGCGCCGGGATCGTCGAGGTCCAGCGGGCCTTCGCCGACGTGTTCAACAGCGGGCCGGATTTCGGGCCCGACGGCTCGCAGTTCGACGACCTGTTCGGCGACGGCGACGGTTTCGCGCTCGGCGGGCTGGCCGTCGAGGTCCTGCACACGCCGGGCCACACCCCGGCCTGCGTCAGCTATGTGATCGGCGATGCCGCGTTCGTCGGCGATACCATCTTCATGCCGGATTACGGCAGCGCCCGCTGCGATTTTCCCGGCGGCAATGCGCGCACCCTGTATCGCTCTGTGCAGCGGCTGTTCGCCCTGCCCGACCAAACCAGGGTCTTCCTGTGCCACGACTACAAGGCGCCGGGGCGGGACGCGTTCGCCTGGCAGACCACCATCGGCGAGCAGCGGCGGCGCAACGTCCACATCCACGAGGGGATCGACGAGGCCGGCTTCGTCGAGATGCGGACCAGCCGGGACAGGACGCTGGACATGCCGTTGCTGATCATCCCCTCGATCCAGGTCAACATGCGCGCCGGCCATATGCCGCCGGCCGAAGACAATGGCGCGGTCTATCTGAAAGTGCCGCTGAACCGGCTGTAGCCGGCAGCGTCCGCCCGCAATCGATCGACGATCTTCCTTCGGACAATGGCGCGAACCCCACCGGCAGCCCTTGACATCAGGGAACAGACCTATGGCTGGGTCATGGTCGCGGTCACCTTCCTGCTGTCGATCCTGACCTTCGGCGGCCTGCCGGCCGTCGCCGTGTTCATCAAGCCGCTGACCCTGGAGTTCGGCTGGACCCGGGGCGAGACGTCCCTGGGCTATACCGCCATTGCCGTCTCGGCCGCGCTGGCGGGGCTGGGCTTCGGGGTTCTGGCCGACCGGATCGGCACCCGCGTCATCGCCGCCATCGCCGCGGTCGGCATGGGCGCCGCCTACCTGTTGCAGTCCGGCCAGTCGACGCTCACCGAATACTACCTCGCCCATATCCTGTTCGGCGCGACCGGCCTTGCCGTGGTCAGCGGCCCGATGCTGATCGGCATCGGATTCTGGTTCGGCCGCAACAAGGGGCTGGCCATCGGCATCGTCGCGTGCGGCGGCGGCGTCGGGCAGGGACTCATGCCGATCGTCGATCACTGGCTCATCGAGGCCGAAGGCTGGCGCGACGCCCTGTTCAGCCTCGGGCTGATCTATCTCGCGCTCGGAATTCCGCTCGCGCTGATGGTGCGCGACGCGCCGGTCCGCCTGGCGGCGCGGGCGGCCGGCGGCGACGCGGACGGCGCCCTGACCCGGAGCCAGACCGGCCTGCCGGCCCATGAGGTCATTGCCTGGCTCTCGGTCGCGGTCTTCCTGTGCTGCACCTGCATGTCGGTGCTGATCGTGCATCTCGTGCCGCTGCTGACGGACCGCGGCGTGGATGCCTCGACGGCCGTCCAGATCCTGTCGGTCCTGATGCTGGCCGGGGCCGGGGGCCGGCTGGTCGGCGGCACCGTTGCCGACAGGCTCGGCGTCCTGCCGACCTATTTCGCCATGTCGGTGGGGCAGACGGCCGTGATCTACTGGTTCGTGGTGGTCGACAGCATGGCGCTGATCTGGCTGCTGGCGATCCTGTTCGGCCTGTTTTTCGCCGGCGTGATGGTGTCGTTCATCACCTGCTGCCGGGAATTCATCCCGCCGCGCATCGGCGGCCGGGGCATGGCGGTCGTCGGCCTGCTCGGCTGGGGCGGCATGGGCTTCGGCAGCTTCATCGGCGGCGCCGGCTTCGACTGGACCGGCGACTACCGCCTGGCCTTCGCCCTGGCGGTCGCGGCGGGCGTCGCCAACCTGGTCGTGCTCGTTTTCTTCGCCGGCCGGATCAAGGGCGGGGGCGGCATGAAGCTGTGGCTGCCGCACCGCGCGGCCGCGTGAGCGCGGCCGCTACCGGATTCCTCTGCGAAAGGGTGTACCGGACGGGCCGGACGCCGGAAAGCAGCCGGATTTTGAATAAATGTTCAAATTCAGCTTCCCTAAGTCTTTGGAATTGCTCTGTTTTTGGTATTAGACAGACCGGTCTATGCACAGTGTTTTTTCGCACACCGCCAACCCTAACCCTTTGGAATCGTTGGAAAGACGCCCTTCGGAAATGCGCAAAAACACTTTCGGTAGGAAATTTTCCAGCCCGCCGGCCGAACGGGAGCGCCCGTCGACACCGGGGCGGCACCGCTCGGCACGATCGGGGGCAGCATGGCCCGGCGGAATCGGAGGGTCGAACCGGACGGGGGCCGGCCGTCAAGCCCGATGGCGCATGGGATGTCCGACCGGCGGCGGCGGGCCGGAGAGCGGGAAAGACGGAACGGTCCCGCACGGTCCTCCGCCTGTTTCTTCGTTTGCTTCTTTTTTCGGGAGGCGTCGGCCGGCCGCGGCAGGCGCATTTCGGGCGTTGACGGGGCCGATATAGGGTGCCGAAGCCGTCCTGTCAAGGAATAATATCGAAAAAAAGGAAATATTGTTGAAAGACCGGCCCGGCGGAGCCCGCCGTGCGGCTTTTCGCAGAGGAATCCCAAGGGGAGGGGGATTCTGTCGGCGCCCCTTTCGCAGAGGACTCCTACCGGAAGTGCGGCATCACTTCCTGCGAGAACAGGCGCATGGAGGCCAGCGCATCCTCGTAGGAGATCGTGTTGAAGTTGACCTGCAGGGATGCGATTTCGAAGCCGCCGGTAAAGTCCCGGTATTCCGCGATCCGCTGCCTTATATCCGCCGGCGTGCCGACCCAGGCCGCGCCCTTTTCCACCTGGCTCTCGAACGAATCCCTGGCCAGCCCGGCGATGATCTTGTCGTAGCCCGGATAGTCCTTCGAGGTCGTGCCGCCGGTCCAGTGGGAGGCCGCATTGACCAGGGATTTCAGATAGTTGTTGAGCGGCTGGCGGGCGATCTCCGCCGCCATGCCGGCGTCCTCATGGCAGAACATGTGGAAGGCGAGCATGACCTCGCCCCGGCCCGGATGGCCGGCCTCCTGCCAGGCGTCGCGGTAGAGCGCGAGCAGGTCCTTCATCTTGCCGCCGGCCAGCGGGATCGCCATGACCTTGTAGCCCGCCCTGCCGGCGTTGACGAAGCTCTCCGGCGTGGCGAAGGCGGCGATCCAGAAGGGCGGGCGCGGCTTCTGGGTCGGCCGGGGCAGGGAGGTGACGTTCCGGAAGCTGTGGAACCGCCCGTCGAGGGAAACGTCCTCCTCCTCGAGCAGCCGGCGCACCGTCTCCATGCCCTCCTCGAAGCGGGCGCGGCTCTCGTCCAGGCTCACGCCGAAATTCTCGAACTCGTGGGGCAGGAAGGCGCGGGCGAAGCCGCATTCCATGCGCCCGCCGGTGATCGCGTCCATCATGCCGATCTCGCCGGCGATCTTGAGCGGATGGTTGAAGGCCGGCAGGACCGCGCCGGTGACGAAGCGCGCCTTCTGCGTGCGCATCGAGGCCGCGGACAGGAACAGGTGCGGGTTGGGCGAATAGCCGCCGTAGGGCAGGAAATAGTGCTCGACGGTGCGCAGGTTGGTGTAGCCGAGCGCATCCATGTGGTCGACCAGGCGCAGCGCTTCGCCCCAATAGTCGCGTGCCGACAGAATGTCCGGCCCGACGTCCGGGAAAAACTGCAGCCCGAAATCGATTCTGCCTGCCATGAACGCCTCCCCCGGCCGTGCGCCCGCGTCGATGCCCCGCCCGGTCGTACTACGGGCGTTGGGCGGATCGATCGTCAGTATACAGACGGGTTGTGCGCCGGCAATCGGTTTTATCAGTATACGGAAGAAATCTTCGGGCCTATGATCGGGCCATGGACAGACCGAAATCTGCCGGCGCCGACCCCGGCGCGCAGAACCCCGCGCCGCCGGATGCTGCCGGGCGGCCCATCGACGGCATTGCCCTGCACGAAACGCCCGGCCATCTGCTGCGCCGGGCGCAGCAGCGCGCCGTTGACCTGTTCGTCCAGGCGGTCGGCGAGCGGGGGCTGCGGCCGCCGCAATTCGCCCTGCTGCTGGCGGCCTGGCAGAACCCGGAGGCCAACCAGAGCGAACTGGTCCGCATCACCGGGATCGACCGCAGCACGGCCGCCGACATGATCACCCGCCTCGCCGGCCGCGGCCTGATCCGCCGGGTCCGCACCGAAGCGGACGGGCGCGCCAACCGGCTCAGCGTCACGGCCGAAGGCGTCGCGGCGCTCGAAGCCGCGGCGGACCGGGTCGCGCGCGCCCAGGAGCGCATCGTCGCGCCGATCCCGGCCGGCCAGCGGGCGCAATTCCTGAAGAACCTGTCCCTGATCGCCGACCTGCCCGATCCGTCGGCCGGATCGCGCCCGGACGGCAGGGCGAACCGCGAAGGAGGCTGACCATGCGTTTGTGCCGCTACAACGACAACCGCCTCGGCCTGGTCGAGGGCGACCGGATCGCCGACGTGACCGCTGCGCTGGACGCCCTCCCGGCGGCGTCCTGGCCGCTGCCGCCGGGCGACCTGCTGATCCGGCATCTGGATGCGGTGTGCGCCCGCGCGGCCGAGGTCGCCGCCGGCACGGCCGGAGCGGCGTGGGCCGCCGTCGCCGACGCAAAATTCCTCAGCCCGGTCGCCAACCCGACCAAGGTGATCGGCATCCCGGTCAACTACCAGCTCCATATCGACGAGGCGATGGAGGACACGGGCCTCTCGGCCGGTAACCGGATCCTCAAGATCGAACAGGCCGGGCCGTTCCTGAAGGCCTGCTCCGCGCTGGTCGGCCCGTCCGAGGGCGTGGCGCTGCGCTTCGCCGACCGGCGCAACGATCACGAGGTCGAACTGGCGGCGATTATCGGCAAGACCGCCGACCGGGTGCCGCAGGACGGCGCGCTCGACCATATCGCCGCCTACGCCATCGGCCTCGACATGACGGTGCGCGGCAGCGAGGACCGCTCCGTGCGCAAGAGCATCGACAGCTATGCCGTGCTCGGCCCCTGGCTGGTGACGGCGGACGAAATCGCCGATCCCGACAATCTCGATCTCGAAATCCGGGTGAACGGCGAGGTCCGGCAGACATCCAACACGCGGAACATGATCTTTTCGGTCGCGCGGCTGATCGAGTTCTGCTCCGCCTTCTACACGTTACATCCCGGCGACGTCATCATGACCGGCACGCCCGAGGGCGTCGGCCCGGTCGAGGCCGGCGACACGATGCACTGCACGGTCGAGGGGATCGGATCGATGGACGTGCCCGTGCGTAATGCCTAGTCCGTCGGCTTTCGGAGCAGCCGCCTTATCCCTCCCCCACCCTGCGGGATTCCCGTGCGAAAGGCGGTGAGTCCAATCCGGCAGTCAAAGCAACAATTCCCCCTCCCCTGGGGGGAGGGGGTCAGGGGGAGGGGTATGCGGCGGCCGGGACCTTGCCGGGATCGGAGATCGGCGTGGTGGCGGCCGACCCCTCCCCTAACCCCTCCCCCAAGGGGAGGGGGATTCGTTTGGTGCCATTTTTTGCAGAGGAATACTGAAAAGAGGGAGGGATGCGGGATCGGTCCCGCCATTTTTCGAGAGCATGGCGAATTTTTGGACCTCTTGAAGCCGGGCCGATAATCCCCACATGAAATCTGCTCCGGACGCCGAATCCGGGTCCGGGGCCTGTCAAATCCGGCCGCCGACCATGGTGGTGGCGGCCCGGCGCCCCGGCCCCGTCTTTTCGGGGCCGTCACATTGCTTCGAAGGAGGATGTGCAATGACCCGTCTCGATTTCTCCCCCCTGTTCCGCTCCACCGTCGGTTTCGACCGCGTCTCGCGCCTGCTCGAAGCGGCGATGAACGAGAATGCCGGCGCCGCGGCGTCCTACCCGCCCTACAATATCGAGAAGCTGTCCGACGACGCCTACCGCATCGTCATGGCGGTCGCCGGCTTCGGCGAGGAGGATATCGCCGTCACGGTGAAGGAAAACACGCTGTTCGTCGAAGGCCGCGTCGGCGGCAAGGAAGACGGCGCGCGCTATCTGCACCGCGGCATCGCCGGCCGCGCCTTCGAGCGGCGTTTCGACCTGGCTGACCATATCCAGGTCGAGGGCGCGTCGCTGGAGAACGGCCTGCTGGTCATCGACCTGCGCCGGGAAATCCCGGAAGCGCTGAAGCCGCGGACCATCGCGATCAAGTCCGCCGGCTCCCCCGCGGCGATCGGCAAGAAGGCTGCGTAAGTTCGGCGCGGCGCGTTTACCCCGAGTACGAGACGGCCGCCCGGGCAACCGGGCGGCCATTTTCTATAGATCGGGTGCAGCCAGCGTCCGCCAGTCTTCGGCAAGCCGGAGCGGCGCCTCGGCCTTGTCCTGCAGGCCGGCGAGGTCGATGCCCTCGATCATCTCGCGCACCGCCGGGCCGTCTTCGGCGATGTCGATCACGGCATAGTCGGAATAGATCCGGTTCACGCAGCGCCGCCCGGTGAGCGGATAGGTGCACCGGTCCAGGATCTTGGGCGCGCCCTGCCGGGTGCACAGCTCCATCATCACATAGATGCCGCGGGAGCCCATCGCGAGATCCATCGCGCCACCGATCGCCGGCAGCCGGCTGTCGTCGCCGGTCGACCAGTTCGCCAGGTCGCCCGCGGCCGAGACCTGGTAGGCGCCGAGCACGCAGAGGTCGAGATGGCCGCCGCGGACCATGGCGAAGCTGTCGGTATGGTGGAAGTAGGAACCGCCTTCCACCAGCGTCACCGGCTTCTTGCCGGCGTTGATCAGGTCCCAGTCCTCGTCGCCCTCCGCCGGGGACGGGCCGAGACCGAGAATGCCGTTCTCGCTGTGCAGCATGACCTCACGGTCGTCGGGCAGGTAGTTCGCGACCATTTCGGGCATGCCGATGCCCAGATTGACATAGGCCCCGTCCGGGATGTCCTGAGCGATGCGCCAGGCGATCTGCGGCCGGCTCAGCGGTTGTGCCATGCTCATCGGTCCACCTTGACGACAGCGTCGACGAATATGCCGGGGGTCACGATCCGTTCGGGGTCCAGCCCGCCGCCGTCGTGGATTTCGTTGATCTCGGCAACGGTCCGCCGGCCGGCCATGGCCATGGACGGGCCGTAATTGCGCGCTGCCTTGCGGTAGGTCAGGTTGCCGAAACGGTCGGCGACATGCGCCTTGACCAGCGCGACGTCGCCGTGGATTGGCATTTCGAGCAGATAGTCCTTGCCGTCGATGCGCCGGACCTCCTTGCCGTCCGCGACCTGCGTGCCGACTCCGGTCGGCGTGTAGAAGCCGCCGAGGCCGGCGCCGCCGGCCCGGATCCGCTCGCTCAGCGTCCCCTGGGGCACGACTTCCAGTTCTATTTTCCCGGCAGCGTACAACTCGGGAAAGACGACGCTGCCGACGCTGCGCGGGAACGAGCAGATCATCTTGCGCACCCGGCCCGCCGCCATGAGCGCCGCAATGCCGTGGCGGCCGACGCCGGCATTGTTGTTGACCAGCACGAGATCGCGCGCGCCCTGATCGATCAGGCCTTCGACCAGGTCATTCGGCACGCCGGCTTCGCCGAAGCCGCTGACCAGCACGGTCGAGCCGTCCTCGATGCCTTTGAGGGCGTCGGCCACGGAACGGGCGATTTTGTCGATCATGCAAATCCTGTGCTTCGCAGCGGAACGGCCGCGACCCGGGAGACAGCGCTTGTCCTGACCCGCGATCCGGGGTTTTCGGGCCGACGGCTTTCTTTCTAGCGGACCGTCCGCGAATTTTGCGCAATCTGGTGTCGCAGCCGCCGCCGATCAAACGAAGCGCGCGCCGGGCTAGGCGCCGAACAGGAATACGGCGCCGGTTACCGCCGCAAAGCTTGCGAGGGTGAAGAAGCCGTTCCAGCGCCAGGTCATCGTGGTTTCCTTCACGCCGGTCGCGCGGCCCAGGAGCAGCGCCGTGGTCCCGAAAGGCGAACCGGTGAGGTTGAGGCACCAGCCCATGACGAAGGCGAAGCCGAGCAGCGTGGGATCGAGATCGAGGCCCGGAAGGCTGATCAGCAGGCTGCCGAAGAAGGTTGCGGTCATGATCGGCGGGATGGCCAGCTGCGACAGCAGGGGCACGGCGGCGACGACCAGCAGATAGATCGCCACGGCCGGCAGCCGGCCCGGCTCCAGCCACTCGCCGATGCGCGCCGGATCCAGCAGGCCGGCCAGCATCAGCCCGCAATAGCCGCCGGTGGAGAGGGTCAGCGCTTCCGGCATGCTGCGGGGGATCGAGTCCGTCGCAACCTCGCCGATCCGCGCTGCGAAGGAGCCGCCCCCGGCCGGACCCGCGCCGGCGGTCCGGGCCGTCCGCGCCTGAACCCAGAGCCAGGCCAGCGTGACCAGCGGGGCCATCAGCATCAGCCCGACGATGACGATCGCGCCCGACGCCAGGACGATGAGCACGCACCCGCCGATCAGCGCCAGGCAAACCAGCGAGAACCGGACTGCCGCCGCGCGGGGGAACGTCCGGCGGATGCCGGCCGGGAGCAGGCCGTCGCGCGCCAGGCGGCGGCGCGCCCGCCGGCCCACGATGCGGTCGTTGAGCCAGCCCAGCGGCAGGATCGCCACCGCAACCAGCGCGCCCATGCCGGCCAGCGCAATCGGGTCCGCGCCGACGATGACGACGGGGATGAGCGCCTGGGTCACCGCCGTCGGCGACCAGGCGATGACCCAGGAAAAGCCCCGGATCAGGGCCGATAGCTGACGCTGCTCCCGGATCGCCGCGGCGGCGGGCTCGTCGGCCCGTGTCGCTTCCACGCCCCGCATGATGAGCGGCCCGATCAGGCTGAGCGTGCCGAAGTTGAGGAGCAGGCCCATGATGTGGCTTCCGGCGTGAACCGCGAGATACCGCCGGCCGGGCGGCTGCCGGGTCAAGTAGTCGCCGAGCGCCAGCACCGACACGGAGCGGCTGGCCCCGACCCGCAGCAGCCCGATCAGGATCATGAAGGCGGCCAGAAAGGCGGCCCGCTGCAGAGACTGTTCGATCAGCGCGCCCGGCGCCGGCGCGGCGAGCAGGGCCGCCGCGGTTATCGCGGCCGCGGCGGCCAGCAGGCCGCGTTCGCGCCAGCCGGTCAGGCCCAGGCCGATTGCGTAGCACAGGACGAGGCAGGCCGAGGAGGCGAGCGCGGCGGCGCGCAGGCCGGCGAACTGATGGATCAGAACCGCCGTACACAACAGCAGCAGGCCGCCGCCGAGCAGCCGGCCCACCGCAGCGCCCACAGCCGGGCGCGGCACATCGGAAGCCGGGAATTCCTCCGTGGAGTCATCCGCGCTCATGTCGAGGGTCCGGGGCGGATGGCGTCCGGCCGGCGGGGGCCTATCGCGCGCCGAGCTGCCGCAGTTGCAGGGCGCGCCGGCGCTGGGCCAGCAGGGCGGCCCGGCTGCGCAGGATCAGCACCGTCACGAAATAGGCCATGAAACCGGCAATCGTCAGCAGCAGCGGCCACAGCATCGAGCTGTGAATCGACGGGCCGGAGAGTTTGAGGATGCTCGCCGGCTGGTGCAGCGTGCTCCACCAGTCGACGGAAAACTTGACGATCGGCAGATTGACGACTCCCACGACGGCGAGCAGCGCCGCCGCCCGGGCGCCGCGCTGCGGGTCGTCGAAGGCCCGGGCCAGCGCGATATGCCCGAGATAGAGGAAAAACAGCACCAGCACCGAGGTCAGGCGGGCGTCCCACACCCACCAGGCGCCCCACATCGGTTTGCCCCACAACGACCCGGTGGCGAGCGCCAGCGCGGTAAAGCACGCGCCGATCGGCGAGGCGGCCTGGGCCAGGATATCGGCGAGCGTATGGCGCCAGATCAGGCTGGCCGCGCTGAGCGCCGCCACGACGAGATAGACGAACAGCGCCATCCAGGCCGACGGCACATGGACATACATGATCCGTACGCTCTCGCCCTGCTGGTAATCGGCCGGCGCGAAGACCAGCGCCCAGGGAATGCCGATGCCCAGGCAGAGCAGGGTCGCCGCCAGGCTCCAGGGGTAGATGGCGCGGGCCATCCGGTTGAACCGGGCGGGGTTGGCGAAGCGGTGAAACATGGGCCGCAGGATAGGTCCGCTTCCACGGCGCACCATCCCGGCGCTTTGTCGCCGCCGGTTCTATTCTCGCGATCGGATCGTTGCCCGTTGCCGCGCCCGGTCGCGCAGATGCTCCTCGCGGGTTCCGAATTCGGTGCGTGGGTGTCCGTCTTCGAATTCCGGGATGGTTTGTCGATCTTCTTGCTGTTTTCGTTTGTAGCGGCGCGTCGCTTCCAGCAACTGCAACCGTTTCCATTTCAGGTAGGCGTGCTCGTGTCTGGTGACGGGTTCCTTCTTGCCCCGGCAGACACGCACGAATTGGATGCCGCTCTTTCCGCGCGGCTTCATCGTTCCCTCATCGAGCGCACGATACCGGTCGAGGTTTGCATCGATCAGCGCCCGCTCTTCCTCGCTCAATTCCAGCGGGTCGATCATTCCACGGCACTCTGCAAGGCGGAGAAATTCAAGAGACCTGTCCCCGCTGTTCCGTACTGTCCCCGGGTCATTGTACGGCACTGACCCGGTGCGCCGCCAACGGCATTCGCGCGGCACCGTGCCGTCTGGCGCCGCCGGCACCGTCCCGGCAGCGTCGTTCCGTTCCCCTGCAGGAAGGACTCGTTACCCCATGGAATTTCTCGAAACGCTCAAGGGCCTGATGAATGTCGAGACGTCCGGCGAGCTGATCTGGGTGATGGTCGGCTTCCTGGGACAGGCCATGTTTTCGGCCCGTTTCATCATCCAGTGGTTCGTCAGCGAGAAGGCCAAGGAAAGCATCGTTCCCATCGCCTTCTGGTATTTCAGCATCCTGGGCGGGATGACGCTTCTGACCTACGCCATCTGGCGCCGCGATCCGGTGATCATCTGCGGCCAGGCGGGCGGACTGATGATCTATGCCCGGAACCTCTGGTTCATCTACAGCAAGCGCGCGCGCGAGGCCGACAGGGTGCCGACGGACAGCGACGCCGAGCGGCTGGCTGCCGACGGCGCAGGCGAAACGGACAGGAAATCGGGATAATCCGGGCTAATCCCCCGGCGGCAGCCGCTCGATCTGTTCGGGGTGGGTGGCGACGATCAGCGGGCCGTTCCGGCTGCGCACCCGGCCGCGCACACGGATTTTCCGGCCCTTCAGGGCCCGGAGGTCGAAGCCGGCCCGGCGGAACAGGCGGCGGGCGCGGGCGCCGATCCGCACGGTAAAATCGGTCCGCCAGTTGTCGCCGAAATTCAGATAGGTCACGTCGCGGAACGCGGCGACGGCCTTCACCACGCCCTCGACGATCTGCCAGGATTCGAGGTCGCGCCGCACCGAACCGGCCGTTCGGACGGCATAGCGCCGATGCGCCCATAACCCGAGGCCGGCCCGGCGCGCCCTGTCTTCCCGGGCCAGCAGTTCGGCGATGCGCGCCTGGTTTCCGGCATAGCTGCGCACCCTGACATGGCCGGCCGATACGAGTTCGCCCTGGACCCAGCGCGGCCCGACGAAGAGATGCGCGATCAGGCGGCCGTAGCGATCGATGCGTCGGCCCGCGTGGTACAGGCGGACCCGCCGGCCGAGGACGAGGGCGGCAAGCGCCCGCCGCGCGGCTTCGGCATGGGGCCAGGGGCCGCCGGCGCGGCCGGCCATGCGCGGCGCGTCAACGCCGGCCAGCCGCGCCGTATCGCCCGATGCAAGCCGCACCGCCGCTCCGTTCATGACCTCGACGATACCGGCCTCGCCGGCCGGCTGCAGCGCCTCGGGCGCGGCTGCGGCGTGCGCCGCCGTCGTGGCCGGCAGCAGACAGAAGAACAGCGCCACCCGTCCGGCGCCGCGCAGGCCGTGACATTGGTGAGAATTCCGGGCTACAGATGCGCCTCGCGTCTTCGCTATCGCCGCCTCGCCGGCCGCCCTGTCATGCATGCCGAAGCCAATCCGTCCGTCTCCCGATCCGTTTCCGATTCGGCTTCGAATGCCCGGGCCGAGCTGTTTCCGGCGATCGAACCTTACGACACCGGGTTCATCGCGCTCGATCATGGCCACAGGATGTACTGGGAGCAATCGGGCAACCCGGCCGGTGTCCCGGTCGTGTTCCTGCATGGCGGGCCGGGCGCCGGCACCTCGCCGACCCACCGGCGCTACTTCGATCCCGCCCACTACCGGATCGTCCTGTTCGATCAGCGCGGCGCCGGCCGGTCGACGCCGCCGGGCCATATCGAGGCCAATACGACGCAACACCTGATTGCCGATATGGAAAAGCTGCGGGCGCTGCTCGGCATCGACTCCTGGTGGCTGTTCGGCGGGTCATGGGGCAGCGCCCTGGCGATGGCGTATGGCGCGGCCCATCCGGCGCGCTGCCGCGGCTTTGTCCTGCGCGGCATTTTCCTCGGCCGCCGGACGGAGCTGGACTGGTTCCTCACCGGCATGAAGCGGATATTCCCGGAAGCCCACCACCGCTTCGCCGAATTCGTCCCGGCGGAGGAGCGCGGCGATCTGCTGACCGCCTATCTCGCGCGGCTGACCGATCCCGATCCGGCGATCCACCTGCCCGCCGCCCGGGCGTGGAGCGCGTATGAGGGCGCCTGCTCCACGCTGCTGCCCAGCCCCGACACCGTGACGGCCTTCCAGCAGGATCGCATGGCGCTCGGCCTGGCGCGGGTCGAAGCGCATTATTTCAGACATGCCATGTTCCTGGAGGGCGTCGACCTGTTGCAGGGCATCGCCGGGCTCCGCCATCTGCCCTGCACCATCGTCCAGGGCCGTTACGACGTGGTGTGCCCGATCATGACGGCAGACGAACTCGCCCGGGCCTGGCCCGAGGCCACCTATATCGTGGTGCCGGATGCCGGCCATTCGGCGATGGAGCCAGGAATCCGCCGCGCCCTGCTGGAAACGATGGAACGCTGCAAGGAAGCGTGAGGAGTTGAATCGACGGTCATGCATTTGCGGCCCAAAGCCGTTCCGATGGCAGAGGCGGATACTCGCTACAGACCCATCCTCCATTGCCGCCCCGGACGGAGCGCAGCGGAGATCCGGGGCCCAGGGGCCACAGGATAGGGCCATCGGGACGCTCCTGGGCCCCGGATCAAGTCCGGGGCAGCATCATTGGTATTTTGGTATCGACGAACGAGTGGCGTTTGCAGTTCTGCCGTCCTCCTCCCGCCGCCGGGAAGCGGCGCTGCGTGGTCAAAGGACTTTGCCCCAAACCTCATCCGGCGATTTCGTCGATGAAGCGGGCGAGCGCGACATCCTTCTCGCTGACGCCGCCGGCGTCGTGGGTGCTCAGCGTGATCTCGACCCGGTTGTACACGTTGAACCATTCGGGATGATGGTCCGCCCGCTCGGCATAGAGCGCGACCCGCGCCATGAAGCCGAAGGCTTCGTTGAAATCCCGGAAGCGGAAGCTCCTGGCGATCGCATCGCGGCCGTCGACCTCCGACCAGCCGGCGAGCCCCGCCAGCGCTTCGGCGCGCGCCGCGCCGGTGAGCCTTTCCGTCATCGTCGTCCTCCCACGCCGGGCCGGGCCCGGCCATGCCTTGTGCGGCGCGCCGCGCTTCCTATCTCGGCGCTATGGCCGCAAGAGACCGCATAACGCCCCGCCGAAACCGGGCAATCCCCGTCGTTACACCGCAGAACCGGCCGCGGCAAGGCGCGCCGGCGGTTGAGCGGGCGGTCGAGCGGGCGGCCGGGACGGACGACCCGGACGAGAAAATCCTGGCGATCGCGGAGCGGTGCTATACGGCGCTTCCCGCCGAATTCCGGCGATATGCCGATAATGTCGTCATCACGATCCAGGATTTTCCCGACGCCGATACGCTTGCGCGCATGGGCTGCGCGACGCGCTGGGACCTGCTGGGCCTCTACAGCGGCATCGCCGTGGGCGAGAAGGAAGCGGGATACGTCGCACCGACGCCCGACCGGGTCTTTCTCTATGCCCGCCCGATTGCGGCCTATGCGAAAGATACCGGGGAACGGCTTGCCGACGTCGTCCGCCATGTCCTGATCCACGAGATCGGCCACCATTTCGGTCTGTCCGACGCCGATATGGAGCGGATCGAGGCGGCTTGCCGGTGAACCGCCGCACAGCTGCCGGGTTGCCCGCTCGCGGGAACCTGGCTTTGGCAACAGAACAAGACCCGAGATGGCCTCCACCGACCCCCTGACGCCCGAAGAACTGCGCTGGACCTGCGATCCGGCATCCCTCGGTTTCGAGACCACGGCCGAATTGGAGCCGATCGAGGATGTCGTCGGCCAGCCGCGGGCGGTGGCGGCGCTCGAATTCGGCGTCGGGATGGACCGGCGGGGCTACAACCTGTTCTGCTTCGGCCCGCCGGGTTCCGGCAAGCATTCCATTGTGCGCAGCCATATTGTCCGCGCCGCGAACGACCGGCCGCCGGCCCCGGACTGGGTCTACGTTCACAATTTCGACGAGCCGCACCGGCCGGCGGCGCTGAAACTGCCGACCGGGCGCGCCGGCCCGTTTCGCGAGGCGATGGAACAGCTGGTGCGCGAACTCAAGGCCGGCATCCCGGCCGCCTTCGAATCGGACGAATATCAGGCGCGCCGGAATGTGGTGGAGCAGGCGTTCCGCAATCGCCAGGCCGCCGCGTTCGGGGCGCTGCAGCAGGAGGCGGCTGCGCAGAACATCGTCGTCGTTCGCGGCGAACAGGGTTTCGCCTTTGCGCCGGCGGCCGATGGCCAGCCGATGCAGCAGGAGGCCTTCAACGCGCTGCCGGAAGAGCAGCGCGCGGCCTACCAGAAGCTGGTCGAGGGGTTTCAGGCCAGGCTGCAGGAGGTGATGCGCCAGTATCCGGCCTGGGAGCAGGAGACCCGCGCGGACCTGCGGGCGCTCAACCGCGAAGTCGCCCGCAACGTGACCGCCGTTCTCGTCAAGGGAGTCAGGGACGCGTTCTCCGACCTGCCCGAAATCGTCGCCTATCTCGGCCGGATCGAAGACGATGTCGTCGACAACGTGTTCGATTTCCTGAAAGCGCAGCAGGAGCAGCGGCAGGGCGGCGAGAGCGGCCGGCAGATCGCCGACCTGGTCGGCCGGCCCAACGAACTGACGGGCCGCGACGATGGCGCCGCGTTCCGGCGCTACGCCGTCAACGTCGTCGTCCAGCACGATCCGGCAGGCGGTGCGCCGGTCGTCACCGAAGATGCGCCCGCGCTGGGCAACCTGATAGGCCGGGTGGAGCACACCGCCCGGTTCGGGACCCTGGTCACCGATTTCTCGCTGATCAAGCCGGGCGCGCTGCACAGGGCCAACGGCGGGTTCCTGATCGTCGACGCGCGCAAGCTGCTGATGCAGCCGATGGCGTGGGAGGAGTTGAAACGCGCGCTGATTGCCCGCGAGGTCCGGATCGGCACGCTGCCCCAGCTCATGGGTCAGCAGACGACGGTGACGCTCGATCCCCAGCCGATACCGCTGAACGTGAAAGTCCTGCTGATCGGCGAACCCGGCCTGTATTACACGCTGGCGGCGCGCGACCCGGATTTTGCCGCGCTGTTCAAGGTGGCGGTCGAGTTTGCCGGTCATCTGGACCGGACGGCCGAAAATACCGCGCTTTATGCCCGCCTGATCGCCAGCATTCAGCAGCGCGAGACATTGCTGCCGCTCGCCGCACCGGCCGTCGCCCGCCTGCTGGAACACGCGGCCCGCACGGTTTCGGACCGGACAAAGCTGTCCGCACAGGTGGCCGAAATCTACGACATCATGCGCGAAGGCGAGCATGCCGCCCGACGCGGCGCCCGGGATACCGTCGCAGCGGACGACATCCGATCCGCCATCCAGGCGCGGATCTACCGGTCGGACCGTATCCGCGAGACGATGTACGAGCGGATCGAGCGCGATTCGGTGCTGATTTCGACAGACGGCGAGGCGGTCGGCCAGATCAACGGTCTGAGCGTGCTCGCGGTCGGCGGGTTCTCGTTCGGCAAGCCTTCCCGGGTCTCGGCCAGCGTCCGGTTCGGCAAGGGCGAAGTGATCGATATCGAGCGGCAGGTCGAACTGGGCGGCCCGCTCCACTCCAAGGGAATCCTCATTCTTCAGGGATTTCTCGGCCGGCGGTTCGGGCAGGACCGGCCGATCGCCATGTCGGCGAGTCTCGTGATGGAACAGTCCTATGGCGGCGTCGACGGCGACAGCGCCTCTTCAACGGAACTCTATGCCCTGCTCTCGGCCTTGAGTGGCATTCCGGTCCGGCAGTCTCTCGCCGTCACCGGTTCGGTCAACCAGTTCGGCGAGGTGCAGGTGATCGGCGGGGTGAACGAGAAGATCGAGGGATTCTTCGACATCTGCCGGGCGCGCGGATTGACGGGCAGGCAGGGCGTGCTCATTCCGAAATCCAATGCCGGAAACCTGATGCTGCGCCGGGACGTCGTGGATGCCTGCGCCGAAGGCAGGTTCCGGGTCCACGCCGTCGCCACGATCGACGAGGGCATCGAGGTGCTGACCGGGGCCGGCGCCGCTACCGTCTACGCCAGGGTCGGCGAGACGCTCGACCGGTTTGCCGAACGGGCCAAGGAGTTCGCCGGCGGTTTCTAGCCCGCCAGGCCCGCTAGGAAAGCCCTGTCTCGATAACGATCTTGCCGGTCGATTTGCGCGCCAGCAGCATGGCCATGGCGGCCGATGTTTCCTCCAGCCCGAAGGTGGCCGAAATGTGCGGCTTCAGCAGGCCGTCGGCGTACCAGCCGAGCAGTTCCTCGAAGCCGCGCAGGATCACCGGCGGATCGTTCTTCATGTAGGCGCCCCAGAACACACCCACGGCGGCCGCATTCTTGAGCAGCAGGTAGTTGGCCGGCGCCTGCGGAATGCGGCCGGCGGCAAAACCGATGACCAGCAGCCGGCCTTCCCAGGCGATGCAGCGCAGCGAGGCGTCGAAGACGTCGCCGCCGACCGGATCGTAGATGACGTTGGCACCCTTGCCGCCTGTCAGTTCGAGGACCCGGCTGCGGATATCCTCCTCGGAATAGTCGATCGTCGCGTCGGCGCCGTTGGCTTCGGCGATGGCGCGCTTCTCCGCGCCCCGGGCGGTGCCGATCACGCGCGCGCCGAGCACCTTGCCGATCTGGACGGCCGTGAGTCCGACGCCGCCGGCCGCGCCGTGAACCAGAAGGGTTTCGCCCGACTGAAGAGCGCCGCGATGGCGCAGCGCGAGATGCGACGTGCCGTAGGCGACCGGGAAGGCGGCCGCATCGGCGAAACCCATGCTGTCGGGAATTTTCAGGACCCGCCCCGCTTCGGTGACGCAGCGTTCGGCAAATCCGCCATGGCCGGTCAGCGCCATGACCCGGTCGCCCTTCTTCAGGCCGGTAACGCCGGCGCCCACGGCCTCGATCTCGCCGGCAGCCTCCATGCCCGGGCTGAAGGGAAACGGTGGCTTCTCCTGGTATTTGCCGGCCACGATCAGCGTGTCGGCAAAGTTCAGGCCCGCGGCGTGAACGGCGATCCGCACCTCGCCCGCATCCGGGTCGCGCACCGGCAGCGAATCCACCGTCAGGTTTTTCGGATCGGTCCATTCCCGAACAACGACTGCCCGCATGGCGTATCTTCCCCTTTTCGATTGTCAGAGTCTGCCCAGCCAGCCGGGCGCGATGTCGAAACTGCCGACGATTTCCCCGGCGGCATTCCGGATCGGCGGCTCCACATAGGGCCGAAGCGCGGCCCAGTCCGTATCGTCCAGCAGTTCGAGATAGCGCAGGATGGCGGCCATCGCCACCTCCGCAGCCCGCCGCGCGCCGTCGTCGATCTTCAGCGCAACGCCGAGACCGAAATAGGGCAGGGCCGCCGCATAGACGCCTTCCGCGCCGGTCTTGACGACAAGGTCGTGGCCTTTCCGGCGTATCAGAACCGTATCGAACCGGTCGCCTCCGGCGACATGCTCGGGATAGCTGGCGATGGCGACCCTGAGCCGCCGGATGGCGGACTGGCGCGGTACCGGCAGGCCGCGCGTATCGGCAAAACGGGCGAACCCCCGCGCGATGGCGTGCAGCGGGATGGCCCAGCAGGGTGCACCGCAGCCGTCGACGGTCAGCGCCGCCGCGGTCAGATCCGCTTCGGTCATTTCGGACAGAATTTCCCGGATGCGCCGTTGCACGGGATGGTCCGGTCTTGCGTATCCCTCCAGGGGCTGGCCGCCATTGAGCGCCGCCGAGATCATCGCCAGGTGCTTGCCGCTGCAGTTGTTGTGGAGCCGTGTCGGCGCTTCGCCGTTCGCCTCCATGCGGACGCCCGACATGTGGCCGAGCGGCAGATGCGGCCCGCAGGCCAGTGCCGCTTCGGGCACGTCCAGCCGGTGCAGCCAGCGCCGCCCCGTGCGCACGTGGATCGGATCGCCGCTGTGGGAGGCGCAGGCCAGGGCGATTTCGTCGCCGGTGGCTTTCCAGACGTCCGCGGTGCCGTCTTCGATGAACGGGATCGCCTGAAGCGGCTTGATCGCCGAACGCGGCAGGATGGGCCGTCCGATCGCGCCCGCTGCGAGCACGGTTTCCCCGTCGGCATCGATCACGCACACTGCGCCGCGATGGACGCTTTCCGGAAAGCCCGAGCGGGTGACGTTGATCAGCACGGGATTGGGCGACGGATCGTCGGTCATGGGCTCAGGACGGGACAGGAGAGACCGGGGGCGTTACGCCGGGCCCGAATTTCGCAATGTCATCTTGTCCGGTTCATAGAGGCAGGCCACATCACTGTCCATGCGCGGATATTTCGGCATCGGGGCGGAAGGTGTTTCGAAGGCCATGAATGCGGGCGCGCTGTTTCGTACCGCCCACGCCTTCGGCGCCAGCTTTCTGTTCACCGTCAATGCCGCCTGCAGCCGGAGCGAACTCGGAAAATCCGATACGTCCAAAAGCTGGGCGCACGTGCCGCTGCACGATTTCGATTCCTGGCGGGACATCCGCCTGCCGGCAGGCTGCAGCCTTGTCGGGATCGAGCTGACGGAGAGCGCGATCGAACTGCCCAGTTTCACGCATCCGCCGCAGGCGGCCTATATCCTGGGACCGGAACGCGGGAGTCTTTCGCCGGAAGTCACCGCGTTGTGCGCGCATGTGGTGAAGATCCCGACCAAATTCTCCGTGAACGTGGCTTTGGCCGGCGCGATCGTGATGTATGATCGGCTTCTGTCGATGGGCCGCTTCGCGCGTCGGCCGGAGATGCCGGGCGGGCCGGCGGAGTCTCTGCCGCCGCCGGAATTCGGCCCGCCGCTATGGGTGCGAAAGCAGCGAAACCGGGAAAAGCTGGGTGAATCGGGATAGTCCCGCCGGAATGTTGGCCAGGATCCGCCGGCATGCTGCCGCGATTGCCTGCATCGGCGCCGGCGCGATTGCGGCCCTGCAGGCGCCGGCCGCGGCGCAACCCGCGCCCAGGAGTTTCATCGCCAAATACAAGGACTGGGAGGTCCACAAGGCCAGGGCCGCGGGGGCTGCCGTCTGCTATGCGGCCGCCATACCGAAACAGAGCCGGGGAAAATACAAGCGCCGGGGCGAGACCAGCCTGCTGGTTTCGTTCTGGCCGAAGCACAGGGTGCGCGGGCAGGTCGAGATCCGCGCCGGCTACCGCTACAAGGCCGGCATCGCCGCCACGCTGAAATTCAACAATGGCGCGACATTCAAGCTCCGCACCAGCGCGGACAGCGCCTGGGGCGAAGATGCGGCCGAAGACCGGAAGATCGTCAGGAACCTGTCCGACCGCGCGCGCCTGACCGTGACCGGCCGGTCGTCGCGCGGCACGCTGACGGTGGACACCTATTCGCTGGACGGATTTCGCGCCGCCTTTGCCCGGGCGAAATCCGCCTGCGGCATGTAGCGGCCTGCCGCAACGGCGACAGGACTCCCCTTTCCGGTACGCGCACCCTGACCCGGATTTCTCCCCACAGTCATGGTCTGCGCGGCGCTGTCGAACCGGCAGGGCAGGAAAGCCGCGCCGCGCGATGCGGGGACATCGGGCAAGCGGCTTGACGCCCCCTGCCGGTTCGACAGCGCCGCCCTCCGGGTCGCGACCGGACGCCCGCCCGCGGCGTCGCGGGCCTCGCCCGTAGTCCCCGCTACGCGCTTCGGCCCGCTCCTGGCGGGTCGAACGTCCGGACGCGACGCAGGCCGTGACTGTGGGGAGAAATCCGGGTTAAACATGGGCGCTAACATCACGCCCGGCAATTCCGGTAGTACGCCCATGATTCGCAGCAATCCCGTGAAGGCCCGGCTTGCGGCCGGCAGGAAGTCCCTCGGCCTCTGGCTGGTGGCCAACAGCAGCATGAACGCGGAGATCGTCGCCCGGGCCGGCGTCGATTTCGTCATCATCGATCACGAGCACGGGCCGGGCGACCTGATGGGGGCGGCGGCGCAGATGCAGGCGCTGCGCTCCGGCAGCATCGGTGCGGCCAACGACGACGGCCGCGCGCCGGGCGGTCCGGCCGCTTTCATCCGCGTGCCGTGGAACGATACGCCCTACATCAAGCGTGCGCTGGATACCGGCGCCGAGGGCATCATGGTGCCCTATGTCGAAACCGCGGCGGAGGCCGAAGCGACGGTGCGCGCCTGCAAATACCCGCCGGCCGGCAACCGGGGCTGCGCCGTCAGCGCGATCCGCGCCACCGGGTTCGGGCACGATTCGGCCGAATACTGGAACCGCATCGACGACGAGGTCTGCACCATCCTGCAGATCGAGACGCAAAAGGGCGTCGCCAATATTCCGGAGATCGCGCAGATCGACGGCGTCGACATCCTGTTCATCGGTCCGACCGACCTGACCGCGACCGGCGGCTTCAACCCGACCGCGCCGGCTGCCGAGGCCCGCGCCATTATCGAAAGCGCCGAAGCGGCGGTGAAGGCGTCGGGCAAGCCGATGGCCGCCGTGCCCCATTCCGGCCATTCGCCTGCTCAGATGTTCGATCGCGGTTACGATCTGGTTGCCGCCGGCAGCGACCTTTCCCTGATTCGCGCCGGCGCCCGCGCGGCGATGGACGCCCACCGCGAGCGGTGGGGCTGACCCCCCCGGTCGAATGCATCTGCGACCGCCCAAGAACGGAACACCGAAGTCATGACGCTGATGAACCGCCAATGGCTGCTGGCCGAACGGCCGGCCGGGATGTTCGACGAATCCAATTTCCGGCTCGTGGAGACGCCGGTCCCGGAACCGGGCGAGGGCGAACTCCTGGTCCGCAACATCTGGCTTTCGGTCGATCCCTACATGCGCGGCCGGATGAATGCCGGGAAAAGCTATGCGAAGCCGGTCGAGGTCGGCGCCGTAATGGAGGGCGGCACGGTCGGCGAGGTCGTCGCGTCCAATCATCCGGACTTCAGTGTCGGCGATATCGTCGAGGAGCGGCTGGGCTGGCAGGAATATGGCGTCACCGGCGGCCGGCTCACCCGCAGGATCGATCCTGCCCTGGCGCCGATCTCGACCGCCGTCGGCGTCCTCGGCATGCCCGGCATGACGGCTTATTTCGGCGCGAAAGAGGTGATGGGCGTCAAGGCGGGCGACACGGTCGTCGTATCGGCCGCGTCCGGCGCCGTCGGCGGGCTGGTCGGCCAGATCGCCCGGATAGAGGGCGCCGCACGGGTCGTCGGCATTGCCGGCGGCGCGGCCAAGTGCGGCTATTGCGTCGACGAGCTGGGCTATGACGGCTGTATCGACTATCGCCGCTACAGCAATGACACGGCGGCGCTGGGGCAGGCCCTGGCGGACGCCTGCCCAAACGGCATCGACGGCTATTTCGACAATGTCGGCGGCTGGATTTCCGACGCCTTCTATCCGCTCGCCAACCCGTTCGGCCGGGTCGCCATCTGCGGCATGATCAGCGAATACAACCTGACCGAGCCGGAACGGGTGCCGCGCTACACCCGCCAGATCCTCACCAACCGGCTGCGCGTCACCGGTTTCATCGTCACCGATTTCTGGAGCCGCTGGCAGGAGGGCCTGGAGGCGATGGCTGGCTGGATTGGCGAAGGCCGGATCAGGTATCGCGAGGATGTCGAGGTCGGCATCGAAAATGCGCCCAGGGCCCTGTTGAAGCTGTTCCGCAGCGAGAATTTCGGCAAGCAGCTGGTCAGGCTGCGCGACGATCCGACGGGCTGAGCCGGGCTGAGCCGGCCCGAGCCGGTCTGCGTCCGGCTACGCCGGCTACCCTGTTTCCGTTTCTCCGGGGTGCGGTGATGCGCTGGGTGGCGCCGGCGGGAACACGGCGGTGAAGCGGCTGCCCACGCCGATCTCGCTGGCAATTTCCAGCCGCCCGCCATGGCGCGCCAGAATATGCTTGACGATCGCCAGCCCCAGCCCGGCGCCGCCGGAATCGGGCGTCTGGCCGCCGGCGCTGGCAGAGGATCCGCCGGAAGGCGCCGCAACATTCGCCCCGACATTGCGCGCGCGGGCCACGTCGACGCGGTAGAAACGCTCGGTCAGCCGTGGCAGGTGTTCCTCCGGAATGCCGTCGCCGCAGTCGTTCACGGATACCGCCACTTCGCCGACGCCCGGTCCGTCCCCGCCCGGAGCGAAGACCCGAACCTCGATCGCCGTGCCGGGCTTGCCGTATTTGATCGCATTTTCGATCAGGTTGCGGGCGACCCTGGCAATCTGGTCTTCGTCGCCGACGATTTCCGCCGGTTCGAGCTCGTGCATCGCGACGATCCGGCTGCCCAGCCGTTCTGCGACGATCTTCAGCGCATCGATAACGCGCCGCACCGTGGCGTTGAGTTCGACCCGGCTGGTCGGCGGGCGGTGCTCGTCCATCTCGATGTTCGACAGCGACAGCAGCGAATCGACCAGCCGCGTCATGCGCGCCGTCTGCTCCTCCATGATTCTCAGGAACCGTTCCTGGGCCGCGGCGTCGTTTGCCGCCGGACCGCGCAGGGTTTCGAGAAAGCCGGCCAGAGAGGCGAGCGGCGTACGCAGTTCATGGGACACGTTGGCGACCAGATCGACCCGCATCCGGTCGGCCTGGATCTGCGGGGTCAGGTCGCGCAGGAGAATCAGCGCTCCCCGGAAACCGTCGGGCTCCCGGCCGGGCCCGTCCTGCCGGTCGGGCGGTCCGGCCCGCGCCGGCTGGCCGAGCGGCGCGACCAGCGCCTGGAGATGGCGGTCCTGGGGCACGGATTCCCGGATCGTCACTTCCCGTTCGACACCGTCCTCGACGGAGTGCTGGACTGCCGCCAGCAACTCCGGATGACGAATCGAGTCCGGCAGCGGCCGGTCCTCGGCAACGCGGCGCAACAGGTCTTCCGCTCCGCGGCTGACGGCCAGGACATCCCGGCCCTCGCTGACCAGGACCGCCGGCACCGGCATTCGACGCACCAGATCGACGGCTGCCTGCTGCATCGCAGCGTCCGCCCCGGTCTCGCCCCGGTCTGCGGATCCGGCCGGTTCATGCCCCGTCGGCATGGTTTCGGCGCGCTGCCGCGAGGATCGCATCGCGATGGCCCGAATGAGGAGGCCGGTGGCGAAACCGGCCGCGAGCCCGGCCAGTATGCCCTGCACGGCTCCGGCGCCGGAGTTGACGAGGCCGGCGACCGCCCCGGCGGCCGCGCCGGCAGCGAGGGGCGCCGTCAGGTCCCTTCCGGATGCGCCCCGGATGGCGGAGGCGGGCGGCGCAGCCGGGCGCAGGCCGGAAGGCCCGTGCCGGCCCGCCGTTTCAGGCGCATCCCGCGGGGGGTCCCGGCCTGTCTCCGGCGTATCGCTGCGTGCATCGGCCACGTCCGGCCCCCTGTCCCGTTTCCTGCCGGCGTCCGGTGCGGCCGTACCCTGAAACGGTCGGCTCAGGCGGCGTCTGCGGCGGCGAAGGCCGCCAGGTTCAACAGGTCGTTGACCGTCGAGCCCATCTGGGCGATCTGCACCGGCTTGTCGAGGCCGAGCATGATCGGCCCGATGGCCGTGCCGCCGCCGATCTTCTGCATCAACTTGGCGGAGATATTGGCGGCGTCCAGGTCCGGCATCACCAGGACATTGGCCGGGCCCGACAGCCGGCAGAACGGATAGAGCGCCATCAGGGCCGGATCGAGCGCGACATCGGCGGAAAGGTCGCCATCGTATTCGAAATCGGTCCGGCGCGAATCGAGCAGCGCGACGGCGTCGCGGATCCGGTCGCCCCGGTCGGTCAGCGGATTGCCGAAATTCGAATGGGACAGGAAGGCGACCCGCGGTTCGTGGCCCAGGTCGCGTGCCTTGGCGGCGGCCTGCTCCGCGATATCGGCCAGCATGACCGAGGTCGGCTCCTCGTTGACGCTCGAATCGGCGATAAACACGGTTCGGCCGCGCGCGACGATCATCGTCATGCCGAAGACCCGGTCGCCCTGGCGGTTGTCGATGAGATAGCGGATCTGCTCGTAGCTGACGGCAAAGCGCCGGGTCAGGCCGGTCAGCATGGCGTCCGCCTCGCCGCTCGCGACCAAGCAGGCCGCATAGACGTTGCGGTCCTGGTTCACCATGCGCTGGCAGTCGCGGAACAGCCAGCCCTCGCGCTGCTTGCGCTGGTACAACAACTCGGCGAACTGTTTGTGGGACGTCGATTTGCGCGCATTGTGCACGTCGACTCCGGCGGGCAGTTCGAGGCCGGCCTCCTCAAGCGCGGCCTGGATCAGTTGCTCGCGGCCGACCAGCACGGCCGTCCCGTAGCCCGAGGTGACATAGGCGATCGCTGCCCGGATGGCCCGTTCCTCCTCGCCTTCGGCGAAGACCATCTTCCTGGGGTTCGCGCGCGCCTGGTCCAGCACCCGTTGCAGCGAAGAAGCGGCCGGATCGAGCCGGCTGCGCAGTTCCTGCCGGTAGCCGTCCTCGTCCACGATGAATTTGCGGGCGACGCCGCTCTCCATGGCGGCGGTGGCGACGGCGTACGGCACCGCCTCGATCAGGCGCGGATCGAACGGCACCGGGATGACATAGTCGGGGCCGTAGCGCAGGCGCCGGCCGGAATAGGCCGCGTCGACTTCGTCCGGAACGTCCTCCCGCGCCAGCTTCGCGAGCGCCTCGGCGGCGGCGATCTTCATCGTGTCGTTGATCGTCGACGCCCGGACGTCGAGGGCGCCCCGGAAAATGTAGGGAAAGCCCAGCACGTTATTGACCTGGTTCTGATAATCCGACCGGCCGGTGGCGACGATGGCGTCGGCGCGGACCGCCTGAACCTCCTCGGGCGTGATTTCCGGATCCGGGTTGGCGAGCGCAAAGACGATCGGCTTGGCGCTCATCCGCTTGATCATTTCGCCGGTAAACGCGCCCTTGACCGACAGGCCGACGGCCACGTCGGCGCCACTGACCGCGTCTTCGAGGGTACGCGCGTCGGTGGCCGCCGCATGGGCCGATTTCCACTGGTTCATGCCCTGCTCGCGGCCCTGATAGATCACGCCGCGGGTGTCGCACATGACGACGTGATCCTCCGGCACCCCCATCGCCTTGATCAGTTCGGCGCAGGCAATGCCCGAAGCGCCGGCGCCGTTGATCACGACCTTCGCCTTGCGGATCGACCGGCCGGTCAGGTCGAGCGCGTTGATCAGGCCGGCCGCCATGATGATGGCTGTGCCGTGCTGATCGTCGTGAAACACCGGTATGTCGAGGAGTTCGCGCAACTGCTGTTCGATGATGAAACAGTCCGGCGCCTTGATGTCCTCGAGGTTTATTCCGCCGAAGCTCGGACCGAGATAGCGGACGCAGTTGATGAAGGCGTCGACATCGTCGGTGCTGACCTCCAGGTCGATCGCATCGACATCGGCAAAGCGCTTGAACAGGACGGCCTTGCCTTCCATCACCGGCTTCGAGGCCAGCGCGCCCAGATCGCCGAGGCCGAGAATGGCCGTGCCGTTGGAGATGACGCCCACCAGGTTGCCGCGCGCCGTGTAGTCGTAGGCCGCACCCTCGTCTTCCGAGATGCGCAGGACCGGCGCGGCGACACCGGGCGAATAGGCGAGCGCGAGGTCCCGCTGTGTCGTCAGCGGTTTGGTCGGCGAGATTTCGATCTTGCCCGGCCGCCCGGAGGCGTGCATCAGCAGGGCTTCCCGGTCGGTAACGTGTTCGGATTCGGACATGGCGGCGGCGCTGGCGGGCTGGGTGTCGGATGCTGCCGTTATAGGCCGCGCCGCCGCGCCTGCCCATCGCCGCGTCCGTCACACCCCCATACGGCGCATCCCCATACGGCGCATCCCCGGTCGGCGGGGGTTTTGCCGACGACCGATATCGACAAGAGGCGCAAGCTTGGCGAGGATAGCGGCGATGCCCCCTGGAACGCCGAGCGAAGGCCCCGCCCTTTCCCGACCATGAACGTCTCCGTCGAACCGCCCGGGAAGCCGGGCCTGACGCCCATGCTGGCGCACTACAGGGAAGTGAAGGCGGCGCATCCCGACTGCCTGGTGTTTTACCGGATGGGCGACTTTTACGAACTGTTCTTCGACGATGCCGTCGCCGCCGCAGGCGCGCTTGACATCACGCTGACCAAACGGGGCAAGCAGGCCGGCCAGGATGTGCCGATGTGCGGCGTGCCGGTCCATGCGGCGGAGACCTATCTCGCGCGTCTGATCCGCGCCGGATTCAAGGTTGCGGTGTGCGAACAGATGGAAGATCCGGCCGAGGCAAGGAAGCGCGGCGGATCGAAGGCGCTGGTCCGGCGCGACGTCATTCGGGTCGTGACCCCCGGCACGCTGACCGAGGACACGCTGCTCGACGCCCGCGCCCACAGCTATCTCGCTGCGCTGGCCGAGGCGGGCGGCGAACTGGGTCTGGCCTGGCTCGACATGACGACGGGCGATTTTGCCGTCCAGCCGGTCGTGCCGGGCGACCTGGGTACGGTGCTGGCACGGCTGGAGCCATCGGAAATCCTCGTCTCCGACAAGCTGATCGAGCAGCCGGCGCTCTACGAGGCCTTCGCCGACTGGAGCGACCGGCTGACCGTTCAGCCGTCCAGCCGTTTCGACAGCCTGAATGCAGAGGCCCGCCTCACGGCGCATTTCTCCGTCGCTTCGCTCGATTCGTTCGGAGCCTTCACCCGCCCGGAAACGGCCGCGGCCGGCGCGTTGCTCGACTATGTCGACCTGACCCAACGGGGCCGCGCGCCGCGCCTGTCGCGCCCGATCCGCCATGGCGGCGGCAATACGATGGAAATCGACGCGCCGACGCGGCGCAACCTGGAGCTGGCCCGAACCCTGTCCGGCGAACGGAAGGGCAGCCTGCTGTCGGTCGTCGACCGCACCCTCACCGGCCCCGGCGCCCGGCTGCTGACCGAACGGCTCGGTGCGCCTCTGACCGATGTTGCGGCCATCGAATCGCGGCTCCGGCTGGTCGGCTTCTTCAACGACGATCCCGGCATTCGCGACCGGGCGCGCGATCTGCTGAAGCAAACGCCGGATGCCGAGCGGGCCCTTTCGCGACTGTCCCTGGGCCGCGGCGGCCCGCGCGACCTCGCGGCGATCCGCGACGCTCTGGCGGCCACCGGTCCGCTGGGCGGCGCCCTCGGCGCCACGGGCCTCGCCGGTCTCGAGGAATTGACCGGCCTCGTCCGCCGCCTCGGCAGCCACGACCCCCTGGTCGACCGGCTGAGCCGCGCCCTGGCGGAAGATCTGCCTCTGCAAAGCCGCGACGGCGGCTTCATCGCGCCGGGCTATTCCGAAGCGCTCGACAAGCAGACGGCGCTCAAGAAGGACGGCCGCGGCCTGATCGCGAAGATGGAAGCGGATTTGCGCGCGGAGACCGGAATCCCCTCGCTCAAGATCCGGCACAACAATGTGCTCGGTTACTTTATCGAAGTCTCGACGGCGCAATCGGGCAAGCTGCCGACCGGCGCCGAGAGCCCATTCATCCACCGGCAGACCATGGCGAGTGCGACGCGCTATACCACGGTCGCCCTTTCCGAACTGGAATCCGATCTCGTCCGCGCGGTCGACCGGTCGCTGGCGATCGAACTGGCGCTGTTCGACGACCTGCTCGCTGAAACGCTGGGCCAGGCGGAACCGATTGCCCGGGCGGCCCAGGCCATGGCGGAACTCGACGTCAGCGCCGCCCTCGCCGCCCTGGCCGCCGACAACGGCTGGTGCCGCCCCGCGGTGGCGGCGGATACGTCCTTCGCCGTGTCGGCCGGCCGTCACCCGGTCGTCGAGGCGATGCAGCCCGATACGCCTTTCGTGCCGAACGACTGCGACCTCGGTCCGGAACGCAATTTGTGGCTGCTGACCGGGCCGAACATGGCCGGGAAGAGCACGTTCCTGCGCCAGAACGCGCTGATCGCCATTCTGGCGCAGGCGGGCAGCTTCGTGCCGGCGCAGGCCGCGACGATCGGCATCGTCGACCGGCTGTTCTCGCGGGTCGGCGCGGCCGACGACCTTGCGCGCGGCCGGTCCACCTTCATGGTCGAGATGGTCGAGACCGCAGCGATCCTGAACCAGGCGACCCCGCGCTCGCTGGTCATACTGGACGAGATCGGCCGGGGCACCGCCACCTTTGACGGGCTTTCGATCGCCTGGGCGACGGTCGAGCATTTGCACGACAATCTCCGGTGCCGCGCCCTGTTCGCGACGCACTATCACGAACTGACCGCGCTCTCGGCCCGTCTCGACCGGTTGTCGCGGCACACCATGCGGGTCAGGGAATGGCAGAACGAGATCGTCTTTCTGCACGAGGTGGCGCCCGGCGATGCCGAGGCCAGTTACGGCATCCATGTCGCCCGCCTGGCCGGCCTGCCCGGGGCCGTTGTCGCGCGCGCCGAGGAAGTCCTGGCGACCCTTGAAGCCGGCGACCAGGGCGCGAATGTCAATCGCCTCGCCGACGACCTGCCGCTGTTCAGCGCCGAGATTGCGGAGCCGCCCCGCGCCGCCGGCCCGTCCGAAGCCGAAACGCTGCTGGCGGATCTCAATCCGGACGACCTGACGCCGCGTGAAGCGCTGGAATTCCTCTACCGGCTGCGCGCGACCGTTCGCGATTGAAACGCCCTGCCGCGCGGCCGCTGCTAGCGCGCCTCGACAGACAGGCCCAGGTCTCGCGCCAGCCTCTCGATGCCGGCCGGCCCGGTCCTGCTCGTCAGTGCCAGGCGCAGCAGCGGAACGGGTTTCTTCGGCGCCGCCTTGAGAGCGATCGTGCCGCGTTTTTTTACAAATACGATCAGGGCGTCGTAGGCCTGCCGGACGATGTCGAAGGGCTGACCGGCCTTTTGCGCGGCCAATCCCGCAAGGGCTCGATCTATGACCTGATTCTTGTCCTGACCGGTCTCTTCGGCCCGCATTGCCGCAAGTCTGTCGATCGCGCCGCGGTCCGTAAACGAAATTTCGAGCCGGCCGATTTTCGCGCCCGCCATCAGGCCGGCGACATAGGCGGGATCGATTTCGCCGCCTTTCTGCATCTCCTGCAGGATTGCGATATCCAGCCCGTGAAGCTGCCCCTGCGCGCTGAGCGTTCCCCATTCCCGGACCGCCAGATCGAGCGTCTGGAGATCCGCGATCCGGGTGTCGGGCTTGTAGTCCCAGCGCGCCTTCAGATCGGCGACGAAAGCCGTGACGCCGGTCGCCGCCGCAAAGGCCGCGACTTTGCTGTTGGCGGCCGTCAATCCGCGGATTTCGATATCGCCGTAAGGCGACATCCCGATATTGTTCCAGTCGATCCGTCGGATATGCACTTCTGCGGCGGCAACCGCCGTGGGCCGGCCGTCCCAGTCTGTGCCCCTGATGTTGAGCTTGCGGATCAGAACGCCTTCGTCGCCCAGCGCTTCGGCGTCGGCCCAGGTGACGCTGCCGCCCGACGCCTTGAACCGTTCGGAGTTTTTCAGCCCGGCGAAGAGCCTTTCGGCGCGGGCCTGTCCGGTTGCGGATGCGCCGTTGCCCGCAGGTCCGCCGAAGTCGCCCGAAATGGCGGCAAGGTAGATGACGGCGGCAGCAACGGCAGCGAGGACGCCGGCGATTCCAACACGGGACAGGCTGGTCATGGTCTGCTCGTCGGTGTCCGGTGGCCTGCCCAAGATATGGCGGTGCAGGGGCGCTTCCCGCATGTTCCTGCCTGTGCCGCAACGTCGCGCCAGCGCAAGCACGTCTTCCGGCCGGAATTTGCAGCAGGCCGCGCCGCGCCGGCACGGTGGCTGGCCTGTTTTCCGTACGGTAATAGTTTATACGAAGCGCGGACTGCGGGCCGGCGGCGCGTCGCCGGCGCAACCGCGGACCGACGCGGCAAAGTCATCGGACCGATCGAGTCATGGATTTTTCGAGCGCGGCGCCGATTGCCAACAAACGCAGGATCGTCGACAGGCGCGAGCTTGTCGAACAGCTCGATGCCGTTGCCGGGAGCGCCGGCGATCCTTCGGCGGTGCGTGCGTCCGTTCTGGGCGTTCTCAAGGCGGCGCTGGAGGCCGGGCGGCTGGAAGTCCGCCGGCGGTTCGACCGCGAGGCCGATACCGCGCTGCGCGGACATCAATGCGTCCAGGCCCACTGCTTTCTCGTCGATCAGATCGTCCGCGTGATCCACGACTTCGCCTATGAACGGGTCTATCCCGTGGCAAACCCGACGGAAGGCGAGAAACAGGCGATCGTCGCCGTCGGCGGCTACGGCAGGGGTGAACTGGCGCCCCAGTCCGACATCGATCTGCTGTTCCTGTCGAACTGGAAGCTGACGCCTCACGCCGAGCAGATCGTCGAATTCCTGCTCTACACCCTGTGGGATCTGGGCCTCAAGGTCGGCCACGCTACCCGGTCGATCGACGAATGTATCCGGCTGGCAAGGTCCGATCTGACGATCCGGACCGCGCTGCTGGAAGCCCGTTACCTGTGGGGCGACGCCGCGCTGTACCGCGGTTTGCGCCAGAAATTCCGCGATTTCACCGCCGCTGAAGGCGCCAACGGTTTCGTCACCCAAAAGCTGGCGGAGCGAGACGTGCGGCACGCGAAGTTGGGTGACAGCCGCTATGTCCTGGAGCCGAACATCAAGGACGGCAAGGGCGGTCTGCGCGATCTCCATACACTGTTCTGGATCGCCAAGAATCTCTATCGGGTCGATGCGATCGGCGATCTGGTCGAACGCAACGTCTTCTCGGATCTTGAAGCGGGCCTCTTCCGGAAGACCCACGCCTTCCTGACCACCGTCCGCTGCCACATGCACTATCTCACGGGCCGGCCGGAGGAACGCCTCACCTTCGACGTTCAGCCCGAGATCGCCCGGCTGATGGGCTACGGCGACCGGAAAACCCAGCGCGGCGTCGAGCGCTTCATGCGGCGCTACTATCTGGTTGCCAAGGATGTCGGCGACCTTACCCGGATCTTTTGCGCCGCGCTGGAGGACGAGACCAAACGGCGCCCGTGGGTCCGCCTGCCCGGGCGTTTCAGCGGGGAGCGGGAGCTCGGCGATTTCGTGGTCCGGTCCGGTCGTCTGAACCCAAAGAACGAAGACGTGTTCCGGCAGGATCCGGTGAATATGCTGCGGCTGTTCGAAACGGCTCAGCTTCAACGGCTTGACATTCACCCGTCCGCGTTGCGGCAGGTCACGCAATCGCTGAAGTCGATCGACAATGCGGTCCGCGAAGATCCGGCGGCCAACGCCAGCTTCCTCGCCATGCTGACGTCGAAAAACGATCCGGCCGGGACGTTGAAGCGGTTGAACGAGGCCGGGGTGATGGGCCGCTTCATCCCGGATTTCGGCCGGGTCGTCGCCCAGATGCAGCATGACATGTACCATGTCTACACGGTCGATGAGCATACCATCCGCGCGGTCGGCCTGTTGCACCGGATCGAGACCGGCGACCTCGCCGAGGATCATCCGCTGGCGACCGAAATCGTCCACAAGGTCGCCTCGCGCCGGGCGCTCTACGTTGCTGTCCTGATGCACGATATCGCCAAGGGGCGCGGCGGAGATCACTCCGTCATCGGCGCCGAACTGGCCCTTGAACTGTGCCCGCGGCTCGGGCTGGACAGCCAGGAGACGGAGACCGTGTCCTGGCTGGTCCGGTATCATCTGGTCATGAGCAACACCGCCCAGAAACGCGATATCGACGACCCGAAGACGATCCGGGATTTCGCCGACCACTGCCAGTCGCCGGAACGGCTGCGCCTGCTGCTGGTCCTCACCGTCGCCGATATGCGGGCGACCGGCCCAGCCGTGTGGAATGGCTGGAAGGCGGCGCTCCTGCGCGAACTCTACTACCGGACCGAAGAACTGCTCAGCGGCAGTATCGAGGCCGATACCGTTACGGTACGGGTCGAACGGGCCAAGGACGCGGTCGCCGCACGTCTGGCGGATTGGCCGTCCGAAGATATCGAGGCGTTTCTGGAACTCGGCTACACCGCATACTGGCTGTCGCTCGATAGTGCGACCCAGGCCCGCCACGCCGCGCTCACCCGAAGCGCACATCGGGACGATGCGGAAATTTCCATCGATGTCGGGATCGACGAGAAACGTTCGGTTACCGAAATCACGGTTTACACGCCCGACCATCCCGGCCTGTTTTCGCAGATCGCCGGCGCCATGGCGCTGTTCGGCGCGTCGATCGTCGAGGCACGCATATTTACCCTGGCCAACGGCCATGCGCTGGACATTTTCACGATCCAGAACACCGCCGGCAAGGCGGTTTCCGATCCCCGCGATCTGGAGCGCCTCAAGAACCGGATCGCCAACAGCCTGACCGGCGAACTGCGGCCCTGGCGCGAGCTGGTCGGCAGGGAATCGCTGCCGCGCCGGGCGCGCGACGTGTTCGAGGTGCCGCCGCGCGTACTGATCGACAATACCGCGAGCAATTTCTTTTCCGTCATCGAAGTCAACGGCCGCGACCGGCCGGGCCTGCTGCATGACGTGACCCGCGCTTTGACCGAATGCGGCCTGCAGATCGGCACTGCCAAGATTTCGACCTACGGCGAACGCGTCGTCGACGTTTTCTACGTCAAGGATGTCTTCGGCATGAAGATTACCAACGCGCAGAAGCAGGATGAGGTACGCAATGCCGTTCTGGCGTCCCTCAGTGCCGAGCCTGAATTTGCGGCGGCCTGATTTGTTTGACAATATTTTGATATTGTGCAACAAGCAGGCCTCGAAAGGAGGCCTCCATGTCTGAATCGATCACGATAACGACGGCTCAGTTGCGGGACTTGCTGGCCGCAGTCGGAGTCGCGGTCACCGATAATGCCGCTGCGGCTGCCGGTTCCTGCGGTCCGGGCATGGCCGACGAAGGCGCGGTTTATGGCGCTGTGGCGGCGGCCAAGGATCGCCGGATCGCAGCGCGGATCGACGACGCCCTTTACGAAAGGGCACGGGCCACCACCGGCATTGCCCGGGATTCCGATCTGGTGCGCGCCGGGCTGGAGGCGCTGGCCGATCCGGACGAATTCGGTTCCTGGCTGGCTGCACGGCGCGGCGCGCTGCCGCGGGACTTCACGATCGATCTGTGAGCCTCGCGGCTGACCTGGCGCGCTGGCAGCGCCGCATCCGGCCGGAAAAGCGCCGGACGCCCCTCGGATACAGGGACCGTTCGGCGCTGCCGTTTTTTCCCGCCGTTTCCCTCGCCGGGCCGGTCATGCTGGACACCTGCGCCTATATCGACGCACTGTCGGGGAAGATGCCGCTCGCATTGCAGGCCCTGCTGCCGGGCCGCCGTCATCTCCACTCGACCGTTTCCCTCGCCGAACTGGCCTTCGGGCTCGGTGCGATCAAGCCGGGCGCCCCTCATGCTGCGCGATCCCGATCGACGCTCGGGGATCTGCTCGACCGGATCGAGATCAGGCGAACCGTTTCCCTTCCCGCATCCGGCTGGATGGCGGCGGGGCTGATCGCCGGCGTGCTCGCCCGCCTTCAGGGCGGCGGCGGGCCCGAACGCCGGCGCTTCCTTGCCGACGCCGCCATCTATCTTTGCGCCCGGACGGCCGGCGCCACGCTGCTCACGGCGAACTGGCGCGATTTCGACCTGATCGACCAGCTTGCGGTCGACGGGCAGGCCGGCGCCCGGCTGCTCTGCTATACGCCCGAGACACCGCGCGGCGGCGGGTCGTGAAGCTGCTTCGCTCCTCCGCCATCGTGGCGTTCTGGACCCTGGCGAGCCGGATCCTCGGCTTCGTGCGCGATATCCTGATGGCGCACTATCTGGGCGCGGTCGGCGTGGTCGAAGCGTTCATCGTCGCGTTCCGCTTCCCCAACATGTTCCGCCGCCTCGCCGCCGAGGGCGCCTTTGCCGCCGCCTTTGTGCCGATGTTCTCGAAACGGCTCGAGCGGGACGGCCGCCACGAGGCGATGCAGTTTGCCGACCGGGTCTTTTCCGTCCTGGTACTCGGCCTCGCGATCTTCACCGTGATCGTCGAAATCTTCATGCCCCAGGTGCTGCTGGTCGTAGCGCCGGGCTTCCATGCCGCGCGGCCGGAGCTGTTCGATACCGCGGTCCTGCTGACCCGCCTGACCCTGCCCTACCTGCTGTGCATGGCGATCGTCGCGATGATGAGCGGGATGCTGAATTCGTCCTACCGCTTCGCCGCCGCCGCCGCCGCGCCGATCCTGCTCAACGTCGTACTCATCCTCGGTCTGCTGTTCGCCCGGGACCGGTTCGAGACACCGGCTCACATGCTGGCCTGGGGCGTCGCCATAGCCGGCATCGGCCAGTATGTCTGGCTCGCCTGGGCCTGCCACAGGGCCGGCCTCGGTCTGCGCCTGCGCCGGCCGCGGCTGACGCCGGCGGTCAAACGGCTGCTCAAGCTGATGGTGCCCGGCCTGGTCAGCGGCGGCATGACCCAGATCAACATCCTGATCGGCACCATTATCGGCACCTTCCTGACCGGCGTCGTCTCCTACATCCACTTTGCCGACCGGGTGTACCAGTTTCCCCTCGGCCTCGTCGGCATCGCGATCGGCACGGCGCTGCTGCCGGAGCTGTCGCGCACGCTGCAAAGCGACGAATCGCGCGCCAACGCGGTCCAGAACCGCGCCATCGAACTGTCGATGCTCCTGACCCTGCCGGCGACGGCCGCCCTGATCGTGGTCGCCCTGCCGATCGTCACCGTGATGTTCCAGTATGGCAGGTTCACGCCGGACGCCGCCGCCGCCACGGCCTGGGCGCTCGCCGTTTTTGCCACCGGTCTGCCGGCCTTTGTGCTGATCAAGGTGCTGTCGCCCGGCTTCTTCGCCCGGCAGGACACGCGCAGTCCCATGATCTACGCGGTCGTTTCCATGGTCGTGAACATGGTCCTGTCGCCCTTGCTGGTCTGGCCCTTGGGAGTCGGCTATCTCGGCATTGCGATCGCCACGTCGGTCGCCGCCTGGATCAACACCTTCCTGCTCGCCTGGTTTCTCGTCCGGCGTGGCCACCTTACGCTCGATGCCCGCCTGCGGATGCGGTTGCCGCGCTTCGCGCTGGCCGCGCTGGTCATGGCGGGCCTGCTCTGGCCGGCGGCCGACGCCCTGTGGCCGTGGCTGTCCGGCGCGGTATGGCAGCGGGTTCTCTCGATGCTGGCGGTGGTGATCGGCGGGGCGGTCGCCTATGCGGTCCTGTGCCTGCTGCTGCGCGCAGCGTCGGTGGACGAAATGCGGGCCATGCTGCGCCGCTCCGACCGCGAGGACCGGGAAGCCGGGACGATTCCGCCGCCTTGACCGGGCCGGCGCGGATGGGCTTAGTCCTGCTCCGCTTATCCTGTTCCGCGCCATCCGGCCCGTTCCATGAAACGCATCTTTTCCGGTATCCAGCCCTCCGGCGGGGTCACGCTCGGCAATTATCTCGGCGCGATCCGCAACTGGGCGCGGCTGCAGCACGAGGGCTTTCACTGCATCTATTGCATGGTCGACCTGCATGCGGTCACGGTCTGGCAGGACCCCGCGCAACTGGCCGACCAGACCCGCCAGGTTACCGCCGCGCTGCTCGCTTCGGGCATCGATCCGAAACTCTCGGTCGTGTTCCACCAGTCGGCCGTGCCGGCCCATGCCCAGCTCGCCTGGATCTTCAACTGCGTCGTCCGGCTCGGCTGGATGAACCGGATGATCCAGTTCAAGGAGAAGGCCGGCAAGGACCGGGAGAACGCGTCCCTCGGCCTCTACGCCTATCCGGCGCTCCAGGCTGCCGACGTGCTGCTCTACCACGCGACCCATGTGCCGGTCGGCGAGGACCAGAAGCAGCATGTCGAGCTGATGCGCGACATCGCCCAGAAGTTCAATCACGATTTCGGCGTCGATTTCTTCCCGCCGCCCGAGGCGATGATCTTCGGCGGCGCGACGCGGGTGATGAGTCTGCGCGATGCGACGAAGAAGATGTCGAAGTCCGACCCGTCGGACATGAGCCGGATCAACATGACCGACGATGCCGACGCCATCGCGCGCAAGATTCGCAAGGCGAAGACCGATCCGGAGCCGCTGCCGGGGCCGGAAATCGTTGGCGCCGACGGGCAGGTGACCCAGGAGGCCGAAGACGCGCGTCCCGAGGCGTTCAACCTCGTGCGCATCTTCGCCACGCTCGCCGACCGGCCGGTCGCCGAGGTGCTCGGCGAGTTCGAGGGCCAGGGATTCGGCCGCTTCAAGCCGGCGCTCGCCGACCTTGCCGTCGACCGGCTCGGCGCCATCAACGCCGAAATGCGCCGGCTGCTCGACGATCCGGCGGAAATCGACCGGGTGCTGGCCGGCGGCGCGGAAAAGGCGCACGCCATCGCCGACCCGATCCTGGCGGAAACCTACCGGATCGTCGGCTTCCTGAAGGCCTGATCGCCGCCGGTCCGGCCGCATCGTCCGGCGCCGGCAGGCCTTGTTGCCGCCGCCGCCATTCCCCATCTCTTGACGATGGCCCGCAGAGCAGACCCGCTGTTCGACGACGTCCCCGACCGGCCGCGCCCCGGCGCGGTCGACGCCGGAGGCGGTCGCAAGCCGGGGATGCTCTCCCGGCTGTTCCGGCGCCGCCGGCCCCGCCGCCCGGCCGCATCGGCCGCGCCGCCGCGCCGCCTGCGCTGGCGCATCGCCCGCTGGGCGCTCTGGGGCCTGCTCGCGGTTGTCCTGCTCTACTATCCGGTCGGCATGGCCCTCATGCACCGGATCGGCGACGACACCGAAATGACGGCGCCGGCGGAAAAGGGCGCCAGCCGGGCGGTCGCGATGGCGGCGGCGCTGATCCGGCGCGAGACCGTCAATCATGCCTGGACGCCCAACGATCCCTTCATCTATCCGTCCTGGGCGCTCGACAACCTGCCCAACTTCCAGGTCGGCGTCCGCGACGCCCTCGGCCGCTTCGCCATCGAGATGGCCGACAAGATCGGCCGCACCCGCGGCTCCAGCGTCGTCGACAAGGATCTCGAAGACGCCATGGGCAAGCTGCGCTACTCGCCCTACACCTGGGTCTGGGACATCAGCGTCAGCCTGCTGCCGACCTCCTCGACCGAGGCGCAGTACCGCGCCGCCATGCGCTCCCTGCTGCGCTACAACACCCGCCTCGCCGCCGGGGCGGCGACGTTCGAGCGGCGCGCCGACAACCTGCAGACCCTGATCGACCGGGTGAACGCGGATATCGGCTCGGATTCCGCGCGCATCGCCGAGCGGGTCGAGCGGTTCGGCGGCATCGTCTTCGACACAAGGTCCGACGACCTGTTCTACCGCACCAAGGGCCGGGTCTACGGCTACTACATGATCCTGCGCGAGCTCGGCGCCGACTTCGCCGGCATTCTGGCCGAGAAACAGGCGCAGACGGTGTGGGCCAACATGATGGCGAGCCTGCGCCGCGCCGCCGAGCTGCAGCCGCTCATCGTGCGCAACGGCGCGCCCGACGGCATGGTCCAGCCCAACCACCTGGCCGCCCAGGGCTTCTTCCTGCTGCGCGCCCGCACCCAGCTGAAAGAGGTCAGCGACATCCTCCAGCGGTAGCCCTTCGAGACGGCCCTTCGATACGCCCCGGATTAAATCCGGGGCTACTCAGGGTGAGGGAAATGTTGCGGAAATCAGACCCCCCTCATCCCGAGTAGGCGCGCCAGCGCCGTATCGAGGGACGGCCAAACGCAAGCGGGCGCAGTCTCGGAAACCCGTCATCCTGCCCCGCCCCGCCGCGCTTCGATCGCGTCCCAGATTTGCGCCTCGATCCTGGTGCCGGACAGGCGGTTGGTCTCCTGGATGCCGGTCGGCGAGGTGACGTTGATCTCGGTCAGCCAGTCGCCGATCACGTCGATGCCGACGAAGACCAGCCCGCGCGCCTTGAGGTCCGGGCCGATGCGCGCGCAGATCTCCCGCTCCCGGTCGGTCAGCACGGCCTGCTTCGGCTGCCCGCCGGCGTGGAAATTGGCGCGCGCCTCGCCTTCGTTGGGCATGCGCGAGACGGCGCCGGCGAATTCGCCGTCGACCAGGATGATGCGCTTGTCGCCCTGGCGGATCTCCGGCAGGTAGCGCTGGGCGATGATCGGCTCGCGGAACTGCTCGGCATACATTTCCAGCAGCGAGCCGAGATTGTCGTCGCCGGGCCGGAGGTGGAACACGCCGGCGCCGCCGTTGCCGTAGAGCGGCTTGACGACGATGTCGCCATGCTCGTCGCGGAACCCCCGGATCGCCTCCGGATCGCTCGAGACCAGGGTCGGCGGCATCAGGTCCGGATAGCGGTTGACGTAGATTTTCTCCGGCGCGTTGCGCACCTCCGCCGGGTCGTTCACCACCAGCGTCGCCGGGTGGATATGCTCGAGAAAATGAGTCGTCGTGATGTAGGCAAGGTCGAAGGGCGGATCCTGGCGCAGCAGGATCACGTCCATCTCCGAAAGGTCGGCGAGCCGCGCCGCGCCGAGGTCGGCATGGTTGCCCGGCTCGGCCCGCACCGTCAGGCGCTGCACCGGCGCGCTCACCGCGCCGTCGCGGAAGCGCAGCCGGTCCGGCGTGTAGTAATGGAGCGCGTGGCCGCGCGCCTGGGCTTCCAGGGCCAGCACGAAGGTGCTGTCCGCCCGGATGTCGATGCTGTGGATCGGATCCATCTGGATCGCCACGCTCAGCGCCATGTCAGGCCTCGTCCAAGGGTGTCCGGCTTGCCGTATCCGCCGGTTCACCTAAGGCAAACCCGCCGTCAAGGGAAGCCGGCCCGCCCGGCGGCCGCCGCACGGCCGGTCGGCCTGACGGATCGGGCAAGGTGTCAGGAAATGTCATGATTCGTCATGTTTCTGCATTTCCGGCCAATTCCGGGCCTCAGGTCCGGCGGCGCCCGTCCGCAGGGTTTCTCCGCAAAAGGGCACTGACCAAATCCCCCTCCCCTTGGGGGAGGGGCCAGGGGAGGGGTCGCCCGCCGCCTCACTGCCGTCCGATTCGGCACCGATCCGGCCGCCCCATACCCCTCCCCCTTGAGCAACCGGGCACATAGGTAACAGTTCTGACCGGAGACATGGGTGACAGGTTTCAATTTTTGTTCATGTTGAGTTAAGAGGGTGTTTTGGTTGTTGGGCCGGTGGGTTTGTGGGTAACCCCTTGGGGTTATCCACAAGTCCACGGGCCTTTTTGGGTCGGTGCAGGCGGTCGCCGCGATGATCGACGAGGCCGAGATCGATGGGGCCGTAGCGGACCTGCCAGAGCCCTTCGTCGTTCTGGATGAGCGCGACGGCCTCGCCGGCGAGCGCCTGGTTGACGTAGAGGAGGTTGCCCTTCCACTTGATCTCGCCGCTGCGGCGCACGCGGCGTCGCTCGGCGTCGTCCGGACAGGGCGGTTCGCGCAGCACGCCGTCCCAGCGCCGTGCGGCGGGACGGTAGTGCTCGGCCGGGGTGTCGTGATCGAGCGCGGCATGGGGGCGCTCGAAATTGTAGAGCCGCTGGAAATCGCGAAACCGCCCGGCCTGCCGGCGCAGGTCCGGCGCCGGCGGGCTCGCCGTCTCCTGTTTGAGCGTCAGATGCAGACGCTCGTGGCGGCCGTTCTGCTGCGGCTTTGCCGGCGCGATGCGCTCGGGCCGCACGCCGGCCTTGATCGCCAGAACCGAAAGCCGCGACAGGCCGCCGGCGCCGGTCGAGGCGAACGGCGGCCCGTTGTCCGAGCGCAGCGCCACGGGCAGGCCATACTCGCGCAAGGCGGCGTCCAGGATCGGCCAGACATGGTCGGTATCGGCGCGCGCCACCGCCTGGCAGCGCAGAAGATAGCGGCTGTGCGCATCCGACAGGGTCAACGGCTCGCACCGCGCCCCGTCGCCGGTCCGGAACCAGCCCTTGAAATCGATGCACCACACGTCATTGGCCTGCGCGCACGCCGCAAACGGCGCCGAGCGGGGCGGCGCGCGACGGCGCAGGCGGCGCTTCACCGTCAGACCCTCGCGGTCGAGCAGGGCCCCGATCGTGCTCGCCGCCGGCCAGGCGACGCCCGGATCGTGACGCTGCAGCCACGCCCGCACCTTCACCGGACCCCAGCTCGGATGCCGCCGCCGGACCGCCAGGCACGACTGAGCAATCTCCCCGGACAACGACTGCGGACGGCGCAGCGGCGCGCGCGAGCGGTCCGAAAGCCCCGGGACGCCTTCCCGCCGATAGCGCCCAAGCCACTTGTACCCGACGCCACGGCTCACCCCGAACCGCCGGCAAATCGCGGCCATCGATTCCTCGCCCGCCTCAACCGCCATCACAAAACGCATCCGTTCATCCACAGCACAGGTCTCCTTCCAAACCATCGGCAAGGCCCTCCTCGCCGATCATCTGACCTGTCACCCATGTCCCCGGTCTAGACTGTTACCCATGTAGCCGGTTTGCACCCCCCCTGACCCCCTCCCCCAAGGGGAGGGGGGGACTCGAACGGGCGCTTTGAGGGGTACATGCGGCGATGTCATGAAATGTCATGATTCGTCATGCTGCGTCTCCGCTTCGGGGCAGCCCGCCGGGTCGTCCGGGGCGATCGGCGCCGCCCGCGCGCAGCTCCCTGCGTCGCCCGGACCGTTCAAGGGCGGGTCCTCCGGCACGGGAAAGGTAACGGCCATGAACGGTCCCTGATATTCATGAATTGTTCCAATCTACGAATATAGGGATTCTTTGCATATTGCAAGCACATTTTCCGAAGCTGGTTCGAATTGCTGCTGCTCGCCTGCGGACAGGCGCGGGGAGGCCGCCCGAGGGGCGGCGGGCACCCGGTGGAAGATCAAGCGGGAAGCATTGATCGCTATTCCCGCATTTGCCGTTTGATGAAACTCGAAAGAAGGGGGACGGCAAACAGGTATTTGCCATACCTGTTTTTGTACACGAGCCCTGCCTGGCTCAACGACACGAGCATCTGGCTGACGTGGCTGCGGCTGAAGGGTTTGTCCAACTGGGTTCTGGACAGGTCGGCGACCTCCTGGACAGTGAATTCGGAATCGCAGTTCGGGAGCGAGGCGATGACCTCCATCAATTCCCGCTGGCGATCTGTCGCGCGCGACCAGCGCCCGGCAAAGAAGTCTGTATCCAGTTTTCTGAGGATGTCCGCACTGGAGACCGACATCTCCTGCCCGCTCCTGTGTTGGTTCAGCCAGGTATCGAAATATTCGCGGCAAATAAACTGGATGAAATAAGGATACCCCCCGGCCGTCTTTTGTATGCGCTCGACGGTCTCTTCCTTGAAGGCGATCGGGCAGTTTTCGCCCTCGATCGGCCTTGTAATTGCATCGCGGCTGTCCCGGTCGTTCAGTTGCGTCAGGAACAGCACATGGAACATCCGCTCGGTATACGTTCTGGCCTCCACAAGTTTAGGGAACAGCGTCGGGAGCCCGGTCAGCACGAGCATGTAGGGAACGCCCATTCTTTGTATCGACTGGAACACGTCGAGCATCAGAGAGAGCGGAAACTGCCCTTTTCCGGCGTGGTCCGCCAGATTTTGCGCTTCGTCATAGGCAAACACGATTCCGGGCGTAATCCCCGGCGAAAGCGCTTCCCACACAAACAACAGAACGGCTTTGAGCTTGTCGGACACAAGGCCGGGAGTCTTGTCGAAAATCGAGCGAAGATCGTCATAGCCGAGAGGATGGGATGCCTCGACCTCCCTGCCGCCGAAGCCGATCTGAAGCTGCTTCTCCGTTCGAAGGAGCAAACCGGACGTCACGACTGCCAGATCCGCCATCATGCGCTCTGAAAGGTTCTGCTCGGTCAGGCTTGCCGCTTCGGACAGGTCCTGACCGACCCATAGCCATCCGGCCTGTCTTGCGATCGGCTTGAAGGTCTCGAGCAAAACCGTTTTGCCGACGCCGCGCAGCCCGGTCAGGATCACATTTTCCAGGATTGTCTCTTGGCGCAATGCCTTTCTGAAATCGTCCAGTTCCTCTGTCCGGCCGGCCAGATACGGGGGCATATGGCCCGCGCCGGGCCGGAAAGGGTTTTCGAACGAGTAGTCGGGTGCGCTCATGGAATCACCATTTGTTAGCCATTAAACTAAAATTAGTATATAACCTAACATTAGTCAATATACTAACGAAGCATTACATTAATCGGGAGCGTTTGACGGCCGCCCCGCGGCGGCGAATCCGCCCCTAGTTCAGCCTCCGGCGCAGCTGCTGCATCAGGCGGGCGACCTGGCGCTGCCAGACGCCGGCGTCGTCGAGGCCGGCGACCCGGCCGAGCGCGTCGAGGGCGGCTTTCGGCCGGCCGGTTTCGGCGTTGAGCACGCCCAGCGCGTGCCACAGCGCCGCCCGGTCCGGCGCGTAGAGCAGCATCCGCTCCACGGTCGTCCGCGCGTCGTCCAGCCGGCCGGCCTGGATCTGCCGCAGCTTGATGTTGTTCTGCAGGCGAAGGAGGATGTCGCGGTTCGAGGCCGGCGCATAGTGGTGCGGCTTCAGCTCGGCGCCGTCGCCCTCGACCAGCTTGAGCAGGCCGCGCAGGCCGTCGGTTCCGACCGTCCGGCCGCCGTCGAACGGGTCGACCATCAGCCGCTCCGGCCCGTCGCTGAGGCGGACCAGGAAATGGCCGGGAAAGTTGACGCCCTCGGCCGGCCAGTCCATGGCGCGTGCCAGGTGGAGCCAGAGGATGCTCAGCGCGATCGGCAGGCCGCGGCGGCGCTCGATGACCGCGAGCAGGTTGGCGTTGCGCAGGTCGTCGTAGCTTTCCCGGTCGCCGCGATAGTCGTGCCGGCCGTGCAGCACGCCGGCGATGGCCTCCGCCCGCGCCGCCGCCGGCAGGCCCGCCGTCGGAACCGAACCGCGCAGGTCGTCGGCGAGGCGGGCGAGATGGCCGACCTCACGGTCGAGGGATTGCCAGGGCCGCTCCAGCGCGCCGAGCGCCAGGCACGCGCCGGTCAGGTCGATCGCCTCGTCCGGCACGCCGCCCAGCGCCTTCAGCCACGCTTCGGCGGCGTCGGGGTCGGCGAAGGCGCGGTAGCCGCCGTGCGCCGGGTTCCCGTCGGTCGGTCCGGTCATGCTCTCCCGTCAGGCCTGCCAGGCGTTGGGCAAATGTAGCGGCAGGCGGCCCGGCGTGACCAGCACGACATCGAAGCGGACGGCGAGCGCGGCAGTCCTCGGGTTTTCCGGGGAGGTGGTGTGCCCGCGGCGCTAGGGGAGGAGGGAGAACTCGCCGCGGGCACGCCGTCACCGCTCGTCAATTCATCCTCGTGTCCTCCTGGTTGCGGTTGCGATGCCGATGACGTGACGGGCGAAGCGCCTCCCCGGCTCCCGAGAGCGCCGGTTTCAGAACAGTCTGCGCAGAACGGCTAACGGGAGCGCCCCCGCCGCGCGGAACGGAGAAAGCCGGACCGGAACCGGAATGAAGATCGACGCTCGGTCGCCGGGCACAACCCGACTTCCGGATTCCGGCTCTCCGCTCTCTGATTCCTCACGCCGAAAGGGCTGTCTTCGGGAACAGCAGAAGCGGCATTGGCAACCGATGCTGTAGGTCGAGGCCATCGCTTCACCCCTCCGTCACGGCACCCAACCCGCCGGCCGGCCCCCGGCCCGCGGCGGTTGTCCGGGCGCGTATAAACAGGACCGCCGAGGCCCCGTAAACCCTTCATAATCGAAGGTATCGGGAAAGGCAGGGAGAGGGGTGAACGCGCCGGGTGAAGAGCTGTCAGCCGCCGGAGCGTCAGCGCCGCGACGTCAGCCCCGGGGCAGGGCGTCCGCGGCCAGGACCTGCCGCACGAGGTCGACCTGCCCCGACGCGCCCAGCTTCCTGTAGACCTGCTGGAAGAGCCAGCGGACATAGTTCTCGGACAGGCCCGTGGCGGCGGCGATTTCCTGCACCCTCAGGCCCTCGGCCAGCAGCGCCGACACCCGGACCTCCGACGGCGTCAGGCCGAGCATCGTCGCCACCCGCGCCGTGTCGATGCGCGGGCGGCGCGCCGGATCGATCACCAACACCAGCGCCGCCACCCGGCGCCCCCCGAAATCCGCCGCGGGATCGCCCACCGGGCTGACATGCAGCCCCAGCCGCGACCGGCCCGAGGGGCGCCGGACCGTCATCGAACCGCCGCTCGGGGCCTCGCCCCACAGGTCCGGTAGCGCGCGCCGCAGCAGCCTCGACAGGCGGCTGCGGTCCTCCGGCAGCCAGGAGTCGAGAGCGCCGTCGCGGTCCAGCAGCCCGTCGCCGCGGCGCAGGATCTCGAGCGCCGGCCCGTTGGCCTCCATCACGCGCCCTTTGCGGTCCAGCTGCACGATGCCGATGCGGTTGTTGTCCAGCAGCTTTTCCAGGCCCGAACCCAGGGCATCGGCAGCCGCCAGCGCATGACGTATGCCGACGGACTGGCGGACATGCGGCAGCAGGCGCTCGACCAACCGGATCTGGTCCGACTGCCAGCCGTCGCTGCCGACCGGGTCGCTGACGCCCCAGAAGATGCGCAGGCCGTCCGGCTGTTCGAAGGACGCGTTAAAGCCGTTCTGCCCGCGCAGGAGGCGCCATCCCTCGTTGTACGCGACGGACGTCTTCAACTCCGTTTCGGTATAAAGCTCGGTAGAATGGACCAGGCGGCCGTCGGGCAGATCCCTGCGGCGGCCCGGAGCCTCGTCATGGGGGTAGTAGACCTCGAAGTACTCGCGCGCCAGGTCGTCGCGGACCTCGCCGCGGTAGACAGCCCGTACGAAGTGGATGTCGCCGGACCGTTCGCCGACTACCAGCATATTGCCCACGAGGCCGCAGGCCTCGTCGATCAGGTCGGCGGTGGCGGACCAGTAGGCGTCGTTGCGGGCGGCCTCGTACAGTGACGCAAGGATGCGCTCGAAGGCGTCGCCGGCGTTCACGCCGCATCTCCCCGATGGCGCATCCCCCGATGGCACATCTCTGCGTGCGCGCGCCGCGAACCGGATCGCTGAAGAACGGTACCTCTACCCACGACTCTTCCCGAACGCCCGGACCGGGCCGAATCTGCGCGGCGCAACCTAGCGAAACGGCGGAACGCTGCCACCCTTCAAAATTGAAGGTATCGCCACAAACTTGGTAACGAATTGGTAGTGCGTCAGTTTGAAATTTCCCGCTTGCGAGCACCATATCGGTTCAATGCTTGTTCCCGGTGACACAGATGTAACGGATATGGCATATCTGCCATCTTCGACAGGGGGAATCGGATATGCCTAAGGGACCGCAGGGGCAGAAGCGGCCGGCTGACGTTGTGGGCTGCGCCGTTCACGTCATGAAGATCGCCACCGGCGAGATCGAGGAAACCTTGGAAGAGCCGAAACGCCAGCCGGGCCGGGCCAAGAGCGGCAAGGCCGGCGCGAAGGCGCGAGCCGCGTCCCTGACACCGGAGCGCCGCAGCGAGATCGCCATGACGGCGGCGGCGGCCCGCTGGGAGAAGTAGCCGTGCCGCCCGGTGCGCCGAACTGGGCCAATCAGACCATCTGGACCGGCGACAACCTCGACATCATGCGGGGCATGAACAGCGCCAGCGTGGATCTGATCTACGCCGATCCGCCGTTCAATTCGAATGCCAATTACGCCGCCCCCATCGGATCGAAGGCCGCCGGTGCGGAGTTCAAGGACACATGGGGCCTGGATGACGTGAATCTCGCATGGCACGGCGAGATCAAGCACGAATACCCCGGCCTGTACGCGCTGCTGGACGCCACCCGGCAAATCCACGGCGACTCCATGATGTCGTACCTGATCTACATGGCGATCCGCGCCATGGAAATGCGGCGTTTACTGAAGCCGACCGGCAGCATCTACCTGCACTGCGACGCCTTCGCCAGCCACTATCTCAAGCTTCTGCTCGATTCGATCATCGGCCGGCAGAACTTCCGCACTCAAATCGTCTGGAAACGATCTTCAGCGCACAGCGACACGCGCCAAGGCCGCCGGCAACATGGAAGGATTCAGGACAATATCCTGTTTTATTCGGTGGGCCGGGAATGGACATGGAATCCACAGTACACGCCTTATTCCGCGGACCATATTGCCCGATCTTACCGGCATGTCGAGGCGGGGACCGGACGACAATACACGCTTGGCGACATCACCGGGCCGGGCGGCCCTGCCAAGGGATGCCCGCAATATGAAGTCATGGGCGTCACGCGCTACTGGCGATATTCCGAAGCAGAAATGCAGCGCCTGATCGATGAGGGGCGAATCGTTCAAAGCCGTCCCGGCGCCGTGCCGCGCTACAAGCGGTATCTCGACGAAATGCCGGGCGTGCCTCTTCAGGACATATGGACCGACATTGTGCCGGTTCAGGGTCAGTCGAAGGAGCGCACCGGCTATCCGACTCAGAAGCCGCTCACCCTATTACGGCGGATCATTGCCGCCAGTTCCGACAAGAACGATGTCATTCTCGACCCCTTCTGCGGCTGCGCAACAGCGTGCATCGCCGCCGAGCTTGAGCACCGGGAATGGGTTGGGATCGACATATCCTCGAAAGCCGCCGACCTTGTGAAGGACAGGATGCAGCGGGAGGTCGGGCTGTTTTTCGGCGGCGCCCACCGGACAGACATTCCGGTGCGGACGGACATGGGCAAGGTCATCCGCTACAACGACGAAAAGAACAAGCGGCTGCTGTACGGCGAACAGGGCGGTTACTGCCACGGCTGCGAGCACCATTTCGAGCTTCGGAATTTCCACGTCGATCACATAATCCCGCGTGCGAAAGGCGGCACGGATCATATCAGCAATCTCCAGTTGCTCTGCGGCGCGTGCAACTCTTTGAAGGGCGACCGCCCGCACGAATACCTGCTGGCCTGCCTCACCGATAAGGGCTGGATAAAGCGCAAAAAGGCGGCCTAATCATAGTGAAATAATGCTTGATATTCTCCGTTCAATCCCCATATCAGGGGCATGAACAAGCTGCCCATTCAGAAGCGCGCGATGATCCTCAACATGCTGGTCGAAGGCATGTCGATGCGGGCGACCGCGCGTCTCGCCGACGTGAGTTTCAACACCGTCAAGAAGTTGCTGATCGAGGCCGGAACGGTCTGCGCCGATCTGCACGACGAGCTTGTGCAGGACGTGGCCGCGAGCCGTATCCAGTGCGACGAAATCTGGTCCTTCACCTACGCGAAGCAGAAGAACGTCAAGACGGCCAAGGCCGCCCCGGCGCAGGCGGGCGATACCTGGACCTGGACGGCGCTGGACAGCGACAGCAAGCTGATCGTGTCGTGGCTGGTCGGCGGGCGCGACAGCGAATACGCAATCGAGTTCATGGACGATCTGCGCAAGCGGTTGGCGAACCGGGTGCAGCTGACGACTGACGGCCACAAGGCGTATCTGGAAGCGGTCGAGGGCGCGTTCGGGGCCGATGTGGACTATGCCCAGCTTGTGAAGCTGTACGGCGCGGCCCCGGAAGGCCAGCGGCGCTACAGCCCGGCAACCTGCGTCGGGGCGCGCAAGCGCCGGGTCGAAGGCAGTCCGGACCGCGCTGCGGTCAGCACCTCGCATGTCGAGCGGCAAAACCTCACCATGCGGATGCACATGCGCCGGTTCACCCGGCTGACCAACGCTTTCTCAAAGAAATTCGAGCATCACATGCACATGGTCGCGCTGTACACGGTCTGGTATAATTTCGTTCGCGTCCACAAGACGCTTCGCGTCAGCCCGGCAATGGCCGCCGGCATCAGCGACACGCTGCGGGACATGGAATGGATCGTCGCTGAGATCGACGCCCGCGCGCCGAAGCCGAACCGCCCGGCGACCTATCGCAAGCGGGAAATTTCAAACTGACGCACTACCAACGAATTTGTGTGCTGTCCGGCATGGAAGCCGGCGGCGCCGGTCGCTCCGGTCGTGCTGCCCGGTCCTCCCTTTTCCTCAGGCCTGCCAAGCGTTGGGCAAATGTAGCGGCAGGCGGCCCGGCGTGACCAGCACGACATCGAAACGGACGGTGAGCCGCGCCAGCGCCGGCCGGGCCGAGAGCAGCCAGCCCGCGGCGTTGACCAGGCGGCGCTGCTGGGCCGCAGTCACCGCGTTGCCGAGGTCGCCCGCCTCCGGCCGGTGCTTGACCTCCACGATGGCGAGCGTGCCGCCGCGCCGGGCCGCGATGTCGATTTCGCCGACCGGCGTGCGCAGGTTCTGGGCCTCGATCCGGTAGCCCTTGCAGCGCAGATACCAGGCCGCGGCCGTCTCGGCGCGCAGGCCCGCGCGCCGGGCCCGCCGGCGTTTCTCGCGCCCCTTTCTTGTCAAGACCGCCGGCTCATTGCGCGCTCATTGCGGGGACGGCCCGCCCTTTTGCGGCGCCTCATCGGAAAGCGCAAGCGCACGCTGATAGACCGAGCGCCGCGGCAGTCCCGTCGCGTCAGCGACCGCGTCGGCGACCGAGCGGACGCTGTCGCCGGCGGCGAGCCCGGCGCGGATCAGGGCGTCGGTGTCGTGGCCGGGTTCGCGGGCGGCGTCGTCCGCCCGGCCGCCCACGACGACGGCGATCTCGCCCTTCGGCGCGCTGTCCCACGCCGCCGCCAGCTCCGCCAGCGTGCCGCGCCGCACCTCCTCGTAGCGCTTGGTCAGTTCGCGCGCGACCGCCGCCGGCCGGTCGCCCAGGATATCGGCCATGGCGCGCAGGCTCGCCGCGAGGCGCGGGCCGCTCTCGTAGAAGATCAGGGTGCAGGTCTCGCCGGCGAGTTCCGCGAGCTGCCGGCGCCGCTTCGCGTCCTTCGGCGCGAGGAATCCGACGAAGCGGAACCGGTCGGTCGGCAGGCCGGAGACCTGCAGGGCGGCGATCGCCGCGGTCGGGCCGGGCACCGCCTCGACCCGGTGGCCGGCCGCAATGGCGTCGACGACCAGCCGGTAGCCGGGATCGGAAATCAGCGGCGAGCCCGCGTCGCTGACCAGCGCCACACTCTTGCCCGCATTCAGTGCTTCAAGGATCGCCGGGCGCTGCCGGGCGGCGTTGCGGTCGTTGTAGCTGCGCAGCTGCGCCGCGATGCCGAAATGGGCGAGCAATCGGCCGGTCACCCGCGTGTCCTCGCAGACGACCAGGTCGGCCTGGGCCAGCGTATCGAGGGCGCGCAGGGTGATGTCGCGCAGGTTGCCGATCGGCGTCGCCACCGGATACAGGCCCGGCGGGAGGGGCGATTCGGCGCGCGGCCCGGCCGGGGGTTGCGGCGGTTCGGTCATCGGGCGCAGCGTTTACAACAAAACGGGCAATCGCTACCTTGGCTGCGGGGCAACGGATACATGGCTTCGAACCGGCTCTTGACGGGCAGGGAAGACGGGAGCGACGGGTGACGGTAGCCCATGCAGGCCCACCCATAAAGACGGGGACCGGCGCGCCCCGCGCGGCGGGCGCCGCATTTGCGGCTTTGCGCCGGCCGCGCGCGCTGCCTGCCGTGCCGCTGATGCTCGCGCTGGCGCTGGCGGCCTGCGCTCCCAAGGGCAAGCCCGGATCGGCGGCCAAACCGCCGGACCGCGTTTCCGGCGAGGCCGGCCGGGTCACGATCGCCCTGCTCCTGCCGCTTTCCGGCCGCTACGCCGATATCGGCAAATCCATGGAAAACGCCGCGCATATGGCGGTCATGGAATCGGGCAGCGGCACGCTGACGGTTCTCTCCTTCGATACCGCCGGCACGGCCAGGGGCGCGTCGGCGGCGGCGCGCAAGGCCGTCGCGGCGGGCGCCCGGCTGATCGTCGGCCCGCTGTTCCGCGATGCGGTCGCCGCGGCGAAGCGCCGGGCCGCCGGGGCCCGGATCAACGTGCTCGCCTTCTCGAACAGCGAAAGCGTTGCCGGCGGCAACGTGTTCCTGCTCAGCTTCCTGCTGCGCCAGCAGGTCGACCGGATCGTCCGCCATGCCGCCGCCAACGGTTTTTCCGAGATCGGCGTGCTGGTTCCGGCCTCGGCGACCGGGGAGCGCATCGTGATGTATGCCGAGGCGGCGGCATTGCGCCACGGCGCGGAAGTCCTCCGCACGGCCTTCTACCCCGGCGAGATTGCGCCGATGCGCAAGCGGATCGAGGCCTTCGCCGAGGAGCCGCCCTACCGGGCCGTGCTGATCCATGCCGGCGGCGACCGGCTGCGCACCGTGGCCGGCCTGCTGGCGCTGAACGACATCCTGTCGCCGGACTATCAGTATCTCGGCATTTCGAACTGGAACGACCGCAGCCTGCAGTCGGAGCATGTCCTGCGCGGTGGCTGGTTCACGGCGCCGGAACCGGACATCAGCGCCCGCTTCGCCGGACGCTACGAAAAGGCCTTCAAGGCGAAGCCCGACCGCTTCGCCAGCATGGCCTTCGACGCCGTTGCGCTCGCCGCGGCCCTGGCGGAACGGGCGGGTCCCGGGCGTAATTCGGGGCGCAACCCCTTCACCCGGCGCGCGCTCACCGATCCGAACGGCTTCCTCGGCGCGGACGGCATTTTCCGGTTCGGCGAGAACGGCCTGATCGAGCGCGGCCTCGCCGTGCTGGAAGTGCGACGCAAGGGCTTCCGGGTCGTCGATCCGGCGCGCACCAGCTTCGCCATCGGCACGAACTGAGGCTGTCCTGACAACTGGCGGCCCGGCAGGGCCGTAACGGATCACCGCACGATCGCGGCGAGCACGGCGTTGAGCCGCTGGCGGCCGGCGGCGGTGGCGCGCAGCCGCTCCGGGTCGTCGGCCAGCAGGCCGGTTTCGGCGAGGCGCGCAATGGCCTCCCGGTCGAGGACTGCCCCGATGTCTTCCGGGGCATCGCCCAGGGCCGCCAGCCGGGCGAGCGGCACGCCTTCCGCGGTGCGCAGGCCCATCATGACCGCCTCGATAACGGCCTCGGCGTTGGAAACGATCGCGCTGCCCCGCTCCGCCGCCTGCGGATCGTCCGCCCGCGACGCCCGTTCCAGCCACACTTCAGGCGCGCGGTGCTGCCGGGTGGCGTGGCGCGTGCCGCCGAGCGTCAGCCGGCCGTGGGCGCCGGGGCCGATCCCGGCATAGTCGCCATAGCGCCAGTAGGCCAGGTTGTGGCGCGATTCCGTGCCGGGGCGGGCATGGTTGGAAATCTCGTAGGCCGGCAGGCCGGCGACATCCATCGCCTCCTGGGTGGTTTCGTACAGGGCTCCGGCCATATCGTCGTCCGGTGTCGCCAGATCGCCGCGTTGCCATTGCGCGTGGAAGGCGGTGCCCGGCTCGATCGTGAGCTGATAGAGCGAGAGATGGTCGCCGGCCTCGGCGAGCGCTTCGCCGAGCCGCGTCCGCCAGTCTGCCGCGGTCTGCCCGGGCAGGGCGTAGATCAGGTCGAAGCTGAACCGGCCGAAAGAGCGGCGCGCCAGCCGCAGCGCCCGGTGCGCGTCGGCGGCGGAATGGTTCCGGCCGAGGAACTGCAAGTCCCGGTCGTCGAAGCTCTGCACGCCGATCGAGACCCGGTTGACGCCGGCCGCGGCAAAACCGGCAAAGCGCGCCCGGTCGGCGGCCGCCGGGTTGGCCTCCAGGGTGATCTCGGCATCGCGCTCCAGCGTCCAGACGCGGGCCGCCTCGTCGATAATCGCGCCCGCGGTCTGCGGCGGCATCAGGCTGGGCGTACCGCCGCCGAAATAGAGGCTGGTCACGCGCCGCGGGCCGGTCCGCGCCGCGCAGGCCCGGAGCTGGCTGAGATAGGCCGCCTGCCAGGCCGCCGTGTCGACCGCCTCCCGGACATGGGAGTTGAAATCGCAATAGGGACATTTCGACAGGCAGAACGGCCAGTGGATATAGACCGCGAGGGCGGCCGGGCGGCGCTCGTTTTCCCCCCCTCCCCTTGGGGGAGGGGGTCGGGGGGAGGGGTCTGCGGACGTTGTCGCAGTGCCGAACTCCGGCATCGGCGCGGCGGCGGCCGACCCCTCCCCTGACCCCTCCCCCAAGGGGAGGGGGATTCGAGATCGCGGAGATGGAAGCGACGCCCTCATGCCGCGGCGCGCCAGGCGGCGAGCAGTTTGGCGAAGGCGCGGGCCCGGTGGCTGATCGGGTGCTTGGCCGCCGGTTCCATTTCGCCGAAGGTCGCCTCGTGGCCGTCGGGCACGAAGATCGGATCGTAGCCGAAGCCGCGGTTGCCGCGCGGCGGCCAGACGAGGCGGCCCTCGACCCGGCCTTCGAACACGGCCTCGCCGCCGTCCGGGGACGCCAGCGCCAGGGCACAGACGAAGGCCGCGCCCCGGTCCGTGTTGTCGCCCAGCGCCCGGTTCACCCTTGCCATCGCCAGGGCGAAATCCCGCTCCGGCCCGGCCCAGCGCGCCGAATGGATCCCCGGCGCGCCGCCCAGCGCGCGCACCGCCAGGCCCGAGTCGTCGGCAAGCGCAGGCAGGCCCGACGCGCCGGCCGCGGCGCGGGCCTTCAGCAGGGCGTTGCCGGCGAAGCTGTCTTCCGTCTCCTCCGGCTCGGACAGGCCGAGCGCGCCGGCGGAGCGCACCGCCACGCCGAGCGGCGCCAGCAATTCCCCGATCTCACGCACCTTGCCTGCATTGTGGCTGGCGATGACGAGCGCGCCGGCGAGCGGAAACGGCGGGGGCGGCGCCATGCCGCCCGCTACCCGACGGCGGCGCGCTGCAGGGCGCACAGTTCGGCGACGCCGTGCTTCGCCAGCGCCAGCAGTTCGTCGAACTGGCGCTCGGCGAACGGCCTGTCTTCCGCCGTCGCCTGGACCTCGATCAGCCCGCCGTCGCCGGACAAAACGAAATTGGCGTCGGCCTGGCAGGCGCTGTCCTCGGCATAGTCCAGGTCGAGCACCGTCTCGCCCTTGTAGATGCCGCACGATACCGCCGCGACCTGGCCGGTCAGCGGCGTCTCGTCGATCTCGCCCTTCCCGATCAGCCACCCGAAGGCCTGGTGCAGCGCGACCCAGCCGCCGGTGATCGCGGCGGTGCGCGTCCCGCCGTCGGCCCGGAGCACGTCGCAGTCCACGGTGATCTGGCGCTCGCCGAAGCCTTCGAGATCGGTCACTGCGCGCAGGGAGCGGCCGATCAGCCGCTGGATCTCCTGGGTCCGGCCGCTCTGTTTGCCGCGCGCGGCCTCCCGGTCGGTGCGGCTGTGGGTCGAGCGCGGCAGCATGCCGTATTCGGCGGTCACCCAGCCGCGCCCGCTGTTGCGCAGGAAGGGCGGCACCCGCTCGATCACCGAGGCCGCGCACAGCACATGGGTGCCGCCGAACCGCACCAGGCACGAGCCTTCGGCATGGCCGGCCCAGCCGGGTTCGAGCGTCACCTCCCGCATCGCATCGCGCGCGCGGCCTGACGGCCTGACGGAGGGTTTCCCGGATGCGTTCATTGGGGGAGCAGCCTTAAGCGGTAGGTCGGGGACCGGCAATCTAGCCCGGAATCCGCGCCCCGGTCACGCGGCGGCATCGCGCTCGCGGTCTGCCCGGATCGTGTTCGTGCTGTCGATCGACGAGCGGAGCCGCCGGCGCAACGCCGCGGCCCGCGAAGCGAAATCCCGTTCGGTGCTGAGCAAGGATGCGCGCAGGATTTCCCGGTGTTCCGCTTCGGCGGATCGCCCGTTGGCCGAAGCCCTTCGTTCGAGCGCGGCGACCACGTCCCGGCCCACATTCCGTACCGTCAGTCGCGCCATTTCCTGTGCCTTCGTCGGTGCGTCTCGAATCGCCGTCGCAAATAGCGCCGTTCCGCCGGTTCGGCAATCCGGACGCGGCAACGCTCCCGGACGGCCCGGCGAACGCGCCGGATTGACCGGATTTCCGGCATTGCCTAAATCTTCGCCGCTCCGGTGCCCTTCGATCCCCTGTGTTTCCGGGGCGCCGCGTCGCGTTCTGATGGACCTTGCGAAACCGCCATGACGACCCCGGATTCCGGCAGCATCGTGACGCCGCCCCCGGCGACCCCGGCGGGGGGATCGTCCGTACAGGCGCTGGGCGACCGGGCGCGGGAAATCCTGCGCCATATCGTCGAGACCTACATGAACTCCGGCGAGGCCGTCGGCTCGCGCACCCTGTCGCGCCTCGACGACGTCAACCTGTCGCCGGCGACGATCCGCAACGTCATGGCCGATCTTGAGGACGCCGGCCTGCTCTATGCCCGCCACACCTCGGCCGGCCGCCTGCCGACCGATGCCGGCCTGCGCATGTTCGTCGACGGGCTGCTCGAGGTCGGCCGGCTCAGCGAGCAGGAACGCGACCGGATCGAGGCGCAGTGCGCCGCCAACGGGCGCAGCGTCGACCAGGTTCTGCGCCAGGCCAGCCAATCGCTCGCCGGCCTGTCCGAGCAGGTCGGGCTGGTGATCGCGCCGAAATCGGAAAGCGCGTTGCAGCACATCGAGTTCGTCAGCCTCGGGCCGGGCCGCGCGCTGGTCGTGATGGTGCTGAAGAACGGTGTCATCGAAAACCGGATCATCGACGTGCCGGTCGGCATGCCGTCGTCCGCGCTGATCGAGGCGTCGAACTACCTGACCGCGCGGCTGGTCGGCAGGACGCTGGGCGAGGCGCGCGGCGCCGTCACCGCGGAGCTGGCGCGCGACCGGGCGCAGCTCGACGCGCTCGCCGGCGATCTTGTCGAACGCGGCCTCGCGGTCTGGGCCGGGCCGGACGGGGCGGCGGCCGAGCAGGGTGCGCTTATTGTCCGGGGCCAGTCCAGGCTTCTTGAAGACGTGGCCGCCATTGACGATCTGGAGCGGGTGCGGCGGCTGTTCTCCGCGCTGGAACGGAAGGAAACCCTGCTCAGGCTGCTCGACCTGTCGAGCGCGGCCCAGGGCGTCCGGATCTTCATCGGCGCGGAGAACGAACTGTTCCGCAATGCCGGCTGCTCGCTGATCATCTCGCCCTACACGAATGCGGACGAAATGGTGGTCGGCGCGATCGGCGTGATCGGACCGACCCGCATGAACTATGCCCGGATCATTCCGATGGTGGACTATACGGCGACCGTCGTCGGCCGGCTGATCGGCTAGGCCGGCGCGCGGCCCCAAAATGATTGCAGGACTGAGTTGCACGACATGACCGACGACCCGCGCAAGACCGATCCCGCGGAGCCCCCCCCGGATGGCGGCGCCGGTACCGACGACCCCGAAGCCCCCGGGAACGCGCCGGCAACGGCATCCGCGCCGCCCGAACCGGCCAACGACAGCGAAGCTGCCGCGGATAGCGGTCCGGCGGCGGCGGATTCCGAGCCGGACGCCGCCGATACGGCGGCCGGGGGCGCAGAATCGGCCGAACCGGACGCCGGTCCGGAGGCGGGCGAAGGCGAGGCCCCGGCGCTGACCGAAGAGCAGCAGCGCATCGTCGACCTCGAAACCGAGGTCGCGGAACTGAAGGACCGCGCGCTGCGCGCCCTGGCCGACGCCGACAATGCCCGCAAGCGCGCCGCCCGCGACGTTGCCGACAGCCGGAAATACGGCGCGACCGGCCTGGCGCGGGACATTCTGACCGTCGCCGACAATCTCGGCCGCGCCCTGCAGGCCGTGCCTGAAATCTCCCGGGAGGAAGACGAGAACCTGTTCAACCTGCGCGCCGGGGTGGACATGACGCGGCAGGAGATGCTGCAGGCCCTGGAGCGGCACGGCGTGAAGAAGGTGACGCCGGAGACCGGCGAACGCTTCGACCACAACCGCCACCAGGCGATGTTCGAGGTGCCGACGGACGATCTGGCGCCCGGCGCGGTCGCCCAGGTGGTGCAGGACGGCTATGTCATCCACGACCGCCTGCTGCGCCCCGCCCTGGTCGGCGTCGCGCGGAAGCCGCCGGAGGAGCCTGCGCCGGAGGCCGGGGAGGCGGCCGAAGAAGCGGCAGAGGCTCCGGAAGCCGCCGCCGAACCGCCCGAGGAGAACGGCGAAGAGAACGCCGGGGAAAGCGACGCGGCGTAGGCGCTGCCCCCAAGGGGAGGGGGGACGCATTGTCCGGCCTGCCGGCTCCGGCTTGCGGCTTTTGCAGAGGAATCCGAACGGCGGGGAATTTTCTTCGTGCTGCGGGCATCGGCGCGGAAATTTGCCGCGACCGTAGCCGAAGGCCTCCCTCGCCCTACCGCACCCCAAGCATCTCCGCCCCCGCATCCTGCGCCGCATAGGCCGCCTTCGCCCGGCTGCGGTCGGCGACGGCGTAGCAGTAGGCGCAGCCGTGGGGGCAGGTGTCGTAGGCGCCGATATCGCGCGACGCGGCGCACAGGCAGCCCGGCCGGTTGCCCTTCACCGGCGCGATGACGGGACGGCCCGCAACGTCGCCGAGCCGGCCGGCGTCGATACACCGCGCCGGGGCGGCGATGTCCGCCACGCATTCCGCCAACGCCGGCTGCGTGCACAGGGTGAGCGTCATGCCGGCGTCGCCGGCGACCGTGGCCAGGTCGCGGATCAGCGCGGCCTTCTCGTCGGGCTCCGGCAATCGCCATTCGAGCCCGCCGGCCGCCGCGAGCCGGTTCAGGTTGCGCCGTGTCTTGCGGTAGGGCTCGACGAAGGACAGCACCGCCTCGTCGACATGGCCGCGCAACAGCCGGGCCAGGCGGGCGAACGTCGCGCGGTGCCAGTCCGGCCCGGTGAGCGACGACAGCAGAACCGGATCGTAGCGCCAGACCGCGGCGCGCGGGCCGAACCGCCGGGCGATTTCCGCAATCTGGGCCGCGGCGTCCTCCGCGCGGATCGTCGAAGGTTCGAGCGGCCGGGGGTAGCCCGTAACGGTGATTTGCACGACGAAGGGCCAGCCGCGCTCTTCGATCGGCGCGAGGCGGTTCATGAGCGGCGCGAAATTGCGCGTCCAGAAGACGATGCCGGAGACGTCCTCCGCCCTGAGCGAGACCGTCACGATGCCGCCGCCGAACGGATTGCGGAACCGCGCCTCGCCCGCCGCGACCCGGTTGAGGAACCAGTCGCCGTAGAAGGCCGGAATGTCCGTGCGGTAGGAGGCGGAGACGATCACCCCGGCAGGCTAGCCCGATTGTTCCGCCCCTGTCATGGCTTGTCCGGGAACCCCGAAGTCCTTTGAAACAAGGGCGCCGACTAAATTCCTCGCCCTTTGAATTCATCTGACAAAAAGGGCACTGACCGAATCCCCCTCCCTTTGGGGGAGGGGGGATGCGTGATTCGACCCGTCGAATCCGCCTTATGGCCTTTCGCGGAGGATTCTCGAGGAGAGGGCGGGAACCCGCGCTGCACCGGCGCACCGGGCGGATTTGTCCGTTTTTGCGGCGTCTTGCGGTGCACGCGGCCCCTCCCTATATGCAGCATCGAAGCGGGGAAGGCCCCGCAATCCTGTCATTTGCGGCCGGATGCACCTGCCCTTGCGGGCGGCCAGCCGGCCCGGAAAACGGTCGCAGCGGGGGTTCGCACCGGCGCCTGAGAGGGCCGGCGCGGGCCTGCTGCCGCAAGGAGAGACGACCATGGCCAAGATTATCGGTATCGATCTCGGCACCACCAATTCCTGCATCGCCGTGATGGACGGCGGGAACGCCAAGGTGGTCGAGAATTCGGAAGGCGGCCGGACGACGCCGTCGATGGTGGCGTTTGCAGAGGACGGCGAACGGCTGGTCGGCCAGTCGGCCAAGCGCCAGGCGGTGACCAACCCCGAGAGCACGATCTTCGCGGTCAAGCGGCTGATCGGCCGGCGCTTCGACGATCCGATGACCAGGAAGGATATCGATCTCGTCCCCTACAAGATCGTCAAGTCCGACGGCGGCGACGCCTGGGTCGGCGCGCGCGACGAGAAATTCAGCCCGAGCCAGATCAGCGCCTTCATCCTGCAGAAGATGAAGGAGACCGCCGAGGCCTATCTCGGCGAGCCGGTCGACGAGGCGGTCATCACGGTGCCGGCCTATTTCGACGATTCCCAGCGCCAGGCGACCAAGGACGCCGGCCGGATCGCCGGCCTCGATGTCCGGCGCATCATCAACGAGCCGACGGCGGCGGCGCTCGCCTACGGGCTGGAGAAGAAGGAAAGCGGCACCATCGCGGTCTACGACCTGGGCGGCGGCACCTTCGACGTCTCCATCCTCGAGATCGGCGACGGCCTGTTCCAGGTGAAATCGACCAACGGCGACACCTTCCTCGGCGGCGAGGATTTCGACGCCAAGATCATCGACTATCTGGCCGCCGAGTTCAAAAAGGACCAGGGCATAGACCTGCGCGAGGACCGGCTGGCGCTCCAGCGCCTCAAGGAGGCCGCGGAGAAGGCCAAGATCGAGCTGTCGAGCGCGACCCAGACGGACATCAACCTGCCCTTCATCACCGCCGACGCGAGCGGGCCGAAGCATCTCAACGTCAAGCTGACCCGCGCCAAGCTCGAAACCCTGGTCGAGGAGCTGATCCAGCGCACGGTCGGGCCGTGCAAATCGGCGCTCAAGGATGCCGGCCTGAAGGCCAGCGAGGTCGACGAGGTCATCCTGGTCGGCGGCATGACCCGCATGCCCAGGGTGCAGGAGACGGTCCAGCAGATCTTCGGCCGCGAGCCGCACAAGGGCGTCAACCCGGACGAGGTCGTGGCGCTCGGCGCGGCGATCCAGGGCGGCGTGCTGAACAAGGATGTGAAGGACGTCCTGCTGCTCGACGTGACGCCGCTCTCGCTCGGCATCGAAACCCTGGGCGGCGTGTTCACCCGGCTGATCGACCGCAATACGACGATCCCGACCAAGAAAAGCCAGGTCTTCTCGACCGCCGAGGACAACCAGGGCGCGGTCACAATTCGGGTCGGCCAGGGCGAGCGCGAAATGTCGGCGGACAACAAGCTGCTCGGCCAGTTCGACCTGGTCGGCATTCCGCCGGCGCCGCGCGGCGTGCCCCAGATCGAGGTCGCCTTCGATATCGACGCCAACGGCATCGTCAGCGTCACGGCGACCGACAAGGCGACCGGCAAGGAGCAGCAGATCCGCATCCAGGCCTCCGGCGGCCTGAGCGACGACGAGATCGAGCGCATGGTCGAGGAGGCCGAGGCCAACGCCGAGGAGGACCGCAAGCGCCGCGAACTCGCCGACGCGCGCAACGCCGCCGACGCCATGATCCACCAGACCGGCAAGTCGCTCGCCGAGCATGGCGACAAGATCGAGGCCGCCGAGAAGGAGGCCATCGAAAAGGCGATCGAGGATCTGAAGGCGGTCAAGGACGAGGACGATCTCGGCGCGATCCAGGAAAAGACCCAGGCGCTCATGCAGGCGTCGATGAAGCTGGGCGAGGCCATGTATGCCGCCCAGCAGGCCGAGGCCGAAGCCGCCGCCGGTGCGGCCGGCGACGCGGCCGGCGGCGCCGAAGCGACCGACGCCCAGACCGGGGCCCAGGCCGAAGAGGGCGTCGTCGATGCCGACTTCGAGGAAGTCGACGACGACGACGAGCAGAAGAAAGCGTCCTGACGGCCGGCCCTTCGATACGCCGCTTCGCGGCTACTCAGGGTGAGGGAGGTTATCGGTATGGCCTCCATTTCCCCTCATCCCGAGTAGCCGCGGGTCGACACGATACCCTTCATGACAGCTTGGGTCTGACAGGCGGGATCGGCGATGGCACAGCGGGACTTTTATGACGTGCTCGGCGTCGGCCGCGACGCCGACGAGGCGCAGATCAAGTCCGCCTTCCGCCGGAAGGCGATGCAGTACCACCCCGACCGCAATCCGGGCGACGGCGAGGCCGAGCGCAACTTCAAGCAGGTCAACGAGGCCTACGAAGTCCTGAAGGACGGCGAGAAGCGCGCGGCCTACGACCGCTTCGGCCATGCCGCGTTCGAGCAGGCGGGCGGACCTGGCCCCGGTGGCTTCGGGGGTGGCCCCGGCGGCTTCGAGTTCAATTTCGGCGGCGGCAGCTTCGGCGATATCTTCGAGGACATCTTCGGCGACATTTCCGGCATGAACCCGGGCGGGCGCCGGCAGCCGACCCGCGGCCAGGACCTGCGCTACAACATGGAAGTGAGCCTGGAAGACGCCTTCACCGGCAAGCAGACGACGATCCGGGTGCCCAGCGCCGACCAGTGCGCATCGTGCGGCGGCAGCGGCTCGGAGGGCGGCGCCGCCCGGGTGACTTGCGGCCAGTGCGGCGGGCGCGGCCGGGTGCGCGCCAGCCAGGGCTTCTTCACGGTCGAGCGCACCTGCGCCCGGTGCCAGGGCGAAGGCGAGGTCATCGACAAGCCCTGCCGCACCTGCAACGGCGCCGGCCGGGTGCGGCGCGAAAAGACCCTCTCGGTCAACATTCCGGCCGGCGTCGACGACGGCACAAGGATCCGCCTGGCCGGCGAGGGCGAACCCGGCATGCGCGGCGCGCCGCCGGGCGATCTCTACATTTTCGTCTCGGTGGCGCCGCACGACGTGTTCCACCGCGACGGCGCCAACATCTACTGCCAGGTGCCGCTGCCGATGACGACGGCGGCGCTCGGCGGCGCGCTCGAGGTGCCGACGGTCGAGGGCATGCGCGCCCGGGTCACGATTCCCGAAGGCGCGCAGAGCGGCGACCAGTTCCGGCTGCGCGGCAAGGGCATGTCGCAGCTTCGTTCAAGGGCGCGCGGCGACATGTATATCGAGATTGAGGTCGAGACGCCGCGCAATCTCAACTCCGGGCAGCGCGAGATCCTCGAACGGTTCCGCGACGCCGGCGGCGACGCCAACAGCCCGAAATCCACCGATTTCTTCAAGAGGGTGAAAACCCTCTGGGAAGGGCTGAAGAGCTGACTGCCGCTGCCCGGCTGTAGCGATCGACCGTCGTTCGTTACCCTGCCTGGGCCCGCCGGCGACGCTGCGACACGTGCCAATGTGCGACCGCGCTTTCGATGTACTGAATCAGCAGAAACATCCCGAAACCGACCGCGCTGACATAGAGCACGCCGGCGAACACGACATCGGTCTCGCGGCCCGCGCTTGCTTTCAGCATGGCGCGCCCGATTCCCCGGTCGGCGCCGATGAACTCCGAGAGGACCGCACCCGTGACGGAAAAGGTGGCGGCAAGCTTCAGCCCGGCGAACATTTGCGGCAGCGCGTTCGGAAGGCGGATCAGGAACAGCGTGCGGATCGGTCCCGCGCCCGTCGAGCGGGCGAAATGTAATGCCTCGACCGACGTCGAACGCAATCCCAGAACCGTGTCGATCACGATCGGAAAGAAGGAAAGCAGGAATGCAATGAGGATCTTCGAGGTCATACCGAAGCCGAAGAGGACCAGGAACACCGGGGCAAAGACGATCTTCGGAATCACCTGCGATATGACGAGGATCGGATAGATGCTCCTGGCGATCGGGCGCACCGACACGATCAGGAATGCCAGCGAGACCCCGACGACGACGCTCAACAGAAATCCGGCCACGATTTCCTGAATCGTCACCCAGGTCTCGGCGAGAAGGTAGCCGCTCTCGCCGACCGCCGTCTGAAGCACCTCGCTCAGCGGCGGGAGCACGTAGTGAGGGACATTTCCGAGACGTACGCCGGCCTCCCAGATTGCGAGGCCCGCGACGATTCCTGCGGCCGAATTGGAAAACCCGCCCAGCCGGCGCCGCCCCGCCGGCGGGCGCCACATTCCCGCTCCCGGCTTGCGAAGGACGGCAGCGGACGCCCCGCCGTCGCTTTCGGGAGCGGCGTTTCCTTTGCCCGGCTTGTCCGCGTCCGACATCCGCTCAGGTCAGATGCGTCTCTTCGAGTCTCCGGGAGACGTGCCACCGGATGGCCCGCCTTTCGATAAACTCGATGAGAAAGTAGACGCCGACCCCCAGCACGGCGAGCCAGATGATCGCGGCGAGCATGGTGACGGTCTCGAGGCGCGTCTGAGCCACGATGATCAGACGGCCGAGGCCGCTGTGCGCGCCGATGAATTCGGCGACGACGGCGCCGATGACCGAGAACGCCGCCGCCAGCTTGACGCCGCCGAAGATGCTGGGCAGCGCGTGGGGAATCCGGATCTTGAAAAAGGTCGCCACGGCGCCGGCGCCCATCGACCGGGCGAGGTGAAGCCGCTCCTCCTCGATCGCGCGCAGGCCGGCCAGAGTGTCGATGGTGACGACGAAGACGCCGAAGATCGCAACGATCAGGACCTTCGAGAGAAGCCCGTAGCCGAACCAGATCACGATCGCCGGCGCCAGCGCGATGATCGGCACGACCTGGGTCGCGACAAGGTAGGGATAGAGGGCGCGCTCGAATTTCACCGACGCGTCGATGAGCAACGCGAGCCCGATTCCCGTGACGACGGCCAGGGCAAAGCCGAGCGCCACCTCCGTCATGGTGACCGCCGCCTCGCGGGCGAGCGTCGACCACTGGGTGACCGCGGCGAGAAGCGCGTCCGAGGGCGCCGCGAAAACGTACAGCGGAACGTCGCCCAGACGGATCCACAGCTCCCACGCGACCAGCACGAGCAGGATCGTGCCGATCGGCCAGGCCAGGTCCGCAATCCGACGGCGCCACCGCGCCAACCGCCCGCCTCCGGAAGAGGCCTGGCGCGAACCTGCAGCAGACCCGTCACCGGTCACCATTCCCGCCTGGACCCTTTCAGCACCCGTCGCCCGGTCTCGGCGCGCACGGCAGGCGCCGGGCCGATCCCCGGCCGCCCGCAGCGCCCGCATCGCGCATCGGCGATTTGACGCCGGCTACACGTCAGTTGCCCTGGATGAATTCATTCGTGAAGACATCCTTGGCCGCCGGCGCGTTTTTCAAACCCGCATACTTTGTCAGGACGGCGATCGCGTTCTTCCAGTCGTCGAGCGACATCCATCCAAGTGCCTTGCCCTTGGCGTTCGCGGTGTGCGTTACGAATGCAGAAAGCGCCGCCACGTTCGCCGCCTCGTCGTAGTAGTACTTCTTCACCTGCTTCGCGATGATGCCGTGAAGCTCTTTCGGATTCGCAAAGGCGTAGTCGAAGCCTCGCATCGTCGCCTGGACGAACTTCCGCGCCGTCGAGCCGCTCTTGCCCAGGGTCTCATTCGTCGCGACGATGCCCCATCCGAGGGACGGCACCTTGTGGTCGCGGTAGTTGATGAAGCGGACGGGCCCGGAGCCGGTGTATCCGGACGGCCACCAGTCGTTGGAGACCACGGCGTCGAACTTGCCCTCGAGGAAGCCGGGAATCACCGCCTGCGTCGGAAGGGTCACGATCTTGATCTTGCTGCAGTCGATCTTGTTGACTTCGCACACCGCCTGGAGAAGCCCGATTCCGGCGGACCCGGCCGAATCCGCGTAGGATTTCCCGACGAGATCCTTCGGCGAGCGAATGTCGGAGTCCTTCCGGACCGCAAATCCGAGCCCGGAATCCTGAATCGGCATCGCCACCATCATCAGGTCGGCGCCCTTGCTGTTCGCCCGCAACAGGGCGTCCCCGGTCACGAAACCGAACGTTTCCCGGCCGGCGGCGACGAGCTGGGCGGTGGAATCCGAGCCCTGGCCCTCCTTTACGTCGACGGTCAGGCCGGCAGCGGCGTACCATCCCTTTGCTTGGGCGACCCAGAAGCCGGCCTGCTCCGGCCCGGCGTAGTAATCGAGACGGACCGAGATCTTGTCCGCGGCCTGCGCCGGCGCGATCGCGGTCGCGCCCAGGATGGCGGCGGCGCCCAGCGCAAGAATCGCGCTTGCGCCTGCCGTCAGCATCCCGCGACGACGGAGACCGCCTGTCTTCATTCCAGCTTTCTTGCTCATCTGCATTTCCTCCTTGTTCGGGTCTTGCGTTTTCCGTTCGGTCGCTTCGCGCTCGACCCATCGTTCGTGCGCCGCCGCGAGACGGCGAGAAGACACGGTCCGGAGCGACGCGCCTCGGTCCGTGCGTACAGGCGCCGGGTTCCCCTGCTCCGCCTTTTCCGCGCTGCGCCGCCGCCCGGTCCCCGCTCAGAAAATCCCGCTCAGGGAACACGGCCCGCAGCGGGCCGGGTGCGGGTATCCTGCCCGTTGCGCAAGGCGGGGATCACCCGCTCGCCGATCAGCTCGATGGCCCGCATATGCGCACTGTGCTCGAGGCCATCGATGCAGAAAATGACCTCATCGGCGCCGAGATCCCGCAGTCTCGTGCAGCGCTCGATGAAGAATTCGGGGTCTCCGACCGTAACGAAAGGCCCTCTCTCGTTCAGATACTCGACATCCTGGGTGTGCTCCTCGATATCGCCGAGCTGCCCCATATAGGCGTAGTCGGGACTCGCCGAGGCCAGCTTCTTGTAAAAGCCGAGGACCAGTTCGACGGTCTCGATCGCGCACCGGCGGGCCGCGCCGATCGCCTTTTCCATGGTCTCGGCACAATGCGCCCGATTTATGTAGACCCCGAGACTGTCGAACGCATAGGCCCCGATCGGCTCCGCATCCTTCAGCGCATCCTTGTAGGTCGGAATGGCCTCTGCCACGAAGTCCCATCCCCGGACGAGGCTGCCGCCGCTCATGACGCCGAGCCCCTTCAGGCCCGCCACCCGGTGACCCTCGAGTCCCGTCGAGCAGTACACCATGGGCGGATGCGGCTCCTGCACGGGCCGCGGAACGAGGCTGCGCGAGGGGATGTTCCAGAACGTGCCGCGATGCTCGAACGGATCGCTGCGCAGGGCCTTCGCGATGATTTCCAGGGCTTCGTCGGATTGGGCCCGCGTTTCCTTCGGCGAGATTTCAAACCCCTCGATCATGTCCCGGTTGTTCGACCGCACGGCGCCGAGTTCGGCGCGCCCGTCCGACAGGACGTCCAGGGTGGCCAGCTGCTCGGCCACCCTGATCGGATGATTGAATTTCAGAACGACGACACCGCCCGCCCGAAGCCGGATCCGGCTCGTTCGGGTGGCGACGGCCGAGAGGAAGACCTCCGGCGAGGAGATTCCGTAATGCCGGCTGAAGTGCGATTCCGAAAGGAGGTAAATGTCGAAGCCCACCTCTTCGGCGCGCACGGCTTCGGCGATCATTTCCCTGTATCGCTGATGGTACCGTTGGGGAGTCGTCGGACTGCATTCGTGAAACAGGCCGAAGCGCATGGCGTGTCGCCCTACGGTTGTCCGGCGCCAGCGGGTCGCGCCCGATCTTCCAGCCACCGGCACATGCGTTGCACCTCGGCCTCTGCTGCCGGCAGGATGTGCGAAATATGGACGAACGCGTGACTCAGGCCTTCGGACACGGACAGGGTCGTCGGTACCCGCACCCGGGTCAGGGCGGCCGCCAGCGCCAGCGACTGGCCGACGAGAAGATCCCGGTCGCCGCAGGAGATGTAGGTCGGTGGAAACCGCTCCAGGTGGGCGGCGCATACGGGACTGACCAGGGGATTCCGGTACTGGCTGAGATAATGAGGGCCCAGGTAGGCCGCATTGAACATCCACTCGATCATGCCGTCCCAGGTCTCGGGCTCTTCCTCGCTCAGGAGATAGAGGTCGTAAATCCCGTAGATCAGGAGCGCACCGGCGAAATCGACCGGCATGCCGGCGTATTCGCCCTCGTCGAGCTCGGAGAGCAGATCGTCCTTGAACGCCACCACGGTGGCTGCGGCGAGGTTGGCGCCGGCCGAGCTGCCCCCGATCAGGACGCTGCCCGGGTCGCCGTTATACGCGCCGATGGTTTGCGTTATCCAGCGGCAGGCGTAGATCGAGTCCTCGAGCGCGCAGGGGAAGGGGTGCTCGGGCGCCAGGCTGTAATCGAGATTGACGACGACGTAGCCCGCCTCGGCCAGGCGCATGGCCGATTTTCGAAACTGTATCGCCGACCCCGCGGCCCAGCCTCCGCCGTGCATATACAGCAGCGCCGGGAACGGCCCCGCCCCCTTGGGAACGTAGATTTCGGCGGTCAACGGAATCCCGTCGCGCTCGCGGAGCACGACCCGCTCCTCGACCCGCGCCATCTTCGGGTATTCGGCCACGGGCCCCGCGTCGATCTTCATCGATTCGCGGAACGCGACGACGTCTTCGACCGATGCAAAGCTGGGCGGCGTTACGGGCCTTCCGGCTGCCGCCGACATCCATTCCCGAATCCAGTCGACCCTGGCCGAACCGGCTGGCGATCGAGAGGCAGGAGCCATTACGAAACCACCGTCCGAGAGAGCGGAAGATTTCATACAATATACAGGTCACACGATATCCGGCGATTTGTAAAGGGCGCTCCCGCGCGAAGAACCGATGCAAGCGTGTCTTCAGCCGGCCCGGCCGCTTCGTCCGGCCGGCGCGCGTTGAGCGGCTTCGGGCAAGTGTGTACACTCGCGCCGCGGCGGCAGGCGCCGTCCCGCGGTCCCCACGAGGAAGGCGATGAAAGTCTTTGGGTCGGCAAGGGTAGGGCCCGCGGCGCCGGATGTTGCGCGGACGGACGGTGCCGGTGTCGCGGTGGAAATCGAGGGCATCTCGAAGCGTTACGAGACCCTCGGCGAGCCGGTGCAGGCGATCGACGATGTCTCGCTCTCGTGCAAGCCCGGCGAGTTCCTCGCCGTTCTCGGCCCTTCGGGCTGCGGCAAGAGCACGATTCTGCTGCTGGTCGCCGGCCTCGTGCCGCTCACCGGCGGGACGATCTCGATCGGCGGGACCGCCGTCTCGAAGCCGTACACGAACCTCGGGATGGTCTTCCAGGAAGCGGTTCTGCTCGACTGGCGCAGGGTAATGAGCAACGTGCTGCTCCAGGTCGAAATGCGCGGCCTCGACAAGAAGGCCTATCGCCCGCGCGCGCAGCAGTTGATCGACCTCGTGGGACTGACCGGCTTCGAGGACAGCTATCCGTTCGAGCTCTCCGGCGGCATGCGCCAGCGCGTCTCGATCTGCCGCGCGCTCCTGCACGACCCGCCGCTCCTGCTCATGGACGAGCCGTTCGGCGCGCTGGATGCGCTCACGCGCGACAAGCTGAACCTCGACCTGCAGCAGATCTGGCTGACGTCGCGGAAAACGGTCCTGTTCGTCACGCACTCCATTACCGAGGCGGTCTTTCTCGCCGACCGGGTCGTCGTCCTGTCGCCGCGTCCGTGCACGGTCGAGGCGATTCTCGATATCGACCTGCCCCGGCCGCGCGACCACGCGGTGCGCGAGACACCCGAGTTCGGCAAATACGCCAGCGATATCCGCGAAATCTTCTCGTCGCTCGGGATTCTTTGATTCGTGGCGTATCCTGACCCGCCATGACCGTTGCCGACCATCTCCTCTATGCGCTCGCCTGGCTCAGCTTCGGCGTCCTGCACAGCCTGCTGGCGCGGCAGAAGGCCAACCGGGCGTTCGACGCCGCGCTCGGCGGCTTCGCCCGGATCGCCTACAACCTGATCGCGGCGGTCCATCTCGGCGCGATCCTGTTCTTCGAGTGGCGCGGCTTTCCGGGCAAGGTCGCGTTCGACCTGCCACTCTGGCTGCATGCGCCGATGGTGGCGGTCCAGGTCGCCGGCTGGGTGCTGCTGTTCGTCGCCCTGGTGCAATACGATCTCGGCCGCTTCGGCGGCCTGACCCAGGCTCGGGTCATCGTCCACCGGCGCAATTCCGGACGAAGCGGACGCCGCCGCACGGGCTACGGGCAAATCGCGGCCGTGCCGGTCGAGACGCCGGAGCCGCCGCCGGATATCCCGCAGGCCCGGCTCGAGCCGCTGGTCACCCACGGCATCCACCGCTATGTCCGCCATCCGCTCTACAGCGCGATGATCATGGTGTTCTGGGGCCGCGCCTTCGATGAGGCGGCGCTGATGACGGCGGCGTGGGGTACGCTCTATCTCGTCATCGGCACGCATTTCGAGGAGCGCAAGCTGCTGCAGATCTACGGCGAGGATTATGCCCGCTACAGCGCCGCCGTGCCGCGCTTCCTGCCCCTGCGCGGCCGGGCCTGGAACGGGTAGGTCAGGCGCGTCCGTTCCAGCGCTCGGACGGCGCAGGGTCGAGGGCCTGTTGCAGCCGCTGCCCGGCGGCGAGCGCGAATTTCAGGATCTGCGTGCGCCGGCGGGTCGCGTTCATCGTCCGCTCCGGCGCCTCGCGGATCGCCGCGGCGTCGAAGGCGTCGGCGACCAGCAGGCCCTGGTCCGGCGGCAGGATGTCGGCCGGGAAACCGTCCGGCACGGCGAAATAGTAGGCGTCGCACCAGGGCAGATAGTCCGGCCATTTCGCATCGCCGCGGAAATCGGCCAGAGTGGTCTTGATCTCGACGATGACGAAGCGCTGCTCTCGGTTCAGGCCGATCACGTCGACGCGCCTTCCCTTGCCGACGGGAAACTCGGTGAGCGTGCTGTAGCCCCGGGCGGCGAGGAACCGGCAGACCCCGCGCGCCATGCGCAGGGCCCGGCCGCCGGCTTCGGCGGAATCCGCCGGGGCGGCAGCGGCAGGGTCGGACGTACGCAGGTCCATGGACGGCCCCCGGCCATGGGTGGGAAACCCGCACAGCTTACAGGAAATGAACAATAAGGGTACAAATTATTGGTCGCCCGCACCCTGTCAAATCTTCGCCGGGCTGAAGCGGTCGGTGTGGATATCGTCGGAGTCGACGCCGATTGCCTTCAGGATCGGCATGGCCGCGTCGATCATCGGCGGCGGGCCGCACAGGAAGGCCTCGGCGCCGAAACCGTCGTACACCGTGTCCGCCAGCAGTTCGGTCACCGTGCCGCGCGGCCCGTCCCACGGGCTGCCTTGCGGCTCTTCCGACAGGGCGATGGCGTAGCCGAAATCCGCTGACCGGGCCGACCAGGCGTCGAGCAAGGTGATATCGTAGAGATCCTCCTGCCGGCGCGCGCCGTAGAGCAGGCGGATGCGGCGGCCGGAGTTCCGGGCCAGGGCGTCCGCGACCATCGCCTTGACCGGGGCGAGGCCGGTGCCGCCGGCGACGCAGATCGCCGGCCGGTGATCGTTCGCCGTGAAGCCGAAATGGCCGTAGGGCCCGGCGATCTCCAGCGAATCGCCCGGCGCGAGGCCGGACCGCACATGGTCCCCGATTGCGCCGCCCGGATAGAGCCGGACGTCGAACACCAGTTCGGTCCCGCCCGGCGGGTTCGCTGCCGAGAAATAGCGGTTGGGCGCGATGCCGGGGACGATCCATTCGAAATACTGGCCGGCCCGGTAGGCGATCTCGCGCGGGCAGTCGAGCGCGACCTGGACGACGCTGGCGGAGACCTGCCCGACGCGGCCGACCGTGGCCGTCACATGCTCGATCCGCGGCGCGCTCGCGCCGTCGCGCAGCACGATCTCCAGCGCGATGTTGGAGGTCGGCGCGCACAGGCAGGTCAGGATGCGGCCCTTGCGCCGGTCGGCCTCGGTGAAGATCGCCGGGTCGGCGCCGGGGCTCTCGTCGACGCTGCCGCTTAGCAGGACGGCCCGGCACTCGGCGCATTCCCCGGAGCGGCAGTTGTAGGGCATGGGCAGGCCGGCGGCGAGACAGGCTTCCAGCACACTCTGGCCGGCGGCGCAGGAAACCGCCGTACCGTCCTGCAGGGCGACGGTGAAGGCCGCCAAGGCTGTTTAGCCCGCAGCGTAGGGCGCCGGCCGGGACGGTTCGTCGGCCGCGGCCATGTAGACCGCCGGGTCTTCGGCCAGTTCGATGCCCCAGTCGCGGGCAACGAAGGCGCGGACCTGGCGGTAGTAGGCCGTGCGCATGGCGGCGTTGGTCTCGGTCTTGAAACCCCAGTAGCGGTAGCGCTCGTTGGTCCGCGACCGGTCGCTGCCGAAGGAGGCGAGGCCGACCCTGAGCCATTTCGGCACCGCGGCCTCGACCGCGGCGCGGCCCTCCGGCGTCTCCAGCATATCCTTCACGCCGTCCATGCCGAAGCCGACATGGCCGTACTCCTCGTTCAGCGTGTCCTGGCAGGCCTTGCGGAACGGCGCGTAGGGCGAGCGCACGAACTGGCGGAACTGGTGCGCGGCGGCGCGGTCGACCAGCGCCAGGAAAACAACCTGGTCGGCCCAGTCGTCGATCGGCGTGTCGAAGGTCGTCAGATGGTCCTTGTCGGCGCTGAATTCGCGCCAGTCGAGGCCGAGCTCGTCGAGCAGCGCCCGGAACCGCAGATGGTGGCCGTATTCCTCCGCCACGGTCGTGGCCATGCGCATCTTCGCTTCCGGCGTCGGCGCGCGCAGGATCGACGGCTCGAAACAGTCGGCGCCGTAATCCTCGCTGACGACATGGATCTTGATCAGGTTGAGCTGCAGGTCGCGGAATTCCTCGTCCTGGTCCCAGAAAGTCTCCGGCGTGACGTTGGCAATTCCCGCCTCTCCGTAGGTGACGGACTCGGTTACAGACATGGAAGCGTTCTCCGCGTTCGCCGGTTCCGGACGCTGCACGCCGCCTCAGGCTCCGAAACCGGCCTCGGCCCTGGCGGTGACCGTGCCGTCGCTTTTGGATGCGGTGAGCGCGCAGGTGACGGCCTCGTCGTCCGCCGCCGTGACGACCGCCTCGATCCTCAGGTCCTCTTTCGGGAAGACCGGCGCCGTGAAGGTGACGTCGAGCCAGCGCAGCCGGTCCTGCCCGACCCGCTCCGCGAGCAGGCGGGCGAAATGGGCGGTGGTCATCGGGCCCTGCTGCAGCACGGTCGGAAAGCCGGCAGCTTTCGCGAAGGCCTCGTCGGTATGGATCGGGTTCGGGTCTTCGGTCCCGGCGGAAAAGTCGGCGAGCCGCGCCCGGTCGGCGCCGGGCACCGTCGCGTCGAACAGAATGTCGCCTTCGCTGTATGCCATCGGCCTACTCCCGCTCGATCAGCCGGGTGATTTCGCGCAGCACCCGCGTGCCGTCGCCGCGCACATAGTCCAGCGCGACGTCGGCGAACCAGATTTTGCCGCTGCGGCCCTGCTTCTCGGTGATTTTCTCGACGGTCGCCGTCACCGTCAGTTCCTCGTCCCAGCCGGCCGGTTCGTACCATTCGTAGCGCTGGCCGCCGTGCAGGGCGCGCCTGCGGTCGATGCCGAGCGCCTCGAACAGGTTGGCGCCCCGGGTCTCGCCGCGCAGGAAGATCATGTAGGTCGGCGGCACCGTCTCCAGATCGACCGGCGCCCCTTGGCCGCGCAGCAGCTTCTCCGCCAGCGCCTTCCCGGGCCGCACGGTAAAGGGCGGGAAAACGTGCCCCTGCCGGTCCATGTTCATAGGCGTCCTCCTTCGGCACCTGATTTTACGTTTACGTAAACATAAAGTCAAGTTTGGAACAGGGATGGCGGCGATCATTCGGGCGGCGATTCCGCCCCGGTGCGACACCCGATATCTGACCTGACACTCCAATTTGCCACCCCGGCCGACCAACGGGGGAGCCGGGGTCCAGGGCCTGCCCTGAGCTTGCCGATGGGGCCGCCGGTACGGACTGTGCAAGTGTGACCCTGGACCCCGGATCGTCGCTGCGCTCCGTCCGGGGTGGCAAGATGGGGATATCCGGGCGGCAGGGCCGGTTTGATCCGTCGCGCCGAAATCGATTGCGAAACATCATGCCGCCTACTCAAACAGGCCCGACGACAACAGTTCGGTATAGGAGTCGATCAGTGCGTCGATCGTCACCGGCTTGCGCGGATCGTACCAGCGGGCCAACCAGTTGCAGGTGCCGAGCACGGCAAAGGCCAGCGTCTTCGGCTCGCCGATGGCCCTGAATTCGCCCCGGTCCTGGCCTTCGGCGATGATGCGGGTCCAGGACGCTTCGTATTCCTTCCACAGCCTGACCATCGCCTGGCGCACTTCCGGCTCGCCTTCGAACCGGCCGTCGCGCAGGCTCACGGTCATCTCCAGGCAGTAGCGGTCGAAATGGAGCAGATGGATTCGGATGGCTTCGCGGAACTTCTCGCGCGGGCCGAGCGACGCATCCCCGACGACCGCCGCGACGCCGTCGACCAGCAGGCGGCTTTGCGGCTCGATAATTTCGAGCAGGATCTGCCCGCGGTTCTTGAAATAGTAGTAGATGCCCTCGCGCTTGATGCCGACCGCGCGCGCAATGTCGTCCAGCGTCGTGTTGGCGTAGCCGAGCCGGTCGAAACACTCGGTTGCCCGCTGGAGAATCTCGGCGCGGCGCCCGCCGGTCCTGCCGGCCCTGCGCGGCCCGTCCGGCGCCCCGGTCCGTTCGTCCGCCGTGCTTGTCATGATCCGATCCACCGTTTCTGGGCGGGCCAGGCCGGGCCGCGGTCGCCCGCCGTCTCCGCGCTGCGCAGTTCGTCCAGCCGGAGCCGCTTCGAAGGCGTGTCTTCCGGGATGTCGTCCAGCGCGTCCCTGAGCATCGCCTCGTAGTCCTCCCCGACCGGGCAGACGTCCTGGCAGCGCCGGCAGCCGGTGACCGCGCCGGCGCCGCGCAGGATGCTGGCCCAGATATAGAAGCTCTTCTCGTTGCGCAGCATCCGCTTCTGCATCTCGGGGTCGGTCTCGTCGATCACCTCGTCAAGGAACTCGGCGACCTGCCGGAAGCCGTGGGGCTGGCGATGCTCGTTGCAGGCCGGCCAGTCCCGGCTCCAGTGGCCGACCGCGTCGCCCGGGCAGGCCGAGAGGCAGCGCCCGCACTCCGGCCCGAGGCACAGGGGCTTCTCCATCCTCGCGTCGGGCTCGACCGGGATCGAGCTCAGGACGGCGGTCAGGATGACCCGCGGGCCGTATTCCGGCGTCAGCAATTGCAGGTTGAGCCCGAGGGTGCCGAGCCCGGCCTCGACCGCGGCATGGTCGAGCGACAGGGGCAGCTTCTGGTGCAGCCGGGGATCGCCGTCATAGCGCCACGGGTCGACGTGGGTCGGCGGCACGATGAGCGCCGGATAGCCGCTCTGCTCCAGCCAGCGCACGAGGTCGAGCGCGACCTCCTCCAGCCCGGCGATGGTGAGTTCGTCGTTGACGTATTTGTGCCGGTCCGACCAGGCCGGGATGCGGGTCGCGCCGAGGCTGACGCGCTGGCCGAGCACGATCACCCGGTCGGCGTCGTAGTCGGTGATGTCGCTCGGCCGGCGCGGGTCGTCCGGGTCCGGCGGGTGTTCGTTCATCGCCGCGCCGTCGGCGATGCCGACGATATCGGCGCCGAAGTCCCTTGCCTTTTGCTTGACCAGTTCGGCGGTGAGCGGCGCGCGGTAGACATCGATCATGGCGCCCGCTCTCCGCTCTCCGCTGCGGCCCGGCCGGCATCGATTTTGGCCGCCTCGCGTTTCTTGAAGTCCTGCAATTCGCGCGCGACGAGGCCCTTGTAGCCCTCCGGGCCGACCCAGCGGATGTTCCAGTCGTCGAGGCCCGGGGCATCGCCGCCTTCGCGCCGGATGCGGCGGTATTCCCGGCCGCGTTCGGCCTTTTCCTCGGTCCTCTCCGGAATGCGCTTCTGCGGATCGGCGAGGAAGGCGTGATAGTCGTTGCCGGCCGGGCAGACCGCCATGCAGCGCGGGCAGTCGCCGAACGAGCCGGCGACCCGCAGCAGGCCCTGCCACAGGCCGAAGATGTTGCGGTCGCGGATCATCCGCTTGCGGCCGTCGGCATCGGCCTCGAAATAGTCCCGCATGAAGGCGGTCGAGACGCCGTAGCCGAATTCCTGGGCCGCCTGGGCGCAATCCCGCTTGTCCAGGCCGTAATGCAGCACCGCGTCGGTCGGGCAGGAATGCAGGCAGCGCGAGCAGGATTCGCCGATGCAGACCTGCTCGGTCATCGGCGCGTCGGCCTCCAGTTCCAGTTCGGTCAGGATGCCGGTCAGATAGACCCGTGGGCCGTATTCCGGCGTCAGGATGTTGACGTCCAGCCCCAGCGTGCCCATGCCGGCCTCGACGCCGAGATGGCGGGTCGAAAGCCGGCCATAGCTGCCGTTCTTCATGCTGAGGTCGGTCTCCTGACCCATGGTGACGAAGCTCGGCCAGCCGTTCTGCTCCAGCTTGCGGGCAAGGCGATGGCAGACCTTGTCGAGCCGGCGCAGGATCGCCTGATCCATATACTGGACGGTGATCGACAGCTTGGTCCGGAACACGGCGACGGGAATCGCCAGCGCGATGACGATGACGCTGCGGCAGTAGGGGGTGATGCGCTCCGGCGTCTGGGGCCAGCGCGGGTCCGGCGGGAAGGCGTTGAGCGTGTCAGCCGCGGCGATGCCGACCAGGTCGGCGCCAAGGTCGAGCGCCATCTGCTTGACTTCGGCGGCGTCGAGGGGTGCGCGCGTCATGGCGGTTTTAGGCCTCCGCGCGCAGCTTGTAGCGCTGGATCTTGCCGGTCGTGGTCTTCGGCAGTTCGTCGACGAAGTCGATCCAGCGCGGGCATTTGTAGTGGGCCAGCCGGTCGCGGACGTGGCTGCGCAGCGCGTCGGCCATGCCGTCGGCCCCGTCCTCCGGGGTCACGCCGTTCTTCAGCACGACATAGGCGTGGGGCTTGACCAGTTGCTCGTCGTCCGGCCGGCCGATCACCGCGGATTCGAGCACGCCCTCATGCTCGGCGATCGCCGCCTCGATCTCGGTCGGCGAGACCCAGATGCCGCCGACGCGCAGCATGTCGTCGGACCGGCCGACGATGAAGAAGTTGCCGTCCTTATCGACGCGGAACTTGTCGCCGGTCAGCACGCCACCGGCGCCGAAGACCTGCGCCGTGCGCGCCGGCTTGTTCCAGTATTCGCGCGCCGCCGACGGCCCGAAGGCGCGCAGGTTGCCGACCTCGCCGGCCGGCAGGGGATCGCCCTCGTCGTCGACGATCTCCGCGCCGAAGCCGTCGACCAGCCGGCCGCAGCTGTTGGGCACGACGTCGCCGGGCCGGTTGAGCAGGAACATGTGGGTCATTTCGGTCGTGCCGACGCCGTCGAGGATTTCGACGCCGGTGAAATCCTTCCACCGGTCGAACAGGGAGGGCGGCAGCAGTTCGCCGCCGCTGACGCAGAACCGCATCCGGGCGCAGGCGTCGCGCACCGCCTCCCGGCCGATCTCCTGCTCGGCGGTCTGGAGCATGGCGGCGTAGAGCGTCGGCACGCTCATCACGATGGTCGGCCGGTGCTCCAGCCACAGCTCCCAGCACGGGCCGGGCAGGATCGTGCCGCTGCCGACGACATTCGCCGCGCCGGCGCGGATCGGGAAATAGACCTGGTTGCCCAGCCCGTAGGCGAAAAACATTTTCGGCGGGCAGAAGACGGTGTCGTCGGCCGAGATTTTCTGCGCCGCGATGCCGAACAGCTCGGTCGCCCAGTAGATATGCGCGTGGGTGTGGACGACGCCCTTGGGATCGCCCGTCGACCCGGAGCTGTAGAGCCAGAAGGCGGTGTCGTCCGGTGCCTGCGGCAGGGTTTCCAGGGCCTCAGGGAAGCGGTCGAGTTCGTCGCCGAGAAACGGGTAGCCTTCGACCCGCGCGCCGCAGACCACGATATGCTCGACGCTCACCAGGCGATCGCGGATGCTCTCGAACACCGGCACCAGGGAATGGTCGATCGCGACGGCGCGGCAGCCGCTGTCGTTGACGTAGTAGGCGTAGTCCTGCGGCTTCAGCCAGGTGTTGATCGGAATCGTCACCGCGCCGATCTTGATGCCGCCGAGGAACAGGGCCTCGAAATCCAGCCCGTCCATCACGCTGAACATCACCCGGTCGCCCTCGCCGATGCCGAGCGACCGCAGATAGTGGCCGGCCTGGCAGACCCGGGCCTGCAAGGCGCCGTAGGTCACGACGGTGCGCTCCGCATCGTCGAGCAGCAGGGCCGGCCGGCCGGCATGGTCCGGCGCGCCGGACGTCTCGAAGAGATAGTCGACGACGTTCCCGATCGGGGCTGTCTCGGCAATCGGCGAACCCAGCATCGCGGCGCTCCGGCAGACCGGCCCGGTCAAATCCCGTCCCGTGCGGCGCAGAGCGTGGGTATTTTTTACGTTTACGTCAATATCAAATCCGGCGCCACGTCGCCGCCCGGACGACCCGGTCGCCGTTCCGGTCGCCGTTCCGGTCGCCGTGTGCGGGTGTTGCCCGCCGCCGCCGATTGGGCTTCTATCGCGGGGGGTGCGCCGTTCGTTCGTCCGTTCGCGCCGGAGACAGGGGGCCGGGATGATTGCCAACAGCCTGATACTGAACGCCTGGTATGCGGCCGGGCTGGCCGGGCAGTTCCCGGCCGGCGAGTTGCAGGGGCGCAAGATCGGCGGCAAGCCGGTCGTCATGTGGCGCGGCGCGGAGGGCAGGGTCGTCGCCTTCGACGACCGCTGCGTGCACAAGCGCATGCCGCTGTCCGCCGGCAGGCTGCTGGAGAACGGCACCCTCGAATGCGCGTATCACGGCCTGTGCTACGACACCGAAGGGACGTGCGTGAAAATACCCTCCCAGCCGGAAGGGCCGATCCCGGCGCGGGCGAAACTGCGGCCCTATCCGGTCATCGAGCAGGACGGGCTGGTCTGGATCTGGCCGGGCAAACCGGAGAAGATCGGCAACTGCCAGCCGCCGCGGACCCCGGAAATCGTCAGCGACGAATGGGATACGGTCAGCTCCGACACCCTGCGGGTGAAGGCGAATTACCGCCTCGTGGTCGAAAATCTCCTCGACATCACGCACTTCTACCCGCTGCACGACGGCAATATCGGCGACGAGGCGAACAGCCGGCTCCCGGTGAAATTCGAGGAGAGGATCATCGACGGCAACCACACGATCAAGTCGATCAGGCAGGCGGAGAACTACACGCAGCCGCCGATGATGGTCGACTGGTTCGGCCTCGAGACCGTCGACCGCGACCACACCCACCACATGATGAACCCGGGCCTGACCCGGGTCGAAATCCGCGTCGCGCCGCCGGGCGAGTTGGGCGCCGGGGCGGACCGCGGCTACGTCCTCTACCACACCCATCTGCCGATCGACCGGGAGCATGTCGAGTGGCACTGGATCGTCAACACGCCGGGCCATTACAAGCATGAAGGCGGGTCGAGATCGGTCGCCGAACGCTTCTCGGAGACCTTTCCCTCGGTCGTGGAGGAGGACCGCTGGGCGCTCGAGAAGCAGCAGGCGATGTTCGCCTACGACGACGACGGCTATTCGGAAGTCCCGCTCAAGGCGGACAAGGCGGTGATGGGCATCCGCAAGCTGTTCGCCGCGATGGAGGCCGAGGAAGCCGGCGCCGGTCCGTAGGGGAGGTCTTAAAGCCCTCTGCAAGAGTGCCGGCCGGCGCGGCGGGCGACCGGAAGGGTTTTTGCCACGGACCGCCGAGCGTTGATCCGCACCCGATTTTGACCCGGGACCGTCACGGAAAATCAATGAGTCAGAGTGCTGATCGACGCTCAACCTGCACGCCGATCAACACAGGATGAACGCCGGTTGAAGCCATCGCATTGTCCGGTGATCGTTTTCGTGGTCCGTTAACGCAGCCGGGAGATTGGCGCAGCGATTACGGGCCAACACAATACTCCTTGCGGTGCCGGTGTTTCTTATCGCCGTGTAGAGGGGGACCATCATGTCGACGTTGGTGCAAGCGTGCGATGCAGTTCTGGAGCGCGTGACAACCGGTGCAGAGCGGGTGCCCGGCGTGGTCGCCATGGTGACGAACGAGACAGAGAATATCTATGAAGGCGCAGCCGGTGTGCGTCGCTGGGGCAGCGACGGCCCGATGACCGAAGACACGGTGTTCGCAATTCTCTCAACTTCCAAGGCTGTGGGGGGTACCGCAGTGCTGCAGTGTGTCGAGGAAGGACTGCTGGACTTCGACGCGCCCGCGAAGAACTACGCGCCTGAGATCGGCGAGTTGCAGGTGCTGGAAGGCTTTGACGCGGACGGGAACCCGCAACTGCGTCCACCCAGGCGCGATATCACAACGCGCATGCTGATGCTGCACACTGCCGGCCTCGGCTATGACATCTTCAACGAAAACTACAATCGCCTGGCCCGGGAGCATGGTCAGCCCAGCATCCTGACGTGCACCCGCGCCTCGTTGACCACGCCGCTGCTGTTCGATCCCGGCGACAGGTGGGAATACGGCACGAACATCGACTGGGCGTGTCAGGTTGTCGAAGCGATCCGCGGCAAGCGGATTGGCGAGGTGCTGCAGGAGCGCGTGTTTGCTCCGCTGGGGATGGACGACATGGCATTTGTCCGCACAGCGGACATGAAGGCGCGCACCGCGATCTTCCACCGGCGCGAAGAAGACGGCTCATTGTCGCCGATGGACGATTTCGCGCTGCCTGATGACCCTGAAGTGGAAATGACCGGTCACGGGCTCTATGCGCGGATTCCCGACTACATGAAGTTCATCCGCATGTGGCTGAACGATGGCGCCGGCCCCCATGGCCGGGTGCTGAAGCCGGAAACGGTCCGGTTCGCGGTGCAAGGCGCATTGCAACCGCCGCAGGCGCTATTCGACCTTCCTGCCGTCATCCCTGCGCTGACCCGTGGCACGCCGTTCTTCCCCGGGATGAAAAAGGACTTCGGCTATAGCTTCATGGTCGCCGGGGAGGAAGCGCCCACAGGACGCCCGGCGGGGGGCATCGGCTGGCACGGGCTCGCCAACCTCTTCTACTGGTTCGACCGCGAGAACAGGGTCGGTGGCTTCTGGGCGACGCAGGTCCTGCCCTTTGGCGATCCGGTTTCCTTCCCCGGCTACATGGCATTCGAGACAGCGGTCTACGACGCGATTTGCTGATATCGATCGGTTCAGATCGATCAAAAGCAGCTCGAGGCGGTGGGCACCGTCACCGGTTCGTCTTCCGATATGATCCAGGACTCCCGGGGTGATGACTTTGCTCACATAAGCAAGCCTTATATTTTACGCAAATAAAATGGTTTGTATCTGTTCTTGCGTAAGAAATAGCATGTCGAGGGATATAAGAATTCGTCGTTGAAGTCGCGGGATATGCTCACCGGTCCGATGGACGGGGGACGCATGTCGCCGGATGTGGAGTGCGTCAAGGCGCGGTTACGATAATCGGGCCCGTTTCAGTCCGAATGGACATGTCCGGATATCGAAGCCGCTTCATGTAACCGGCGGCGCCCTCCCGGTCCGCGCGCGCTCGAACGCGCCCCGCCCATGTATTGTTCGTACGAACGCTTCGGAGGCTCTCCATGCCCCTACCGCTGGAAAACATCCGCGTGCTCGATCTGACGCGCGCCGCCGCCGGCCCTTTCTGCACTATGATCCTGGGCGATCTCGGCGCCGACGTGGTCAAGGTCGAAGCCTGGCCGAAGGGCGATTTCCTTCGGTCCTCGGGTCCCTACGACCACGAAATCTCGGTCTATTTCCTCAGCATCAATCGCAACAAGCGCGGACTCGGAGTCGATTTTCGCAACGCGGCCGGCCTTGAGGCCGTGCGCCGGATCGCGGCGCAGGCCGATGTCGTGGTCGAGAATTTCAAGCCGGGAACCGCAGAGGCGATGGGCCTCGGCTACGACGAAGTCAAGGCGGCGAATCCGAGAGTCATCTACGGCAGCATCTCGGGGATGGGCCGGACCGGTCCCTACGGCAGTTGGCCCGGCCTCGACCAGATCGCGCAGGGCATGTCGGGCATGATGAGCGTCACCGGCCATCCGGGCGGCGAGCCGACCCGCTATGGCGTGCCCATCGGCGATTTCACCGCCGGCATGTGGTGCGCGATCGCCATCACGGCGGCGATCGCCCAGCGGCACCTCACGGGCGAAGGCCAGCGCGTCGAGACTTCGCTGCTGGCGGCCCTGGTGGGCCTGCTCAGCGTGCAGGGCCAGCGTTATCTCTCCAACGGCGAGGTCCCCGGCCAGGTTGGTAACGACCATCCGACGATCTATCCCTACGGCCTGTTCGAGGCGAAGGACGGGCCGCTCAACGCGGCTGCGCTTAGCGAGGAGCACTGGCAACGGATGTGCAGGATCCTTGGGTGCGAAGACCTGTTGACGGAAGAGAAATTCGGGACGAACGATCTTCGCAGGGCGCACCGTGACGAACTCCGCGACCTGCTGAACGCCCGGTTTCGCACCCGCGACGCCATCGCGTGGACCAGGGATCTGACGGAAGCCGGGGTGCCGGCGGGTCCGGTCTATACGCTCGACAAGGTCTTCGCCGATCCCCAGGTCCGGCAGCAGGGCATGGTCGAGGAGATCGGGCATCCCGTCATCGGCGCGCTGAAGCTCCTTTCGAACCCGATGCGCATGGACGCCTTCGAGGGCAGCACCGTGCGCACGCCGCCGCCGCTGCTCGGCGAACACAACCATGACGTTTTGAGGGACTACGGATTCTCCGCCGACGATATCGCCAAGCTGGAATCCGCCGGCGCCGTCGTCGGCGAAGCCCGGGCGAAGACGTGAGGGCCCTCCGGTAGCGCCGTGCCCGTGCCATTGGCTTGCGCGATGAGCCACTGCCGGAAATCGTCGACGTGCGGCGCCGCCTGTTTGTCCGTCACCACGAAATAGTCGCCCTCGTCGCTCTCGACGTGGGGCTGAAGAGGGGCGACCAGCGCTCCGGACGCCAGCGCATCGATCACGAAGGGCAGGTGCGCGATCGTGATGCCGAGGCCGGCGATCGCCGCCTCTATTGCGTGGTTGGAGCTGGATACGGTCATCCTGTGGCGGGGCAGTATGTCGGCGGACCCGGCTTCCTGGTACCATCTGGGCCAATCGAGGTGGCGGGGTTCCGCCTCGACGCGGATCAGGGTGTGATTGCTCAGGTCTGCGGGCACATTGACCGGCCGCCGGGCAACCAGTTCCGGACATGCGACGGGAAAGAACCGATTGGCCATGAGCCGGTCGGCCCGGACGCCGCCGGCATGCGGACGGCCGCACCGGATGACGACATCGACATCGGTCCGCTCGAGTTCTTCGGTCGATGCTGCGGAAATCAGTCTGACGCCGATGTCCGGAAACAGTTCGTGAAACTGAACCAGCCGGTGTATGAGCCAGCGCTGTGCGAAAGCGGCCAGCAGACATACGCTGACGCTTCGCTCGCGTCCGTCGAACCGGCGGGCTATCTCGATCCCGGCCCAGAGTTCGGCAAAGGCGCGGGTCAGCCTGGCGGCGAGCACTTCGCCTTCGCGGGTCAATTCTATGCCCCGGGATCGCCGTATGGTCAGCGAGCAGCCCAGATTCTCTTCCAGATGGCGAAGCTGCTGGCTGACGGCCGGCTGGCTGACGCACAGTTCTTCCGCAGCGCTGCTGATGCTCTTGTGGCGGGCGACGGCCTCGAAGGCGCGGATGGATGTCAGCGATGGGCGGCGATCGGCCATTCCCAAACATAAGATGATCTTATAATTGCGGCAATTCAAATTGCTTGTGGGGCGCTATTTTTGTGAATATTCTCGAAAAGAGACATAAGAATTGTTCGTAAAGCCAGTGGCACATGTTGGCCGAGGCCGAGCATTGGAGGACGCATGACTGCGCCCGATCTCGCTTATGTCGCACTCGTCGCCGGCAAGCCGGCGGCAAGCGCCGCGATCTTCAAGAAGGGGTCCGGCCTGCTGCGCCGGGCCTTCGCCTGCGGCGGTTCCAAAATCCAGGCGCTCTCCGAAAGGCGTTCGACGTCCGAGCTGTTTTGCCGGGCCGACCCCTGCCATGGGCCGGACGCCGGGAACGGCGTCGGTCATGCCGCCGGCGCGGCCGCCGGTCCGGACCATAAAATCAGAGGAGGAAAAATCATGAAGGCACGTACGCTGGGTATCTTCGCGGTCGCTGCGGCATTGGTCTGGGGTTTTCAGGCCAACGCGAAGAACCTCAACATCTCGCACCAGTTCAAGGCGCACAAGGACGGCCGCGATGTGGCCACACGGTGGTTCGCCAAGGAAGTCTCGAAGCGCGACCCGAGTCTCAAGTTCCGCGTCTATCCCGGAAAATCGCTGGTCAAGAATCCGAGAAGCCAGATTGTCGAAATGCAGAAGGGCTCGCTGGAAATGTCGGTCTACCCGCTGGTCTACGCAGCGGGGAAGATTCCCGAATTCGGCGTGACCCTCATGCCGGCGGCGGTGGCGGGCCTGGACCACGCGTGGCGGCTGAAGAATACCCGCTTTCATGAAATCCTGCAGGAAGTCGCCCACGCCAACGGCATCCATGTCCTGACATGGTGGTGGATGCCTGGCGGCTTCGCGACCAAGGACAGGGCGATCGGCTCCCCGGGCGACGTGAAAGACCTGAAAATGCGCGGCGCCGGATCGTATTTCGAACTGCTGCTCAAGGCAGCCGGCGCTTCGGTCCAGTCAATGCCGTCCAGTGAGGTCTATTCGGCTCTGCAGACCGGCGTTCTGGACGGCCTGCTGACGACCTGCGAATCGCTCATGAGCTTCCGTCTCTACGAACAGACGAAGCACGTTACCGCGCCAGGCGATTTCGCCCTGTTCATCACCATTGTGCCGCTGGTCATTTCCAAGCAGCACTGGGATGGATTGACCGACGCTCAACGGAAAATCTTCACCGAGGTTGCGGAAGCCAGCAACAAGTTTTTCCACGAGTCGCAGAACAAGGCCTGCGACCGGATGATCGCCAGGTTCAAGAAGGCGGGAGCCAAGGTCCACATTCTATCGCAGTCCGAATTCGACGCCTGGGCGCAACTCGGGAAGAAAACCTCCTGGGTGGCGTTCGCCAAGAAAGCGAAACGCGGTCAGGAACTGATCGATTCCGTTCTCGCCGTCAAATAACCTGATTGAGGCGCAGGCGCCGTCGGCAAAAGGTTGCGCCGGCGGCGCCGTTCGCGCCGGCAATGGCCTTGCGTCTTTGCGGGATCGGGCCGGGCGATCCCTCCCGAATTCCCGATAACAGAATAAAGTCCGTGGACCGGCTCGCCAAAATCGTCAACCGGCTGTCCGAGATCGTCGGCATTGCTGCGGGCTCCATGCTGGTCCTCGCCGTGCTGGTGCTCAACTACATGATCGTCAGGCGGGCATTGGGGTTGTCGGCCTACTGGGAAATCGAGCTCAGCGTCTATCTCCTTGTCGCGGCGACGTTCCTCGGCTCGCCGTTCACATTGAAACACGCCGGGCATATCGGCATCGACTTTCTGCCGACGGTCCTGCGCGGGCGCTGGTCCAAAATCCTCCGTTCCGCCGCTGCGTTGCTGGGGCTGGTCGTCTGCCTGTTCCTCGCCTGGCAGGGCGCCGACTTTGCCTTTGAGGCCTACACGATCGGCGAAGCGGCGGAAACGATCTGGGCGCCGCTGCTGTGGCCGATCAAAGCGACCATGGCCCTCGGCCTCTTCCTGACCGCCATGCAATACATCGTGTTGATCTGGGAAGGCGGACCGATCGTGTCTGCGGAGGCCGGTCATTGAAGGCTAGAAGCCGCGAAACGGACGCTTCCCGCCGTCGGGCCTCCGCCCGATGAGCGAACTCGAAATCGGCTTCTGGGTCCTGGTCGTCACCACGGCGGTGCTTCTGACCGGCGTACCCATCGCCTTCGGCCTGACCGCGGTCGCGGTCCTGTTTCTCCTGATCTTCGAAGGGGCGTCCGGACTCGGCACGGTCGCCGTTCATTTCTTCGACGAGATCAATCATTTTGCCCTCCTGACGATACCGATGTTCATCCTGTTCGGCGCGGTGATCGGATCGTCGGGCGCGAGCCGGGATATCTACGAAGCGCTCCACCGCTGGCTGGCCCGCATACCGGGCGGAATGGTCGTCGCCAGCATTCTGGCCTGCGGGCTCTTTTCGGCCCTGTGCGGATCGAGTCCGGCCACGGCGGCGGCCATCGGCAAGGTCGGCATCCCCGAGATGCGGCGGCGCGGCGTGTCGGAAGGGCTGGCCTCCGGGGCCATCGCCGCGGGCGGCACGCTCGGCATACTGATCCCTCCGTCGATCATCCTGATCGTCTACGGGATCGCCACGGAGCAATCGATCGGGCGCCTGTTCCTGGCGGGCGTGGTTCCCGGAGCGATGATTGTTGCGATTTTCTCGGTTTATGCGGTTCTTTCCGCGAGCCGTCAGCGCCGCCAGGACAGTGTGGAGTCCGAAACCTACAGCCTGGCGGAAAAGGTCGTCATCCTGCCCCGCGTCCTGCCGTTTCTGGGCCTGATCCTGTTCGTCCTGTACGCGCTCTACGGGGGCATCGCGACACCGTCGGAAATCGCCGCCATCGTCGCCCTGCTTTCGGGCGTTCTGGTCCTCTTCATGTACCGGCAATTTTCCTTCCTGGCGTGGCGCAACACCGTTGCAGCCGCGACCCGGGAATCCTGCATGATCCTGCTGATCGTCGGCGCCGCCGGGTTTTTCTCCTACACCATGTCAAAGCTGTATGTGACCCAGAGCCTGGCCGAATGGATCATCGGCACCGGGTTGCAGCCCTGGCTTTTCCTGGTGGTGGTGAACGGGTTCCTGCTGCTGCTGGGCTGTTTCCTGCCGCCGGTCGCGATCATTCTCATGGTCATGCCCATCCTGCAGCCGATCCTGGAGGCGCAGGATTTCAACATGATCTGGTTTGCCGTGATCATGACGATCAACATGGAGATCGGCCTGATCACACCGCCGGTCGGCATGAATCTCTACGTGATTCGCGGCGTTGCACCGGATATTCCTCTCATGACTGTGCTTCGCGGAACCGCACCGTTTGTCCTTCTGATGATCGGGTCGATCATACTTCTGGCCATGTTCCCCGGAATCGCCCTGTGGCTGCCCAACCTGCTGATGGGTCCGAGCCTCTAGCCCGGATTTCTCACCACGGTCATGGTCTGCGGGGCGCTGTCGGGCCGGCTTCAGGCAGGAATCGCCGAGGCGCACAGGCCGATGCCGCGCTCCCGTCGGCCGAAGCGGCGGGAAGCGTTCGGTATTCCGCCTTACATAAGGTGGCCTTATATTTGCAGCAATTCAAATTGCTTGTGGCCTGCTGTTTTCAAGGAATACTATTCGAAGAGACATAAGAATTGCTCGCAGAACCCGCGGCACATACTGACCGGGGCCGAGCCCTGGAGGACCCATGACCGCCGCCGATCTCGCCCCCGATCTCGCTTATGTCGCGCTTGTCGTCGATGAGCCGGCGGCAAGCGCCGCGATCTTCGAAAAGGATTTCGGCCTGCCGCGCCGGGAGTTCTCCTCGGGCGGCCGGGCGGTGCCGGCGATTTCCGTCGGAGCCACGGCGATGGCCCTGTTTCAGCCGGGCGACCCGTTCCTGGGGCCGGACGCCGGGAAAGGCGTACATCACATTGCGATCGCGGCGCCGGACCCGGAAGCGGCGGCCAGAAATTCGGGTCTCGCAACCGTCGACGGCGCCTCTGAAGGCCTCGGCGGCCGGACGCAGGTGGAACTCGCGCGGGACGGGACCTGCGGCGTCCGGGTCCGGTTGACGGAATCTCTCGATCATGTCCCGGCTTCGTCCGCTCTTGTGGACCGGATCGACCATCTCGGTGTCGCCAGCGCCGACAATCGGGCGGCGAGAGACGTTTTCGTCGATCGGCTCGGCTGCGTCTACGAAAGCCAGCAGATTGACAGCGAGGTGGAGACGATCTCCGAGAACTTCACCTCGGACACCTACAATTACATTTACTACACGCGCCCGTCGCAGCTCCTTGCCCGCCTGATGGTGACCTTCGTCACTGTCGGCGACACCGAGCTGGAGTTTCTTCAGGATCTGACCGCGGATCTGACTGCCGACGAGGCCCGCGCCGACGCCCCCGGCACCACGCGGGGCGACCGCAGCACAATCGCCCGTTACATCGCGGACCGCGGCGCCGGTCTGCATCATATCGCATTCAAGACCCCGGACATCGGCGCTTCTCTTGCGACGCTCCGCGCGGCGGGCCACCGGACGATCGATACGGCCGGCCGGCCCGGTTCGCGCCAATCCCAGGTCGTGTTCGTGCATCCGGCGGCGATCGGCGGCGTATTGATGCAATTTGTGGAACGCGAGGAGATCTGACCGTGGCCGGATACACGCTCAACTATGTCGCCGTCGTTGCCCGGGACGTGGGGGCGGCCTGCCGGTTTCTCGGCAACTCGCTGGCGCTCCAGCGGACGGACGTGGCTCTCGGATCCCGCACGATTCCGTTTTTCGGCGTCGGGCAGGCTGCGGTCGCCGTCTTCGAACTGGACGATCCCTATCTCGAGGAACCGCTCTTTCCGGGCGTTCACCACATGGCGCTCCGCGCCGACGATCCGGCGGCCACCGCCGCCAGGCACGGCCTCAGCGTCACGGCGGAAGGAATCGGCGTCGGCGGCAAGCGTTTCGTAATCGTCGAGCCGAAGGAAACCGTCGGAATCAGGACGCGGTTCATCGAGCCGCTGGACATCCCGTCCGCCGACGGACCCACTTACAGGATCGATCATCTGGGCATCGCCAGCGACGACAATGACGCCGGCGTCCGGGTGTTCATCGAAAATCTCGGCTGTCCCCTCGACAGCACCCAGACCGATGTGGAAGTCCGCGTCGTCACGGAAAGCTTCATCTCCGACAAATACGACCTGGTCTACCATTCGCGCCCGCCGGAGATTCTGGGGGGGCTGCGCGACGTCTTCATCGACATCGGCGATTGCGCGCTGGAATTCCTGATGGACTACGATTCGTCTCACGTGCCCCAGAAGCGGCTCGGTGAGGACAAGGGCAACACCAAGGGCGACCAGAGCGCGATCGCCAAATTCGTCGCGCGCCGGGGCCCTGGCCTCGCCCATGTCGCCTTTGCGACCAGGGATATCGATGCCATGCTGCCGAAGCTCGCCGACGACGGCTGGCGCATGATCGATCTGGAAGGCCGGCCCGGCGGGCGCGGCTCCCTGATCGGTTTCGTCCACCCTTCCAACTTCGGAGGGGGTCTCCTGATGCATTTCGTCGAGCCTCAGGCCGACGGCGGATACGAGAAAAAATATGGCTGAGGTTGTCAAACAGGAACGCCGGGGCAGCGCGCTGATCCTGACGATCGACCGGCCGGAGGCCGGCAACTCGCTGAGCGCCGATGTCTTCGAATCCTTTATCGAGATTCTCGACGGGGCCGAAGGCGACACCAGCCTCCGCGCGGTCATCATCACGGGTGCGGGGGACCGGTTCTTCTGCACCGGGGGCGACGTGAAACGATACGCCCTGCTGGAGACGCCGGACGAGCTGCGCGAGGTCATGAGCCTGGCGCGCAGGGCGTTCAAGCGCTTCGAATCCTTTCCCGCCCCGATCATCGCGGCGATCAACGGCTATGCCATCGGCGGCGGTTTCGAATTGTTGGTGGCGACCGATCTCCGGGTTGCCGCGCCGACCGCGAAGATCAGCATGCCACAGGTGCGCCTCGGCATCATCAGCGGCTGGGAAGGATATGAGCGCATGGTTCGCGACATCGGCTTCACGCGGGCCATGCAGGTCGCCACCACCGGCGAACGCTACAGCGCCGGAGAGGCGTTGCGCCTCGGCATCATCAATGCCATCGCGGAGGATGGCGATGTCGTGGGCGCCGCCATGAAATTCGTCGCCGAGATCGAAAAGGCCGGGCCGCTCGCGCTAGCCGTCGCAAAGGCCGTGATCCACAAATCGGCGAAGGGGCCGCCCGAAGAGGCCGAGACCCTGGCGATCGAACGATATGTCGATCTCTGGTTCACCGAAGACCATCGCGAGGCCGAGGCGGCCTTTGCGGAAAAGCGGGCGCCCGTGTTCAAGGGGAAGTAGCCGCGCCCCGAAATGCCGGCTGCCGCACCTGCCGGGGCGGCGGTGGCCGGCAGGGGCGGATCGGTGTTACCCTGATTGCCGCAATCTTCGGTCAGCCGGTATATTTGCCAATCGTCCGGACAACAGGAGCGGTCGGGCATGGAATCGTCGACCCGAACATCCGCGGTGCTGCAGACGCGCCGACGCGACGCCGTTCTCTACGCGACGCTCAATCGGCCCGAATCGGGCAATGCGCTGTCGCTCGAACTGATCGGTTCGCTGCAGGATCTCTGGCAGCGGCTGGAGACCGATATTTCGGTCCGGGCGGTCGTCCTCGAAGGCGCCGGGCGCTTTTTCTGCACCGGCCACGACCTGAAGGAGATCCTCGACAGCAACGAAGAGGGCGGAGAATTCGCCCGCCGCCTGGCCGACGCCTGCAACCGCATGATGCTGGCGATCAACCGCCTCCCGCAACCCGTCATCGCAAAGGTTCACGGGATCGCAACCGCCGCCGGCTGCCAGCTCGTGGCGACCTGCGACCTCGCCGTCGCATCCGTAGACGCGCGCTTCGGGACGCCGGGCGTCAATATCGGCACATGGTGTTCGACGCCCTCCGTCGCGCTCAGCCGCGCCGTCGGCCGCAAGCATGCCATGCAGATGCTGCTGACCGGCCGGCTCTTCCCTGCGGACGACGCCTTTCGCATGGGCCTGGTCAACGAGGTGGTAGCGGCCGACGGGCTCGATGCCGCCGTGGACGGACTGGCGGACGAGATCGCCGCCAAATCGCCCTACGCCATTGCGCTGGGGAAGCGCAGTTTCTATCGGCAGCTCGAACTGGATATCGATGCCGCCTACGACTTTGCCGGCGAAGTTGCGGCGCGCAACGCGCATGCGGCCGACGCCAGGGAAGGCGTCTCCGCTTTCCTCGACAAGCGCGCCGCGGACTGGCCCGGCCGCCACGGCCGCTGAACGGCGGGCTCCCGGTCGCCGGCATGCCCCTCAATCTGGCCGGACACCTGACGCGGGCGGCGCGCCGCCATCCCGATGCGCCGGCAATCCTGCATGGCGAACGCGAGCGCAGCTATGCCTGGCTGGACGACCGGGTCGGGCGGCTGGCCGGCGGATTGCGGCGGCTCGGCCTCGCCGAGGGCGACCGGGTCGGCATCGTCATGGATATCGAACCGCGGGCGATCGAATGCCTCCTGGGGCCGCTGCGCGCGGGGCTCGCGATCGTTCCGGTCAACAGCCGCCTGCATCCGGCCGAGCACGCCTACATGCTCGGCGACTGCGGCGCGCGGGCCGTCCTGTGCAGCGCCTCGCGGGCGGCGGGACTGCTGGATGTGCGGGACCGGATGCCGGCACTGGACCATTTCATCGTGGTCGGCGGCGCCGTTGCGGGCGATCCGGCAATCGCTGACTACGAGGACCTGGTGGCCCGAGCGGCGCCGGTCCCCGACGTTCCGGTCGGCCGGGATACGGTGGCGTGGATCTTCTACACATCGGGCACCACCGGGCGGCCGAAAGGCGCCGTGCATACCCATCGCTCGCTCGGTGCCATGGTCGATGCCCAGCTCATCGATATCTGGCCCAGCGGCGTCGACGAACGGCTGGCCCATGTCACGCCGATGAGCCATGCCGCCGGGCTTCTGGTCTTTCACCAGATTGCCGGCGCCGGCGCCCACGTCTTTCCGGAATTCACGCGCTTCGAGCCCGAAGACTTCTACCGGATGGTCGAACGCCACCGGGTCACCAAGGCATCGCTGGTGCCCACGATGATCCACCGGCTGCTCGACGGTCCCTGGCCGGTCCGCCACGACATAGCCAGCCTGAAGACGGTGCAATATGGCGGCGCGCCGCTGCATCTGGAGCCGCTGCGCCGGGCGCTTGACCGTTTCGGGCCGATATTCGTCAACGTCTACGCCCAGGGCGAAGCGCCGCTGGCCTGCACCTTCCTGTCGAAGTCGGAGCATCGGGCGGCCCTCGAGACGTCATCGCGGCGCCTGACGTCCGTCGGGCGCGAATGTTACGGCGCCGAGGTCGATGTCTTCGGTCCGGACGACACGCCCGCCGGGCCGGGTTCGACCGGCGAGATCGTCGTTCGCGGCGACGTTGTCATGCAGCGCTACTGGAACGCGCCGGAGGCAAGCGAAGAGACCCTGCGCGGCGGCTGGCTTCATACCGGCGACGTCGGATGGAAGGACGAGGACGGATATCTGTACGTCACCGACCGGATCAAGGACATGGTGATCAAGGGCGGGACCAACATTTATCCGCGTGAAATCGAGGAAGTGCTGCATCGTCACCGCGACGTCGCCGAAGCGGCGGTCTTCGGCGTCCCGGACGCGGAGTGGGGCGAGGCGGTCGCCGCGGCTGTCGTGCTCCGCGACGGCGCGCCCGCCGATGCCGCCGCACTGATCGGGTGGTGCGCCGAGTCCGTCGCCGCGTTCAAGCTTCCCGCCGACATCCATTTCGTCGATGCGCTGCCGAAGAGCGGCTACGGCAAGATACTCAAGCGGGAAATCCGCGCCGCGCTCTACCCCGGTGCGGCCCAGCCGGGTAGCGGCCTGCCCTGAGCTTGTCGAAGGTGTTGATCGGCATGCAGCTTGAGCGCTGACCTGTATGTCAACGCATTGGTTTTCCGTAGCGTTGTGGGGGCAGACCTCGGCGCCGTGCAACACCCCGTCGCATGACCCGCCAACAGCACGCGACGCCGCGCCGGCCCGCTCAAGCCACGTTGCGCGGTGCTTGCGGGATGCTGCGCCAGAATTCGGGATCGTGGCCGAAGAATATCCGGGCGCCGTTGCGTCGCAGCTTGCGCAGCAGCAGCAGCGAATCGAGCATCCTGGCGCGATCGTAGACCAGCGACGGCAGGTGCATGTTCTCCAGCGTCCGGCAGAAATAGCAGGCGTCGGCGGCGAGCACGACCTCGCCGCCCGGCAGTTTCAGCCTGAGGGACTGGTGGCCCGGGGTATGGCCGAAGGTCGGGACCGTCACGACCGTGCCGTCGCCGAACAGATCGAATTCGCCGTCGACCCGCCTCAGCAGATGGCCGTGATCGTAGTTGACCGGATTGTAGTAGTTGGCCTCGATCAGCTCCGGGACCCGGCCCGCCTCCCACTCGGTCTCCTGCACGACGATGCGGGCGTTGGGGATTAACCCGTTGCCGCCGGTATGGTCGAAATGCAGGTGGGAATTGACGATGTAGCGGATGCGGCCCGGATCGACGTCCAGCCTTTCGAGGCGCGAGACGATATCGTCGCCCGGCCGGGAGCGCACGTCGAAGGCGGTCGCGAGCGGGCCGACCAGGGTGTGCGGATCGTCGATGCTGTGTGGATGCAGGCCGGTATCGAAGAGGACGAGGCCGCTGGGATGGTCGATCAGGTAGGCCGGGATCGGAAAGGTAATCCGGCCTTCTCCGCCGGCGAGCATCTCGCTGAGATCGCAGCTCAGCCAGCCGCAGGTCATGGCGTACAGCGCCATGCCGTCGCCGCGCGTGCGCCGTTGCAGCGGCCGGCGGCCGCCCTTCTTCAAGCCGTCCCACCAGGCCTGATTGGCGTTTAGCGCTCTCGACCGCAGCCCCTGCATGCCCGGCGGTTCAGCATTCTGGGTCGCGGATCGTCGGGAGCGAATGATTCCTCCACGCCGTCATCCCGTCCGTTCCTTGATGATGCGCAGGGCCTCGCGCAGGTAGACGCGGAAGACCTCGTGGTTCTCGCTCATCGGGAAGTGGCCGATATCCTCCATCTCGATATAGACGCCGCCGCGGATCTGGCGGGCGGTGTTTTCGGTGGCTTCCGGCGGAGTCAGATAGTCGTAAATGCCGGTCATCATCACCACGGGGCAGCGTCGCGCGTCGATATTCTGCAATTCCTCGCGCAGGTCGTGATCGACCGAATAGAAATAGAGGTCGCCTTTGAAGGCCTCGGAGCCCTGGGAGTAGTAGTGCCAGGTCAGCCAGCGGTCCATGTCCGGCGACTGCGGCGCCATCAGGTCCCAAACGCCGCTGGCGCAGACCTGGGCGGCGTTGGCGTGGGGATGGCGCCACCAGTCGAGGAAGAAGCCGGGCGCATAGTCGGCGGCCTCGACCGGGATCACCGCCTTGAAACGGTCCGGACGGCGCAGCGCAAGCTGCAGCGCGACGTTGCCGCCGAAGGACGAGCCCATGAAGATCGGGTCCTTCAGTTCCAGCGCATCGCACAGCTTGACGATGAAGTTGACATAGTGCTCGGCGGTCAACCGGTATTCCTCTTTCCACCATTCGCGGTTGTGCGGCGGGTCGGACTTGCCGTGGCGCGGCAGGTCGTAGGCGAAGATGTTGTATTCGCGGGTGAACTCCTCGTCCTCCAGCAGGCCGCGCCACTGGTGGTTGTGGGCCCCGGCGGTATGCTGGCAGATCAGCGGCTGGCCGCTGCCGTTGTGGAGGTAGAATACCTTGTATTCGTTGCCGTCGACTTCGATCGTCACATAGCGGCCTGTCACTGGAGAATGGCGAGCCATCTTCTACTCCCTGCGAATTTGAATTGCCCGATTCCGGTCGGCCCGGCCGCTCAGACCGGCACGCCGCACTTGCGCAGCAATTCGAACTGAACGGTGAAATTCCTGAGATTCTGCATCAGGACCAGGAGGTTGCCCTCGAGCTTCAGGTCTTCGCAGAAACTGGCAGCCCAGATGCCGTGGAACATCGGCTTCGGCACCGGTTTGGCGAATTCGCGCCAAGTCTGGGCGCTGGCGCGCAAGGCGAAATCGTACGGATCGAGCGGCGCCGGATCGGTGTTGATGTTCTTCACCTTGCCGTCGTGCATCTCGACGATGACCTTGCAATCCGTCATGTCGTACAGGAACGAGCAGGTATAGTACTTGCCCATGCACTGAATGGTTTCGTCGTTGTCCGTCAGATTTTTGAACTTCGACGCCCAGGTTTTCACGTCAACGGCCATCTCTGCGTCCTCGTCGGGTCTTCGAATGGGGGTGCGCCGGCGCCGGGATGTCCGCCGCCGCTGCTAGCTCTTGTTCGCATCGGCGTTGCCTTCCGCCTCGCGCTCCTCGCGCAGCAGGTTGCCGATGTGGGTGATCTCGTTCGGCGACATGCCGATCTCCTTGAGCAGGGTATCGACGAACGGCGCCTGCGCCCGGTAGCGCAGGGCGGCGCCGACGATGTTGTCCGCCAGGGTGCCGCCGGTGCGCGGGCCCGAGGGGTTCGGATTGCCGCCGTCCGGATCCCTCGAAGAATCGTCCCCGCCGCCCCCGCCGATCGCGGTCGGCGCGAGGCCGCTCAGGCCCGGTAATCCGTCGACCTGGAGGATCTTGATGTCGCCGATATTCTCCATCGGCCGGACGGATTCGCGGATGATCCCTTCCAGGTGCTCGACCAGCTTCATGCGCAGGGTGTCCCGGCGGTTCTCGTCGCTGCGCATGTTCTCCGCCTCGTTCAGGGCGCGGCTGCCCTCGGCGTCGATCTCGTAGCGCAGCTGGCGCGCCAGGCTGGAGAACCGGTCCGCCTCCATGCGGTCTTCGGCGGCCGTCTTCTCGGCCGCGGCGATCGTGGTGAGCAGGATGGCCTCGCGCTCGGCCTGCAGGGCCGCCAGGATGGTCTCGACCCTCTTCTTGCGCTCGGCGATCTCGGTTTCCTTGGCCGACGTGACCTGCTCGGCGGCCGCTGTCTCCCGCGCGCGCGCCTCCTCGACCGCGGCCAGGATTTCCAATTCCTGCTTCTGCTTTTCCGCGACGGCGATGGCGCGGTCCTTCTCCTCGATGGCGAGGATGCGGCGGCGCTGGATCTCCAGGCGCTCGGTTTCCTGGGCGTGGGCGATCCGCTCGGCATCGAGGGTCCGCTCCCGGCCGATCCGGGTCTTCTCGACCTCCTCGTGCGCCCGGATTTCGGCTTCCTCGGCCTCCCGGCGGCGCTCGGCCTCCTCCTGGGCGGTTTCGGCCTCGCGCAGCGCGCGGCGCATGGCGATATCGCGCTGCTGTTCGAGGCGCAGATACTCGGTCTCGCGCTCGATCCGGATGTTTTCCTGCTCGGCCTGGAGGTTCTTCTCCCAGATCTGGACCGCCGTGTCCTTCTCGACATCGTTGCGGTGCTTGCGCCGCGCCTCGATCTCTTCGGTCAGGCGGGTCTCGCGCAGCGAAAGCTCGGCCTCGATCGCCTTCTGCTGAGCGATCCGGGCCTTTTCCACCTCTTCACGGGCGCGGATTTCCGCTTCCTCGGACTCGCGTTCGAATTCCGCCCGCTCTTTGGCGATATCCGCGCGCTGCCTGGCTTTGCGGACCGAAACATCCTGCTCCTGCTCAAGGCGGGCGTAGTGGCTGTTCTTGTCGATCTCCAGCGTCAGCTTCTCGGCATCGAGATTCTTGTTGCGGATCTGGATCGCGGTGTCCTGTTCGATGTCGTTGCGTTTCTTGCGCCGCGCCTCGATCTGTTCGGTCAGTCGGGTCAGGCCCTCGGCGTCGAACGCATTCTGCGGGTTGAACAGGCCGATATCGGCCTGGTCGAAGCTGGTGAGCGAGACGGCCTCGAGTTCCAGGCCGTTCTGGGTCAGCGCGTCCTCGACCAGCCCCTTGACGTCGCGCACATACTTGCCGCGCTGCTCCTGCATCTCGTCCATCGTCATCTGGGCGGCGACGATGCTCAGCGCGTCAACGAAGCGGCCCTGGACCAGGTCCTTCAGCCGCTCCGTATCCATCGTACGGTCGCCCAGAGACTGGGCGGCCAGGGCCACGGATTCCCTGTCCGGCCGAACCCGCAGATAGAATTCCGCAATCACCTCCACGCGCATCCGGTCCTTCGTGATCAGGGCGCCCTCGCCGCCGCGCCGGACCTCCAGGCGCAGGGTGCGCATCCCGACCGGCGTGATCGTGTGGACGATCGGAAGAACCAGCGCACCGCCGGTCAGCACCACCTTCTCGCCGCCGAAGCCGGTCCGAACGAAGGACATGTCCTTCGACGACCGCTGGTACAGCCAGTAAAGAAGGTAGACGATGACCGCGATAGCGATCCCCGCCAGAAGGATCGCCGTGATGATGTCTACTCCGCTCACGGCTCAAGTCTCCCTGTTCCCGCCGGACGTATAGCGCGTCCGGATATGATGGAGGCGCCCGTATTCATCGCGTCAGCCCGTATCCTTCACCGCGGCCCGGTACACCACCAGGCCGAAAGCGATCTTGTTCAGAAAATCGGCGAGGTTGTAGATCACGTTGATGCTCTTCGGATCGACGCCGCCGCCGAGGAATTCCATGAAATAGCCGAGCGGGTAGATTGCCCAGCCGATCGTGGCGATCAACCGCAGCGCATTGAACGAGCCCTGCACGACCGCATTGCCGCTGGCCGAATTGACCTTGCTGGCCTCGCCCAGATAGATCTCGCCAAGGATGTAGAGCCCGCCGGCGGCCGAGATCAGGAAACCCAGGGTCGGGCTCATATAACCGGCGGCGCCGAGATAGGCGGAGCCGATCATCACCACCGAGGCGACCAGCAGGCGCCAGAACACGCCCGCCGAGACCGCCGCGATGGCCGCCAGCACCAGGTAGAAGAGCACCGTCTGCATCGGCACGGTCAGTTGCCAGTCGATGAACCGGTAGATCGTCGAGACCTTGCCGGTCGCGGTCCAGACCTCGCGCAGGTAGAAATACTGGATGGCCGAAACCAGCGTCACCGCACCGGCGATCGTGACCGGCGCCTTCCACCTGTCCGCGACCCGGCGGCGCTCGAAAAGCAGGAAGACGGTCGCCGCAGCCATGGCGATGGAAATCAGCCAGAAGGTTGCGCCGACGATATCGGTCGGGTCCACGAACTTAGTCATTCGCCTGCCCTTCGCCCCGGCCTGATCGATAACCCTCGCTCATTTTCGCCTCAGATCTGGTTCCGGATATGCGGCGATCTGGCATAGAGCGCCACCAGCGGGATGATCAGCAGGCCGAACACGAACTGCTGCCCCTCGTAGTTTAGGCCGATCCCGACGAGGAACGACGTCAGGACCTGCAGGACAAGCACGCCTATCACAGTGAAACCGTAGCCGCCCCAGCCGCCGAGTAGCGACGTGCCGCCGATCACCACGGCTGCGAGCGTCGTGAACAGGTAGGGATTGCCGACGCCGATAAAGCCGCTGCCGCTCCAGCCGAGCAGCAGCGAGCCGGTCATGGCGGCGATGAAGCCGCTGATCGTGTAGACGCCGACCCAGTATCTCCGCTCGGAGATGGAAAGCCGCTTGGCCGCCGTCCGGCTGCCGCCGAGGGCATACAGGTTGCGGCCGTAAACCGTGTTCCGCATCGCGATAATCAGCAGCACGGCGACGACGATCCAGATCAGGATTACCGGCGGGATCTGCAGGCCGAAGGTTTCGCCGTTCATCGCCGCGATGTTGGTCAGCCACCCCGGCACCGCGCCGTGCACGTTGCCGGCATAGCGGGTGCCGATGCTGGTGACGATCTGGGTGCCGCCGGCGACCGCGAACCCGACGCCGAGCGAGACGATCAAGGCCTGTCCCTGGAGCCGGAAACTGAGGAAACCGGTGATCGCGCCGATACAGGCGCCGAGCCCCAGGATGATCAGGACCGCGAGCCAGTTCGGCAACCCCTCGATGCCGAACAGATAGGCCAGCGCGATGTTGGCCGACCCGATGATGAACGGAATCGAGAGATCCAGTCCGCCGAGCAGCACCACCAGCGTCTGGCCCAGGCAGGCCAGGCCGAGAAACGCCGCAAATACCAGCATCGACTTGAAGTTGATGACCGAGAAAAAGCCGTCGACAACCAGGGAACCGACGACGAACAGGCCGACCAGCACCGTCACCCCGATATACGCGCTCTTGTTGGTCGTCACATACCGGTTCAGCGCAACCGCGAGTGCGAGCAGGATGACCAGGATCATGGAGGAGAAGACGTTGCGCGCGGTGAAGAAGCCGTCGACCGTCGCGGTCAGGATGAGGAACAGGGCAATGACCAGCGCCGCGCCGATGAGGATCGCCCGGCTGCGGTAAAGCAGGTTCCTGAGGAACCCGCCGGCCTCGTTCGCCTCGCCGTCCTCGGCGTCTTCCTCCTCGCGGCTCGTGCTTTCCAGGCCGATCTCGTCCTGCCCGTAGACCCAGCGGATCGAGAAATGGTGCCAGCCCCACAGGACCAGAACGACGGTTGCGGCGGTAAAGAAGATGACCTGCTGCAACGGCGCAGCCTCGACCACGCCGAGGACGGTTCCCGCACCGGCGACCAGGACCGCGCATGCGAAGCCCAGCCATTTGTAGAAGAGGTGTGCCGAGCGGGTCATCGTCCGGTCCCCGCGACCGGTCCGATCCGGCTGCGCCCGCCGAGCTCGCGCCGGATGATCGAAACGAGACGGGCGCCGCGATACCGGTTCAGGAATTTCCAGGCCCGACGGGCGACGATGACCGCCGCGACGATGGCGACTCCGAGTTTCCACATTGGCGCTTCGGCGGCGTAGAACATGGCGCCCAGGAACAGGACAGACAGCGCTACGATGAATGCGCTGTTATAGGAAAACACGCGCACGCCCACGCTCTCGGCGACGTAGGCCAGGATCTTCTTCCGCACCAGCGGCAGGGTTCCGATATAGAGGGCGGCCGCGCCCAGAATTACCCAGAAGATCGCGCCCAGCATCTCTTCCGACGGCTGAAGCTGACCGACCTGTGCCGTGGTCGCCGCCGGCGCCGCTGCCGCCGCGCTCCCGGCGGACTTGCCGGCCTCAGGGCCCGCAGCGAAATACATCGCGCTGAGCGCGGCGAGCGAAAGGATGACGAGTGGCACGATCGCCGCATTCCCGATTCGCCGCTGCACGCCGGGCAGGCTGACGACGAACAGCAGCGCCCCGACCAGGACCGCGCACAGCGCCGGTGTGAACAGGCTGCTGCCGGACGCCGAAACGCCCTCGCCGGCATAGACCAGGACAATCGTCGTCGCCGCGCCGAGGCCGACCAGGAACAGCAGCGGCACGTTGCCGATCCGCGTCCTGACCCCGGACTGCGCTATCAGGATCAGCAGGGAGCTGAGCAGCACCGTACCGGCGACCGCCACCGCCGCCGCGATGATCGGTGAGGAAAGAACGCCGCCACCTCGGTCCCCGGCAGCCGGGCTGTCGGGCCCGATCCATTCGAGAAGGAAGCTCTTCAGTCCGGCCGCCCCTGCGGCGCCCGCATGGGACGCGGTCGACGGCGGGTCCGGCCCGCCATACAGCGATAATCCCAGCACGAGCAGGGCAAGCACGCCGATGAACGCGATCAGCGAGGCGCTGATGCCGCGGACCATCAGATAGATAAGGAATACGACGACGGCCACGATGATCGCGGCATAGACCACCGGCGTTCCGCGCGGCGCCGGCGGTGCGGCCTTGGCCTTGGCGCCGCCGAGCACCGTCAGCCCCGAGCCGCTCGAACTGCCCGAACCGAGCGACTGGATCCCCGAGCCGCCCGAACTCCCGGAACCCGAACCCAAAGACTGAATGCCGGAACCGCCCGAACTGCCCGAACCGGAGCCCAGCGACTGGATCCCCGAGCCACCCGAACTCCCGGAACCCGAACCCAGAGACTGAATGCCGGAACCGCCCGAACCACCTGAACCGGAGCCCAGCGACTGGATCCCCGAACCGCCGGATTGGGTCTGGCCGGAGACCTGCGCCGGCGCAGGCGGCGGCTTCAACTCCTCCTTGGAGTACAGGATCACGCCGAAGGCGAGCACGCCGAGCACGACGAAGAAGGCGTAGGGCGAGACCCGCGTGACGTGGCGCGGCAGCCCCGGCAGGGCCAGCGTGAGGAGCAGCGACACCACGAGCACGACGCCGTAGGCCGCCTCGGTTACGAAGCTCTGGACCCGGCCGAAACTGAAGGTCGAGAGCACATAGGTGATCAGATAGATGTTCAGGGCGCCGAACAGGGACCCGATGATGCTGCCCCGGCCGCCCGCAAGGCTGGTGCCGCCCAGGACGAGCGCGGTGACCGCCATCAGCGTGTAGGTCGTTCCCTGGTTTGGATCGCCGGACGCGATCAGGGAGGTGAAGGTCAGCGCAGCCATCGCGGCGTAGACGCCGGCGATGATATGCGCGCCGAGACGGACGATGTTAATGCGCACGCCGCTGGCATAGGCGGTGCGTTCGTCCGCACCCATCAGCCTGAGATGGCCGAAAAATGCGGTGCGGGTGAGCGCGAACCAGGCGAGCGTCGCGATGACGACGATGACGAGGACCGGCGACAGGATTTCCGTGCCCAGACCCCAGGACTGCATCCATTCCGGCACAACGCCGCCGGGCCTGCGCAGGATCACCAGATTGAGGCCGACCAGGGCCAGAAAGCCGCTGAGCGCGACGATGATCGGCTGGACCCGCACATAGACGATGATCAGCCCCATCACCAGCTGGTAGAGCACGCCCACGGCGATGGCGTAGGCGAAGAATTCCACCGGCGTGGTGATGATCTTGGCCGCGTAGAGCTGGACCATGCTGACGTTGATGAAACCGATCAGCGGCCCGATCGACAGGTCGACGCCGACCCGGCCCGCCATCGCAATGATGGTGAGCGCGTAGGTCGCCAGGATCAGCGGCGAGGCCACGATGATGGCGCTGCCGATACCGGCGTTGGTGATCAGGGTCGGCGCCCGGAGCGACGCGACGACGAGCAGCGCGAACAGAAGCAGGATCGGCACCAGCAGATAGGTGTGCGATGGCGACGACGCCTGCCTCAGCTCCGCGACATTCATGCCGCCGACCTCACCGGCCCGCGCGGCGCACGTCGGAAGACGTTTCCGCTTCCCGGATCATCAGTCGAATTCCATGATCTTGATGTTGCGCTCGGCGCCGGTACCGCCCTTGCGGGCACTCTCGGCTTCCGCGCCGAAATCCCTGATCTTGATCGGCTTCGCGGCCCGCGGCGTTTCGGGCGATGACGGCTGCCGGGACGGGCCGTCGTCGTCAAATTCCACGATCTTGATCGGGCCGAGGTCCTGCGCCGTCGCAACCGGCTTGCGCTCATCGGCCCGGTCGGTGTCGAACTCGATGATCTTCATGCCCTTGCTCTCGTCGGAGCGGGCAACCGGCGACCCGTCGCCATCCTGGTCGAACTCGACGATCTTGATTCCGTCACGCCCCATACCGGATTCCCTTCCTCAACCGCCCTTCGCCCGCCCGTCAGTCGTCAAAAAAAACCACCTTGACCCGGTCGCCCGCAGCGGCGACCGGGGCACGCTCGCCGGCGGTCTCCGCCTCCTCCCCGGTCTCGACGACCTTGATGCGCCCGATCTGCACCCTGGGCTGCCGCTGCTTCCTGTTGGCCTCGAAATCGTAGATCTCGGCGACCGCGTGGCTCTCGCCGTCGTCGTGGCGATGGCGATGCGCGCCGCCGCCTTCGGTCTGTCCGAACATCGCCTCGAGAATCCTGTCCGGATCGACTTCGTCTTCGATGAAGCTGTCGAAGATGCTGCCGTGACGGAACACGACGACGCGGCCGCACAGGCCGATGAATTCCTCCAGTTCGCTGGACAGGAAGATGATCGTGTTATCGCGCGAGGCGTAATCGCGCAGGTGATCGTAAAGCTCCCGCTTGGTCCTGACGTCGACGCCGCGCGCCGGGTCGTTCAGGACGAGAATGTTCGGCTGCATGGCGAACGACCGGCCGATCAGCACCTTCTGCTGATTGCCGCCGCTGAGCGACGTGACCAGGTTGGAGCGGTGCCCGATCTTGATCGACAGACGGTCGACGAACCAGGAGAACACGCTCGCCAGATCGTTCCAGTCGATAATTCCCGCCTTCTGGGTCGACTTGCGGTACAGCGGGAACAGCAGATTTTCGAAGATGCTGAGGTTCGGGAAGATGCCCTCGTGCTTGCGGTCGCCCGAGACGTAGTAGATCCGGCAGGCCTCGGCGTCTTCCAGGTCCGCGATCCCGACGAATTCCCCGGCTTCGTTGCGCGCTTCCGGCAGCCCCTCCAGCGCGGGTTCGACGCCGGCCAGGGCGCGGACGAACTCGTTCTGACCCTGGCCGTCCAGGCCGGCCACGCCGAGGATTTCGCCGCGTTTGAGGTCGAAGGCGAACCGGTCGCCGTCTTCCCAGATGCGCAAACCCTCGCCGCGCATGACGATCTCGTCGCTGAGCGCCCGGTGCGCCTCCCGGTCGTGGTGCGCCTCGGCGATTTCCCGTTCGCCGGTCATCAGCTCCAGCAGGTTCTTTTCGGTGATTTCGCCCTTCTCGAGAACCCCGACGTCGCGGCCGTCGCGCATGACCGTCGCCCGGTCGCTGATCCGGATCAGTTCAGCGATTCGGTGGGTGACGATGATGACCGCGCATCCCCGGTCGCGCAGCTCGCGCATCTTGCCGAACAGGCGTTCGGTCGAATCCAGGTCGAGCGCGGCAGAGGATTCGTCCAGGATCAGGATCTTCGGCTCGGTCAGCAGCGCGCGGCCGATGGTGATCCACTGTTTGATGCTGAGCGGCAGGCCGCCGACAAGAATGTCCGGGTCGATCTCGACGCCGGTCAGCTCCTGCATGAGGGAGCGGGCGGTCTCGTATTTCTCGCCCGACGGCCGCGATTTCGCCCAGAGCCCGTCGGCGCCGACGAAGAGATTATCGACGACCGAGCATTCGTCCGCGACGAGCACTTCCTGAAAGACGGTGGCGATGTCCGCCCGGCGCGCTTCGAGCGGCGACCTCGGCGTGTGGCCGAGCATCGAGATCTGGCCGCTGTCGGGGATCTGGACGCCCGACATGACCTTGGCGAGCGTGCTCTTGCCGCAACCGTTACCGCCGACGATCGCGTGAATTTCGCCCAGGCGGGCGCTGAACGAGCAGCCGTCCAGCGCCTTGGTGACGCCGAATGCCTTGTGCACGTCGACGGCGGACACGGCATCGCGCGACGATCCCCCGTTCGCCGGTCCGGCGCCGGGAGCGTCGTCCGTCGGGCGGTCCAGTGGCGACGCTACGCTGTCCAATACCCTGTCCTATCGCTGGGCCGGAGCCGGTGCGGCGGCTCCGGCCTGCGATAGTACGGCGTCTAGTGCATCGACGCCTTATATTTCTCCGGATCGGCGGGACGCAGGAAGAAGTTGTCCAGGAACTTCTTTCCGCCCCATTTCTCGATGCCGACATGCGCCCAGAGCTTGTTGTTCTCGTCGCAGTCCGTACCCATCATCTTCTTGACGTCGTCCTTGCCGAACGGAATCACGTCGACGAGCACCGATTGCAGCTTCGGACCCTGGCCCTGGAGCGTCCGCATCATGATGTTCCAGATCAGCTCGAAATCGTCGCCCGGCGGCCAGACGTGATAGGCGGAGCTGATATAGTCGATATTCTTGCGCCAGTAGCAGATCGCGCCGAGCTCGCCGCCGATCGTGACCGGAATCATCTTCCGTCCGGACTGGAGCAGCGCCCGGAGCACGCCCATTTCCGCCGCCGACTGCACGACGATGCCGTCCAGTTTGCCCGGATGCGTCGCGAGCCATTTCTGCACCTCGGCCTGGGCGACCTGGTCGGTCCACATGCCGGCGATGCTGCCGACGACCTTGATGCCGGGATGCTCGGCGAGGCCGGCCTTGATGCCGCGGTCCTGGGAATCGGAACCGGACGTCCCCGGAATGCCCTCGACGACCAGAACGTTGCCCTTGCCGCCGAGCTCCTTCGCCATCCAGGTGCCCATCCGGTGACCGGCCAGCTGGTAGTTGGACGAGGAGTTGATCGAGTAGGGCGAGGTCAGGTAGCCGACGAACGAGAAGGTTGGGACGCCCTTGTCAAAGGCGTATTTCACCGTTGCGTTCAGGGCGGTCGGGTTCGAGCAGCACACGATCAGCGCGTCGACGCCGCGGTCGACAAGCTGGCGCATCTGCTGAATCTGCAGCGCGTCATTGAGGTTCGACTGGGTGACGAGGACCTCCTTGAGCAGGCCCAGCTTCTGCCACTTGGCGATCAGCTTCTGGACCAGCCGGTCCATGACGCCCGCGCGCCAGGTGTTGCCGGCATAGGAGCTGGCATAGCCGATCGTCCACGGCGGCTTTCTCGGCGATTTCCAGTTGCGGTATGCGCTCGGCCCGATCGGTTGCATCGGGTCCAGCATGTCCTTCGAGTACAGCTTTTCCTGAACTTCTTTCGGCAGTTCGTCGATGCCTTCGGCGATCGCGTTGCCCGGCAGAAGCAGAATTGCCCCCAGCAGCACGCCCAGCCTGGCCAGATGTTTCATCGTACCCTCCCCGTTTGAGTGGATTGAATTCGCGCTCCTGACGGAACGGCGCTGTCGGCCGCCGCCACCCGGTGCGGTCGGGAAGACGTGACCGCAAGCAAGCGGGAGCAACGTCAGACAGCAGCTACCCTAGACTGAAAGAAAATCAGGTGCAATCGTTTGCAGCAATCGTTTGCATTATTTTTCGGAATAGCGGAAATTTGCATATCCGTCGTAGCTTGGGCGAGATCGATGCGTGGTCGATCAACTCGCGGAGTCGCCCGACCGTGCAATTCGAAGACGTCTGAGGCCCGATGGACAAGAAAGCGACCGGCAAACCGGAAACCCACGGGAAACGCATCAACGCCAAGCGATTGGCCGAGGATCTGGACGTCTCGATCTCGACGATCTCGCGCGCTTTCAACAAGGAAGCGGTGATCGCGCCGGAGACGCGCAGCAAGATTCTGGATTACGCCGACCGGCTCGGCTACCGGCCCAATCCGTATGCGCAGAGCCTGATCACGCAGAAGAGCCGGATCGTCGGCATCATCGTTTCCCATCTCGAAAACCCGTTCTATCCAGAGGCCCTGCGCGGGTTGAGCGAGGCGCTGCGCAAGGCCGGATGGCATCTGATGCTGTTCACGGTCCCGTTCGGCGAAACGCCCGACGATATCCTCCCGCTCGCCATCAGCTATCAGCCAGAATTCGTCATCGTCATGGCCGTGACGGTCTCGTCCAGCGCTCAGGAGGTGGCCGAGCGGGCGGGCACCAAGCTGATCTATTTCAACCGACGCGATCCGGGCTCCTCGACCTTCTACGTCATTTGCGACAACGCCCATGGCGGCAGCATGATCGCCGACCATTTCATCGATACCGGATGCCGCCGCCTTGCCTACATCGCGGGATTCCAGAACGCCTCGACCACGCTGGACCGGTGGCGCGGATTTCGCGACCGCTGCATTGCGCGCGGTTTCCCGGACGTCTGGCGGGAGGAAGGCTATTCCTTCTCCTACGAAGCGGGCTATCGCGCTGCGATTTCGCTGATGAAGCGCCAGCCGCGGCCGGACGCGGTCTTTTGCGCCAGCGACATCATCGCGCTCGGCTGCATCGAGGCGGTGCGGACCGAGTTCGCCCTGCGCGTCCCGGACGACGTGTCCGTCGCCGGGCTGGACAATATCGAAATGGCGGCCTGGCCGTCGCATTCCCTGACGACCTATTCCCAGCCTTTGGATAAGATGATCGAAGCGACGGTGAAACTGATCGAGGAAATCTCGATCGGGGCCGAGAGCGAAACGGTCGCCTGGCAGATCAAGGGCGAAATTATCGTTCGCAATTCGACCCGGCCGCCGCCGGGCGGCAAGGGAACCGGGACGACGCCGGACATACCGGCGTAAACGGCACCGCGGAAGCCGCTGGAAAGAGGGCAGACTCTTGTCGGAAAAGATCGTCTGGCTGTTCGCTTTCCTAATCCTTTACTGGGGATACTGCATCTTCTGGGGCGCGCGCTGCGGGTTCCGCGCGACGACCGCGAGCGACTATTTCGTCGCCGGCCGGCGGCTGCCGATCTGGCTGTTCGTCATGGCTGTCACCACGACGTCGTTCGGCGCATGGAGTTTCATCGGCCACCCGGGCCTCGTGTTCCGCGACGGCTTCCCCTATGTCTTCGCCGCTATCGGCGCGATCGCCATACCGCTGTCCGGGGTCGTGCTGCTGAAGCGGCAATGGGCGCTCAGCAAGCGGTTCGGCTACCTGACGCCCGGTGAGATGCTCGCCGACTACTACAACAGCGAAGCGCTCCGGCTGATCGTCCTGGCGGTCGCGCTGCTGTTTGCGATTCCCTTCACCGGGCTGCTACTGGGCGGATCCGGCTTCCTGATCAGCATCGTGACCGACGGATACGTCTCGCGCGACATGGCCATGTGGGGCCTCGCCCTCGTCCTGGTCGTCTACGTGACCGCCGGCGGCGTTGCGGGAATTGCTAACGTCTCCGTGTTGCAGGGCATCCTGATGGCGACGGGCATGATCGTCATCGGCCTCATCGCGCTCGACCATATCGGCGGGTTCGAGACGCTCAACCGCAAGCTCGCGGAACTGGCCGCGACGCAGATCGGCGACTGGGGCACGACGCGCGGCCTCGGCGGCGGCGACTACAACGGTCTGTTCGCCCTGTCCGGCGTCGCACAATGGACGGCCGGCCTGGGCAAGGAAGCGCCGGCCGGCAGCCTGTGGACCGGGGTCATGTGCCTCAGCTTCATGTTCGCCCTGCTCGGCGTCATGGCTGCGCCGACCTTCTCGATCTGGGCGTTTTCGAGCGAGACGCCCCGGCCCTTCGCCGCCCAGCAGGTCTGGGCGTCGGCGGCGTTCGTCGGCGCGATCATCGTCATATTCTCGGCGATCCAGGGGGCGGGCGCCCTGATCCTGGGCGCCAACAAGGCGGTCGCCGACGCCGGTCTGGCGGTCGCCCGGGTCCTGCCGGACCTGCCGAACGGCATGCAGGCGGCCGTCGTGCCCTATTACATCAACTCGGTAACCCAGGCGCTGCCCTGGCTCGCCGCGCTGCTGGCGGTGTGCGGCCTGGTTGCCCTGCAGGCGACCGGCGCGGCGCACCTGGCGGCCTCGGGCACCATGCTCAGCCGCGACGTGTTCCGCCGTTTCCTGCTGCCCGGCGCGACCTATCGCGGCCAGAAGCTGTTCGCGCGCATCGCCATCCTGGTGGTCACCGGCCTGGCTCTGGCCTTGGCGACCTACGACCGGGTTACGCTGATCGAGCTGGGCGCGCTCGCCCTGCCGATCGCCTTTCAGCTCTGGCCGACCCTGCTCGGCGCGATCTGGTTCCCCTGGATCACGCGCCAGGGTGCGCTTTACGGCCTCGGCGCCGGCATCGTCGCCGTGATCCTGACCGAAAGCATCGGCCAGACCCTGACCGGCGGCACCCTGCCCTGGGGGCGCTGGCCCTGGACCATCCACTCGGCGGCGTGGGGCATGGTCTTCAACCTGCTGGTCTGCGTCATCGGCTCGGCGATGTCCCACGAGCCGGGAAGCAGGGCGCACCGGCAGAAATTTCACGACTTCCTGCGGGGCCATGCCGCGCCGACGACGGGGCGGCGCGGCGTCAAGACATTCGCCTGGATCCTGGTCGTGGTGTGGCTGTTCTTCGGCGCCGGGCCGGGCGGAGTCATCGGCAACTATCTGTTCGGCGCGCCGAATGCCGGCTACGACGCCTGGGACTTCGCCATGCCGTCGCTGTGGGCCTGGCGCATCCTCTGGTGGGGCGCCGGCGTCGTCCTGATCTGGTTTCTGGCCTACGGACTGGAAATGTCCACGGCGCCGAAGAAACCGATCGTCTCCTTGTCCGAAGACATCCATGGCGGAACGGCCGCCCGCCCGATGGCGCCCTCGCGCTTCAAGACCGCGCGACACGTCGACTACCCGTCGAGATGAATTCGACGGCACAAGAGCCCGGAACGTCAGGCCTCGGTGGTTGCGGGGCCCCGCTACAGCCGAGACCGTCACTTGCTTGTCGACGGTGTCTCAGCCTGGCACACCAGGACGCGGTAGATGTGATCTCTCAATAGGGTGTCCATCCGGGACTGATCCTGGAAGCTGATGGGTGACGAAATCCTGTCAGCGAACCGAGAAGCGAGCTCCGGATGAACGTCCACAAGAATGCAAAACTCACGCCGCGCTGTTGTCGGTCACGAGTTCGGCGCGGGGCAGATCTCGACGTAGAAGCTCTTCCGGGTGGTGAGGTGGGGATGGTTGGCCTCCATCGCGGCGATCATCGTATCGACCGTGCGGCTCTGGAAGGCATGCACGGTCGGCGCTCAGCCGCGGTCAACATGGCGGAATCAGGCGGGTGCATCGTGTCGTCGATCTGCTGACATAGTGCTGACACGAAAAATCACGTCATTGTTCGAATTTTTGATATTTTGATTAGCTTTTTGTTTTCATTATATTTTTTGGCGCGCCCGGGAAGATTCGAACTCCCAACCTCCTGATCCGTAGTCAGGTGCTCTATCCAGTTGAGCTACGGGCGCTGCCGGCGCGGGCCTCGGCGCCGCGCGGGTCGACCGGCTTCGGTGCACCGGCGGCGGGGCAGGCGCCCCGGCCGCCCCGGCCAAATCGGCCGGCCGCGCTGTCCGGTCAGGCTATGGGTTGTAAGCATTGCCCGGCGCCTTGGAAAGGGGCGCGACATTGCGGCCGCCGTTGCGCCGGCCCGGCCCGGCGTCCAGGCCCGCCGACCCGGTCCCGGCGCGGGCGAAATCGGGCTAGCCCGTCCGGCCGATTGCGGGCAAGCTGCTACCATGTCGAACCGGGCCGGAACCGACGCCGTGAAACGCGCTGCGCGCCGCATGGCGCTGCCCGCGCTCATCCTCTCCGGCGCGGCGCTGGCCGGCTGCACCGGGGGCGAGCGCACGCTGTTCCTCACCTTCGCCGGCGAGACGCCGGGCACGCGCACGCCGTTCGTCGAAATCACCGGCGCGCCGCCCCTGGGCCGGCCGCCGCCGCAGGCGCCGGACCTCGGGTTCCGCCCGGCGGCCGGAAGCGATGCGGGCCCGGCCGCCGCGGCGCAGGCCGCGGAAACCGGCGGCGGTGCCGCCCTCGCGGATGCCCATCGCCGGGTGGAGCGGGCGCTCGCCGACCGGGACGAGGAATTCGCCCTGCGCAAACGCTCGCTCGCCCTCTATGCCCGGGACTATCTGGCGGCGGCCGGCGCGCTCGCGCTCCAGGCCGGCGACCCGCTGCCGGTGGACGATGCCCGCCATCGGGTGCGCATGAAGGCGGCGCGCGATACGCTGGATGCGATCGGCGGCGATCTCGTCAAGCTCAATGCGCTGATCCTCCGGATCGAGCGGGACCGGATCGCGGCGCGCCGGGCTGCCGCCGCGGCGCAGGAGGTTCATCGCGGTGGTGGCGGTCCGGCGCAGGCTGCGCTCGTGCAAGCCGCCGGGGCCACAGCCGCCGCGGCGAACGGTATGCTGGCGGCGGTCCGCGCCTTCGCCGGCGACTGGCTGGACTATGTGACCGGCCAGCGCGAGACGCTGAACCGGCTGGCCGCGCAGGTCGCCGCCGCGACCGGCGCCGATACCGTCGAAACGATCCCGGTCCGCCAGACGCTGTTCGAATAGCGGGGCCTGTCCGCCGAACCGCGTCAGCGCAGCTCGGCGCGCAGCTTCTGGCGGAACCGGTCGATCGGTACGACCTCGCCGTCGCGCTCGACATGCCAGAACATCCAGCCGTTGCACGACGGCGTACCCTGGACGTGGGCGCCGACCTTGTGGATCGAGCCGGTCATGTCGGCGTGGATCAGGCTGCCGTCGGCGCGGACCCGGGCGCGGTGCCGGCGCCGCCGGTCGAACAGGACGTCGCCCGGCGCGATCAGGCCGCGCTCGACGATCCAGCCGAACGGTATCCGCGGCTGGTCCCGCTTCGAGGGGCTGGCGGCAAGTTCGGCGTCGAGCAGTGGCGACACGCCGGCAATCCGCTGCCGGGCGGCCGCGACGTAGCCGGCGTCGCGTTCGATGCCGAGCCAGCGGCGGTGCAGGCGCCTCGCGACCGCGCCGGTCGTGCCGCTGCCGAAAAACGGGTCGAGGACGATATCGCCCGGCTTCGTCGTCGCCAGCAGAATCCGGCTCAGCAGGGCTTCCGGCTTCTGGGTCGCGTGCAGCTTCTTGCCATCGGCGCCCTTCAGCCGTTCCGCGCCGATGCAGATCGGCAGCAGCCAGTCGCTGCGCATCTGCAGGTCGTCGTTGGCGGTCTTCATGGCGTCATAGTTGAAGCTGTAACGCGACGCCTCGCTGCGCGCCGCCCAGATCAGCGTCTCATGGGCGTTGGCGAAGCGGGTACCGCGAAAATTCGGCATCGGGTTGGTCTTGCGCCAGATCACGTCGTTGACGATCCAGAAACCGAGATCCTGCATCGCTGCACCGACCCGGAAGATATTGTGGTAGGTGCCGATGGCCCACAGCGCGCCGTCCGGTTTCAGGACGCGCCGGACCGCCGTCAGCCAGGCCCGCGTGAAGCTGTCGTAGGCGGCGAAGCTGTCAAACCGGTCCCAGGCGTCGTCCACGCCGTCGACCCGGCTGTTGTCCGGCCGGTGCAGCTCGCCGCCGAGCTGAAGATTGTAGGGCGGGTCGGCGAATGCCAGGTCGACCGACGCGGCCGGCAGGGAGTCCATGACCCGGATGCAATCGCCGTGAATGATCCGGTCGGTCTGAAGAACCGCCATAGAAAAATTCCAATAAAGCGTCGCAATAACGCGATTGTAGAGAGCATATTCTACAGATTCTTTCGGATTTTATTCGCAATTGTTCGGCGGTCAATCTCGAAGCTGCCGTTGAAATTTGAACTTCATTCAATGTCTGCCAGCATATCCCGCACGGGCGCGAAGGTTCGCCGGTGGTGCGGCGTCGGGCCGAGGGCGGCGAGCGCGGCCCGGTGCGCGGCGGTGCCGTAGCCGGCATTCCGTTCCCATCCATAGCCGGGATAATCGGCGGCGAGCCGGGCCATGATGCGGTCGCGCGTCACCTTGGCGACGATGGAGGCCGCGGCGATGGACAGCGACCGGCCGTCGCCGCCGACCATCGGATAGGCGGGCTGGGCCAACGCCGGCGCCCGGTTGCCGTCGACCAGCACAACCGACGGCGGCCGGGCGAGGGCGGCGACGGCGCGCTGCATGGCGAGCATGGTCGCCCGGAGGATGTTGAGCCGGTCGATTTCCGCCACGCTTGCCGCGCCCGTGCCGACCGTCCCGGCTTCGAGAATCGCGGCAAAGGCGGCGTCGCGCCGGGCCGGCGTGAGCTTCTTCGAATCGTCGATCAGGCTGCGCACCGCGGGCGGCAGCGCCAGGCCGGGGAAGCATACGGCGGCAGCGACGACAGGGCCGGCGAGCGGCCCGCGCCCGGCTTCGTCGACCCCGGCGACCAAAATGCTTCGGGGTCCGCCCGCGGCGCCGGCCAGTGCCCGTTCGGCGGCGAAATCAGGCATTGTCCGGGCCGGCCCGAGCCGGGGTGTCCGGCGCGTCGCTGCGGTCGATCAGCAGCGCCGGCTCATCCCCGGAATCCGCCGGAAGCTGCGCTTTGGCGCGCCTGCGAAACCAGCGGGCGCGGCGCAGTCTTTGCCAGGTGCGCAGCAGGATTGCCCAGAGGGCAAGCAGGTGACGGACGAGGGCTGCCGTCCTGCGGGTCTCGACCGCCTGCAGGGTGCCGCGCAGGGACGTCACGCCCAGCATGATGACCCGGATCAGCCGCCGCGCAATGGCGATCCACAGCGGCGACATCAGCAGCGAGAAGGCGATGACGGCGACGATCAACTGCCCGGATTCGCTCGTGATGACGGCGCGTTCCTGCGCCACCTCGCTGACGACGAGCGAAAACTCGCCGATCTGGGCGAGCAGGATGCCGGCGACCAGAGCGTTGGGCCAGGGCTCGCGCAGCAGCCGGAGGATGCCGACATTGACCGCCGTCTTGACCACGGTGACGGTAACGAGCAGCAGGATCACCGTGCCGAGATTCTCCCAGATGAACCCCAGGTCGATCAGCAGGCCGATCGACAGGAAAAACACGACCATCAACACGCTCTGAATCGGCCGCGTCGTGCGGACCATCGGCGCGCGGGCCGTGCTGTTGCCGACCACAAGGCCGGCCAGGAAGGCGCCGAGCACCGGCGACAAGCCGAGGATGCCGGTCAGTGCCGCCGCACCGAAGCAGAAGCAGAGGGCGGCGAGCGGCAGGATTTCCGGCGCCGCGCCGGCCACGGCGCTGAAGGGCAGGACGAGGCGCTTGCGCCGGCTGAGATAGAGAATGAAGGCGATCAGCAGGCCGATCGACAGCAGGATCTTGGCTAGGTCGAGCAGGCCGGGCTCGCGGTCGCCGAACAGGCCGATGGTCAGCAGCATCGGCACCACGGCGAGGTCCTGGGCGATCAGGATGCCGATGGTCAGCTGGCCGACCGGCTGGCGCAGCAGGTCGAGCTGCTCGAGCATCTTGACGACGACCGCCGTGCTCGACAGGGCGACGACGAAGCCCAGCACGACGACGACCGGCGTCGGCCAGCCGCCGATCCAGCCGATCAGCAGCATCGCGCCGACCGCGATCGCGATCTGGAGCAGGGTGGCGCCGACGGCGACCTTCCAGATCGCCTTGAAGCCGCGCAGGCTGAGCTCCATGCCGACCAGGAACAGCAGCATCAGGACGCCGAGTTCGGCGAGCACCGCCACGCTCAAACGGTCCTCGACGAGCTGGAAGCCGGACGGGCCGAGGACGACGCCGGCCACGATGTAGCCGACGATCACCGGCTGGCGCATCCGCACCATCAGCAGGCCGCCCGCAAGCGCGATCAGCCCGACAAGGGCAAGGCCGGTCAGTTCGACGCCGTCGTGCATGGCGTCAGTCTACCATCGCGGCGACGGTCTGAGAATCCGCCGGTCAGGCCATTTCCCGGCCCCTTCGACGAGTTCCGGCGATACTGTTTGTGTGCCCTAAAACAGACTCATCTGCCGGCCGTCCCTTGCCGGTTTCATGAACAGGTCCGTGCGCAGGGGTCTGCCTTCCCGCTTCAGGCCGAGGCGCCGGACGGCCAGGGCGAAGCGGAGGTCCAGCGCCTTGCCGAAAGCGCCCTTGCCGACCATGCGCTCGCCCCATTCGGCGTTATTGAGTTTGCCCTCACGCAGCGCCCGGATGGTGTTCAGCACCTTGTTGCGCTTTGCCGGATAGTGGGCATCGAGCCAGTCGGCGAACAGGTCTTTCACCTCGCCGGGCAGGCGCAGCAGGATCCAGGAGGCAAGTTCGGCGCCGGCGTCGCGCGCCGCTTCCAGGATCGCTTCCAGTTCGTGATCGGTGATACCCGGCACGACCGGCGCGACCATGACGCGGACCGGGATGCCGGCCTCGGCGAGCGAGCGAATCGCCGCCAGCCGCCGCGCCGGTGCCGCCGCCCGCGGCTCCATCGCCCGCGCGACCGTCCGCTCCAGCGTCGTCACCGAAAGGGCGGCGGCGGTGAGGCCCTTTTCCGCCATCGGCGCGAGGATATCGATATCCCGCTCGATCAGGGCCGACTTGGTGACGATGGTAACCGGATGGTTGCAGTCCGCCAGCACTTTCAGGATTTCGCGCGTGATCCGCCGTTCCCGCTCGACCGGCTGATACGGGTCGGTATTCGTGCCCATGGCGATCGGTTCGCACCGGTAGGACGGCCGGGCCAGTTCCTGCCGCAGCAGGGCGGCGGCGTCCGGTTTGGCGAACAGCCGGGTCTCGAAATCGACGCCCGGCGACAGGCCGAGCCAGGCATGGGTCGGCCTTGCATAGCAATAGACGCAGCCATGCTCGCAGCCGCGATACGGGTTGATCGAGCGGTCGAAGCCGACATCGGGCGAATCGTTGCGCGCGATCACCGTGCGCGTCGCGTCGACCGTCACCGTCGTCGGCACGGCAGCGGCGGGCGGGCCCGCCTCCGCCTCTTCCGGGTCGGCCGGCGCCTCCCAGCCGTCGAAGAAAGGGTCGCGCCGGATCGTCTCGAACCGGTTCGGCGGATTGAAGCCGGCGCCCCGGCCGCGGAAGGCCGGCCCCGGAGGACGTTCCAGCGGGCGACCCGCGCGGTTCGACCGCGGATCGAATGGCGTGCTCTCCGGAATTCGGGTGACGGGGTCCATACCGGTCATCGTGGGCATTCGGGCCATGCGAGTCAAGAACAAAAAAAGAACAATCGGCCGAGCGGGCGTATTGGGGGTACGTCGCTGCTTGAACGGCGGGCCCGGCTGGGCGAGACAGGCGGGCATGACTCCTACCGGGACTTCTACCGGGCTGAGTATCGTCATACCGGCACTGAACGAGGCGGCCCGCCTGCCGGCGACGCTCGAAGCGTTGTCGACGCCGGCCGGAGGCGGCGGCGAAGCGCCGGAAATCCTGGTCAGCGACGGCGGCTCGCGGGACGCGACGGTGGACCTTGCGCAAGGGGCCGGCGCGCAGGTCGTGACCGGCGCGCAGGGGCGCGGCGCGCAACTGGCGGCGGGCGCTGCTGCGGCGCAAGGCGACTGGCTGCTCTTCCTGCACGCCGATACCCGCCTCGCCGCCGGCTGGCGCGCCGCCGCCGCCGCCTTCATGGCCGATCCCGCGAACCGGCAGCGCGCGGGCTACGGCCGGTTCCGGCTCGACGATCCGCACCCCCGGGCCCGAAGGCTGGAAAAGCGGGTAGACTGGCGCTGCCGCCGCTTCGGCCTGCCCTATGGCGACCAGGGTCTGCTGATCGCCCGCGAATTCTACCGGGCGCTCGGCGGCTACCGGCCGCTGCCGCTGTTCGAGGATGTCGACCTGGTCCGGCGCATCGGCCGGAACCGGCTCGTGCCGCTGGACATCGACGCGGTGACCGGAGCGGAGCGGTTCCTTCAGGCCGGCTACCGCCGCCGCTCGGCGCGCAATCTCGCCCTGCTCTCGCTCTATCTCATGGGCACGCCGCCGGCCTGGCTTGCCCGGCTGTATTGACATGCCGGCCGGTTCGCCGCGCGCCCGCCCCGTCGCGATCCTGTTCCTGAAGGCGCCGCTTATCGGCGCGGTCAAGACGCGGCTGGCGGCAGATATCGGTGCGACCGCCGCCTGGCGCTTCTATCGCGAGACCGCGCAACGGATCGGCGCGCGGCTGGCCCGGCGCCCGGAATGGGAGCTGGTCGTCGCGGTTGCGCCGCGCCGGTCTGCCCGGCACCTGCGGCGCGGGCTGCCGCGCCTCGCCGGGCTGCCCTGCATCGACCAGGGCGAGGGCGATCTCGGCCTGCGCATGGCGCGCTGCCTCGACCGGTTCGCGCCGCGGCCGCGCCTGCTCTTCGGCGCCGACATTCCCGGCATCGACGCCGACGCTATCGGGCGCGCGTTCGATCTTCTCCGTGGGTCGGATATGCTGTTCGGGCCGGCCGAGGACGGCGGCTTCTGGCTGGTCGGCCAGCGCGGCCAGATGCGGTGCGCCGGCCTGTTCGACGGCGTGCCCTGGTCGCACCCGGACACCCTGGCCGCCACGCTGCGCAACGTCCCGCGCCACCGGCGGGCGGCTTTCGCCGAAACGCTGGCGGATGTCGACGACGGCGCGGCCTGGCGGGCGTGGTCAGGGCTGACCGCGACCGCCTAGCGCCCGGTATGCTCCTGCAGGCGCGGCATCAGTTCGACGAAGTTGCAGGGCCGGTAGCGGTTGTCGAGCTGGTATTGCAGGATCTCGTCCCATCCGTCCTTGCAGGCCCCCGGCGAGCCCGGCAGGGCGAACAGGTAGGTGCCGCCCGCCACGCCGCCGACCGCGCGCGACTGGACGGTCGAGGTCCTGATCTTCTGGAAGCTGATCCAGCGGAACAATTCGCCGAAGCCTTCGATCTTCTTCTCGAAGACCCGCTCGAAGGCCTCCGGCGTCACGTCGCGGCCGGTCACGCCGGTGCCGCCGGTCGAGATGACGACGTCGATCTCCGGGTCGGCGATCCAGCCTTGCAGCGCGGCGACGATCTCTGCCATCTCGTCGGGCACGATCCGACGGTCGGCCACGACATGGCCGGCGCCCGCGATCCGCCCGGCGAGCGTGTCGCCGGACCGGTCGTCAGCCGCGCTGCGCGTGTCGGATACGGTCATCACCGCAATGTTGACCGGCAGGAACGGCCGGCTCTCGTCGATCTTCGTCATGCAGTTCCCCTGTCGGCGGCGCGGGCGGCCGTCACGTCTCGCGCTCCGCGGCCAAAGCATCCAGCCTTTCCCGGATCGCCAGCAGGTCGCGCCAAGCCTCCCGCTTGTTGAGCGGGCTGCGCAGCAGGTAGGCCGGGTGGAACAGGGGCATGGCCGGGACCGGGTCGCCGCCGGCCTCGATCATATCCGGCGTGCGATAGTCGAACCAGCGCCCGCGCAGCCGGGTAATGCCTTCCGTGCGGTTGAGCAGCGTCTTGGCCGAGGGGCCGCCCAGGAAGACCAGGATGTCGGGATTCTTCAGCTCGATATGCCGCTCCAGGAAGGGGCGGCAGACCGCGGTTTCGGCGGCCGACGGCTCGCGGTTTCCCGGCGGGCGCCAGAACACGATGTTGGTGATGTAGGCGTCGGTCTCGCGGCTCAGGGCCGATGGCGGCCAGCATCTTGTCCAGCAGTTGGCCGCTCGCCCCGACGAAGGGCTTGCCCTGGCGGTCCTCCTCGGTGCCCGGCGCTTCGCCGATCAGCATGATCCGGCCGCCGGGCGCGCCATCGGCAAAGACGGTGTTCATGGCCGTCTTCTTCAGGCCGCAGCCGTCGAAGGCGGCGACGGCGTCGCGCAGCGCGTCCAGCGTTTCGGCCCGGCGCGCGCTCTCGCGGGCGGAGGCCACCGTTTCGCCGGTCGATTCGAGGCGTACCGCTCCTGCCGCCGGTGCGTGGGCAGGCCGGGGCGCCGGTCCGGCCCTGTGCTGCGGCTCCGCCGGCGCCCGGCCCGGCGGGCCGGCGGGTGCCGCCTCCGGCTGCGGTGCGGCGGCCCGCGGCGCGCCGCGATCCGTTGCAGGGGCCAGCCGGTCGACCGGGCGCTCGCCGATCGCCTCGTCGGCGCCGGCCTCGACCTGCCAGGCGAGCGCGAGCCGGAGCGCGTCCGCCGCTGCCGCAGGCTGCCGGTCGGTGCGATCGGGCATGGCGTCGAACCGTCCTCTGCGCTAAGTGTCTTGTGTCGCGCGTCCGCGATTCTCGTGCGTGCGCGCGCCCT
>CBDCQR010000013.1:0-60085 GCA_965220685.1 Alphaproteobacteria bacterium
CGCTCCTTCGCCATCTGCGCTCGCTCCGGATGAAGTCGACCCGCGCGGATCGTCGTGCCTGAATCGTGGCCGCCCGGCAACGCGGTGGACGGCAGTTCCAACGCCGCTCGTCAATCTGCCCGCAGGGAAGTGAATCCGGGGGGCCGGCGACGGCTCCCGCCGCGCCTCGGCCTCCCGCCCGGACCCGCCGCCCGCTACCCCGAGCCCGTCCGCCGCACGACTCCGCCCGCGCCGCGGAGGCGCAGACGGGGACTGGAGCCGATGACCGGGCTTGAACCGGTGACCTCGTCCTTACCAAGGACGCGCTCTACCACTGAGCTACATCGGCTCGTTCCCGCACGTTCGGACGCCGACCGGCGGGCAGGGGACGATTCGCGCCGCTGCGCCGGCCACGCCGGCCCGCCGCGCGAGGGCTGGAGCGGGAGACGGGGATCGAACCCGCGACCAACAGCTTGGAAGGCTGTGACTCTACCACTGAGTTACTCCCGCGTCCCGTCGGGGCCGCCGGCCCGCTGCCGCGGCAAGCTCTCGCCTGACCTGCATCGCCTCGTCGAGCCCGGCACCCCCCGCGAGCGACGGGTGGTGGCGAGGGGAGGATTCGAACCTCCGAAGCCGCTAGGGCGACAGATTTACAGTCTGTTGCGTTTGACCGCTCCGCAACCTCGCCGATGTCGTACCGCATGTCGGCCGGCACCACGCCGACCGGCTCTCAACGAGACTCTCCCTGGGATTTCCTGGGTTGGGAAGCCGCGTGTCCCGCGTACATCCGCTCCGACGCCCCCCTTCACGCTCGTCGGTTCGGATGCTCCGCCCTGCAGTGGAGCTGGCGAAGGGATTCGAACCCCCGACCGGCTGATTACAAATCAGCTGCTCTACCAGGCTGAGCTACGCCAGCCGGACCAATTGAGCATCCTAGCACAGGCGGCGCGCCTCCGCAATGGGTGGGTGGGGTGGACCCGGCGGCTGCTGCTCTATTCTGCGCCGGGTCCACCCGGCATCGCTTCTGCGCCGGGTCCACCCGGCGGCTGCTTCTCTATTCTGCGCCGGGTCCACCCCGTTCCCGCTGCGCCGAGCGCGGGCCGTCCGAGCCTCGATCCGCCGCGCGCTGGCGCACGGCTTCGAACAGGGCGATGCCCGCCGCCACCGAGACGTTCAGGCTGGCCACCTCGGGTCGCATCGGCAGGGCCGCCAGCCAGTCGCAGCGCTCGCGCACGAGCCGGCGCAGTCCTCGCCCCTCGGCTCCCACCACCAGTGCCGTCGCCTCCCGCAGGTCGAGGTCGTACAGCGAACGGCTCGCCCGCGCGTCGAGGCCGACCGCCCAGACCCCGGCGCCCTTGAGCGTATCGAGGGCGCGGCTGATGTTGACGACCGGAGCCAGCCGGAGGCGGTTGATCGTTCCGGCGGAGGCCTTGACCGCCGCCCCGGTCGTGGCGGCCGACCGCCGCGTCTGCAGAACGATGCCGCTGGCTCCCGCCGCGGCGGCGGTCCGTGCGACCGCCCCGAGATTGCGGGGGGTCCTCGATCCCGTCGAGCACCACGATGAGGGGCGGCGGCGGCCCGTCCAGGAGGTCCGCAATCCGGTAGTCGACCGGCCGGCTCACCCGGGCGACCACGCCCTGGTGCGAGACACGACCCGCCAGCCGATCGATCTCGCTCCGCGGGACGCGCCGCACCCGGACTCCGCGCTGCGCCGCCAGCGCGAGGAGCTCGTCCGCCCCGCGGCGGCGGCCCTCGCCGAGGCGGATCTCGGTGACCCGTCCGGCGCGCAGCGCCTCGATCGTCGGGTTCATTCCGAAGATCCTCATCGACCGCCATCCATCAACAGGGCCACCGCCTGCACCGTGATCGCCTCGCCGCGACCGATCCCGGCCTCAAGATCCCCCATATGGGCTGGAACGACCTGAGATTTCACGACACTGGACGCGGCGGCAGGCACGACAGCGGGGCGAACGGCGCCGGCCATCCGGTGCTGGCCGGCCTGGCGGACGGCGACCATGCTTATTTCGTGCATTCCTACGGCTACCGATGCGCGGACGAGGCCGACCTGCTGGCGACCTGCGACTATGGCGGCCGGTCGCGGCCATCGTCGGGCGGGACAATCTGGTCGGCACCCAGTTCCATCCCGAGAAGAGCCAGCAGGCCGGCCTGCGCCTGATCGCCAATTTCCTGGCGTGGCGGCCGTGAGCGGGCCTGCGCGCAAGGGCCGGCCGCGCGGCCGCGCCGACAAGCGCAGGGCCCCGCCGCCCGCTGGCGTCTCGCCCACCGGCGTCGCGCCGACCGGCCCGCTGCCCCCCGGCGCGCTGGGGCGGGTCGCGCCCAAGTCGATCCTCGGCGTCGAGGTCGTCACCCGCTTCGAGCCGGGCGACCTGCACGATATCTGCGACGCCGCGGAGAGCGCGATCGACGCCGGCGGCGGCTTCGGCTGGCTGCGCGCGCCGGAGCGGGACGTGCTCGAAAGCTACTGGAAGGGCGTTCTGGTCGTGCCCGAGCGCATCCTGATCGTCGCCCGGATCGACGGCACGATCTGCGGCGCGGCGCAGCTGGTCCGCCCGCCGCCGAACAACGAGGCGCAGGCCTTCGCCGTCCAGCTCGAACACGCCTTCATCGCGCCCTGGGCCCGCGGCCACGGCCTCGCCCGCATGCTGATGGAAAAGGCCGAGGTGCTGGCCCGCAACGAGGGGTTCGGCGTCATCACCCTCGATGTCCGCGCGACGCAGAAGCGGGCGATCCGGCTGTACGAGACCCACGGCTACGTCCGCTGGGGCCGCAATCCCTTCTATGCCCGGGTCGAGGGCAAGCCGGTCGCCGGCCTGTACTACTGGAAGGATCTGAACGCGGCATCCGGCGAAGGAACCGGCGGGCCGGGATGATCCTGTATCCGGCCATCGACCTCAAGGACGGCCGCTGCGTCCGGCTGCTCAAGGGCGACTTCGCGCAGGAAACCGTCTTCAACGACGATCCGGCCGACCAGGCGGCGCGCTTCCAGGCCCAGGGTTTCCGCTGGCTGCATGTCGTCGATCTGAACGGCGCCGCCGAAGGCCGGGCCGTCAACCGGGCGGGCGTCGAGGCGATCCTCGGCGCCGTGTCGATACCGGTCCAGCTCGGCGGCGGCATCCGCGACATGGCCGGGATCGAGATGTGGCTGGGCCGCGGCCTGGCGCGGGTCATCCTCGGCACGGCCGCCCTGCGCGATCCTTCCCTGGTGCGGCAGGCGGCGCGCGCCTTTCCCGGCCGGATCGCGGTCGGCATCGACGCGCGCGGCGGCCGGGGTCGCCACCCAGGGCTGGCTCGAGACCTCCGAGGTGACGGCCGCGGACCTCGCCCGGTCGTTCGAGGATGCCGGTGTCGCCGCCATCGTCTATACCGATATCGAGCGCGACGGCGCGCTCCGGGGGGTCAACGTCGCGGCGACGGCGGCGCTCGCCCGGGCGGTCGGCGCGCCGGTCATCGCCTCGGGCGGGGTCGCCGGGCTGGGCGATCTCCGGGCGCTGAAGCAAGAATCGGCGAGCGGCATCGCCGGCGTCATCTGCGGGCGGGCGCTCTATGACGGAAAAATCGATCCGGAACAGGCGCCTTGCGCTGCTCGACGATATATAAACGAACAAACATATAAAAATGGCGATCCAAGACCTCGCCGCGGCTGCAGGCGCCGCGCGCTCGGATTTCCGATTTCGTCGTCGGCCGGAATGCCTTATAACCGGAGGCCCTATAACCGGAGATTGTGCACCGCCCGTCCCGCCTTCGTCGTGTGGGCGTCCCGTGTCTTCGAGGAGCGGATCCGCCGTTCGGGCGGGCGGCTGCGATCCGAGGAGATATAGTCCATGATGCCGGCAAGATATCTGCCTGCATTTGCGGCAGTTTTCTGCCTCGCTTTCGGTGCCGCCGCCGCCGATCCCGGCGCGCATCCCAGAGGGATCTGGCTCACCCCCGGCGGCAACTCGCATGTCGAGATCGCGCCGTGCGGCGACAAGCTGTGCGGCCGGATCGTCTGGCTCAAGGAGCCGAACAACAAGAAGGGCCAGCCGCTGCGGGACGCCAGGAACGCAGACGAAGCGCTGCGGTCCCGGCCGATCCTGGGCTTGCCGCTGCTGACCGGGCTTCCGATCGAAGCGGCGGACGGCAAGTGGAAGGACGGCGATGTCTACAGCCCCAGGAAGGGCAAGACCTACCGTGCGGAACTGGAACTCGACGGCCCGGACACCCTGAAGGTCCGCGCCTGCACATGGCTCGGCTGCCGGACCCAGATCTGGAAACGGGTCAAGTGACGGCCCGCCCGATCTGGACCGGCGGGCGCAAATCCGCCTTCGGCTGGGCGCTCTACGACTGGGCCAACTCGCCGTTTACCACCGTCGTCACGACCTTCATCTTCGCCGCCTATTTCGCCGCCGCCATCGCGCCGGACAAGACGACCGGCGCCTCCCAGTGGGCGTTCACCCAGGGCGCAGCAGCCTTCGTCATGGCGATCCTCAGCCCGGTCCTCGGCGCGATCGCCGACCACGGCAGGGGCCGCAAGGCCTGGATCGTGTTCTGGACCCTGGTCATGGTCGCCGCATCGGCCGCGCTGTGGTGGGGCGCGCCGGGCGTCGACTCGACGGTCCTCGTGCTCACCGCGGCCTTCATCGGCGTGATCGGGTTCGAGATGGGCCTCGTCTTCTACAACGCCATGCTGCCCGGTCTCGCCCCGGCCAGCCATATCGGCCGGCTCTCCGGCTGGTCCTGGGGGCTGGGCTATATCGGCGGCCTGGCCTGCCTGATCCTGCTGCTGTTCGTTTTCGTGCAGCCGCAGGTCACGCCCTTCGGGCTCGACAAGTCTGCTGCCGAGCATATCAGGATCGCCGGGCCGATCGTCGCCGTGTGGGCGCTGGTCTTCAGCCTGCCGCTGTTCTTCCTGACAGCGGATACGCCGGGGGACCGGGCTGCCCATGGGCCGGGCGGTCGGCGCCGGCCTGCGCACGCTGGGCAACACCCTGGTCAATGTCCGGAAGCACGCCAACATCGCGCGCTTCCTGATCGCCCGGATCTTTTACGTCGACGGGCTGAATACGATCTTCGCCGTCGGGGCAATCTATGCCGCCGCGGTCTTCGGCATGGATACGCCGGAGATCCTGATGTTCGGCATCATCGTGAATGTCACGGCAGGCCTCGGCGCCTTCGCCTTCGCCTGGCTGGACGACCGGCTCGGCGCCAAGTCGACCGTGCTTCTGGGCGTCGCCGGCGTGACCGTTTGCGGCATTCCGATGCTGTTTGTCGGCGACAAGACCTGGTTTTTCATCCTCGGCGGCGTCATGGGCCTGTTTTTCGGCCCGGCCCAGGCGGCCAGCCGCTCGCTGATGAGCCATCTCGCGCCCCGGGGGCAGGAGGCCGAGATGTTCGGGCTCTACGCCTTTTCCGGAAAATGCACGGCCTTTCTCGGCCCCTGGATTTTCGGCGCCGTTACCCTGGCCGCGGGCCCGCGTTGGGGCATGGCGACCGTCGTGCCTTTCCTGGTGATCGGCGCCGTGATCCTGCTGAAGGTCGACACCGGGAAGGTTGCGCCGGAGGAGTCGGCCCCGGAATAGCCCGCGCGCTCAGTGGCGGAAGTGCCGCAGCCCGGTGAAGACCATGGCGAGGCCGCGCTCGTCGGCCGCCGCGATGACCTCGTCGTCGCGCACCGACCCGCCGGGCTGGATGACCGCCGTCGCCCCGGCGTCCGCCGCTGCGAGCAGCCCGTCGGCGAACGGGAAGAAGGCGTCGGAGGCCACGACCGAGCCCCTGGCGGGTGACTCCTCAAGCCCGGCGGCGCGGGCGGCGTCCGCCGCTTTCTGCGCCGCGATGCGCGCCGAATCGACCCGGCTCATCTGCCCGGCGCCGATGCCGACGGTCCGCCGGTCCCTGGCATAGACGATGGCGTTGGACTTGACATGCTTGCATACGGTGAAGGCGAACAGCATGTCCGCAACCTCGGTCTTGGTCGGCACCCGGCGGGTCTTCACGGCGAGGTCGCCCGCCGTGACGGCGGCGTCGCGCGACTGGACGAGGAACCCGCCGCCGACGCTGCGCACCGTCAGCCGGTCCGCCGCCGGGTCGGGCATGTGTTCGGTCAGCAGCAGGCGGAGATTCGCCTTGGCGGCGAGAATGCGCCGTGCGTCGGTATCGGCGTCGGGCGCGACGATGACTTCGGAGAAGATGTCCGCGAGCCGCTCCGCCGCGGCGCCGTCGAGCGGCCGGTTGCAGGCGACGATGCCGCCGAAGGCGCTGACCGGATCGCAGGCGAGCGCCAGCGGCCACGCGTCGGCGACCGAATCGGCGCTGGCGACGCCGCACGGGTTGGCGTGCTTGATAATGGCGACCGTCGGCCGGTCGAATTCCGCCGCCAGCTCCCAGGCCGCGTCGGCATCGGCGATATTGTTGTAACTCAGCGCCTTGCCCTGGACCTGCACCGCGTCCGCAATGCCGTAAGGTGCGCTGCCGTCGGTGTAGAAGGCGGCTTCCTGGTGCGGGTTCTCGCCATAGCGCAATTTCTGCTGCCGCCGGCCGGAGACGGTCAGCCGTTCGGGAAACGGGTCGCCGTCCTGCCCGGCGAACCAGCGCGAGATCGCCGAATCGTAGGCCGCGGTCCGCGCGTAGGCCCGCGCCGCCAGGCTCCGGCGCAGCTCGGCGGAAACCGCACCATTGTTTGATTTGTAATCGTTCAAAAACGTGGGGTAGTCGGCCGGATCGGTCAGAACTGCCACGAATTCGTGGTTTTTTGCCGCTGCCCGGATCAGCGCCGGGCCGCCGATGTCGATATTCTCGACGCAGGCCGCAAAATCGCCGCCGCCGGCGACGGTGTCCTCGAACGGATAGAGGTTGACCGCAACCAGATCGATCGCGCCGATGCCGTGCGCCGCCAGCGCCGCCCGGTGATTCGCGTCGTCGCGCCGGGCGAGGATGCCGCCGTGAATCGCCGGGTGGAGCGTCTTGACCCGCCCGTCGAGGATCTCCGGATGCCCGGTATGGTCCGAGACCTCGGTGACGGCGATGCCGGCGTTGCGCAACGCCCGCGCCGTGCCGCCGGTCGACAGGATCTCGACGCCCCGCGCGGCCAGCGCCTCCGCCAGGCCGGCGAGGCCGGTCTTGTCGGACACCGAAATCAGCGCGCGGGCGATCGGGATGCGGTCGGTCATCGGTCCTCGGCTGCAAAGACGGCGGCCGGAAAGGGGTGCCGAAACCTAACCCGGAATTCTCACCGAGGTCACGGCCTGCGTCGATCGCCGGTCGCCGCCTGCGAATCCCTCTCCCCTTGGGGATTTCTCTGCAATATGCCGTAAACGGGGCTCGGCAGCGAAGGCAAGGCGGTCCCCCCTCCCCTTGGGGGAGGGGGTTAGGGGGAGGGGTACGCGAACCCAGCCGCGGTGCCGGGACCGGACATCGGCGCGGCGGCGGCCGACCCCTCCCCTAGCCCCTCCCCCAAGGGGAGGGGGATTCGGGCAGTGCCCCTTTCGCAGAAGAAATCCTTGAGGGAGGGGAGCAGGCCAACGCGCCCGGCGAAGAAAATGCCGCACATGACGAACGCCGCCGGCGGCGCATAACGGCTTCGACCGCCACGCCGCGGCCGCACCCTCGACGCAGGAGATGTTTCGGCAGCATGGAACTTCCCGACCGGATCGCCGTTATCGGCCTGGGCTATGTCGGCCTGCCGCTCGCCGTGGCGCTGGCGCGGCATTTCGAGGTTGCCGGGATCGACCGGGACCCGGACCGGATTGCCGCCCTGCGCGCCGGGCGGGACGTCACCCGCGAGGTGCCGGACGAGGCGCTGGCGGCGACATCGGCACGCTTTTCCGTCGATCCTGCGGCGATGGCCGGCGCCGGCCTGTTCATCGTCGCGGTGCCGACGCCGGTCGATACGCGCAACGCGCCGGACCTGGGCGCCGTCCGGTCCGCCATGGAAGCTGTCGGGGCCCATCTGCGCCCCGGCGCAACCGTCGTGCTCGAAAGCACCGTCTATCCGGGCGCGACCGAAGAAGTGTGCCGGCCGATCCTGGAGCGGGCTTCGGGTCTCGCCGCCGGCGCCGACTTCTTCCTCGGCTATTCGCCGGAGCGCATGAATCCGGGCGACCGGGAACACGGCCTCGCCGAGCTCACCAAGGTCGTGGCGGGCGAAACCGCCGAGGTCGCCGGCATGCTGGCCGCCGTCTACGGCAAGGTGACCGGCGGCAAGGTGTTCATCGCCCGGGATATCCGGACCGCCGAGGCGGCCAAGGTGATCGAGAACGCCCAGCGCGACATCAACATCGCCTTCGTCAACGAGGCGGCGATGATCTTCAACAAGCTGGGCCTGTCCGCCTACGACGTGCTCGACGCCGCGCGCACGAAATGGAACTTCCTGCCCTTCGCGCCCGGCCTGGTCGGCGGCCACTGCGTCGGCATCGATCCCTACTATCTGGCGCACAAGGCGGCGCAGGTCGGCCACGATCCGGAGATCACCCTGGCCGGCCGGCGGATCAACGACGGCATGGGCCGCTATGTGGCACAATCGGTCGACGCGGCGCTCGGCAAACCGTCGGACATCCTGATCCTCGGGCTCGCGTTCAAGGAGAATGTGCCGGACCTGCGCAACACCGCGGTCATCGATATCGTCCGCGCGCTCTCCGCCGCCGGCCACACCGTCCGGGTCCACGACGCCTTCGCCGATCCCGAAGAGGCGCAGCGGGCGCACGGCATCGCGCTGGTGCCGGATCTGGCCGGCGGGCCCTACGACGCTGTCGTCGGCGCCGTCATGCACGATCCCTACCGCGACCTGGGCGCCGCCGATCTCCGCCGGCTGTTGCGCGACGGCGGCCTGCTCGCCGATGTCAAGGGGATGTGGCGCGGGCTCGCCCTGCCGGACACCGTCCGCCGCTGGTCGCTCTGAGCCGCCGGCCGCCGCGACCGCCCACCGCAACCGCCCTGCCGGAGCCGACGATGCGTCAGCGCCGCCGGATCGCCCAGCGCACGGAGCGGGGCTCCGCGCCGCGATATTCGCCGGACAGGACGATCTGGCGGGTCCGCTGCCGCTCGTTGCGCATGCCCTGGTAGAAGCTGTCCTCGACCCCGATCGTGACGCCGCTTTCGGTGTGGAATTGCCAGCTTCCCGCGCCCGGGCGGCTGAAATCGATGATCCGCCCGCCTTTTTCCCAGATCGACATCGAATCGATGGAAACGTCCGGGTGCAGATGGAAGCGGACGGCGAACTCGACGTCCGCATTGCGGCGCGATTGCTCGGGGCGGGAGAGGATATCCTGTCCGCGGACATCCTCGCCGTTGGCCGAGACGTAGATGCGCCGCCTGTGGACCACGGCGAAGGCCGGCGCATAGCCGTCATGGCTTCCCTCGATCAGGATGGCGCCCTGCAGGTCCTTCCGGTCGGCGTCGACCTTGGCCGGCCGCCGGCCCAGACCGCCGTTGCGGTGCAGTTGCGACGAATTGCGGTTCGCGACGACCAGCGTCGAATGGGCCGCCGAGATCCGCCCGGCGAAGGCCCAGTCGCTGTTGCGTTTCCAATAGCTGCCGCAGTTGACGATCAGACGGGACCGCCCGGCGCTCATCTCGAAGCTCAGAAGGCCGGCATGGGCCGCATCGTCGTGGCCCGGCGGCGGCGGCATGCCGGTATCCATGACGACCATCGTGCGCCCGGCGATGACGCGCTGGAAGCCGGTATGCGGCGGATGCTCCGGCGGGTTCCCGGTCGAGCCGGACTGGTTCAGCGTCATGTCGATCTGCCAGTCCTGCTCTTCGAAGCTGCCGTTGAACACGGCAAGCCCGCCGTCGCCGAGGCGCATGCCGCGCAGCATCGGCGCCGCCCGGTCGATGGCGCCCTGAACCACGGGCGACGCGTCCTGGTGGCTCGACGCCAGCACGCTGCGCACGTCGATCAGGTCGCGCAGGATTTCGTGCTGCAGGGTCGGGCAGCGTTCGGCAACGCCGCCGTCGGCGTTGATCCGGTGCTCGATTTCATGCTCCAGCAGTGTCAGCCCCCTGAACAGCCGGGCATGGGCGCTGGGCAGGCAGGCGCCGACATAGATCAGGCCCTTGGCCGCCCGCACCCTCCTGGCGCCGCGGGTCGTCTGCCGAGTCACGTTCGACAGATGGCGTGCCTGCCGGTGGACGCTCTGGAGAACCCGGTCGCGAAACCGGTCTTCCGCGCCCCGGCAGAAATAGTCGTACTGGCTCAGCCAGTTGATCAGCCGCTCGGCGGCGATGTCGGCGCGCCAGCCATGATGGTGGTACCGGCCGAACCGGTCGATCCAGTCGCTCATCAGTTCGCGGCCCAGCCGGCGGCCGGCGTCGGACCCGGTCGCCCGCAGGTCGCGCAGCCAGGCGAAATCGTGGGGCTCGAGCGGCAGTTCCTCGCCGCGCCAGATCTTGTCGTTCCTGAAACTGAAGGCGCCGCGCAGGATCGCCTTGCCGACCTCCGAATCGCCGGGCCACGGATCGTGCGGCACCAGCAGGACCTGGGTCGCCCGCGTGCCGCCGAGCCGCCACTGGTAGAGAGCGCTGCGGTACCAGGCGCCCGCAAGGCGCAGGCGCAGGCTCTCGACGCCGCGCCGTACCGATATCGAATAGCCCCGGGACACGAAGCGCCGCCGCACGTCAATGACCGCGCAGGCGGCGGATGTTCGCCGCGTAACGCTCCGGTCCGCCCTCGAAAACGGCGGTGCCGGCAACCAGGACGCTGGCCCCCGCCGCAATTGCCGGCGGCGCCGTATCGGCGTTGATCCCGCCGTCCACCTGGAGGTCGATCGGCCGGTCCTGCCTGTCGATCATGCGGCGCAGCGTGCGCAGCTTGTCGAGCTGGGAGGCGATGAAGCTCTGGCCGCCGAAGCCGGGGTTGACCGACATGACCAGGATCAGATCGACCATGTCCAGCACCGGCTCGACCGCCGCCGCCGGGGTGCCGGGATTGAGGGAAACGCCCGCCTTCCGGCCCAGGCCCCGGATTTTCTGGAGGGTCCGGTGGAGGTGCGGTCCGGCTTCGGCGTGAACCGTGACGATATCGGCGCCGGCCCCGACGAAGGCGTCGATGAACGGATCGACCGGCGCGATCATCAGATGGACGTCGAAGGGCCGGTCCGAATGCGGGCGCAGCGCCTTCACCACGCCCGGCCCGATGGTCAGGTTCGGTACGAAATGGCCGTCCATAACGTCGATATGGATATAGTCCGCGCCGGCGGCGTCGATGGCGCGCACTTCCTCGCCCAGGCGGGCGAAGTCGGCCGAGAGGATCGAGGGGGCGATGAGCACGGGTTCTGCCATGACGGGCGCTTTCCCGGACGAACCGGAGGGAGGTCGCGGACTCCCCCTCTAATTGAATGAAGTGACGGCGAAAATGAAGCGAATTGGCCCGGTGCGGTTCAAGGCCCCGTCAACAGGCCGGTTTTCGCTCAGGCGCGCCGCCTGAACCGGGCAATGAAGAAGCCGTCCATCCCGCCCGTCTGCGCCAGATGGCAGGGCAGGGTCTGCACGTCGCCCTCCGGCGTCGCGGCCGGCGCCATCGGGCCGAGCGCCGAGGCCTCGACCGGCACACGCTCCAGCGCCGGGTTTTCGGCCAGAAGGCGGGCGATCCGGTCCGGCCCCTCCTCCGCTTCCAGCGAACAGACGGTATAGACCAGAACACCGCCGGGCCGCAGTTGCGCCGCCGCGTTGGCGAGCAGCGCCGCCTGCACGCGGGCCAGCGCGGCGATATCGGCCGGCGTCTTGGTCCACGCGACGTCGGGCCGGCGCCGCAGCGTGCCGGTGGCGCTGCACGGCGCATCCAGCAGGATTGCGCCGACCGGCTCCGGATGCCGCCACGAGGCGGCGTCGGCCGCCACGATCTCCGCCTCCAGCCCGAGCCGGCGCAAGTTGTCGCGCAGCCGGTGCAGGCGCCGGGCCGACCGGTCGACGGCGACGACCCGCGCGCCCGCCGCCGCCAACTGCGCCGTCTTGCCCCCCGGCGCGGCGCACAGGTCGAGCACGAGGCCGTCTTCGGGCACCGGAAGCAGACGCGCCGGCAGGGCTGCCGCGGCGTCCTGGACCCACCAGCCGCCCCCTCCGTCATGGCCCCCGCCGTCGTGGCCGCCGTCGCTGTAGCCGTCGAGGCTGGTGACCGGCCCGCTGGACCGCCGCACCGTGTTGCCGGCCAGAACCGCGCCGCCCAGCCGCGCCGCCCAGCCCTCGGGGTCGCGGGCGACGCTGATGTCGAGCGGCGGCTCGGCGCGCAGGGCACCGGCGATGGCGGCCGCGGCGTCCGGCCCGAAACGGCCGATCCAGCGCGCGGTCAGCCATTCGGGCAGCGCCGCGAACGGCGCGTCCAGCAGCGCCTCGAGGCGGCTGCGCTCGCGCTGGGCCCGGCGCAGCACGGCGTTGACCAGCGCGCGGTATTTTTCCAGGCGCAGCGGGGTGGCGAGCGCGACGCTGCTGTCAACCGCCGCATGGTCCGGGATGTCAAGCAACAGCAGTTGGGCGAGCCCGGTTTCGAGCAGAACGTGCACGCGATTCCGCCCGGCCGGCAAGGGCCGGTCGAGCAGGCTGTCGGCCGCGGCCTGCAGGATGCCGCGGTGGCGCAGAACCGTGAGCACGAGGCGGTGGGCGAAGCGCCGGTCCCGGTCGTCGGCCAGGCCGTCCAGGCGCGGCGTCAGCGCGCTGTCCAGCGGCAGGCGGCGGTGCAGGATGTCGACCAGCGCCGCGTGGGCGCACAGCCGCGCCGGGTCTTCGCGCAGGTTCACCGCGGGCCTTTCGAGGGGCGGCCCCGGCGACACGGCGGGCGCGATCGTCTACCGCGTCGGGATGGGCGTATCGCCGGAATAGTCGTAGAAGCCGCGGTTGACCTTGCGGCCCAGCCAGCCGGCCTCGACATATTTCACCAGCAGCGGGCAGGGCCGGTATTTCGAATCGGCCAGCCCGTCATAGAGCACCTGCATCACGGCGAGCGCGGTATCGAGGCCGATGAAGTCGGCCAGTTCGAGCGGCCCCATCGGGTGGTTGGCGCCCAGCTTCATCGCCGTGTCTATGGCTTCGACCGTGCCGACGCCCTCGTAGAGGGTGTAGATCGCCTCGTTGATCATCGGCAGCAGGATGCGGTTGACGATGAAAGCGGGGAAATCCTCGGACTGGGCGACGGTCTTGCCCAGGCTGCGTGCCAGTGCGGCGACCGTGCTGTAGGTCTCCTCGTTGGTCCCGAGGCCTCGGATCAGCTCGATCAGCTGCATCATCGGCACCGGATTCATGAAATGCATGCCGATGAAGCGCTCGGGCCGGTCGGTCACCGCCGCCAGGCGCGTGATCGAGATGGAGGAGGTGTTGGACGCGATGATCGCGTCCTGCTTCAGGTTGCCGGACAGCTGCTTGAGGATGGCGCGCTTGGTCGCCTCGTCCTCGGTCGCCGCCTCGATGACGATGTCGCATTCCTGCATCGCCTCGAGGCCGAGGGACGGCGTGATGCGCGAGAGCGCATTATCGATATCCCGGTCGGCGATGACGCCGCGGCGCAACTGGCGTTCCAGATTGCCCCGGATCGTCTCCATCGCCCGGTCCAGCGCGGCCTCGTCGATATCGTTCAGAACGACGTCATAGCCGTTCAGCGCCGAGACGTGCGCGATTCCGTTGCCCATCTGGCCGGCGCCGATGACGCCCACTTTCTCGATTGTCAGCGTCCTGATCCTTTCAACACCGCGGCCGCCCGCCCGTCGGGGACGGCGGCCGCACACCGGAGCGTTACCTGCGCACCTCGATATTGTCCAGTTCGGCCGATAATTCGGGCACCGCCTTGAACAGGTCGGCGACCAGGCCGTAGTCCGCAACCTGGAAGATCGGCGCTTCCTCGTCCTTGTTGATCGCCACGATGACCTTCGAATCCTTCATGCCGGCGAGATGCTGGATCGCGCCCGAGATGCCGATGGCGATGTAGAGGTCCGGCGCCACCACCTTGCCGGTTTGGCCGACCTGGTAGTCGTTGGGCACAAAGCCGGCGTCGACCGCGGCGCGGGATGCGCCGACCGCTGCGCCCAGCTTGTCGGCCACGTCCTCCAGCATCGGGAAGTTCTCACCGGACTGCATGCCCCGCCCGCCGGAAATCACGACCCGAGCCGACGTCAGCTCCGGCCGGTCCGACTTGGAAAGCGCCTGGCCGACAAATTCGCTGCCTTCGACGTCGGCGCCCGCGTCGATCGCTTCCACTGCGGCATTCCCCCCCTCCGCGGGTGCGGCGTCGAACGCGGTCTGGCGCACCGTCACGACCTTGACGCCGTCGGTCGAGCGCACGGTCGCCATCGCGTTGCCGGCGTAGATCGGCCGGACGAACGTATCCGCGCTCTCGACGCCGGTGATGTCGGAAACCTGCTGCACGTCGAGCAGCGCTGCGACGCGCGGCATGACATTCTTGCCGTGGGTCGTCGCCGTCGCCACCAGATGGGAATAGCCGCCGGCCCCATTGGCGGCCAGCCCGGTGATCAGGGCCGCCAGGTCTTCGGCCAGGCCGTGCGCCAGATGCGCGCCTTCCGCATGCAGCACTTTGCCGACGCCGCCGACGCGGGCGGCCTCTTCCGCCACGCCGCCGCAGCTTTCGCCGGCGACCAGCATGTGGATGTCGCCGCCCATATCCTGCGCTGCGGCCACGGCGCTGAGCGTCGCGACGTTGAGGCTGGCGTTATCGTGTTCCGCAAGGACGAGAACCGTCATGTCCCGCCGTCTCCTTCCGTCCGCCGGTCCGGGCTATGGAGCGCCCCGCCGGCCGAAAATCCTGCCGGTCAGATGACCTTCGCTTCGTTCTGCAGCTTGCCGACCAGTTCGGCGACGCTCTCGACCTTGACGCCGCCGGCCCGCTTCTCCGGCTCGACGACGCTCAGCACTTCCAGCCGCGGCGCGGTATCGACGCCGAGCTCGTCCGGCGTCAACCGGTCGATCGGCTTCTTCTTCGCCTTCATGATGTTGGGCAGCGAGGCGTAGCGCGGCTCGTTGAGGCGCAGGTCGGTGGTGACGACCGCCGGCAGGCTCGTCTTGATGGTTTCCAGTCCGCCGTCGACCTCGCGGGTTACCGTCAGTCCGCCGTTTTCGGCCGTCACTTCCGAGGCGAAGGTCGCCTGCGGCCAGCCGAGCAGGGCGGCGAGCATCTGGCCGGTCTGGTTGGCGTCGTCGTCGATCGCCTGCTTGCCCAGGATCACGATATCGGGATTTTCCCTCGCGACCGCGGCAGCGATCAGCTTGGCCACGGCGAGCGGCTCCAGCGGATCGTCGGTCACGACATGGATGCCGCGGTCGGCGCCCATGGCGAGCGCGGTGCGGATGGTTTCCTGGCACTGCTGGACGCCGAGGCTGATGGCGACGATCTCGCTCGCCGTGCCGGCCTCCTTCATCCGCACGGCCTCCTCGACGCCGATCTCGTCGAACGGGTTCATGGACATCTTGACGTTTGCGAGCTCGACGCCCGAACCGTCAGATTTCACGCGGACCTTCACGTTGTAGTCGATCACGCGCTTGACAGCGACGAGGACTTTCATCGGCGGCTTTTCCGAAAGAGTGCGGCCGGTGCGGCGCCCCTTTGAGTGACAGGGTTGTCGCGCCCGGCGGCGTCCGTTGATCCGATCCGGTATGGCAGGAGGCCGGCTCCGGCATCCGGACCGGCCCCCGTTTTTCGCACTGCACCATATTGGATGTTACAAAACGGAGTCAACGCGCGCCGCGCCGCTTCCCGTCCGGCCCCGGCTGCAACCGGGCGTCGCGTTGCGCAGGCGGCCGCGCCCGTTCCGGAACCCCGGTTTCTTGACCCGGCGGCGAACGGCCCTATCCTGCCGCCGTCGCACCCTGAGAAAGCCGATCATGGACGAAATCGGAGCGGTCTGCACGGACCCGCCGTCCCGGGCGTACCCCGGCCTCCGTCACGACTGGTCGGCCGAAGAGGTCGAGGCGCTTCTGGCGCTGCCCTTCGCCGATCTCGTCTTCCGCGCGCAGACCGTGCACCGCCGCCACTTCGACGCCAACGAAGTGCAGCTGTCGACGCTGCTGAGCGTCAAGACCGGCGGCTGCCCGGAGGACTGCGCTTATTGCCCCCAGAGCGCGCTCTACGATACCGGCGTCGCGGCGGAGAAGCTGATGCCTCTCGATGCCGTGCTGGCCGAGGCCCGGCACGCCCGGGATGCCGGCGCAACGCGGTACTGTATGGGCGCCGCCTGGCGCAGCCCGAAAGACCGGGACCTGGCGGCTGTCGCCGAAATGGTTGCCGGCGTCAAGGCGCTGGGCATGGAGACCTGCGCCACCCTCGGCATGCTGAGCGCAGCCCAGGCGGCGCGGCTCGCCGACGCCGGCCTCGACTATTACAACCACAATATCGACACGTCCGAGGACTATTACGGCGAGATCATCACGACGCGGACCTACCGGGACAGGCTCGAGACCCTGGCCCATGTCCGCGACGCCGGCATCCGGGTGTGCTGCGGCGGCATCGTCGGCATGGGCGAATCCCGGTGCGACCGCGCCGCCATGATCGCCACGCTCGCCAGCCTGCCGGTCCATCCGGAGAGCGTGCCGATCAACATGCTGGTGCAGGTCGCTGGCACGCCGCTCGCCGGCACCGACAGGCTCGACCCTTTCGAGTTCGTGCGCACGGTCGCAGCAGCGCGGATCGCCATGCCGCGCTCCGTGGTGCGTCTGTCTGCCGGTCGCGAGCAGATGTCCGACGAGATGCAGGCGCTGGCATTTCTCGCCGGCGCGAATTCGATCTTCGTCGGGCCCGAACTGCTGACGACGCCGAACCCGGACCGCGAGCGCGACGCCGCCCTGTTCGACCGCCTCGGCATCGCGCCGATGAAGGCCTGATCCGCCGCCCCGCTCCGGTTCACCGGTCCATCTTGCGCAGGCCGGCGCGCAGATAGGCCGCGCCGGTCACAACGGCGAGCAGCGCCGCCAGCCAGAGCAGCGCCTCGCCCGCCACGGCCAGCGCTGCGCCATCGGCGAACGCGCCCGCGATCAGCAGCACCGCGATGGCGAGGAACTGCGCCGCCGTCTTCCACTTGGCGAGGCGCGACACCGGCAACGCCGCTGTGCCTGCAAGGAATTCCCGCAGGCCGGCGACCGCCAGTTCGCGCACCAGAATGATCAGCGCTGCGATGACGCCGGCGTCCGTCAGCCGGTCCGTCGCCGCCAGCATGACCAGCGCTGCCGCGACCAGGATCTTGTCGGCGATCGGGTCGAGAAACCGGCCGAAGTCCGACACCTGCCCGGTGCGCCGGGCCAGCCAGCCGTCGAACCAGTCGGTGACGCCGGCGAGCGCGAACAGCCCGAAGGCGGTCCAGGAGAGCGCCGGCTCGGGCAGCCAGAAGGCGGCGACGAAGAAGGGCACGAGGCCGACCCGGCCGAGGGTCAGCAGGTTCGGGGCCTGCAGCAGGGTCGATCGGGAAACGGGCAAGGGCGGGCTCTCCGGCAGGCCGACGGCGCTCAGGCTTCGGCGTGGAACCAGTCGAACACGGTCCGGGCGACGGTGCGGCTGATCCCGTCGACGGTCTCGAGGTCGCTCAGGCCGGCGCGCTCGATGTTGCGCACCGAGCCGAAATGGTTGAGCAGCGCCCGCTTGCGCCGGGCGCCGACGCCGGGAATGTCGTCCAGCGCCGAGCGGGTCCGGGCGTTGGCCCGCCGGGTGCGGTGGGCGCCGATGGCGTAGCGGTGCGCCTCGTCGCGCAGCCGTTGCAGGAAATACAGCACCGGATCGTTCGGCGGCAGGCCGAAGCTGCGGCCGTCGGCGGTATGAAAGGTCTCTCGCCCGGCGTTGCGGTCCGGCCCCTTCGAGACGCCGACCACGGGAAGGTCGTCGATCCCCAGGTCGGCCAGCGCCGCAAGGGCGCTGCTCAGCTGGCCGCGGCCGCCGTCGACCAGCACCAGATCGGGCCAGGCGCCCGTTTCGCGCGCCGGATCCTCCCGGACCGCGCGGCTGAAGCGGCGGGTCAGCACCTCGCGCATCATGGCGTAGTCGTCGCCCGGCGCCAGATTCGTCGAGCGGATGTTGAATTTCCGGTAGGCGTTCTTGATCGGGCCTTCTGGGCCGGCGACGACCATGCCGCCGACGGCGTCGGTGCCGGAGACGTGGCTGTTGTCGTAGACCTCGATCCGCTCCGGCGGCGCATCGAGGCCGAAGGCGTCGGCGACGCCTTCGAGCAGTTGCCGCTGGGAGGCATTTTCCGACAGCCGGCGGGTGAGCGCCGCCTTCGCGTTGGCCAGCGCGTGCTCGATCAGCTTGCGCTTGTCGCCGCGCCGGGGCACGGCGAGCTCGACCTTGCGCCCGGCCCTGGCGCCCAGCGCGGCGGCGAGCAGCGCTTCGTCGGCGACCGGCCGGCTGGTCAGGACCAGGCGGGGCGGCGGCTTGTTGTCGTAGAACTGGCCCAGGAACGCCGCGAGGATGTCGGCGTCGGCGGCCGACTTGTCGTGGCGCGGATAGTAGGCCCGGTTGCCATAGTTGCGGCCGGCGCGGAAGAAGAACACCTGGATGCAGCTGTGCTCGCCTTCGCGCCACACCGCGACGACGTCGGCATCGTCGGGCACCGGGAGGTTGATGTCCTGGCGTGTCTGGATGTGGGCGAGCGCCTGGATGCGGTCGCGCAGATAGGCGGCGGTCTCGAATTCCAGGGCCTCGGCGGCGGCCTCCATGCGCCCGGCGAGTTCGCGCTGGATGGCGCCGTCGCGGCCGGAGAGGAAAGCCTCGGCCTGGGCGACCAGGGCGTCGTAGTCCGCTTCGCCGATCCGCCCGACGCAGGGCGCGCTGCACCGCTTGATCTGGAACAGCAGGCAGGGCCGGGTGCGCGACGAAAACATCGAATCGCTGCACGAGCGCAGCAGGAAGGCCCGTTCCAGGGCGTTCAGCGTGCGGTTGACGGCGCCGGCCGAGGCGAAGGGGCCGAAATAGGCGCCCGGCTCGCGCCGGCTGCCGCGATATTTGGTGATGCGCGGCCAGCGGCCCGGCTTTTCCAGCGCGGCGCGCGGGTCTTTTTTGCCGATCCGGATATAGGGAAAGGACTTGTCGTCGCGCAATAGGATATTATACCGGGGACGGAGCCGCTTGATCAGGTTCGATTCGAGCAGCAGCGCCTCGACCTCCGTATGGGTCTCGACGATCTCGAGCAGGGCCGTTTCCGCGACCATGCGGCGCAGGCGTTCCGGCAGCTTGGCCGGCGTCGCGTAGCTGGCGACGCGGCGGCGCAGATTGCGTGCCTTGCCGACATAGAGCGGCTCGCCGCGCCGGTCGATCATGCGGTACACGCCGGGTCCGGCGGAGAGCCGGGGCAGCTCGCCCTTCAGGTACGCGGCGCCAGCGGCGAGGGGGGCGGGCCCGGCCCGGTCGGGGGCTGCCGCAGGAATCGCCGGTGCGCGTTCCTCCCGCGCCGCTTTCGGTCTGGTTTTCGACGCCATGGCGCTAATGTTGCGCCCGAAACCGGCGGGGTCAATCGACCGCGCCGCCGCCCGATCGGGCTAGCCGATTGAATCGGCAACGATTTTTCGGCGCGGCGCGGTGCGCCGGCGCTTGTCCACGAACTCTGTGGATAAGTCTGTGGGACAACCTTCGGCGGCGCGGAGATTCCGCAGAATCCCGCGTCGCGGAAATCATTGCCGGTTTATTGGGCAGAATCGCCTAACACATTGAAAATCAAATTTTATTAGGCCGTCGCGATGTCACGGTTCCGTAACAGGATTGGCAGGCCGGTTCGAAACCGGTACAGGCGGCGGCTTCGGACAGCGTGTGAACAAACGGCATAACCCACGACGCCACATCACTTTTCCGCCCGGCTGCGGCGCGGCCGTTCGATCTCGACGCCGACGGCGCCGGTGTTGGCGAAGACGTCGAGCTTCTCGACGCGGATGCGGGCGGCGCGCACGCGCGGGTCGTCCAGGCACATCGCCGCCAGCGCTTCGGCCAGCGTCTCGACGAGATTGTAGTGCCGGGCGTCGACGATGGCGCAGGCACGGTCGACGATCTGCTCGTAGCTCACGGTGTCTTCGAGCCGGTCGGTCGCGCCCGCAGCGTCGTCGGCGATCGCCAGGTCGATGTTCAGCCGGACCCGCTGGGGCGCATCGCGCTCGTGGCGGTAGACGCCGATGTTGCAGCTCAGGACCAGGTCGCGCACGAAGATATGGCGCTGCCCGCCCAGCGTGTCGGCGAGCCGCGGGGAGTCGGAGCCCGAGGCCAGGTGCGGAACCATCGCTTCAAGCGGTCGCGTCATCGGATCCCGTCCATTCTATGAAATAAATCACACAAAGGAGTGCCGGCGCGGATCATTCCCTGTCTCCGCCGTCCTCGCGCGGCTGCGCCCAGCCCAGATGCTGGCCGCCGTCCAGGGCGATCATCTGGCCTGTCATCGACGGCATGGCGAGAATAAACCGGACCGCCGCGGCGATTTCCTGCGGTGTGCCGGCGCAGCGCAGCGGCAGCTTGCCGATCTGGCGGTCGAAGTCGACCCGGCTCTGCCGTTTGCTCGGCAGCGTCGGCCCCGGCCCGATCGCGTTGACGCGGATGCGCGGCGCCAGCGCAAGCGCCATGGTCCGGGTCAGGGCCCACAGGGCGGTCTTGCTCACCGTATAGCTGACAAAATGCGGCGTCAGGTTCAGCACGCGCTGGTCGAGCAGATTGACGATGGCGCCGTTCCGGCCGTCCGGCAGCAGCCGGGCCATGTCCTGCATCAGCAGCGCCGGCGCGCGCAGGTTGGTCTCGAGATGCAGGTCCCAGCTCGTCCGGCTCATGTCGCCGATTTCGTCGCGTTCGAATTCGCTGGCGTTGTTGACCAGGCAGCCGACCGGCCCGACGGTCCGGTGAACCGACGGCAGCAGCGCCGCCGCTTCGGCTTCGACCGAAAGATCCGCCTGCACCGCCGCCGCCCGGCCGCCCTTGCCGCGGATCAGGTCGACGACCTCCAGCGCCTCGCTCTCCGAGCGGCGGTAATGGACCGCCACCGTCCATCCCTCGTCCGCCAGGCCAAGGGCGATCGCCCGGCCGATCCGCGTCGCCGCGCCGGTGACGAGGGCGGTCGTGGGGGCGATTTCCGGTCGGTCGTCGGTCATGGCGGCGTCGGGGGCCGGTGTCGGAAGCCGGCGTCAGGCCGGCCGGTACATCGCCGGCATGGCCGACAGTCCGGTGAACTGGGAGACGATATAGGCAGCATAGCACAGCAGCATAATCGCGCCGATTGTCCGGCCCAGCCGGGGCGTCGCCCGGGTCAGCGCGATGAAGCCCAGGGTGACGCCGCCCATGACCCACAGATCGAAGGCAAGGATTTCTTCCGGCACGGCGAGCGGCCGGACCGCCGAGACGATGCCGATGATCGCCAGGATGTTGAAAATGCAGCTGCCGATCACGTTGCCGAGCGCCAGCTCGGTATGCTTCTTGCGCGCTGCCGCGACGGCGGTCGCCAGTTCCGGCAGCGAGGTGCCGACCGCGACCAGCGTGACGCCGATCACAGTCTCGGAAAGGCCGAAACCGGCGGCAATTCCGGCCGCGCCGTAGACCACGAACTCAGCGCCGGCGATAACGCCGGCAAATCCGGCAATCAGATAGACGACAATTCGCAGGGATCCGTGTTCGCCGCTTAGTTCGGCGACTTCATCCTCGATTTCGCGCCGTGCCGCCATGTCCCTCCGGTCGAGACGGTAGGACCGGATAAGGTAGGCAACCAGCCCAGAGGCCATAAGGGCTCCGACGATTTGCCCGATTTCGCCGAAGCTCGCCAAGGCGCAGAAGACGGCGGTGGCTGCGATCAGGACAGTACCGTCCCATCGAATGATGCTCCGCCGCACGACGACGGGCCAGATCAACGCCGCCGTTCCAAGGACCAGCAGGATATTTGCGATATTGCTGCCGACGACATTGCCGATCGCGATCGCCGGCTTGCCTTCGAGGACGGAGATGAGACTGACGGAAAGTTCCGGTGCGCTCGTGCCCGCCGCGACGACCGACAATCCTATTATCAGCGGTGAAACACCCATCCGGGCCGCAAGCGAGACTGCGCCGCGCACCAGCGCTTCGCCGCCGACGAGCAACAAAACAAGCCCGCCCGCCACCTCCGCGATCAGCAGAATCATGCGGCGGCCCGGACCGCCGGACCGGACGGCGAGGCGCTGGGCCCGAACGGCGGCCCGGCCGGCATCAGTGCGCAAGTCTTCATGATCGCCCTTCGGGGTCGCCGGCGCTTTCCGGCGGGTCTGTCCAACAGCGTTTCGCAGCGTTCGCGGCGGCCCGGTTTTCGGGGCGAAGCGCCCGGCGGAACCGGCTGTCGCCTGTTATATGGCCCGCTCCGGCCGGATTTGAATGAAATTCGGTCGGCTCCGGCGCATATCGGGCATGACGGGTCCGGCATGACGGGCGCGCCGCCCCGCGCCGGCCGTCCGTCGGCGCAGTCTCCGCTTGCGCCTTCGCGCCGGAAACCTGATATACTCGAATCGGAAGACCGGCGCGGACGGGCGCCTCGCCAACCCGGTCAGGTCCGGAAGGAAGCAGCCGTAACGAGTTTCGCCCGGGTCGCCGTCCGGTCTTCCACCGTTTCCCTTCGCGTCCGCTCGACGGGCACCCTGGCCGGCGCAGCGTGGCGACGCCTCGGGAGTTCTATGGCCGACAGTCCCGAACCCGCAGAAACGGCGCCGCCGCAGGATACTCCGGAATACCGCGTTCTCGCGCGCAAATACCGGCCCGCCACGTTCGATGAACTGATCGGCCAGGACGTCCTCGTCCGGACGCTGACCAACGCCATCCGGCTGAACCGGGTCCACCACGCCTTCATCCTCACCGGCGTGCGCGGCATCGGCAAGACGACGACCGCCCGGCTGATCGCCCGCGCGCTCAACTGCGTCGGCCCGGACGGCACCGGCGGCCCGACGATCGAGCCGTGCGGCGTTTGCGTCCACTGCGTGGCGATCGCCGAGGACCGCGACGTCGACGTGCTGGAGATGGACGCCGCCTCCAACACCGGCGTCGACGATGTCCGGGAGATCATCGACAGCGCGCGCTACCGGCCGGTCGCCGCAAAATTCAAGATCTACATCATCGACGAAGTCCACATGCTCAGCAGGAACGCCTTCAACGCCCTGCTGAAAACGCTGGAGGAGCCGCCGGAGCATGTGAAATTCGTCTTCGCGACGACGGAAATCCGCAAGGTTCCGGTGACTATCCTGTCGCGCTGCCAGCGCTTCGACCTGCGCCGGCTCGACGAGGCCGAGCTGGCCGCCCATCTCGCCGACATCGCCGGCCGGGAAGGGGCCGCGGTTTCGGACGAGGCCATCGCCCTGCTCGCCCGGGCGGCCGACGGCTCGGTGCGCGACGGCCTTTCGCTGCTCGACCGGGTGATCGCGCAAACGAATATCGGGCCGGACGGCGAACCGGGCGACGCATCCGATGGTGCAGCGGGCCCGGTCACGGCCGGCCGCGTGCGCACGCTGCTCGGCATGGCGGACCGGTCCCAGTCCCTCGATCTGTTCGAAAGGATCGCTACCGGCGACGCCCCGGCCGCGATCGACCGCGCCGGCGCCATGTATCGCGACGGCGCCGCGCCGTTGCTCATCGTCCAGGACCTGATGGATATCGTCCACTGGCTGACGCGGCTGAAGCTGACGCCGGATGCCGCGGCGTCGGGCGCCGGCGCGTCGGCGACCGACGGGCGGCGCGCCGCCGCCCTGTCCGGCCGGATGCAGATGGGCGCGCTGAGCCGGGCCTGGCAGATGTTGCTGAAAGGCGCCGGCGAGGTTCAGCTGGCGCCGCAGCCGATGACGGCGCTGGAAATGCTGATCGTCCGGCTGTGTTATGCCGCCGAACTGCCGACGCCTGCCGATCTGGTCCGGCGGCTGGACAATCGCTCCGGCCCGGAGGCCGCAGCCGTTTCCCGTCCTGCGCCGGCCGCGCCCGCGGCGGGCAACGGCCCGGCGCCATCCGCGCCGGACCGGGCCCGGAGCGCGGCCGCGGAACCGCCGCTGCCCGAGCGCGCTGCGCCTCCGTCTGAAGAAACCCGTCCGGAAGAAGCCCTCCCCGGAGAAGCGCTTCCCGCGCCGGTCCGGCCCGCCGATGCTCCGCCCGGCCCCGGATTCCAGGACGCGCCGCCGGATCCGCCTTTGGATATGCCGGCGGGCGGCGGCGGGCCGCCGGACACCGCGATGGCGCGTGCGGCGGGGGCCGGTCCGGATCCGGACGCGCCCGGGCCGGAAACTGCCGCCGAAGCGTCCTTGCCGGTTCCCAGTCAGGCGCCGGCCGCAGTCGAAGCCGCCCCGGCCGCCCCACCGGCGGATTTCCGGGCGCTGGTCGACCTGTTCCGCGACCGCAAGGAGATGATCCTCTACGGGCAGCTCTACAATTCGGTACATCCGGTCTCGTTCGATACCGGCAGGCTGGAAATCCGCCCCGAGGCCGGCGCCGGCCGCGAGCTTTCCGGCCGGGTCGCCGCCCTGCTGCAGGAATGGACCGGGGAGCGCTGGATCGTCGCCGTGTCGGACGCGCCGGGCGCGCCGACCCTGAAACAGCAGGACGCGGCGGCCCGGCAGCAGCTCATGGACGAAGCGGCGCAGGACCCGCTGGTGCGCACCGTACTCGACCGGTTCGAGGGCAGCGTGCTGACGAATGTGTCCGGCCCGATGTCTGATTCTGCGCAGGGCGATCGCACCGATCCGGAAGGAGACGCGGCATGAAGAATTTCGGCGACCTGATGAAACAGGCCGGAGAGATGCAGGCCAAGCTGGAAGCCATGCAGCAGCAGCTGGCGGACTCGCAGCACGAGGGCCGCGCCGGCGCCGGCCTCGTGACGGTCACGATGAACGGCCGGAACGAGGTGACGTCGGTCCGGATCGATCCGTCCGCGGCGGTCGCGTCGGAAGTCGAAGTCCTGGAGGACCTGATCGTCGCCGCCTTCGCCGACGCCCGATCGAAGGTCGAGGCGCATCAGCAGGAAGAAATGTCGAAGCTGACCGGCGGGCTGAACCTGCCCGGCGGCCTCAAGCTGCCCTTCTGAGCGCCGGTTCCGTGGCCGGCGCCGAAATCGAACGGCTGATCCAGCTCCTGGCGAAACTGCCGGGGCTCGGCCCGCGCAGCGCGCGCCGGGCCGCCCTCCGGATGGTCAAGCAGAAGGACCGGCTCATGGCGCCGCTCGCCCGCGCCCTGACCGAAGCGGTCGAGAAGGTCGGCGCCTGCAGCCTGTGCGGCAATGTCGATACCGCCGATCCCTGCGGCATCTGCGCCGACCCGCGCCGCGACCCGGCGGCGCTGTGCGTGGTCGAGGAGGTCGGCGACCTGTGGGCGATGGAGCGCGCCGGCATTTTCCGGGGCCGCTACCATGTGCTCGGCGGCGCGCTTTCGGCGCTCGACGGCGTCGGCCCGGACGAATTGCGCATTCCGGCACTGATCCGCCGGGCCTCGGACCCGGCAGTCGCCGAGGTCATCCTGGCGACCAACGCCACGGTCGAGGGCCAGACCACGGGCCACTATATCGCCGACCGGCTGGCCGATGCCGGCGTCCGGGTCACGGCGCTGGCCCACGGCGTCCCGGTCGGCGGCGAGCTCGACTATCTCGACGACGGCACGCTCACCGCCGCGATGAAGGCCCGGCGGGCGCTGTAGGCAAACCGGGCGAAACGCCTATCCGGCGTAGCGGCGCCAGCCTTTGCCTTCCCAGCCGGACCCGAAACGCGCCGGGTGCAGGATTTCGGCGAGGATCTCGAGCGATTCGGCAAGGCGCGGGCCCGGCCGGTTGAAATACTGGTTGCCGTCGGTGACGAAGACCCGGCCGTTCCGCACGGCGCGCAGGCCGGCCCAGCCTGGCTGCGCCGTCAGCGCCGGCATTTCGGCGACGCTGCGCTCCATGTCGAAGCCGCAGGGCAGGACAAGGACGACGTCCGGATCGGCCGCGCGCAGGTCCGTCCACGATATCCAGGGCGCGTGGCCCCCGGCCGCGCCGAACAGGTTGCGCCCGCCGGCCATCGCCACCAGCTCCGGCATCCAGTTGCCGGCGGCCATCAGCGGATCGATCCACTCGACCGTCGCGACGGTCGGCCTTTCCGGCATTTCGGCCGCGGCCGCGGCGATTGCATCCATGCGCGTCTGCAATCCGGCGACCGCCCGCTCCGCCGCATCGCCGGCGTCCAGCGCGTCGCCGACATTGCGGATGTCGGTCCATACGTCCTCCAGGCCGAGCGGCCGGCAGGACACGATCCGGACGTCCGTGCCGGTCCAGTCGCCGACGGCCGCCTCGACGTCCGCCAGGCTGGCGCCGCAGACCTCGCACTGGTCCTGGGTGACGATCACGTCGGGCCGCAGGTCGCGCAGCAGTTCGGCGTCGATGCCGTAGATCGCCAGCCCGTCGCGCACGAGATCCTTGACCCGCCGGTCGATTTCCGCGCTGGCGCCGGCGATTTCGAATTGCGGCGCGGTCAGCACCGGGAGCGCCTCGATGCCGGGCGGAAAATCGCATTCGTGGGACCGGCCGACCAGATCGCCGCCGCGGCCCAGGGCGCAGACGATTTCGGTGGCGCTGCAGATCAGCGAAACGACGCGCACGGTCGGCTAGCCTTTAGCGGAAACGGTCAGGACCGAGACTGGCGGGAGGGGCCGGTTATGGCAAGTCCGTTATCCGGAACCGGGCCGTGAGAGACAGAGGCAACGACCCGGCTTTCGTCCCGTTCCGACAGCCGACGCCGCAAAATATCCCATCTTTGCCACCCCGGACGGAGCGCAGCGGAGATCCGGGGACCAGGAGCCTGCCCTGAGCCTGTCGAAGGGGCCACAGGCTGAGACCGTTCGGGTCGCCCCTGGGCCCCGGAACAAGTCCGGGGCGGCATGATCGGTATTTCGGGTATCGGCGAACGAGTGGCGTTTGCGGTTTTCGCCGGCGTTCTCCCGCCGCCGGAGGGATAGCGGGCGCTGCATGGTCAAAGGCATAAGCCGGATATATCTCCGCTCCGCGATCCGTCCGATCGCTCCGGTCGATATGACGAACGGAGGTTACGGCCGCGCCGCTCAGCGCGGCGCCATGACCATGGTGATCTGGCGGCCTTCCAGCTTCGGGAACTGCTCGACCTTGGCCTGTTCCTCCAGCGCGTCGCGGACCTTTTCGAGCAGCTTCAGGCCCAGTTCCTGATGGGCCAGCTCGCGGCCGCGGAAGCGCAGGGTCACCTTCACCTTGTCGCCTTCGTCGAGGAACTTGTTGATGGCGCGCATCTTCACGTCATAGTCGTGCGTGTCGATGTTCGGCCGCATCTTGATTTCCTTGACGTCGATGGTCTTCTGCTTCTTGCGGGCCTCGTTCTTCTTCTTCTGCTTCTCGTATTTCAGCTTGCCGTAGTCGATGATCTTGCAGACCGGCGGCTCGGCGTTGGGCGAAACCTCGACCAGGTCGAGGCCGACATCCGAAGCGCGCAGGCGCGCGTCCTCCGTTGGCACGATGCCGATCTGAATGCCCTGTTCGTCGATCAGGCGAACCTCGGGAACACGGATCATGTCGTTGATGCGCGGGCCTTCGTGGACCGGCGCAATTGGACCGATTGGGCGTCGTATGGGCTGGCTTCCTTTCGTTTTCGCTCGTGCCCGATTCTTCGCGGAATTCCGCAGCGGACCGGACAAACACAGACATCAGCGCCCCGCACGACCCGGAGCACTGTTGTTACTGAAAACCTCGGCTATTGATGGATCGGCGACGCAGCGTCAGCCGACAGTGTATCGACAGCGGCTTCCAAGGCAAGCACTTCCTGCGTTTTTCCGCCCAACCGGCGCAGGGAAACCGTATTTTCCTCCGCTTCGGACCGGCCGACGACGGCGATCACCGGGATTTTGGCGGTCGAATGCTCGCGGACCTTGTAGGCGATCTTCTCGTTGCGCAGGTCGGTCTCGACCCGCAGGCCGGCCGCCGCCAGCCGTTCCGCAACCTTCTTCGCATGGGCGTCGGCATCGCCGACCACCGTGGCGACCATCACCTGGACCGGCGCGAGCCAGAGCGGCAGGCGGCCGGCGTTTTCTTCGATCAGGATGCCGATGAAGCGCTCGAAGGAGCCCAGGATGGCGCGGTGCAGCATGACCGGCCGGTGCTTTTCGCCGTCCTCGCCGACATAGGACGCGTCGAGCCGCTCCGGCAGGACGAAATCGACCTGCAGCGTGCCGCACTGCCAGTCGCGCCCGATCGCGTCGCGCAGGACGAATTCCAGCTTGGGGCCGTAGAAGGCGCCCTCGCCCGGATTCATCGCAAACGGGATGCCGGCCGCCTCGACCGCCTGCAGGAGCGCCGCCTCGGCTCGGTCCCAGGTCGCGTCGTCGCCAGCGCGCACCGGCGGCCGGTCGGCGAAGTTGATCGTCACGTCCTCGAAGCCGAAATCGCGATAGACCGACGAGAGCAGGTCGCAGAACGCCTTGGCCTCGCTGTTGATCTGCTCCGGCGTGCAGAAGATGTGGGCGTCGTCCTGGGTGAAGGCGCGCACGCGCATCAGGCCGTGCAGCGCGCCCGACGGCTCGTTGCGGTGGCAGGTGCCGAACTCCGCCATGCGCAGCGGCAGGTCGCGATAGCTGACGATGCCGAGATGGCGGAAAATCTGGACATGGGCCGGGCAGTTCATCGGCTTGAGCGCCAGGACGCGCTCGCGCTCGTCGTCGGCCGTGAACATGTGCTCGCGGAACTTCTCCCAATGGCCGGAGCGCTCCCACAGCACCCGGTCGATCATCTGGGGCGTCCTGACCTCGACGTAACCGGCCCGTTCGAGCCGCGCGCGCATATACTCCTCGCACAGGCGGTAGAGCGTCCAGCCGTGGGGATGCCAGAACACGCTGCCGACGGCCTCCTCCTGGATATGGAACAGTTCCATCTCCCGGCCGAGGCGGCGATGGTCGCGCCGTTCGGCCTCCTCGAGCAGGCGGAGCCAGACCTTCAGTTCCTTCTCACTGCGCCAGGCCGTGCCGTAGATGCGCTGGAGCTGCGGGTTGGCGGCATCGCCGCGCCAGTAAGCGCCGGCCAGCTTCATCAGCTTGAACGCCTTGGGCAGCTTGCCGGTCGAGGGCAGGTGCGGGCCGCGGCACAGGTCGATCCAGCCGCCCTGGCGGTACATCGTCAGCTCTTCGCCGGGCGGCAGTTCGCCGACCCATTCGGCCTTGAAGCTCTCGCCGGCCCGCCGGAAATGGTCCGCGGCGGCGTCGCGGTCCCAGACCTCGCGCACGATCTCCTCGTTCCGGTCGACGATCTCGCGCATCCGCGCCTCGATCGCCTCGAAGTCGGCCGGCGTGAAATGCTCCTCCCGGTGAAAGTCGTAGTAGAAACCGTCGTCCGTCGCCGGGCCGAAGGTGATCTGCGTGCCGGGATAGAGTTCCTGCACCGCCTCGGCCAGGACATGGGCGGCGTCGTGCCGGATCAGCTCCAGCGCCGCGTCGTCCTTCAGGGTGACGATCTCGACCGCCGCATGCGCCTCGATCGGGCGGGCGAGGTCGCGCAGTTCGCCGTCGACCCGGACGGCCAGCGCCGCCTTGGCGAGGCCCGGCCCGATCGAGGCCGCGACCGCCGCGCCCGTCACCGGCGCCGGGTAGTGCCGGACGCTGCCGTCGGGCAGGGAGAGCGCGACCGGCCGGCCCGCCGGATTTCCGTCCACCCGATTTCCGTTTGGCGCCGCCGGCCGGTCTGCCGGTTCCACCGCGATGTGTGAAGGTTGGTCCGTCATCGTCTCGTTCTTCGTTTCCGGCCGGGAACGGCGGCTGTCATCGGGCGCTTTCCCGGCCGCACGGCATCAAAAAACCCTCCGGGCTTCGGCCGGGAGGGTCGCTGGTCCGGACATTTGCCATACCGGACGTCACGGCCCCCCGCAGCGGGTCGCGGTCGTGGTCATGGTTGCGGTCGTCGGATACGTCATGGCGCGGAATATCGAAGCGCAACCCGGCGATGTCAAGGTGGCGGACTCTATCGGACGGCTCATTTCGACGCGCCACCCGGCACATTTACACCCGCCGGTCCTTCCGTAGAATGAATGGCGCGGCATGCTCGAAAAACCGACCCCGTCCTTAGCCTCCGGTCCGCTTGTCCTTTCCGGGGATCAACCGTTCGCCAGAGGCAGCAAGCGGCACTGCTACGTCCACCCGGCGAATTCCGCACTGTGCGTCAAGGTGGCCGCCCGGGCCGACGGCCCGGAATGTCATGCCCAGCAACGGCTGGATCTTGAGGACCACGCCCTGTTGAAGAAGCGGGGAGGGGAGGCGATGTTCGACCGGATCCCGCAAATCGAGGGCGTGGTCGAAACCGACCTGGGCCCGGGTATCGTCATGCCGCTGTACCGCGACGCCGATGGCCGGATATCCCGCAGTCTCGCCGATGTCATCCGCGAGCGAGGTCTGTCTCCCGCCCTGAATCGGGCGATCGAAGACCTGAAGCAATGGCAACGGAGCCGCCGTCTCCTGACCTCTGATTCGGGCCCGCACAATGTCCTGGCGGTGCGCGCGGCCGACGCCGCCTGGAGTCTGGTGATCGCGGAAGGCTGGCAGAACCGCAGGCAGCGTTGGCTCGCACGGCTCCATCCCCGGTTGGAGCGCTACCTGATCGCCCGCCAGCTGCGTAAATTCGACCGGCGCGTCGCGCATCTGCTCAGGGCGCACCGCGGCGGAGCCTGAGCGCGCCCGGTCAGCCGCGCCGGCCCTGCTGCCGCGCCGCGCCGCGTTCGCGCGCGAGCTCGGCATACACCTCCAGCGTCCGGTCCGTCATGACCCGCTTCGAGAAATTGCGCCGTACATTGTCGACTGCCGTCCGCGCCATGCGGCTCCTTTCGTCGGCCGTCATCGACAGCGCGGCATCGAGGGCGTGGGCCAGGGCCTGTGCGTCGCCCGGCGGCGTCAGCCAGCCGGTCCGGCCGGGGACGACCGTTTCCCGCGCGCCGCCATGGTCGGTCGCGATCACCGGCCGGCCCATCGCCTGGGCTTCCGCCACCGTCCGGCCGAACGCCTCCGGCTGGGTCGATGCGCTGACCACGACATCGGCGAGCATGTAGGCGGCCGGCATGTCGTTGCAATGGCCGACGAAGCGGACTGCGCCCTCCAGCCCCCGGCGCCGGACCCGCTTCAGCAATTCGTCGCGATAGCCGGCCCGGCCGGCGTCGGCGCCGATCAGCAGCGCAAGGGCGTCCCGGCGCTGCACCTGGGCCAGGGCATCGATCAGGACGGCATGGCCCTTCAGCCGGGTGAACCGGCCGGGCAGCATCACGACCTGCACGCCGTCGGGCAGTTGCCACGCCTCGGCGAGCTGCACGACCCGCGCCTCGGACACCGCCCGGCGGTCGAACAGGCCGAGGTCGACGCCGCGATGAATCAGGACGACGCGCTCCGCCGGCGTCCGGTAGCGCCGGATCACATGGTCGGCGACATAGCCGGAAATGGCGATCACCCGGTCGCCGTCGGCCATGACCCGGTTCCAGGCCTTCTTGAGGGGAAAGCCGGTCCCGTAGATGCCGTGGAAGGTGGTGACGAACGGCACCCCGGCCCGCCGCGCCGCCGCCCGGGCGCTCCAGGCCGGCGCCCGCGACCGGGCATGCACGATATCGATCCGCTCCCGGCGGATCAGGCCGGCAAGCAGCCCGGCGTTGCGCCACAGATGTCCGGGCGATTTGCGGTTGACCGGCATCCTGACATGCTCGGCGCCGGTGCGTCGGAGTTCAGCTTCCATCCGGCCGCCCGATGAGACGACGAGCGCCCTTCCGCCGCCCTCCACGACGGCGGCGGCGACATCGACGGCGCCGCGCTCGACCCCGCCGGTCTCCAGCCCGGGCAGGACCTGGAGCACGGTGAGGCCGAAGCCGGCGGAACGTTCGGACTGGCTGGTCGCCGGGTTGTCCATTCCCGTCCGTCGTGCTTTCGTGCGCCGCTCGCATCCGCCGCCGCCCGGCGGCGCCGGGCGTCCGGAATCAAAGGAATCCGCGGTGGACGCGCCCAGCTTCTTATCGCGCGCCGGCGACGGCGCGACAATCGCCTATCGGCGGACAGAGGGCCGCGGCGCGGCAGCCTCGCCCACGCCCACGCCCACGCCCACGGTCGTCTTCCTGCCCGGCTTCCGCTCCGACATGGAGGGCGGCAAGGCGCTGGCGCTCGAGGCCTGGTGCCGGGACGAGGGCCGCGGCTTCCTCAGGTTCGACTATACCGGCCACGGCCTGTCTTCCGGATCGTTCGAGGACGGAACGATCGGCCAGTGGGCGGACGACGCCGTGTTCGCCATCGAGGCGCTGACCGCCGGGCCGCTGGTGCTGGTCGGATCGAGCATGGGCGGCTGGATCATGATGCTGGCCGCCCGCGCCCTCGCCGAACGAAACGGGCCGCACCGGGTCGCCACGCACCGGGTCGCCGGCCTGGTCGGCGTCGCGCCGGCCCCGGACTTCACCGAGGACCTGATCATGGCGAACGCCTCGCCGGCCCTGCGCCGCGATCTGGAGCGCGACGGGGTCCACTACGAGCCGTCGGACTACAGCGACGAGCCGACGCCGATCACCCGCCGGCTGATCGAGGACGGCCGGGGGCGGCTCGTCCTGCGCGCGCCCTTTCCCTTCGCCGGGCCGGTGCGGATCATCCAGGGCATGGCGGACCCCGACGTGCCGTGGCGCCACGCGCTCAAGGTCGCCGACGCCTTCGCCGGCGCCGACGTCGAGATCGCCCTCGTCAAGGCCGGCGATCACCGCCTGTCCGAACCGTACGACCTGGACCGGCTGATCCGCACCACAGGGGAGGTCTGCCGCCTGGTTGCGGCGCGGGAGGGCTGATCGCCGGCCCGCCCCCTTCGCCAGGCTCCGGGCAGGCGTTCGATACGCCCCGGCCTGGCGGCCGGGGCTACTCAGGGTGAGGGTGAGGGGGATAAATCTTCACCAACCCCTCACCCCGAGTAGGCGCGCCAGCGCCGTAACGAGGGGGCCGTATCGAGGGGCGGTCAGACCCGCCCCTCCTCCCCGGCGATCGCGCGCAGGCCTTCGCGGTAGGTCGGATAGCGCAGGGTGACGCCCAGCTCTTCCTTGATCCGCGCGTTGCGGATGCGCCGGCAGGCTTCGTAGAAGCGGCGCAAGGCGGCCGGCAGGGCATCCGGGTCGTAAGGCACGAGCGGCGGCGGCGCGGCGCCGGTCAGCCCGGCGGCGAACTCGACCGCGGCGCGCTGCGGCGCGGGCAGGTCGTCGGCGACATTGTAGATCGCGGAGTCCCCGGCGCCGGCCATCGACCGCCGGAGCACCGCGCAGATGTCGTCGACATGGCAGCGGCAGAAGACATGGCCGGGCTTGTCGATGCGGCGCGCGGTGCCGGCCTCGAGCGCATCGAAGGCGCTGCGCCCCGGTCCGTAGATGCCGGACAGGCGGAAGACGGCGACCGGCAGGCCGCGCCGCCCGTCCGCCGGGCTGCGCGCGTCGAGCCACAGCGCTTCCGCCCGCGCCCGGCGCTCCGCGGTCGGGCCCCGGGGGCGGAGCGGCGCCGTCTCGTCGATCCAGGCGCCGCCATGGTCGCCGTAGACGCCGGTCGAGGAGAGGTAGCCGATCCAGCGCAGCGCCGGCAGCGCCGCCAGTCCGTCGCGGCCCAGCCAGCGCAGCGTCGGGTCGCCCGCCGCGTCGGGCGGCGCCGAAATCAGCAGATGGGTCGCCTGCGCCAGCAACGGCCCGGCGGCGGCGCTGTCGCCGAACGGGAAATCGCCCGGATGGCGCGGCGCGCCGCCCGCCCGGTGGGTCGCGCCCAGGACAGACAGGTCTGTATGGAAACTGCCGGCCCCGGTTGCGCCGGGCGCGGGCGGGCCGGCCGGGCGCCCGGTCAGTCGCCGGGCGACATAGCCGCGCCCGATCAGCAGCAGCCGGATGGCGCCTGCGCCGGCAAATTTTTTTTCGTCCCACGCCATCGTGATCCCGCGGATTATGGAAATTTCAGTCTGTTCCGCCCGGCCCGGCGGCCATTTTGCCGGCGGACAAACGACAGGAAATCAACGGCTTCGTCAACGATCCGGAGGCTGCCGGAAAGGACCGGCAGGGGTCGCCCTTTCCGCCCCGGATCGGCGCCGGATTCGCCATATTTGCCGTTGCGCCGCGCCGGAGCCTGTATTACAGTTATTTCAAATTTCAGCGGAACTCAAGTAATTGCCAGCTGAAATTAAATAAAAATACGGGAGCGGAATGTAATGGTCTACTTTTATTTGACGTGCGCGCCGGACCGGCCGGAACCGCCTCCCAAGGCCTGAATTGGCAGTAACTAGTCCGCCGCCAAGACTGTCGCTCCCGCCGCCCAACTCTTTCTCCGCCATTGCCGCATGTCACGAATTGTCGGTTATGCCGGCGACGTTTCGCCGGAAGCAGCATGGACTGCTTTGTCTTCGGATGCCGATGCCCGGCTGGTCGACGTGCGCACGGTCGCCGAATGGGCCTATGTCGGCCTGCCCGATCTCGGCGCGCTCGGCAAGACGCCGGTCACGGTCGAGTGGAAACGCTTTCCGTCGATGGCGGTCAATCCCGGCTTTGCCCAGGCGGTCGCGGCGTCGGGCGTGGCGCGGGGCGCGGCGCTGTATTTCCTGTGCCGGTCGGGCGTGCGGTCGCGCGATGCGGCGATCGCCATGACGGCGCTGGGCTACGGCCCCTGCTTCAACGTCGCCACGGGCTTCGAGGGCGACCGCGACGCGGCGGGCCACCGGGGCACGCGCGGCGGCTGGAAGGCCGACGGCCTGCCCTGGCGCCAGGACTGACGCCCGCAGGGCAGGGGAAAAGGCGCGGCGGTTGGCGCGGGCCGCCGCAGGATGAAACGCTGAAACCGGCACCGGCGGCAACCGGCCGCCGGGACGGAGCGAGGACGTAACGGATGCAGAAGGAAACGGCCGGCAATCGGCCCGCCGGCACCCCCGCAACAAGGTCGGGCGCAACAAGGCCGGGCGCAGCAGCGCCGGCCCATGGGGCGGCGGCCGACCCGACGGTATCGCCGACGGTGTCGAAAGCCTGGGCGCGCGCCCGCGCGGGACTGCGCAGCGAATTCGGCGACGAGGCCTTCCGGAGCTGGATCGGGCCGCTGACCCTCGAGGCCGTGCGCGGCGCGACGGCCATCCTGTCGATCAAGTCGCGCTTCCTGCGCGACTGGGTGTCGACCAACTACCGCGACCGCATCCTTGCCCATTTCCACGCCGAACTGCCGGCGATCGAGGCGGTCGATCTGGTGGCCAAGGTGGCGGCGCCCGAATCCGGTCCTGACTCCCACCCCGAATCCCACCGGGCGCCGGCCGCCGGCGTCCCCGTTCAAGCGCGGGGTCCGGTGGGGCCCCCGGCCGACGGCGCCCTGCGGGAGTCCGGCCCGGACGAGGAGGCCGACAGCACGCCCAGCCTGCCGCTGGAGCCGCGCTACACCTTCGACAGTTTCGTCGTCGGCAAGCCGAACGAGCTGGCCTGCGCCGCGGCCCAGCGGGTCGCCGATTCCGAGGACATCCCCTTCAACCCGCTGTTCATCCACGGCGGCGTCGGCCTCGGCAAGACCCACCTGATGCACGCCATGGCCTGGCGCATCCGCGAGCGCACGCCCTGGCGCCGCGTCGCCTACATCTCGGCGGAAAAATTCATGTACCAGTTCATCCGGGCGCTGCGCTTCAAGGATACGCTGGCCTTCAAGGAGCAGTTCCGCTCGGTCGACGTGCTGATGATCGACGACGTCCAGTTCATGGCCGACAAGGGCGCGACCCAGGAGGAGTTCTTCCACACCTTCAACGCCCTGATGGACGAGCGCCGCCAGGTCGTCGTCTCGGCCGACAAGTCGCCGAGCGAGCTGTCCGGCATCGAGGAGCGGCTGATCTCCCGCTTCAACTGGGGCCTGGTCGCCGACGTGCATCCGACGACCTACGAATTGCGCCTCAGCATCCTCCAGGCCAAGGCCGCGAAGATGGACTGCGCCTTCCCGGACAAGGTGCTCGAATTCATCGCCCACAAGATCCAGTCCAACGTGCGCGAACTGGAGGGCGCGCTCAACCGGATGGCGGCCCACGCCAGCCTGGTCGGCCGCACGCTCACCATCGAGATGGCCGCCGACGTGCTGAAGGACGTGCTGCGCGCCAACGAGCGCCACATCACGATCGAGGAAATCCAGCGCAACGTCTGCGCCCATTTCAACATCAAGATGACCGACATGTCCTCGGCCCGCCGGGCCCGGGCGGTCGCGCGGCCGCGCCAGATCGCCATGTATCTGGCCAAGATGCTGACCAGCCGCTCGCTGCCGGAGATCGGCCGCAAGTTCGGCAACCGCGACCACACCACGGTCATGCACGCGGTCCGCAAGATCGAGGAGCTGCGCGCCGTCGATCCCTCGATCAACGAAGACGTCGAAATCCTGATCCGCGCCCTGCGGGGTTAGGGGCGGGGACAGGGCCGATCTGGCGCCGTCGCGCCGTTTCTGTGGCTGCCGGCGCCGCCGGCGAAGTTCACGATTCTCCCACACTCCCTCGATTGCCACCCCGGATCTCCGCTGCGCTCCGTCCGGGGTGGCAATGGAGAGCGGGTCGGATCAAGTGCGGGGCGGCATATCTGGGGAAACTTGCGCAATTCCGGGACTCCGCCCCGCCGTCCGCCTTGCATTTACCGCCGCCGCCCGTCCGCCCCACCCCTTTGTTGCAATTATGCAACACAACCCGGACAATAATTCGGGAATCGATTGAATTTCCTATCGGCCCCGCGCCCGCGCCCGCTATACCCGCCCTGCCGACCGGAGCGGTCCCCGCCTGCGGCGCCCCGTAGGGGCGGGTAGCGGGGAACCAACCGATCCGGGCGGTTTTTCGTTTCGGTGTTCAACCGTGCGTTCCCCGCTCCGGGATGTCCCGGCCGCCGGGCAACGCAGCAGCATTGGAGAGGGAGATGACGGGAGTCGTCAAATCCGTAGGCAAATACGCCCTCCTTGCCGGTTCCGCTTTGGCTCTTTCGATCTCGGCCGCGTCGGCCGCGTCGATGGCCAAGGCCGGCATGGACAAGCGCGTTGCCGATCTGGAGCGTGAGGTCACGCTCCTCAAAACCAGATGAAATCGGCCATGATGGCTAAACCCGCGGACAAGAATATCCAGTCCGGCAACAGCCGCGTGAAGGTCACGATCTACGGTCAGGTCAACCGCGCGATCCGCTTCGCCAACACGGGCGACGAGACCGAGATCACGAGCGTCGACAATGACGGTTCGTCCTCGCGCCTCGGCGTCCGGGCGGTCGGCAAGGCCAACCCGAACCTGACCATCGGCGCCCTGCACGAGCTCGAATGGCAGGAGAACGCGCGCAGCGGCACCGATGAGGGCAGCACGGGCAAGACGCGCGTCCGGGCGCGCCATGTCGACCTGTGGCTCGACCACAAGGATATCGGCAAGCTCTCGATGGGCCACGGCTCGATGGCGGGCGACGCGTCCGGCCTGTACGAGCTGACCGGCGTCAGCTTCGTCTACGGCTTCGCCGGCGCCAACGGCACCGACGGCACCAAGGCGGACGCCAGCGTCGATGTGTACTCGGGTGCCGGCGTGACCGCGGCAGACGGAACGCGAACCTATGCCGCCCGCACCGCCGGCTCCGCGAGCACGATGAACGTGCGCGGCAAGGACCGCGGCTTCCGGCCGTTCAACTTCTTCGGCTTCCGGCAGAACCGGATCCGCTACGATACGCCGAGCCTGATGGGCGCCCGCCTCAGCGCGTCCTACGGCGAAGGCAAGACCTGGTCGGTCGGCCTGAGCTATGCCGGCGCGCCTCCGGGCGTGAAGAACTTCTCGGCCCTGTTCGCCGCGGGCTACCGCAAGAACGACAACGACACGACGGCCTTCGCCGTGTCCGGCGGCATCAAGCACTCCTCGGGCTTCAACGTCAGCGGCCACTACGACGCGGACGCCAAGGTGGCCGACGGCTCCGCGAAGAACAGCCAGTGGGGCGTTTCGGCCGGCTGGAGCGGCAAGATCAACGACACCGGCGGGACCTCCATCGGCATCGGCTACAACCGGTCGAGCGACGGGCTGGAAGCCAGCGCGCAGCAATACTGGGCAGCGATCGTCCAGAAGGTCGACGCGGCCGCTACCGATGTCTATGCCGGCGTGTCCTATGACAGCGGCTCGGTGACCCATACGGTGAGCGCAGCCGAAGCGACTGATACATACGCCGCAGCCGTGGCCCCCACGAGTGCCACCGCCCGTGGCTCTGCCGAGGTGATACCGGCACCGACCCCGTGCTTTACTGAGAATCCCGCTACGGCTGGGGAGTTTGCCAGGGCCGCCGCGGGCGACACCTGCGAAGTCGACCGCGAGGGCGTTCTCAACTTCGTCGTCGGCGTCCGCGTCAAGTTCTAGGCGGACGGCAGCGTAACGGGAGCGGCCACGGTGCGTCGCATCTCCTTCTCCAGCGCGGGCGGCGCGCCCCGGATTACGGTCCGGGGCTTGCCGCTCGTTCTGGTTGCTGGCCTCGCCCTGGCGGCAAGCGCCTGCACGGCCCCGTCCGCGAAGCAAGGCTCCGCGGCGGACCGGCAGGCCGCCACGGTGGACCCCGGATCGAAGTCCGGGGCAAGCGGCGAGAGGGCGAAGGGCAAATCCCAATCCTGGTGGCAGCGGATGACGCGGTCCGGCCAGGAGCCGAAGGAGAAGCCCTGGGTCTATGGCGACGTGCGGCCCGGCAAGGGCCTGCTCGGCACCGACGAGGACGGCTTCGTCCTGCTCCGCAAGGGCGAGGGCCAATCGTCGAACCCGAGCAAGCCCCAAAAGGTCCGCCGCTGACCCCGGATCAGGTCCGGGGCAGGGCCCGCTTCCCGAAGAATCGCTCGGGCCCGGATGGCAACATCCGGGCCTTCTTTTTTGCGCGGTGCCCTTCGATATGCCCCGGCCAGGGGCCGGGGCTACTCAGGGTGAGGGTAAAGGGGTAAATCTCCACAAACCCCTCATCCCGAGTAGCCCCGGATTTAGTCCGGGGCGTATCGAGGGACCCGCCATGACCTCACCCCAGCCGCCGACCTCTGTCTACATGCTGCGCTGCGCGGACGGCAGCTTCTATACCGGACTCACCCGGCGCCCGGTGGAGGAGCGGGTCGGCGAGCACAACAGCGGCCTGATCGACGGCTATACCGCCGGCAAACGGCCGGTCGAGCTGGTCTGGTGCGAAGAGTTTCACCACGCGACCGACGCCATCGCCGCCGAGCGGCGGATCAAGAAATGGTCGCGCCGGAAAAAGATCGCCCTGATCGAGGGCGACTGGGACGCGCTGAAACAAGCCGCCAGGAAGGATTTCAGGCGCCGAAGGTAGCGGCGCGCCGCCCTTCGATACGCCCCGGCCCTTCGATACGCCCCGGCCGGGGGCCGGGGCTACTCAGGGTGAGGGTGAAGGAGAGTGAACGCATCACAACCCCTCATCCCGAGTAGGCGCGCCAGCGCGCCGTACCGAGGGGCCTCATCCCGAGTAGGCGCGTCAGCGCCATATCGAGGGGGCCGTATCGAGGGGGGCGTTTGCGGGACGAAGCTCCCCCTCCCCCACGGGAGGGAAATCGGGGGGAGGGGGAGTCCGCCCGCGGCGCCGGCTCAGGTCCGCCGCGCGCGGCGGCCGGCGCCCGGAGAGTCTGCGCCCGCCCTTCGATACGCCCCGGATTAAATCCGGGGCTCCTCAGGGTGAGGGAGAAGGGGAGTAAACGCATTACACACCCTCATCCCGAGTAGGCGCGTCAGCGCCGTATCGAGGGGCGCCCTCCAGCAGGTCGGTGCCGATGCTGCCGGTGATGCGGGCGGCGGCGGTCTGGATCGAATCCCGGGCGAGATGGGCGTAGCGCGCCGTGGTCTGGACCTGGGTGTGGCCGAGCAGCCTGCCGATCATGCTCAGGCTCTCGCCCAGCGCCAGCGCCCGCGAGGCGAAGGAGTGGCGCAGATCGTGGATGCGCACATCCTCCAGCCCGGCGCGCTTGCGGATGCGCCGCCAGGGCTTCTGCAGGTCGGTGCGGTGGGTGCCGGGATACCGGCCGGTGAACACCCAGGGATTGCCCTTCTCGCGCGGGATCGCCGCCAGGACGGCCTGCGCCTCCGGGCCGAGGGGCACGATGCGCCCGCCGGTCTTGCTGTCCGGCAGCTCGATCCAGCCCTCGCGGACCCAGGCCCAGCGCAGGTCGCGGATCTCCGCCATCCGGCAGCCGGTCAGCAGCAGCAGGCGGATCGCCGCGACGGCCGACGGCATCTCCTCCTCCAGCTCGCGCAGCACGGCGCCGAGCCGCGCCGTCTCCGCCTCGGACAGGAAGCGCTCGCGCTTGTGCTCCCGGTAGGTCCGGACGTGCCGGCACGGGTTCGAGCCGTCGGGCCGCCAGTTCCAGACCTCGGCGAGCGAAAACATCTTGGAGAGCATGCCCAGCGTCCGGTTGGCCTGGTAGGGCGTCCCGCGCATCGCATAGTGCAGGTCGGCGATATCCTTGCGCTGCACGTCGGCCACCGCCAGGCCGCCGATCGCGGGCTCGACGAACTTCGCCGTCATGCGGCGGTATTGCGCCGCCGTGCTCGCCTTGCAGTGGACCGGGACATATTCCTCCAGGAACCGGCGGCCGAGGTCCGATACCGAATGCGCGTCCGCCGCCGCCGGCGCGGCGTCGCGCGGGTCGACGCCCTTGCGCGCCAGCGCGAGGATTTCCAGCGCCCGGCCGCGCGCCTCGTCGGCGCTGAGCGGCCCGTGCGGCCCGATGGTGAACCAGCGCAGCCGGCCGCGGACCCGGGTCTGGACGACGTAGTTCCGGCGGCCCGAGGCGCGGACCCTGACCCCGAAACCGGTCAGTTCGCCGTCCCAGTAGACAGTGTCGCCGCCGTCCGGGCGCAGCGCCTCGACCGCGCGGTTGGTCAGCTTGCGAATGCGCTTCGTCATGCCGCGGATGCCCCTCGCGAAATGCCGAATTCGTGGAAGATAATCCGGCAAACCACTGGCAAACAAATCGATTTAACGGGAAATTTACCGGGCAAAAAATTCGATACGCGGCGAACATTTTTCGCGAAAAACCCGGTTGCGCCGTTTATCGAATAGTTACCCTCCGCAGGCCCGAACGGACGCTGCCGCCGCTCGAATCCCTCTCCCCTTGGGGAGGGGGATTGATTTTGCCGCCCCGATCCGGCCCGTCGAAATACCAACATTGCCGCCCCGGACTTGATCCGGGGCCCAGAGTCGACCCGAAAGCCCTCGCCTGTGGCCCCTTCGACAGGCTCAGGGCAGATCCCTGATCCCCGGATCTCCGCTGCGCTCCGTCCGGGGTGGCAATGGGGGTAGGATCATGGTGGGGATCCCGGCCGCCGCCCCTTCGACAGGCTCAGGGCAGGCTCTCGATACGGCCCCCTCGATACGGCGCTGGCGCGCCTACTCGGGATGAGGGATTGGTGGAGATTTACCCCCTTGACCCTCACCCTGAGTAGCCCCGGATTTAATCCGGGGCGTATCGAAGGGCCTGCCCTGAGCCTGCCGAAGGGGGCCGCGCAAAAAGGAGGCCCGGATGTCGCCATCCGGGCCCGATCTTGTCTTCGGGAAGCGATCCGGGAGCCTGCCCCGGATTTGATCCGGGGATCAGCGGCGGACCTTCTCGGGCTTGCCGCTCCGGGCCGGCGATTGGCCCTCGCCCTTGCGGAGCAGGACGAAGCCGTCCTCGTCGTTGCTGAGCAGGCCCTTGCCGGGCCGCACGTCGCCATAGGCCCAGGGTTTCTCCTTCGGCTCCTGGCCGGACCGCGTGATCCGCTGCCACCAGGATTCGGATTTACCCCCTGCCTTCTCACCGCTTGCCTTGGCGGCCTGTTGGCCCGCCGGCCCCGCCGCGGAGGATTGCTTCGCGGACGGGGCCATGCAGGCGCTGGCCGTCAGGGCCAGGCCGGCGGCCAGGGCGAGCGGCAGGCCCCGGATTGTAGTCCGGGGCAGGCCGCCCGCCTTGGGCCGGGAGAGGGAGAGGCGACGCACCCGTGGCCGCTTCCGTGACGCTGCCGTCCGCCTAGAATTTCAGGCGGACGCCGGCGACGAAGTTGATCACGCCGTCGCGCGCTACTTCGCAGGTGTCGCCTTGGGCGGCCCTGACGAAGGGGGTTGTGGCGCCCGTGTCGGTGCCTGCCCGGTAGCAGGGCGTCGCCTTGGTCGCCACGGGGAGCACAAGATCGCCCCCAGCCGGCGTGCCGCTTCCTGCCTGGTCCGCCGCCAACGCCTCGGCTTCGCTCACCGTGTGGGTGACCGAGCCGCTGTCGTAGGAGATGCCGGCATAGACGTCAGCCGCCGCAGCGTCGACCTTCTGGACGATAGCAACCCAGTATTGCTGCGCCGTGGCTTCCAGACCGTCGGTCGAGCGGTTGTAACCGATGCCGATGGACGTGCCGCCGGTTTCGTTGATTTTCCCGCTCCAGCCGGCGGAGACGCCCCACTGGCTGTTCTTGGGATCGCCTTCGGCGACCTTGCCGTCGGAGTCGAAGTGGCCGCTGACGTTGAAGCCCGACGAATGCTTGATGCCGCCGGACACGGCCCAGGCGGTCGTGTCGTTGTCGTTCTTGCGGTAGCCCGCGGCGAACAGGGCGGAGAAGTTCTTCACCCCCGGAGGCGCGCCGGCATAGCTCAGGCCGACCGACCAGGTCTTGGCCTCGCCGTAGGACGCGCTGAGGCGGGCGCCCATCAGGCTCGGCGTATCGTAGCGGATCCGGTTCTGCCGGAAGCCGAAGAAGTTGAACGGCCGGAAGCCGCGCGCCTTGCCGCGCACGTTCATGGTCGACTCGGTGCCGGTGGTGTTTTCGACTGCCGCCGTGTCGGCGGTCCCGGCAATGGCGCCGCCCGTGATGACCTTCACCGCGGCGTCCGCCTTGGTGCCGTCGGTGCCGTTGGCGCCGGCGAAGCCGTAGACGAAGCTGACGCCGGTCAACTCGTACAGGCCGGCCGCGTCGCCCGCCATCGAGCCGTGACCCATCGACAGCTTGCCGAAGTTCTTGTGATCCAGCCACAGATCGACATGGCGGGCCCGGACGCGCGTCTTGCCCGTGCTGCCCTGGTCGGTGCCGCTGCGCGCGTTCTCCTGCCATTCGAGCTCGTGCAGGGCGCCGATGGTCAGGTTCGGGTTGGCCTTGCCGACCGCCCGGACACCGAGGCGCGAGGACGAACCGTCATTGTCGACGCTCGTGATCTCGGTCTCGTCGCCCGTGTTGGCGAAACGGATCGCCCGGTTGACCTGACCGTAGATCGTGACCTTCACGCGGCTGTTGCCCGACTGTATATTCTTGTCGGCAGGTTTGGCCATCATGGCCGACTTCATCTGGTTCTTGAGTAGCGTGACCGCAGGAATTGCCGGGCGGTTTCCGGCCGGTCCGGGGGTGCACAGTCCGGAAAACCGGCAAAATTGCCCGCCGCGTCCGCAGGAAGAAGCACCGCACGGGCCGGCTGGCAAACAATTGGCAAACGCCGCGCCGCCGCCGGCGCGCAGATTTTGCCGCCGGATCGCCGGATCACCCGCCGCGCCGGCAGCGAACGATTGGCAAAAGAACTTATGGAGCTGCCTCTAATCGTGAAATTTTATTTATATATTTATTTATGAAAGCGCCCTTCGATACGCCCCGGATTAAATCCGGGGCTACTCAGGGTGAGGGTGAGGGGGGTGGTGAATCATTACGCACCCTCATCCCGAGTAGGCGCGCCAGCGCCGTATCGAGGGACGCCCCGGCCCACCCTCCCTTGCCGCCCCGGACTTGATCCGGGGCTACTCAGGGTGAGGGGGACAAATCTCCACCAACCCCTCATCCCGAGCAGGCGCGTCAGCGCCGTATCGAGGGGCGCCCCGGACGGGCGCGCGAATCGGTCGATTAATCTTTGGGTTCAAGGGGATTCTGCTATAATCGCGGCCCGGTGCGGCGCCCCCTGTCCGCCGGGCCGCCGCAGGCCGGCTCCCCTTCAGATTCGGGGTCCGATTCGGGGCTTGATCCGGGGCCGCACAAGACCAGAAAGCGTTGGCCGCATCCCATGAAGATATCGATCGAACGCGCCGCCCTGCTCCGCTCGCTGGCCCATGTCCAGAGCGTGGTCGAGCGGCGCAACGCCATTCCCATCCTGTCCAACGTGCTCATCGAGGCGAGCGGCGCGACCCTGCGGCTCAACACCACCGACATGGACATCTCGATCGTCGAGGCGACCGAGGCGGCGGTGGCCGTCGCCGGGGCGACGACGACGCCGGTGCACACGCTGCACGACATCGTGCGCAAGCTGCCCGACGGCGCCCAGGTCGAGCTGGCGCTCGAGGACGACGGCGGCCGCCTGGCGCTGCGCGCCGGCCGCTCCAGCTTCCGGCTGAGCTGCCTGCCGCGGGAGGATTTTCCCGCCCTCGAGGGCGAGGGCCTGCCCCACGAGTTCGCCATGAGCGCGGCCGACCTGCGCACGGTGATCGAGCGCACCCGCTTCGCCATCTCGACCGAGGAGACCCGCTACTATCTCAACGGCATCTACTGGCACGCCCGGGAGGAGAACGGCGTCCAACTGCTGCGGGCGGTGGCGACCGACGGCCACCGGCTGGCCCGGCTGGAGATGCCCCTGCCGGAGGGCGCGGCGGGCATGCCCGGCGTGATCGTGCCGCGCAAGACGGTGAACGAACTGCACCGCCTGATCGCCGAGGCCGAGGCGTCGGTGCAGATCGGCCTGTCGGAGAACAAGATCCGCTTTTCCTTCGGCGATATCGAGCTGACCTCGAAGCTGATCGACGGCACCTTTCCGGATTACGAGCGGGTGATCCCGGTCGGCAACGACCGGGCGATGACCGTGGCGACCAAGCTGTTCCGGGAGGCGGTCGACCGGGTCTCGACGATCTCGACCGAGAAATCACGCGCGGTCAAGCTCATGCTCGGCCCCGGGCCGGCCGGGGGCAGCCTGACCCTCCAGGCGACCAGCCCGGACGCCGGCAGCGCCACCGAGGAGCTGGAGGTCGCCTACGGCGACGAGGAAATGGAGATCGGCTTCAACGCCCGCTACCTGCTCGACATCGCGACGCAGATCGAGGGCGAGGAGCTGAAGTTCGAGCTGGCCGACAGCGGCTCCCCCACCGTGATCCGCGACCTCGCCGACGAAGCCTCCCTCTACGTCCTGATGCCGATGCGGGTCTGAAACCGCTGCCCGATCGAATGGAAATCGCCGGCAGGACAACGCGTCCCCCCTCCCCTTGGGGGAGGGGGTCAGGGGAGGGGTCGCCTGCCGGCGCGCCGAAGTCCGAACCTGATTATTCTGCAACCGCCGCTACCCCTCCCCCTGACCCCCCTTCGACAAGCTCAGGGCAGGCTCTCCCCCAAGGGGAGGGGGGAATGGCTGGGCTATCGCCCGATTCGCCCGCCTTCGCCGTGCGGCGGGTGGGGCTGACGGCGTTCCGGTCGTGGCGCAGTGTGCGGCTTGAGGTGCCGGCGCGCAGCGTCGTGCTGACCGGGCCGAACGGCGCGGGCAAGACCAACCTGCTGGAGGCGCTCTCCCTGCTCGCGCCGGGCCGCGGCCTGCGCCGGGCCAGGATGGCGGCATTGCAAACCCGCGGCGCGCCGCCAGCCGGTTCCGAAACGGCTCGGCCCGAAACGCCCTGGGCGGTCAGCGCCCGGCTCGATACGCCCGACGGGCCGCGCCGGGTCGGCACGGGACTCGATCCGGCCGCCGATCCCGCCGCCAAAACCGAAAGCGCGCCCGGCCGGCGCATCCTGCGCATCGACGGCATTCCGGCCAAGGGGCAGGGCGATCTGGCCGCCCTCGGCGCCGTCTCGTGGCTGACGCCGGAGATGGACGGGTTGTTCACCGGCCCGGCCGGCGAGCGCCGCCGCTTCCTCGACCGGCTGGTCGCCGGCTTCCTGCCGGGCCACGCCGCCCATGTCGCGGCCTATGAGAAGGCGATGCGGGAGCGCAACCGTCTGCTCCGGGAGCCCGGCGCCGAGGCGGCCTGGCTGGATGCGCTGGAGGCCGCGATGGCCGAGCGACGGCGTCGCCGTCGCCGTCGCGCGCGCCGATTTCACCGCCCGGCTGGCCGCGGCCTGCGCCGGGCGGGTTTCGGCCTTCCCCGCGCCGGACCTGGCGCTTGCGGGTGCGCCGGACGGCGCGGACCACGCCTTTGCCGCCGGCGCGGCGCTGCCGGCGGAGGACGCGCTCCGGGCGCGGCTCCGGCAACAGCGTCGCGCGCTGCGGATGCCGAAGCCGGCCGGGCGCTCGCCGGGCCGCACCGGACCGATCTCGACGTGCGCCTGGCCGGCGCCCCGGGCGACGGGTGCGGCAGCGGACGCGGCCGGCCCGCGGCGGACTGCTCGACCGGCGAGCAGAAGGCGCTGCTGATCTCCCTCGTCCTGGCCGCACGCGCCTGCTCCAGGCGGTCGAGCGCGGTGCGGCGCCGATCCTGCTGCTCGACGAGGTCGCGGCCCATCTGGACCGGGAGCGCCGCGGCGGCCCTGTTCGACGAGATCGAGGCGCTGGGCGCCCAGGCCTGGATGACCGGAACGGACGCCGCCTTGTTCGACGCGCTGCGCGGCCGCGCCAGTTTCTTCAGCGCCGTGCAGCGGCGCGCTCGCGGATCGCCGACCGGACGGACGCGGCGGCATGAACGACCGCAACACCCATGACGGCCCTCGAACCCGGCCCGCCCGAAACGGGATCCCGGGCCGTCGAGCCCGGCGAAGACTACGACGCCGATTCGATCAAGGTGCTGCGCGGGCTGGATGCGGTGCGCAAGCGGCCGGGCATGTATATCGGCGACACCGACGACGGCTCCGGCCTGCACCACATGGTCTACGAGGTCGTCGACAACGCGATCGACGAGGCGCTCGCCGGCCATTGCGACACCATCCTGGTGACGCTGAACGGCGAGGGCTCGGTCACCGTGAGCGACAACGGCCGCGGCATCCCGACCGAACTGCATCCCGAGGAGGGGGTGAGCGCCGCCCAGGTCATCATGACCCAGCTCCATGCCGGCGGGAAATTCGACCAGAACTCCTACAAGGTCTCGGGCGGGCTGCACGGCGTCGGCGTCTCGGTGGTCAACGCGCTGTCCGAGCGGCTCGACCTGCGCATCTGGCGCGGCGGCGGCGAACACGCCATGACCTTCCGCCACGGCGAGCCGGAAGCCGAGCTGGCCGTCGTTGCCGACAGCGGCGGGCGGACCGGCACGGAGGTGACCTTCCTGCCGTCGACCGGAACCTTCGGCATGACGGAGTTCGATTTCGGCACGCTGGAGCACCGGCTGCGCGAACTCGCCTTCCTGAATTCCGGCGTGCGGCTGACGTTGACCGACAACCGCCATGTCGAGCAGCGCGCGGTCGACCTGCACTATGAGGGCGGGATCGACGCCTTCGTGCAGTATCTCGACCGCAACAAGACGGCGCTGCACCCGGCGCCGGTCTCGATCGCCGGGGAGCGCGACGGCATCGGCATCGAGGTCTCGCTGCAGTGGAACGATTCCTACCACGAGACCACCCTCTGCTTCACCAACAACATCCCGCAGGCCGACGGCGGCGCCCATCTCGCCGGCTTCCGGGCGGCGCTGACCCGCCAGATCAACGGCTACGCCAACGAGAGCGGCATCGCGAAGAAGGAGAAGGTGACGCTGACCGGCGACGACGCCCGGGAGGGGCTGACCTGCGTGCTGTCGGTCAAGGTGCCCGATCCGAAATTCTCGTCCCAGACCAAGGACAAGCTGGTGTCGTCGGAGGTCCGCCCGGCGGTCGAGAGCTTCGTCAACGAGCGGCTGTCGCACTGGCTGGAGGAAAACCCGGCGGACGCGCGGCGGGTCATCCAGAAGATCGTCGAGGCTGCCGTGGCGCGCGAGGCGGCGCGCAAGGCCCGCGAACTGACCCGGCGCAAGGGCGCCTTCGACATGGGCTCCCTGCCCGGCAAGCTGGCCGATTGCCAGGAGCGCGATCCCGAGCGCTCGGAGCTGTTCATCGTCGAGGGCGATTCGGCCGGCGGCTCGGCCAAGCAGGGCCGCGACCGGCGCTTCCAGGCGATCCTGCCCCTGCGCGGCAAGATCCTGAACGTCGAACGGGCGCGCATCGACAAGATGCTGTCGTCCCAGGAGATCGGCACCCTGGTCGCGGCGCTCGGCACCGGCATCGGCCGCGACGAGTTCGACATCGAGAAGCTGCGCTACCACAAGATCGTCCTGATGACGGACGCCGACGTCGACGGCTCCCACATCCGCACCCTGCTGCTGACCTTCTTCTACCGGCAGATGCCGGCGATCATCGAGCGCGGCCACCTGTTCATCGCCCAGTCGCCGCTCTACAAGGCCAAGCGCGGCCGGTCGGAGGTCTATCTGAAGGACGACAGGGCGCTCGACGCCTTCCTGATCGACACCGCGCTGGACGCCGCCGCCCTCGAGCTGCACGACGGCAACGCCCTTGCCGGGCCGGACCTGCGCCAGCGGGTCGAGCAGGCGCGGCGCATCAAGACCCTGATCCAGCCCCTGCTGCGCCATGTCACGGAGGCCGACATCCTGGAGCAGGTGGCGATCGCCGGCGTGCTGAAGCCGGGTATTCTGGACGATCTGCAGCAGGCCGGCGAGGCGGCGGCCTATGTCGCGCATCGGCTGGACGCGCTGGCGCCGGAGCACGAGCAGGGCTGGGACGGTACGGTCGACGAGGCGGGCGGCCTGCTGTTCCGGCGTACGGTGCGCGACGTCGCCGAGACCCACCGCATCACGCCGTCCCTGCTGCGCAGCGCCGAGGCGCGGCGGATCGACGAGGAAGCCGGCCGACTCCAGGCGCTCTATACCCGCGCCGCCACCTTCCGGGTCAAGGACAACGAATACCGCATCGCCGGGCCGATCGCCCTGTTCGACGCCGTCGTGGCGACCGCGCGCAAGGGCATGTCGATCCAGCGCTACAAGGGCCTGGGCGAGATGAACCCGGACCAGCTCTGGGAGACCACGCTGGACCCGGACGCCCGCACCCTGCTCCAGGTGCGGATCGAGCATGTCGACAAGGCCGGCAAGCTGTTCGAGACCCTGATGGGTGACGTGGTCGAGCCGCGCCGCGCCTTCATCCAGAGCCATGCGCTGGAGGTCGCCAATCTCGATGTCTGATCCTTGCCGCAGCCGGGCGCGGGGCGGCATGCGATGAAGGCGATTCCGCCGGAGGAGCGCCTGATCCTGGCGCTCGACGTGCCGACCGCCGACGAGGCCAGGGCCATCGTCACCGGCCTCGGCGATACGGTGCGCTTCTACAAGATCGGCCTCGAGCTGATGACCGGCGGCGAGTATTTCACCCTGCTCGACTGGCTGACCGCCCGGGAGAAGAAGGTCTTCGCCGATCTCAAATTCTTCGATATCCCGGCGACCGTCGCCGGCGCGGTGCGCAACCTGTCGGGCCGCGGCGCCACCTTCTGCACCGTGCACGGCAACGACGCCATGATGGCGGCGGCGGTCGAAGCGGCCGGCGAGGCGGGCGACGGGCCCGGCATCCTGGCGGTCACGGTGCTGACCAGCCTCGATCGGGGCGATATGGACGATCTCGGCTTCGAGGCGGATATCGGCCGGGTCGTGCTGTCCCGCGCCAGGCGGGCGCTCGCGCTCGGCTGCGCCGGTGTCGTGTCGTCGGGCCTTGAGGTAAAGGCGCTGCGCGCAGAGGTCGGCGACGAGCTGATCGCGGTCTGCCCCGGCATCCGGCCGGGCCTCAACAGGCCTGCGGACGACCAGAAGCGGTCGGTCGATATCGAGGAGGCGTTCGGCCTCGGCGCCGACTATCTGGTGATCGGCCGCCCGATCCGCAGCGCACCCCACCCGGCCGCCGCCGCCGCGGCGATCCAGGAGCGAATCGCAGCCTGCTTCGCCTGAGCGGCCGGACATTCACGGGACTTGTGAAATTCCGGGCGAAATTCAGCGCAATTCATCTTGGGGATCGGGCGGAACGTCCGGCGCTTTTTCCAGAAAACGCGTGAGGTCGCCTGCGGTCGCACCTGCCGCCCGCCCCCTGAGAAAGTCCTCTGCCGCCTCGACCGCCCCGATTTTCTGGGCAACCGCCGAGACGATCCACTGATTGAGCGAAACGCCGTCCTGCCGGGCAAGGCGCATCGCCGTGTCCTTGAGCGACGCGGGCAATTGCAGCGGAAATCTGTAACGTCGCGCGCCGCTCATGGGATCGGCCCCTTCTTGATGCCGCGAGGATTGGCGATTTCGATTCCGGTTGCCGCCTCTTCCGGCACGATCGGCCGGGGGCGGAAAACCCAAAGAAAACGGCCCGGCGCTGGGGCCGGGCCGTCTTGTGCGTCAGCGATGCCGCCGGGCTATTCGCGGTTGCCGAACAGCATCAGCAGCATGAGGAACAGGTTGACGAAGTCGAGATAGAGCTGCAGCGCGCCCATGATCGCCTTGCGGGTCATCACGGCGGTGCCGTCGGCCGCGGCGTACATCGACTTGATGCGCTGGGTGTCGTAGGCGGTGAGGCCGACGAAGACCAGCACGCCGATCACCGAAATGGCGAAATGCAGCGCCGGGCTCGCCAGGAAGATGTTGACCACCATGGCGATGATGATGCCGATCAGGCCCATCATCAGGAACGAGCCCCATCGCGTCAGGTCGCGCTTGGTCGTGTAGCCGTAGAGGCTCATGGCGCCGAAGGTGGCCGCGGTCATGAAGAAGACCTTGGCAATGCTCATCGACGTGTAGACCGCCACGATGGGCGCCAGCGCCAGCCCCATCAGCCCGGCATAGACCCAGAACAGCGTCTGCGCCGTGTTCGGATCCATACTGTGTAATCGCGAGGCGAACACCCAGACGAACAGCAGCGGCGCGAACAGCGCGATCCAGCCGAGGATCGTCAGCTGGGTCGCGAGACCGTAGCTCGTCTGGACCGTGGCGAAGAAGAGGCTGGAAATCGCCGGAACGTTTATGACGGCGAAGGCCACGGCGCCGGTGAGCACGAGGCCGACGACCATGTAGTTGTAGACCTTGAGCATATATGCCCGCAGGCCTTCGTCGTACGCAGCGGCGGTCGCGGCGCCGCTGGCAAAACCACCCTGATAGCGCGGATCCATGGTTCCGGATGTCCCTTGATTGAGTAAATTGAAGCCCGAACGCTATTTTGGGGACCGGGCGCGAAAAATCAATGGGCTTCGCCCGCGCACGCCGCCGTTTCGCCGCCGGACGCGCCGGTCATTCGTTGCGCAGCAGGGCAGCCGGCTTCTGGCGCATCGCCCGCCAGGTGCCGACGAAGCCGAACAGCAGCATGACGGCGAGGCAGAGCAGGGCGGTGCCGATCGCCGTGCCGGGCAGGAGGGTCCAGGGCGAACCCATCGCCAGGGTCAGCACCGCCCAGGCCACGATCGCGCCGAGAACGGCGGCGATCGCCGCGGTGACGAGGCCGAGCAGGCCGTATTCCAGCAGGAAGGCGCGCAGCACCCGGCCGCGGGTCGCGCCGAGGACTTTCAGCACCACCGCGTCGTAGACCCGCCGCCGGTGGCCGGCGGCGATCGCGCCGGCGAGCACCAGCAGGCCGGCGAGCAGGGTCACCGTCGCGGTCGAGCGCAGGGCGACGCCGATGGTCTCGAGAATGCCGGCCGCCGATTCGAGCGCGTCGCGCACCCGCACGCCGGAGACGTTGGGCAGCGCGGTGTTGACCGCCGCCAGCAGGCGCATCTCCGCCTCCGGCTTGGCATAGACCGCCGCGATATGGCTGTGCGGCGCGGATTCGAGCGTACCGGGCGCGAAGATGACCGTGAAATTCATGCCGACCGTGCGCCATTGCACCCGCCGCAGGTTGGCGATCGTCGCCGTAATCTCCCGCCCGAGCACGTTGAAGGTGATCGTGTCGCCGACCGCGAGGCCCATGCCCTGCGCCAACTCGGCGTCGAACGAGACCCGCGGCGGGCCGCGATAGTCCGCCGGCCACCAGTCCCCCGCAACCAGCCTGGAGCCTTCCGGCATCGCCGCGGCATAGGTCAGGCCGCGTTCGCTGCGCGTCGCCCAGCGCGCGTCCGGATGGACCGCCGCCTCGGCGGCCGGCACGCCGTTCAGCTTCACGATCCGCGCACGCACCATCGGCATGCGCGTCGTCCGGCTGACGCCGCCGGCCCCGTCGACCGCCGCGTCGAAGCGCGCCACCTGGTGGGGCAGGATGTCGATGAAGAAGAAGGCGGGCGCCCGGTCCGGCATCTGGCGCCGCACCTGGTCCATCAGGTTGCCCTGGATCAGCGCGATGGCGACGAGCACGGTTGCGCCCAGCCCGAGGGACAGGATGACGCTCGCCGTCGGCGCGCCGGGCCGGTGGATGTTGGCCAGCGCCAGGCGCAAATTCGGCCCGCGCCGGACTCCGCGCGCCGGATCGGAGAGCCGGGCCGCGCCGCGCGCGACCAGCCAGGCCAGGCCGCGGAACAGCAGGAAGGCGCCGGCGCAGCCGCAGATGAAGATCGTCGCGATCACCGGGTCCGCCGCGGTGAGCAGCGCCAGCCCTGCCAGCGCGGCGACGAGCAGCGCCGTGATCGCGATATAGAGCGGCTTCGGCCGGCCTTCGACAGCCGAGACCGTCTGCCGGAACAGCATGGCGGGCGGCACCTCGCGCGCCCGGGCGACCGACCACAGCGAGAAGGCGAGCGCGGTCATCAGGCCGAACAGGGCCGCGACCGCCAGCGGCGCGGGATAGAGGCCGAGGCGCAACGTGACCGGGAAGACGCTCTCGACCAGGCCGGCCAGCGCCGCCGGCAGGATGGCGCCCGCGACAAGGCCGATGGCGATGCCGGCGAGCGCCAGCGCGAGCACCTGGATCAGGTAGGTCAGGAAAACGATGCGCGCCGAGGCGCCGAGGCATTTGAAGGTGGCGATGGTCGCGACGCGGCCGTCCAGCCAGGCGCGCACGCCGTTGGCGACGCCGAGCCCGCCGACCAGCAGCGCGGTCAGCCCGACCAGGGTCAGGTAAAGGGCGATCCGCGCCAGGAAGCGCTGCGCCGCCGGCGTCGCTTCGCCGAGCGAGCGGACCCGCCACCCCGCCTTGGGCAGCGCGGCCTTCAATCGGTCGGCGAAGGCCGCGGCGTCCGCGCCCGGCGGCAGTTTCAGCCGGTAGTGGAAATAGATCAGGCTGCCGTGCCGCACGAGGCCGGTCGCCTGGAGACCGGCGCGGCTGACCAGGATACGCGGGCCGAGGGTGAACAGGCGGGTGCCGCGGTCCGGCTCGCCGGTCAGCAGCCCGCGGATCTCGAACGTTTGCCCGCCGATGCGCAGCCGGTCGCCGATGGAGACGCCGAGGCGGACAGGCAGCGCCGGATCGACCAATGCGCCGTAAACGCCGCGCCCGTGGACGCCATTGCGGGCCGCCAGTAGCGCGGCGAGCCGGTCATGCCCGGCCGGCGCGCCGTCGACCGCGGCGCTGCCGTAGAGCGGCCACAATCCGTCGACGCCTTTCAGTTCCACCAGGACGCGCCGGCGCTCCGCCGCATCGCTGCCGGCCGTGCCCCCAACCGTGCCCCCAACCGTGTAGGCCATCGCCCGCAGGTCTGCCGCTTCCGAGACCGTCGCGTTGCGCCGGAGCCATGCCTGCTCCCCGGCGTTCGCCTCGCGATGGATCAGCCGGACCGCGACGTCGCCGCCGAGAATCTTCTGCGCGTCGGCGCGCAGGCCCTCGCGCACCGCCATGCCGAGCGACCCGATGCCGGCGATCGCGGCGACGCCCAGCGCAAGGCAGGCGAGAAAGATGCGGAAGCCGCGCACGCCGCCGCGCAGTTCCCGGCGCGCCAGCCGGGCGGCGATCCCGAGGTCGCCGGCGAAACCGCTCATTCGGCGGCTTCGGCGGGCGCCAAACCCGGATCGGCCCCCCGATCGGTCCCGGGATCGGCGATCCGGCCGTCGGCCATGCGCACGATCCGGCTGCAGCGCCCGGCGAGCCCGGTTTCGTGGGTGATCAGCAGCAGCGTCAGGTCCAGCTCGTCGCGCAGGCGGAACAGCAGGTCCATGACCGCGCCGCCGGTCTCGCCGTCGAGATTGCCGGTCGGTTCGTCGGCCAGGATCAGCCGCGGCCGCGCCGCGCAGGCCCGGGCGAGCGCGACGCGCTGCTGCTCGCCGCCGGAAAGCTGGGACGGATAGTGGGTCAGCCGGTGATCGAGGCCGACCTGGGCGAGGCCGTCCGCCGCCAGGTCGAAGGCATCCGCACGGCCGGCGAATTCGAGCGGCATGGCGACATTCTCGAGCGCCGTCATGGTCGGCACCAGATGGAAGTTCTGAAAGACGATGCCGATAGTGTCCCGGCGGAACAGGGCGAGCGCGTCCTCGTCCATCGCCGTCAGGTCCTGCCCGGCGACGGCGACCGTGCCCGCGCTGGGCCGCTCCAGCCCGGCCAGCACCATCATCAGGGTCGACTTGCCCGATCCCGACGGGCCGACCAGCGCCGCCGCCTCCCCGGCCGCGAGCGACAGGTCGATGCCGCGCAGGATATGCACCTCCCCGGCCAGGCTGGGCAGGCGCAGGTGGATGTCGGAGAGTTCGATCATGGACGGTCCGGGAAGCTCTGCCGGTTGAACGTGCGCGTCTTGAAATTCCGTCATGGAATCCCGGCGCGCCGATCCCCAGATGGGGGGTATCCCACGACCTGGCCCGACTCGAAACAGGATCCCGGGCCGGCGAACCGCGAGACGTCCGCCATGCCATATGTGCCCGCCCGCCGCCGGATCAACCGTTGGGGGTTCTTCCGGTCGCTCCTGCGGGAAGGCGCCGGCCGAATCCCCCTCCCCTCGGATTCCTCTGCGAATCCCCCCTCCCCTTGGGGGAGGGGGATTCGGGTGGCGCGACCCTTCTTTCGCCGGGCAACGCTCCGCGCCCTCGCCCTCGCCCTCTTGTGCGGGATGGGCTGGGCGACCCCGGCGCAGGCGGCGGCGGGGACGCTGCTGGTGCTGGGCGACAGTCTGGGCGCCGGTTTCGGCCTGCCGGCGGAACAGGGCTTCGTCCCGCGGCTGGAGGCGGCGCTGCGCAGCCGGGGCCACGACATCCGCGTCATGAACGGCAGCATCTCCGGCGACACGACGGCCGGCGGCCGGGCCCGGCTGGGCTGGGCGCTGTCGTCGAAGCCGGATTTCGTCATCGTCGCGCTCGGCGGCAACGACGGCCTGCGCGGCCTCGATCCGGCCGAAACGCGGGCCAATCTCGGGGCCATCCTGGCGCGGCTCAAGGAAAGGAAAATCCCTGTCCTGCTCGCCGGGATGAAGGCGCCGCGCAATCTCGGCCCCGAATACGAAGCCGCCTTCAACGGCGCCTGGCCGGCCCTGGCGCGGCGATACGGCGCCGTGCTCTACCCCTTCTTTCTCGATGGCGTGGCGCTCGACCCGGCGCTGAACCAGCCCGATCTCATCCATCCGAACGCAGCGGGCGTCGCCGTGATCGTCGAACGGATCCTGCCCTATGTCGAAAGGCTGATCGCCCGCTCCGGCGGATAGGGGCCGGGCAAAAAAGAGGCCCGGATGTTGCCATCCGGGCCTGGAATTCTCTTCGGGAAGCGGGCCCTGCCCCGGATTTAATCCGGGGTCAGCGGCGGACCTTTTGGGGCTTGCTCGGGTTCGACGATTGGCCCTCGCCCTTGCGGAGCAGGACGAAGCCGTCCTCGTCGGTGCCGAGCAGGCCCTTGCCGGGCCGCACGTCGCCATAGACCCAGGGCTTCTCCTTCGGCTCCTGGCCGGACCGCGTCATCCGCTGCCACCAGGATTGGGATTTGCCCTTCGCCCTCTCGCCGCTTGCCCCGGACTTCGATCCGGGGTCCACCGTGGCGGCCTGCCGGTCCGCCGCGGAGCCTTGCTTCGCGGACGGGGCCGTGCAGGCGCTTGCCGCCAGGGCGAGGCCAGCAACCAGAACGAGCGGCAAGCCCCGGACCGTAATCCGGGGCGCGCCGCCCGCGCTGGAGAAGGAGATGCGACGCACCGTGGCCGCTCCCGTTACGCTGCCGTCCGCCTAGAACTTGACGCGGACGCCGACGACGAAGTTGAGAACGCCCTCGCGGTCGACTTCGCAGGTGTCGCCCGCGGCGGCCCTGGCAAACTCCCCAGCCGTAGCGGGATTCTCAGTAAAGCACGGGGTCGGTGCCGGTATCACCTCGGCAGAGCCACGGGCGGTGGCACTCGTGGGGGCCACGGCTGCGGCGTATGTATCAGTCGCTTCGGCTGCGCTCACCGTATGGGTCACCGAGCCGCTGTCATAGGACACGCCGGCATAGACATCGGTAGCGGCCGCGTCGACCTTCTGGACGATCGCTGCCCAGTATTGCTGCGCGCTGGCTTCCAGCCCGTCGCTCGACCGGTTGTAGCCGATGCCGATGGAGGTCCCGCCGGTGTCGTTGATCTTGCCGCTCCAGCCGGCCGAAACGCCCCACTGGCTGTTCTTCGCGGAGCCGTCGGCCACCTTGGCGTCCGCGTCGTAGTGGCCGCTGACGTTGAAGCCCGAGGAGTGCTTGATGCCGCCGGACACGGCGAAGGCCGTCGTGTCGTTGTCGTTCTTGCGGTAGCCCGCGGCGAACAGGGCCGAGAAGTTCTTCACGCCCGGAGGCGCGCCGGCATAGCTCAGGCCGACCGACCAGGTCTTGCCTTCGCCGTAGGACGCGCTGAGGCGGGCGCCCATCAGGCTCGGCGTATCGTAGCGGATCCGGTTCTGCCGGAAGCCGAAGAAGTTGAACGGCCGGAAGCCGCGGTCCTTGCCGCGCACGTTCATCGTGCTCGCGGAGCCGGCGGTGCGGGCGGCATAGGTTCGCGTTCCGTCTGCCGCGGTCACGCCGGCACCCGAGTACACATCGACGCTGGCGTCCGCCTTGGTGCCGTCGGTGCCGTTGGCGCCGGCGAAGCCGTAGACGAAGCTGACGCCGGTCAGCTCGTACAGGCCGGACGCGTCGCCCGCCATCGAGCCGTGGCCCATCGAGAGCTTGCCGATATCCTTGTGGTCGAGCCACAGGTCGACATGGCGCGCCCGGACGCGCGTCTTGCCCGTGCTGCCCTCATCGGTGCCGCTGCGCGCGTTCTCCTGCCATTCGAGCTCGTGCAGGGCGCCGATGGTCAGGTTCGGGTTGGCCTTGCCGACCGCCCGGACGCCGAGGCGCGAGGACGAACCGTCATTGTCGACGCTCGTGATCTCGGTCTCGTCGCCCGTGTTGGCGAAGCGGATCGCGCGGTTGACCTGACCGTAGATCGTGACCTTCACGCGGCTGTTGCCGGACTGGATATTCTTGTCCGCGGGTTTAGCCATCATGGCCGATTTCATCTGGTTTTTGAGGAGCGTGACCTCACGCTCCAGATCGGCAACGCGCTTGTCCATGCCGGCCTTGGCCATCGACGCGGCCGACGCGGCCGAGATCGAAAGAGCCAAAGCGGAACCGGCAAGGAGGGCGTATTTGCCTACGGATTTGACGACTCCCGTCATCTCCCTCTCCAATGCTGCTGCGTTGCCCGGCGGCCGGGACATCCCGGAGCGGGGAACGCACGGTTGAACACCGAAACGAAAAACCGCCCGGATCGGTTGGTTCCCCGCTACCCGCCCCTACGGGGCGCCGCAGGCGGGGACCGCTCCGGTCGGCAGGGCGGGTATAGCGGGCGCGGGCGCGGGGCCGATAGGAAATTCAATCGATTCCCGAATTATTGTCCGGGTTGTGTTGCATAATTGCAACAAAGGGGTGGGGCGGACGGGCGGCGGCGGTAAATGCAAGGCGGACGGCGGGGCGGAGTCCCGGAATTGCGCAAGTTTCCCCAGATATGCCGCCCCGCACTTGATCCGACCCGCTCTCCATTGCCACCCCGGACGGAGCGCAGCGGAGATCCGGGGTGGCAATCGAGGGAGTGTGGGAGAATCGTGAACTTCGCCGGCGGCGCCGGCAGCCACAGAAACGGCGCGACGGCGCCAGATCGGCCCTGTCCCCGCCCCTAACCCCGCAGGGCGCGGATCAGGATTTCGACGTCTTCGTTGATCGAGGGATCGACGGCGCGCAGCTCCTCGATCTTGCGGACCGCGTGCATGACCGTGGTGTGGTCGCGGTTGCCGAACTTGCGGCCGATCTCCGGCAGCGAGCGGCTGGTCAGCATCTTGGCCAGATACATGGCGATCTGGCGCGGCCGCGCGACCGCCCGGGCCCGGCGGGCCGAGGACATGTCGGTCATCTTGATGTTGAAATGGGCGCAGACGTTGCGCTGGATTTCCTCGATCGTGATGTGGCGCTCGTTGGCGCGCAGCACGTCCTTCAGCACGTCGGCGGCCATCTCGATGGTGAGCGTGCGGCCGACCAGGCTGGCGTGGGCCGCCATCCGGTTGAGCGCGCCCTCCAGTTCGCGCACGTTGGACTGGATCTTGTGGGCGATGAATTCGAGCACCTTGTCCGGGAAGGCGCAGTCCATCTTCGCGGCCTTGGCCTGGAGGATGCTGAGGCGCAATTCGTAGGTCGTCGGATGCACGTCGGCGACCAGGCCCCAGTTGAAGCGGGAGATCAGCCGCTCCTCGATGCCGGACAGCTCGCTCGGCGACTTGTCGGCCGAGACGACGACCTGGCGGCGCTCGTCCATCAGGGCGTTGAAGGTGTGGAAGAACTCCTCCTGGGTCGCGCCCTTGTCGGCCATGAACTGGACGTCGTCGATCATCAGCACGTCGACCGAGCGGAACTGCTCCTTGAAGGCCAGCGTATCCTTGAAGCGCAGCGCCCGGATGAACTGGTACATGAATTTTTCCGCCGAGATGTAGGCGACGCGGCGCCAGGGCGTGCGCTCGCGGATGCGCCAGGCCATGGCGTGCATCAGGTGGGTCTTGCCGAGGCCGACGCCGCCGTGGATGAACAGCGGGTTGAAGGGGATGTCCTCGGAATCGGCGACCCGCTGGGCCGCGGCGCAGGCCAGCTCGTTCGGCTTGCCGACGACGAAACTGTCGAAGGTGTAGCGCGGCTCCAGCGGCAGGCTGGGCGTGCTGTCGGCCTCCTCGTCCGGGCCGGACTCCCGCAGGGCGCCGTCGGCCGGGGGCCCCACCGGACCCCGCGCTTGAACGGGGACGCCGGCGGCCGGCGCCCGGTGGGATTCGGGGTGGGAGTCAGGACCGGATTCGGGCGCCGCCACCTTGGCCACCAGATCGACCGCCTCGATCGCCGGCAGTTCGGCGTGGAAATGGGCAAGGATGCGGTCGCGGTAGTTGGTCGACACCCAGTCGCGCAGGAAGCGCGACTTGATCGACAGGATGGCCGTCGCGCCGCGCACGGCCTCGAGGGTCAGCGGCCCGATCCAGCTCCGGAAGGCCTCGTCGCCGAATTCGCTGCGCAGTCCCGCGCGGGCGCGCGCCCAGGCTTTCGACACCGTCGGCGATACCGTCGGGTCGGCCGCCGCCCCATGGGCCGGCGCTGCTGCGCCCGGCCTTGTTGCGCCCGACCTTGTTGCGGGGGTGCCGGCGGGCCGATTGCCGGCCGTTTCCTTCTGCATCCGTTACGTCCTCGCTCCGTCCCGGCGGCCGGTTGCCGCCGGTGCCGGTTTCAGCGTTTCATCCTGCGGCGGCCCGCGCCAACCGCCGCGCCTTTTCCCCTGCCCTGCGGGCGTCAGTCCTGGCGCCAGGGCAGGCCGTCGGCCTTCCAGCCGCCGCGCGTGCCCCGGTGGCCCGCCGCGTCGCGGTCGCCCTCGAAGCCCGTGGCGACGTTGAAGCAGGGGCCGTAGCCCAGCGCCGTCATGGCGATCGCCGCATCGCGCGACCGCACGCCCGACCGGCACAGGAAATACAGCGCCGCGCCCCGCGCCACGCCCGACGCCGCGACCGCCTGGGCAAAGCCGGGATTGACCGCCATCGACGGAAAGCGTTTCCACTCGACCGTGACCGGCGTCTTGCCGAGCGCGCCGAGATCGGGCAGGCCGACATAGGCCCATTCGGCGACCGTGCGCACGTCGACCAGCCGGGCATCGGCATCCGAAGACAAAGCAGTCCATGCTGCTTCCGGCGAAACGTCGCCGGCATAACCGACAATTCGTGACATGCGGCAATGGCGGAGAAAGAGTTGGGCGGCGGGAGCGACAGTCTTGGCGGCGGACTAGTTACTGCCAATTCAGGCCTTGGGAGGCGGTTCCGGCCGGTCCGGCGCGCACGTCAAATAAAAGTAGACCATTACATTCCGCTCCCGTATTTTTATTTAATTTCAGCTGGCAATTACTTGAGTTCCGCTGAAATTTGAAATAACTGTAATACAGGCTCCGGCGCGGCGCAACGGCAAATATGGCGAATCCGGCGCCGATCCGGGGCGGAAAGGGCGACCCCTGCCGGTCCTTTCCGGCAGCCTCCGGATCGTTGACG
>CBDCQR010000014.1:0-8155 GCA_965220685.1 Alphaproteobacteria bacterium
ACCTGATGAGCGTGGGCATGAAATATTCGGAAGGCCCGCTGGCGGTGAGCCTCACCCACATGATGGGTGAAGCCGATGACGGCACCGAGGGCGACGTGACCATGCTCTCCGTGGCCTACAAGCTGGCGCCGGGCGTCGCATCGAAGACCTCGATCATCTCCGGCGAGCAGGGCACGAAAGAAGGCACCGCCTTCGTGACCGGCATCGCCATCGGCTTCTGAGCGAAGTCCACTGAAGGGACGGCTGCGGCGTTGCGGGTAGATCCCCTACCTCCTTTCCGCCGCAGTCGTCCGGGGCGGTGCCGGGTTGCAACGGCCCGCCCCACTTTTCTTTCAAATGAACGGATTTCCTACAGAAGATTTCCCATAATGCCCGTTCTGCGACCGGCGTTCAGAAACGCGTTTCTCATTCCTGATTCCTTCCGGTAACAACCGTCCGGGATTGGACGGCGCGGCTATCCTACGCGCCGGTTTTCCGGCTGCAATCCGCCAATTGCCAGATAAATGGAGATTTTCAAGATATGTTGCAATCATGCAACAGTGCAGGTCCCGGGCACTGGCTGCACATACCGGCGCAGGGTTGCTCGTGGTCCATCAATGAGTGGCGGATGCGGCGGTGCTCCGGCCCATATGGCATGGCGGGAGCTGTCTCCATCACGACGAGTGCTCCCGCCATGATGGAGACGATGCCTTGTCCGCCCCGTTCCACTGCGGCCCCGGTTCGCGGTCGCCGACATGGGCGTCGCGCATGGTCCTGGCGACATTGCCGTGCCTGCGGCGACGGGCGGCCACGGGGAGAGGAACGCCTTTCATGGCCGCCTGCGACAGGCTGCCGCTGGACGCGACACGCGGCGGCTGCGTCACCCTATGCGGCCGGAATAGGCGTCCTGTATGTCGCCGCCCTCGCGGTAGTAGGACTTCGAGGCGTCCCGCAGGGGCTGGTAATCCCAGGGCCTGCGGGCGCCCGTCGCCAGCGCCTCGCCCACGAGATGGCGCGCCGCCTGCGTCTCGCGCACCGCCCGGTCGAGGGCGGGCACGTCCCAGGTCCGGGCCGCAACCGCCTCGAGTTCGGCCCGGACCTCCGCAGCCCCGGGGTCTCCGGCGAGGTTCCGGGTTTCGTCCGGGTCGGCGTCGAGGTCGAACAGCAGCGGCGGGTCCCCGGAGCCCGTTATCAGCTTGTGCGGCCCCTTGCGGACCATGAGAAGAGGCGCGGTCACGCCTTCCGCCGTGTATTCCGCCAGCACCGTATCCGGCCAGTCCGCCGCGCGCCCTGTCGCAAGCGGGACGAGCGAGCGCCCGTCTGTCGGCAGGGCGAGCTCCGGCAGGACGCCGTCGCCCGCCAGTTCCAGCAGGGTCGGGAACAGGTCCAGATGGGAGACGTTCTCCCGCACCCGCCGGGGACCGAAGGCAAAGGGCGCATGCAGGATCAGCGGCACCCGGACCGACCACTCGAAGAACGACATCTTGAAGAACAGCCCGCGCTCGCCGAGCGAATCGCCGTGGTCGGAGGTGAACACGATGAGCGTGTCGTCCGCCGCGCCGATCGCGGCCAGCGTGTCGAGCAGCCTGCCCAGCTTCGCATCCACATAGCTCGTTACCGCATAGTAGGCCCGGCGCATGCGCAGCACGTCCTCCTCGCCGACCGCGTCCAGGTGCCGCCCGGTCAGGAACCAGTGGCGGCGGCTGTGCGGGTCGCGCTCGCCCGGCGGGATGTCGGGGATGCGCGGCCTGTCGATCCCGGCGTCACGGTACAGCTCCCACCAGGCCGGCGGGGCCAGATAGGGGTCGTGCGGCGAGAAGAAGGAGACGGTGAGCGCGAAGGGCCGTCCATCGCCTTCGTCCGCATGCTCGTGCAGCCAGCGTATCGCCTCGAACTCCACCTCGTCGTCATAGGCGATATTGACGCTGCGCCGATGCGTACCCGCGTCCAGCACCGCGCGCATGCTGTGGTACCATTCGAGCCAGCTTTCCCCGCCGAGCCGCCAGTCCGGCGACCAGAGGAAGTCTGCCGGATAGACGTCTGTGGTGAGGCGCTCCTCATAGCCGTGAAGCTGGTCCGGCCCGACGAAATGCATCTTGCCCGCAAGGCAGGTGCGGTAGCCCATGAGCCGCAGATAGTGCTGGAAGGTCGGCACCGAGGCGGGGAACTCGCACGCATTGTCGAACGCGCCGATGCGGGAAGGCAGCCGCCCGCTCAGCATCGAGAAGCGCGCCGGGGCGCAGAGCGGGAAGTTGCAACAGGCGTTCTCGAACACCGCGCCTTCCGCGGCCAGGCGGTCGATATGCGGCGTCTCGACCCGCCGGCCGCCATAGGCAGAAAGCACTTGCGGCGCGAGCTGGTCGGCCATGACGAAAAGGATGTTCGGACGCCTGGTCATGCCGCGCGCTCCCCGGGCCCGACAGCCGCGGTCTCGCCGGGACTTGCCGCAGGGCGTTGCGGTGGGCGTTAGCGCGGGGACGGGCTTTCTTGTCCTCGCGCGTGAGATACTCGACCGGCGACCTGCTGTCGATGCGCGCCGGCAGCGGACGCGCCGCGCGCCCGTGACGCCCGGTGAGGCGTTGCCCCTCCTCTTTTTCAACCGGTTGGTGGTGTTGAGGGCACGGAGCTAATCGTCCGCCAGCCCGTCTCCCTGGCGCAGCCGTCGTGCCGGAACCCCGCTTCCTTGCAGGCCGGCATTCAACAGGATGTCGTTGACCAGTTTCCGGTCCGAGGCCGTCAGATTGTTCCGCGCCGCATCCAGAGCCAGTTCCAGAAGCCCGTGCAGGATGGCAAGCCGGACATCGCGCGGGTCCTGCCCCGCAACCCGGTCGTCGAACAGGTCGTCATGCGCCCGCAGGGCCTTGACCGCCTTCGGATGAAAGAGGCGCCCGTGTTCGGTCAGCCTGGTGCGCCCGACCTGCCGGGGCTCGCGGGGGTAGCCCGCCTCAAGCAGTTGCCGCCCGATCGCCTCCTCCACGGCGGAGACATGCTGCGTGACGCTCTGGCGAAGAATGCCCAGGCGGTCGGCGGCCCGCGCGCTGCTCCGTTCCTCCGCCATCGCCAGGAAGGAGCGCAGGTATTTCATGTTCATCGTCGGCATGGCCGGGAACCCTGCAAGGCAACGCGCGACCCGGATACCGGTCGCAGAAGGGGGATTATGAGAAACTCCCTGGTTGCGACCTCCATGTTCGCCGTTGCGGGCGCGATGGCGATGGGCCAGGCGTCCGCCGCCGACATGCTGAGCGTCGGCATCGGCGGCTACATGCAGCAGTGGGTCGGCATGGCCAGCGTTGACGACAGCGCCGAGATGGTCAAAGACGGCACCGCCCAGCAGTCGGACAGCGAAATCCACTTCAAGGGCAAGCTGGAGTCCGACAGCGGCCTGACCTTCTCGGTCAAGGTCGAGCTGGAAGGCAATTCCAAGGACGGCACCCAGATCGACGAATCGCAGCTCACCATCGGCGGCGAGTTCGGCAAGATCACACTCGGCGCCGAGGATCCAGCGTCCACGCTCACGCATCACGGCGGCCTGGATGTCGGCATCACCCTGAACTGCGGCGATACCCACAAGTGGATCGGCGGCGGCCTCGCCGGGTGCAGCCACAACGGCTTCGGCACTTACGGCCACGGCCATGGCGACAAGAACCAGATCATGTATTTCACGCCGCGCATAAACGGCGTGCAACTCGGTGCCTCCTATATCCCGGACGCCGGGCAGGAGGGCGAGACCAAGGCCCTGAACGACAACGATGACAACGCCTGGGCGGTCGGCGGCAACTATGTCGGCGACTTCGGCGACGGCCTCAACATCGCGGTCTCCCTCGGCCACTACCAGAGAAGCCAGACCGGCAAAGAAGAGATGGTCTTCGACGGCAAAAACCGGGCAGGCGCCACTCCCGTCAACAGCCTCTATCGGGTGTCGGATCACATGGACGACAGCATGGCGGTAGCCAATTTGGCCAAGGCGCTGGCTGGAGAAAGTGCGGAGGATCCTGATAACACCGACGCTACCGACCCCACCTTGCTCGAAAATCTGCGAACTGGCGCGAATGCGGCCAATATGCGGATGAAGAACCATATGACCTCTATGATGAAGGCCGACGACAAGACCTTCACCAATGCCGCCCTGAAAGTCGGCATGGGCGCGTTCAGCTTCGGCGTCGTCTATGCGACCAATGATGGCGGCGCCTACATGACCATGGACGCGAACCGGGCGCTCACGGCAACGGAATTCTCATCCCTTCAGGGAGATGGCCTGCCGTATGCCAGTGGCGACAGCTATGATCCAACGACGGGCGTGGTGATCGACGTCGATAACACTGGTGACTTCACAGACGACGGCACGGATAACAGTGCGGCTGAGAGCGCCACCAACAACGATGAAAGCAACGACAATCCGATGATCCGGATGAGCAAGCTCGCCGAGGATGAGTCCAAGAACTGGGACACCTGGGGTGCCGGGGTCAAGTATTCGGAGGGTCCGATGGCGGTCAGCTTGAGCCATCTGGCCACCGAGTGGGACAATGGCGACGAGCAGGAAGCGACCATGCTGTCGGTGTCCTACACGCTCGGGCCGGGCGTCGCCTCCAAGACCTCTATCTTCATGGCCGAGAAGAGCCTTGCCAGCGGTCGCGAGATCGACGGCACCGCCTTCGTGACCGGCATCGCCATCGGCTTCTGAGCGAGGTTGCCTGAAGGGTCGGCCGGGGCCAGGATGGGTAGATCCCCTACCTCCTTTCAGCCCCGGCCGGTCGCCGCGGGAACGGGTTGCAACGCTCCCTCGGCAGGTGGCCGGGGCGGTTTGCCGCTCCGGCCATTCTTTTGGATATAATCCCCCATTGCTTCATTCCCGACGCACATGCGGAAGGATGGCCGATGGCGGACGAACGGTCCGGGGCGAGGGAACAACTTACCGCCGACGAGCGCCTCGACCGCATCAAGGAGGCGATGGCCTGGTTCAACCGCCGGCAGGACGAAGACCTCGCCCTGTCGCGGATGATGAAGCTCGACTTCCTGCAGGAGTTCAGAAGCACCCGGGAGGCGGTCTACGTCATGGCGGCTGTGCTGTTCACCGCCATCGTCACGATGTCCATCGGCTGAAGACGGATGCGCGACACTGTTTCCTGCATTGCGGCGACCCCGGATCGAGGGGGCACGGATAGAGTGGGCAGGAAGTGTTTATCCGGTGTTGCATTCGGACCACATGTCCTGCCTCGCAAGCGCATGAACGGTGCCGGAACCGTCTTCCTTCAACCCGCCGGTGACTATCGAATGCAAGCCCCCTTTCCCATAATCCCCCTTCTGCGACCGGTATTCAGAAACGACTTTTTCATTCCTGACTCCTGTCTGTGGCCGCCCGGGATTGGACGGCGCGGCTATCCTACGCGCCGGTTTTCCGGCCGCAATCCTCCGAAACCCGATTTCCAGGCCATGTTGCATTCATGCAACAGTAGGGTCCCGGGCATCGGTGGAGCATACCGGCGCAGGGCTGCCTGTGGCCCCGTCGATGAACGGCAGGTACGGCGGTGACCCAACCCGGCCCATACGGCCCCGTCTCCATCACGGCGAGCGTCCGGCCATGATGGATGCGATGGCCCGCCCGACCCGTTCCGCGGCCGCCTCGATCTCGCGGTCGCCGACATGAGCGTAGCGCATGGTCATGGCGACATTGCCGTGTCCGAGCAGCCGGGCCGTAACGGTCAGCGGCACCCCGTTCAGCACCGCCTGGCTGGCTACCGTATGTCGAAGGTCGTGCAGGCGCACATCCTCGATACCGGCCTCGCGTCTGACACGATACCAGAGCGGGAGTCCGTAGCATTGATGCCGGGACAGGTCCCTGACGGAGGGGAAGACCCAGGGACCGGTTCCCTCCGCCATGCGGCGCTCGACGATCTCCCGGGCCGGGGCATTCAGCAGCACCGTTCTCGGTCCCGTCGCCCTTCCGCGTGGAGGGCTTGCAGCGCTCGAAACGCTCCACCCTCCATTGACCGGCGACGAAATCCCGGAAGAGCGGTGCGTTCCCGCGACAGGCCACCTCCGCGCCGGCGGCCCCGGTTATGGCCTCCATGCAGGCGCGGCGCACGTCGGCGACCTTGCTGAGCGCCGCGGGGCCGAAAGACATTTTCTTCACGCCGCCATCGGTCTTGCGGTGGTGGATGAAGGTCCGGCTGCCGGAGGGGCGAACCCTTACCCCGAGCCCGGCTGCCTGAGTGTCCCAGACCGTGTATTCGCGCCCCTGAGGGCGAAGCCGCGCAATGCCGGCGTCGGTCAGCCTCTTGCGTTCCGGCATCTCTCAGCCCTCCCCGAGAATGCAGGCAAGGGCGTCGGAGGCCTCCCGGACCGAAGTGTCGGACAAATGCGCGTATTTCAGCGTCGTCTGCGCATCGTTGTGCCCGAGCAGGCGCGCCACCGCGGTGACGGTCTCGCCTCCCATGATGGCGATGCTGGCATATGTATGACGGCAGTCGTGAAGCCGGACATCGGCGATCCCCGCCTCCTCCCGGACCCGGCGCCAGAAGGTCTCGAAGACGGTCGAGGACAACGGTCCCTGCCGATGCGGCGAGGGGAAGACCCACTTGCCCTCGCGCGGAAGGCCGTCCAGCACGGCGCGCGCGGGCGAGGACAGCCACACGGTCCGGGGGCCGGCCTTGCCGTCGCGCAGGAACAGACGCCCCTCCCGGTAATCCGCCCATTGCAGCGTTCCGATCTCGCCCTTGCGGCAGCCGGTCAGCAACAGCAGGCGCACGAAATCCGCAAGACAGGGGCACCGGTCTTCGTGGCTTGCGAGCACGCGTGCAAGGCGGCGAAGTTCCGGCTCCGACAGGAAGCGCTCCCGGCCCTTGCGCCGGTAGCGCCGGATGCCGGCGCAGGGATTGCTGCCCTCGGGGCGGTAGCCGTAAATCTCCGCCTGGCGCATGATGACCGAGAGGATCGGTGCCGACCGGTCCGCCGCCACAGGCGTGGCGTGAAGTGAGGCGAACCAGTTCTGCACGTCCTTGCGCGCGATGTCGGCGATATTCATGCCGGCGAACCGGGGCAGGATCGTGCTGCGCAGATATTTCCGGTTGACCTTCATGGTGCCGGGCTTCCAGTGGCGCCCGTAGCGGGAGAACACTTCCTCCGCCACGACTTCGAAGAGCCTCTCCTCCGGCAGGGCTGGCGTCTCGTCGCGCCGAATGGCGGCAAGCAGGTCCGCAGCGCGCCGGCGGGCTTCGTCGAGGCCGATGGCGTCGGCGTCGCCCACGGTCTTCCAGACGCGCCGGCCCTCATGCTGGCTGTGGATGAAGAAGCGCCTCTTGCCCGAGGGCAGGACGCGGACGCCGAAGCCCCTCAGTTCCCCGTCGCGGACATCGTAGGGCGCCTTGCGGGGTTCGAGGGTTTCGACCCGGCTCTCGCTGAGACGGATATTGGGCATGGATATTCCTCCTGCGTCCGGTTGCAGGCGGGGGAAAATGCGGTTGCAGTTGCACCCCCGACCCGCTGTTGCACGAGGAAAAACAGGCGCTATATCAACATGTTAGCATCGCAGATGCGTTCGACGGGTGTTCCCTTTCCGGCGGCGGACGCGAGGCCGGGATGCGGCGGCGCTATTGCGGGTCCGTATCCCGCAACACCGCCGCAAGGGCGCAGAAGTCGTCCACCGTCAGCTCCTCGGGGCGCATGGTGCCGTCCAGTCCTGCGCGGGCGGGCAGGTCGCCGAGCGTGCGCCGGAGCATCTTCCGCCGTCCTCCGAAGGCGCGGGCCGTGACCGTCTCCAGATCGCCCGGATGCGCCGGGACCGGCGAGAGGCGCGGCGTCAGTGCAACCACGCTGGAGGAGACTTTTGGCGGCGGCGTGAAAGCGCCGGGCGGCAAATCGAAACAGTGGCGGACTTCGGCGCGCCATTGCGCGAGAACCGAGAGCCGTCCCCGCGCCTTGCTGCCCGGCAGTGCCAGCAGCCGGTCGGCCACCTCCTTCTGGAACATCAGCGTCATGGACTCGATACCGTCCGGGCGTTGCAGCCAGCCGACGAGCAGGGGCGTTGCGATGTTGTACGGCAGATTGGCGACGACCTTGATCGGCGCGGGGCCGAGCGCGGCCAAGTCCACCTCAAGCGCGTCGGCTGCCAGCACCCGAAGCCGTCCTTCGCCGGCTGCCGCCAGTTCCGCCAGCGCCTCCACGCAGCGGGCATCGCGCT
>CBDCQR010000015.1:0-57500 GCA_965220685.1 Alphaproteobacteria bacterium
GGTGCTGTCCGCGCCCACGACGACGGCGGCGTCCGCCCGCGCCAGGCCGCGGCCGACCGGCTCGCGCAACGGGCCGGACGGGATGATCCGGCCGTTGCCGAAGCCGAAGCCGCCGTCGACGACGACCAGCGACAGGGCCTTGGCGATGGCCGGGTTCTGGTGGCCGTCGTCGAGCAGCAGGATGTCCGCGCCGGCGTCGACGGCGGCCCGCGCGCCGGCGGCCCGGTCGCGGGCGACGACGGTCGGCAGGGCCCCGGCGAGCAACAGCGGTTCGTCGCCGACTTCCCCCGCGGTGTGCAGCGCCGGATCGACCCGCACGGGCCCGGCCAGGCAGCCGCCATAGCCGCGGCTGACGGCGAACGGCCGCCGGCCCCGGTCGCGCATCAGCCGCGCCAGCGACAGGACGACCGGCGTCTTGCCGGCGCCGCCGGCGGTGAGGTTGCCGACGCAGAGCGCCGGCACGGGCGGCGTATAGCGCGGCGCGCGGCCCACCCGCACAGCCGTGCCGAGCCCGTACAGCGACGATACCGGCAGCAGCATGGTCGAGACCGCGCCCTTGCGCGACCAGGCGTCCGGCGCACGCATCAGGCGCTGTCCGCGCCGGCCGGCGGCCCAGAGCCGGATGCAGCGCCGGATGCGCCGCCGGGCAGGGCTGCGAGCCAGGGTTCGAGAAGCGCCATCGCCCGATCCAGGATGCCGACGCTGGCCTCCGCGGCGCCGGCCGCCCGGTCCGCCCGGTCCCGGCACGCGGCCGGATCGGCGAGCAGGCGGCCGACCGCCGCCGCCAGCGGGCCGGAGGAATCGACCGTCTCGCTGGCGCCGGCGGCCTGCAGAGCCCCGGCGATGTCGGCGAAATTGCCGACATGCGGGCCGTGCAGGATCGCGCAATCGAGTTGCGCCGGCTCGATCAGGTTCTGGCCGCCATGGGGCGCCAGCGAGCCGCCGACGAAGGCGACCGGCGCGGCGCGGTAGAACAGGCCCAGTTCGCCCAGCGTGTCGGCGATGTAGATGTCCGTTTCGGGGTCCGGCGCGGCGCCGGCGTTGCGCAGGCCGACGGCGTGTCCGGCGCGGCGCAGGGCGTCGGCGATGGCGGGGCCGCGCTCCGGGTGGCGCGGGACGATGACGAGCAGCGCGTCGCCCGACTGCCGGCGCACCGCCCGGTGCGCCTCGGCGACCGCCTCCTCCTCGCCCGGATGGGTGCTGGCCGCGAGCCAGACCGGGCGCCCGCGAACCGCATCTGTCAGGCCGGCGAGCGCCGCCGGATCGGCCGGCAGCGGCGCGGCCGCCATCTTGAGGTTGCCCGGCGTCTCGACGCGCCGGGCGCCGAGCCGGCGGAAACGCCCGGCATCGGCTTCGGACTGGGCCATGACCGCGTCGAACGACCGGATCAGCCGGCGCGCCGCGCCCGGAAAGCGCCGCCATCGCCGGAGCGACCGCGCCGACATGCGGCCGTTCAGCAGGATCGCCGGCGTGCCGGACTGCACCGTTCCGGCAAGCAGGGCCGGCCACAATTCGCTTTCCACCCACAGGGCGAGGTCCGGCCGGTAGTGGTCAAGGAAGCGCCCCACCCAGGCCGGGCAATCGACCGGGACGAACTGGTGAAAGGCGCGCTCCGGCAGGCGTTCGTCCATCAGTTTCGCCGAGGTGACGGTGCCCGAGGTGACCATGACATGCGCCGAAGGCAGGCGCGCCAGCAGCCGCCCGATCAGCGGCAGCGCGGAGAGGGCCTCGCCGACGCTCGCCGCGTGGAGCCAGATCAGCGCGCCGTCGGGCCGGTCCCGGCGCGGATTGCCCATCCGCTCGCGATACCGCTCCGGATGCTCCTTGCCGCGGGCGCGCCGGCGCAGCAGCACGAGCCGGGCGACCGTCGGCGCAAGCCGGCCGAGGCCGCGATACAGGCCGAGCATCATGGCTCAGGTCTGCCCCGTACCGCTCATGTGCCCGTCGCCCGTTTGTCCGCCGCCCATCTGTCCCCCGATCGTTTGCTCGGCATGCAGGCGGGCGAAGGCGCCGCCGGCCGCCACCAGGTCGCTATGGCTGCCGAATTCCACGACCCGGCCTTCGTCCAGCACATAGACGATGTCGGCATCGGCGATGGTGGAAAGCCGGTGGGCGATGACGACGGTCGTCCGGCCCCGGCGCAGCGAATCCAGCGCGGCCTGCACCTGGCGTTCCGATTCCGTATCGAGCGCCGAAGTCGCCTCGTCGAGCAGCAGGATCGGCGCGTCCTTCAGGATGGCGCGGGCGATCGAGATGCGCTGGCGCTGGCCGCCGCTCACCTGAATCCCGAGACCGCCGACGCGGGTGTCGTATCGCTGCGGCAGCTCCATGATGAAATCGTGCGCCGCGGCGGCGGTCGCGGCGGCGACGATGTCCTCTTCCGAAGCGCCCCGTCTGCCATAGGCGATGTTGGCGCGGATCGTGTCGTCGAACAGGCTGGTTTCCTGGCTGACCAGCCCGATCCGGGCGCGCAGGGACGTCAGGCTCACGTCGCGCACGTCCTGTCCGTCGATCAGCACCGCGCCGCTGTCGACATCGAAGAAGCGGGGAATCAGGTTCAGGACCGTCGTCTTGCCGGCGCCGGACGGGCCGACCAGCGCAACCGTCCTGCCGGCCGGCACGTCGAGCGTCACGCCCTCGCCGCCGCGCCCGAGGGCCGGCGTCGCCGCACGCCCTCTCCGGTCATAGGCGAACACGACATCGTCCAGCCGGATGCCGCCGGCGCCGGGCGCCAGCGGACGGGCGCCCGGCCGGTCGACGATTTCGGGCTCGATATCCAGCGTGGCGAACACCCGCTCGGCGGCCGCCAGCCCCTTCTGGAGATTGGCGTTGAGCCGCGCCAGCCGGCGCACCGGGTCGTAGGCCAGCAGCAGGGCGGCGATGAAGCCGCCGAAATCGCCCGGCGTGCGCGCGCCGGCGATCACCTGATAGCCGCCGTAGAGCAGCACGGCGGCGATCGCCAGGCCGGCGATCGCTTCCAGCAAGGGCTCGGTAATCGCGCGGACCTTCTCCGCCTTGTAGTTCAGCCGGAAGATGCGCCCGACGACCGAGGTGGCCCGGCCGGTCTCGTAATCCTCCATGCCATAGGCCTTGACGTGGCGAATGCCCTGGAAGCTCTCGTCCTGCAGGGTGGTGAACTGGGCCATCTCCGCCTGGGTATTGGCGGAGACCTTCCGCATGCGCTGGCCGATCCGGTACACGGGCAGGGCGACCAGCGGAAACACGAAGAAGGTGATGCAGGACAGGATCCAGTCGATCCAGAACATGGCGGCGACCAGCGCGATCACCGTCACGATATCCCGCCCGATGCTCACCACCGTGTCCGAGAACAGGCTGCGCATCGCGCTGGCGTCGTTGGTGAAGGCGGAGATCAGCCGGCCGGTCGGCGTGTTGTGGAAAAACCCCAGGTCGGCGCGCATCAGGCGGGCGAACATGGTGTCCTGGATGTCGGCGACCGAGCGATGCCCGACATAGGCCATCATCGTCACCGCGCCGTAGGCCGCTCCGCCCTTGACGACGAACACCAGGGCCGTCGCCAGCGCGATGAAATAGAGCTGGTTATAGCGCGGGTCGGGCGAGAACAGCCCGCCGATCGTCCCGGTCAGCCAGGCGTTCCCGGCCGCCGCGCCGCTGAAGGCGCTGTCCAGCAGTTCCTTCAGGATGAAGGGAATCGTTGCCGTGCAGGCCGAGACCACGCCGAGCAGGGCAAAGGCCAGCACGATGCGCAGCCAGTAGCGTACCAGGTAGTCGCGGACGAGCCGCTTCACCATCGGCAGCGTCCTGGCGTCGAGCGGCAGTTTCCTTGCGGACTTCGATCCGGCGGCCAAACGGCGGCTCCTGACGGTTTCGATCGGGCGGTTTTCTATCATGCCGGCGCACTCAGACGCAGAATCGCCGGCAAGCGCGCGTCCCTATGTCCCAAAGCGCCGGATCGCCGCCGCGCCGCGCGCGCAGGGCCGCAGCTACTCCCGGCGCAGGACGAAATCGACCAGGGCGGTGGCGAGCGGCCGCGGCCGGAACGCGGCTTCGAGCGCCGCCGGATCGTAGCTCCCGGCGACCCAGGCCAGGAAATCGACGCCGGTCTCGGCCTGCGCCCGGCCGTATTCCAGCACGAGGGCCCTGCCGATGCCGGTCGGCCCGGCGCCGATATAGCCGTAGCGCCAGCCGAACTGCTTCAGCGCGTCGCCGGCCGCGCCGCCGCGCATGAGAATATACAGCGCGCCCATCAGGCCTGTCCGGTCGATGCCGGACTTGCAATGGATCAGCGCCGGATAGTCGATCCGGTCGAACATCCCGGCTGCGTCGAGAAGCTGCTGGCGGCGCGGCGCGCCCCGCGACGAGAGGAAAAAATCGACCTGGGCGATCCCGGCTTTCGCGGCGGCTTCCCGCTCCAGGAGATAGCGCCCGCTCGCGTTGGCGCGGCGCAGGTTGACGACGGTGCGGATGCCGGACCGGGCGGCGCGCCGGACCTGGAACGGCGCGGGCTGGTTGGAGCGGTACAGGCCGGGCGCGACTTCGTGCCAGTGGCGGTAGGCGAGCCGCAGGAAACCGTGATCGAGGACCAGCAATTCCAGCCACGCTGCCATCCGCCCGAACGGCCGGCCGAACGGATCATCGGGTGGCCCACGATCGATTCCCGTGGCGGGAGAGGATTGCCGGCCCGTGGTGCGGTTTTCGGTCATCGGCCTTACTTCGGCGCGGAAGGCCGCGATGGCAACACGCAAATCGGTGCCCGCGGATCGTCGCTCCAGGTGCTGCTGCGGCGGCAGCCGGAATTCGCGCACCGGGCCGTCTTGATCGGCCGCCGGTGAGGCACCAGTTCCGGGAACCGGCACCCCGGCCGGTGCCTCGGCATGGGAGCGCGCGCATGGCCCGCCTGTCCCTGTTCAACAGCCCGTTCCTGCTCGGCTTCGACGAGTTCGAGCAGACCGTGGACCGGATCGCGAAAGCCTCGGCCGACGGCTATCCGCCCTACAATATCGAGCAGACCGGCGAGAATGCGCTGCGCATCACGCTTGCCGTCGCCGGCTTCACGATGGACGATCTTGCCGTCACCGTCGAAGGCCGCCAACTCGTCGTCCGCGGCCGGCAGGCCGAGCGCGAGGACCGGGTCTACCTGCATCGCGGCATCGCCGCGCGGCAGTTCCAGCGCACTTTCATGCTGGCCGACGGGATTGAGGTCGAGGGCGCCGCGCTCGAAAACGGCCTGCTCGGCATCGATCTGGCGCGCCCCGCCGTCGAGGAGGCCGTGCGCAGCGTGCCGATCCGCCCCGGCGCAAGCGCGACCGGCGGCAAGCTGCGCACGAAGCCGGCCGAAACAATCGATGCAGAAGCGGCGGACGAGGGCGACGGCTGAGCGCGGCCGAATTCGGCGGCAAAGCCCCGCAACATCCTCCACCCGCCATATCGACCGGAGCCGCCCGAATGGGCGGCGGAGCGGAGATATCTTTCACGCACGGAACCGGGTCCGCAGCACCGTGCAAAAAAGATTTCTCCGCTCCGCCCCGGATTCGATCCGGGGCTACGGTCGAAATGACGGTTGGGGGTGGTGCGAGCGTCGCGACAAGCGCGAGCCGTCACGATTCTGCCGATGCGGGCTCCGTTCTCCTCTCCGCGGAGCGAAGCCGGATCAGGCGCGGCCGGTTCATGCTGTCGTCGAAGTAGCAGTCCACGGCTTCCCGGACGTTTCGGCGAAGCTCATCCAAGGTGTCGCCTTTCCGTGTGGATGCCGAAGCCGAGCGCGCTGGCCGAATAGCCACCGTCCAGTTCGTCTTCGCTGACTTCGAAAATGATCTCTGTCGCTGACATCGCCCGTTCCGCTCGAAGCTGCTGCCGCGTTGCATAAGCAACGGGGTCCCGCAACCGCAGGAACTTACTTCATACGAGGCCCGTCGTCGAAGCGATTTGTCGATAGCCGGTGCGCAAGGCGTGAGGCCGAACTGGACGGCGAGGCTCTAATCCAGATCGCCCGCCAGCGCGGCTCGCACAGCATCGGGCATCACGGCCATATGGGCGTAGTTCGGATGGCCGACGCCGACGATGGCCTTGCCCGCGCCGGACGCGCCCGGTTTGAATGCGGCGGCCTGCGCGTCCGTGAACGGGAAATGCACGAACTGGACGGAGGAGGCTTTGCCGTCGGCTGTCGTGCGGTCGATATCGTCTTCGGGCACCCCGGCGACTTCGTGTTCGCCGAAGCGGATGAACATGGTTTCCTCGAAACCGCCGAGCCGGCCCAAGACGGTGCGCCGCCGGCGCTCGTCGTCGATCTCGATCATCACCGTCGCGACCAACTCGCGGCCGTTCGGGATCAGCGGGTTATAGGCCGCCAGCTCGTCGGCGATCTGGTCTTCGCCGCCCTTCTCGATGAACAGCATCTCGTGGATCTGGTGCCACATGGTCGCGCGGTTCTCGAAATAGAAGGTTGCAACGGGGCCGACCTCGACCCGCCGGTTCTTCTTGATTTGCGAAATCTCACGGCGCTTTTCCCTGCGCACCGCCTCATAGTCCGCCATCGCCATGATGTCGGCGCGCGTCAGCACGTTCATTTTCCGCCCGCTCCTGTATAAATTAGATTGATTCTAATATAAGGGCGAACGTCAGTTCGGCAAGGGGGTGATGCCGCCGGCGACCTCCAGGCTCGCCTGCACCAGGGCATAGCCGGCGTCGGCGTCGATGCGCAGCCGCGGGCCGTCCGGCGTCATCTCGCGCCACGGCATGGCCTGCGGCGGCGTCCGCCCGGCGGCGCGGGCGAGCGCGTCGGCCGCGGTCGCACTCAGCGCCAGGTCCATCAGGTTCAGCCGGGTGGCGAAATAGAGCGAATATTTCCGGTCCCGGTCGGCGGCGTCGATGACGTCCTGCGGCCGGGTCCACAGGCCGTGCACCGTCTCGCTGCCGTCGTGGCTCAGCGTCTGGTCGGGCGGCACGGCGGCCAGGAAGAACATGGTGTCGAACCGCTTGGGCCGGAACACCGGCGTCACCCAGCGGGAAAAGGGCGCCAGCCCGGCCATGTCCAGGCGCAGGCCGTGATCGGCAAGGAAGCGGGCGAAGGGGATCCGGTTGCGGCCGATTGCGTCCCGGAACCCGGCAAGCGGCGCCAGTTCGGCGTCGGTCAGCGTGGCGCCGTCGCGGTGCGCCAGCAGAACGCCGCATTCCTCGAAGGCCTCGCGCACAGAGGAGACGGCGAAGCCGAAGGCCGCGTCGTCCAGATCGCCGCCATTGTCGGCCAGGGCGCGCAATTCGGCCGACGAATCCTCGGGCGCGACCTTGCCGCCGGGGAACACCATCGCGCCGGCGAAGGCGCCGACCCGCCCGCTCCGCTCCACCATGAAGACTTCAAGTCCGCGCGCGCCGTCGCGCAGCAGGAGCACGGTGGCGGACAGCAGCGGCGCGGAAATGTCCGAGGGATCCATGCCCGCATCCATGCCGCGGGCTTCCATGGTCTGGATCATTGCGGGGGCGTCACGGGTATGTGCGGAAGCTCACGGTGCCGTCGCGCGCCATCTGCTCGACCAGCGCAACCTCCCACACCAGATATTCCTCCATCTTCGCCCGGACCTCCTCGTCGGTATCGTAAGGCTTGTACCAGACGTCGTTCGGCTCCGTGGTCGCCAGGGTCATCCGGCCGTCATCGGGCTCGACCGGCTTGCCGGCGGCGCGCCAGGCCTCGAGGCCGCCGGCCAGCACGACGAAATCGTCCTCGATTTCCAGGCCGGAAAGCGTCGTTGCCGCGAGATGGGCCATCCGGTCGTCGTCGGCGTAGAGTACGATCCGCGCATCGTCGGGCAGCAGCGCTTCGTCCAGCCGGCTGCGCAGGCCCCACCAGGCGCCGGGGATGTGGCCGCGGCGGTAGGTCAGGCTGTCGGACAGGTCGAGGATGTGATCGTCCGGCTCCATGTCGTCCGGGCCGATCGTCTCCCAGCGTTCGATCTCCGGCGCCGCCGCCGGGCGCGGGCCGGTCTCGACCGGCCAGTCCCCGATCGCGCCGTCATAGACGTGGACGTCGCGCCAGCCGAGCTGGATCAGCCAGGAGGCGGTCATCACCGCGCGCACCCGCTCGTCGTCGAACAGCACGATCCGGGCGTTGCGGGTCGCGACATACTCGTCGGTCGCCTGGACCAGCTGCCCGCCCGGCGCGTGGCGCGAACCGGCGACGTGGCCGGCCGCGAATTCCTCAGGCGTACGTACGTCCAGAAGATAAAGCGTACGTACGTCTTGTTCGGCTTGCCAGCGCCCGACCGCGGCCTTGTCGGCGAAGCGGACGCTGAAGCGCCGGGCGACCGCCGCCGCCCGCTCCTGCGCCACCACCACGGCATCCGGCGACGGATCGGGGCCGAAGCGCTCCGCGCCGTGCTCGCAAGAGAAGCCGGCCAGTTCCCAGCCCATGGTGCCGTCCTTCAGGGCGGCGACTTCGTTGGGGATGCCGGCGTTGATCAGGCTCTGGGCGCCGATGATGCTGCGCGTCCGCCCGGCGCAGTTGACGACGACCAGCGTCTCCGGGTCCGGCGCGATCTCGTGGACCCGGTAGACCAGTTCGGCGCCCGGCACGTCGACGCCGCCGGGGATGTTCATGCGCCGGTATTCCTCGACCGGCCGGCTGTCCAGGATCACCATGTCCCGGCCCGAGCGGACGAGTTCGTCGAGTTCCTGTGCCGGAACCCGCGGCGTGTCGTAGGCGTGCTCGACGAATTCGCCGAACGCCTTGGACGGCACGTTGACGCCGGAATAGAGTTCGTAGCCGGCCTCGGCCCAGGCCGCCGTGCCGCCTTCGAGAATGCGGACGTCGCCATAGCCGAGCGCGTCCAACACCTCCATCGCCGCGCCGGCGACGCCCGACGGCCCGTCGTCGCACAGCACGATGCGCACGCTCTTGCGCGGCACGAGGTCGAGGATCAGCAGCTCCAGACGCGACAGGGGAAGGCAGACCGCCCAGAACAGGTGCGAATGGAAGAAGACGCCCTGCTCGCGCACGTCGATCAGCGCGAGTTCGTCGCCGTCCTGCAGGGCGGCGTGCAGGTCCGCCGGGGAGATGTAGAGGTTCATGGGATGTACCGGGGGTATGTTCCGGGGGATATCAGGCGCCGCGCGCCTCGATGATGCCTTCCTGGGCCGGGAAGTTGCGCCAGCTGCGGTCGTCGTCGCGGAAATACTCCCGCTCGTGGAGACGGTCCAGCGCCAGGCCGTACATGTGGAAGTTGACGACCCCGTCGCCGGGCTCGACATGGATGGAGTGCAGTTCGTCCGGCAGGAAGGCGACCGCCGTGCCCCGGCGCACCATGCGCCGGCCGGTCTCCGCCACGCCGCCGTCCGCCGTGCGCTCCCAGAAGCGGTTCAACTCGTCGCCCCGGATGCCGGCGATGACCGCCCAGGTCGTGTGGTTGTGCGCCGGCGTATCCAGCGCGCCGCGCGCCGACTGGACATAGAGGGCGAAGCGGTGATCGTCGTCCTCGGCGATCCGGTAGACGTTGGCCGGAAATTCGACAGCCCCGTCCGGCGGCGGGAAGTCCTCCGCCGGGAACAGGTCCGCCTGCGCGGCAAGTTCGAGCAGGCGCTCTTTCATCCGGGCGAGGCCGTCCCGCGTCACCCCGTAATCGCGCTCGATGGCGCGGATGTCCGCCACCGCCGCTTCGACCGCCCGGCAGCGCGCTTCGCGCCGTGCTGCTTCGTTTGCCGTCATTACGCGTCTTCCACCCCGCTCAGGCCAGCAGGCCCGTCATGCCGTCATATACCAGCTTGATGCCGATGCCGAACAGCAGGACATAGGCCGCAATGAAGAAGAGTCGGTCGGAGATCCGGGTGTGCAGCCACACGCCGAGCAGCGTGCCGACCACGGCCAGCGGGAACAGGGCCGCCGATACGGTGAGATTGGTCGCCGGAAACTGCCCGAGCAGCCAGTAGGGCACCAGCTTGACATAGTTGATCGCGGCGAAGAACACGACCGTCGTCGCCTGGTACAGCGTCTTGTCCAGCTTCTGCGGCAGCAGGTAGACCGCGACCGGCGGCCCGCCGTTGTGGGAGACGAAGCTGGTGAAGCCGGCGACCGCGCCCCACAGGCCGCCGCGCAGGACGTTCGGCGCGCGCGCCGGACGGTCGGACCGCCGGGCGCCGAGCCAGGTGCGCAGCGCGAACAGGATGGCGATGACGCCGATCAGCACCCGGATGGCGTCGGCGTCGAGATGCCGGAAGGTCAGCGCGCCGGCCAGAATGCCGATCATCGCGGCGGCGATCAGGATGCGCATGTTGCGCCGGTGCCAGCGGCCCCAGTAGGCCTTCAGCGACATCAGGTCGATCAGGCAGAGCACCGGCAGCAGCACCGCGGCGGCGATGCGCGGATCGACGACCAGGGAGAGGATCGGCACGCCGACCGTGCCCAGCCCGCCGCCGACCCCGCCTTTGGATATGCCGACGATCAGCACGGCCGGGACCGCCGCCGCCCAGAACCAGGGGTTTTCGATCAGCATGGCGCGGGCATAGCCGCCCGGCGCCCGCGCGGGAAGGGCCCAGAACGCAAGGCAGGGGTGCGCAGGGCGGGTTTGGAAGGGAGCAGGGCAGGACCTTGCCGTGCCGCCGATTCTGCAACCCTGCCGCGGGGCAGGCCCAGGCGAAGGAACTTTCTTGACGCTGTAACATAATGTGTTACTATCCGGCATGATCCGGAGTTTCCGGCACAAGGGTCTTTCCGAGTTGTTCGGACGGGGCCGCAGCCGCCATGTCCGGCAGGATCTCCATGCGCGCTGCCTGCGCCGGCTGGAAGTTCTGGACCAGGCCGAAGCGCTGGCCGACCTGCGCGTGCCGGGATTCGATTTTCACGGTCTTCGCGGGTCGCCCCGACGCTTCAGCATCCATGTCAACGGCCCCTGGTGCATCACCTTCGAATGGCGGGACGGCGAGGCGCCGCGCGTCGATCTCGAACAGTATCATTGAGGGGGAGAAGGAATGACGGAACATAGCGTCGAAAGGCCGCTCCGGCGTCCGGCAATCCATCCGGGAGAGGTTCTGCGCGAGGATGTCCTGCCGGCGCTGGGGCTGTCTACCAGCGCGGCGGCGCGGCGGCTCGGGGTTTCGCGCCAGCACCTTCACCGGATTCTGTCCTGTACGCATCCCGTCTCGGTGGAAATGGCGCTGCGGGTCGGCCGGCTCGTCGGCAACGGTCCGGGCCTCTGGCTGAGGATGCAGCAGAATTACGATCTGCGGCGGGCGGAACGGGAGTTGAAGAACGAACTTGAGAAGATAACGCCAGCCGAAGCGCACCCGTCCGCGTCGACGGCCCCCGCGCTCTGAACGCCATAGGACGAGATCCACCCAAAGACCGCCTCGTTCTGCACCGCTTCCTGGGTTGGGAAGCCGGTAACCGCCTCTTGCCGAAGCCATAACCCTCGCCATGCCGCGTTTTTCCGCCAACATCTCGATGCTGTTCGCCGAGCGCGACTGGCTCGACCGGCCGGCCGCGGCGGCAGCGGCGGGGTTTGGGGCCGTCGAAATCCAGTTTCCCTACGACCGCCCGGCCGGAGACTGGCAGCGGGCGATCGAAGCCGCGGGGCTCGCCGTCTCGGTCGTCAACGTTCCGGTCGGCGACATGCTGGACGGCGGGCCGGGCCTCGCCGCGGCGCCGGGCCGGCAGGCCGCCTTCCGCCGGGCTGCGGAGGCGGCGCGCGATGTGGCGGTAGCGCTCCGTCCGCGCAACGTCAACGTGCTCGCCGGTTTTCCCGAGTTGCACGGTTTCGCGCGGGAACGCTGCATGGCGACGCTGGCGGAGAATCTGCGCGCCGCGGCGGACCTGATGGGCGAGGTCGGCATCGGCGTGGTGGTCGAAGCCGTCAACACCGTCGACCGGCCGGGCTTCCTGCTGTCGACCAGCGAACAGGCGCTCGAAGCGATCGACCGGGCCGGCCACCCGAACCTGTCGCTGGAGCACGACCTGTATCACATGGCGATCATGGAGGGCCGGCTGATCCCGCGGCTCGGGGAAATCCTGCACCGCATCGGCCATATCCAGTTCGCCGACCATCCCGGCCGGCACGAGCCCGGAACCGGGGCGATCGACTTTCCCGCCGTCTTCGCCGCGCTCGACCGTCTCGGCTACGACGGCTGGTGCGCCGCGGAATATGTACCGAGCCGGGTTACCGAGGAGACGCTGGGGTGGATGGAACGCGTGGGATAGAGCGGGGGAATTCCGCGTAGGCCCTCAGCCGACCATGCGCGTCGGCTAGGGGCACCAGCTCTTGCGCTTCTTGCCGTCGTAGGGTCTGCCGTGGCCCGCTTCGATCAGCAGAGCCGAGAGCGTCTTTCCGTCCAATATGAGATGGGCGAGCACGCGACCGCCATATTTGTCCCATTTGGGATTCCGCACGACGATCCGTCTAGCCGCACCAATTTGCATTTCTATAAAAACTTTTGCCGCTTGGCCGGCTTCTTCTTCTGACCGGCAATTTGAGTATCGGCCGATCCCCGGCGCGTCCACGCCGTCCAGCCGCACCTTCAGTTTGGAAAGCTCTGGTGGCAGGTTGGCCGACGCATCGACCGCAACCGTATCGCCGTCGAGCACCCGGGTCACCGGCCAGGCGTAATCCGCGCCCGGGGCGGGAGCCGCGCACAAGACGGCGGTCAGCGCGAGAGCGCCGACCGCCGGTGTCGCCCGCAAAATCAAGCGAAAAAACAGCGTCCGCTTGACATAGGTCAAGACATCCCCTCCAGCCAGGCCACAAACCGACTGGGCCCGGCCGAGGGCGCCGGGCCATTGTGACCAACTCGCAGAGAATGCAGAGATGTCCCGCTTATTCGCCTGAACGCAGGAAGCTATCCCGCGTCGGGCATCAGGCTGTGGTATTCAGCGGGTGACCCGACCTAGCAGGGCCTGCGAGCGATCACGGCGCGGATGCTTTACTAAATCGATAGTGCTGTCAAGTCGTGCGCGCCCCGTCGAAACGGTTCGGCGGGGCGTTTGCCGCCGCCGAAATGGCGACGCCGACTGGTCCGGTCGGAGGAACGCCGGCCGGCCGAAGCACGCCGAATCGCCTTTCGGCTCGCGGTGCATAAATAATTCCTATATTTCCGTCGGAAATCGCAAGCCCCGCCTAACGAAAAAAATATAAAGACCATTGTTCGGCGCAGATATGAAAAATTCTGCGCTTTTCCGCCGGTGTCCGAAATATACTTCCGGAACGCCGATGCGCTGGGAAAAATTCCCGATTGTGCGAGGGGACATTGCGCCGCAGGCAAAAGGGAAGCCGCCGCGCGGTCCTTCTGCGCATCCGGAACGGCTGCCGCTCAGGCCGCCGCGTCGCGGAACCCTTCGGCGGCGGCGCGGATCAGGGCCGGGCCTTCATAGACCAGGCCGGTATAGAGCTGGATCAGCGTTGCGCCGGCGGCCCGCTTGATGGCAGCGTCCGCGCCGCTCGCGATGCCGCCGACGCCGACGATCGGCAGGTCCGGGCCGAGCCGCTCGCGGAAAGCGCCGAGCACCGCCGTGGACGGCGCCATCAGGGGCCGGCCGGACAGGCCGCCGGCTTCGCCTGCCAGCGTCGAACGAAGCGACGCCGGCCGGGCGACGGTCGTGTTGCCCACGATCAGCCCGTCGAGCAGCGGCGTCTCGGCAATCCCGGCGATATCGTCGATATCCGCCGGCTCCAGGTCCGGCGCCACCTTCAGCACCAACGGCCGCCCGGCCGGCCCCGAATCCTCAAGGGCGGCCCGCACCGGCTCCAGCAGGCCGCGCAGGGCCGCCGCATCCTGCAGGGCGCGCAGCCCCGGCGTGTTGGGCGAGGAGACGTTGACGACGAGATAATCGGCATAGGGCGCCAGCCGCCGGGCGCCCGCCGCATAGTCGGCCGCCGGGTCGCCGCTCGCCCGGTTCGCGCCCAGATTGACGCCCAGCGGCCCCGGCAGCGTCCGCCGCCGCAGCCCGGCGAGCCGTCGCTCTGCATAGTCCAGCCCCTTGCTGTTGAAGCCGTACCGGTTGATGACCGCGCCGTCTTCCGGCAGGCGGAACACCCGCGGCCGCGGGTTTCCGGGCTGGGGCTGCGGCGTCACCGAGCCGACCTCGACGAACCCGAAGCCGAGCGCGAAGGCGGCGCGCACCGCCTCGGCGTCCTTGTCGAAGCCGGCGGCGAGGCCGACCGGGTTGGGAAATTCCAGGCCGAGCACGCGTCGCGGCGCGATGCGGTGCGGGCCGCCGTCCAGCGGCAGCCGCAGGGCATGAGCGCCGCGCAGCAGGCGGAGCGTCCAGCGGTGGGCCGCTTCCGGCGGCAGCAGGCGCAACAGGCGGACGGCCGGTTCAGCCAGCGTCATGGCGGCGCCCTCCGCGGCCGGAACCTTCGGAGCCGTTCGGGCCGTCAGGCCGCCAGGCGTTCGATCGCTTCGGCGAGCGCGACCGTCCGGTGCGCCTCTTCGACATGGAGGGCCTCGATGAGTTTGCCGTCGACCAGCACGACGCCGGCGCCGGCCGCTTCCGCGTCGCCGTGGGCGGCGATGATCCGGCGCGACCATGCGATCTCGGCGTTGTCGGGCGCGAAGGCCCGGTTCGCGGCGGCGATCTGTTTCGGGTGGATCAGCGTCTTGCCGTCGAAACCCAGGTCGCGGCCCTGCCGGCAGGCCGCTTCGTGGGCCGCGTCGTCGCCCAGGTCGAGCGATACGCCGTCGAGGATCGCCAGGCGGTGGGCGCGCGCGGCGAGCAACGCCAGGCCGAGGCTCGGCAGCAGCGGCTCGCGCCCCGGCACATGCCGGGCCTGCAAATCCTTCGCCAGATCGGACGTGCCCATCACCAGGCAGCTGAGGCGCGGGCCGGCCGCGGCGATCTCTTCGGCGTGGAGCACGCCCATCGGCGTTTCGATCATGCACATGACCGCCATGTCGTCCGGCGCGCCGCAGTCCGCCATCAGGGCTTCCAGATGCCGGACCTGGTCGGCGCTCTCCACCTTTGGCAGCAGGATGGCGTCGGCGCCGCAGCCGGCGACCGGCGGCAGGTCGGCATGGCCCCAGCCGGTATCGAGGCCGTTGATCCGGACGACGACTTCGCGCGCGCCGTACCGACGGGCGGAAACGGCGGCGCAGACCTGCGCGCGCGCCGTCTCCTTGGCATCGGGCGCAACGGCGTCTTCTAGATCGAGAATCAGGACGTCGGCGGGAAGGTCCTGCGCCTTTTCGAGCGCGCGGGCGTTGGCGCCGGGCATATAGAGGGCCGAGCGGCGCGGCCTTGCCCTATTCACAACGCGGCGAGCGGGCGTAAAATCCATTGACGGCAGCAAGCGACCGAAGAAAAGCTGTGTCCATCTAGCGACCGCCCGCCGTGCCCGGCACGTTGACACAAGGCCGCACAGCACGGCGCGTTCGTCCGGCGACCGGAGCGGAACGCCCGGCGCACGACCGGACCGCTGGAGCTTCCCGCGGCCGTACCGTCGGCCGTTTTTTCGTGGGGCGAGAGCGGCCGGACGGTCCCGCCGCAGCCCAGGATCACGGAGCGCAATGCACGTTCTTTCGGTCCAGTCCTCGGTAGCCTACGGCCATGTCGGCAACGCGGCGGCGACGTTTCCGCTGCAGCGGCTGGGCCATGAGGTGTGGCCGGTCGCCACAGTCAACTATAGCAACCATCCGGGTTTCGGCAGCTACCGGGGCGGCGTCTACCACGCCAGCGATGTCGCGGAGATTCTGGACGAACTGGAACGGCGCGGCGCCTTCCACCGCTGCGACGCGATATTGAGCGGCTTCCTCGGCGCTGCGGCGACCGGGCCGGTGCTGCTCAGCGCGGTCGACAGGATCAAGCGCACCAATCCCAGGGCGCTGTACGTTCTGGATCCGGTTATCGGCGATGCCGAGCGCGGCGTCTATGTCGCGGACGGCATAGCCGAATTTTTCCGGGACGAAGCCCTGGCACGCGCGGATATCGTTTTGCCGAACCTGTATGAACTCTCGCGGCTTTCCGGCCAGGCGGCAGGCAATGACGAAGCGGCGGTGCGTGCGGCGACGTCCCTCATCGAACGCGGCCCCTCGGTCGTTGTCGTTACCGGTCTGCGGGACGAAACCGAAATCAGCGTGCTGCTGGTCACCGCCCGGCGGGCCTGGAAGATAACGACGCCGCTGGTCGACATTCCGTCTCATGGCGCGGGAGATACATTTGCCGCCCTGTTCCTCGGCGCTTATTTCGACCTGCAGGATGCCCGGGCCGCTCTCGACCGGGCGGTCAGTTCGATATACGGCGTATTTGTGGCGACGCAGAAGCTGAACCGGGATTCCCTTGCGCTGGTTCGGGCGCAAATGGAGATCGTCGATCCGAGCGAACGTTTCGCCGCTGTGCCCGTCTGGGCCGACAAACCGGAATAACGACGGACTCCAGTGGATTTCATACTTTTTGCCAAGGGCGTGATCGCCGGCTTCGTCATCGCGGCGCCGGTCGGCCCGGTCGGGATCATGGTGGCCCAGCGTACCCTCGCAAAGGGCCACGCAGCCGGCCTGATCGCCGGCGCCGGCGGCGCGTTGGCCGATACGGTCTTCGGGGTGATCGCCGCCTTCGGCATCACCTTCGTCGCCGCGTTCCTGCACGAGATCGAGCCCAGCCTGCGGCTGGGCGGCGGCATCCTGCTAATCCTGCTCGGCCTGCTGACGGCGCTCAAGACGGTCAAGACGGACGCCAGGCCACGCCTGTCCTTCGCCCACAGTTTCGGCGATTTCGCCACCTGCTTCATCCTGACCATCACCAATCCGGCGACGATCGCCAGCCTCGTCGTCGTGTTCCCGGCCCTCGGCGCCATCGTGCCGGAAGGCGATCTCGCCCGCGCCTGGACGCTCATTCTCGGCGTGTTCGCCGGATCGACCCTCTGGTGGTTGACCCTCTCCACCCTGACCGGCCTCTTCCGGACCGGCCTGAACGAGGCGCGGATGCAGACGATCAACCGGATTTCCGGCGTGGCGATCGTGTGTTTCGGCATCGTCGTGCTGGTCAGCGTGACCCGCCTGGGCAAGCTGCTGCTGGATCTGGCACCGGTCTAGCCCGGGCCGCAGCTGGCCGTTGCGTCACGCCGCGGGGCGCGGCACCTTCTTCATGCTGCGCAGGTCGAACGCGGCCGGATTCTTCGCCGGATCGCCGCCCAGATCCTTCAGGTCGGCCTTCCTGATCTTGTTGGTCGCGGTGACCGGCAGTTCGTCCAGGAACAGAACCCACCCCGGCGCCTTGTAGTAGGCGAGCCGGGCGAGGCACCATTCGACCAGGCTGCGCGCCGTCGCCTCGTCGCGAGCGGCCCCGGCGGCGGGCACGACGCAGGCCATAACCTCTTCGCCGCGCACCGGGTCGGGCGCCGCGATGACCGCGACCTGCGCCACGGCCGGGTGCTTGACCAGCTCCGTGTCGACCTCGAGCGCCGCGATATTCTCGCCCGACCGGCGGATGATGTTCTTGTCGCGGTCGACGAAATAGAAGCGGCCGTCCGGCGCGCGCATCGCCACGTCGCCGGTGTGGAACCAGCCGCCGCGCCAGTCCCGCTCGGTCGTCTCTTCGTCCTTGTAGTAGCCGGAGAAGAACAGCCGGCGCGGATCGTCCGCGGACTTGCGGACGATCAGGCCGCCGGGCGTGCCGTCCGGCACGTCGTTATCGTCGTCGTCGACGATGCGCGCCTCGCAGCCGTCGGGCCGGCCGATGCAGCGCTTGCCCGGGTCGTGAGGCGGCCGGTTCGCCACGATGGTCGCGCCGGCGCCGGTCTCGGTCATCGCCCAGCCCTCGATCAGGGGAAAACCGAACCGCTCCTCGAAGGGGATGTGCTGGGCCGGGTCGACATTGGCGCCGAAGCCGAATTTCACCCGGTTGTCCCGCTCCGCCGGATTCTCCGGAAGATTGAGCAGGATGGCCGGCATGACGCCGAGATAGTGGAAAATGGTCGCGCCGGTATCGCGCAGGTCCTGCCACCAGGTCGAAGGGTGGAACCGGTCGAGCTGGATCAGCGTGCCGCGCGCCAGCAGCATGGCGACGAAGGAACCGGCCATCGCGTTCATGTGGAACAGCGGCAGCGGCGTGAGCAGCCGCTCCCGCCCGTGTTCGACCGCGGCCAGCCCGCCCTGTTCGACATACCAGCGGCCGACCCCGGCGTAATAATCGTTGGACAGCATGCAGCCCTTGGGCCGGCCGGTCGTGCCGGAGGTGTACATGAGGGCGCATTCGCTCGCCCCCGTCGGGGCGTCGCCGCGCGGCGGCGGTGGCGCTTGGGGCGGCGGATCGTCTGCGCGGACCGCCGGGATGCGCCGGCCGGTCGCCGCGGCGGCCGCCTCGAGATCGGCGACGCGCTCCGACACACCGACCGCCAGGACGCAGTCGCTATGGTCGAGCAGATAGGTCAGCTCCGCGCTGCGGTAGTAGGGATTGACCGGAACGACCGAGACGCCCAGCGCGTTCAGCGCCAGCCAGTGGACGATGAAGTCCGGCCGGTTCTCCAGCAGGATCGCGACGCGCTGGCCGTAACCGTAGCCCGCCGCGGCATAGGCGGCCCGCCTGTCTTCGATACGCGCCAGTCCCTCCGCATACGTCAGGGTCACGCCGCCCGGCGCATAGCCCCCGGACGCAGAGGGCGGAACGACCAGGAACGGGCGGTCCGGCGCCTCGGCGGCGGCTGCACTGAAGAGTCCGCAGACCGTCGGGTCGGTCATTGTCCGAGAAAGTCTTTCATCGCGCCGTCGCTCGGCCGGGCGAAGCTGGACCGCCGGCTGACCGCTGTGCCGTCGATCGCCTTCAGCCTGACAGCGGTTTCGATCTGCTTCACCAGGATGTTGATCCCGTTCAGGACCGGCGCCCCGCCGACATTGAAGCCGTGCTCGGACGCCAGCAGCAGCATCGGCAGGCCGCCGGCCGGAATCAGGGCGTCGACGCCCTCGTCGACGAAGGGCTGCGCCTGGGCGACGAACTGGTCGCGGATGCCTTCGTAGACCGACCGGTCGGAGAGCGCGGCGACGTAATCGAGCGGCGAGGTCGTCATCGCGCGCACGCCGGTCATCCGGCTGCCCAGCCCGTAGGCGGCGATCTGGTCCTCGTGCCACGGGATGAACACCGGGTGGATGGTGACGAGGCCGGTCTTGCGGGCCAGGGTGCAGGCGTGAAGCATGGTCGTCTCGCCGAGGCCGAGCACCGGGATGTCGACGACCGCTTTCGATTCCATCAGGCCGGAATCCTGGAAATGGCCGACGGCGAAGGCGTCATAGCCTTCTTCCTCGGCGCGCACGGCATTCTTCACGACCTGCACGCCGAGGCGCATTTCCGTGATCGGATGCACATTGGTGGCCGAAGGATACAGGGTGTGGACGACGATCTCGGTGCCCGGATCGGCGACTGACCCGAGATGGGCCTTCAGCCGGTCCAGATAGGCTTTCGATTCGTCCTCGTGGGTGAAACTCTGATACCAGATTCGCATGGCGGTTTCGTCCTCGGCCGGCCGCTCCGGCCCTGCCGGGCAGATCGGCCAGCCGGCGCGCCGGGCCGCCGGTGACACGATCGCGGGTCACACAATCGGGAGACTGGTGCCGATGGAGGGACTCGAACCCCCGACCCACGCATTACGAATGCGTTGCTCTACCGACTGAGCTACATCGGCCTCGTTTCGGCGTCTGCGGCCCCGGCGCACGCCAACTGCGCGCCGGTTTGCGCGCCGGTCTGCAGACCGCAGGCATTTAGCCGCCCGGACGGCGCCGGTCAATGAAACCTCCCCGGCTGCGGCCGGTTGCGACGCCGCACCGTCCGGCCGCCCCGCTCCCCTTCGGGCGTTCAGGCGCGCTGCGCGTCCAGCGGTTCGCCGGCCACGGTTATCCCCGCGCCGGCTGGCGCCGGCTCGACGCCCACCGCCGTTTCGGCCGGCTTGCCCTCCTGCGCCGCCTCGTCGTGCGGCACGACCCGCGGCGGCGTGGTCCAGCGCAGGGTCTCGAAGGCGCCGCAATGACCGCACAGGGCCGACCATTCATGCGCCGTCGCGCCACAGTTGCTGCACAGCCAGGCAGGTTCGCGCGGCGCGTCGGAGGCCCGGGACAGCCAGTCACGCGCCAAGGCCGCATCGCCGTTTTCCGCCTGCTCCAGTTCGGCGAACAGCCGGCAGAACGCGGCGTCGGGATCGCCGCCGGCCGTTTCCAGATGCCGGCGCGCCTGGCCCCACAGTCTCGCCTCGAGCAAGGCGCGCGCCATGGTCAGGTGGGTTTCCCGCGCCTTCGGCGCCAGCGCGGCCAGCGCCTCGGCAGCCTTCAGCCGGCGTGTCGGATCGGCCCCGCCCTCGACCTGGAGATACAGGCGGGCGAGGTCGGGATGCGGCTCGGCCTGCCAGGCCTGCTCGGCCGCCTTGCGGGCGGCGCGGTTCTTTCCGTCGGCGTGCAGCAGGGCGACGAGCTGCAGGGTGGCCGGCAGGAACGCCGGCGCCGTCTTCTGCGCCTTGCGCGCCCGCTCCAGTGCGAGACGGCGATCGCCGGACCGCTCCGCCATCAGGCTGAGCTGGACCAGCAGGGCTGCATCGCGCGGCTGCCCCTCCGCCGCCGACACCGCCTCGGCCGCCATCGCGTCGCGCAGGGTCGCCTCGGCCTCTTCCCAGCGCCGGCCCTTGATCTGGAGCTGGAACAATCGCGTCAGCGCCCAGGGCACCCGGGCGTTTAGCTTGCGCGCCTTTTCCGCCAGTTCCATCGCTGCGGCGTCGTCGCCGGCCTGCTCGGCGAGGGTCAACAGGCCCCGGATTCCCAGCAGTTCGGTTTCGCGCGTGTCCAGCATCGCCTCGTAGAACTTGCGCGCAACGTCGGGCCGGCCGTCCATCTGCGCCGCCTGGGCGCCGATAAGCAGCGCGCCCGGCGGGCGGCCGAGCACCTCGCTCGCCTTCCTCGCCTGACGCCGGGCTTCCGCCGCGTCGCCCGCCGCCACAGCGACCATGCCCCGGGTGAGCGCCAGATAGCCGTTCTCGCGCCGCCGGGCCGCCCGGTTTTCCATCACGGATCTGGGCGCGCGCAGGAACAGCCGCCAGAGCTGGTAGATGCCGGCGCCCGCGAGAAAGAGCAGGACGACCAGGAGGGCCAGCATTGCCACCGACGTGTCGACCCGCCAGTCGCGCCACGCCAGCGTGACCGCGCCCGGCGTCTCGGCCAGCCACGCCGCGACCGTCGCCACCGCGGCGAGGACGATCAGCGCCAGGAATACCCGGATGAACAGGGTCATCGCAGCCCGCCCCGCCTATTCGCTCTTCGCGCCCGAGACCGTTCCGGACAGCACCGGCATCAGGGCGTCCAGCCTGGCGAGCGCGGCGTCGACGCCGGCACGCCGCTCGGCGGCGGACAGCCATTCGGCGGCTGTTTTCTGCGCCGCTTCCGGCGTCCGGCGCACAAGGGCGATTGCGCCGGGCAGGTCGCCGTCCGCCAGTCTGACTTCGGCCTGTGCGACCAGCGCCGGAATCGAGTCGCCGGTGACGCGGCGGCCGGTCCGGCGCACGACGACCGTCGATTTCAGCCTGTTCCAGGCACGGCCGGCCCAGCTTTCGCCCTGCGCCGGGTCGGCTGCGGCGACAAGGCGGGCCGAAAGCGCGTCGAACTGGCGCTGCAGGACCGGCAGGACCGGCGCCCCGCCGGCTGCAGCCGGCTCCAGGGCCTCGAGTAAGGCGGCGGCCGCCTCGTTGCCGCCGGCCAGAGTCCGCGCCACCGCAAGGGCTGCGCCGTAGGGACGGCCGGACGCCGCGGCAGCCCGCAACTGGCTGAGCGCAACGACGGTTCCGGCCGCGCCGCCGCCGGCCTTCAGGGCGGCCAGGCGGGTTTCCGCGGCGGCGATCCGTGCGGCAATGCCGGAGAGCGCCTTTTCCGCATTCGCCAGCCGGTTCGGGTCGAGGGTCGCGATCCGGTCCGACAGAGCCTCCAGCCCTTGCGAAAGGTCGCCGAGTGCCGCCCTGACCGCCTTTTCCTCGCTGTCGCGCCCGGCCGTCCGCCCGGCCGCTTCGGCCGCCGCCTTCCGGAGTTCGGCGACACTCTCCCGGAGGCCGGCCAGGTCGGCGGCAAGCTTCGCCGGCCTTTCGTCCGCCTGTACCGCCGCAACGCTCCGCCGCAGCGCCTCAAGATCGGCCTTCAACGCCGCGACAGAATCGCCAAGCGCCTTCAGCGCCGCGCCGTCGTTCCGCGCATCGACTTTTCCGGCCAGCGCCTCGGCTGCCGCCTCGGCCGCCTTGAGGCGTTGCGCCAGCGCAGCGGCCTGAGAACCGGCGGCGGTGGCGGCCGAGCGGGCCTCGGCAGCGGTATTCTCCGCCGCGGCGATCCGTTTCTCGAAGGCTGCCGCCATCTCCCGGTCCGGATCCGTTCCGGCGAACCGGGCCGCGACCGCCCAGCCGATCAGGGCGCCGAGCACCAGCATCCCGGCAAATCCCAGGCCGAACGCGAACGCCCGGTTCCGGCCTCCCGGCGCCGCCGGCGCCGCATCCACGGTCGGCCCGGCCGCCGCGCCGGCCGATTCCCGCACGCCCGAAGGCGTATTCACCACCTTTTCGGCCCGCATCGGCTCGGCTTCGACCGGGCCGGCATCGGCCGGATTGTCCCGCGCCGATTTATCGGGGGCCGGGTCATCCCGGGCCGGGTAATCCGCAGGAGGCGCCTCCCGGTCGGGTGGTGCTGCGCTCCCGCCGCCCGATGGGGGGTCCGGCGAGTCGTTTGTCGGGACGGCCAGGGCGCCGAGGTCGATTCCTTCCCGTTCGGCGGCGGCGCGGAGTTCGTCCAGCCGCCGGATCGGAATGGCGTTGCGTTCCTTCCATCCCTGCACGGTCGTCACGGCGACGCCGAGCTTCTTCGCCATCGGCCGGATGCCGCCGAATGCTTCGATGACGCGGGCGGCGTCGTTGGGGACCGGATCGCTCATCGTATTGGTTCCGCCATAGCCTGCGTCCTGCCGGTTCGCCTCCCGTCGCAGCCGCGGCCCGCGCTGCCGCCGCTATGCGAAGCGCAGCGCCCCGAGCGCGGCGGCCACGGCGTCGGCATCGGGCGACGCGGCAACGACGGTCCGCCGTGCGGCCGGCAGTCGGCGCTCGTTCCCGAACGCCGCCGCAACCGATTCGCTGATGCAACAGACGGACAGTTCGGAAACGGCATCTTCCCGGCCGGCTGCAAGGATCAACTTGGCGAATTCTAGCCCATTGCGTACAGAAAACAAAGCCACTGCCGTTGCCGTACGCGTATGCAACGCGTTTGCGGCCGAATCTGGAAGTTTTTCCACCCCTCGCGCCTCGTACAGGGCGGTATGCAAGACCGTGAAGCCCAACGATTCGAGGGATCGTCCCAGGTCGCCCGCAACGTCGCGCCCGGTCGGGTAAACCAGCTCTCCCTTCGACGGCCGGCACCGCCCGGCGATCAGCGATTCCAGTCCGCGTACGTCCGAACTGGCGCTGTGTACGACCGCAAATCCGGCGGCCTTCGCGGCTGCCGCGGTCGCGGCGCCGACGGCATAGGCCGGCAGATCGGTGCGCGCGCTCCGGCCGGCATAGAATCGGACCGCGTTGACGCTGGTGAACGCCACGCCCTGGGCCGTTTCGGGAACCGCGAGCGCAGTATCGAGCGGGTACATCGTCGTGACCGGACAGGCGACGGCCGGAACCCCCTCCCGGGCAAGCCGCCGGACAAAGTCGCCGGCGCCGGGCTCGGAACGGACGATCAGCGCCGTCATTCAGGCCGCCAGGATCGCCGGCGGCGCCGCGGCCTTGAGCGCCTGCCCGACCGTCCGGCCAAGTGCGAGAAAATCGCCGGCCGGACCGGTCTCGCGATGGCGCCAGATTCCCCCGCCCTCGGGATCGGCGACGAGGCCGCGGACCGTCATCCGGCCGCGCTCCTGTACGGCATGGGCGGCGATCGGCGTGCGGCACGATCCGTCGAGCACCGCCAGCGCGGCCCGCTCGGCCCGCAGCACCGCCATCGATACCGCGTGGTCGATCGAGGCAAGATGGCCGCGGACCGCCGTGTCGCCGGACCGGCATTGAACCGCAACGATTCCCTGGCCGGCCGACGGGAGAAAGTCGTCCACGGCGAGCGGCGCGGCGTCGCCGACGCATCCGGCGCGAATCAGGCCGGCCATCGCAAGCAGGGTGGCATCGAACTCGCCGCGCGCGACCTTGCCGAGCCGGGTGCCGATATTGCCCCGGATCGGTTCGACCGTCAGATCCGGCCGCAGCGTGCGCACCAGGGCCCGGCGCCGCGCCGATGCCGTGCCGAAGCGTGCCCCCCGGGGCACGTCGGCCAGCGTCCGTGCGCCCGGGCAGATCAGGGCGTCGCGCGGATCCTCGCGCGGCAAGGCGGCGGCGATGATCAGCCCGTCGGGCAGGCGGGTTTCGAGGTCCTTCGCGGAATGGGCCGCGCAGTCGATCGCGCCGGCCAGCAGCGCCGCCTCGATCTCCTTGGCGAACAGGCCCTTGCCGCCGATATCCGCCAGCGACCGGTCGGAAATCCGGTCGCCCGTCGTCACGATGGGCAGGATTTCCGCTGGCGGTGCGCCGGGATGGGCGGCGGCCAGGGCTTCGGACACCAGGTGCGCCTGGGCAAGCGCCAGCGGGCTGCCCCGCGTGCCGATGCGCAGGGGTCGTTCTTCCAGCGGCGGCGCCGTCGAACCGGACATGAACGGCGAGGTAGCGGCGCGCGTTGCCCCGGCAAGGCGGCGGGGTGGCGCATCGCAGCGGGGCGCTTATCTTTCTGCCTTCACACCTGTCGGCCCGGCGCCGCCCGTCCGAAGCGGGGGCCGTCCGAACCGGGCGCCGGCCGAAGACACCGAAACGCGAACCGAAGTCCCACCGATGGCCATCAAGCGAAAGCGCAAGAAAGGGGCAAGGAAGGTCGTGCGGTCGCGCGATCCGTTCTGGCGCCTGCGCCGCGCCCTGGGCGGCGGCCGGGTGGAGAGCGGCCGGGCCTATCGGCGGCCGGCGGCACGGATGGCTGCCCGGAAGGAAATCGATGACCGCTGAACCCGGCGGCCCGCTGACGGTCCTGGGCATCGAGACCAGCTGCGACGAGACCGCCGCGGCGGTCGTGCGGCGGGGGCCCGACGGCGCGCCGGAAATTCTGGCCGAGGCGTTGCTCTCCCAGATCGCCGATCACCGGCCCTACGAGGGCGTCGTCCCGGAGATCGCCGCGCGCGCGCATATCGACCATCTGGATGGGCTGATCGGGCGCGCGATGGCATCGGCCGGTCTGGAATTCCGCGAACTCGACGGCGTGGCGGCGACAGCAGGCCCCGGCCTGATCGGCGGCGTCATGGTCGGCGCGACCATGGGCAAGGCGATCGCGACGGCGGCGGGCAAGCCGTTCCTCGCGGTCAATCACCTGGAAGGCCACGCGCTGAGCGCCTGCATGACCGGCCAGGCCGCGTTCCCATTCCTGCTGCTCCTCGTTTCGGGCGGTCACTGCCAGCTTCTCCTGGTGCGGGGCGTCGGCCGCTATCGCCTGCTCGGCACGACCGTCGACGACGCTGTCGGTGAAGCGTTCGACAAGGTCGCCAGGCTGCTCGGCCTCGGCTATCCCGGCGGGCCGGCGGTCGAGGTCGCCGCAGAGCGGGCGAGCGACCCGGACCGCTTCGACCTGCCGCGGCCGATGCGCGGCCGGCCCGGCTGCGACTTCTCCTTCTCCGGCCTCAAGACCGCCGTGCTCCACCGGCTGCACGCGCTCGATACCCCGCCGACGCCGGACGACGCCGCGGACATGGCGGCGGCGTTTCAGGATGCCGTCGCGGATGTCCTCACCGAGCGCACCGGCAACGGTCTGGCGATGGCGCGGGCGCGCGAACCCGGCCTGCCGCGCCTGGTCGTCGCCGGCGGAGTCGCAGCGAACCGGCGCCTGCGCCGCGCATTGGAGGACCTGTGCGCAACGGAAGGGCTGGCCCTGTCCGTGCCGCCGCAGCGCTATTGCACCGACAACGCCGCGATGATCGCCTGGGCCGGGGCCGAGCGGCTGGCGCTGGGCCTGACCTCGCCGCTCGATTTCGCGCCGCGGCCGCGCTGGCCGCTCGAGGCGCCGGAAGACGCGGCACCATCGGGCGCGAGCGTCGCGTGAGGCGAATGGCATGAGCCGGATCGCGGTGATCGGTGCCGGCGCCTGGGGCACGGCGCTTGCCATGACGGCGGCGCGCGCCGGCCGCACGGTCGGCCTGTGGGCGCGCGAACCCGAGGTCGTCGAGTCGATCCGGCGCGACCGGCGCAACGCCCTGTTCCTGCCGGACTACCGGATCGACGAGGCTGTCGTTCCGACCGGCGACCTCGAGGACGCGGTCGCGGAAGCGGAGCTGGCCCTGCTGGTAGCGCCGGCCCAGCATGTTGCTGCGCTGGCCGACCGGCTCGCCGCCCTGCCGGAATGTCCGCCGCTCGCGATCTGCGCCAAGGGGATCGAGCGGGCGAGCGGGCGCCTTATGACCGAGTTGCTGGCCGAAGCCCTGCCAAGCCTTCCCGCCGCCGTGCTGAGCGGCCCGACCTTTGCCGGCGAAGTCGCGGCCGGCCTGCCCGCGGCCGTGACCGTCGCCAGCGCGGATCGCAGGTTGGCGGAACGGACCGCAGGACTGCTCGGCGCGCCGCGCTTCCGCATTTACCTGTCGGACGATCCCGTCGGCGTCCAGATCGGCGGGGCGGTGAAGAATGTCGTCGCGATCGCCTGCGGCATCGTCGCCGGCGCCGGGCTGGGCGAGAACGCGCGCGCCGCTATCGTGACCCGCGGCCTCGCCGAGACCGTCCGCCTGGCGGTCGCCTTGGGCGGCAGGTCGCAAACGCTTTCCGGCCTGTCGGGCATCGGCGACATGATGCTGACCTGCAATTCCCTCCAGAGCCGGAACATGTCGCTCGGCGCGGCGCTGGGCGCCGAACCGGACAGACGCTGGACGGCGGCGGAAATCCTGAAGGTGCGCGACACGCTCGCCGAGGGCTTCTGGACGGCTGCCGCCGTCGCCATCCTGGCCGAACGGCTGAGCGTCGAAATTCCGATCTGCGCCGGCGTGAACGCCGTCCTGCACCGGGGCGAGACCGTGCAGGCCATGGTCGACAGCCTGATCGCGCGCCGTTTCCGCGACGAGTGAGGGCGGGGCGGGGCGGCAATTTACCGGCTCGATCCGGGATCATTTATCGATTGACACCCTACGGTCGCGCACCATAGATAATGAAGAACTTACCCCCCCTCGGACCTGCCCGACGCAGCCCCGAACCTTGGGCCAGCCCCTAGCGGCTCCCAACTCTCGACAAGCTGGACCGGGCCCCGAGGGGGTTATTGATTCCGGGAGCCGCGTATGGAAGAGCCGGCAGCCAAGGAGGCTGTTGCGTTCATAGACGGCCAAAACCTCTATCACCACGCGAAAGCTGCATTCGGCCATACCCATCCAAACTTCGATCCGAACAAGTTGTTCGACGCAATTTGCGAACGAATGGGATGGCGCAATGGAGGCGTGCGGTTTTATACCGGCGTGCCCCCGGCGAAGAACGATCCCTTCTGGCACGGATATTGGTCAAATCGATTGCTGGCAATGCGCCGCAGCGGGGTACATGTCACCAGCCGTCCGCTCCGATATAATCGCGAAGAAATCCAGCGCGATGACAACGAAACAACCGTCATCGGCGTGCCGGTAGAAAAGGGCATCGATGTTCGGCTTGCCCTGGACGTGATCCGTCTGGCTCGTGAAGTTCAGTACGACGTGGGCGTTATCTTCAGCCAGGATCAGGATCTGGCCGAGGTCGTTCCCGATGTACGGGACATTTCCCGCGCGCAAAATCGCTGGATCAAGTTGGTATCCGCTTTCCCGTCCGGCCCGAATGCTTCGGCGCGGCGCGGTATCCACGGAACCGACTGGCTCCGAATTGACCAGGACGAATATGACGCCTGCCTGGACCTCAGGGACTATCGGCCCAACAAGGCGAGACGGTGATCGCTGAACCGCCGGTTTGCGGCTTGCAGCACCGCTATTCCCCGATTCGGATCACATATTTTTTGTTGAGGTATTGGCTCGGCGTTCGCGAATTGCGGGTGCGCCCTATCCCGCGTGCCCCGACAGGTCCGTGATCGTCGCCCAACTGCCGCACAGGGCGCAGTCCGGGTCGCGGCGGGCCTTCAGTTCCTGAAAACCGCTGCCCAGCGCATCGTACAGCAGCATCCGGCCGGTCAGCGGCTCGCCGAGCCCGAGGACGAGCTTCAATACCTCTGCCGCCTGGAGCGTGCCGATCACCCCGGCGACGGCGCCGAAAATGCCGACCTCCTCGCAGCGCGGCATCAGGCCGGCCGGCGGCGGCTCGGGGAACAGGCAGCGGTAACAGGGATTGCCGTCGCCGTCCCGCCACGGCCGGAAGGTCGCGACCTGGCCTTCGAAGCGCAGCAGCGCGCCGGAGACCAGCGGCTTGCGCGCGAAGAAGCAGGCGTCGTTGAGCAGGTAGCGGGTCGCGAAATTGTCCGATCCGTCGACCGTGATGTCATGGTCCGCGACCAGCCGTTCCGCGTTCGCCGCGGTCAGCCGCTCGCAGATCCGAACGACTCTGACCTCCGGATTGATTGCGGCCAGGCTTGCCGCCGCGCTGTCCACCTTGGGCTGCCCGACCCGGCCGGTCGTATGGACGATCTGGCGCTGCAGGTTCGACAGGTCGACCGTGTCGTCGTCGACCACGCCGAGCGTGCCGACCCCGGCCGCGGCGAGATACTGCAGCACCGGCGCGCCCAGCCCGCCGGCGCCGACCACGAGCACCCGGGCGGCGAGCAGCGCTTCCTGCCCCTCCTCGCCGACCTCGTCGAGGATGATGTGGCGCGCGTAGCGTTCGAGCTGGGCGTCGGTGATGGTCATGGCGCGGTCACGCCGGTCCCGCGGCGGAGCCCGTGGAGCCGAAACCGCCCGCGCCGCGCCCGGTCGGTCCGAGCCGGTCGGTTTCGCGCCAGACCGCCCGCGCCACCGGCGCGATCACCAGCTGGGCGATGCGCATACCAGGTTCGACGGTGAAACCGGCGTCGCCGAGATTGACGAGCAGCACCTCGATCTCGCCGCGATAGTCCGAATCGATGGTCCCCGGCGCGTTGACGATCCCGATGCCGTGCTTCCGGGCGAGGCCGGAGCGGGGACGAATCTGGGCTTCGAAGCCGGCGGGCAGGGCGATGGCAATACCGGTCGGGATCGCATCCCGCGCGCCGGGCGCCAGGTTTCGGGGGTTTGCAATGGCCGCCATCAGGTCGACGCCGGCGCTGCCGGCCGTGGCATAGCCGGGCAGGGGCAGGTCGGCGCCGTGGGGCAGGCGGCGGATGGCGACCGTGACCGACCCCGCAGCCGCGCCGGTCATTCCGCCGCTTCGGCCCGGAAGGAATCCCGGTTATCGGACTCCAGCGCTTGCGCGATCCGCTCCGCAAGCCGACGCGCGACCTCTTCCTTCGACAGGCGCGGCCAGTCCTCGATGCCGTCCTCTCGGATCAGGTGGACCCGGTTGGCGTCGCCGCCGAAGGTGCCGGCCGCGGCCGACACGTCGTTGGCGACGATCCAGTCGCAGGCCTTTTTTGCGCGCTTGGCCTGCGCATTTGCGACGACATTCTCGGTCTCCGCCGCAAAGCCGACGACCAGCGCCGGCCGCCGGGCCGAGCGGGCCAGCGTGGCGAGGATATCCGGGTTTTCGGTCAGCGAAAGCACGGGCGGGGCCTTGCCTTCCTTTTTCAGCTTCCGGTCGGCCGCCCGTTCGGCGCGCCAGTCGGAAACCGCAGCGGCGCAGACCGCGACGTCGGCCGGCAGGGCCGCTTCGCAGGCCGCCAGCATCTCACGCGCGCTCTCGACATGGGCAGTCTCAGCGCCAGGCGGATCGGCCAGCGCGACCGGCCCGGTCACAAGCACCGTCTCGGCGCCGAGCGCAGAGAGCGCCGCGGCGATGGCATGGCCCTGTTTGCCCGACGAACGGTTGCCGATGAAACGCACGGGATCGATAGCCTCGAAAGTCGGGCCGCTGGTCACCAGGGCGCGGCGTCCGGCGAGCGGCCGGTACGCGGCGTCGCCGAGGGCCTGCTCTATGGCAGCTAAAATGTCCTCCGGTTCGGCCATCCGGCCGGGGCCGCTCTCGTCCTCGGCGAGCGGCCCGTCATCCGGCCCGATACGCAGCACGCCGCGGGCTTCGAGCGCCGCCATGTTTGCGACGGTCGCCGGGTGCTGCCACATGCGATGGTTCATGGCCGGCGCGACCAGGATCGGCGCATCGGCGGCGAGCAGGACGGTGCTCGCCAGATCGTCGGCCAGCCCGTTCGCCATCTTGGCCAGGATATCGGCGGTCGCCGGCGCGACGACGATGAGGTCGGCTTCCTGCGACAAGCGCAGATGGCCCATCTCGGCCTCGTCGGTCAGCGAGAACAGATCCGTGTAGACAGTCTCGTGGCTGAGCGCCGAAACGCTGAGCGGCGTCACGAATTTTTCGCCGGCCGCGGTCAGCACGGTGCGGACCGTCGCGCCCCGCTCGCGCAGGCGGCGGATCAGGATCAGGCTCTTGTAGGCCGCGATCCCGCCGGTGACGATCAGCAGGATGATTTTGCCGTTCAGCATGGCGAAAACTTATGGCGCGCAATGCGGGGGAGCAAGCGGCACGGACGTACTGCCCGGTCAGCCGGGCGTTTCCTCGATCCCCTCGCGCGTTTCGGCGAGCGCCTGATCGACGACGTGGCGCAGCGCTTCCGCCTCGCCGTCGCCCTCCAGAAGGCGCAAGCGGTACAGGTCGATCTGCCGGTCGGCGCCGGCGCCCTCGCGGATAATCCGGATCGACCGCCCGACCTCGGCCTCGCAGCCGAGCGCGCGGGCATCGGGGGCGATCCGCTCGATCAGTTCGGCGGCGTAATCGTCGATATCGATCCGGCCGCCCTCGCGCGCCGGATCGCCCAGGAAGGCGAGCACGCCGTAACGCTGGGCGATCCAGCGGTTCTCGGCGACGATTTCCGTGAGCGGCTCGGGCCGCAGGGCGCCCTCCCGGTCCAGGCGCATCAGCCGCCGGATCAGGCAGGCATAAAGCGCCGCGATCGTCACCGCATCCTCAAGCCGGGTGCAGATGTCGCATATCCGCAACTCCACCGTCGGATAGGCGTGAGAGGGCCGGATGTCCCACCACAGCTCGCTGCCGTTTTCGACGAATTTCATCTTCCGGTACTCGTCGACCAGTCGGTCGTATTCGGCGCGCGACGCCAGCGGTCCGGGCAGGCCGGAACGCGGCAGGCTGCCGACCACAGTGAGCCGCCAGGACTTGAACCCCGTCTCGCGTCCGGCGTTGAACGGCGACGAACCGGACAGGGCGTGGAGGAAGGGGAGGTAGCGCCGGAGCGCCGTCATGACCCGGATGCGGCTGTCGGCGTCGCCGAAGCCGGCATGAATGTGCATGCCGCCGACCATGAAACGGCGGACAATGTCCTGGTACGACATGGTAAAGCGTTCGTACCGGTCCTGCGGCGTGGGCGCCTGCGCCCGCCACGAAGCGAAGGGGTGCGTGGACGCCGCCAGCACCGCCGCGCCATGCCGCCCGGCCGCGTCGACGACGATTTGCCGGGTCTCGCGCAGGGCGTCGCGCAGTTCGGCCACTGACCGGCACACACGGGTATTGGTCTCGATCTGGGCGCGCATCAATTCGCGCACGATCTTGTGCGGTCCGCGGTTTTCCTCGCAGGTCCGGAATATGGCCGGGTCCGGGTCGGCCAGCAGGTCGCGGCTCTCCGGATCGACAAGAAAAAACTCTTCCTCGACGCCGAGGGTGATCGCGAGGCCGTCGGTGTTGTCGGCGCCGTTCACGATCCGGCCGGTGCGTGCAACGCGGCAGGCACGCCGCCATGCGGTGCGGATAGGTTCATCGGTCGTCGGACTCCGCGAGATAGCCGTCCGCGTCGAGCGGCCAGAAGGGGTTGTGCGCGACTTCCCAGACATGGCCGTCCGGGTCGGCGTAACAGCCGGAATAGCCGCCCCAGTCGGCCTTCTGCGGCTGCTTCAGGGCCGCCGCGCCGGCCGCTACCGCTGCGGCGAACGCCGCGTCCACCTCGGCCGGAGAGCCGTAATTCTGCGCCAGCGCGATGGCGCCGGTACCGAGCGTCGCCCCCGGCCGCCCCTGGTCCGCCGCCAGCGCGTCCTTGCCGATCAGGCCGAGCATCAGGCCCTTGAGGCGGTAGAACGTCACTTCCGGCAATTCCTGCGCCGGCTGCCAGCCCAGGGACCTGTAGAAGGCGCGGGACCGTTCGAGATCGGCGACGCCGAGCGAGATCAGCGTGACCCGCTGCGCGGACAGTTCTGGCGTCATGGCGTGCCTCCCGTCTCTCGCGCGCCCGCCGCCGGTCAGACCCTTTCCAGCGCCTGTTCCAGATCGGCAATCAGGTCGGCGGCGGTCTCGACGCCGCAGGACAGGCGGACCAGGTTTTCCGGCGTCGGGGATTCCGGCGTCTCGACCACGGCGCGGTGCTCGATCAGGCTCTCGACGCCGCCGAGCGACGTCGCCGGCACGAACAGGCGGGTCGAGCGGGCGAGCGTATTCGCGCCGTCGTAGCCGCCGGCGACCAGCAGCGAGAGCATGCCGCTGAAGCCGCCGGTCATCTGCTTCTTCGCAATCGCGTGGCCGGGATGGCCCTCCAGCCCGGGATAGGCGACTTTCTCGATCTTCGGATGGCCGCGGAAATGCCGGGCGACGGCCATCGCGTTCTCGCACGCCTTGTCCCAGCGCAGGGCGAGCGTGCGCAGGCCGCGCAATAGCAGCCAGGCCTCGAACGGCCCCGGCACGCCGCCGGAATATTTGCGCACGGTGTCCAGTTCTTCCCAGCGCGCGTCCTTCTCCCGCGTCACCACGACGCCGCCGGTCGCGTCGGAATGGCCGTTCAGATACTTGGTCGAGGAATGGAAGACATAGTCGGCGCCGAGGTCGAGCGGCCGCTGGGTCAGGCCCGGCGCCACGGTGCTGTCCACGGCGAGCATGGCGCCCGCGCCGCGCGCAACCTCCGCAGCGGCGGCGATGTCGATGACGTCCCAGGTCGGGTTGGCCGGCGTCTCGATCCAGACCAGCGCGGTTTCGCCGGGCCGGACGGCGGCTTCCAGTGCGCCGGGCTGCGCCTGGTCGAACAGGGTGAGGCCGATCCCCCGGGTCCGGGCGATGCGCTGCATCCAGGCCTGGGCGCCGAAATACATCATCTGCGGTGCCGCGATGTGCCGGCCGGTTTCGACCAGTTCGACCAGCGCGGCCACGCCGGCGAGGCCGGAGGCGAACAGCATCGCGCCCGCTCCGCCGTCCAGCTTCGCCAGCAGGTCTTCGACCGGGGTGAAATTCGGATTGCCGTAGCGGGTGTAGAAATAGTCGCCCATCGGCTCGTAGTCGGCATCCCGGGCATAGGTGACCGAAGCGTGGATCGGCGGCGCCACGGCGCCGGTCGCCGGGTCGAGATAGTGGCCGGCCTGGGCGAGCAGCGAGCGGATATCGTGGTTGGTGCGGGTCATGGGGCGGTCACCAGGCGTCGACGGTGCGCTTGCGGCCGGTGCGGGGCGGCGGCGCGGGCAGGGCGCGCAGGGTTTTCGTGAGAATGTCGCGGGTGTCGGCGGGATCGATCACGTCGTCGTATTCGAAGCGGCCGCCCACTTCCAGCGCCGTATTCTGCTCCATCAGCCACGCCGTCTTCTCCCGGATCGCGGCCTCGCGTTCGGCTTCGTTCTCGATCGCCTCGAAGTCCTTTCTCCAGATGATCCGCGCCGCGCCCTCCAGCCCCATGCCGCCGAACTCGGCGGTCGGCCAGGCGACCAGCAGCGCCGGGTCCAGCGCCTTCGAGCCCATGACGTAATAGCCGAGGCCGTAGGCCTTGCGCATGACGACGGTGAGGCACGGGACCGTCGCGTTGGCGAGCGCGACCAGGATCCGCGCGCTGTGGCGCACCAGGCCGGTCGTCTCGACCTCCGGGCCGACCATCAGGCCCGGCGTGTCGCACAGGATGACGACCGGGATGTCGTGGGCGTCGCAGAGCTGGATGAAGCGGGCGATCTTGTCGGAGGTCGGGCTGTCGATAGCGCCGCCGAGGAAAGTCGGTTGGCTGGCGATCACGCCGACCGGCATCCCTTCCAGCCGGGCGAAGGCCGTGAGCGCGGCGCCGCCGAATTTCGGCCGTAGCTCCTGGACCGAGCCGATGTCGAACAGGTGGTCGAGTACCCGGCGGACATTGTAGGCCTGCATCGGATCCTCGGGCACGATCTCGCGCAGTTTCGCCACGTCCGGCGCGCGGCCCGGTTCGGTGGCGCCCCGGAAAAAGCCGAGGACGCGCCGGGCCATCCCGGCGGCCTCGGCATCGTCCCGGCACAGAATATCGACCGCGCCGGCCCGGACATGGACATCGACCGGGCCGATCTCCTCCGGCGTCGGCGTGTAGCCGAGCGCCTGCTGGACCAGCGCCGGCCCGGCCATGCCGATCACCGCCTGCTCCGTCGCGATGAGGATATCGCACATGCCGGCGAGGTTGGCATTGCCGGCAAAGCAGCGCCCCGCGACGATGCCGATGGTCGGCACCAGTCCGGACAGGCGCGCGAAATTGACGAAGGTCCGCGTGTCGCCGCGGGTCGAGGCGATCATGTCGTGGGGCCGGGCGCCGCCGCCCTCCAGCCAGCTCACCATCGGCCAGCGCTGCGCCTCGGCGAGTGCGTAGATCCGGTCCGTCTTGCGATGGTTGGTGAAGCTCTGGGTGCCGGCATGGACGGTGTAGTCGTAGGCCATCACGGCGACCGGCCTGCCGTTCGCCAGCCCGTGGCCCATGACGACGCCGTCGGCCGCGCCCGCCATGTCCTCGCGCACCGGCTTGGATACCCGGCCGTATTCCACGAAGCTGCCGTTGTCGAGGAAGGCGGCGAGGCTCTCCCGCGCCGTCATCTGCCCGCGGGCGCGGCGCTTGGCCGTCGCTTCCGGCCGCGCCCGATCCAGCGCCCCCTGCCGCACGCGCCAGACCGCCTGCAGGTCGGCGCGCACCGGCGCAGAAGGCGCAGAGGCGGGCGGTTTCTTGCGTGCGGTCATGCGGGGAAGGTGACGCCGACCGTGCCGAGGCTGCCGAAATCGGCGGTCGCCGTGCCGCCGTCCGGCACATACTGCATCCCGGTGCAGGTGCCGGTCGTCACGACCTGCCCGGCCCGTATTCCGTAGCCGCGGCGGGAGAGATCGTTCGCCAGCCAGGCCAGCGCCTCCAGCGGGTGGCCCAGCGCTTCGCGCCCGCGGCCCCGGCCGGTTTCCGCGCCTTCGATGGACATGACGATTTCGGCGTCTTCGAGATCGACCGCCGCCCAGTCGGAAACGGCGTCGCCGAGGACCAGCCCGCCGTTGGCGCCGGTGTCCGCCGTCAGCCTGAGAATGCCGGCCTCGGCAAAGCGGGTGAAGCGCGTATCGATGATCTCGACGGCCGGGAAGAGGCAGGCGACCCGTTCGGCGACTTCGGCGCGGGTCCAGGGCTCCGGGCGCGCCGGGATGTCCGCCGCCAGTTCGAAGGCGAATTCCCCTTCCACGCCCTGCCGGATGAAGTTTTCTGCCGGTGCGGCCGCCGGCGACCGGAACAGGAAGGGGCGGAAGACCCTGCCCGGAAACGGCCTGTCCGTTTTCAGCATTTCCTGGGCGGCGGCGGTCGTGCAGCCGATCTTGTAGCCGGCGAGCGGCCAGCCGCAGAGATCGGCCATGGCTTCCTGAATGGCGCGGCTGTCGTCGGCCGTCGCCGGTATACAGCCTTCCGGCAGGTCTTCGAGCGCCGTCACCGCGTTGCGGGCGTCGATCAGCGTTTGTGCGGCCAGTCTCGTGGCGTCAGGTGTCATGGCGCGGCCCTACCGTTCAAACGTGACCTGCACGGTGCCCAGCGCACCGAAATCGCCCACGGCCGTCGCGCCGGGGCGGCAGGGCGTCATGCCCGTCATGGAACCGGTCGTGACGACCTCGCCTTCCGCCAGCCCGATGCCGCGCCGGGAGAGGTCGTTGGCCAGCCAGACCAGCGTGTTGAGCGGATGGCCGAGCACGTCGGCGCCGGTGCCGCGGGCGGTGGGCTCGCCGTCGATGGACAGCGTGACCGCCGCGGCGGCGAAGTCGCGTTCGCGCCAGTCGCCGATCGATTCGCCGCGCACGAGGCCGCCGTTCGAGCCGTTGTCGGCGACGAAATGCGCGACGCCGAGCGCCATGCCGTCGACCCAGTAATCGTTGACCAGTTCGATAGCCGGATAGGCGTCGGTCACTGCATCGCGGATCTCGTCCATCCCGTAGTCGCCGTTGCGCGGCGGCAAATCGCGGCCGAGCCGGAAGGCGAATTCGCATTCGACGGCGCATTTGTGCAGGGCTTCGGCGGCGACGCTGGCCGGGCTGTCCAGCAGGTAGGGCGCGAAGACCCGGCCGGGAAAGGGCGAATCGGTGCGCAGCATCTGCATCGCCGCCGCGCTCGCCGCGCCGACCTTCCAGCCGGCGACCTCCAGGCCCCAGAGCGCCGCCAGCGCGTTCTGGATCGCCATGCCGTCCTCGACGGTCTGCGGCGTGCAATCCGGCGGCAGGCGGTCGAGCCGCCGGTGATCGCCGCGGGCCTTGAGCAGCAGTTCGGCGGCGGTCCGGGCGGCGGTTTCGCTCAACATCGCAGGGCCCTAAGCAGGTAGTCTCGCGGCAGGCGGTGTCCGGGGGTCATAGCACAGCTGCACTGCCGTGCCAGACCTTGAAGGCGCGGCCGCAACGACACCATATCCGCCCGCCCTGCGGCCAATCCGAACGCAAACTCGAAGACCATGACAGCGGCACGACCGGAAGCCCGGCCGGAAATCTGGATTTTGGAAGCGCGGCAGACGATCCGTCTCGCCGTGCCGCTGGCGCTGATGCAGCTCAGCCAGATCGCCATGTCGACCGTCGACGTCCTGATGATCGGCCGGCTGGGCAAGGAGGCGCTGGCCGGCGCGGCGCTGGGCAGCACGCTGATCTTCCTGTGGTCGGTTGCCGGGATGGGGCTGGTCACGGCGGTCGCGCCGCTCGCCGCCCAGGCCTTCGGCGCGGAAGACCCGGTCCAGGTGCGCCGGGTGACGCGGCAGGGCCTGTGGGTGACCGCCCTGGTCTCCGTGCCCGGCCTGTTCGCCCTGCTGGCGATGGAGCCGGTGCTGCTGTGGATGGACCAGCCGGCCGTCGCGGTCCGCGGCGCCGGGGACTATCTCGCCACGGTCGCCTGGAGCCTGCCGATGATCGTCGGCTTCGTGGTGCTGCGCTGTTTCGGCGCGGCGCTCAACCGGCCGCGGCCGGCGCTGTGGATGATGCTGGCGGGCATACCGCTCAATGCGCTGCTCGACTATGCACTGATCTTCGGCGAACTCGGCGCGCCGCGCATGGAACTGGCCGGGGCGGGGCTGGCGACCACCATCGTCCAGACATTTTTGTTCCTCGGGCTGCTCTGGTTCAGCACAAGCAGCCGGGACCTGCGCGACTATCGCATCCTGACGCGGTTCTGGCGCCCGGATTGGGCGGTCTTCCGACGGATCTTCGCCATCGGCCTGCCGATCGCCGGCATTTACCTGATCGAGATGGGCGTCTTCGCCTTCGCCGTGGTGATGATGGGCTGGATCGGCGCCACGGCGATCGCCGCGCATCACATCGCGATCCAGGTCGCCGCCGTCACCTTCATGGTGCCGATGGGGATCGGCCAGGCGGCGACCGTGCGGGTCGGCCAGGCGCTCGGCCGCCGGGACCCGGCCGGAATCCGGCGGGCCGGGTTTGCCGCCCTCGGGATCGGCATTGTCTTCATGTCGGCCATGAGCCTGCTGATCGCGCTGTTTCCCGCCACGCTGGCCGGCCTGTTCCTCGATCGGGGCATGGCCGGTTCGGCCGAGGTACTGGCGCTGGCCGCGAGCCTGCTCTACGTCGCGGCGGCGTTCCAGATCGTCGACGGCATGCAGGCGATCGCCGCCGGTGCCCTGCGCGGTCTGAACGACACGCGGATTCCGATGATCGCCGCCGCCGTGGGGTACTGGATCGTCGGCTTCGGCATCGGCTGGACCCTCGGCTTCGCCGCCGGCTGGGGCGCCGTCGGTATCTGGATCGGCCTTGCCCTGGGGCTCGCCTCGACGGCGGTGTTCTTCGTCACCCGCTTCAACCGGATGACCCGGTCCGGCAATTACTCGCCAGAGTTGTCGCGGCCGGCGTAGACTGGGTCATGGCCCGGAGCGCCGCCAAACCTGTCAAAGAACGCGTCGACCAGTTGCTGGTGGCGCGCGGCCTGGCCGAGTCGCGCAGCAGGGCGCAGGCGCTGGTCATGGCCGGGGTCGTGTTCCACGGCGAGCGGCGCATCGACAAGCCGGGGGCAAACATTCCGGACGACGGCGCGCTGACGGTGCGCGGACAGGACCATCCCTGGGCCTCGCGCGGCGGACTGAAGCTGGCCCACGGCATCGAGCGTTTCGCTGTCGACCCGGCCGGGCGGACCTGTCTCGATATCGGCGCCTCGACCGGCGGCTTTACCGACGTCCTGCTCCATCATGGCGCGGCGAAGGTCTACGCCGTCGATGTCGGGCACGGCCAGCTTGCATGGAAGTTGCGCACCGATCCGCGTGTGGTCGTGCTGGAGAAGACCAACGCCCGGCATCTGACCCGAGAACAGGTCCCGGACCCGCTCGGCGCCGTCGTCTGCGACGCCAGCTTCATCGGGCTGGAGGCCGTGCTGCCGGCCGGCATGGCGCTGGCGGCCCCCGGCGCCTGGCTGATCGCCCTGATCAAGCCCCAGTTCCAGGCCGGGCGCGCGCAGGTCGGCAGGGGCGGCGTGGTGCGCGACCCGGCGGTGCACGAGGCGGTGTGCCGCGACGTGCGGGCCTGGCTCGACGGACAGCCGGGATGGTCGGTCGCCGGCATCAAGGAGAGCCCGGTTACCGGACCGGAGGGCAATCGCGAATTCCTGATCTGCGCCGGATACGACGGCGGAAGCGCCGGCTGACATGACCGGCTTCCGGGCCGAGGTGACGATCGAAAGCATCGGCCGGCGCGGCGACGGCGTGGCGGCGGTGGCGGGCGGGGTCGTCCATGTTCCGGCCACCGCACCGGGCGACCGGGTCAGGGTCGCGCTCACCGGGACCGGCCCTGCGCGGTTTCGCGGCCGGCTGTTATCGCTGCTGGAGGCCGGGCCGGACCGGCGGGAGCCGCCGTGCCGGCATTTCGGTGACTGCGGCGGCTGCGCCTTGCAGCATCTGGCGCCCGACGCCTATGGCGCGTGGAAGACGGACATGCTGCGCGACCTGCTCGCCCGCAACGGTCTGGACGGCGCGACCGTCGAACCGCTGCACACCAGCCCGCCCGGCAGCCGGCGGCGCGCGACATTCGCGATCCGGCGGCGGCGCGACGACGCCATCGTCGGTTTCAACGAACGCCACAGCCATCGCGTCGTCGGCCTTGCCGCCTGTCCCGTGGTGCTCCCGGAGATCGCCGCGCTGCTCGCGCCGCTGCGCGCCTGGGCGGAAACGGCGCTGCAGGTTGGCGACCGCGCCGATGCCCATGTTGCCATGACCGACAGCGGCCTCGACCTGCTCGTCCGCACGTCTGCCCGGCTCGGCGGCGCGGGACGGGACGCTCTGGTCGATCTGCTGGCCCGCGAAAATCTGGCCCGGGTGGCGCGTGCCCATCCGAAGCAGGACGGTGCCGAGGTGCTCGCGGAGGCTCGCCCGGTGCGGGCGGTCTACGGCGGCTTTCCCGTAGCGCTGGCGCCCGGCGCCTTCGCCCAGGCCACGGCGGACGGCGAGTCGGCGCTGAGCGGCTTTGTTCTGGAAGCGGCGGAGGGCGCGGGCTCGGCCTTCGACCTGTTTTGCGGTTCCGGCGCGTTCGCCCTGCCCCTGGCCGGGCGTGGCCGTTCCGTCCTGGCCGCCGATATCGACAAGGCGGCCATCGCCGGTCTTGGCGCGGCGTCGCGTCGCGTCGGTCTGGCGAAGCTGCACGCCGAACCGCGCAACCTGATGCGCCGGCCGGTCCCGGCGAGCGAACTGGCCGGGACCGATTTCATCGTCTTCGACCCGCCCCGCGCCGGGGCGAAGGCGCAGGCCGCGGAGATTGCGGCGGCCGGGGTTCCGGTCGTTGTCGCGGTGTCCTGCAACCCGGGCACCTTCATGCGCGATGCCCGCATCCTTGTGGACGGCGGCTACCGGCTGACCCGCCTGCGGCCGGTCGACCAGTTTCTCTGGTCGCCCCATCTGGAGCTTGCGGCCCGGTTCGATTTTGCCGGATGATGCCGCCCATGGCCGGCCCTCGCCACGACAATCGCGACGGCGGCGCCCAGGAGCGGTCGCCGGAAATCGCCGAAGCGCGCCTGCGCGCCCGCAAGGCGCTGATCCTGCTGATCCGCTGCTACCTGTTCGGTGCAGCGGTCACGCTGGTCGTGCTGGTCTTCACCGCCGACCTCAGCCTCGGCCAGCTGGTGCTCGACACCCTGTTCTGGCCGCGCACCCTCGGCGGGATCGCGCAGACTCTCTGATCTCAGCCGGAGCGTCCGCACACGGCGGCGACGCCCGCTGCCGGTTACAGCGGCCGCTCTGCTTGACGCCAATCGCCCGCTGCACCACTTTCCCGGCAGCCTTCGACCGGCCGCTTCCCTTTCCCCGGGGGCAGTTCCGCTACGGCCTCCCGACCTCGAGAGATTGCGATGTTCATCCAGACCGCCGAAACGCCGAACCCGGTGACCCTGAAATTCCTGCCCGGCCGCACGGTGCTGGAGCAGGGCACCGCCGATTTTCCGACGGCGGAGGCGGCGGACGGCCGCTCGCCGCTCGCCGAGGCGCTGTTCCGCATCGACGGCGTCGCCGGCGTGTTCCTCGGCTCGGACTTCATCACTGTCACCAAGGCCGGCCACTCCGACTGGCCATTGCTCAAGCCGCCGGTGCTCGGCGTCATCATGGAACATTTCACGGCCGGACGGCCGGTCATGGCGCCGGAGCGTGCCGAGGCGGGCGACGAGATGCCCGGCGCGGACGACGACGATCCGGTCGTCCAGCAGATCCGCGAGCTGATCGATACCCGGGTCCGCCCGGCCGTCGCGATGGACGGCGGCGACATCCAGTTCCACGGCTTCGACAGCGGCGTGGTCTATCTCACCATGCAGGGCGCCTGCTCCGGCTGTCCCAGCTCGACGATGACGCTCAAGGCCGGCATCGAGAACATGCTGCGCCACTATGTGCCGGAAGTGCATGAAGTGCGGGCGGTCTATTGATGGCCGCCGACCCGGCGACGCTCGACCTGATCCTGCGCACCGCCCGATCCTTCGACCGCTATACCGACCGGCCGGTGTCCGACGAGACGCTGGCCGCCGTGTGGGACCTGACGAAATGGGGCCCGACCAGCGCCAACGGCCAGCCCGCGCGCATCCTGTTCCTGAAGTCGCAGGAACAGAAAGAGCGGCTTCGCCCGGCCCTTTCCGCGACCAATCTCGAAAAGACCCTGGCCACCCCGGTCGTCGCCATCGTCGCGCACGACACCCGCTTTTTTGAACATCTGCCGCGCTATTTCCCCAAGGCGCCCGATGCCCGGTCCTGGTTCGAGGGCAAGCCCCACGCCGGCATCACGGCGTTCCGCAACGGCACGCTCCAGGGCGCCTATTTCATTGTCGCCGCGCGGGCGGTCGGGCTGGATTGCGGGCCGATGTCCGGCTTCGACAATGCCGTGGTCGACGCCGAGTTCTTCCCTGACGGCCGGCTCCAGTCGAATTTCCTGTGCTGCCTCGGCTACGGCGACCGGTCCGCCCTCAAGGAACAGGCGCCGCGCATGTCTTTCGACGAGGCCTGCGAAATCCTCTGAGCCTCCGGCGATGGCCCGGCTCCTGGTCTTCGATACCAGTTGCGGCGCGTGCAGCGTCGCGGTCTGGTCAGCGGGTCGCGTGATCGCCGAACGCTACGAGGTGATGCCGCGCGGCCAGGCGGAGCGGCTCCTGCCGATGATCGAAGAGACCCTGGCCGAGGCCGTCATGGCCTGGGGCCGGCTGGACGCCGTCGGCGTCACGCGTGGGCCGGGCGCCTTTACGGGGATTCGCATCGGCCTGGCGGCGGCGCGCGGACTGGCCCTCGCCCGCGGCATTCCCGCGATCGGAATCTCGACCTTCGAGGCGCTGGCGGTCCGGGCGCCAGAGGGCTGCGTGGTCGCCATCGACACCAAACGCGACGATCTCTATTGCCAGTTGTTCGGCCCGGGCGGCGCGGCGGCCGGCGATCCGGGGATTCTCGCGCCGGACGAAGCCATCTCTCTGGCAGGGGCGGAAGGCGTTCCGATGGTAACGGATACCCCCGTGCCGGCCGGCAGCGAAGCCGGCAAGGGAGCAGACCGGGGCCCGGACGGTTCGCTGGCCGGCCCGCCCCGGGCTGCGGCCTTCGCATCGCTGGTCGCCCGGCGCTACGAGGCCCTCGGTAGGGACGGAAGGGCCGGCCTTGCCATGCCGCGCCCGCTCTACCTGCGGCCGCCGCAAGCCCGGCTGCCGGAAGCCCGCCGCAACCCGCACCTCGAATGACAGGAGCCCGAATTGCCACCATGGGCGAAAGTCTTCGGGCGGGGCGGTGCCGGCTTCTGCGGCCTTTACATGCGTGAATCTCTGTAACGGACACCAAGTACCGAACAAAAATCAAGAATCCCGTTCGGAATTACCCCATCTATTATTTGAATTATCTGAAATTATATTTTGATCAGGTTGCAATTTACCGGAAAATTCGTATGGTGGCCGCATCTATAGCCCATTTTCCTGCGGAACCGGTGATGTCCGACCAAGACAATAACGATCATGCAAGCCTGCTGTCGCAGACGGTGGATATCGTCTCGTCCTATGTTTCGAACAATACGGTCCTGCTGAGCGACCTGCCGCGACTGATCGAAGAGACGTATGCCGCGCTCGAGGCTCAGGGCGGTGACGCTGCTTCCCTCGATCCCGAGCGGCCGAAGCCTGCGGTGCCAATCAAGAAGTCGGTCCAGCCCGATTACATCGTCTGTCTGGAAGACGGCAAACAGCTCAAGATGCTGAAGCGGCATCTCAAAACCGCCTACGACATGACGCCGGAAGAATACCGGGAACGCTGGAACCTGCCGTCGGACTATCCGATGGTCGCGCCGAACTACGCGAAGCGCCGCAGCCAGCTTGCCAAGCAGATCGGTCTGGGCACCGGCGGGCGCGGGCAGGGGGGTGGGCGCAGCGAATAGGCTGCGCCGCCGGGCGGCGATTTGCTGCCCCGGAATTCGCTTTCAGGATTCGCTTTCAGGACTCGTGTCTCCACCGCCGACGCGATAGTCTGTCACCGCTACGGGTTGCAGTGCCGGCGGAGGCGGCGGTGCGCGACCCCGCCGCATCCAGGGCCATGCCGGTGGACCATGCCCGACCGGATCGAAAAGCTGTGTAACGAACGCGGCCTGCGCATGACCGAGCAGCGCCGCACGATCGCGCGCGTCCTGTCCGAGAGCGAAGACCATCCGGATGTCGAGCAGGTCTACCGGCGCGCTGTCGAGCGTGATCCGAACATCAGCATTTCCACCGTCTACCGGACGGTTCGCCTGTTCGAAGAGGCCAATATCCTGCATCGTCACGATTTCGGCGACGGGCGCTCGCGCTATGAGGAAACGCCCGAGGAGCATCACGATCATCTGATCGATGTGCAGACCGGCGAGGTCATCGAATTCCGCAACGACGAGATCGAGCAGTTGCAGGACCGGATCGCGGCGGAACTCGGATATGAAATCGTCGACCACCGGCTCGAACTCTACGCCCGCAAGAAGAAGGGCGGGTGATGCATTGCACCGGCGCTGAACCCGGCGCGCGGCGGAACCGGGCGGCGGCGTAGCCCGGTCCGTCGATGACGCCGTTTCCCATCGCTGATCCGCGGGACGCCGAGGGCTTCGCTGCGCGCCAGATCGACGAGCGCGTCGGCCGGCTGCAGGTCCGGCTGGCCGAGACCGAAGCGGAAATCGATGCCGCCCTCGCACTCCGGTACCGCATTTTCTATGAGGAAATGGCGGCCCGGCCGTCCGGAGAGATGGCGCGGCTCAAGCGCGATTTCGACGCTTTCGACGCCCATTGCGATCATCTGATCGTGCTGGACGAAGATCTGGGCGTCGGGCCGGAAGGCGTCGTCGGCACCTATCGCATGCTGCGCCGGGCCGGCGCGGAGCGGGTCGGCGGCTTCTACTCCGCCGCGGAATACGACATCGACCGGCTGGTCGCCGAGCCGGGCGAAATTCTCGAAATGGGCCGTTCCTGCATTGACGCCGCCCACCGGACGAGACGGGCCATGCAGATCCTGTGGCGCGGCGTGTCGGCCTACGTCCTGTCGAACGACATCGCCTTCCTGTTCGGCTGCGCCAGCCTGCACGGCACAGATCCCGAAGACGTCGCGCGGCCGCTGGCCTATCTGCACCACAACCACCTGGCGCCCGAGCGGTACCGGCCCGTCGCGGTCAAGGGCCGCTACGTCGATATGGACCTGATACCCGCCGACCGGATCGACGGAAAGGCGGCGTTGCGCGACCTGCCGCCCATGATCAAGGGATATCTGCGCCTCGGCGGCAGCATCGGCGACGGCGCCGTTATCGACCATGAGTTCAATACGGTGGACGTTTGCGTCGTCGTCGATGTCGCCGCCGTCTCCGACCGGTACTACAAGCATTACACGCGCGAACTCGACCTTCCGGACCGGCGCGCTGCGGGCGACGCTGGGGCCGACGCTGCGGGCGCGGCCTCCGGTTGCTGAGGGGCAGCGGCGGCATGCTCTACATTTCCCATGTCCGCGCCACCGTTCGCCTGGTCGCCTGCATGGCCTGGTTTGCGGTGCTGATTCCCGTCCAGGCGGTCAACCTGGCGCTGGGCCGGAAATTTGCGCGGAAATGGCCGATCACCGTTTATCGCGTGTTCAACCGCCTGCTCGGCATCGGGCTGAAGGTCGCCGGCAAACCGGTAAAGAAGGGCCCCGTGCTCTATGTCGTCAACCACACGTCCTATGCCGATATCCCGGTACTCGGCGCGCTGCTCGAAGCCTGCTTCGTCGCCAAGGCGGAGGTCGCCGGCTGGCCGCTGTTCGGCCTGTGCGCGAAGATCAGCGGCACCGTATTCGTCGACCGCAACCCGCGCCTCGCCGTCCGCCAGTCCGAACTGCTGAAGGCGCGGCTGACCGCGGGCGACAGCCTGGTCCTGTTTCCCGAGGGCACGAGCAGCGACGGCAATTTCGTCCTGCCGTTCCGCAGCGCCCTGTTCAGCGCCGCCGCCATCCGGATAGGCGACAGGCCGGTCGTCGTCCAGCCGGTCTCGGTGGCCTACACCCATCTGGACGGCATCCCGATGGGCCGGCATCTGCGGCCGTTCTTCGCCTGGTACGGCGACATGGAGATGGCCGGGCATCTCTGGCAGCTGCTGGGCATCGGCCGGTCGCGGGTCGAGGTCCGGTTCCACGATCCGGTGAGCCTCGACCGGTTCGCCTCGCGCAAGGACCTTTCGGCCTGGTGCCACGCCGTGGTCGCCGCCGGAGTCGCCCGGTCGCTGACCGGACGGGACCAGCCCGTCGGCGTCGGGCCGCCGCTGCCGGCGGTCCGTACCGACGCCCGGGAGGCCGCGCCGGCCGCCGGGCCGGATCGGGCGGGAAGGGCCGCCGCTTGACACACCCATTCCCGCGCTTACCGTATTGGGCCTCGAAGGCGCCGCCCTTGCGCCGCCGCCGGTAAACCGCCCGCATGCAGAAATCGGTCTATATCAAGACCTACGGCTGCCAGATGAACGTCTACGATTCCGCCCGCATGGCGGACGTCCTGGCGCCCCGCGGATACCGGCAGGCCGAGGCGCCGGAGGATGCCGACCTCGTCATCCTGAACACCTGCCACATCCGCGAGAAGGCGGCCGAGAAAGTCTATTCCGAGCTCGGGCGGCTGAAGCGGATCAAGCGCGAACGCCGCGCCGCCGGCAAGGACGCGACGATCGCCGTCGCTGGCTGCGTCGCCCAAGCCGAAGGGGCGGAAATCCGCCGGCGCGCGCCCGCGGTCGATCTGGTGTTCGGCCCGCAGAGCTATCACCGCCTGCCGGATTTGTTGGCCGAGGCCCGGCGCACCGGCAGCGCCATCGGCCAGGAGTTCGAGGCCGACGAGAAGTTCGATACCCTGCCCGAGGAGAGCGCTCCCCAGGGGCCCTCGGCCTTCCTGACCGTCCAGGAAGGCTGCGACAAGTTCTGCACCTTCTGCGTCGTGCCCTACACCCGCGGCGGCGAATATTCGCGCCCGGCCGCGGCCGTCCTCGCCGAAGCCCGGCGCTTGGTCGCCGGCGGCACGCGGGAAATCGCGCTGCTGGGCCAGAATGTGAATGCCTACGCAGGCGAAGCGCCCCTCGGCGTCGGAGGCGGTGTCAGGGGCGGGGTCAAGAGCGGCGGCGTCTGGGGCCTCGGCCGGCTGATCCGGGAACTGGCGGAGGTCGAGGGTCTCGAACGGGTCCGCTACACGACCTCGCATCCCCGGGATATGGACGACGACCTGATCGCTGCCCATGCCGAGGTGCCGGCCCTGATGCCGTATCTGCATCTGCCGGTGCAGAGCGGATCGGACCGCATCCTGGCGGCGATGAACCGGAGACACACGGCGGACGACTACCGGCGGACGGTCGACCGGCTGCGCGCCGCGCGGCCCGACCTGGCCCTGTCGTCGGACTTCATCGTCGGCTTTCCGGGCGAGACCGACCAGGATTTCGCGGCGACGCTGAAGCTGGTTACCGAAACCGGCTATGCCCAGGCCTATTCCTTCAAATACAGCACCCGGCCCGGAACGCCGGCGGCGACGGCCGACGGCCAGGTGCCGGAAGCGGAAAAGGCCGCCCGGCTGGCCGCGCTCCAGCAGTTGCTCGAGGCCCAGCAGGCCGCCTTCAACCATGCCTGCATCGGCCGGACGATGCCGGTGCTGCTCGACCGCGCCGGCCGCAAGCCCGGTCAGATGGTCGGCCGCAGCCCGTGGATGCAGGCGGTCCATGTCATGGCGCCGCCGGACCGGTTCGGCCGGATTGCCGATATCGCGATCGACCGGGCGACCGCCAACAGTCTTGCCGGGCATCTGGCGGCTGCGGCCGCAGCGCGCCCGCGCGCCTCTGTCGGCGCGGGCCGGTCCGAAGGGGTTCGCGCCGCGTGAGCCGCAAGACGGCGACCGGAACGGTTCTGGCCGGCGCGCGTGACGGCGGCACGAGTCTGCGCTTCGAGGACAATGCGTCGATGTCGGCCCTGTGCGGCGCCCACGACGCCAATCTGGCCCGGCTGGAGCAGAAGACCGGCGTCACCATCCATGCCCGCGGCAACCGCCTCACGGTCACCGGGCCGGAAGACGCGCAGGTCACGGCGGTCAGCGCCCTGAAATCCCTCTACAAGGCCGCGAGCAACGGCGGCGCGGTCGCCCAGCCGGACGTCGACGCCGCCATCCGCATGGCCGGAGAGCCGCCGGATCCGAAGGACGCGGCGGACGTCACGATCCGGACGCCGAAACGGACGGTGAGCGCCCGTTCGCCCGGTCAGGCGTCCTATGTCCGGGCGCTGCGGGCCTATGAAATGACGTTCGGGCTCGGCCCGGCCGGCACCGGCAAGACCTATCTGGCGGTCGCCTGCGCGGTGAACATGATGCAGAGCGGGCAGGTCGAGCGGCTGATCCTGTCGCGGCCGGCGGTCGAGGCGGGCGAGCGCCTGGGCTTCCTGCCCGGCGACCTGCGCGAAAAGGTCGATCCCTATCTGCGGCCGCTCTACGATGCGCTTTACGAGATGCTGCCCGGCGACCGCGTCATGAAGAAGCTGGAGAGCGGCGAGATCGAGGTGGCGCCGCTGGCCTTCATGCGCGGGCGCACCCTGTCCAACGCCTTCATCATCCTCGACGAGGCGCAGAACACCACGCCGATGCAGATGAAGATGCTGCTGACGCGCCTCGGCGAGAACTCGCGCATGGTCGTGACCGGCGACCTCAGCCAGGTCGACCTGCCGCGCGGCGTCCGCTCCGGCCTGCGCGACGCCGTGGATATCATGGACGGCATGGACGGCGTGGGCTTCGCCCATTTCGGCCATGTCGATGTCGTGCGCCACGATCTCGTTTCGCGCATCGTTCAGGCCTATGACGCAAGGGACAATGCCCAGGGCAGGCTGAACCTCGAACCGGAGGAGGACGCGCCGGCGCGATGACGGTCCCGCAGATTGCGTTCGATCTCGCCCCGAACTGCTGGCGGACCGCCGACGGCGATGCCGAAGCCCTGTGCCGGGCGGCGATCCGCGCCGCGGCCGGGGCGCTGCCCGGCCTGGACTTGGCCGGATGGGAACTCGGGCTCACGATCGCCGACGATCGGGCGATTCGCGCCCTCAACCGGGACCATCGGGGATTCGACCGGCCGACGAATGTGCTGTCCTTCCCGCTCGATATGCCGGCGCCGGGCGGCGATGCCCCGGATCGGAACCGCCCTCCCGGCGGCCTGCTGGGCGATATCGTCCTGTCCGGCGAAACCGTGCTGCGCGAGGCCGACAGCCTCGGGCGGACGCCGGCCGATCATCTGACCCACCTCGCGGTTCACGGCATGCTGCATCTGCTGGGCTACGATCACGGCACCGCCTCCGAAGCCGAGCGGATGGAGGCGCTGGAGATCGCAATTCTGGCTGGATTGGGCGTCGCCAATCCCTATGCTGGTTCCCACGAGGCAGGTCACCCCCTGGAGCACCTGGAATTGGAAAATGCCTGAAAATTCGGGCGACGCGCAGGAAAGCGCGTCCCCTGACAGTAGCATCGGCCGGTCCGCCGAAGGCCCGCCCGGTCCGGCACCGGCGGCCGGCCTGCCCACCGTAGCCGGCAACGGCCATCGCGAACCGGCCGCACCCGCCGGCGCTTCGTCCAGGCCGGCGCGCGGTCCGATCCAGCGCTTTCTGCGCAGCCTGCGCCGGCCGCGCAACGGCGAGCAGATCCGGGATACGATCGGCGAACTGCTCGATGATGCCGGCGGCCCGCAGGCGCCCATGGCGGCCGACGAACGGCGGCTGATCCACAATATCCTCCAATTGCACGATCTGACGGTACGCGACGTGATGGTGCCCCGGGCGGACATCACGGCGGTCGAACTCTCGACCGGCCTGCCGGAGTTGATCGAACTGGCGCGCAGCGAGACCCATTCCCGCCTGCCGGTCTACCGCGGCACGCTCGACGAGATCGTCGGCATGGTGCACATCAAGGACGTGCTGCCCTACTGGAGCAAGCGGCGCAGCTTCAAGCTCGAGAAAATCGTGCGCAAGCCGCTGTTCGCGGCGCCGTCGATGAGCGTACTCGATCTGTTGGCGGAAATGCGCGACACCCGGATTCATCTCGCGCTGGTCGTCGACGAATACGGCGGGATCGACGGGCTGGTCACCATCGAGGACCTTGTCGAGGAAATCGTCGGCGAGATCGAAGACGAGCACGACGACGCCGAAAGCCCGAAAATCGAGGAAGTCCGCCCCGGAATCGCCGAGGCCGATGCCAGGGCCCGGCTCGAAGATCTGGAAGCGCTGTATGGCGATCTGCTGACCGACGAGGAACGCGACGATATCGATACCATCGGCGGGCTGGTCTTTCTTCTCGCCAACCGCGTGCCGACCCGCGGCGAACTGATTTCCCATTCGAGCGGCATCGAACTGGAGGTGCTGCAGGCCGACCCGCGGCGCATCCATCGGGTGCGGCTGCGCAGGCTGCCGGCGCGGCGGGCGGAAGACAGCAACGCGCATTGACGGCCCCGCCGCCCGCTGCCTTTTCCCGCCGGAACCGTGCCGCCCGACCGCACGGCCGCCGCTGAACCGGCCGAACCCGGCGCCGGGCGGCCGATCCCGCGAACGGGCTGGCGCGACGCCGTCCTGCCGGTCGTCGCCGGCGCGCTCTGCGCCCTGGCCCAGCCGCCGCTGCATCTCCTGCCGCTGCTGTTCGTCGGGTTCGGGCTGCTGTTCCGGCGGCTGGAGGCGATAGACCGGCTCGGCCCGGCCGTTGCCGCGGGCTGGCTGTTCGGCATCGGCTATTTCTCGGCTGGCCTGTACTGGCTCGGCCTGCCGGTGGTGATCGACGTTCCCGGCGACCTTGACAGGGACCTGCTGCTCGTCGCTGGGCTGGTCGGCTTTCCGGCGGCGGCCATTGCGGCCGGCGCGCTGGGTGCGCGGCTGGCCGGCCGCAGGCGGATCGGCCGTCGATGGGTCGGCGCCGTCGCCGGCGCCGCCCTTGTGCTGGCGCTCTGGGTCGCGCTCGCCGTCGCTGTGCTGCCCGGCCGGTTCACCTGGATGATCCCGTTCAACGTCTTCGGCCTCGGCGCCGTGCTCGCGGCGACAACAGCCGTTGCGACAGGCATCGCATGGCGGGCGGCGCCGGGCGGCGTCCGGCGCGTGCTGGCGCTGGCTGCCGCCTGGGCGGCGCTGGAATGGGTGCGCGGCGTTATCCTCACCGGATTTCCCTGGAATCTTGTCGCGACAGTCTGGGCCGAGTTTCCCGGCGCGGCGCAGTCCCTGGCCTGGTGGGGACCGTTCGGCCTGAGCCTGGTGACCGTCGCCCTGGCCGCGCTCCCGGCCGCGCTGATCGGCAAGGCGGCGCGGACCCGGCGCACGCTCGCCTGGGCGGGCGGCCTGACGGCGGCAACGGCCGCCGCGCTGGTCGCCGGTTTTTTTACCCTTCCGGCCGCAGTGGAGGCGGTGCCCGGCGTCCGGTTGCGCATCGTGCAGGGCGCCGTCGCCCAAAGCCTCAAATGGCGGCCCGGCGCCCGCCGGCCGATCCTGCTGCGCTATGCGGCGCTCACCCGGTCGGACGGCTTCGACGGGATCACCCACGTCGTCTGGCCGGAAACCGCGCTGCCCTACCGGCTGCAGACCCGCCACGCCGTCGTGGCCGTCGAGGGCGATATCCGGCGGCTCTTGCTCGCCGCTGTTCCGGACCGGGGCGTGCTGATTACCGGCGCCAACCGCGACGCCGGGCCCGACACCTGGAACAGCATCCATGTCGTCGATAAATCGGGAAAGCCGGTCAGCACCTACGACAAGCATCATCTGGTGCCGTTCGGCGAATATGTGCCGGCGCGGGCCTTTCTCGGCCGGATCGGGGTGACGAAGATTGCCCACGGGCGCCGGGACTACGCCTTCGGCCCCGGCCCGCGCAGCATCGCGGTGCCCGGCGCGCCCGACGCCAGCCCGCTGATCTGCTACGAGGCGATCTTCCCGGCCGAAGCCGTCGGCGCGACCCGGCCCGGCTGGCTGCTCAACCTGACGAACGACGCCTGGTTCGGCAACAGCGCCGGGCCATACCAGCACTTCGCCGCCGCGCGTCTGCGCACGATCGAACAGGGCCTGCCGATGGTGCGCGCCGCCAACACCGGGATTTCCGCGGTGGTCGATCCCTGGGGCCGCGTGACGGGCATCCTGCCGCTCGGCGCCCGCGGCGTGCTCGACGCGGACATGCCAAGGGCCCGCCCGCCGACGCTATATGCCCGCTACGGTGACTTCGTATTCCTCCTCCTGCTCCTGGCGGTCGCGATGCTCGCCCGCCTCGCGCCGTGCCACCCGATGCCGGAACCGCACCCGCCCTCCGATCCGTAGGGGGTATCAAACCTTCCCCTGCAACGCGGGACGGGGACGCCGGCCTGCCATGCCGCCCACGCCGGCCCCTCGGGTTGCGCGGCCGGTTCGCGCTCATTAATGTCCGGCCCGGTGCCGCGTTCCGGGACGGACCGCGGCAATCGGGAGGAGACCATCAGTGCCGAGCGCAAACTACCTGTTCACCAGCGAATCCGTATCCGAAGGCCACCCGGACAAGGTCTGCGACCGGATATCGGACGCCGTCGTCGATGCCTTCCTGGGCGCCGATTCAGAGGCCCGGGTGGCCTGCGAGACCCTGACGACGACCAACCGGATCGTCATCGCCGGCGAATGCCGCGGCCCGGCGCCGCTGGTCGATGCCGAGGGCCATGTCAACAAGGGCCATATCGAGGAAATCGCGCGCGCCGCCGTGCGCGACATCGGCTACGAGCAGGAGGGGTTCCACTGGCGGAAGGCCGATGTGGCGGTCCACCTGCACGGCCAGTCCGGCGACATCGCCCAGGGCGTGGACGCGGCCGGCAACAAGGACGAAGGCGCCGGCGACCAGGGCCTGATGTTCGGCTATGCCTGCACCGAGACCGAAGCGCTGATGCCGGCGCCGATCCAGTTTTCGCACCAGATTCTGATGTCGCTCGCCGAAGCGCGCCATTCCGGCGCCCTGCCCCTGCTCGGCCCGGACGCCAAGAGCCAGGTGACGCTGCGCTACGAGAACGGCAAGCCGGTCGGCGCGGCTTCGGTCGTCGTCTCGGCCCAGCATTCGGAAAAGATCGACGCAGACGCCGTGCGCGAGATCGTGCGGCCCCATGTCGTCAACGTGCTGCCGGACGGCTGGATGTGCGACGAGGACGAATTCTACGTCAATCCGACCGGCCGCTTCGTGATCGGCGGCCCGGACGGCGACGCCGGCCTGACCGGGCGCAAGATCATCGTCGATACCTATGGCGGCTCGGCGCCCCACGGCGGCGGCGCCTTCTCCGGCAAGGATCCGACCAAGGTGGACCGGTCGGCGGCCTACGCTGCGCGTTATCTCGCCAAGAATGTCGTGGCCGCCGGCCTGGCGGAAAAGTGCGTGATCCAGCTTGCCTACGCGATCGCCGTTGCGAGACCTCTTTCGGTCTATGTCGATCTTGTCGGGACCGGGCAGGTTGACGAGGCAAGGCTGTCCGACGTCCTGCAGGAGTTGATGAATCTGTCGCCCCGAGGCATCCGCGAGCATCTTGGCCTCAACAAGCCCATCTACGCGCGCACCGCCGCCTATGGGCATTTCGGCCGCGAGCCCGATGGCGACGGCGGGTTTTCCTGGGAACGGACCGATCTGGTCGATGACCTCAAAGGAGCCTTCTAGGCCGGGTCCGGAAGCGGGCGAAGGGCCGGCGGCGCCGATAGAATCGCATCCGGGCCGCAGCGCTGAACAGCGGTTCCACGGCCGCCGCCGGGGCCGGCCCCTGCGCAAGGGCCGCGCCCGGCTGGTCGAGGCCCTGCTGCCGCAACTGCAGGTCCGGCTGCCGGCAGACGGTACGCTCGACTTGCCGGCGCTTTTCGGGACGCCCCGGAAGGCCTTCTGGCTGGAAATCGGTTTCGGCGCCGGCGAACACCTGGCCTGGCAGGCCGAGGCCCATCCCGAAATCGGCTTCCTCGGCTGCGAGGCTTTCGTCAACGGCGTGGCGTCCCTGCTGCGCCACGTCGAGGAACGGTCCCTCGCCAATGTCCGGATATTCGACGACGACGCGAGGCTGCTCCTGGCGGCGCTGGCCCCGGCGACGATCGAGCGGCTGTTCCTGCTCCATCCGGACCCGTGGCCGAAGCGCCGGCATCGCGGCCGCCGCCTGGTCCAGAGCGCGACGGTCCGGCGCTTTGCCGAACTGATGCCGCCGGGCGGCACGCTGCGCATCGCGACCGATCACCCGGTCTTCCTGGGCTGGACGCTCCGGATCATGGGGGAACAGCCCTGGTTCGACTGGACCGCGCGGCGGGCCGCGGACTGGCTGGAACGGCCGGCGGACTGGCCGCAGACGCGCTACGAGGCCAAAGCGCTGAAGGAAGGCCGTCGCTGCACCTATCTGGGCTACCGCCGCAACGGGACGCCGGCCTGACACGACGCGACGCAGGCCGTGACATCGGGAAGAAATCCGGGCTATATCTCCGGTTGGACCCCGCACCCGGCAGGCTGCCGCCCGGACACGGTCCGGAAGCGGTCGGGCCGGGCAGGAGACGGACCCCGATGGAACAGGTCTGCCCGGTAACCGGCGCCAGGCTCGACCCGGCAACCGACTACAGCGACCGCACCCTGATCATCTCCGGCGCCAGCCGGGGCATTGGCCACGCCACGGTCAAGCGGTTCCACGATGCCGGCTGGCGGGTCATCACCATTTCCCGCCAGTCCTTCGACAAGGCCTGCCCGTGGGAGCACGGCGAGGACAATCATGTCCGGATCGATCTCTCGGACCTTGTGGCGCTGGCCGAGGGCCTCGCCGTCCTGAAACACAAGCTGGCCGGCCGGCCGCTGACCGCGCTGGTCAACAATGCCGGCATCTCGCCGAAGGGCCGGGACGGCGAACGCCTGGGCACCGTCAACACCAGCCTGACCCAGTGGCAGGAGGTGATGACGGTGAACTTTTTTGCGCCGCTGCTGCTGGCTCGCGGCCTGATGCGGGAATTGCGCGACGGCAGGGGATCGATCGTCAACGTCACCTCGATCGCCGGCAGCCGCGTCCATCCCTTTGCCGGCGCCGCCTATGCGACCTCCAAGGCGGCGCTGGCCGCGCTGACCCGCGAGATGGCCAACGATTTCGGCCCCTTCGGCATCCGGGTGAACGCCATTGCGCCGGGCGAAATCGACACCGCAATCCTGTCGCCGGGTACCGAGGACCTGGTGGAGCGGGAAATTCCGATGCGGCGGCTCGGCCTGCCGGACGAAGTGGCATCGGTGATCTATGCGCTGGCCACGGATGTCGGGGCCTATGTCAGCGGTGCGGAGATCCACATCAACGGCGGCCAGCACGTCTGAATTCGGTACGGCATGCGCTCCGGCCGGAAGGGCGCGTTGCTGCCGTGCCGGCTCCGCCAGTGACCCGTCGAACCGCCGAAATTCAGTTACAGGCCCGGCCGTTCTGCCCGTCGGCGCTCGCGCCGGTCTTGCAGCCGGGAGCCCCTTTCGATCCGACGGTCTGCACCTTACCCTTCTGCAGGCGCTCATTGGCCAGGCCCAGGGCGGCGTAGCGGGCGTCGACCTCCTTGCGATGGGCGAGAAACCGCTTGAGATCCCTGCCCTTGAGGTTCTTGCGCGCCGGCAGGGCGATTTTCATCGGGTTCACCTGCCGGCCGTTGCGGATCACCTCGTAGTGCAGGTGCGGGCCGGTCGAGCGCCCGCTATTTCCGACATAACCGATCGTATCGCCCTGCTTGACCCGCGAGCCGACCCTGAGGCCGCGCTGGAAGCGGCTCATATGGGCATAGGCGGTTTGGTAGACGCTGCCATGCCGGATGCGGATGTAGCGGCCAAAGGTGCCGAACCAGCCGATTTTGACGATCGTGCCGTTGCCGGCGGCATAGATCGGGGTACCGCGGCGGGCGCCGAAGTCCACACCGGCGTGCAGCTTCGTAAAGCCGAGGAGCGGATGCTTGCGATAACCGAACCGCGACGTCAGCCGGGCGCCGTCGATCGGCGTCTTCATGAGCGTCCGGCGGTTGCCTTGCCCGCGTTCGTTCAGATATTGCACCGCGCCTTTCGGCGGCTCGTAGACGTACAGCTTCCGGGCCTTCCCGCCGACGGTCAGCGACGTATAGACGATGTCGCTGTGCCGGACGATGCGGCCGGATTCGTCCTTCTGCGAGCGGTACATGATCTGGAATTTCTCGCCGCCATGCAGGTCGCGCTGGAAATCCACGGCAAAACTGAACAGGCGGACCATCTGGAGCATGATCCGCGGCGGGACGCCGGCCTTGACGCCGGCGCCGAACAGGCTGGTCTCGATCTGCCCGTCCGCCCGGGAATAGACGTGCGTGACGATCTTCTCGACCTTCCTTGCGGTATAGCCTCCGGTCGCCAGCCGGGAGACATGGACCATCCGGTCGCTCGACGAATCGAACCGGTAGCCCAGGAAACGGGGATTCCCGACGCCGGGCGCCTCGAAAATCACCTTGAGTTCGAGACCGATCGGCAGCCTGCGCGGATTGTAGGTCTTTCGCAGGGCCCGGACCGCCCGCGCTGCCTCCTCGGCGCCGACCCCGGCGCGCAGCAGCATTTTGCCGAAATTGTCGCCGCGGGCAGAGACGACCATCCGGTCGACGGTTTTCGGGGTTATCCGGTATTCGAGATCGCCGACGGCGCTCGCCGCCGCCAGCTCGATTTTTTTCGCGGGCCGGTAGATCAGGGGCTTCCGGAGTCCGCCGGCGCCGGCGGTGCTGGCGGGAGTCTCCGCACCCACTTTCTTGCCGGCTTCCGGCGCCGCAATGTCGGTTTTTCCGGCATCCACAATCCGCGTCGACGGCGGCCCCGGGGTCACGACATACCACGCGACCGCGCCGAGGGCGGCAGCGATCCCCAGGCCGCTTAGAATATTCGCCCGCCGGTCGGCCTCGACGCTCTCCGGCCGTGCCGCCAGCCGTTTCCATCCGCGCAGCGCGTTGTCGTCGCCTGCCGCCACGGCCTTCCCGGTCTTGCGCGCCTTCCGGGTCCGGCGGGCCGCGGCGCCCGACGGCTTTTCGGGCGCGGTCCGGTCCGTTTCGGGCGCGCCCGGCGCCACCGTCCGGTCCCGGTCAGCTGCCGGAGCGGACGCCCCCGTGGCAGGTACGTCCCTGCCGGGCGCGAACCTCTTCGAGCGGACAAGCGGGGACCGGCCCGGGCGAAATCCCGACCGCTCCCTGGATCTCAAAAACTTCGGCGTCGCATCGTCCGGCGCGGCCGGCTCCGGCGCCGGGAACGGCTCCGCGCCCGCAGCGGCTGCTGTCGCGTCCGGCGCGCCCGCGCCCGCAATTCCGGACTCCGCGGGGCCGGTCTCCCAGGCGGTGGATTTTTCCTCGTAGTGGGCCCGAACAAGCGGGATATCTTCCTCACCGGCGATCGGGATGCTCAGATCAAGGCCGACGTTGCTGTAGTCGACCGGACCGTTGCCGGACGGAACCGGTCCCTTGGCGGGCCCGGCGTTGCGATTGTCCGTGTCGCGGCGGGCGGGAATACCGTTCCCATCGATTCCGCCGCCGCCGGCATCCGGGGCGCCGCTCCCGTAGCGGGCGGCGTCCGGGCCGGCCCTCGCAGCTTCGCCGGATTTCGGTGCCTGTCCCGCTCCGGTCCCCGGGACCCCGGATCGACCGCCGCGGGCGGTCATGGCGCCGTTTCCTGCCCGGTCGGCCGGCTCCGGCATCCAGGGTATCTGGACGGCCCCGTCGTCGTCGCCCGAAACCGCGGCCTGGATCACGAATTCGGCCAGGTCGAGCTGCTTGCCCGACGGTTCGTCCAGTTCGGCGACGACGGGTGGCGACGCTTCCTCCGGCGGGGGAAGGTCCCGGCCCCTCCCGGCGTCACCGCGGTCGGAACCGGGACCGTCGCCGCCCGAAACCGCGCCGTCCAGCGCAGCCGCGACGACGGACGCCGCAGGGTCGCCCTGTGCCGCCTCCGGTGGCGCGCCGCGGGATTCTTCGGTTGCCGGAATTTGCGGGTTGGCTGCCGGCGCGCCACGGTCGGCATCCGAAGAATCCGATGCCGCGGGGACGACCGGCTCGCGCTCCTCGGGCGTCATTCTGGCCGCGGCGAGGACGGCGCCCAGATCTGCCACATCGCGAATTCGCGCGTGACGCCGGCCCGTCCGGCCGATCGGACCGGCGGTCGTACCCAGCCCGGCATCCCTCAGGTCTGCGCTGCGGTCCGGCGTTCCGGTGCGATCGGGTTCAGGCCCGGCTTCCGGTAGGCCGGCGTCTCCCCGCTCAATCGAGGAAAAATTGCCAGAACTATAAGAAATGCGACGATCGACCATACGCCCTCCAAAGGCGTTCCGCGTCTGCATCTCCCCCAATATGCCAAAGCCAAACTGCCCAGCTTCCGAAGCAGTTGCCGGCAGGAGCGACCCCG